>JBBRPZ010000011.1:0-148207 GCA_038227175.1 Pyrinomonadales bacterium | reverse complement strand
TGTAGATGGGAAAGGTAAGCCCAAACTTTCAACAATTTCCACGACCCCAACCATCGCAGACTTTAATTGGTCAATCGACGGCAAGCAGCTCTTCGTGACTCGCTCGACCTCGACGTATGACGGGATCATGATCACGAACGCTAAACAATAGCGGGTGGCTCGTAATTTATCCGGGATTACGCATTGGGCGATGCGAACGATCTGCTTTCCAGCCCGTTTTAACGGGCTTTCCGCCGAAGGCGGCACATAGCCACGCCCGTTTACGGCGTGGTCAAGTCGTGAAAAAAATACTGCTAGCCCGTTTCAACGGGCTTAAAATCGGCGGCTTAAGCCAAACGAATAGAAGGACGTTGAAACGTCCTATATCGAATTCAAACATCCATTACCACGCCGTAAACGAACGTGGCTACGCACCGCCTAGAAGGCGGAAAGCCTTGTAAACAAGGCTGAAAACTTGTTAGAAATTTTTTCTAGGTAATTCAGCGTATCGCCCCCAACTTCTCTTTTTGATCTTCGGATAATCAGGCCGGTTTTCAATTGATCTTGGCCGCCTTTCCGCCCCGGGTTTTGTTGCCCAGGGCAGTTTTTTGTCTCAGGGGGGTCGGTGAAATAATTAAAGTGGTTCAAGCTGTGGCCGCCTCGTAATCCTTTAATCGCTGGTTGACCTCATTGCCGCTGCAAAGCGTCCCGAGCCGGTTATTTTTGATCGAGGCTCCGATCTTGCCGCGTTTTAGCGAATCTCTCCAATCACAAATGTAAATATAATCGTGCAGCGGATCGCCAACCGCCGTCAATGTGGTCATATCAAAATCGGCCGGCAATTCGGGATATCCAGAGGTCAGAACGCCGTGGTACGGCGAAACGTCGTATAGCTCGATCGTGAGATTTGGCCAGCGCTCGACAGCCAGCCGCTTAAATTCTCCGTAGCTGTATTTATTCATCGGCAGCATGAAAGGGTCGTTGCAATATTCGATCGTTTCGCGGGTCTCGACCGAATAGCCGCCGCGATTTATGTACGCACGTCCACCGTATTGATCGGAGAATAGTCTAACGGCGGTCTCGGCATAGGTCTCATCGGTCAACCAAAAGGCGACATCGTTTGGCTGAGTCGAATCGCCTAAAATTGCGTCGTAGTCAAAATAGTCCCACCCTTCTTTATCCAGTTTAGGACCTTCGTGGTGAAGCTCCAACTCAAGGCTGGGCCACGCGGCGCTGAGTGTTCGGCAGAGTTCCGCATAAGTGCAATTTTTGTAAAAGATAGCTTTCGCGTTTGTAGGGGGCTTGGGGCTCTTTTGAATCATAACCGGAGCTTTCGGTTGCGGTTGCGGTGCAGAAGGTTGCGGGATCGTTGTTACCGCAGGCACAGACAGATTATTTTTCAGCCATGTTATTTTGTCTTCCATCACCTCCGGCCGCTGGACGATCTGCCAAAAGATCACAAAAGCACCGTCCGCCAGCTTTTCTACACGGGTGGGTTTTCTAAAGTCGAGAGCATAAATACTCTTTAGCTTTTTCAAAAGACTCCTTTTGGCGTCTTTTTCGCGGATCGCGATCTGTTCAAATTTTTCGCTGACCGCGTTTGGCGGGAACGAAATGGCAAGAAAACATGAGATCGTGTGCTGAATGCTTTGGCCGGTACTGATCATCGACGAAGAGGACCATTCCCACCAGTAAAAAGGTACTTCGCCGCCAGAATTCGGGACCAGGCTGCCTTTAAGGCACATCGGGTCTTTAACGCCAATCGCATCGCGAACATTTTGCGGCGGGTCGGTCGCCGTAAACATTGCGTATTTCTGGTAGAACAGACTCACGCCCTTTCGGCTTTTGCGTGACCACAACGCCAGCATGACGATAAACACGACGATACCGACCAACATGTAACAGCCAAAATTCATAAGTTCGTTTTCTGACAATCGAGAAACGAGACTTAAATTAGCATATATTGGGCGTCAAACAGATCACGGCAAATCGAATTCGCCAAATGGGTGGGCGACTTGTCCACTGATCGAAAACGCGGTACTAAGGATTCTCACAAATCCCGGCTATAGCGAAGTCATTAAATATCCTCTCCTGGAGTTTAGGTCGCTGATCATTGAAAATATCCGCGCGACCAACCATATCTTCTGGGCGGACGATCTTTCCATACTTGACGATTCGATTATTTTCGCAACAGCAATACTTGGCCCCAAACAGCTCACTGACATTTACCTTTTGGCACTTGCGGTCAGTAGGAAAGGTAGAATTGTTACTTTTGACACACGAATCACAATAAATGCGGTCAAGGCGGCAACTAACGCGAATCTTGTTGTTTTGTAACGATAGTGCTTACCGAGAGTTTAGGGCGTATGCTAATCTACTGACCACATGGTGGAACGTCGAGAAAAATTTGAAACCTCATCGGGTATCGAACTGCCCAGTGACTTTAATCCTGAAAACACAAAACCCGTAAATTATGCCGACGACCTCGGTGCTCCAGGCGAGTTTCCGTACACTCGTGGTGTGCGGGCAAATCTGTATCGCGGGCGGTTTTGGACCATGCGGCAGTATGCCGGTTTTGCAACGGCTGAGGAATCGAATGAGCGTTACAAATATCTACTGTCGCAGGGAACGACCGGGCTGAGTGTGGCTTTTGATCTGCCAACGCAGATCGGGCTTGATTCGGACGATCCTCTCGCGGCCGGCGAGGTTGGCAAGGTCGGCGTCGCTATCGACAGCCTCGACGATATGCTGACACTGCTTGACGGCATTCCGCTCGACAAAGTTTCGACGTCGATGACGATAAACTCAACGGCGTCAACGCTTTTGTGTCTTTATCTCGCGGTCGCGAAAAAGCAAAATATCGGTTTCGACAAGATCAGCGGCACGATCCAGAACGATATTCTTAAGGAATACATCGCCCGCGGCACATACATTTATCCACCGAAACCAAGCTTAAGATTGATCACCGACACGTTCGCGTATTGTGCCGCCGAGGTGCCGAATTGGAACACGATCTCGATCTCCGGCTATCACATCCGCGAGGCCGGCTCGACCGCAGCACAGGAGCTGGCGTTTACGCTCGCCGACGGCATTTGTTATGTCGACGCGGCGATCAGCGTCGGTCTCAAGGTCGACGATTTTGCTCCGCGGCTCTCGTTCTTTTTTAATTCGCACAACAATCTGATCGAGGAGATCTGCAAATTCCGTGCGGCCCGCCGACTGTGGGCCCGGATAATGAAGGATCGCTTCGGGGCAAAAGACCAGAAATCATTGACGCTGCGTTTTCACACGCAAACCGCCGGTTCAACGCTTACCGCGCAGCAACCGGAGGTTAACGTCGTCCGCACGACCATTCAGGCACTCGCCGCCGTGCTTGGCGGAACACAGAGTTTGCACACAAATTCCCTCGACGAAGCGTTGGGCTTGCCGACCGAAAATGCCGCACGCATCGCCCTTCGGACGCAGCAAGTAATTGCCCACGAATCCGGGGTCGCCGACACAGTCGATCCGCTCGCAGGCAGCTACGCCATCGAAGAATTGACGACTCAACTCGAAAAAGCCGCTGTCGAATATATCGAAAAGATCGACGCAATGGGCGGTATGCTCCGCGCTATCGAGACCGGCTATGTCCAGGGCGAGATCCAGGAAGCCGCCTACCAATACCAACGCTCCGTCGAAACCGGCGACGCCATAGTTGTCGGCGTCAACCGCTTCCAGACCGACGAAGCCCCGATCCCGGTGCTGCGCATTGACGCCCAGATCGAACGCGACCAGGTAGCCCGATTGCAGGCGATCCGCGCAAGGCGAAATGCCGAAAATGCCGAAAATGCCTTAAACGCTATCGAAGAAGCCGCTCAAGGTACTGAAAACCTGCTCCCCCGCATCCTCACAGCCGTCGAAGCCGAGGTCACCGTCGGCGAGATCAGCAACCGGCTGAGAACCGTCTGGGGCGAGTATCGCGAATCAGTCACGGTGTAAAGATATGACGCATGATCCAGACATTTCACCTGAGGAAAATAGGCTGATCGAATATTCCAAGGAGATGATCGTGAAATATAATACGATGCGTCACCAAAACGGCGGCCAGGACACACTTTACTCGTTCCTTATGTCGGATAGTGGGAATTTTTACGATGGTGCCAGTTACGAACCGAATATCGCACAAGCTACGGTTTGTGGAGAGCGCTGCGCTATGGCGGCTATGGTATTGCATGAATCCTATTCTGCCAGGATAAAACACATTGTCGTTGCCGACCCCGTCCCTGAGGTTCAGGAGCATGGCACCCCGCCGTGCGGCACCTGCCGGCATCTCATCTGGTTTCATGGAACTCCGGAAACGACCGTACTTTTGATGCAATATATTCAGTGGAAGCACGGTTGGACTTTCCCCAAGATCCAGAAGTGTACGATTAAGGACCTATATCCCGTCCCATACGAGCCAAAACCCGGTCTTTGGGAAAATTGGCAGCCGAAGTAAAAAAGACTTACAAACAAAGTTCAACTGTGTTATTCTTAGCAGTGAGCTATTCCTGCTCCACCCTTACCATAATCTTACGAGCGAGTCTTCGCGTTTGAATCTCCCATCCCAAAATATGGAAAAGTTAAACGAATACCTCCAAACCCTTCTCTCGTCGTGCAGCGACGAGTTGCATCTCGAGCCCAACAAAAACCCGTATATGGTCGCGGAAAATCGTACCAGGGACGTGGCCAATGTGCCGCTGTTGGGTACGCAGATCAGCACGATGGTGTTTCCGTTGATACCGCCGGACGTGAAATCGGCGTTGCCGCATAACACCGAGATCGAGTTTGTGCACGCCCATAATTTGGGCAATTTCAATTTCACCGTCCAAAAATCTTCGGTCGGGTTTAACGTTACGATCCGCCCGTTGCTTGGGGATTCGGATGGCTCGATCCGCATACCGCAGCCGCTGCCGCCAACTCCCAGGGCGTACACGGCCGAGCTTGGCACACCGTATTCCGAGCCCGTCGCGGTTCCGGAGCCTGAGCCGGTTTTTGAAACCGAGCCGCAGCCTGCACCGGAGCCAGAATTTCAGGTCTCATATGATCTCGAAAGCTCGTCTGCGGCCTTTGACTTGAACACGGCCGAATCGGCCGAAACATCAACCCTGACCGATCTGCTGATCGAAGAACAGGAGTCGGCCGCCGAGTATTTTCCAAGTTCTGACGGCCCTGAGATCGAGGTTGTTTCGGTCAACGATCCTGAGTATCAGACTGTTTTCTCCGACACGGCCACCGACCTCCCGCTCAGTGGCCGCGATTTTGGCGAATACGTCCCGCCGTCGGAATCGGCGTTCGAGCCGCCCGTCTATCAGCCTCAACCGGTTCCGGCATTATCGCCAGTTCCCCAAGCGGCCCCACAACCACCGGCCGAAGCCGCCTTTGTTCCGGCCAGCACCAATGCACCGATGCAGGCACGAATGGATGTCTTTTTTAACAAAATGGCCGAGATCGGTGCGTCCGACCTGCACATGTCCGTCAGCGTGCCGCCGATGGTTCGTAAGGACGGCAAGATCAAACTGCTCCAGGAAGGCGAAGCCGTTCTGACACCCGACACCATGCGTGCCCTGCTGACATCGATCATGCCGGCCCGCAATCAGGAAGAATTTGCGGAGAGGAACGACACCGATTTTGCGTATGAGATACCGGGCCTCGCTCGTTTTCGCTGCAACGTCTACATGGATCGCAAGGGCATGGGAGCCGTTTTCCGCATCATCCCGTCGAAGATCCTGACCGCCGAGCAGCTGAATTTGTCCAGGGCCATCATGGACCTCTGCCAGATGTCCAAAGGGCTCGTAGTCGTCACCGGACCGACCGGTTCGGGCAAATCCACGACACTCTGCGCAATGGTCGATTCGATCAACAAAAATCGTGAGGATCACATCATCACGATCGAAGACCCGATCGAATTTGTCCACGACAACCAGAAATGCCTCGTCAACCAGCGCGAGGTTCACAACCACACGGATTCGTTCAAGAACGCCCTGCGCGCCGCCCTGCGCGAAGACCCGGACATCGTCCTTGTCGGCGAAATGCGCGACCTCGAAACTATCTCGATCGCCATCGAGACCGCCGAAACGGGGCATCTCGTTTTCGGTACGCTGCATACAACGACCGCCGCTTCGACGGTTGACCGCATAATCGACCAATTCCCCGCCGACCGCCAGCAACAGATCCGCGTGATGCTTTCGGAATCGTTAAAAGGCGTCATCGCCCAGACCCTGCTGCCAAAAAAAGGCGGAGGCCGCGTCGCCGCTCTCGAAATCCTGATCGTCACGCCCGCCATCAGCAACCTCATCCGCGAAGGCAAAACATTCCAAATACCGTCCGCAATGCAGACCGGCAAAAACCTCGGCATGGTCATGCTCAACGACGCTCTCTTCGCACACGTTCAAAGCGGAGACGTCGAGCCAATGGACGCATATATGAAGGCCGTCGACAAAGGCAGCTTCGAAACAATGCTGACCCGCGGCGGTTTCAAACTCTAACTAACGCTTTTCTCCCAAAAACTACGGCGCCGGAACTGCCCCTTCCGACGCCTTTTTTGTCCTCTCTGCGTCCTCTACGATCGCTGGGTTAAAATCTCGCTTTACAATTCACGATTCACGATTTACGATTCACGAGTATGACCGCAGACGAATTTCGCGAGATCGCCCTCAGCTTTCCTGAAACGGAAGAGCGGTCGCATATGAATCACCCTGATTTCCGAGTCGGCGGCAAGATATTCGCGACGCTCGGCCCCGATCTGGATTGGGGAATGGCAAAGCTCACCCCCGAACAGCAGCAGAATTATCTGCGAATGGAACCGACATTCAAACCGGCGTCCGGTAAATGGGGCGACGGCGGTGCGACGATCATTACACTCGCCGACGCCGACGAAACGGCCGTGCGTCAGGCTCTCAAGACCGCTTGGCAAAATATTGTCTCAAAGAAGGAAAAAGGTTAGCTCAATCGTTCCAGTTGCTATTCGAACTACGCCGTTTGAATCGGTGATCGAAACAGTCGCATTTCGCAGGCCGGGGCCGTCAGAGGTCAGGACTCGAAATAATTAGGGTCAGGTTTTATTTCGCCGGTTGACGCAAAACATCAACCGCCGCTCTTTCATCCACTTACTCACTACATCGACATATGCGAGCTTGGGTCGCTCCAGTCGGATTGGCCGGTCAGGCCGCCGAGGGCGCGGACTTCGATGGTGTAAGCTGTGCCCGGCGTGAGGCCGTTAAAGGTTACATGTTGCGAATCGCCCGAGAAGACACTTGGCAGCCAGAACGGGCGGCGTCGGATAGGCGGCGTTACCCGTGATTTCATTGATTCCAGCCTGCGAAAAATTATCAAGCTCCGTGTCCGACAGCCTGGCAAAGCCAAGCGAAACTCTTAATGACATAACTATCCTCCTATCTTTTTATAATTTTATTGATCTGCGATCCGAAGGCCGTTGGCCGACAGCATTCGGGTAAAGCGGGAAGGCTGCGGGAAAGCAACTCTCAGTTCGAGGCAGAATTTTACACCGATTTAACGAAAGATTTCAACCTTGAAAAACGGCTTTGTTTATCTACTTCACGGCAAACAAACCCTTGTTCGTCGCTTTGCTTACCTACAAAGCCATTTTGTTTGCCTACAAAGGCATTTTGTTTGCCGACAAAGCCTCTTTGTTTACCGACAAAGCCATTTTGATTATCTACAAAGCTCCTTTGTTTACCGACAAAGTCCCTTTGTTTATAAACAAAACCCCCAAATTGCCCCGCTATTCACGATTAACGACTAACGATTTACTAACCACAATCGCGTATTAGTCAGTATTTACAGGCCTTTGGCGGGATTTTCGCTTTCAGTGGGTCAGCGGCCTTTGTTTTCAGATCAACTCGCCTCACCTAAGTACGTCAAGGGTCTCCGATGCCGGGCCAGTATCGTTTAATTCGAATCTGCAGAATTCCGTCATGCTTGTCCTCAAACCAAGTATCCATCCACAGGAAGAGCCGCCGAAATAGCTCAAAATAGGGCTGAAGCACTTTGGGATCACTGGTGTTCAGCAGATATCCATGGAAAATCTTGTTACGCGTTCCGTTGTAAAAAACCTGCACCTCATTCCATAGGACTGGATCAGATATCTTCAAGCTGTAGCTTGGATCAACTAGCGCCGGAAGCTTGTTGTAGTATTTCTCCGCTGTTCCACCGCGACCCTTGATCGAAAATGGATTTAGAATATGCTCTCGCGTAGTCTCCGTAACCAAACTTCTTTGCACGATCTCGTGTAGAACGATGCACGAAAGGAATGATTCGGTTCCTAGAACAGCTCGTTGCAAGAGTATCGTTAAAAGCTCAGATGCTTGGCCGTACCAGTCGAATTGAGCGCTGTTATTGGTTCACCAATGCGATTATGTTTGCAGAGGAGACAGAATACCTCGTCATTAATCAACCTGTAAGACTCTGCGCATTCCTGCAAATGATTGATTAACGGAACATTGGTGAGAGGCAGCTCCTTGATTCCTAGCTTTTCGGCGTCGATCGGTACAAGTACGACCTTCTTGCGACTCGGTGAGTCCTCCTGATGATTTGGTCTGCCCTTGTTCACTCGAATTCAAGCCCTCTCTGTTCATCGTTCACTGGCAAAACCCTTTCGGCTTGTTTGAATGTCCGTTCTAGTGACGGCGGCATTTGGAGGGTTTTGCCGGCGAGCAAATCTTCTATAGTTAGAATTTGTATTCGCGGAAACTTGCCGAAGTGTTCGGAGGTGAAGAAACCGGCTGAGGCGGCTTCGTCGTCCATGTGTGACGTTGATTTTTCCAAGGTTATGAAAACGCCAATCGCTCCGCCTTCGCGCTCGAGGGTTCCGACGAGGTCGCGGATGTCGCCGACGTGGCCGCTTTTGACCTGGACAATGACGGGTTTTGCTTAGCCCGAATTGTCGTCGGTGAAAATCATACGCACTAGTCTTTTGGGAACGTCCGCACCAGATAAACTATAGCGTATGGTCAGCGAGATTGAGTTTAATAAAGGTAACGATTGAATTGACGCGGGCGAAACCGCTACGCGCAACCCTGAATTTCCGCCCTCAATGTCTGGGGATAGACTTGGTTTCACCTTCTTTAACTCGCTTAGCAAGTCCGCATGTCCACTTATTTAATGAGTTCACAAAGCAGTTATAGTAAGTGGTGCTCTCAATCACTTGTGTCCGAGTGCGAAAGAAAGTTTTCCATGTGTCAGAAACGAGAATCGGATATACGATTGTATTCTGGTCGGCGCTGCCCGTATCCTCTCGGATTCTCCATGGCCGCGGCTTGCCGATCTGAAACTCGTTGATGTCAACGGTCACGGCTCCATCCATCCCGGGGTTCGCGGGCCTTTCAAGTAGACAGCGAATCAACTTCTTGGCAAGTTCGGGCGGTGGCGCGGAACCATTTTTCGCTGGCGGCTGTTTGAAATCGCAATCCAAAATCTCCCGGTCAGCCAAATTATCCGCATTGGAATTGGTTTTGGTGTCGGCCTTTTTGTCGGTGTCATTATTTTTGCCGTTGTTTGTTGTGGCGAGCGGGCGCATTGATGCGGCTTTACAAACCCAAGAGTCCAAGCTCGAACCATCAATTTTCAAGCGGTAATAATAGCCCGAGTCAGGCTTGTATCCGTTATACATGTCGCCTTCCTGAAAAGGAACGACTGTCCCGGCACGCCAATATGTTCCTGATCCCGAATTATCACACTCAACGCGGTCGTCGACTTTGAATTTAGCTTGGCCCTGCGCCTTCGCCGAAACGCCTGCTCCGACAATAATTGTGATTGCCGTGACGAATGCCAGGGACAGCAATTTGACCGAACGAAGAGTTGTTTGTTTTTTCATCCTGATTCTCCTTAACCGAAATTAGAAAGCCGCCGAACGTAATTTTACCGATTCATTCGGCATAAGACTCAAATTAAGCGTTGGGTCACGAATCGTCCCTGATAATACTCAAATTTCGCGTATTAACAGGAACGATCAAGATAACAACCTCATATCTTGAATGAATATATACGACCTCTATCGCCTTTGCAAAAAATTTGAACATAAACCGTTTCGACTGCGCGGCAGCCTTAGCCGAATCCAAGTTTAGGCGGACGGCCATCACTACGAGATAGGCCATCATCTGGTTTTCGCCGATGAAGGGGCGAAACGCCTGGAGCATTTCGGAAACCTTGTCGCCTGTCGCGGGATGAGATCGGCGCAGGTCGCGGATGTCGCCGGATTTGACGTGGCCGCTTTTGACCTGGACGATGACGCGTTTTGCTTTGCCCGAATTGTCGTCAACAAAAACCTTGATGCCGTCGATGCCTTTGTCCGAACCTTTCTTGCCCGTGCGTCCAATGATTGAGTTGACGTGGGGCGAAACTGAATTCACGCAACACGAGTTTAACGGACAAATTAAATAACAAAGTCGCTGTTTCGCCCTCACGTCCATTGATTTGTCAGATTTACTCCCGCCGTTCAAGTCGCTTCATTATCTTTTTTTTTCTCTACATACAACAACTCGGTGGTTCGTTCTGTTACACTCGGTATCGGTTCAAGATACGAGTCGTTGAGAAGTTTTGTGGGCGTTTCATATTCCCGCATCTCTTCCGGCGGCTGTAACCGATTCTTGACAGCCGTCTCTTTCAGATAGTTGGCATACTTGAAAAAGAATGCTGCTAAAAGTCCGCAAATGACAATCGTTAAAAATGCAAGTCCGCCAAGGATTTTACCTTGCTTCAGCATCATGTCGAAAATTGTCATATAAATCAAAGCTCCCACACCGACAACCCCGAGACAACCCAAAGCAATAACGCCAAAGCGTTCAAGTTTCTCTTTTCGCCTATCAAGGCTTTGGTCAATCTTTGCTGGAATCTGTTCGACAAGCGACTGCGCGGTTTTCTCCAGACTCAAGCCGCAAGAACGACAAAACTTTTGTTGCGTAGAGTTTTTGCTTCCGCAATTAGGACAGAACATATTTACCTCCGAGCGCAGAAATTGTTAAATAACGCTTCGAGTTAAGCTAAAGTTACGATTATCGGTTTTCACTTCTCAAGATTACGCACTGTCAAAAGTAAATCTAACTTATGATTGAGCGGAATGGTTCCAGATAACATTAACGTTTCGTGTATTCTCCCGAATCAATGGTGATAAGACTCAAATTTCGCGTCCTATCTTGAATCGCTCCCGATAACAATGTTTTGACTGAAAATAGGATATATGGCTGCTCTAACTTTAGCAAAACAACTCTAAGTTTAGGCGGACGGCCATCACTAGATAGGCCATCATCTGGTTTTCGCCGATGAAGGAGCGAAACGCATGAAGCATTTCGGAAACCTTATCGCCGTCGAGGATGAGATCGTCATAGGTCGAGGCCGCACCTTTCCAATGCCACGTGTCTTCGAAACCCATGATCTGCGAGTCGGCTTCGAGCCCGTTCGCGTCTTTGAACAGCACGCTGAAGTTGCGGTTTGAATTGAACGGAGGATCGAGATATACGAGATCAACCGACTCGTCCCGGATATACCGCCGCACAATATTCAGATTATCGCCGTAGTAAAGAGTGTTCACGGGTGACAGTTTAATCCACCGCAAGTGTCGCATTAACCGATATTGTTAGCAAGAGAGTGGCACTGACTGCGGCATGTCTACTTGGGCCAGGAGTTCTTCGACAGTTAGGATTTGGATTCGCGGAAACTTGCCGAAGTGTTCGGAGGTGAAGAAACCGGCTGAGGCCGCTTCGTCGGTCATGTGGGATGTTGCTTTTTCTAAGGTCATGAAAACTCCGATGGCGGCGCCTTCGCGCTCAACGATTCCGACGAGGTCGCGGATGTCGCCGGATTTGACGTGGCCGCTTTTGACCTGGACAATGACGCGTTTTGCTTTGCCCGAATTGTCGTCAACAAAAACCTTGATGCCGTCGATGCCTTTCTCACGTCCAATGATTTGTTGAGCGGCGGTTTGGGTTTCAAAGACTTCGTAACCAATGATGTTCTGAATTGCAAACTTTGATTGCATCCTTCAGCCACTCCTTTCGCTCCGCGTCAAGACGTTTAACGACAGCTTGAAAATCTCGCTCATCTTTCGCTCTCGGATTCTTCGACTTGTAAAGCAAAACAATTTCCGGACATAAAAACTTTACGCCCGCGCTTGACTCAAGTTGAATTTTAACCAATGACCGTCGAATGTTTTCGTTTCTGCGGTAAAGCCATTCGGTTTCATTCGATTCGTTAAGTAGAATTTCAATCTGCGGTGGTTGTGCTGTTTCGTTGTAACAATGGACTTCGTGAATCGGCAGCGTCAGCCATTCGCCCCGATGCCAAGCAAGCGGCTCTCCACTAACAATTTTTCGCAAAAGCCAACCGTCGAAGTAGTCCTGCAAAGGCGCTTGGTCTTTGCGGAGGATAGCAATCTCAATATCTTGATGGCGGCGAGTTTCTTTTTCAAGAAACAAGTCTATAGCCCAACCGCCAGCGACGAACCAACTCGGCTTAAAATCACGCAATACGACAGCTATCTGTAGCGGTAAATCAAACATCATTTATCAACGGAAAGCCGCCCAACTTATGATTGTGCGGAATGATTCCGCATAACACTCGTCTTTTGTGTGTATCCCGAATCGTTCTTGATAACACTCATTTTTGGTCTCCGTCTGGAAACATTCCAGAACCAATCTATCTGAGAAGAAGTTATTCGACCTCTATCATCTTTGCAAAAAAAATCTGGCCATCAAGCTGTGCAACACTCGACAGCGTTCATCGAACCCAAGTTTTAGGCGGACGGCCATCACTACGGGATAGGCCATCATCTGGTTTTCGCCGATGAAGGAGCGAAACGCCTGGAGCATTTCAGAAACCTTGTCGCCTGTCGCGGTCTAGGGTTCCGACTAGGTCGCGGATGTCGCAGGATTTGACGTGACCGCTCTTGACCTGGACAATTACGCGTTTTGCTTTGCCAGAATTATCGTCAACAAAGACCTTGATGCTGTCGACGTGCAATGATTTGCTCGGCTGCCGCGTTCGGCGAAATCACTTTTGCGCGACAGCCGATTTTCACCTACGGTTTCTTCGGCACGTCCTTCTGTTCTAAAAATTCCGACCCGCCATCAGTTCCGCACACCCAATCGCCGAAGCTGTCTTTGTAACAGCCGAAATTTTCTTTGGTGAGGCGAAAGCTATTGTAATCACCGGTAATCACCTCACGGCACTCCTTGAATTGCGCTTTTACCGGATAATACATCGCGTTTTGCGGCACTGAACTTCTGAGCAACCCGTGTCCGGTCATAACATTCTTAAACGGCGTTCCCATTTGAAATGTCGTGAACTGCACACCGAATCGCACGTCCGCTCCATGTTTCGATCTCACGTCGTCCGCAAATCGATCGTAGATCACACGCTTGAATAGCTGGGCGGAAGGTGCGGCGGTTTTGGAAACCGTTCCGGCGGGCGCATCGAATGAGCATTCGAGCTCCGGTGCGGCGGTCGCGCCAGCCCACGGAAACACCCATTCGGGCAGTACGGTGTAATCCATATAGGAAAGTGTTTTCCACGGGTCACACCTGACTCCATACCGATTGGATGCCAAACCTAAGGTGATAGTGCATGGCCGCAGGTTTTCATCCGCACTAAACGTGCGAACTTTCACACGATCCCCGACCTTGAACTCGCCGCCAACATTTGGGGCGTCTTGCCGTTCATTTTTCGCGTCTGTTTGTTTTGTTTCGTTTGGCGGCGCGGCATTATTATTGGTAACAGGTTTGTCTTTCGCGTCGAGCAGGACGCACTTCTCAACTAACACCTCACCCACGTACGATACATCGTCGAACTTTACGTAAAGCCATCCCGGTTCGCTCGGTTCGATTTTTACCACAGTTCCTGGAGCAGCGTTGCCGGAAGCCTTAACCCGATCGCCGACTTTAAATTTCGGGGCGTCTTGAGCAAAAGCCGAAGCGAACGCGCTGAACAGAATGATGGTTGTGATTGTTGCCAGCAAAATCGTTTGAAGACGTTGATGGGTTTGTTTTTTCATTGTTAATTCCCCTTAAAATAATGTATATATGAGTATTTCTTTGTCCAGAGAGCTTCCATGTTATTACATTCTGAGGTTCTTCGCTCCGAAATTGTATCGAGCAGTATCTTTAATTAATGCAAAGCGGTCGGGTCGCAATGGAGATAGAGGCGGCCGGTCGGCTTGAGGACGCGGTGGAGTTCCTTTAGGCGGACGACCATCATCACGAGATAGGCCATCATCTGGTTTTCGCCGATGAAGGAGCGAAAGGCCTGGAGCATTTCGGAAACCTTGTCGCCTGTCATGATGAGATCGTCGTAGGTCGATGCCGCACCTTTCCAATGCCACGTGTCTGCGGAAAGCCACTCTAGCGAATCGGCCTCAAGTCCGCTCTCGTCTTTGAAAAGTACGTTGTAGCCCACGGTTCGAATTGAACGGCGGGTCGAGATAAACAAGATCGACCGAGTCGTCCTTGATATACCGCCGCAAAATATTCAGATTATCGCCGTAGTAAAGAGTGTTCATGGGTGAATAAGGAATTCACCGCAAACTTTAGCACGAAACGCGATAAACGGACAACGAGAAATTGATCGCTCTTATGTTGATTGTTTTATTCAGCGGGTGGAATCGGAGGGATAAAATGGCTATAAGCGCCGGGATAGTACATCCGGAGGTGATCTAAAACATCATTTAGCAGTTGATCGGACGGTGCAGCTTCGTCACTCGGTTCGGCGAGAGGGTAGTTTATAAGATGCTCGGCGATACGTTGAGAAATGATGAGGTCAGTCGGAGTCATAGACTGAGCATAGACTTGACGTGAAAGCCTGTATGTACGTTGGCGCACTAACACAGGATTATCTGTTGAGATCAACCGACTCGTCCCCGAATATTCCGCCGCAAAATATTCAGATTATCGCCGTGAGTTGTGAGTGTTCATGGGTGCCAGTTTAATTCACCGCAAGTGTCGCATTAACCGATATTTTTAGCAAGAGAGTGGCACTGACTGCGGCATGTCTACTTGGGCCAGGAGTTCTTCGACAGTTAGGATTTGGATTCGCGGGAACTTGCCGAAGTGTTCGGAGGTGAAGAAACCGGCTGAGGTGGCTTCGTCGGTCATGTGGGATGATGCTTTTTCCAGGGTTATGAACACGCCGATGGCGCCGCCTTCGCGCTCAACGGTTCCGACGAGGTCGCGGATGTCGCCGGGGTTGACGTGGCCGCTTTTGACCTGGACGATGACGAGTTTTGCTTTTCCCGAATTGTCGTCAATAAAAACCTTGATGCCGTCGATCCCTTCGTCCGAACCTTTTTTGCCAACTCGCCAAAGGTTTCGATGACGTGGGGCGAAACCGCCACAATCGCAGCAAGCGTAGGAAGACAAGGCGGAAATAAAAGTCGCTGTATCGCCCTCACATCCTTTGAACTGTTAGCCGCGTCGTTACTTTACTCTATCAATCTCTTAATCGTAACGAATGATTTTTTTCTACTTCGACTTTTTAAGGGGATGAAGTTCCTGTTTGATACTCTGCCGGTATTGAGCCGCCTACGCGCGCATACCTTTTAGTTTTATAACCTTCCGGCATCGTATCCCAATCGCTTAGGCGTTTATCAGCAAGTTTGTCATCCGTCGACATCCTGATAACCAAATCGTCCCCTTCGAACTTGTAAATTGCAGCAAACTTCTCCTTTTCGCTCATTTTCATGTCGAGAGACATAGGAGATTTGATGGCATCGGCCGTATAAGTTCCGCGCTGCGGTTTGAGACCTTTGTTATAGAAAACGGCTTGACCATCACTCGTAAATTCGACGTAATCGCCATATTCCGAATTGACGTTTTTGTATTTGCCGACGATCGACTTTCCCCCTCCGCAACCATCAAGAAGAACAGCGAAAAGAACCAAGCCGATTAGAAAAATGTGCTTCATACTTATCCTCCAATAAAAAAGATATTGGATCATAACATATTGAGCTGCATGCGGCAGCTTTAATGGAGGCAAAGGCAGACGGCGATCGTCACGAGATAGGCCATCATCTGGTTTTCGCCGATGAACGAGCGAAAGGCCTGAAGCATTTCGGAAACCTTGTCGCCTGTCGCGGGATGAGATCGGAGCAGGTCGCGGATGTCGCCGGATTTGACGTGGCCGCTTTTGACCGGGACGATGACTTGTTTTGCTTTGCCCGAATTGTCGTCAACAAAAGCCTCGATGCCGTCGAGGCCGTCGATGCCTTTGTCCGAGCCCGTCGTGCCCGTTCGCCCGTCCATCTTCCCGCCCAAAGGCCGTACTTGTTCCAGGATCTCGACAACTTAGCGAACGGCAACACGATTTTCCAAGTTTGTTTCTTAATATATGTGTCTGGTAATTACAACCTTTTTAACGAATTTCCATTTCGATTCGGGTGGCAAGGAGGCGTAAAACCTTGCAGGTATGCCGAGTTCGTCGAAAATACTGCCCCCCCAGACAACAAGATTTTCGGGAATTACCTTAACACCGTCCTCATCATAATAATTAATCACAAAGTCATTCCCATTGATCTTCTTCGTCATTTTGCCGATAAAATTTAACCTTCTGTCGGCAGTGCTGTATTCAGATTTGCTGATGTCAAAGAATTTTTCCATTTCGGAAAAGTCCGGCGTCGGCAGCCCGTTTTCGTTTCCGTCCTTGTTCGCAGCCGCTTGGTTACCACCTGTCTGATTACCGTTTTTCGCGGCGGCGGTCGGTTTGTCTTTATCAGCCGCATCTGTCTTTGCTTTGCCCGGCGGCGGCATATTATGTTCCCCTTTCAGCACGTCGAGGTCGGCGCTCGTTATCATGCAGCTCCAGTCACCAAATGTGGTTTTCAGACACACGCCGGTTGCCTGTGGTCTGGGGTATATGTTGCAGTTATATCCCTTATTTTGCATAATTTCGGATATTGCGCTGCATTGATATGATTTATAGCTGGCACGAATCGGATAGACGGGCGCTTTCGGGTCAATATCATGCGCGTATGGAAAGTTCAGCGCGTTGTATGGAACTGCACCGCCGAGTTGAAGGGTTAAATCTTCGGCGAGATACAAATTCCCGCCTTCAACGTGTTCCTGACTACAGATGACATATTTGGTCGCCAATGCCGTCGTCATCGCCCCGCGCGTCGGTTGTTTCGTGTCGGCGCAAGTTCGCGGGTCCCGCGTCCCGTATGGCTTGCCTGTGTCCGTTTGAGCGAAAGTCGCAACTCTCGCCCCGAGCAGAATTATTACTACGATTGAAGCCAGCAATACGCATTGCAGGCATGGGTTGTTTTCTTTTTTCATTCTCATTTATCCTCTTCTGTAAGTAACTATACGACACCTCTAATGGTCGCATAAAAAATCAAACGTAAGTATTGCGACCCCACGGCAGCCTTAATCAATTCCAAGTTTAGGCGGACGGCCATCATTACGAGATAGGCCATCATCTGGTTTTCGCCGATGAAGGAGCGAAACGCCTGGAGCAATTCGGAACTATCTCCTTCGACGATGAGGTCGTCGTAGGTCGAGGCCGCACCTTTCCAATGCCTTCGAAAGCCATGATCTGCGAGTCGGCCTCAAGCCCGCTCTCGTCTTTGAAAAGCACGTTGTAGTTGCGGTTCGAATTGAACGGCGGATCGAGATAAACAAGATCAACCGACTCAGTGCCAATATACCGTTTCAGGATATTCAGATTATCGCCGTAGTAAAGAGTGTTCATGGGTGAAAAGGAATTCACCGATAAGGTAGCACGGAATGCGAAAACGAACAACGGAAAATAGAGCTGCTATTTCGAGACAGTTACATTATTGACCGTCAGCGTCGTGCCGATCGAGCGGTGGAATATGGAGATGGCTTTATTGAGGTCGGTGCGGGCCTGGAGTTCGCGGCCGCGTGCTGTTAGGAGGTCGGTTTGGCGTTGGGCGACGAGGTAAAACGTGGTCGTTCCGGCACGGAACTGGCGATCCTCGCTCGCATATAATTCTTCGGCGGCGGCGCGGGCGGCGGTGGTGGATTCGAGGCGGGATTCGGCGGAGCGAAGGGCCTGGAGCGAATTTCGCACGTCGGCCTCGATCGTCTGTTCTAGCTGGGCGCGGTTATTGGCGATCTTGTCACCTGTGACGAGGGCCTGACCGAGATTTGCTTTGGCGACGTGATTTCCCCACGGTATCGAGATATTTACCCCGACATGGTACGACGGGTATCTCAACGCGGCGAGGTTCTCAAGCGAGGTGAACAGTCCGCCGACCAGATTTGGCGGGACGCGGCTCAAACCCGTTGTCGGGCTGATCGCAGCCGGTGTCTGCGTACCCCCCAACCCTTGTGCGGTGTAGGTGCCGACGAGATCGATCTGGGGCTTTGTCTGATCGCGAAAATACCGCTGATCGATCCGGTTTATGTCCGCCTGTTTTTCGTTCTGGGTGATCTCTGGGCGGTTTTTCAAGGCGTCGGATACGGCGTTTTCGAGCGGCACGTGCGGCACATCGAGTCCGGCGGGTGTAACCGGCGTCAGCGGACGCGACCATTCGGCGGCGGTACGGTCGGGGAGAATCAGTGTCTTTAAGGAGTTTTCGGCCCGAGTCACGGATTCCTGCACGGTGTAGACCGACTGCTCAAAATTTGCGATCTGGGCGTTGGCGGCAACGATCTCGACTGGTGCAAGAGCACCCTTTGCAACGAGCCGCTTATTGCTCTCAAGATGGTCTTTCGCCTGTTTTAGCGTGTCCACCTGGACCTGGAGGTTTCGCATTGCGTACACGAGATCCCAATAGGCCTGCTCGACGGTTGAGACAATAGTTATCGCCTTGAGCTGCAATTGCGAATCGGAGATTTCGATATTCTTTTTTGCGATCAGGATCGTCCGCCGAATACTGTCGATATTACGGTTTCGCAACAGCGGCTGCGTGTAGGTAAGCAGCAGCGACGACGGAAATTGCGGATTGAGGAACGAGTTTGTGTTACTGGTCGTCGTCCTGATCGGGTTGAACAGCGCCGAATAGTTGCCGCCGCCAGCCGGAGTAAAACCGCTGACACCGGCCGTGCCCGAAAAACGTGTCTGCGTTACCGCTCCATTGACCGCACCGCCAATCGCCGAAGCCGTCGGCGTAGCTATTTTTTCGTAGAAGTTGTCGGTCAAAAGCAGCGGATCATAGACGCCCTTCGCACCTTTCCACCCAAACTCGGAGATCTTTGTATCGTTCCGGGACGCGTCGATATCATTGTTATTCTTGAGCGCCATCTCGACTGCCTGATCGAGTGTCAACGACAACTGGTTATCCGTACTAACACCGATACGTTCGGTGCTCGGCATCGGGCGGGCGGGCGTATCAAATGTCGGAGCGACCGGCGGCGGCAGATCCGGCGTAGGTGTCGGGGAGGGTGTTTGCCCAAAAGCTCCCCAAACGAAGGCAAACGCAAGCCCCGCCGTGCAAAGCGCACGGATAAGGCATCTTCGAATTTTTATTGCGAACAGCTTCTCCATTAATATTTTCAGGCAATTTCCTCGTGACCAGACGGTTCTTCTTCGACCGGCGTAGCTCGTCTTAATTTTGGAATTACGCTTCGTATCGCGCTCCCTATTTTTTGAAACACAGTGGTTTGCTGCACATCGTCAAACAGCGAATAAAACACCGGTACGGCGAGCAAGGTGAGAAGAAGACACATCGACTGACCGCCGACAACTAGAATGCCGATCGAGCGATTGGTCGCCGCTCCGGCGCCGCTGCCGAGGACCAGCGGTATCATGCCGGCGATAAGCGCAAGCGTTGTCATCAGGATCGGACGCAACCGGTCGCGATTGGCCTGAATGATCGCGTCGTAACGGGCCAGGCCGTGCGAGCGCAGCGTATTCGTGTGGTCGATCTGCAAAATTGCGTTTTTCTTCACAATACCGAACAACAGCAGGATACCGAGGGCCGAGAAAATGTTGAGCGCCTGACCGGCGATCGCCGTCGACAGCAGCGCGAACGGCACCGACAGCGGCAGCGTGATCAGGATCGTGATCGGATGAACAAAACTCTCAAACTGTGCCGCCAAAATGAGATACATGAATACGAATGACAGCAGGAACGCGAGCAGAAACGAGCTATATGCACGCTGCAATTCCTTTGACTGGCCCTGCACGCCAGACGAGTACTCGGGGGGCAGATTAAGTCCCTTGACGTACTCCTGAAGCTTTGCCAGAGCATCGGATTCCGAAGCGTTCTGCGGCAAGCTCGATGAAATCGTCACGACACGCTGGCGATTGAGCCGGGCGATCGACGACGGGCTGCGGGCCTCTTGCAGGGTAACGACCCGCGACAGATCGACCGGTGCTCCCTTTGACGACAGGACCGAGAAATTCTGTAAATTTTCCCGCGTCCGGCGAAACGGTTCGTCCGCCTGCACGACAACGTCGTACTGCTGGGTTCCTTGACTGAATGTCGAGACGCGCTGACCAGCCGCCGCGATGTTGAGCGCGCGGGCAATGTCGGAGGCGTTGACGCCGAGATCCGCCGCCTTCGCCCGGTCGATCATGAACCGCACCTCGGGCGTGCCGACGTCAACCGAGTTATCGGGATCACGAAACGTCTGGTCGTTCCGCATCTTCTCGACGAGTTGATTGGCGTAATTATTGAGCTGGTCCATATCCGGGCCGGAAATATAATAGCCAATGCCGGAGCCGCCGCGCCCGAGACCGATGCCCTGCGCGATCGACGACGTGCCGGAAACGTTGATCTTCCAGTCGGCGTTCGTGTACGGTTTGACCATGTTGCGGGCCACATTGATAAGCTGGGCCTGTGACTGGCTGCGGTTGCCGACCGGTACCAGGTTGACACTAACGTTGCCCGAGTTACCACTGCTCGAACCGCCGCCGAAACCACCGGCATTGACGATAGTGTTCTGCACACCCGGCATCTTTTCGCGGACATCGCGGGCTATGCGGTCGAGGATCGATTGCGTCGCCGCCAACGACGTTCCCTGCGGCCCGCGAATGCCAATCGAAAAGCTCGACTCGTCCTCGTCCGGGAGAAACGCCATACCGACGAACTTATAGAGCGGCACGATCGACGCGACGGTAAGAATACAAATCAGGACGACCGCCCAACGGAAACGCATCGCAAGCTTAAGCAGCCACGTGTAGGTTGAGTCGATCTTGCTGTAGAACCAGCCGGCCTTCGAGTCGGAGTCCAAAGTCTCATGTCCAATGTCCAAAGTCTCGGATTCGTTGGACTTTGTAGTTTGGACTTTAGACTTTGGACTTTTTATCCACCTCGCCGCCAGCATCGGCGTCAGGGTAAACGAGACGATGAGCGAAACGGCAATAGCGGCGGCCGATGTGAGGCCAAAGCTCGACATAAAGCGGCCGACGATGCCGGTCATGAACCCGACTGGAATAAATACAGCCAGCAAGCTCAAGGTCGTAGCGAGCACCGCGAGACCGATCTCCTTGGTTCCCTCGACGGCGGCGCGGTACGGGTCCATTCCCTTTTCCTCGACAAAACGGTAGATGTTTTCGAGGACGACGATGGCGTCGTCGATAACGATGCCCACCATTAGCGTGAGGGCCAACATCGTCATCTGGTTGAGCGAATAGCCGAGAGCCGCGATCAGCGCAAACGCCGCGATGATCGACGTCGGGATCGCAAGAGCCGCGATCAGCGTGGAACGGAAATTCCAAAGAAAGAAGAATACAACGACGGCCGCAAATATCGCTCCGAGCACGAGATGCTCCTCGATCGCGTGGAGCGAGTTTTCAATAAACTCAGACTGATCGCGAACCACCGCGATCTTAAAATCCTTAGGCAGAGTCGGAATTATCTGCGCCATCCGCTCCTTGACGCTGGCGATCAACGCAACGGTGTTGGCACCGGACTGCTTACGAATACCGACCGCGACCGCCGGGTTACCGTCGAGCGAGAGCGTGTTGGTCGAATCGACGCCGCCTTCCTCGACGCGGCCTATGTCCTTGAATTTGATGGGGAAACCGTTTTTCGACGCAATAATTATGTCGTTAAACTCTTCGGCCTTGGTCAGCTTGCTGATCGTGCGGAGGCCGACCGTCTTGGCTCCTTCGACCAGGGTGCCGCCGGGCAGTTCCTGATTCTGGGCCGTCACGGCTGCCGTGACCTGATTGGTCGCAATGCCGTATGAACGAAGCTTGTCGGGGTCGATGTAGAGCTTGATCTGTTTGGTCCGGCCGCCGAAGACGATCACCTCGCCCACGCCGTCGGCAGACTCGATCTTTTCCCGGATAAGGGTCGTGACCATATCGGTCAGCTCGATCGTGTCGCGCGGAGCGCTGACCGAATACATCAGCACCGGGCTCGAATCCGGGTCGCTCTTACGCGCGACAGGCGGGTCGGCGTCCTGGGGCAGACGGTTGATGACAGTGCTCAGTTTTTGCTGGATCTCCTGGTAGGCCTGGTCCGGGTTTTTTTCGAGATTGAACGTAAGTGTGATATTCGACTGGCCGCGCGATGAACTGGAGCGCATCTCGTCGATGCCGGGAACAGTATTGAGAGCCCCCTCGATCTGGTCGGTCACCTCCGATTCCATCTCCACAGGAGCTGCTCCGGAAAAGCTGGTCGAAACCGAAATAGTCGGCAGGTCGATCTTCGGAAACCGGTCTACGCCCAGCGTAAAAAAGCTAAATCCGCCGACAACCGTCAGAAACATGACGATCACGGTCGCAAAAACCGGGCGATGAACGCAAATTTCAGCTAACCACTGCATAAAACGTTAAGTCCAAGGTCTCAAGTCCAAAGTCCAAAGTTGGCGTTACCAGTCAAAAATGGGCTTTGGATCGTCAACTACTTATATTTGCTCCCTTTGAGTTCAGACTGTTTCAACCCCGCCCCACGACCAATTATCAAATTTTCGACCGTAAAGTTTAACCACACACCTTGGATCTTTCACCTTGGACTTTGGACATTGGACATTGGGCTAAAATGCCACCTTCGCTCCTTCATAAAGTTGAGCAACATTACTTGTCGCGACGGTCTCGTCGGGGTTTACGCCACTGATGATCTGCTGCGAATCGCCTTCTTCAGTCCCAAGCTGGACAACGCGGAGTTTTGCGACGCCATCCTGAATCACGAAGACGCGAACGGATTGGGTCGTCTGATCGTTGAATACGGCAGCTTTAGGCACAAAGACCGCCTTGCTGCCGCCCTGCACGTTGATTTGGGCCGTCACGAACATTCCAGTCCTAAGCGCGTTATCGTTGTTTTCTACAAGGGCTTCGACAATGGCGGATCTTGAGTTAGGGTCGACGGCGGGATTGATCGCGGAAATCGTTCCGGCAAATTTCCGGTCTTTATAGGCGTCAACCTCGATCGACACGCCATGTCCAAGCAACACATTTGGCACCGCAGCCTCGCCGACCTGGATCTGAGCCTTTATCGGATTTGTCCGGAGGATTGTGGCGACGATCGACGCCGAAGAAACGAATTCGCCTACGGCAACCGGACGACTGCTGACATAACCGGCAAAAGGCGCCCTGATCACGGTATCTAATATCGCCTGCTGGGCGTTTGCAACCTGAGTCCTCGCGGACTCGACATTGGCCTGGGCGGTTACTATAGCCTGGTTGCTCTGTTTCGCGGTGTTAATGGTCGAACCAAGTTGCTGTTTCGCCGCGTTTGTTTTCGCACGGGCCGTATCCCGGGCGGTTCGATAGGTCTCGTACGCGACCATTGCGACGTCGCCGGATTCCGTCAATTCGCGATATCGCTTTTCGTTAGCCTCCGCCTGTCTTTGTTCAGCAAGGGCTTGTTGATAATTGGCATCTGCGGCCAGCACCTCCGGCACGGTTGATGCGCTAAATTTTCCGCCATTCAGCAATCCAAGACGAGCCTCGGCCTGTTTAACCCCCGCCTGTGCTTGTTTCACGCCAGCCTGTGCCGTCGCGAGCTGCAGCCGGGCATTTTGATCGTCTATTTTCGCTATCACTGCCCCTGCCTGGATAAGTTGGCCCACATTAACGCCGACATTCGCGATCTTTCCAGCCACTTTGGGCGCAACGTCGGACGTTTCATTCGCCGTAAGGCTGCCCGTAGCACGAATAACCGAGCCAACCTCGCGCGATTCGCTCTTGCCGACCGTGATCGCAATCGCCGCATTCTGCGGATTTTCGCCGGCGTTAGAATTACCTCGCTTGCCGCTATTCGCAGCTGATGAACCGCACGAGATCGTCGCAAATAATACAGCGGCGCAAGCTAGGGTTTTGAGACGAAGGTTCCTCATAGTTTATTTGCCTAAGTGTCATATTTTATAACACTTCAAGCAACCGGCTAAAAATCGGTATGTAAATTTTTGTCAAGCCTAACGTCGCTCGAGACGCGCAAAATAGCCGCCGATTTGCCAACTGAGCGCACCTCACGATACGATTAGGACACGAAAATAGTTATAGTTTTATATTGAGGTAAACCGAAATATGCAGGAAATTACAGCGTCCGAGCTAAAAGCAGCCCTTGACGCCGGGGCGAATATTCAACTGATAGACGTCCGCCAGCCGGACGAATACGCCGTCGCGAAGATAGATGGAGCCAAGCTCATCCCGCTCGGCGAGATCATCGCCCGTAGGGGCGAACTCGACCCTGCCCTCGAAACCGTCATCCACTGCAAAATGGGCGGCCGCAGCGCCCGCGCTATCGAGGCACTCGAACGGTCTGGTTTTGCGGGAAACATGAAAAACCTTGTCGGCGGCATCACCGCGTGGTCGAATGACGTCGATCCGAGCGTGCCGAAGTATTGATAGAAGTCGATCAATCGAAAATATTCTCAATATCGCGGGAGCTTTGAAGGACGTGAAAGAGTTCTACCGTTTCGGCCTTAAATCGATAATATAAAAGATACTTATCGAAACTACGAACCCTCCATATCCGATATCCAAGCAAGCGACCGTCATCGTGTCTGCCAACACGCCCAGGCATCGGGAATCTTGATAATTCATCAAGACTATCCTCGACAGCGACTAGAAATCGAATCGCCACGTCAATGTCGCACTAACCGATAAAGACAAAACATTCCTCAATATCGCGATCAGCTTGTGGCCGTTTCGAGACATTAAATGGCATGCTATCCTCGCTTTTTCAATCGTGCAAGACCACGCCGCTTGATGTCCTCGAAATCGGCGTGCGTAAGCGGAGTAGTCGGCCCGCTCTCAATTCCCTCAATAAGCAGGGCTTCTAATTTACGCTCTCGCCTTTCACGCAGAAAGTTCCTCACAAGATCCCGGAAAAATTCGCTCGTGTTACCGTAACCCTCTGCGACGATTACCTGTTCGATATCGCTTTTCATGGTGTCAGGCAACGAAATGTTTATTGTAGCTGTAGACATAATCTTTCCCCCGGAAATAGATTATCAAATTGGCACTAGATATCAATAGATGACATACATCATTTCATCAGATCATCAAACTCAGCCTTCTCTTTCAAAACCTCGCCGTCTCTCGTCAGTCCTATCTTATGCTTGACTATGCCTCTGGCAGTCTCGCGGTCGTCAAATTTTCTGGCAAGGATCAGCCGATCCCATTTTCTATATCTGATGCCAAAGGTCGTGCTGTTTCGCAGGATCCAATCGGCGAGATGCTGAAATTGGGTTTCCTCGGCCAAAACCGAGAGACAAACGAGCACCCGACCCTTCTTTCCGGTGGCCGTCGTTTGCCATACGTCTAAGGCTCCTGATTCCAATAGCTTCTGCGTTATCCAGGCCAGGTGTTCGCCCGTGTCGTCATCAATATTGCAGACGATCTCGATCACGCTGTCAGTTTCGTACGGGAGATCGATTGCTGCAGCGTCAGTCTCGATCAGCGAGACGCGAAATACATTAGGATAACCGCCGAGATCCATCGTCCCGGCACCCATGCCTTGATTTAGTAAAGTGCCCGATGGCAGTTCGTTGACAAAGTTAGGTGCGAGGCATTTGATGATCGCTATACCTGTTGGCGTTGAAAGTTCCACATTTTCACGGACTATCGTGGCCGGAGTTTTGGCAACGGGCAGCCCCACCAGCAGCCGAATGCTCGCGGGCGGCGGTATCGGATGCGTGCCGTGCTGCATTGTGACGAGACCGCGTCCGCTTTTGACCGGCGTCGCGAAGATGGTATTCGCTCCCGTTTTACTGATACAAAACGCCGCCATCACGACATCAAGAATCGAATCGATCGTTCCCACCTCGTGAAACGCCACCTTTTCGACCTCGGTCCCATGAGCCCCGGCTTCGGCCTCGGCGAGAACGCGAAATATCCGCCGCGAAAGCTGGTTTGTCGCCGCATCGAGCGAAGAATGCTCGATCAACGCGTCTACATCCGCGTAATGCGTGTGCCAATGCGTCGTCGCCTCTTCGCCGAGCAAAAGAGTCGTATCCTGGTGTTCGTGAGAATGCCCGTGATCGGGGGGATGAAGTTCATGTGAGTGGCCATGATCGTGTCCGTGTTCATGCGAATGATCGTGATGAAGTTCGTGCGGATGTCCGTGGCCGAACTTCTGTTTCCAGCCTTCGTCTCTCCACTTAACAGAAATATGGGTCGCTTTGACGGTCGCACGAATAACGTTTTCGATCTCGATCGTGACGCCGTCGAGGCCGAGACGGTCGACCAAAGCCGTCAATTCATCGCGCGTAACCAGTCCGGCATCGACAAACGCGGCGGCGAACATATCGCCCGCGACGCCAGCCACGCTCTCCAAATATAATGCCTTACCCATTGGACAGTCTCTTAATCTCACGGACGACCTGGCACGCCGCGTATCCCGCCGAAAATCCGTTGTCGATATTGACGACAGAGATCCCTGCCGCACACGAATTTAGCATCGCCAGCAGCGCCGCGATGCCGCCGAAACTCGCTCCGTAGCCAACGCTGGTCGGCACGGCGAAGATCGGTTTGCCGAACAATCCGCCGACAACGCTCGGCAACGCGCCTTCCATACCGGCGACGACGACGAGCGCCGATGCTTTCTGCAAAGCCTCGCGTTTATCCAGTAGACGGTGAATACCCGCAACGCCAACGTCATAAAATTTCTCAAACGCGGTGTCCATCGCCACGCAAACCTCGCACGCCTCTTCTGCCGCGTAGGCGTCGCTCGTTCCGGCAGCGAGTACCGCGACAAAAGGCTCGCCGCTTGACGAATCTTTGGCCGGTTTTGGATTAACGATAAAGGTTCTGCCGGTGTCATTCGGCCGGCCATCGGGAAATCTCGCGTGAACCGCCACGATCTTTTCGGCGTCGAGCCGAGTAATCATCACCGGTTGTTCGTGGTGCGAAAGGTGTTCGGCAATCGCGATGATCTGCTCGGCGGATTTCGATTCGCCGTAAATCACCTCGCCGATTCCCTGCCGCAGGCTCCGGTGGTGGTCAAGCTCGGCAAACGGCAATTGCGTCGTGCGAAAAGGCGCGTTTTGTAATATCGACAGAGCCTCCTCGGTCGACATCTCCTCGCGTTTAACCTTTTCCAACAGTTCAAAAAGCTCTGTCTCTATCATTTCGCGGTTACATTTCCTCCGCCGGTTCGATAGCCCGCCAGATCAAGCGTCACCCATTTATAGCCGCGTGTCGTGGCTTCGGTCACCAGTTTTTCACGCAGCTGCGTTGCAAGGTTCATCTCATCAAGGGCGACTTCGAGCCGTAAAAATCGCGTTTCGCCTTCTTCATGCAGCCGGACGCGAAAAACCCGTAAGCCGCCGGTACGTAAGATCGCCTCAAAATCCTCAACGTCCTTCAGCTTTCGCGGCGTGATAAAAACGCCGGTCATCAGCCGCGAACTCAAACACGGGCTTGCCGGTTTATCCGCCATTGCGAGTCCATTTTGCCGCATCAATAATCTAATATCATCCTTCGTCAATTCCGCGTCGGCCAGCGGCGACAGGATCGAATGTTCGACCGCCGCTTTGTGTCCGGGCCGAATATCGCCGCGATCCGAGGCGTTGTAACCGTAGGCGATCCACTTGAATCCACGCTCTGCGGCGGCTTCATGGCAAATATTGAACAGCTCGGTCTTGCAATGAAAACAACGGTTGCTGTCATTTATCGCGTAAGCTGGATTCAAAAGCTCCATGCTCTCGTGCCAGGTATGTTTGATGCCGTGTTCGGCGATAAACCGCTCTGCATCAAGTCTTTCCGCGTTTGAAAAACTCTCGCTTAATGTCGTCAACGCAAGCAGTTCGCCGCCCGACTCGCGGCGCTCCTGCTCCGCCACCCAAGTCAAAAACGCGCTATCCACGCCGCCCGAAAATGCGACGATCAGGCCGTCCGCTAATTTCCGACGCAGAATTTCCCGTAAAATTGTTAATTTTTTCTCGGCTACACCGCTAACCAACGCCGTTGCTGTATTCATTAATTCCTAATACCTGAAACTTACCCTCCCAGATCTATACCATCGGCGAGCCGTATGATCTTCATTCCCTCGGCGACGATCATCCGGCAGGCCATCACGGCCTTTTCTTTGTCGCCGTTTTGGAGCCAGACCTGGCAATTGATGCATTCGCCGTTCCAGCAAAATTCGCCGTACGAGATATTTTCCATTGCCAGAAACTGAAAACACCTAAGAAGCGAATTGTTCTCTGGAACCATATGCTTCGTACCCAGGATATCGATCTCGATCAGCTTTTCGTATGGTTGAAATATTTCGGGCAGTGTCATAAACATTTAATGGGAACGAAAGAGAGAACCACCCCGTCAGCCGACCACCCCGTCGGCGAAAAGCCGACACCCTTCCTAAAACAGAAGGGGAGCCAAATCGCCACCCCTCCTTTGAAAGTAGGGGAGCTAAGTACGCTAGATTATCTTATCGAAAAGGTGTAATTTTGAACAATGGCATTAGCACTGTACACAAAACCCGATTGCCCGTACTGTAAACGGGCGATGGATCACTACAACGAAAACGGCATAAAATTTACGGAATATGACGCGCAGAATGATAAGGTCAGACAGCGCGAAATGCTCGAGTATTCGGGCGGCGATCTGACGGTGCCTTGCATCGTCGAAAATGGTGCATACGTGGGTTCCGGTTGGGGCGACCCGCCGCGTGGCTGAACGATTGTAATTGATTGACCGGCAGTTTGCCGGAGAAAAAAAATGCGGAGTGCGGGGTGTGGATTGCGGAATTGCAATCTTAGATATAATATCTTTCCTTGCGTTTACGCGGGACGGGGCATTGATTGAACAAAGTTCACTCCGCACTCCGCGTTCCGCACTCCTCTATTTCTTATGGTTGGTTCGCAAATTAACCAGTATAAGGTTCTCGAAAAGATCGGCTCCGGCGGGCAGGGCACCGTCTACAAGGCTCTCGACACCAAGCTCAACCGCACCGCCGTCATCAAGGTGCTCCCGCCCGAACTGACTCAAAAGACCGCAAATTTTCGCCGCTTCGAACGCGAGGCCCAGCTTTGTTCACAACTTGACCACCCGAATATCTGCACGATCTACGATTTTCACAGCGACGATGGCGTCTTTTACATCGCCATGCAGTATATCGAGGGCAAGAATGTCAGGCAGATGGTTGCGGGACGGCCACAAGAATTGAAGAGTGCGTTGTCGATCGCGATTCAGGTGGCCGACGCGCTTGCGTATGCTCATTCCAAGAACATTATCCACCGCGATATCAAGGCCGGAAATATAATGGTCAGCGATACGGGTCAGGTAAAGATTCTCGATTTTGGGCTTGCTAAGCTGCTTGAGGATGAGCAGGCCGATCTGCATCAGGGCCAGGACCGCAACGAGATTACCGAACTTGGGATTCCCTACGGCACCGCCACGTACGCCGCACCGGAACAAGCCCGGGGCGAACGGGCCGACGCCCGCTCTGACATTTTCTCGACCGGCGTTTTGCTTTACGAGATGCTGACCGGCATCTGGGCTTTTCAGGGTAAAACGGTGATTGACGTCCGGCACCAGGTGCTCTACGGCACGCCAAAGCCACTCGCCGAGATGCGAAAAGAGCCTCTGCCGCCGCAGTTACAGCAGATCATCGACAAATCTCTCGCCAAAGAACCGAAAGACCGTTATCAGAAGATCGCTTCGATGCGTGACGAGCTACGGGCGGTGCTGCAACAGATCGCGGGTATGCAGATAATGGGCACGGATACATTTCCGCCCGGCCACGCCGACGGCAGTACGGTCAAACGCGTGCTCAACTGGTTCACCGGCAAATCGACTCCCGAAGTATCTGGAGCGTCGCAATCGTTCCCGTCGCAAATATCTTCGTCGAGCCAGCCCTCGTTTACACCGGATATTTCGCTCACGGCGACGGGAACCGAGAAAAAGAGCGTCGCGATCCTCCCGTTCAAAAATCTCGGCGGTGACACAGAATCGAGCTTTTACGAATTCGCCCTCGCCGACGCCGTCATCACCGAGCTGGCTCAGATCCGGTCGATCATTGTCCGGCCCAGCTCGGTCATTGCAAAATATCATCACAAGGATATCGACCCGCGTGAAGCCGGTAAGGAACTAAGGGTTCACGCCGTGCTGTCGGCCGGATTTCTGCGGGCCGGCGATAAGCTCCGGGTGACTGCGCAGTTACTCGATGTTGCGACAGGCGACATCCTCTGGAGCGACCGCATCGACGCCGAGGGCAGCGACATTCTCGCCCTCCAGGACGGCATTGCCCAGCGGATACTTGACGGACTGCGTCTCGAACTGACTGATCTCGAAGCCAAAAAATTAGGCAAGCGGGCAACCGACAACGCCGATGCGTGGGAAGAGTACCTTCGCGGACGCGACAATTTTGGCCGCTTTATTTTCCGCACCATCGACGCTGAGGATTGCGACGCCGCGATCATGAATTTCAAACGAGCGATCGAGATCGATCCGCATTTCGCCCTTGCATACAGCGGTCTCGGCGCCTGTTACGCCAACCGTTCGTTCAAAGGTCTCGGCGAACCTGAGGATTATAGTTACGCCGAAGCCGCCTTTAGCAAAGCCTTTTTCTACGACCAAAACGTCGTCGAGGCCCGCGTTCTGATGGTCATGATCTACATGGCCCGCGGCGAAAAGAAAAAAGCCCGGGCCGAGATCGAGCTGCTGCAAAAACAATTTCCAAACGACGCCGCCCTGTATTTTGTCAAAGGCGTCATAAACCGCCTCGACGGCGAGTACGATGAATCGCTCAAGGCATTCGAAAAACTCGCCCGCCTCGACCCCGCCGCCCGTGCGGTTTCGGCGTACAATCGCGCCCGCATTTTCATTTACACGCAGGAATACGACAAGGCTCTCACCGAATTGGATAAGGGCGCCAAGGTTGAGCCAAACCACCCGATGATCAAGATCTTTCGCGCGGGCGTCTTTTATTATCAGGGCAAACAGGACGAAGCAATCAGCATGATCGCAGCGGTGCTAAAGGAAAACCCACGGATGGAAGGCATCCGCCCGCTCTACGCCGAATTCCTTGCCGGTGCCGGCCGCTTTGACGACGCCCGCGCCGAGCTTACCGACGACGCTCTCGCTCTTGCGCGGACCGACCACGACATGGCCTATTGGGTCGGCTCGACCTACGCACTCGTCGGCGAAAAGGATCTCGCCTACAAATGGCTCGGCAAAGCCGTTCGGTTAGGAAACGAAAACAAAAAGCATTTCCAGCGCGATGCCAATCTAGCATCGCTGCGCGACGATCCGCGATGGCAGGAATTGCTGGATAAGATGGGGAATGGTTTGTAAAATTGATAGCTCGATGGCCGAAGACTGTTCGACAGCAGGTCGGCAAAGCATGATAAAATCGAACGAGAGGTGAGAATATGACGGCAACTACCTTAGAGTTGGTTTCGATGGTTGAATCTTTACCCGTAGACGTGAGGATCACCCTTGTCAATCGAATTCTTGAAAGCCTCTCGCCAAACCAGAAAGAGATCGACGAGTTGTGGAAAATAGAAGTTGAGAGGCGGATCGAAGAAGTAAAAAGCGGGAAAGTTCAAACGATTCCCGGAGATGAAGTTTTCGCAAAGGTTCGAGAGCGGTTCGGTAAATGAACTATTAGTTTCATCCGGATGCAGAAAGCGAATTCATTGACGCGATCGATTTTTACGAGGATTGTGATGAAGGTCTGGGATTAGAATTTTCGCGTGAGATATTCGCTACGATCAAACGAATCACGCAATTCCCCCTCGCGTGGCCGCCCCTTTCTAATCGATCCCGCCGATGCCTATGCAAACGATTTCCTTTTGGAATCGTCTATCTAGTCTCCGACGAACAGATCGACATATACGCCGTAATGCAGTTAAATCGTGATCCTGGTTATTGGGAGAATCGAGTGAAATGACCTCAATTGCGACGGCTGGACTTGATGGGTGGAATCGAAACGGAAGCATGACTAACTTGATATATGCCGTTCAAACACAAACTCATTACAACCCAACCCGACGCCTTCGCTCTTAACCTTCGTAAGCGAAAATCCGCGTGACTTGTAAAATTCGTCGATCTGATTGACGGTTGCGACTTCGTAGGGATAGCCGCCTACCCAGTCGATAATGTCGTACCAGCGGTTCATGCCACGGCTGTTTTTGTATTGGGTCCAGGAGCGGATATACGTGCCGGGTGTGAGATCGATGATGGATCTGGCAAGCGATTTTGCCTCGTCGGGCATGATCGCGGCGATGGCGAAGGGCGTTTTTAGCAGGCGCGGCAGACGGCAGTATGTTTTCTTGAGCCAATGCCATTTTCGGGCTTCGCGGCCGGTGTCGTTGTAGATCGCGATAAAGAGCCTGCCGCCGTCGCATGACGGGATCGCGGCATTTGCCAATGCTTTCCACATCTGTCCAGTGTGATGGAGCACTCCCCACGAATACACTATGTCAAATTTACCGAGGCTCTCGACGTATTCGCGATCAAGTACCGAGCCCTGCTCGACGGTCCAATTTTCATCGTCCGCAAAATATCTTCGCCGCAATTCCTTGGTGCAGGCAAACGAATTACTGTCGAAATCGAACGAGTGAACGCGCGCGCCGAGCCTCCGCGCGGCCAGCGAAAACAAGCCGCTGCCGGAGCCGATGTCGAGAAACGTCTTGCCCGCAAGCGAGTCGCATTCGAGCATTTCTTTGAGCGATGCCTCGGCAGTCGCGATGCGTTCGTCGTCCAGGACCGACAAAAATGCGGTCCAGTTGCGGCCAAATTCAAACCGCGTTCCGCTCTCGATTTCGGACTTGTGCTGCTCTGCTATTGTTGGCATTTCTGCTATTGCTTCTGTATTCATTATTAACTCGGTAGGTCTGCGTTTTCCTCAGGCGGACCCGGCGTTAAATTTGATCTCAACGCGGAGCACGCTGAGTTTGACGGGGAGTTTGTGAGAACAATTCTAACGTCCTCACTCTTTTAATAATAAGCGTAATAGACTGCCGATTTCACATATTCGCCGGCAACCATTTGCCAGCCGCGAGAGCTGAGCCACCAGTAGTTTGGGTTCGGTGTTTGTTCGCCGGGCGGGACGCCGACGATGCCTATTTCTGTATGCGATCCCGCAAGAATGTTTTCAAAAGTCCTGAGTGCCCGCCGGGTGTGATAGGCCGACGTAACGATCAAAACCGAACCCAAAGGCCGCTCCGCGAGTTCGTCGGCAAGCTCCTTTGCCTCGTACTCGGTCCCCGAAACCTGATAGGGCAAAATCGTGATCGAATCGGGTGGGACGCCCTTCTCTATCAACTCGCGTCGTTCGAGTTCGACAAACGGCAGATTTGTCCGCTCGCTCTGAGACCAACCGGAGCGTCTGCCGTCGTCGGTGATGAATACTCGCGGAGCGACACCTTGTTTAAAGAGTTCGGCGGCCTTTCCCGTGCGTTCTTTGTAGACAGCGGAACCGCTGAGGACCATGATCGCGTCGGCGTGTTCGAGCGGTTTTTCGACGATCAAAAAAGTAGCGAGTAAAGGAGCGATCAATACCCAAAAAACACCAGCGGAAATAATCGCGCCGAAAATCTTGAGAAAGCGCTCTCTCACCGCGTCTCCTCTTCACCGTTTCCCATCTTCTCCTTTTCTCCTCGTCTGGTCGCCATTATCGTTCGCAGCTCCTCGATCTTCGCCTCCCAGCTTTCGTGCGAGATGGCGTCGCTGACTGTTTTGCGCGGCTTCGGGTTAGCAATGGCTTCCTCAATCCTTGCGATAAAGTCGTCATGATCGACGCCGACGAGGCAATCTTCGAGAACGCGGACCTCCGGGATATCGGTCGAGACGACCGGCAATCCGGCCGCAAGATATTCGCGGACCTTTAGGGGATTGGCCGCGAGCGTTAATTCATTGATCGCAAAGGGGTTTAGAGCAACGTCAAAGCCCTTACAGTACGCCGGCAGCTTGGCGTACGGCTTGCGGCCGAGGAAATGTATGTTGGGCACATTATCGAGTATCTTGACCTTTTGCTCCGCGTCAACCGCGATCTTCCCGATCAATACAACGGAACCTCTGCTGAAATGCTCCGCGGTTTTTTTGATTAATTCGAAATCAACCCAATCGGCCAGCAGGCCGTGAAAACCGATGACCGGACGCGGCAAATTGGCGATCTCGTCAGGGATTTGCATCGCATCGTCCAACGCTGTGCGGAAATGCCGCCAATCAGTCCCGTGGCGAATAATATGCGTATTCAGGTTGAAATGCTTCTTCGAATCATAGAGCCGTTCGGCCGAAACCACAACCAGATCGGCGTCGCGAAACAGCTTTTCCTCGATCTCCTTCAACGCCGACGATCCCGTAAACGCCGTGTATTCGTCGACGCAATAGTAGATCAGCTCGCTCTCGCCAAGCTTTCCGGCGATCATGCCCGCGGCCGGGTTAAAGACCATGTTGATGACATTCGTGAAATCCAGCTTCCGCATCGCCTTTTTGACCTGGCTGACCAGGACGCGCTGATTCAACCTGACGACGGTCTTGTTGCCGTAAGCCGGTATCGCGAGCGGGTTGAGGACGAAAATATTCGGCTCGACCTCGCGGATCGGTTCGGTAAAACTTCTGAGTTTGTTGTAGATACGAGAAATATCTTTCGTCGAGGTCGTCGGCATGCGGTTGGCGATGGCGTTGATCCACAAGATTCGGTTTTCTTTGGAAAGCACCCGCATCAGGTGCGTTTTCGACAGCGGATCGCCGGTCCAATCGTGCGAAAAACAAAGGATATCCCGTCCGCGAAGCTCCGTCGCTGCTGTTCGTCGTGGTTTTGAAGTGTCTGCGGCCATCATTTGTGTCGCAATCGGGCAGGAGGGCGGGTCTAACTATCTCTATTCGGGCTTTTTAAGCACCGCGAAAGTTGCCTTGGTAAAAAACTCTTCGGCCACCGGCACCTGCGACAGTTTCCCCAAAACGCGTCCCGCTTTGAACGTCTTACCGCCAAAGCCTATGTTCTCGAGATGAACGATCTCAAACGGCATTTCGCGAATTATCTTTCTAAATTTTCGGATCGTGATGTGATTCAAAAACTCTTCCCATTTGGCTTTGTTGAGAAACGGATTCGGCTTGCGCTCGCCCGTTTTTTCATCGAGGTAATAGCATGCAACGTCGTAATCCGGCGAATCGTAAAGATGCGCGGCCACATCGAGGAGCGTGTCCATTGAGAAAACCGCGTTGGCCCACGGGATCGGAATGATGTCCTCCAGATGCGAGCCATACGGCGTAAGCCACGCGCCGAAATGGACCAAAAATGTGCCGCCCGGCTTTAATACCCTGAGACATTCGGCAAACATCCCCGCCGGGCTGCTCAGATGCTCGACCGTGTCGATTGTGTAAAGTATGTCAACGCTATTGTCCGGCATCGGGATCGCGTCCGGCGTCGTTTGGATAAATTTTATCCGGTCACCATAGTTTTCCCGCGCAAATTCGAGTGCCTCCAGATCGAGTTCGGCACCGATCGCGTCAAAGTTTTGGTTCTGCAAAAAGCTGTTGAGAAGATAGCCCCGGTTGCAGCCAAGCTCCAAAACGGTTTTCCCCTCGAACGAGACATATGGACTAAACAGATCAACGTAGTCATTTATCTGCTCAACCCGCTCCGACACCCAGAGATCCATCGAGTCAAATCGCTTGATCTCCTCTTTCCGAAACCCAAACCGCCTCAGCGGGCCGTTTTTTAAGAACAACTTGGAAACGGCGAGACAAACCTTTGTGCTGGTCCGCCCGATATTTGGTGTGATTGGTAGAGTATTCTCCATAATGGTCTTGAATTAAAAGGGTAAAGCGGGGCTATTTCCCAAAAAACAGGTTTATTTTGCCGGCAAAAACTGCGGATCGAGGTCGGGCAAATTATACCGCTCACGAATCTCCTTGCCGTCTTTCAACAGCCATGTTTTACGATCGTAATTTTCGCTTTCGAGGTTAAACGCTTTCAGTTTTCTGATTGACGTCGTAAATTTTGGCGGGCCCAGGAGCAGAAACTGAAACGTTCGAAAGGGTGCCTTTTTCCAGTCCGAAAATGTCGGATAACATGCCAGGAGGTTCATGCAGATCCGTTCGAGATCGACCTCCGCGATCCGATGGTCGGAGATGTAAATCTCCGCTCCATACCCGACGCTGATCACGTCGGCACCCCAATCGCTGCCGATCGAGTAGCTCAAAACTTCGCTCTTAAGCTCCATCATCAAAAGGCAGTCGCTGTCGGGCAAGGCAGCACGCCAGACCTTCGGCCTTTCCGCGTCAAAAGCCACATGAAAGCAATTGTCCGCCGCCACATCCGTTACCCTCAGGCAAAACTTCAAGCCTTTCAGCTCTGCCGATTTATAGAGCGTCATGCGTTTTTCTACATTGCGCCAAATCTTTTCGATTAATACTTCGGCTTCGGCCTCGGCGATAAACATTTGCCGGCCTTTCAACGCGATCTCGGCGGCGTATTGATCATCGATAAGATGTTCAAGCCCACCGTTTCGTATGTCGGCCCGATACGGTGAATGCTGTTTGATATCTTTGTTTTCAAGACGGTCACCAGAATACATGGCATAAATTTGCGGCTGATATTCGCTGTCGGCGAAATATCTTTCATAATAATTCGCCATCTGCGAGCGCGGAAAACGCACGTCGTTGATCCATCGCTGATTTTTATCCAACAGGGCAAAATCGGCCGCAAACGGAACGGCTATCGCCGGCCGCAGGCCTTTCACGATGCGGCAAAAATTATGTGCGAAAAGCTGCTCTCGGGCCAGCCCGATCTCTACATCATTTTTCCCGGCGATGTGCATCGTGTTGGGGAAATAGCTCGCCCCACCAAAACCGCAGAACAGATAGTCGATCGTCGGCCACCGCTCGGTGATCGCCTTGAGATAAAAATCGATCACCTTTTCCGGCGAAGAATGCAGCGCGTCGTTGACGTTGACCAGGACCTCGCCCCCGCTCTCGACGACCATGATGCTGTCATGCGAATTGATGATAAAGGTCACGTCCGTTTGCGCGGAAACCCTGTATTTCTTAAAAGTTACGGCTTCCGTAACGTGCGGAAACCCAAGGCTCTCGATATATTCTTTGGCCCCGCCGAAAAAGCTGTAGGGATAAAAAATTCGAGCATTTTTCGGCAATGTCCGTAGGGTTTCCTCGTGGAGATGGTCTTCGTGTCCGTGGGAAATAAAGATCGCGTCGATATCGTCCAGCTTGTCTGTATTTACGGGCTTGGGAAACACGTGCCACTGTAAGCAGTTTGACGGACCGACAAACCACGGATCGGTCGCGATCCGCATATCTTCGGTCTCGATGACCATGCAGGCGTGGCAAATGTATTCGATTTTCATTTGTCGGTTTCCCCGTCGATAAATCGCCGCTGCCATATCTCGAAATTGAGGAGCGACCAGATGCGTTCGTCGTGGTTTTCGCCCGCGTTATGCTCAGCGACGATTTTTCGGATAAAATCGGCGTCAAATATTCCCCGCTCCATCGCACGACTGCCGAGCACGTATTCGTCAACGATGTGTTTGAATTGACCTCGAAACCAGCCGCCGATTGGGACCGGAAAGCCCATCTTCGGCCTATCAAGAATTTCCGCGGGCAAAATTCCCTGCATCGCCTCACGCAGTATCCATTTCGTCGTCCCGCCGCGCAGCTTCATGTCGCGCGGCATGCGGGCCGTAAATTCGACCAGTTTGTGGTCGAGAAACGGCACGCGGCTCTCAATCGACGCCGCCATCGACATCTGGTCCTGCTTCATCAGGAGCTCGTGAAGATATGTTTTGGTATCGGCGTAGAGCAGTTTGTCGAGCACGTCGCGAGCGTCGCATTTGTCGAGCCAGGCGTTTTGCAGAAAATACGGATCGGTATTTTCGACCTTTTCGCGTGTTTCGCGGGTAAACAATTGCGACTGCATAGACTTCGAAAACACCGAAAAATTGTCGAAAAAGAGGTTTTCGATGTCGGATTCCCGCGAGAGGAACGTGCGGCCCAATTTGCGGCTCATCGACGCAGGCAGCGTCGCGACGCCGCCGCGAACCGCGTCACGCAGGAAACCGGGCGTCACGCTCGCGTATTTCTCGCCATAGGCTAGTAGTTTCACGGCTTTTGCGTAGCGACCGTAACCAGCGAGGGTTTCGTCCGCCCCTTCGCCGGTGAGCACGACCTTAACGTGCTCCTGAGCAAGTTTCGAGACAAAATACAGCGGCACCGAGGCGATAAAACCGATTGGCTCGTCTTCGTGCCAGACGAGATTTGGCAACGCCTCGAAAAACTGCTCCGGCCTGATCGTGATCTCGTGATGGTCGGTGCCGAATTTTTTGGCTACCAGGCGGGCATATTCGAGTTCGTTGGCCTCGCGTTCGCGAAAGCCGACTGAGAATGTTTTGATCGGCTCGGTGACCATCGTCGACATCATCGCTGCTATCGCGGACGAATCTATCCCACCCGACAGAAACATCCCCAACGGCACATCGGCCATCAGGCGCAGCTCAACCGACTCTCGGAAAAGGTCACGCCATTCCTCGACGTATTCGGCATCCGTGCGAGGCTCGTGTTTCGGCTCAAAGCTCAGGTCCCAAAACTCGCGAATATCGATTTTCCCGTCCTTCCACGTCAGCGTATGTCCGGGCATGAGCCGTTTAACGCCATGAAAAAGCGTCTCGTCACCTGACGTTCCGTGGTTGGCAAACTGATCGGGCAGTGCGTTGAAATTGATCTCGGGCTTGACTGCTTCAACGGCTAGGAGCGATTTTATCTCGGAGGCAAAAAACAGATTGCCTTCGCTGTCATGGACGTAATACAGCGGCTTGACGCCAAAACGGTCGCGGGCTATGAAAAGCTCGTTTTTATTTCTATCCCAGATCGCAAAAGCAAACATGCCGCGCAAGTATTCGACGCAATCGCGACCATGGGCTTCGTACAGGTGCAGGATCGTTTCGGTGTCGCTGCGGTTTTGGAATTTGTAGCCGCGAGACTCGAGATCTTCGCGATGATCGGCGTGGTTGTAGACCTCTCCGTTGTAGACAATTGCGCACGAGCGGTCGCCGTTAAACATCGGCTGGGCGCCGTGAGCAACATCGACAATGCTCAGCCGCCGGTGGCCGAGACCGATGTTACCATCGATAAAAATACCGCGGTCATCCGGCCCGCGGTGATGCAAAATATCGCGCATCGCGACGAGTCTTGATTCCTCGACGTGTCTGCCCGAATTTGGAGAAAATGCAATGCCGTTAATACCGCACATACTATAGTTTATAAAGTGAGAATCGGATGCTTTTTGAAGTTTTTGGGCGAGGCCGGAGTGGCAATTATGATTTTAACTTTTTTGCCGGTAGAAAGCCAGATTTTTCTAATCAGGATAGTGGGTCAGTTTGAAAAGTAAACTCGCTTCCTTTGCATTGGCATAGCCCCCGCCGTTTCGGCGTTCCCTGTTTAATTGCCGTTGTCTTTAGGCAACGGACAACGACATACCAACTGCTTGGGCTTTAGCCCAGATGATTGGGCTAAAGCCCCGAGCTTGTATTCAGACCTTTATCCGTTCGCTAAAGCGAACGGCAATCCTAAACTGCCTCGCTTGTACGAAGCCATTGATCCCATTAACCCGATCGAATTCAAACTGACCCACTACCCGATCAATATTGCCCCCTGAATGCCTCAAAACCACTCGCACTTTGGGCAAAATTGGCGATTGCGGCGCGCGCGTCGATGCGATTAAGCAAAAATCTGTTCATTTGTCTGTCATTAAAGCCGTAATTGGTTGTGGTCGCTGACTTGTAACCGGCGTTCTCGACAGCGTTTTTGACGTTTTCATTGAACGATCCGTTCGGGTAGCAGAAATTCTCGACAGGTCTGTCCAGCATTTCCTCAAGACGTTTTTTAGAGCTTTTTAGTTCAACATCCAGACGGCCCCCCGCGATGTTGGTCAGGATCGGGTGTTGTACCGTGTGCGATTCGATCCGCACGTTTGCGGCGTCCATTTCGCGGGCTTGTTCCCAAGTTATCGCGGCAAAATCGCCTGACGGTTTTGCGGGAATCTCGACCCCGAGTGAGCGGGCAAGATCGGCAATCTTCTTATCCTTCAGATCGTCGGGCAATTTTTTCAAACGCGAGTTTATCCGCCCCGCTGTTTCAAGCCGCTGCAAGTCATCCCCCAATGCGGCCTCGATCAGCTCATTCTCAAACCCGATCGAAATATTTTTGCTTTCGGTTTTCAATAGAACGTACCGCATCAGATCGGTCCATAACCAGCATTTGCCGTCGAGAAAATCGGTGACGGCGTAAACCGTGGCGGGCGTTTGTTTTTCTTTCAGCAGCGGAAATGCGATGTCATACGCATCCGCGTAACCATCGTCGATGGTAATGACCGCTGTATTTGGCGGCAGCGTTTTTCCGTTTTGCAGAAAATCGATCACATCGGAGAGCGGCAAAACGCGATGGTGTTTGCCGAGATAATCGAGGTGAGCGTCAAATTCACTGGCCGAAATCTTGTGCGGATGAGGCTCTCGGCTAAAACCGTGGTACATCAGGATCAGGACCTTATCGCGGTTCGCCCATTGAAACGGAGCAAACGCACCGAGCCGGTACATCGTTTGTAATAAGAGTTTTTTCACCTGTGATCTTCGGCCTGTGAGAGTCTTGCGTCCCACTTCGGGGTTTGTTTTTGCCGCTGTCGTAAAATACGGACCAGCGAGTCCTTTTCCGATTTGACCGGTAATCGATAGCGTGTGCCAAGGGTCGTATCCTGCTTTGTCCGCGACTCGACGGCGTCAGCGATTGAGGTGACAGCTTGCGCAAGCATTCGGGCGGACGGCTCACGCAGCGCGGCTCTATATTCGTCAAGGAAACTCTGATAATCCAAACCGTACCGTTCGAAATCGTATTCGAGCGGGATCAGTTTTTGCAGGATAATATCGCCCGTATCGACCTTGGCGGCGACGAAATGGACGGTGATACCGACCTCTTTCTCACCGTTATACAGTTCCCAAAAAACCGGTGGCCCGCCGCGATAAAACGGGGCATTTCCCTGATGGATGTTTATCGAACCCAATCGCGGAATTGAGAAGACCGGCTCCCTGATAATGTTCGTGCCGTACAGGATGCCAAGGTCAGCTTTTGCCGCCTCTAGCAATTTTATTGACGACTCGTCGTGAAAATTCTCGACCCTCGTCAGCGGAATATTAAGATCGCTGGCACATTTTTTCAGCTCATCCTGGTTTTTTTGGGCGGCTCCCGATTCCTCTGCACCTGCCGTTTTACCGCCGAATATCTTTGACGAAAACTTTTTCGCCGTCGGCAAATAACCGTCATAACGGATCGAACGCGTGATCTTCTGCGTCAGACTTCGCTGTGGCTCGACGGCGGTCTCGACAAAAACTCCGGCGATCTCGACTTTTTTTTCGACAGCCAATAGTTCGAGCAGGCGAGTAGATCCGCCGTGCGTCAGGACTATGACTTTTAACTTTCGGTCGCTCATTTTGTTACGCTTCGAACTACGCGCATCTTGTACTTAAAAATAGTAAGAAAGGTACGATTTTTGCAGATATTTTGCGGGAGCCGAGAGGCTGTATAGATTGTAGCGTGTTTTGCGGTCGTAAAGCCAGATTTTTTCGCCGCATATGCGGGTATAATTGTGGATTGTCGGGTCTTTTCGACGTTTGATAGAGATGTGGAAATGGTTGAAACCTACAGCATGGCGGAAAACAAACTCAACGTAAGGGCCAAGACAATCAAGCCTCGGCGGCGGCTTGGTATGTCGGTGGGGATATTTGCGGCAGTCGCTTTACTCATGGCGGTTGCGGCGGTGCTTGGGTTTGACGCTTATTCCGGCAGGCTCGGCCTCATTGGATCACGACTTGAGATCGTGCAAAATGGTGCGACCCGCATTATCAAGGTTCCGCCCGGCGGCAATGTTCAGGCCGCTCTCGACCAGGCAGCCAGCGGCGACATCGTCGAGCTACAGGCCGGCGGCGTCTATTTTGGTGAAATAAAGCTGCCAAATAAACCGTTGACCGATTTCGTCACGATACAGTCGTCCGCCGCCGCAAACCTTGCGCCGGACACACGAGTCGGCCCCGAGCAAGCCTCAATGATGGCCAAGATCGCAACGCGCGGAGCAGGCAAGCCGACGGTATCGGCGGCGAATGGGGCCAATCATTACCGCTTCGTCGGCATCGAGTTTACTGCGGCGAACGCCGAATACAATTACGGCTTGATCACGCTCGGCTCAGGCGAAACCGACGCCGCAAAATTGCCACACGACCTCGAGATCGACCGCTCGTACCTGCACCCGTTCAAAACCGGAGTCGTCCGTCGCGGCATCGCTCTGAACAGTGCCGCGACGACGATCAAGAACAGCTATATCGAAGGCTTTGGCTACCCAAGCGAAGAGGCACAAGGCATCTGCGGTTGGACCGGAACGCGTAACATCCACATTATCAATAATTACATCGAGGGCGGCGCCGAAAATATTATGTTTGGCGGGGCCGATCCGGCGTCGGCCGATCTGATACCGGCGGATATCGAGGTTCGCGGCAATCACCTTCGCAAACCGCGTGAATGGAACGGCAAGGCCGCGCTCAAGACGCTTTTCGAACTAAAAGACGCAAAACGCGTACAGTTTACCGGAAATTATCTCGAAGACAACTGGGTCGGGTCGGCGTTTCGCATCACGATCCGCAACCAGGACGGATCGGCCCCGTTTTCGACGGTCGAGGATGTCGTCATTCGCGACAATATCGTCAACGGAGCGGCTGACGGCATCAACATTCTCGGAAAAGACGACCTCCAGTCGAGCCAGGTGCTCAAACGCCTGACGATCGAAAACAACTTGTTTCTAAAGATCGGCGGCGGAAACGGGTACTCGGGATCAGGCTATTTTATCCAGGTCACCGACGGGCAGGACATAACTATCGCCAACAACACCGTCTTTAACAACGGCAGCATTGCGAAATTGTACGGCACGATCCCGCGCGGGTTTGTGATTCGCGACAATCTGATCGGCCACGGCGAATACGGCGTCCACGGCGTCAATGTAAACTCCCCGCAAGCCAGATCGATGTTGCAGAACAACATCTTCATGAACCTCAACCGCATCGACCCGTCTGGCTTTTCGTACCCACAGGGAAATACAATGGTCAGCGGGCTAAACGACGTCGGGTTTATAAACGCATCGGGCAACGACTACCGCCTCGCGGCCGGCAGCAAGTTCAAAGGGAAAGGATGCGATACGTCAAAGTTTTCGCCCGAGCTGTTGAAGCAGCTTCGTAGATAGCTGCGATCACGCGAGTTCCCGGTAAAGCCTTATAACGTCATCGATATTTGTTGTATCAATTTGCCACTTGGAGCGATCAGGCTTGTCCGATCCGACGATCTCAATAACCGTTTTTATCAGTCCGTCCTCGTCCCCGATCCTGATCAGGTGAGCTTCTTCAGGCCGCCCGCCAGTGTCGGTTGCAATGACGGGTGTGCCAAGAAACAAAGACTCGCGGACCGATATTGCGTCACCGTCGAAAAGCGTGGTTCGCAAAACGATGTCCGCCTCATTCATCAAATGAAGAGTAACAGCGTGTTCGACGTTACCGGCGAGCATCATCGCGTTGGCACAAGGGCTGGCGGCGACGGCGGCTTTGACCTCATCATGCATTGAGCCACTGCCAACGATGATCAGCCCGGCGTTTGGCAAATGGTTCGTGATCTCTTTCATCGCCACGATCTGGAGCAGCGGGTCGTAATCCCTCTCCAATCCGCCGACCGCGAGCAGCAACGGCGAGTGGGCATTGCAGAACGCGGCTAGTTCACTGGGAACCGCAACGCTGGGATCGGGTCGTTTGAGTGCGTATGGCGGAATAATGTCGACTTGCCCGACGCCAAAACGTCGAAAAACCTCGGCGAGCTTGTCATTGACCGCGATGATCCGAGAAAAGCGTCGGAAAACACGGCCGGCGAACGAGCCGGCCCTTGCGGCGTCGGCGGCGTCACTAATGGCAAACCCGCCCGAATGTATCGTCAACACACTGCAGCCACGCCCGTAGATCGAGCAAACTACCGCCAAAGCCAGTACACGCGTCGTCACATCGCCGCCGATATGCAGATGCAGAACGTCGAATTGTAATTTTCGCAGCAGCCCGATCAAGGCAAACGGCGAACGCGGATGATAAACATCCGGCTCGTTTTTCACGTTGCTGCTTTGCGACGTCACGACGATCGAACACCGATCCCCGGCGGCAATCAGTTCGTCGCGGATCGCGAGCATATTCCGGCTCACACCGCCCTCCGGCGGAGGATATGGGCCGAGTTGTAAGACGTGGAGCGGCATTACTTGTTCAGGAGTGAATTATATAATTCCAGAGTACTGCGAAGCTGCGCCTCCTGTGAAAATCTAGCCGCGACGGCCTGTTTGGCATTACTTCCGAAACGTACCGCTTTCGCCTCGTCGTTCAGCAGTTCGATCAGATGCCCGGCCATCGCCGCGTCATCGTCCGATGCAACCAAATATCCGGTCTCACCGTCGATGACCGCCTCGGCCGCACCGCCGACATTGGTCGCGACGATCGGTTTTCCGGCGGCCATGTATTCGAGGATCGAGTTCGAAAAACCCTCGGCCGTCGAGGTCAGCACACACGCATAAGATACAGAAAGCAACGCCGGAATATCATCGCAGCGACCGGTGAAATGGACAATATCACCTATACCAAGTTCAACGGCCAGCGACTTCATCTCCGTCTCAAGCTCGCCCTCGCCCGCGATCACAAAATGCGTATTTGGAACAGATGCGGACACATGTTTAGCAACGCGCAGAAACATCGGTACATTCTTAACCCTGTGCCGCAGATTTGCGACGAGCGTAATTAACCGGACGCCCACCGGCAGTCCAAGTTTTTCAGGTGTCGTATCATCGTTATCAAACCGCGTGAGATCGAGTCCGTTGTAGATAACGTTTATCTTATCAGCCGCGATCCCGCGTTCGACGAGAAACGAGCAGACGGCAGTGGAATTTGCCACGACGGCATCGGCGCGGCCAAACGCGAGCTTTTCGACGAATTCCTGCCCCCCCGACCGCATTTCGCCGGTCTCTCGTTTTGATGCTATCTTTGCGGGCACGCCGGCCAACGTTGCCGCCGCCATGCCGAAAACATTTGTGTAAAAATCGTGCGTGTGGACGAGGTCGATCTTGTTTTCTTTCAGGTAGTCGGCGCAGCGGCGGACTTGGCGGACGAAATTTGCATTGAAAAACGACGTCAATGGGAATTCGGGGATTTCGGCAAAACCGGCCTCGTCCATTTTGACGCGCAGGACGCCCTCATTATTGAGCGTCGCAGCTAAGACATTCCACGAGCCTTCCTCTTTCAGCAGACGCGACAATGCAACCGCCTGACGCTCCGAGCCGCCCTGGTGAAAGCTGCCGATAAATTGTAGGATGCGTTTTTTCACCTGATACGGTGGCTATGGCAATACGGCTGTAAAGCGTTTGTCGCCTGATTTTACGTAGAGTTCGCCACCCATCCGGCGAATGGCCGCATGGCCGTCGATCTGGGCGTCGAGAATATCCGTTTCGCCGAGCCGCAGGCGGTCGCCGCCGATCAGGACAAATTCGTCCGGCACGGCTTCGCCCACGCCTAAACGGGCCCAGGAATATTTGAAATTGGTATCGAAAATACCGGTTTTGATCAATTGTCCCGGCTCGTCATTATAGACGAAAAGATCGGTATATCCGCAGTATTTTATGACGAAAGCCCTGCCGTCCGCCATCGGAACTTCCGCGACCTCCGTCGGGCGGACGCCGTTGTCGGCGGGCAGGATGATCGTGAAAAACTCCTGCACTCCGGCTCCTTTAGAGACGAAACGCATAAACGGCGCGTTGACGCGGTTGCCGTGATTGTTCGATATCCAGCTCTCCTTGTGCTGCCACGCTCCGCCGTCACCAAACGTAAAGATCCGGCTCTGTGCGTCTCCGACCCACGCTCCGTCCTCACCGATGACAGGTTTTACGTCGTAGGCGAAATGAAAATTCAGTGAATATTCGTGCTCGCCTTCGGTTTCGACCAGATCGCGCATTATCCAATAGTCGTTCTTTAGAAAGAGGATGCTGCGGTGATGCGTCGCCGGTTTTGGCAGCCGCTCGTAGCCGTTGTGCGAGCCTTCGAACAGGTCGAATCGCTCCTCCTGAATCCACGTCTTTAGCTGCGTGCGGGCCTGTGTTTTCCAGCCAAATGTTGGCCCCGGAACCGACGAAGGCAGGTTGTCGATAACGAGCGTATTGTGGGCCATCGTGGACCTGAAATAATCACGCAGCTCACGAGAATCGTGATAGGTGTAGGTGCCGGAATCGACCAGCAGCGTGCGGCCGTGCATTGCCAGTTCGATCGATAGGGCGTCGGCGTGACCATGGCCCGCCGCGAGTGAACCGATCTGGCCGCAATCGACGACCAGGCTGTTATCCGTGTCGTCCCAGCCGTCACGCATAACAAAATAGCCGCCGTCAGCAAATCCGTTTGATGTCGCGACCGGTTCGACGGCCTCGCGGGCGTTGAAATAATCGACGCCTTCGGCACCGCAGAGCCAAAATATTTCTTCACTTGGCCGTTGGCTCACGAATTTATGGTCGCCGCGATCGAAAATGATCGAGCTGACCGCCAACGAGCCGCGAAAATCGTCGGGTTCGGCGTTTGTCAGCGGCAACATCCGTCCGCCGTCGTCGTCGCCGATGATGGGCGTCGTGCCGTCGGGCATCGTCAGATGCATCATGTGATCGAATGCTTTTTGCAGCCGCTCTTCCAACTCCGCCGACCGCAGGTCAAAGCCGGTGTCCTTATTCAGCGACCGCAGGATCGCAAAATGCGTATAAAAATCGACGGTATAACGCTGGTACCAGGTGCTCTGCTCAAAATATACGCCGTCCGAAAACACCTGCTTTGTGATCTCGGTAAACAGTATATCCTCACCGAGTTTTCGCCAACGTTTGGAGCTTTTAAAGAATGGCAGCTGCGTACCGAGATAATAGAGGCCGAGGCCCTCGCCGGTGAGATGTGTGTTTGGGCTGTAATATTTTGACAAATACTGCTCGATATGGCGGCCATGTAGATAAAGGTATTTGAGCGCTTTTTTGAAAAGATCGGGCGTGAGACTTTCGGAGTTTCGAAAAAAGTGAAATGCCCAGATCCACGACATCGCGCGAAACGAAACCTCGAGGCTGCTGGACCAATTGACACCGATACCGGGCGGATTTTGCTCCATCCACGAATCGAGCTGCGAGGCAAAGCTCGCCGCAAACCGCTCTTCCCCTGTCAGCATGTACGCGACGCCGAGCGTAAAGAAATGCTGGTGGCGGTTTAGTTCCCAGATGATCTTTTTGTTGCCGGTCTCACCGGCCTCGATATCGTCAAACTCTTTCCAATGCTTGAGTGGCGAGCGCTTCGACGAGACCGGCTCGCGGTGCCAGTCGATCTCGGTGCCGACGAAGAGATTTTTGAGACCCAACAGATCTATCCGGCCATCAAGAATGCCTTTTGCGGCGTCAATAAATTTGTCGGCTGTAGCGGGACCAAATATACGGCCAAAGGCCACCGCCGATTCTTTTGGCTGGTTAAATGACGCGAAAAACGACTCGTCTCCGTTGCGATAAAATTTCTGCCATAGGCTCTCGGCGATGACCGGGGCCGTGCCAAATTGGGCCGTGTCTATCAGGCCGGTAAATTCTTCGTCGGTCGGCACCTGGGGCAGGTGTTTCTGCTCGCGATAGACAGAAAACGCCTGTCCGCTCCGGGTACGAATCTCATCCCAGCTGCGGATCTTTTTCAGTTTTTCGAGCGGTTTCGCCATCGGCACAACGGACATGATAATCAACCTGCAGCTAGCTCATCGACGTATTTTCGATGCCATAATTCGAGCATCCACAGTGTCCACAGCGGATACGAATGATCGCGGCGGCCGCGTGCGTGCTCGTCCAATAAAATGCCAATATACTTGGCGTCAAAATAGCCGCGCTCCAGCGTCCGACGGTCTCCCAGATCGTCACGCATGCGATCTTTCAATTGCAAATTTATCCATTCGTTGATCGGTACGCCAAAACCCTGTTTCTCGCGATGCAGTATTTCGTGCGGCACCAGACCCTCGAGGGCTTTCTTAAAAATATACTTCGTTTCATTGCCTTTTAGCTTCAGATGCGACGGTATCCGCGTTACGTATTCGATCAATTTATGATCGAGCAGGGGTGAGCGGGCTTCGAGCGACGACGCCATGCTCATGCGGTCGACCTTGGTCAAAATGTCGCCCGGCAAATACGTTTTGCTGTCGAGATACAACATCTTTTCAATCTCGTCGCCATCATTGGAGCTGCCCGCGATCTTGCGATACAGCTTTTCGCCGAGGGCGAAAGTGCCGTTCATCTTGTTCTGCGTCGCCTCGGAGTAGAGTGCACGCTTACGCGGTCTGTTAAAGTGCGAAATGCTGTCGATGTATCTGCCGGCCGCGTCGAGCGAGATGTTAAATAGATAGTTTTTGCCCGGTGCGTTATGCGGCAGAGCGGCACTTAGCGGACGTATCAGATTTTTGCGAATGCCACGCGGCAATTGATCGAGACCGCTGCGGTTGCGGTTTGTCACGTACCGCGTATATCCGGCAAAAAGCTCGTCGCCGCCATCGCCCGACAGGACAACGGTCACGTATTCGCGGGCAAGCTTTGACACCATGTATGTCGGCAGCGACGACGGGTCGGCAAACGGCTCGTCAAAATGCCAAACGAGGTCGTCAACGACATTGACGAGTTCCGGCGTTACAATAAATTCGTGATGATCCGTCTCAAAATGATCCGCCGCGACCCGGGCGTATTTCAGCTCGCTAAAACTGTCCTCGTTAAACCCGATCGAAAACGTCTTGACCGGCTGATCCATGATCTGCGACATCAGACCGACGATCGCGCTCGAATCGACGCCGCCCGAAAGAAACGCGCCCAGCGGCACCTCGGAAATAAGCCGAACCTTGACCGCATCGCGAAGATGCTCAAGCAGATCCTCGGCGATCTCGTCCTCGGTGTCGGTAAGACGCTCCTGCGAATAATCGAAATCCCAGTATTTCTCCGTGCGAATCTGACCGTCTTTATAGATTAGAAAATGCCCCGGTTCGAGTTTGTGGACGCGTTTGAAAATGCACAATTCCTCCGGCACGTAGCCGAACGTCAGGTATGCATCGAGCGCTCCGTGATCAATGTCGGTCGCCACGCCGCCGTGGGTCAGCAGCACCTTCATCTCCGAGCCGAAAACGAATTCGCCATCCGATGTCACAGTGTAAAAAAGCGGCTTTTTACCGACGCGATCGCGGGCCATAAAGAGGCTCTGGTCGCGGCTGTCCCAGATCGCGAAGGCAAACATACCGCGCAGCAGCTTTACACAATCGGGTCCGTATTCGTCGTAGGCCCGAATGATCGTCTCGGTGTCGGAATTGGTGCGAAATTTGTGGCCGCGCGATTCGAGGTCTTTTTTCAGCTCGAGGTAATTATAAATTTCGCCGTTAAAAACGATGAGTTTCGTATTGTCCGTGTTGTAGATCGGTTGCTGCCCGGTCGCGAGGTCGATGATCGACAAACGCCGCATGCCAAGCGCCGCACGGCCCTCGATGGCGGTTCCCTGCTCGTCCGGTCCGCGATGCGTGATAACACGGCACATCGCATCGAGCTTTGCCGCACGCTCGTCGCTGCGTTCGTCAGTTTTTGAGATAAATCCGGCAATTCCGCACATACTAAACCTGTGTCTCCACGATCTCCGCCCGGCGTCGCGGCAGAACTCTTTTTACAATATTCCAGACCGCGTTCTTTTCCTCTTCCTCGATCACGCCCCAGAAATTTGCCGCGAGCAAATAGACCGGTGCAAAAACCAGACCGCATACGAGCAGCACAAAGCTGCCGCTGACAAAATGTATCGCCCCGGCATTAGCGGGAAACATCTGTTCGGCTATCTGCCCGCCGAGAACGAACAGATATTCGTGAGCATTGGCGTACACAAAATACGTCACGACACCTGCCATGGCACTGATGACCGCAGTTTTCCCGGTGTTTTTCATGAGTGCCAGATCGTGAAGCTTGAGACCGAGTTTGCGAATAATGATCGTCTCTGCAATGCATTTTTCCAGTATGACCGCACCGACTGCCGTCGTGATCATACCCGCCATGCCAAAATACGTGAGCCCATAATAGAGCACCGCGACCAGAGCGACCAGTACAAAAATTCTTACCAGCAAAAACAGTCGCCCAAGCTCCTTGTAAGCCCGCACGATCGGGTCGGTTATCAGGATACTGAACGGTAGGAGCGTGATATTTATGACAAATACGGACGCGCTAACCTCATATTTCTCGGTAAAGAGCGTGACGATAAATGTGTGGGCCGTTACGAGCAAAAACGCATAGATCGGAAAGTAAAAGAACGAAAGTTTTTGCATCGCCCGGGACGTGAGCCGGATCATCTCGCTCTGGTTGCCGGCCTGCTGGAGCGTATTCATGCGCGGGATCAGCACCGATGTGACCGATTCGGAAAGCATGGCGATCAGCGGGACCTCAAAACACCCGTAGGCATAGACCGCAAAATCGGCGGACGAAAATTTATAGCCGACAAAATAATTATGAATATCGGTCTGGGCTATCCAAACAATGGTCGCCAGACCAAAGGGTATCGCATAGACCATCTGCTCGCGAAAAAAACCGGGGTCGAATTCACGCCAAAATCCGGGGAAACGGGATCGCAGATAGCCAAGCAAAATAAACGTCTGGATTACGCCCTGAATCATCGCGGCCCAGATAAACGCCTCGACCGTCGCAAACACGATCACGGCCCCGCCCATCAAAAGAGCTTTGGTGAATTGAGCCCCGATGATAAAAGCGGTCGCCACTTTCGCTTCCTGATTTGCTACGGCTACCGTCTCCAGAAAGGTCGAAAAGATCCATATCCAGATGACAACACCTAGTTTCGGGGCAAGGTTTGTCAGTTCCGGACTGTGAAAAATAGTGCCGAACGATTCGGGATATACGTACAAAAACAGGCACGCCAAACCGCCGACGAAAAAATTAAATAGCAAGATATTGAGTATCGCGGCCCCGCGCCGTTTGTCGGATTCGCGGGCGAGAAAGTAGAACGAGCTCATCGAAAACCCGAGCGGCAGGAGAATGACGGCATTCAACATTACCTGAAACGCCTGCCGATAATGCCCGACCTCATCCTGCGTCAGAAAACGCACGACCATCAGCGGCAGCGCAAAGCTAAACCCAAAGCCGATAACCTTTGCGGCCAGCAGCCATGCGCTTTGCTCTCTCAGCGTTTGTATTTTTTTAACCTGCTCTTTCAATCGTTTTAGTCTTGGAAATTATGCCCTCAAATATTCGTTTCGCCGCTCAAGTTTACAAGCAGAAAAACCACTTCTAGAAAGTCGTAATCACGCCTGTTTTTCAATATTTGGGAGAAATGCGATGTCGCTCGAACGGTGGTTTTTGTAATACTTTAGGAGTATTTGCGGGGCAACACGGGCAAGCAACGTTATCGCGGTCAGCTTGACCGATTTGCGGTGCCGGTTTGCGATGCGAAACGCCATGGCCGCCTCCCGAAATTCACCGCTCAGCAGAAAGGCCTTGCCCTGCTCAACTGCGAGATCGGCTTCGAATTCGGCCAGCCGGCGCGTCACTATCTCACGCTGGGCGTCGTTCAGTTCTATCGTCGCCTGAACCCGTTGGTATGCATCTATAACGCGCTCGACCTGCGAGATCGAATCGCCCGAGAGCCCGTCGGGGCGGACGCGATATTTTAAGAGCTGTTTTCGCTGGTAGCCGATCTTTGCTCCGTTTTTCGCCATTTTCAGCCACAGGTGAAAATCCTCGTTGCGGACGCGGTCGGTCTCAAACATTCCGGCGTCGACGACTGCCTGTTTTCGGGCCATGGTCCCGGAGGTGATCGGAATACAGCGGAGATCCAGAATCGCGTCGAAATCGGCCTCGCCGACCGACGGCGACGCCTCCATAAACGTTTTCCGATACGCCGAGCGCATGCCGAAAAGTTGGGCGTCGCAGTAGACCATGTCGTAGCCGTGGCGTTCGAGAAATACGTATTGCGAGGCGAGAAAATCCGGCTGCCAGGCGTCGTCGGCATCGAGAAAAGCAACGATCTGGCCGCGAGCCTGTTCGATCGCGGTGTTTCGGGCGACGCCGGCACCGGCGTTTCGCTGTTTGATGTAGACGATGTCTTCGAATTGATTCCGGATCGCGCGTTCGAGCTGAGCGGTATCGGGCGAGCCGTCATTTACGACGATTATCTCGTGCTCGCGATATTTTTGACCGATGACCGAATTGAGTGCCTCAACAATAAACTCAGCCGCGTTGTACGCCGGTATGATGACCGAAATCTTGGGCGGCGTGTCAAAGACATTCCGGCCAACTCGGAGGCTTATATGTTTTTTAGTTTCGTGATCGGTCATCGTAGGGCGCTAGCTCGCGCTTTTTACCGCGTATGCCGGATGGGTTCCCATCGGGTGTAGGTTTCACCGCGGAGAAATTTATAGAAGGCAAGCAGCGAGGCGAGATTTGCAAGGACAAAATACAGCGGCATCGCGAGCAGGCTGAGCCGCCACCCGGCCCGCTCCAGTAGCCAGCCGGCGAGAGCCAGCGTGTAAAACAAGACCTGGACGCACAATATGCCGTTGTAAAAAATGGACGATCCGGCAAGCGCGATGTTCACCGCCAAAAGCACGAGCAAGATGAACGGCACGGCATACCGCAAAACCTTATGCGATAACATCTCGACCGCAAAAAAGCCGCTATTGAACGGGTTGAACATATCGCGGTTCCGCCACAGATCTGTAAATGTCTGCGAAATAACGCGAACGCGCATCCGCAATTCGTCGGTCGCTTTATGGTTTGTATGCTCGTAACAAACGGCGTCCGGAGCAAAAACGCTCCGTAAACCCTTGCGGTAAATGCTCATGCAGATCAGGAAATCGGAGCACGCCTCCGGATACATCGGGTCGTAAGCGGACTTGCGGACGGCATAAAGACAGCCCGACGCCCCGATCAGCGAGCAGGCCCGGCTTTCGGCAATTTTGAGGAACGTCTCGTAGCTCCAATATCGGCGGGCGCCTTTGCTGACATTTGATTGCTCTTCGTCGAGGTAAACGAGCCGTCCCGCGACGCAGCCGACAGTTTCGTCGGCAAACGCCGGCAGGATGAATCGAAGGACATCGTCATGATAGTGCGTCGTCGCATCGGAAAAGAGGATGATATCGCCGGATGCCTGCTCGACCGCTTTGTTTTGCGTCATCGTTTTGCCGACGCGGCCTTCCTGGCGGAAAAGTTTGACGCCTTGTCCGGCATATTCCTTGACAATCTCGTCCGTGCTGTCGGTCGAGCCGTCGGAGGCTACGAGTATCTCGAGCTTTTCGCCCGGATAATCGATCGCCATTGTATTTTCGAGCTTGCCGCGTATCGCGGCCTCCTCGTTGAACGCGGTTATCAGAACAGTCACTCGCGGCTCTATGTCGCCCCGCTTTATCGACATCGGGAACAGCAGGCTGACCAGATACACGAGCAGCGGATAGCCCAAATAGACATACGCCAGCAAACCGACGCACACCCAAAATACTGTTTGTTCCGCTGTTCCTATCATGTAGTTGGAGCAGCCCGCAACCCCAGTTGCGGCTCCGTTTTTTTGTCTCTGTTTCGCCCGTTCTCGACGCTGTAAATTCTTCGAAACGCGACCGCGTAGGCGATCAGGTAATAGATGAACCAATTGTATGCCACCGAAGCAAAAAAGCTCGAGACCAAATAGCCGACAATACTCGCCTGCAGGCCGATCGCCATGTAATAAAACCAGTTGGTCTCCGATTTGGCGAAGAGGGTCCGCTCGATTGCCCCTAGCTTACGAAACGGGCTTATCATCAAGATAAGATAGGCCGCGAGCCCCAGCAAACCGAGTTCCGACGAGACCTGCGTGAACGCGTTGTGCGTTTCCAGATTGTGAATTCCGAAAAAGTACGAATTGCCTATACCGATCCCCCAGGGGTTTCTGAGCGTCACCATGATCGAGGTCATCAGTTGTTCGCGCCGCTGATCCGCCGAACCCACGGGATCAAGCGATGGATAGAATATCGAGAGCACCCGGAGACCGTAGTTGCCGGGAGCCAATAAGATCGCGGTGCCGCCGACAACTATCGATATGAGAGTTACGTTTAGCCGCTGTTTGCGGCCAAGCTTCCATATCAGGACCGCCGCGCAGGCGATCAGCCCGAGAAAGGCCCCTCGCGAATAGGTCAGCACGTTCGCCACGATAAACAGGATCGCCATCCCAAAATAGACCAGACGCATCGCAAAACTCTTGGATGCGATGCCGAGCACTATAACCAATGGCGTCATCATCACAAAATGCATCGCCATCTCGTTCGGATTACCGAAGATGCCGTGAACTTCTGTCAGGCCGACACGATAGCCCTCGATCGAAAACTTGCCCTCCGACCAGAGCCGCACTGTCGCGATACTGAGATAGACGCCAATCCCGAGCGACAGCCCCATCAGCCCCATCAGCCGTTTTCGCGTGCGAACGACATTGACCATCACGATGAATATCACCACCGCTTTGATATAAGGTTCGTTAAAAATTGTCCACGCGGCCACCGGGTCCCGCGCAATCGGCATGGTAACCAGGGCGATCAGCGTCATCGCTAAGACGGCCTTAACCTCGGTCGACAGCATGGTCAGGTTGCCCTCGGTCGAGATCTGACTTGGGACATAGACGGCGAGCGTTAAAAGGGCAAAATAAATTGCCGTCGAGGCCATGAATTCGATCCCGGGAATAATCTCGTACGGGCGGAAAAGGACCATGAACGAAAAGAGAAATAAGCCGACATACGTCAAAAGATGGCCGTTTCGCGTAAGCCATCGGTCTTTGCCCAGCAGTACCGTGTCCGTTTCGACCTGTTTTTCGGCCTTGTTTTCCGGCGGCCTGGGTGCTTTTTCCTTTTTTGGCCGGTCCGCTTGTTGCCGTTCGATTTTTTCGGCCTGGATCGCTGGGCGAGGTTCAACGGTTTCGGACTTTTCAGCGGGCATTGGACGCTGACTCGGCCGCAGCGCCCGATAATCGCCGTTCGCGGAGGTTTTTCCACGAGACGGCGTCATCGACTCATACTGATAATTTTTTGTTTTTGTCGATTTCATCCCGGGCTTTTATGTTGCCTTCTTTCTCAAGATCACGATCAAATTCGTCCTAAAGCGCCGCATTGAACTGCGCATCAATAATTTGATCCAAAACAGCTCGACCACCGCCACCGGTGGAATTATCGAGCAAACGGCATCGGAGCTGACGAGTTTTATTTGCTCGATCTCAAAATTTGTTTCGTCGGCCAGAGCCTGGATCTTGTCCTCGCGATTGGCTTTGTATTGGATCTCGAAAACGTCGTCCGCCTGTCTGCCATCGAGCAGACCGGCGAGTTTCGTGGCGACAGCACCGGGGATCAGCCTTCGCACTCTCGCGAAATATCCGGTCTCGTTCGGGGTATGAAAGACAAAGCGGGCTCCCGGCTTTAGTACGCGATTGATCTCGGCAAATTGGATCTTTGGGTTATCGAGATGCTCCACGACCATGTTCGCGGTCGCGGCGTCAAAGAAATCATTCTTGAACGGCAGTTGATCGGCAACGCCCTGCACTCCGTGCGAGATCGTCTTATGTTTGAGCAACGAGGGAAAATCGAAATCGATGCCTATGACAACATTGGCTTTGCCGAATAACTTCTTTTCCTCCTCAAACCGCCAGGGCGGCAATAAATGGTGTCCGCAGCCGACGTCGAGCCAGGCGGAATTGTCGGGAATAGCTGAGTTGAGAACGTCTTCGTAAATTGCTTGTGAGTAACGCAGCTGAGGAACGATCTTTTTCTTTAAGAATCCGTACGTTTTGTTAAGGGCTTCTCTGCTTTTCATAGCTAACATGCCTCAACTCCCACGACGAAGAACAAAGCCGCAGCCGGTGCTTCAAGCCTTTTACTTTCCAGCTTTGGCCTCCTCCTAATTTCATTTAGACCGTGACTTCTTCTTTCTCCACCGTGATCAGGTCGCGGACCTTGTGCTTGAGTGCCTTTTCAAAATGCCGCGCCTCATTAACTCCGCTAAACGAAAGCTGCTGCAAATTAGCCTCGATCCGCTTGCGGTAATCCGACACGAGCGAATCCGACACGCCGAGCATGTCGGCAACCTCGAGCTGCGTTCCGCTGTCGGAGATGAGGTAGCAATGCCATAAAACATTGATCATGCGGTCGTACTGCTTGGCCTTTCCGCGAACCGATTTGTTGAGCGTGACCAGAAAATTATCGACGAATCCCGCGGCGGCCTGTTCGGCCTCATTGCGGAGCAGGTCTTCCTCCGGCGTCTCGCGCGTATCCTTAAATTCGAACGGCATCCGGTCGTCGTCGTCGCTGTCCGTCCCGCTGCCGACCGGCACGAGATGAATGTCCATGATCGGCAGACGCGACATCACGAACGACCGAAGCGAGCGTACATCAACCGGCGAATCGATCGCCTTGAGTACCCGGACGATCAGTTTCTCCAATTCGGGATTACTGATGACGATCTGCGCATCGCCGGTGCAGCCGACCATACGCGTGTCGCGGCCCTGAAACGAGACGGCCTTGACGCGTTCGTCCATCTCCTGAACGTCGCGGCGTGATTTGAGTAATTTCCAGTCGGACAATCCGTACAGCCGGTCGGCGAGCCGACGGTGAGCGTCCGGGTTATCTACGTTGTCGAAACGCTTGAATATCGCGCTCGTCTGGATCAGCGTCGAGATGCGACGGGCGAGCCGGTACGATTCCGGATAGCGCTTTCGCAGCTCGGCCGTGAGCATGTTGGTCAGCTCGATCTGGCTGATCTCGGCCTCGATCTCGGGGTCCGACATCTCGGTGTCGATGTAATGCTGAAAGCGGTCCTTTGACAGCAGAGCGACAAAAAGCTCCTGCGTGAGGTCCGTGTAAGCGTTGTGTTTGCCCTCTTCGACGAGGAAACCCGCCCGTTTCGAAGCCCTCACCAAAGGGTGCGACGAAACGATACGGTGCAGTTCGGTCCAGATCTGGTTGACGTCCGATGTCTTTAGGCTTTCATTCCATTTGCCTACCTTGATCTGCCTGTGGGTGGCCGGTCTGGGGGTGGGTTCCTTGCGTATTACTTCATTCATAATGTCTGCCTGTCCGAGTTGTTTGTCCTTTTTCGGTTCGCCAGAATCTTTTAGAAAATCGGTGCGTTTTATCCGCGAGCGTTGCAGACGGGTCCGGCGTCGATGCGCAAATCCACTGCGGGATGCGAATACAATTTCGATCTTCGAACTGTTTGTTTGGAGTGTTAAAGATTCGGCGTGATCAACTGCTGAGCGAAAGCAACCGATCTGATTATCATGTAGTTAGTGAGTTGTTTGGCTCACCGTCTACATTTAAGAGTGTAACAAATTATTCGACCTTTGGGCAAACATTTTTTAACATCATTGTATATTTTTTATACACCCCGCTTAAACGCTGTAGATAAATGATTTAGATCGACAACAGCGGGTATTTATCGCAAAAATCTGTAAATTTCGCGATATTTCTGGCCGAAGTTTTGGAAGCAAACGGCCATTACAGATTTACTTTCGTTGTAGCAAAGAAAGGCCCGCGTCGCCGCTGTCGTGCGTACAAGGTTGAATTCTGTCTTATGGTTTCGTCTATGATGATAAATTTCTGCAAAAGCGAGGCTTGTCCTTCGTCTAACGAATTGCTCGAATTCCAAAACGCCGATCTGACGCGCCACCGCACCACCGAGATCGCCCGCCACCTCGCAACCTGCGAATTCTGCGAGGCCGAGGTCGAGTTTTATTCAAATTACCCACAAGCACAGGACGAAGCGCGTATCGAACCGGCCCAGATCCCGGCCCCACTTTTTGAACTGGCCGAGGCCCTGCTCAAAAACCGCCACGGCGACCCATCATCGCTCAATGCCCTGCTCAAAGAGAAAAATGGGTTGGTAATAGATAAGGTATAGTCTCGCGGGGTCGGAACCGGTAGAGGTCGTGACTGGGTTCCATTTCCCCGCGTCCGCGTCAGCGACGGGTGAATCAATCTTGCACAGCATTCCTGAGAGCTTGCCAGTTCTTATTCTCGACCCAAACAAACCGACATTTACCATCGCTTCGTCTCGCCCAAAGTTCGCCGATCTGTTTTTTCTCTTTGCTGTCTCGCGTAGCCGGATTTGTTTTCGCCCGAGTAGCGGTCTTTCATTTTTGCCCGCGTAGCGGGTATCAGCATAAAGCCACGGGTGTTAACCCGTGGAAAGATGGTCGAACGATGCGAGCCATCGTAGATGGCGACAGACTACCACAAATTTACCTCTGCCGCCCGCATACGCGGGCTTGAACAATTTTCTCGTCCTTACCACGGGGTGCAAACCCGTGATTTGGATTTTGCCCGCGTAGCGGGTATCAGCATGAAGCCACGTGGCGTAAGCCCGTGGGCAAGGTCAACAATTGTGTCGAAGCCGTCGTAGACGGCGACAGCGCATGAAAACTGTCATTTTCAATTAATTGTATTGAACCATTCAACCCTCTGTCGCCCATTACATGGGCTCGAATTTATTTTCTCTCGTATCCACGGGTGTCACCCGTGGCTTTATGCTCACGCCGGTTACACCGGCTCAAAACCACGTCTTTGTCGCCAGGTCGTAGGGCAGTTGACCATTCCGGGTTCTGACCAGCGGAATATTGACTTTTATGCAATACTGTGCTATCCTTGCAACGTTTTCGATATGCACCGTATATCGGAGCGATCTTTGAATAGTAGAAAGCGTAAAAGTATGAATATTGCGTCCCAAATATCTCAAGTGTCCCAATTTTACACGTGTACGCACACAAATAAAGCCCAAATGCGGATAACAGTTGTATTTGCAGCATTTAGACTGTCCCATTTTGCAAAAAAATCGGACAGTTTTGGGACACCTCCAGGAAAAAGTGCCCCATTTTCGCATGTGCACGCACACAAAAAAGCCCAAATACGGGATAACAGTCTTATTTGCAGTATTTAGCCTGCCCCATTTTTGCAAAATGGGGCGCTTTTGGGGCAGTCATGTCGGCTTTAGGAACCGCAGATGTCGTCGATGGCTTCGCTGTATTTTTCGTCGATGACGTTGCGTTTGATCTTGAGAGTGGGGGTCATTTCGCCTTTGTCGATGGAGAATTCGCGGGGGAGCAGGTAGATGCGTTTGACGCGTTCGTAGTCGCTGAGTTCGCGGGTCAGGTCGACGGCGTCGCGTTGGACGCGTTTGATGAATTGCGGGTTTTCGCACAGCTCTTCGCGGGTGCCGGCCGTGTCGACGCCGTCTTCTTTCATCGCTTCTTTGAGAGCTTCCCAGTCGGGGACGATCAATGCACCAACCTGTTTGCGTCCCGACCCGACGACGACGGGCTGCGAGACGAGCGGGCTCTGCTTTAGCAGGCTCTCGACCTGGAGCGGGGCGACGTATTTGCCGTTCGACAGCTTAAAGAGGTCTTTCAGACGGTCGGTGATGTAAAAATGGCCGTCCGTGTCTTTGTAGCCGACGTCGCCGGTGTGGTAAAAACCTTCGTCGTCGATGGCGAGGGCGGTCGCGTCGGGGTCGTTGTAATAGCCCAGCATGACGTTCTTGCCGCGAATGAGAACCTCGCCGTCTTTTTCGGCGATCTTCATCTCGATGCCGTCGAATGGTGTGCCGATCGAACCGGCTTTGGTGTCGTCGGGGCGGTTGGCACACGTGACGCAGGCCTCGGTCATGCCGTAACCCTGGAGTATATCGATGCCAGCCGCCCAGAAAGCATATGAGAGTTTTTTCGAAAGCGGCGCTCCGCCAGACACGAAAAACCGCAGACTGCCGCCGACGCCCGTCCGCCATTTTGAAAAGACAAGGCGGTTGGCGAGTGCATGTTTGGCGGCGAGTGTGGGCGAAACGCGTTCACGTTTGTCTTTTTTCGCCCAGTAGTCCTGGCCGACGACCAGTGACCATTCGAAAAGCCGCGTTTTCCAGCCGCTGGCGGTTTTACCTTTTTTGACGATCTTGTGATACACCTGCTCAAAAAGCCGTGGCACAGCCGTCATGATCGTGGGCTTGACCTCGGCGAGGTGCGAGGCGAGTTGGTCGAAGGCGGCACAGTAGTGGATCGACACTCCGTTCGAACAGAGCACGTAAAAGACCGTCCGCTCGAAAATATGCGAGAGCGGCAGCACGGCGAGACTGCGGTCGGTGGGGCGAATGGGCAGGCCCTTGGAAATGGCGATGATATTCGCGACAAAATTCTCATGCGTCAGCATCACGCCTTTCGGTTCGCCGGTTGTGCCGGATGTGTAGATGATCGTGGCCAGGTCGGCGGTATTGATCTCGGCGAGGGAGCGCGTCACAATGTCCGAGTCAATTCGCTTGTGATCGTCGCCGCGGCTTTCGACCTCGGAAAGCGTGATCGCCCAGCTTTCATTGTCGGGCATTCCATCAGCGTCAAAAAATATGAGCTTTTCCAAACGCTCGACGCTGCGGATGGCGTTTTCGGCGTGTTTCCAGATTTTTTTGCCGGAAACAAAGAGCATCCTGGCACCGGAATTTTCGATGATAAATCGGATCTGCTCGGCGGCCTGTGTCGTATAGATCGGAACATTAACGGCACGGAGACTGAGTATGGCGAGGTCGACAAATGACCATTCGGGCCGGTTCTCCGAGATGATCGCAACACGGTCGCCCGCCTTTATGCCCATTGCGGCGAGACCCATCGCGATGTGTTTGACACGCTCGATGACCGCTTCGCCGTTGAGGTAATTCCAGACGCCATCGACCTTAAATGCAAGAGCGTCGCGTTTGTTATACCGGCGAAACGATTCGAAGCAATAATGCGGTATCGTCTGCGGAATCTGGTCAAATCCGATGAGGTTTTCAGCTATGTTGGTCATTCGCGCGTCCATACATTCTTGCAAATGAGCGTAGTTAAGTCCAACACTTACAGCCTCGCGGCACCGATTTCCGCGAGTTTGTCTGCAATATCAAGGGCCGCTCGGGGTCGTGCAAAGGCGAGAGCATTTCGCTGCATTTGCTCGAGCCGGGCCGGATCGTCCAATAGCTGTTCGATCTTATACCCGAGCGTCGCCGGATTGTTTGACCGGATCGCGGCACCGTGTTCAAGCAGGTGATCGGAATTGCGTTCTTCCTGACCGGGAATCGGATTTACAATGACGAACACGAGTCCTTTTGCGAGGGCTTCGCAAGTCGTCAGACCACCGGGTTTGCCGACGATCAGGTCGGACGCAGTCATGTATTCGTCCATTGCTTTTGTGTAACCAACCGGAATTATGCGGACGATATCATCTGGATTGGACTCTGCATCGAGCTGGTTTTTCAGCTCCTCGTTCCGCCCGCACATTGCAAGGATCTGCACCGGCCGGCGGATGGACCGCAAGGCATTGAGCAGCGTATCCATCCGTCCGACACCAAATCCGCCGAGCGACAATATGATGGTCGGCATCTCGCAGTCGATCCCGTATTTTTCGCGCATCGCTGCTTTCGATTTGGTTTCGCTAAACAACGGGGCGATCGGAATGCCGGAAATAGTGATCTTCTCGGATGCAAAGCCGAGCGTTTCCAGATAGGCCCTGCTTTCATCCAGGGCGACGAAGTAATGCTCGTAATTGCGGCAAAGCCATAGGGCATGCACGTCAAAATCGGTAACGACGATCGCCTGCGGACAACTCAATTTGCCGTTCACCCTAAGGTCCGAGACGATCTCTGCCGGCAGGAAATGCGTGCAGACGATCCAGTCGGGGTCGTACTCGCGGATCATTTTTATGAGCGGCTTGGTGTTGAGTTTGTCGAGAAACAAACGCCGCTTCTCATTCTTCCACGGCTCGTCTAGCTGATCGTACATCCAACCGAGCAGATCAGGAGCACGATTTACGAGGTCGATGTATGCCTTGCTGTAAAGGCGGCGAAAGAGCGGATTGGTAAATTTCAGCACGTCTTCGTGCCTGATTTCGCTCGCCAGGTTTTTGATCTCGAAAGCCTGTTTTAGCGACTCGGCGGCGATCGTATGGCCGTTGCCGACCGAGGCCGATAGGATCAAAACGCGTTTGTACATACGAGTAGATTAGTCCAATATTTGTGGTTTTCAAAAATTGAACGGGCCAAATAAAAAGGCAACTCCGATTTGAAGCTGCCTTATGTATAACTGAATTTTTATCTTTTACGCCTAAGCCGTTTCGCCCATTTCGCTTTTCCATATCACAATAGCCTCGCCGGGCTTTTTCGGTGGCGGCTTGGGCTGCGGTGTCACGACCGGCGGCGGCGGCTTGGGTGGTTTCTTTTGATCGTCGTTCTTTTGCGCCGAAACGGCAAAAGTCAGGCCAACGACCATCGCGGTTGTAAATATTATTTGTTGTAAAACTTTCATTGCTTTCATTTCCTCTTCCGTCTTTTCTCGCTCTTCGGGGAAAGAGGGAAAGTTGAGCCACTAATATCTAGGCAATCTCAATGCCACAGACGCCATTATGACGCGATTGGCGTGTATTTGGTTGGAAATCATTTTATTGACCACGCTTTGGGTTTACAAAACTTTACGTTTTCCGGTATCTTCATACGAAATCGTGAATTCCGCAATCAAGATTACGGGCATTTTTGATAAAAGTGCGATAATTTTTTCAATGACCGAAACGCCTAACAGCCAGGATCGGATGCGTGCCGCGCTCGTTCTCGTTGCCACGATAGGTACGATAGTCTTAAACGGCCTGTCCGCAACAGGTTACATCAACGGCGTCACGCCTGAGGTGATATCGGATAAATATCCGACCATTCTGACGCCGGCCGGCTATGCTTTTACGATCTGGAGCCTGATCTACGTGGGAATGCTCGCGTTCAGCATGTATCAGCTTTTGCCAGCAAATATCGCCCGGTTTCGCAGCGTGAGGTCGGTGTATATCGCGAGTTGTGTGCTCAATTGCGGATGGGTCTTTTTCTGGCATCGCGAACAGATCGGCGTTTGTCTCGCGGTAATCCTTGCTTTGGCCATTTCGCTTTTGCTGATAAATGTGAAATTCAGGACGCCGAATTCGCTCAAGGAATCGCTGTTCACAAAAACTCCGTTCGGCATATATTTCGGCTGGGTTACGTGCGCGGCGATAGTAAATTTTGCGGTGTTTTTGGCATATATGGGCGTCACGATGCCAAGCGGCGTGTCGGCGGCGTTTGGGGCCATCTGCATCGTGGTCGCCGCCGGGCTTACGGTGATCGTGCGTTGGAAACTCGAAAATTATTTGTACGCCTTCGCGGTCGCGTGGGCCCTGACAGCTATTGCCGTTAAACAAAGCGGTAATACCCCGATTGTCGTCGCGGCGGCATTCGGAGCCGTGACCTGTCTCGTAACGGCCGGCAGCGTTGTAACAAGTCTTAAGGATTCGACCAGTGAATAAAGGAAAGATCTGTGTGCCGGTCGCGGCCGAAACATCGGAAAAAGCACTGGAGGACACATATCTCACGGCCGAGTTTGCCGATGTCGTCGAAATCAGGGCCGATGCGCTCGACCCGATTGAACTTGACCAGTTTTTGCCCGGCATTCGGTCTGAAAAGCCGCTCTTGATCACGTTTCGTCCTGCCGAGCAGGGCGGGTATCGCGAGATCAGCGTCGATCAACGGGTCGGATTCTGGAATGAAATCGGCGATGTGTTGGATACGAGCCGGTTTTGGTTTGATCGGGAGGCCGATATTGCCGGTCAGGTGCAAAAACAGCATAATCCCGTTTCGATAAGGTCATTTCACGATTTTGACGGCGTTCCGGCTGATATCGACGCGATTTACGAACGGCTTGCCGCCGGTGGTGAGGTTGTGAAAATCGCCGTGACGGCTGCGGATATCACAGACGCAATTCCAGTCTGGAAACTGCTCGAACGGGCCAAGTCCGAAAACAGGCAATTGATCCCGGTCGCGATGGGCGAGGCAGGGAAATGGACGCGCATTCTGGGACTTGCTCACGGCGCGTTTTTGACCTACGCATCGCTTGACGCGGGGCTTGAGACGGCGGGCGGCCAGATTACGGCCAGAGAAATGGTCGAATCGTATCGGGTCAAGGAACTCGATGAAAACACCAAGGTCTTTGGCATCATTGGCGATCCGATCTCGCAATCGCTCTCACCGCGAATGCATAATGCGGTGTTTGCGGCTAACGGGATGAATGCGGTTTTCATTCATCTGCTTGTCAAAGACCTCGACGAATTTATGCAGCGAATGGTGCTGCCCGAAACCCGTGAGGTCGATCTGAATTTCGCCGGATTTGCGGTTACGATGCCGCATAAACTGGCGATAATGGAATATCTTGACGCGATCGGCCCCCTTGCCGAAGAGATCGGAGCGGTCAATACGGTCAAGATCGAAGACGGCAAACTGACTGGCGATAACACCGACGCGTATGGTTTTATCACGCCGCTAACGGAGCGTTTTGGCGATGTTCGAAACGCCCGCGTCGCGGTTTTTGGGGCGGGCGGTTCGGCGAGAGCGTGCGTTTACGAGTTAAACCGATGCGGGGCCGAAGTTACCGTATTTGCCCGTGACTTGCGAAAGGCCGAAGCTTTTGCCAATGAATTCGGCGTGAAATATGGAGAAATTTCAAATTTCAGATCTGAAATTTCAAATGATGGAATCGAAAATTACGATATTATTGTCGATTCTACTTCACTTGGAATGACGGACACATCCCCGGAATGTTCACTCTTTACTGCGGACCAGCTTAAGGGTGTAAAATTTGTCTACGACCTGGTCACAAAGGCGGACGATACGCCGCTGATCCGCGAGGCTAAAAAAGCGGGTATCCCGTCGCTTGGCGGCCTGGAAATGCTTATCGCACAGGGTGCGAAGCAGTTCGAGATACTGAACGGCTGCGAGGCTCAGGTCGATATAATGCGAAATTCGCTCATTTCACAAATGGAGGCGTAATCTGATGGCAATTGAAAGTTTAAATTGCCCGAATTGCGGTGCCGGCGTCGCCAGCGACAGCTCGCAATGCCAGTTTTGCAAGACACGCTTAAAGACGATGGCGTGTCCGTCGTGTTTCGGCAAGATGTTTGTTGGCAGCAAATTTTGCGACCACTGCGGAGCCATAGCCGTTCCGGCGAGACTCAGCGAAGAAGATCACCTCGGCGATTGTCCGCGTTGCAGGCTGCCGCTCCGATCACTGAAAGTCGGCGACACCAATTTGCGCGAATGCGAAAAGTGCGACGGGCTCTGGGCGGACACCACGACGTTCGAAAATATCTGTGCCAACGGCGAAAAGCAATCCGCGGTCCTCGGATTTATCGGTGAAAGAAAATCAATTGCCGAACTATTAACAAAGATTAGCTACGTCCGCTGCCCTGACTGTAGCGAGTTGATGAACCGCAGCAATTTTGCCCGTTCGTCGGGTGTGATCGTCGATATTTGTCGCCAACACGGCGTCTGGTTTGACGCCGACGAATTGCCAAAGATCGTTGATTTTATCCAAAAAGGCGGCATGGAAATCGCACGGAATAGGGAGAAAATGGAACTTGAGAACGAGCGGGGCCGGATTCGCGATGAACAAAGAAAACTAGGATTGTCAGATTCTGGATTTACTACCGGCGGCATGTTTGAAAAAGAAGACAACGCGGGAATTAGAAACTTCGTCCGAAATCTGTTTGATTAATCTGGTGGTCCGAACTTAGATAGACGACGGTCTTTTTTGAAAATATGAAGCACAGCCGATTTGCCGCCTTAGTATTTCTCACTGCTTTGTTTTTTGTTTCGGTTTCTACAACGCACGCGGCGACCGAATGGAACCCAAAGCGCACTTGGGTATTTTTTGTCGGGCTTGTTAAATGGCAGGATCCCGAGTCTTTCGAGTCGTTTCCGGCGAACATCCGCAAAGACAGCATCCTGCTCAATACCCTGCGAAAACGTGGCGTGCCCGAAGATCACATCGTCTATCTTAGAGACGAAGCGGCCACAACGGCGGCGGTCGAAACAAGCTTTGCAGTTTTGCTGAAACGGGCGGCACCCGACGACTGGGTTTTTGTCTATTTCGAGGGCCACGGGTATAAGACCGACGCGGGCGTGCCGTATATGGCGACGTATGACGTTAGCGACAAGATTTTGGGCTGGAAATTTGATTCGGTGCCGAATACGATCGAGCGGTATTTTAAGGGATCGCATGCGATCATCGCTCTCGATAACTGCTTTTCGGGTGCGATGGCAACGTCAGTGAAAAAGGTGAAACACCGCGTTTCGTACGCGATATTTGCGTCGTCAATGGCGAGCCAGGAATCGACGGGAAACTGGACGTTCACCGAGGCTCTGATCTCCGGGTTTAACGGTGCCGCCTACGATGACGACAATCACGACGGCGTCGTTACGCTTGCCGAAATCGGTGAAAATGTCTCGCAGGACATGCTTTTTGGCGAGGAACAGGTCGCCACGATTGCCTTTACCGGTGGATTTGACCCGCAAACCGTCATCGCGAAAGCTGCCCCGGCAGCATCGTCCCGCATCGGCGATCGAATCGAGGCGTACAGCGTAGACGACTGGTATCGAGGCTATATCGCGGACGCGAGAAACGGTAAATTCAAAATCCACTATTACGGCTTTGAACCGGCCGACGATGAATGGTTGCTAACGAAAATGATCCGTACGCCGAACGTGGGCTCGACTTATAAAATCGGCGATCGCGTCGAGGTCGAGTGGAAAAAAGAATGGTATCGGGCCCACATCCTGAATGTTAAGGGCGGCTCGCATTTTGTCAGCTATGACGATTATGATTCGGAGGAAAACGAATGGGTGTCAACGAAACGCATTAGAAAGATCAAGTGAACGAAAGATACAGCCGACAAATATTATTTCGCGAGATCGGGGCGGGCGGTCAGGAAAAACTGCTAAATTCAAGGGTTTTGCTGGTCGGCTGCGGTGCCCTCGGCGCGCAACACGCGGAAATGCTGGCCCGGGCCGGTGTTGGAATACTTCGGATAGTGGACCGCGATTTTGTCGAGGGCACCAATCTCCAACGCCAGACACTATTCAAAGAATCCGACGCCGCCGAGCGCGTTCCGAAGGCCATTGCGGCCAAAAAGCGAATCGGTGAGATAAATTCCGAAACTAACGTCGAGGCGATCATCGCCGATGTCAAAAATTCGAATATCGAATCGCTGATTGACGGATGCGATCTTGTGCTCGACGGCACGGATAATTTTCAGGTCCGTTATCTGCTCAATGATGCGTGCGTCAAGCATGGCGTCACGTGGATTTACGGTGCCGCCGTGTCGAGTTATGGCACGACGATGACGATCATACCGAATGAAACACCATGCTTACGTTGTATTTTTGACGAAATGCCGGACGCCGGAAGTTCGCCGACGTGCGATACGGCCGGTGTCATCATGCCGATAATCGCTACGGTTTCGGCGACACAGGTCGCCGAGGCGTTGAAGTTGCTGGTCGGCGACGTGGCCTCGCTGCACCGTTCGTTGATGCAGTTCGACGTTTGGGCGAACGACCTGCAGCGGATCAAAATTGGCGAGCCGAATCCGGAATGCAAAACGTGTGGACAGCGAATTTTTGAATTTCTCGACGCCGATTCACAAGAGTTTTCAGCCATCCTGTGCGGCCGCAATGCAGTCCAGATCGCACCGCCAAATGCGACAAATCTCGATCTCGAGAGGCTTGCCGAAACGCTTGGCTCGATCGCCGAAGTGAAACAAAACGAATACCTGCTTCGATTTACCTCGGGCGAAAATGAAGTGACCGTGTTTCGCGACGGCCGGGCTATTGTGCGCGGGACGGACGACGTTACCGTAGCCAGATCTTTGTACGCAAAGTACATTGGGATATGAGATAATAATCGTGTGATACTTTTCACAAGCTTTACTCGGTGGAGGCGTGGGTTATGAGCGAAAAACCGAAGGTAGTGATCATCGGCGGCGGTTTCGGCGGCCTGTCTGCTGCGAAGGCTCTGGCAAATAAACCGGTCGAGGTCACGCTGATCGACCGTAAGAATCATCACGTTTTCCAGCCGCTGCTTTACCAGGTAGCGACCGCCGTACTGTCGCCCGGCGAGATCGCCCAGCCGATCCGCCGCATCCTTCATAAATACAAAAATATTGAGGTAATTCTCGGTGATGTCGCCGGGTTTGATAAGGAAAATAACCGGATAACGCTGACCCATGGCTCCGAGATCGCGTATGACTATCTGATCGTTGCGGCCGGTGCGAGACACTCCTATTTTGGTCACGACGATTGGGAGCGAGAAGCTCCGGGGTTAAAAACAATCGAGGACGCGGTCGAGATTCGCCGACGCGTGCTGCTTGCTTTTGAATACGCCGAGCGTGACGCATATCTGACGGGCATTCAGCGGCAGTTGAATTTTGTCGTCGTCGGAGGCGGGCCGACCGGCGTCGAGTTGGCGGGTGCAATCGCCGACATTGCGAGAAAAGCTCTTGCAAAGGATTTTATGGCGATCGACACGCGGAAAGCGAGGGTGATGCTTTTCGAAGGATCCGACCGCGTACTCGGCACATTTGCGGGCGATCTTTCGACAAGCGCAAAATCGCAGCTCGAATCCACCGGCGTCGAAGTTCATCTCAACAGCTTTGTCACCGATGTTGAGGCGGGCCGAATCAAGGTTGGCGACAAATGGATCGACTGTGATGTGGTGCTTTGGGCGACTGGCGTTGCGGCGTCACCTTTGGGCACGGCGTTAGGTCTCGAAACCGACAAGGCGGGGCGGATTTTTGTTGAGCCTGATCTGTCGCTCCAAGGATTCAAGAATATCTTTGTTATCGGCGATATGGCGTCGTTATTGCAGCAAAACGGCCAGCCTGTTCCCGGTGTCAGCCCGGCCGCGATGCAGATGGGACGGGCGACCGCGAAGAATATTCTCCGCGATCTCAAGAAAGAGCCGCTGGAGAACTTTCGATATGTCGACAAAGGTTCAATGGCCACCATCGGCCGGAGCAAGGCGATCGCCGAGGCTGCGGGATTCAAGTTCACAGGTTTTATCGCATGGCTGATGTGGCTCTTTCTGCATGTGTTTTTTCTGATCGGTTTCCGCAACCGGCTTGCAGTATTATTTGAGTGGTTCTGGGCCTACCTGACCCGTGAGCGAAGCGCCCGGCTTATCACCGGCGACGCTGACGAGATGCGTGACGCGATGCGATTTCTCGAAACCCGACCTGTAGCCATCGACGTAAAAGACGAACGAAAGCCAAAACCCATCACCCGGTCGGGGACTAGACGGTAGGAGGCGAAGGTACTTTTGGTTCGGAGCGGAGCGAATTCCAGGCGGAATTTGCTATCATATCTCACATCTTAATTTGGCCTCGTTCCTTTCAAATAAATGAAGAAATTCCTAGCTGTTGTCCTCGCCGTTTTTGCACTTTCCATTCTTTGTTTTGCCGCCGGGCCGTCCATTTGGTCGGTAAACTCGCGTGCCGATGTCGTCAAAGGCGATGCTCGCGGCGTCTCGATAGATTCGGAAGGTAATATCAGTCTGGCTCCGAAACTGACCGAGGTTTTCAAAACCGGACAACCGTATATCTGGTCGAGCATCTCGGACACCACGGGAAATGTCTATCTCGGAACGGGTGGCGATGGCAAGATATTTAAGGTCGACCCGACCGGAAAAGGAACGCTTTTCACTGATCTGAGCGAGATGAACGTTTCCGCTCTCGCTCTCGGCAGATCTGGCGAGATCTATGCCGCTACCTCGCCCGACGGCAAGGTGTACAAGATCGACGCAGCCGGCAAGGCCGACGTCTATTTTGAGCCGAAAGAAAAGTACATCTGGTCGCTCGCGGTTTTGAGCGACGGCAGCCTCGCGGTCGGTACCGGTGACGGCGGCAGGATATACAAGGTGAAGGCTGCAAATGCGGTCCCGGCGGCGGCGCTGCTTTTTGATACTAGCGAAACGCATATCATTTCGTTAGCAACGGACAAGTTGGGAAATCTTTACGCCGGTACGGATTCAAGCGGGCTTGTGATGCGATTCGGACCGGATGGGAAGCCATTCGGGTTGCTCGATTCGCCGTTGAGAGAAATTCACGACCTCGCTGTCGGCCCGGACGGCTCGCTCTATGTACTGGCGCTTGGCGAATCCGCTTCGACCCCAAAACCCGTCGAAGCCGCCGCCGCGACGCCTGCAGCCACCCCGGAAAACAAGACCGTCTCGGTCGATAAACCAAATCCGCTCAACCCCGAGCCGCCCGCAAAGAGCCGCTATGATCTGACCGCCGCGAAATCCGCTGTTTATCATATCTTACCGGACGGCAGCACGGACATAATCTGGGCCTCGCCGAGTGTGACGGGATTTTCGCTTTTTGCCAACCAAAACGGAAACGGCGTCTTGCTCGGAACATCCGATAAAGGCCGCATTTACAACATCACGAACGAAGGCCGCGATACGCTCGTACTGCAGACCGACGCGAATCAGATATCGACGCTCCGTTCGGTCGGAAACAGCATAATCGCGACATCTAGCAATCAGGGTGTACTCTATCGCCTTGGTCCGGAGACGGTTGCCGAGGGAACGTACGATTCGGCGGTGCTGGACGCCAAGGCCACAGCGACCTGGGGCCGCATTTGGTGGCGGTCGAGCGGCAATGTGACGATCCAGACGCGGTCTGGAAATACGGAAAAAGCCGATGAGACATGGAGCGCCTGGAGTACGGCACTGACAGATCAAAAAGGGGGACAGGTCTCGAGTCCGAAGGCAAAATACCTCCAATGGCGTGCCGTTTTGAAAGCAATGGCCGCCACGCTGAACGAGGTTAGCGTTTCGTTTGCGGCCCGAAATATCGCCCCCGAGGTTTTGTCTATTCAGATCCTCCCTACCAATGTCGGCCTCGCGGCCAATCCGCCCCAGCAGATCGATCCGAATATCGAACTGTCGGGGATGGATCCCGTGACGTTTGGCATCCCGAGCGTTGCCGTTCCGCCGCGTCGCGTCTACCAACGCGGGGCAACATCGCTCCAGTGGACGGCCGAGGATCGCAACGGCGATAAAATTGTGTATGACGTTCTTTATAAGGAGGTCGGCGATGCAAATTTCAAGCTGTTGAGAGGCGGTTTGACGGACAATTTTATCGCCATCGATGGTCAATCGCTGGCCGACGGGCGTTACATCTTTAAGATCGTTGCCAAAGATTCGCCTTCAAACCCCGCCGGCACGGCCCTTTCAGGCGAACGCATAACCGAGCCGATCGACGTCGACAACACACCGCCTATCGTAACCGTGGTAAGCAGCACGTCGGCAAAAGCTGTGTTCACGGCCACTGACAAGTCCAGCTATGTGGTTCGTGCCGAGTACAGCATCAACGGAGGCGAATGGAAACCGATCTATGCCGACGACGGCATCTCGGATTCACCGACTGAGACATATTCGGTCGACGTTCCCGCTGCCTCAGGTGAATATGCGGTCACGATCCGTGTTTACGACGTGAACGGCAATGCGGGAAACGCCCGCGTTGTTATTAAGAAATAATTAGCCGCCGATTGACGCAGATAAACGCTGTTAAGAATCAGATCGATCATCCGTTATTTCTTATCTGCGTCGTCCGCGTTTATCTGCGGCGAAAGTTCTTATGAGTCTTTCAAACAATAGTGTCGCGGTCATTACCGGAGCGGCCTCGGGAATCGGCCGGGCGTTGGCGGTGCGACTTGCCGAGGAAAAGATCGCCGCGATCGCCGTCTCCGACGTTAACGAAGAGGGCCTGACCGAGACTGCCGCGATGGTTGAAAAACTCTGTGTGTCTGTTTCGCTTCACGTGACCGACCTATCCGATCTCAAGCAGGTTCAGCAACTTGCCGATGACGTAATGGCTCGGCATGGCCGCGTGACGCACTTGATAAACAACGCCGGCGTCGGCGTGATCGGAACGTTCGAGCAACTTTCGATCGAAGATTTCGAGTGGCTAATGGGCATCAACTTTTGGGGCGTCGTGTACGGTTGCAAGGTCTTTTTGCCAATACTGACGCAGCAGCCGTCATCTCATATCGTTAATGTTTCGAGCGTTTTCGGTTTCATCGCTCCCCAAGAACAGTCGGCCTACTGCTCGTCAAAATTTGCCGTTCGAGGATTTACCGAGAGCCTTCGTCACGAAATGGAAGGCACAAATGTGGCTATTTCATGCGTCCATCCGGGCGGCATTTTGACAAACATCGTCCGCAATTCCCGCGTCGGAAAAGATACGCCCGGTGAATGGAAAGATCAGGGCGCAAAGCTCTTTGACCGCATCGCCAAGACGACACCCGAGGTCGCCGCCGATGTGATAGTGAAAGGAATTAAATCAAACGAGCCCCGCATCCTGATCGGCAAAGACGCTAAAGCCATCAGCATCATTTCACGCCTTTTCCCGCGAAGGTATCTTTCGATCCTGGAACGTCTCAACGGGCACAAGTTGAGCTTACGGAAAAAATAGCTTTATTTCTTCGGCAGCGGCATCGTCTGGTTTTCGGAATCCATTTCCAGGTGCCGGGTTGTGCCATCGGTAACGCTTGGCGGGACGAGGTCACCGGTTTTGTAGCGGTTGTCGGGGGCAACCCAAGCCGTTTGCGGCGGCGGCAGGGCGGTATTTTGGGCTGGCGGTAAAATTTCCGGTGAGTACATCATGCCGCCCTTTTCTGCCTTTCGTAATTGAACGTATTGAGCAACGCCGGCCCCGAGGCTTGAGAAGGCCGGGATCAGCATCCAGAACCACCAGCCGCGGCCCGCCTGCGAGAAAGCCAAGGCGAGAGAAACCGCGATAAAGGCGAGCCCGGTAAAGATCTTTGCCACGGCTCGGTCCCAGCTGAGAGGCTTGCCTTTGCGATCCAGCATCGGCCGGGCCTGCGGCATATTGCCCGTCAACGCTTGCGAAACGTTGCCAAGGTCAGTGCCGCAACTTCGACAAAATTTTCCTGTTTCCGGATTTTGACCACCGCATTTTGGGCAAAACATATATTTTATGCTCCGAGCTCCGAGTTTCAAGCTCCAAATCGACTTTCCGCATCTAACTCGGAACCCGTACCTTGGAACTCGAAACTCGTTGTCTAACCGCTTCGAAAAGTATTACGCCCGCGGCGACCGATACGTTCAGAGAATCTATTTTTCCATACATCGGTATTTTTACCAAGACGTCGCAGTTCTCCGCGACGAGCCTGTGCAGCCCACCGCCTTCGCCGCCCAGCACAAGAGCCGAGGACCGCGTCCAATCCCAATCGACGTAGCTCGTCTCCGCATCCGCGCTTGTGCCAACAACCCAGATATCCTGCTCTTTCAGCGTTTCGATAAATCGATTCAGGTTTGTAGTTTTTGCGACCTTTACATACTCGATCGCACCGGCCGAAGATTTCGCGACGGTGTCGTTTAGACCGACCGCCCGGCGTTCGGGAATGACGACACCATCTACTCCGGCACATTCGGCTGCTCGCAGAATGGCTCCGAGATTTCGCGGGTCTTCGATACCGTCAAGGATTACGATCAGCGGCGTCTCGCCGGCTTGTTCCAAAATATCTAACGTTGTCACATACGCGGCCGAAGCCGAAAACGCCAGTACGCTCTGGTGATTTACCTGGCTGTCGAGATGCCTGGCAAACGTCTCGCGAGGCACGCGGTTCCACGCGATCGAATGCGAGCGGCACAGGTCAATGATCTCGGAGAGCCGATGCTCCTTGGCCCCGTCGACGATCAGGACCTTGTCGACGCGGCGGTTGTCGGCCCGAAGCGCTTCGAGAACCGGCAGCACACCGTAGATGAGGGACGGGGAATGAGGGGCGAGGGGCGAGGGCTTCGATCGAAGATCGCTCTGCTCTCTCTCTCGTCCCTTGTCCCTCATTCCTTGTCCCTTTTTCTTCATAACAGATGCCATTGCAGTCGCGAATACTTTGTAAATTGCCGTAGATTGCTTGTGGAGGATACTGTGCCGAATTCTCGTTTGGCAAATCCTGACCGCTGTACCCCTTTCGGATCCTTTCTGAATTCGACCTCCCAAACCTGCCCGAGGGCCACCCGCACTGGTTTATAATCGGCGACAAGTCGGGCATTCGAGGCGTGTTCCTTTAACACGACAATGAGGCGGCGCAGATTCTCGACAGCTATCATCCCTTTGTCATCACCAAGACACGAGAAATCAAATCCGGTCAGCTGCACGCGAAATCCGACAGGGTCGTGGCGACTGTAAATATCAAGGATCGATTCGTCTGAGGCTGTTGCCGTTTCGTCGATGACCTTGGATTTTCCGCCTCGGCCCTTTTTCTCAACGGCATCCACTTTACTCGTCGTAATGATTCCCGGTACGAGCAATGCCAGATCGTCGATGTTGATCTCAGTCACCTTTCGGGTATTAAAATCTGTAACGCTAATGGTTTGATCGCGGAGTTCGATACCGCTCAAGCGGATCGGCAGTTTGTCATCCGCCAGATCGGCATCGGTGACGACCCTCGATCTCAGCCCGAGGCGGTCGAGACCCGCGATCAAAATATCGGCCTCTGCCTGACTTTCCACACGGGCGAGCGGCAGAGGTTCGCCGGCATCAAGAATTACGGCGAGGGTGTCCGGATCCATCGATAAAAAAGCTGCCGCATTCGCCACAGGTGCCTGATCCATTGCCATCGGTTCAACTAGTATCACATTATAGCCCAGCTCCCACGCGTCGAGCCTTCGCAAGGCTGGCTTGATCAACGCGGCATTTTCAGGCTTGATCTCAAGCGGATTTGCGCAATAGATGCATGCAAGCCGGTTCGGCGGATTTGTTCGCCCGCAGGCTCCGCACACCACCATTTCGTGCGGTTTAAAGGCGATGTCCTCAGTTTGGATGCGAGGATCAAATCCGGGCGTGTCGTCGGATTGGTTTTCAGCAATATCTGGCATAAAAAGAGGATGGTGACAAAGAATTTTAACACTTTCATCACGAAATTGCTTGACCGCATCATGCTGGGTTGGCAAACTAGGAGCAGGCTCAATTATGATAAAAGCAGACGATAGGGATCGTCGGTATTGGCAAAATAATATTAAGGCACTTTATTAGGTAAACTCTGATATTTTTTGAAAACTGGATAGTTCGGAACTTCAAGATCAATTGCTGATTTAACAAACGCCTTGCCCTCACCGAAATTTTCTTCGCCTGTCCGACCTCGGAATTAGCCGTTTATACTCGCAGTTTGAGGTACTTAACATGATGCAGTTCGACACGACTACCAGCTCATCCTGGCAGTTTGGGCATCGTGGACGGGTCGCCGTTTTTATCGACGGCAATAATCTGTTTCACGCAGCGCGTTTTCATAATATAGATATCGATTACAATAAGCTGCTCCGGCTGCTGCTCGGTGACGGGCGTCTGCTGAGGGCATTTTTCTACACCGGCGTAGATGTCGGAGCAGAGCGGCAGCAGGGGTTTCTGTTGTGGATGCGGCGCAATGGCTTTCGCGTCATTCAGAAGCAGCTCAAGACCTTCTACGACGGCACCCGAAAAGCGAATCTCGATGTCGAGATCGCCGTCGATATGCTGAGTCTCGCGGGTCGTTACGACACCGCCGTTTTGGTGTCCGGCGACGAAGATTTTGTCTACGCCGTCAACGCCGTCGCTTACAAAGGCTGCAGGGTCGAGGTCGCCGGGTTTCGCTCGAATACGGCCCCGAGGCTGATTGACGTAGCCGATTTTTTTATCGACCTCGGCGATATTGGCGATCTTATTCGGAAGGATTCCACCCAAACGGGTGAGTACGATGTGCCGTCGTTCATTCCCCCGGGCGAGCTGCACGTTGATGACGAGCGGGGCGGCGATTTTAAGCAAGTGGCGCGGCCTGTGCCGTTTGATGCCGATTACTCCGAAACTGAGACCGATGAGGCCGCCGATTTTGCAAATCTGCGAGAGAGAGGATGAAACTGTTCACGCTTGAAGAGGCCAACGCGCTGCTGCCCGATATTATTCCCAAACTGCAGTCGATCCAGACTCTCTACGCCGCGATCGATGGGCTGCGAGATGCCGCCCGGGCGGCGGCCAGTGCATCCGAATTCGGCGGCGGCATGGAGGGCGGCACCGGTTACGTCAGTAAACTCTACACGGTCGGCAAACTGACGACCGAGCTCCACGATCTCGGCATCGAACTAAAGGACTATTCGCGCGGCCTGATCGATTTCCCAAGTATGCGAGGCGAACGAATCATACTGCTCTGCTGGCAGCTGGGCGAGGACGACCGCATCGAGTGGTGGCACGAGCCCGAAGCGGGTTTTGCAGGTCGCCAACCGCTCTGATAGATTTCCACAGGCGCGATAGTTTTCCACATGGCGCTTAACATTTTAGTAAAACATCGAAAAGTTTAAACTTTTGTGCGCTTTACTATTGACTACTTAAAGTAACTCCTGATATTATCGGTTAGTTTTCTGGAAGTTCGCTTCATAAATCTCAGCACATTCGACAAACGCCTATGAATTGCCCCGTATGTGATCGGAGTTTAGCACCGACCCTTTCAATTTGCCCTACTTGCGGAGCCATGATGAATGACACCGTTCGCGAGGATCTTCAGACAAAAATAACCCCCGTCGTTTCGGGTCGCATCGAGGCCCGAGCCGAGCCGGCTCCGGTAAACCGGCACTTCGGGCCGCCGCCAGCGATGCGACTGCCAACTCGGGTACCTCCGCCCATAGCGAAGCAGCAGGTAACCTGCGATCTGGTAGCTCCCAAAACAAGCCCCACGCTCGTTGAATTTCAAACGAAAAGCGCGTCGTTGCCCGATTGGCGGCTGCAATTGCAGAATGCGGTCCAGCAGCGCAAAGGCGGGCAAAACTCGGCGTCAACGCATGTGGGCCAGTCGTATCCGACAAATGGCGGAGCGGCGCTTAAGGCCGAGATCGTTCAGCATGTCGAACCTGCCTCCGAAGCTCAGATCACCGATCCGCGCGTTGCCAATGCGATGCGGCGGATCAACGAATCGAGAAACACTTTTTCCGAGCCCGATGCACCGAAAAAAATGCCGCCGGCAAGACCGGCCCCGGCACGATCGTTTCCGTTTGACGTGGTTGCTCCTAATGGCCGTGCCGCGACGGCCACCGCACCGGCGAGATCTGCGGCTCCGATGATGACTCCGTCAAAGCCAAGGCTCGTCGTTCCGCCGCCCCCAGTCGAGCAAAAGCGAGACACAAACAAACTGCCGCCGATAGCCGAAAGGATCGAGCGCGTCGAGGAAATCAGGGAACACGTCATCGAGATCAATGATCCGATTGTTATCAAAGCCGGTTCCGGGGCTCGTCCGACCGAGTTTGCCGAGATCAACCGTATCCGGATCAGGGCTGAAAATACCGAGATCGTCGACTTGGAAGCGACGGACGGTTATGAAGACGAGATCGACGATCTCGCTCCGTTTTCCATGCGTTTTGGGGCCGGGCTTTTTGATCTGATCATCAGTGCGTTCACCGCGATGGTGCTGCTTTTGCCGTTTGCCTTTGCCGGTGCCAGTTGGACGACGGCGTCGGGAATTCTGACGTTTTCGGCCACATGGGCGATCGTCTCGTTCCTCTATATGACGACCAGTGTTGGCTTTTTTGGCAAGACCATGGGCATGAGGCTGTTCTCGCTGGAGATCGTCGACGCTCTCGAAAACGAATACCCGACCTTGCACCAGGCCGCGATCAGCTCATCGCTTTACATCATATCGCTCCTGTTTGCCGGTGCCGGTTTTATCACCGCTCTCTTTAACGAAGAAAGACGTGCGATACACGACCTGCTTTCGGGTACGATCGTTGTTCGCGAGTTTTAGGGTGGCGTCAGTAGCGCGACCGTTAGGGAGGGTATGCTGAGCGGGGATAGGCCCTTACTGACGTGCGGGCTACGGACACATGGTTTGCCCAAAGTTGTGATACTTTGGGCTTTTTAGCGCCTGATCTAAACTCGAAGCTATGAGTATTCAACAGACCGGGTCCGGACTTCCGTCTTCACCGGACAAAAAGCCAACTAAAGTTGGAACTCCAAACACCGACCGGTTCGATCAATTGGCATCGACCGTTCGACGCAGAGCGGCGGGCGAGATCAAAAAACACCAAAAACTCATCAACAATCTAAACGCCGACCTCACAAAACACGGCGAACCCGGGCGCTGGAAACGGTACGGTGATCTGCTCCTTGCAAACGTCAATAATGCGGAACGGAGAGGAGACGTGATCCTCGTCACGGACTATTTCGACGAAGCAGTTCCGACAATTGAGATCGAAGGCGAATCGAACAAGCCGCTCAGCGAGGTCGCCGAAGGGTATTTTCGCCGTTACGTTAAAGCCCGAAACGGCACGCAGGTTATTAATGAACGGATGTTCGCGGCCAAGGAAAAACTCGCTGCCGCAGACGAAAAAATGGGTCTCATTGAAGTCGCGATCGACGAAGGAAACGAAGCGTACCTGACATCCCTAATCATCCCGCCGCGAAAACCGATCGCTATTGCCCGTAAGAAAAAACGCGAGATCGAGTTTAACGGTGCGAGGCGATTTATATCGACGGATGGATTTGAAATATTAGTGGGAAAAAAAGCTACGGATAACGATTATCTGACGTTCCGCGTCGCCCGCTCGCTCGACACGTGGATGCACGCAGCGGACTATCCGGGCTCGCACGTTGTGATTCGAAACGCGGGACGCAAAGAAATTCCCAACAAGACGCTGCTCGAAGCGGCGCAACTGGCCGCTTTTTACAGCAGCGGGCGGTCGCAGACGAAAGCTGCGGTACATTATACGCTTAAGAAGTTTGTAAATAAGCCGAAGCGCGCGGCTCCTGGATTGGTAAGCCTCGCGAGTTTTAAGACGATCCTCGTTGAGCCAAAAGTTCCGAGTTTCGAGTTCAAAGTTCCAAGTTGAAGAAAAAAATCCTAAACCTGGAACAGAGTCATTCGCTCATCGTCTTTTCGACGGTTTCCATGATCGAATTTAACACCTTCGGACCGCCGCCAACAAATACTCCGCGGAGATGTCCCTCGCGATCGACGAGAAATGTCTGCGGCACGGCCTGCTGCCGCGAAACCCTATAAAACTGGCCGGTCGTCGTATTCTGGATCCGCCCGATCGTATAGTTTATCTGCAACTTTTCGGCAAATGCCTTGATCTTGCCAAGATCCTCGGGGCCGCCGTCCTGGTCGCCGATGTTGAGGCCGATAACCTCAAATCCCTTATCGGCATAAGCCGCCTGGAGCTGCGCGAGATGCGGCATTTCGGCAACGCACGGCCCGCACCATATACCCCAAAGATCGAGTAGGAGAACTTTGCCCTTGTGCCCCGAAACCTTTGTGACCGTACCGTCTACCAATTCGATATCGGCATCGGCGATTGCCACCGGCAGCGGCGGATAGTCGGACGATTTTGAATCGGTTTTCTCCGTATTAGCATTGGCGGGCGCGTTGACGGCATTGTCGTTTGTTGCCGTCTGCTGTGTAGTCTTACAAGCGTTAAAACTCGAAAATGCGATCGCAAAAACCATAAATAAAGCCAGATTGGTAATAAATTGTTTCATCAATTCCTCAATTAATTCTGATACAAAACATTAGCATCAAAACAGGCTGATTTAAAACTCCACTCATACAAGCATTCCAACGTCCTTAAAATATTGCTTTTCGCCCCAACCATGTGATGGTTCAATGCCCGCTGCTCGCGGCTTTATTCCATTGCCGTTTGCCCGATTCGCTTGCCACACAACCGGTGATGCCGACTGAGAACATAACGCAGAACGGGGTTTTGAGCATAAGTACGTTTCGTTAATGGAATTAAACGTTATAAATTATGACGAGCGGAATATGTTCGATCAGTTATTTGCTGCTGATGCAGAAAGAGTGGTATAAAATCTCTCATATTCCAAGTTCCTGATCCGAGTTTTTTATGCTTTTCCTATCCCAGTCGGCGACCGTTTATGGTATCGACGCATTGATCGTCGACATCGAGGTCAATCTGCAACCCGTTCCAAAAGAAGTGGACACGGTGCCGCCGTTTATGATCGTCGGGCTGCCGGACACGGCGATCCGCGAATCGCGGGAGCGTGTACGGGCGGCGATCACGAACAGCAAATATTTCTTCCCGTTTCATAAAACAACAATAAATCTCGCACCGGCTGACGTTCGCAAAGAGGGGGCGGCCTTTGATCTGCCAATCGCGCTCGGCATTCTCGGTGCGGCGGGCGATCTTGGAATCGATAGTTTGGACAACACACTAAGCGTTGGCGAACTGTCGCTCGACGGACGGGTGCGGCCCGTGCGCGGGGCGTTATCGATAGCTCTCAAAGCCCGCGAGACCGGAGTAAAAAATCTGCTTTTACCGGAGGAGAATGCGACCGAGGCGGCGGTTGTCGAGGGCGTCAATGTTTATCCGGTCCCCGACCTTCGCACAGCCGCCGGGCTGGCCGAAGATCTACAAATTGGCCGCCCAACGCGGGTTGCCCCGCTCAAGCTCGACATTTCAGAACTGAAATCCCGCAAGAATAAATACCGGGTCGATTTTAACGAGGTCCGCGGCCAGCAGACAGCGAAACGTGCATTGGAGGTTGCGAGCGCCGGTGGCCACAACATTCTTTTTATTGGCCCGCCCGGTTCCGGAAAGACGATGCTGGCTAAGCGTCTGCCAACGATCCTGCCGCCGCTCGAGTTCGAAGAGGCGATCGAAATCACAAAGATCCATTCGGTTGCCGGACTTACGGGCAACACCGGGTTGATCGTTGAGCGGCCGTTCAAATCTCCGCATCACACCGTGAGCCAGGCCGGTCTGATCGGTGGCGGCTCGATCCCGAAACCGGGTGAAGTTTCGCTCGCCCATCTCGGCGTTCTGTTCCTCGACGAACTGCCTGAATTCGACCGCAGCGTCCTCGAAGTCCTCCGTCAACCGATGGAGGACAAGGATGTGACGATCTCGCGGGCCGCGACCTCGCTGACGTTTCCGGCGGCATTTACGCTGGTCGCATCAATGAATCCGTGCCCTTGCGGATATTTCGGCTCTTCGCGCGAGTGTAAATGTTCGCCGATGCAGATCCAGCGGTACGTTGGGAAAATTTCCGGCCCACTGATGGACCGCATCGATATCCACATCGATGTTCCGGCCGTAAAATTTAACGAGTTGCGCGGCAAAGGTGTTGCCCCTGGTGACAGTTCCGACGTGATCCGCGACCGTGTTATTCGTGCACGCGGGGTACAACTTGCGAGATTTGCGGGTGATGGGTTTTCGAATTCGTCGATGTCGACAAAGCAGATCCGGGCGTTCTGCTCGCTCGACGATCAGAGCGAAGAGTTGCTCGAAAAGGCGATGCTCAGGCAGGGCCTCTCAGCCAGGGCCCACGACCGTATCCTGAAAGTTTCGCGAACGATCGCCGATCTCGAAGGCAGCGAAAACATCCAGCCGGAACACCTCAGTGAAGCGATTAACTATCGCTCACTAGACCGAAATTACTGGACTTGATATTGTTGTCAGGAATGGTAAAAATCTCATGAAACAAAGGCTTTTTTCTGCGTCAATCATCACCGCGTTTGTCGTTTTTTGCGTCGCGAACGGCTTGGGCTATCAGCCTCCGGCTTCGTCGCGTGCCGCTTACAATTTTGATCCGGGCTGGAAATTTATCTTTGGCGACGTGCCGGGAGCTGAAAAAACGGATTTCGACGACACGAAATGGGAGAACGTCAGCCTGCCGCATACGTGGAACGACGTAGATACGTATCGAGCGTTCATAAGTCACGGGGGCGGGGATCAGGGCGAAAAGCGGTTTGGCGTCGGGTGGTACAGAAAACATTTTAAGCTGCCCGCAAATGCGGACGGGAAAAAGATTTTTCTTGCGTTCGAAGGCATGAGACAGGCCGGACGTTTTTTCCTAAACGGAAAACCGATCGGCAAATATGAGAACGGCGTCACAACATTTGGGTTCGACATTACGGAAACCGTGAAATTTGGCGGCCAGGACAACATCCTTGCCGTTAAGGCCGACAACAGTACCGACTACAAGGAAGAGGCTACGGGAACGGCATTCCGGTGGAACTCGAAAGATTTCAACCCCAACTTCGGCGGCCTCAACCGCAACGCATCGCTCATCCTAACCGACAAGGTTTACCAAACACTGCCGATCTACGAAAATCTCAAATCGAAAGGCGTTTATGTCTATGCCGACGCGATCGATCTAGCAAAAAAGACAGCCGATATTAAGGTCGAATCCGAGGTTGTCAATGAAACTAGCGATTATGCATCGATCACGCTTTCGGCGTTGGTTGTCGACGCGGCCGGGGGCGTCAAGGCAAAATTCGATGGTACGACCTCAGATCTCGTAGCCGGACAGGCGGAAGTATTCAAAGCGTCCGGCACTTTGAAAGACGTCCGTTTTTGGGATGTCAACGATCCTTACCTTTATCATGTCTATTCGATCCTGACGGTCAACGGCAAGGTGGTTGATGTGGTTGACACGACGACCGGGTTTCGTAAGACGGAATTTAAAGGCGGCACGGGGAAAGGCGGAGTTTGGTTGAATGGCCGGTTTGTCTGGTTAACCGGTTACTCGCAGCGATCGGCAAACGACTGGGCCGGGCTCGGCGGGGCCTATCCGAACTGGATGCATGATTACACGCTCTCAATTCTGCGTGAGAGCAACGGCAATTACATGCGCTGGATGCACGTCGCCCCGCAAAAGGCTGATGTCGAGGCTTGCGACCGTCTTGGCATCGTCCAGGTCGCACCGGCCGGCGATAAAGAGAAATTGGTTACGGGCCGCCAGTGGGAACAGCGGGCCGAGGTGATGCGATCAACGATGATCTCGTATCGGAACAATCCGAGCGTCCTGTTTTGGGAAGCCGGCAACACGATCGTCACGCCCGAGCAGATGGTGCAGATGGTCGCCATGCGAAAGGAACTCGACCCGCACGGCGGCCGCGTCATGGGCACGCGGGACAACGATCTCGAAGCTGAAAACAAGGCCTTGACGCCGGTATCCGAATTCTACGGCGTGATGGTCGGCCAGGACCCGCGAACCGATAAAGTAGCCGGCGATGATATTTTCCGGGGCTACAGCATTGCCCGCCGCGATAAGGCTCCGCTGATCGAAACCGAGGATTTTCGCGACGAAGCGGGCCGTAACGTCTGGGACGACTATTCGCCGCCGCATTTCGGATTCAAACCCAAGATCGTCCCCGGGCCGAATAACCGTCCCGGACCGGGCGGCGATACTTGGCATTGGAACTCGGAATCGTTCAGCCTGGCTGCCGCGACACGGTATTACGCCTACGTCAGCAACAGGATCGACAACACCGACCCGGCGCATTCGAAATGGTCGGGCTATTCGTCGATCTACTTCACCGATTCGGACGCCGACGGCCGCCAGCAGGGCAGCTACGTGCTCCGCGTCAGCGGCAAGGTGGACGGCGTGCGCCTGCCTAAGCCCATATTTTATGTCTCGCGCGTAATGCAAAACGAAAAGCCGGACCTCTCGATCATCGGCCACTGGACCTATCCCGTCGGTACTAAGAAAACCATCTATGTCGCGGCCTCGCATTGCGATCAGGTGGAGCTTTTCGTTAACGGCAAATCGATCGGCGTGCAGACAAAATCGGCAAATTTCGTTGATGCTGATAATCCGAATGTAAAAATGGACGATCCAACTGCCGGACTCTCGACAGGATTCATCTACGCTTTTCCAAACGTTGCATTCGCTCCGGGAACGATAAAAGCAGTTGCGACTAAGGGTGGCAAGATCGTCGCCCAACAGGAGATCGAGACCGCCGGTGAACCTGTAGCCATTAAGCTGACTCCGCACGCCGGGCCGCAGGGCTTGCAGGCGGACGGGAGCGACGTTGCGTTTATTGACGTCGAAGTGGTCGATGCCAAAGGGCGACGTGTGCCGACCGATGAGGCGAGAGTGGATTTCACAGTGACCGGGCCTACGATCTGGCGTGGTGGTCTAAATGCCGCAAAGCTCGAATCGACAAACAACCTTTTTCTCGACACTGAATGCGGCATCAATCGAGTGGCGATCCGCTCAACGATGAATCCCGGCACGATCACGGTCACGGCCACGAGAAAAGGACTGACGAGCGGGACTGTCAAGATCGAATCGAAACCGGTTGAGATCATCGGCGGCCTGACGACCGTCCGGCCGCAAACACTTCCGGGGTGGGTCGCGAAATAGGGCCGATCTACTTGTGAACGCTCTTGCCTTTCGTCGAAAAATATCGGCCGAGCGGATTTTTCTTGAGCGCTTTCAAACCCTTGATAACGCTCTCGGCGTTTAGTTGGGAGCCGACGAGGCTTGTGTGCGTGTGTGGGTCGGCGAACATCGGCTCGACCTTTTCCTCGCCCATCGCGTCGTATTGATCGGCAATGATGTTGTTGAGATCGATCAGGTCAACCTTCTCCGATCTCGCGACATCGGCCGCCCATTTCTGATAATTGGCGGTGTTGCGAACGATCTTACTGTCCTTCCAGGTCTTTCGCGGGATCAACGAGCAGACGATCGGCGTCGCACCCTTGGCCTTCGCGTCGGCGATAAATTTTCGTAAATACCAGCCGTACGAATGCACGATCTCATGCTGTTTGGTCAGAATGTTGTCGATCTCCTGCATTTCCTCGCCTGTGCCTTTGATCGTGCCGCGGGCACGGGAATTGTCGTTGACCGCTCCGTCGTCGTTGTGGCCGAACTGCATCATTACAAAATCGCCCGGCTTGAGCATCGCCAGGACGCGGTCCCAGTGCCCGCCGGTCAGATAGGTGCGGCTGCTCAGGCCGCCGACGGCGCGATTGACAACGTTTATCTTGGAGGCGTCATAATATTCGACTATCGGCTCACCCCAACCCCATTGTCCGCCGGCTCCGTCGCCTTGCCCGTTGCGAACCGTCGAGTCGCCGATCAGGAAAAGCGTCGGCAGTTTTGGATTTTTAGGTTCGGGCAAAGGACGACGCGGGCCGGGTGTCGGGCTGGGCTGAGCGGTCACCTGCCCATTAGCGACGGACAAGCCAACGCAAAATAACAAGGTGATAAAGGCTGACGAGAGTATCGTAGTCCATAATTTTGATACGCTGATGATCATAAAATAACTCTCTTTTTTGTCCGGCGAAATAGCGGTATTTGAAAGGTTTTGCTCAAACGAACCGTATGCCACCGGCGCTGCTATTATCATCTTTCATGATACAGCCAAAGCGGATTAAATGCGTAATATCGAGTCTTCGAACGACTATCTTCCTGTTGCTGACCGTCACGTAATGCTTTCAAAATACGGCCCGCACCTCGCTGATGCCCCGAACTGAGCCGCGAGAGGGGTTTTTAGCGCCGGCGGACGACGATCGGTTTTCAGAAAAGCGAGATTTGCCACGCCTGAAAAAAAATTACATTAATACTCATGCGGGGAATAACTATCAACTCCCGTTTTCTGTTAATCTTCTGAATTATCACTTTCAGGAGAAACCCTATGTTCAATTCGACCGCTTCGGCGTTTCGCGGGATCGTTCTCGCGGCTCTTGCCGTGTTTTTTGCATTCCCGACAATATCTATCGGACAGCAGATCGACCAATCGCTTTACCAAAGCATGCGTTGGCGAATGATCGGCCCGTTTCGCGCCGGCCGAACGGTCGGCGCGGTCGGGATACCTTCGCAACCGAATGTTTTTTACATTGGCGTCAATAACGGCGGTGTCTGGAAAACTACGGATGCAGGACGCACGTGGAAACCGATCTTTGACGACCAGCCGACCGGCTCGATTGGTGACCTCGCCATTGCACGATCAAATCCGAACGTGATTTACGTCGGCTGCGGTGAAGGCCTCCAGCGACCCGACCTCGCGACGGGCGACGGCATGTACAAATCGACCGACGCTGGTAAGACGTGGACGCATCTGGGCCTGCGCGAAGGTCAGCAGATCGCTTCGATCGCGGTCGATCCAAAAAATGAAAATCGACTGTTCGTCGCCGTTCTCGGCCACCCGTATGGCCCAAACGAGGAACGCGGCATCTACCGCTCGACCGACGGCGGCAAGACGTTCGAACGAGTTTTGTACAGAGATCAGGACACCGGAGCATTCCAGGTTGAGTTCGACCCAAAAGACCCAAACACCCTGTACGCCGATCTCTGGGCCGGACGTCAGGGCCCGTGGGAAAACGGTGCTTGGCAGGGCAAGGAAAGCGGCCTCTTTAAATCGACCGACGGCGGAACAACCTGGAAGAAGTTGGCTGGCGGCTTACCAACCGTTGAGCAGGGATTAGGTCGCATCGGATTTGCGATCTCGCCGAGCAACCCAAGACGGATGTACGCAACCGTCGATGCCAATGCCAAATCAGCCGGCATTTACGTGTCTAATGATGCCGGCGAAACCTGGGAGCAGACAAACACCGACAACCGCATCTGGGGCCGGGGCAGCGATTTTGCCGAGGTTAAGGTGCACCCGAACGATCCGAATACGATATTTATCGCAAATACAGCGACTTACAAATCGACCGATGGTGGAAAGACATTTATTGGTTTCAAAGGCGCTCCAGGCGGCGATGACTACCACCGATTCTGGATCAATCCGGCAAACCCGGACATCATCATGATCGCCAGCGATCAGGGAGCGACGATCTCGGTCAACGGCGGACAAACGTGGTCGAGTTGGTACAACCAGCCAACGGCGCAGTTTTACCATGTCGCAACCGACGACCAGTATCCGTATTGGGTCTACGGCGGCCAGCAGGAAAGTGGCTCAGCCGGCGTTTCGTCACGCGGCGATACCGGAGCGATCCTCGCAAAAGACTGGCGGACGGTCGGACTCGAAGAATATGGCTACGCCGCTCCTGACCCCCTAGACCCGAATATGATCTACGGCGGAAAACTCACGCGTTTCGACAAACGCACTGGCCAGGTCCAAAACATCATGCCCGAGGCAGTCCGCAGTGGAAAGTACCGCTTCCTGCGAACCGCTCCTGTCGTGTTTTCGACAGTGGATAAACACGCTCTCTATTTCGCCGGAAATGTTGTTTTTAAGACTTTGGACGGAGGTCAAAGCTGGGCCGTGATCAGTCCCGATCTGTCTCGTGAAAAATGGGACGTGCCCGCAAACGTGGGCATTTACGCAACCAAAGACATGGAAACGATGCCCCGGCGCGGTGTAGTTTACACGGTTGCCCCGTCGTACAAAGACGCAGATACGCTGTGGGCCGGGACCGACGATGGCCTGATCCATGTCACCCGCGACGGAGGCAAAAACTGGCAAAATGTCACGCCGCCCCAGCTCAAATCCTGGGCCAAGGTCTCGCTGATCGACGCCGGCCGATTTGACGCCAATACAGCTTATGCCGCGATAAATACGTTTCGCCTCGACGACCTCAGGCCGCATATTTTGCGGACCCATGACGGCGGCAAAACGTGGAAGGAGATCGTCAAAGGCTTGCCCTTCGGCGGCATCGTCAACGTCGTTCGCGAAGACCCTGTCCGCAAAGGCCTGCTCTTCGCCGGTACCGAACAAGCGGTTTATTTCTCGACCGACGATGGCGAAAACTGGCAGCCGCTGCGGCTCAACATGCCCGCAACGTCGATCCGCGACCTCGTCATCCACCAGGACGATGTGGTGGTCGGCACACACGGACGGTCGTTTTGGATACTTGACGATGTTACGAATCTGAGGCAGATCGAATCCGGCACAAAGGCCGCGGCCGCCGTGCTGTTTGCACCGGAAACAGCGACACGGGTCAAACGCAGCGTCCACACCGACACGCCGTTCCCCCCCGAGGAACCCGCCGGACAAAACCCGCCCGACGGAGCGATCATTAACTACTATCTTAAGGAACCTGCAAAAACGCCGATCGTGCTTGAAATTACCGATACCGGAGGCCAACTCGTTCGCAGATATTCGAGCGACGACAAACCGCTCGCGGTCGACCCGAACACACTTCGTTTCCCGACCTACTGGCTGCGTCCACCGCAAATTCTCAAGAACGAGGTCGGTATGCAGCGTTTCGTCTGGGACCTCATGTACCCAAATCCACCGTCGGACGGCTATGATCTGCCGATCTCGGCGATCTACAAAGATACGCCTTTTGTGCCTCAGGGCCCGGCCGTTATGGCGGGCAAATATACGGTAAAGCTGACCGTAAATGGCAAAGCTTACACGCAATCGCTTAATGTACGGATGGACCCGAGACTTACAACACCGGACGAAGATTTGCTGAAACAGTACATCCTGTCAATGGTCGCCTATCGCGGCATCTTGGCAGCCCGCTCGGCAACTGAGAGCGTTAAAAAGATCAGCGACCAGCTTGCCGCGATCAAACAAAAGGCAGGTGATGCCAGTCCATTGGCCAAGGACATCACGGACCTTCAGCAAAAGCTTGCCCGCTTCGGCGGCGGCGGCGGTGGACGACGCGGAGGTGGCGGAGGCGGAGGCGCAGCGGCCAATTCTGATGCGAACTTTGGCCAACTTGGCGGCACGTTCACATCGCTGTTAAATCTGCTTCAGGAAGCTGACGTAACACCGACGACTCAAACGGTATCAGCCGCAAATGAGGCCCAAGCATCGTTTGAAAAGTCGAACAAGGCTTGGAGCGAAATAGTAGCGACGGACATTCCAGCACTCAATGCTAAGCTGAAGGCGGCGAAGCTTCCAGCGATCGGAGAAGTAAGTCTTTCTGATAGTTCCAAACCCGCCATTCGTGGCCAGGACGCTCTGCGACCGCTTTGGCCCTGAATTGTGGAAAAATTGGTGCCGGCGGCAGAAGCGTCGTAAGGACAAACGATAGCTGCGAATCCACGAATATCTGAAAAGAACATTCGTGCATTCGCAGCTAAATCTTTTTCCGCTCTTTACAAACATTTAACTTGACAAGCCATAATAAATTGTAATAATCTTCACAAAAGAAAAACATAGTTTTATGTACGACGCTCCGATAAATACGATCGTATTCAGAATCTGCCGCACTACGGTAGCGATCATTATTATCAAACGCACGACCGTCATTATTACTTAGCGGGTAATGACCTTTATTGTGTATCGAATACGCAAAAAGTCATTACCCGAAAAAAGGGTGATGACTTTTTTTTGTAAGAAAATCGGAAATCTGTGACCAAAAGGGAACCAATTTGAATACACCAACCAAAAATCGGGGTCTATATCGGCCGCAATTTGAACACGATTCGTGCGGCATTGGTTTCGTTGCCGACATCAAAGGCCGAGCGTCGCACCAAACGGTCACGGACGCTATAAAGGTGCTGGTCCAGATGAACCATCGCGGTGCGAGCGGTGCTGAAGAAAACACCGGCGACGGCTCGGGAATCCTGACGCAGATACCGCACGGATTCTTACGAAAAGTATGCAACAGGCTGGGCATTGATCTGCCCGAACCACGAAATTACGCCGTTGGGATGGTCTTTCTACCAACGGATAATGACGAGCGTGCCTTTTGCGAAAAGATGCTCGCAACAGTGATCGCCGACGAGGGCCAAACTCTCCTCGGTTGGCGCGATGTGCCCACAGAAAACAGATCGCTTGGGCCCACAGCAAAGAACTCGCAGCCCGTGATCCGGCAAGTCTTTATTGGTAAAGGCGACAACATCACTGACAACGAGCATTTCGAGCGTAAGCTGTTTGTCATCCGCCGTTGGGCAAAGGAACAGATAACCCAAGCGGACGCGGAACTCGCCGATCAGTTTTATTTTTCGAGCCTCTCGACGCGCACGATCGTCTACAAAGGAATGCTCACGACCGGTCAACTCGGAGAATTTTTCCCGGATCTGCACGACGAGACCTTTGAGACCGCCATCGCGGTCGTTCATTCACGTTTCAGCACGAACACATTCCCAAGCTGGTCGCGGGCACAGCCGATGCGTTACATCGCTCACAACGGCGAGATCAATACGCTTCGCGGCAACATCAACTGGATGAACGCTCGTGAAAAAAATCTCAATTCGACTCTCTTTGGCGAAGACTCGGCCAAGGTTTTGCGCGTCATCGACGGCGAGGCGAGCGATTCGGGGGCATTCGACAATTCGCTCGAAACGCTCACGCTCGCGGGCCGCAGCCTGCCGCATTCCATCATGATGATGATCCCCGAACCGCTGTCGGCGGAGAACGTGATGAGCGAGGAAAAGCGTGCGTTTTACGAATATCACGCGTGCCTGCTCGAACCATGGGACGGCCCGGCGGCGATCACGTTTACGGATGGCGAGCTGATCGGAGCCGTTTTGGATCGAAACGGTTTGCGGCCATCGCGGTATTACGTCACCAAAGACGATCGCGTCATTATGGCGTCCGAGGTCGGCGTTTTGGAGATCGACCCGGCAAATATCTTGCGTAAGGGCCGCTTGCAGCCGGGCAAAATGTTCCTGATCGACACGCGTGAAGGCCGCATCATTCCCGACGACGAGATCAAGGAACGGATCGCGACCGAGCTTCCTTATCAGGTCTGGCTCAAGCAAAATTTGCTCCACATCAACGACCTGCCCGATCCGCCGTTCGTCCACGAGGTTGACCACGAAACGCTGGTCCAGCGTCAGCGAGCGTTCGGCTATACCGAGGAAGAGCTGCGAATGCTCATTGCCCCGATGGCGACGAACGGCATGGAAGCGACTGGCTCGATGGGCAACGACACACCGCTCGCCGTGCTGTCGAATAAGCCGCAGCTCCTTTACAACTATTTCAAACAGCTTTTCGCCCAGGTCACAAATCCGCCGATCGACGCGATCCGCGAGGATCTCGTAACCTCGATCGACACCGCGATCGGCCGCGACGAAAACCTCTTCGAACCGACCGCCCGGGCCGCGCACCAGATCAAGCTCAATTCATTTGTGCTGACCAACGAAGAGTTGGAAAAGCTGCGTCTGCTCGGCGATTCCGACAGTGTTTGGGGTAAGGCCGGTTTCAAATCGATCACGCTGCCGATGCTTTTTGAAAAAGAGCACGGCAAGCAAGGCCTCGAATGGGCTCTCGAAAAACTCTGCCAACGAGCGAGCAGCGCGGTCGAGAATGGCTACGATATTTTCATCCTCTCCGACCGCGAGATGAGCGAATATCGCGTTCCAATTCCTGCATTGCTCGCCGTATCAACCGTTCATCATCATTTGACCCGCGAGGGCACGCGAACACAGGTCGGATTTGTGCTCGAAAGCGGCGAGCCGCGCGAAGTGCATCATTTTGCGTTGCTGCTTGGTTACGGAGCGACGGCGATCAACCCGTATCTCGCGTTTGAGACGATCCACGACCAGATCCGGCTTGGCGGAATCGTTATTGAGGAAGCCAAAGCCAATAAAAATTACGTAAAAGCTGTCAACAAAGGTGTCGTCAAGGTGCTCTCCAAAATGGGCATCTCGACGATCCGCAGCTATCTCGGAGCCCAGATCTTCGAGGCTCTCGGCATTAGCGAAGAGGTCATTGAGACATATTTTACCGGAACCGCGTCGCGGCTCGGCGGCATCGGCCTGGATGAGATCGCGGGCGAGGCTCTGATCCGTCACAAACAGGCGTTTTCGCTCAATCCAAATCACGATTCGCTCGAGATCGGCGGCAATTACCAATGGCGCGAGACGGGCGAGACGCACCTTTTCAATCCAGTTACAATTCATGCGTTGCAGCGGGCCTGCCGCACGGGCGATTACAAAATATTTAAGGAATTCAGTCAAGCCGTGAATGAACAGGAGGGCCATCTCGCGACGCTGCGCGGGCTTTTGAAATTCAAGCCAGGACGCAGCCCGATCCCCATCGACGAGGTCGAGCCGGTCGAGAGCATCCTGAAACGCTTCAAGACGGGTGCGATGTCGTACGGATCGATCAGTGAGGAGGCTCACGAATCGCTCGCAATTGCGATGAACCGCCTCGGCGGCAAAAGCAATACCGGCGAAGGCGGCGAGGATGCGGACCGCTATATTGCGGATGCGAATGGCGATTCGCGTAAGAGTGCGATCAAGCAGGTAGCATCGGGACGCTTTGGCGTGACGAGCCACTATCTCGTCAACGCCCAAGAATTGCAGATCAAAATGGCGCAGGGTGCCAAACCGGGCGAAGGTGGCCAGTTGCCCGGCGACAAGGTCTACCCTTGGATTGCCAAAACGCGGTATTCGACGCCCGGCGTCGGCCTGATATCACCGCCACCGCATCATGATATTTATTCGATCGAAGATCTTAAACAGCTTATCTTCGACTTAAAAAACGCCAACGAGAACGCTCGTATCAGCGTCAAGCTCGTCGCCGAGGCCGGTGTCGGAACGGTCGCTGCGGGCGTCGTAAAGGCAAAGGCCGACCTCGTCCTGATCAGCGGCCACGACGGCGGCACCGGAGCTTCGCCGCTGACGAGCCTTAAACACGCGGGCATCCCATGGGAGATCGGCCTCGCCGAAACGCACCAGACGCTGCTGCTCAATAACCTCCGCGACCGCGTCCGTCTCGAAACCGACGGCCAAATGAAAACCGGCCGCGATGTTGTTATCGCAACGTTGCTGGGAGCGGAAGAATTCGGGTTTTCGTCCGCCCCGCTCGTTTCACTTGGCTGCATCATGATGCGCGTTTGCCATCTCAATACGTGTCCTGTCGGTGTCGCGACGCAAGACCCGCGTTTGCGTGAAAAATTCTCAGGCGACCCGCAGTTCGTCGTCAATTTCATGAAATTCGTCGCCGAAGAGGTTCGCGAATTTATGGCCGAGCTAAGTTTCCGCACCATTGACGAGATGGTCGGACGCAGCGATATTTTGGAGGCCGAATCGACCAGCGGGCACTGGAAGGCAAGCCATCTCGATCTGTCGCCGATCTTGTTTCAGGCCGATGTCCCCGACGACTACAGTCGATTTCAGCTAGTCAAACAAGATCACAAGCTCGGCGAAACACTCGACAAATCGGTGCTGCTCGACCTCTGCCGTCCCGCATTCGAATCCGAGGTACGTGTCATTGCGGATCTTCCCATCCGCAACACCAACCGCTCGGTGGGAACGCTGCTCGGCAGCGAGATCTCGCGGCGATTTGGAGCGGCGGGGTTACCAGACGAAAAGATCAGGCTCAATTTCAAAGGCTCGGCGGGGCAGAGTTTTGGTGGATTTCTTCCTGCGGGCGTGGCGCTGACGCTCGAGGGCGACTCGAACGACTACGTCGGTAAAGGTCTGTCGGGTGGCAAGATAATCGTCTTTCCGCCAAAAACCGCGACCTTTCCTGCTCACGAAAACGTCATCATCGGAAACACCGCTCTTTACGGAGCGACGAGCGGAACCGCCTTTATTTCGGGTGTCGCTGGCGAACGATTTGCTGTGAGAAACAGCGGGGCAAACACGGTCGTCGAAGGCATCGGCGACCACGGCTGCGAGTATATGACCGGCGGCAGAGTAGTCATATTGGGGCGAACTGGCAAGAATTTTGCTGCGGGCATGTCAGGCGGCATCGCGTACGTTTTTGACGAACACGAGGACTTTTGGCGGCTCTGTAACACCGAGATGGTCAGCCTGTCGCAGATCGACGAAAGCGACGAGGTTGAGTTTGTGAGAGACCTGATCACCGCCCACGCCGAATCGACCGGCAGCCAGCGTGCGAGAGATCTGCTCAATAACTGGGAGGCAAATCTATCGCGCTTTGTTCGCGTCATCCCGGTCGATTATCAACAAGTTACACAAGCTCAACGAGAACTGATATCGAGCGGGTTGTCGCCCGAAAAGGCAGCTATGGCAGCCTTTACAGCGAAGGTTAGCGTCTAAATTATGGGTAAAGTAACAGGTTTTATCGAATTCGGAAGAAGTCTGCCGATCCTACAGCCGGCAAGTGAGCGCGTCGCCAATTGGGACGAGTTTCACGCTCCGATGGCTGACCGCGACCTGCAAACACAGGGTGCGCGGTGCATGAATTGCGGCATTCCGTTTTGCCATCACGGTACGGCCCACAACGGCGTGACGACCGGATGTCCGCTCAACAATCTGATTCCCGAATGGAACGATCTCGTCTATCGCGGCCAGTGGCAAGAGGCTTACAAAAGGCTCGCACTGACCAACAATTTCCCGGAATTCACAGGCCGTGCCTGCCCCGCTCCGTGCGAATCGTCGTGCGTACTCGGCATCAACGAAGAGCCGGTAATGATAAAGGAGATAGAGTCCGCGATCATAGACCGCGCTTTTGACGAAGGCTGGGTTAAAGTAGACCCGCCGACGGATCGTACTGATAAACGCATCGCCGTCGTCGGTTCCGGCCCGGCCGGTCTTGCATGTGCCGACGACCTGAACAAAGCGGGTCATAACGTGACTGTTTTTGAACGCTCCGACCGCATTGGCGGCCTTTTGATGTACGGCATTCCGAATATGAAGCTCGAAAAGCATATCGTCGACCGCCGCGTCGAGCTTTTAACGGCTGAGGGAATTACGTTCCAAGCAAACGTCGATGTCGGTCGTGACGTGACCGCGAATGACTTAAAAAGAGAGTTTGACGCCATAGTTTTATGCGGCGGTGCTCCTAAGCCTCGAGATTTGCAGATCGAGGGCCGCGAGCTGAACGGCATTCATTTTGCGATGGATTTTCTGACGGCGAATACCAAAAGCCTTTTGGATTCAAGGTTTGAGGACGGCAAATTTATTAACGTTTGTGACAAAAACGTCATCGTCATCGGCGGCGGCGACACGGGAACGGATTGCATCGCAAGTTCACTGCGGCAAGGATGCCGGAGCGTGACGCAGTTCGAAATTATGGCCCAGCCGCCGGAGCGTGTGTTGAATCACGACCAGTGGCTTGCGAGTATTCGCACATTTCAGACCGATTACGGCCAGGAGGAGGCCACAACACTCTTTGGCTCGGATCCGCGACAATTTGCTGTACTCACAAAACGCTTTCTCGGCAATGAAGACGGCGTCGTGGCCAGCCTCGAAACCGGCGAGATCGAATGGGTCGGCGATAATGGTAGCCGCTCGATCAGCGAGATTCCGGAAACGGCGAAAATTTGGGAAGCTGATGTCGTCTTTCTGGCGATGGGCTTTACCGGTGCGGAAAAGGGCGGGCTGCTCGACGACTTCGGTTTCGCCTTTACCGAACGCGGCACAATCGCAGTGGACGCTAACAAGCAGACCAGTGCGCGTGGCGTCTTTGCCGCCGGTGACTGCGAACGCGGCCAGTCGCTCATCGTTTGGGCCATCGCTGACGGAAAACGTGCCGCCATCGGCGTCAATAATTATCTAAAACAACCGGACGCTTAAGCCGAATTCCTTCCTGCGTTGATGATGCCGAACGAACACCGCATGATCAGTTTTTCATACGCTGTACGCAGATCCGGCTGCAATTCCTCTCGTGTTTTCGCGAGGCCATACTGTTGAATTGTAGTCAGCGGGATCATGATCCGCTCGCGCATTTGGATCGATTGCCGCTCGACGGGATAGTCGGTCATCAGCTCGTCCTTTTCCGAGACCAATAGCAGATATTTTCGCGTCAATTCATATTCGTCGTGAATTTTGCGCCATAGCTCGCCGAAAACGGGATGTTCGGCAAGATACGCCGTCAGCGGAAAAAACGATTTGACCATTGCCATTTCGCAGTTGTCCATCAATGCTTTGAAAAAGGCGTTGTTTTGGTACATCGCTTTTGCATCGGCGAGTTTGCCGTCTGCCTCAATCTTTTCGAACGCTGACCCGACGCCGTAATAACCCGGCACATTTTGCTTGAGTTGGCTCCAGGCCCCTACAAATGGGATCGCCCGCAGGTCCTTGAATTCGAGCTTGCTCGCACCGCCGCGTTTGACCGGGCGGCTGCCGACGTTGGTTTCCGAATAGAAACGTAATGGGCTGACCTCCAACAGATAATCTAGAAACGACGGATGCTGTTTTAGCCCTTCGTACGCCGCATAACTTTCGCCCGCAAGCTGACGCATCAGGGATTCCTCGATCGGGGAAAAAGTGATGTCCTTCGCAACCGAAATGTGATTGTAGATGCCGGCGTGTATGAGCTGCTCGATATTAAATTGGGCCGCATCGACCGTGCCGAAATTGGAGCTAACTGTCTGGCCCTGCACGGTCAGTTCGATGGCTTTGTCCGAGATATTTTCACCCATCGACGAGTAAAATTTGTGTGTTTTTCCTCCACCGCGTGCAGGCGGACCGCCGCGGCCGTCGAAAAATATGACCTCTATGCCAAATTCTTTTGAGACCCGCGTCAGTTCGTCCTTAGCCTTGTAAATGCTCCAATTCGCCATCAAATACCCGCCGTCTTTTGTGCCATCACTAAAGCCGAGCATGATCGTCTGCGTATCGCGGCGAGCCCGCAAATGTTGGCGATACTGCGGTATTTTGTACAATTGCCGCATAATGTCGGCGGCATTTTGCAGATCGGAAACCGTCTCGAATAAAGGAACAATATCGATCGCCATCTCGTCGGCACGCCAGCCGCCGAGCAGGAACAAACCATAGACCTCAATTGCGTTCAGAGCACTCTGACACTGGCTGATGATGTATCGCTCGCAACCCGCAGAGCCGTTTTGCTGTTGAATCGTTTTGACGGCGGCGATGGTTTGCAGCGTGTCTTTGGTCAGCTCATCGCCGAATGACGCTACGTCGGCGATCTGCGAAATATTCAAAAGCGTTTGGATTTTTTGACCATCGCTCAATTCGTTGTAATTCGAAGGCAAAGCGTCACTGTTCGACGCAATGTTCGCCAATATCTGCCCGTGAATGCTGCTCTCCTGCCGGATATCGAGCGACGCGAAAAATAAGCCGAACAGCTCGACCTTGTAGATCAGATCGTTGACCAAATGAACGAATAAGCCGTTGTGTCGCTCGAGCAATGTGTTGCGAATGGTGAGCAACGGGTCAAGAATATTCTGTTTGCCCAAACCAGATATCCCGTCATCCGAATACAAGGCGTGATAGAGCGTCTCATCAAGCTCGGCCAAAATGCTCTCGACGCCGGCAAATGTCAGCCGCCGCTTTAACAGCCGCACATCGCGGTAATAGCACCTCAAAATCGAATCATGAAGTGCCCTGGCGACCTGCAACGTCGTCCCGACATTGACAAACGGATTCCCGTCTCGGTCGCCGCCCGACCAGAAACCCATTCGTATTGGCGAATTTTCACCACCCGCAAAACGGTTCAGGTCGGAAACGATGTTGCCAGCCGCCGTGTAAAAAACATTTTCGAGATACCAGATCAGGCTCACAGCCTCGTCAAACGGCGTCGGCTTTTGCTTTTTGATAAATGGCGTCCTGCCAAGCTGTCGCAGGTAAGTGTTGATGTCAGTGATGTTATTCTCGGCGATTGCGTGCGTCAGGTCATTGATAATGCCGAGCACGGAGCCGGGATAAAACTGGGTCGGATGCGCCGTTAAAACCAGCCGGACGCAAAACCCTCGCAGCTTTTCTTCCAATTCCGCTTTTCGCTTGTTTTCGAGGACCGTCGATTCGAGATGCTTGAGCGTTCCCGCCCCGTGCATATCGTTGACCGTGCGAAACGCCGCATCCTCCAGCGCGTCGAACAACACCACCTGACGCTCGGCATAACGCACAAAACTCAACAGCAGAGCAACCCTCTCCGCCTCGGTCACGATGGACGTGTGATGTTCAAAGAATTCATCGACGATCTCCGGCGTGGCTTTACCCGCCTGAAAACCTTCTTCACAATGCGTCAGAAACAGCGACAGCAGTATGCCCGTCTTCTCGATACGGTCGTATGGCAGCGACAAAAACAGGCTGTTATAGAGCTGAAATTTGACCGCGACCTCGTTTTGAAAGGAACCAAAGGCATCCACCTGATTTTGAGTCATATATTAACGATTGCTCGTTTTGTTTGTAAGCTCCATTTTAACGGCACTTCGGCAATGCAACAAGAAAAAAAAGAGGCACCACAAAATGCCTCTTTACTCCTGAAAATACTGGTGCCGTCTACAAGATTCGAACTTGTGACCTATCGCGTGTGAAGCGAGTGCTCTACCACTGAGCTAAGACGGCGAGGTTAGTTAAAAGTTAATAACTAACAGTGAATAGTGAAAATTAGGATGCGATTACGTAAATCCGCCATTATTCACTTTTCACTCTTAACTATTCACTAAATAGACGGATCGTCGGCTTTGGCCGGGCGGTTTTCGTCGGTTCCCTTGATCGTGCTAAGCGATGAATCGGTGTAAAAATGTCGCGTTCCGGTCGAGGTCAAGCCCTCGGCGACCTGCGGGTCAGCGGTTACCGAATAAAATGAGGGTTTAGCGGCGGACGACGGTTCGACGGTCAGCCTAAAAATATAACCGTTAACAACCGGTCCCTCCCCCTTAAACTTTTCGTCCATGCTCACTTTGGCGATCAATTCGTCAAAGCTTGCAAAATTTCCACGCGCACGCGACGCGTATTGAGCCTGAAATTTGCGGACGTTGTCTATAGATTGGGCGGCGGCGGTTTCGTTGCCCGAGCGGATGACGGCGGTCCAAGCGACCGTGCCAACGCCGATCAGAAGCCCGATGATCGCGATCACGATCATCAATTCGATAAGGTTAAATCCGCGCTGGTCCTTGAGCCTGAGTTTAAGATTGTTCATAAAAATACTGTGGTTCCCTCTCGTGTTTCTCACGAAAACATACGCCCTAAGTTTCAAAAGTTTAGATTGTTTTGGCCCGAATTTCAATTATTCGCAGAACATCTCTGTAACGTCCGCATAACTTCTCCGCGTTCTCTGCGTTAAAAACCCATTAAACGCAGGGAATGCAGAGGTGACGCCGAGACCGAAATAAAGCAACTTTTTGATGCAGCGGCTGTTTCCAATCAGGTAGAATATATAATTGAGAACGGCGGCGGCCAACCGATAAATGAGAGATTGGATAATCAGCGAGACACGAGAAACCGGCGAAAACATCGCGGTGAATTTTGACGCGGCGGGCAAGATCGCCAAGCTGCAGGCGGCGATCGAGACCGTTATCAGGGGCAAATCCGAGACGGTCAAATTTGCACTGATCGCATTGCTGGCAAAGGGACATTTGTTGATCGAGGACGTGCCGGGCATCGGCAAAACGACGCTTGCAAACGCTCTGGCCCGCGCGCTTGAGCTGTCGTTTCAACGGATCCAGTTCACGTCCGATCTACTGCCCTCCGACATGCTGGGGCTGTCGATCTTTAACCAAAAAAGCGGCGATTTCGAGTGGAAAGCCGGGCCGATCTTTTCGAATATCGTCCTGGCGGACGAGATAAACCGGGCAACCCCAAAAACGCAATCCGCCCTGCTCGAAGCGATGGCCGAGGAACAGGTCACGGTCGAGGGCGTCACGCGGCGTCTGCCGCTACCCTTTATCGTCGTCGCGACGCAAAATCCGTCCGAGCATCACGGCACATATCCGCTGCCCGAATCGCAGCTCGACCGTTTTATGCTGCGGCTGCACATCGGCTATCCGACGCTCGACGACGAGCGAAATATTTTACGCGACCGCGAAAACAGCGATCCGCTGCGGTTTGTTAAGCCGGTCATGTCGCAATCGGAAGTGCTTGAGATGCAGCGCCGTGTGGCCGATGTCCGGTTTGACGACGCTCTGCTCGATTACCTGCTCCAAATCGTCGACCTGACACGCAAATCCGAAACCGTCGAGCTGGGCATCAGCCCGCGTGGCACACTCGCTCTTTTCCGTTCCGCGCAAGCCTTGGCTTTTATCGAAGGGCGCGATTACTGCATCGCCGACGACATCAAACGCCTCGTCGTCCCGTGCTTCGCCCATCGCCTCATCGTAAATTCGCGGGCGGGAGTTCTCCGCCAACGCACCCGCGAGGCCGAGCAGATATTGCAGGATATTTTGCAAAAGGTCAGTGTGCCGATTTGATTGCCCGCGAATAACGCTAATGAACGCGAATAGGAGAAATCTATTCAAAGCGTTCTATTCGCAATGATTCGCGTTATTCGCGGGCAAAAATTCTTAAATGAATCTCAAAGCCATTACCGAACTCTTCAGTCTCCGCGATCTGCGAAACGCCGGGCTTGGTGTGCTCGTTGTCGTTGGGGGGCTCGGCCTGTCGATTCTTACGATCTACGCTCATCAAGTCGAAAATGAACGTCTCGCCGTGATCTCGGCCGGGGCTTCATTGGTTTTTGCACTACTGATATTGATCTTTGTGGTGCCGCCGCTCGCTCGAAACGCGGGCCGCGAGGCGTCGCAGATGAATCTGCCGTTCGAATTTACGACCGGCGGGGCGATCATGCTGGTTTTGGTGGTGATTGTTGGTTTTTCGGCGTGGAATACGGGGAATAATCTACTTTTCATCGTCCTATCGTTTCTGCTGGCGGCGATCGTCGTCGGTTTTTTTGCGGGCAGCATTTGCCTGAAAAAGCTCGACATCAGAATGCGTTTTCCCGACACGATCTTTGCCGGCGAGCCGACGCCAATGTTGGTAAGTCTGACCAATCGAAAGCGGATATTTCCGTCGTTTTCCGTGGTCGTCGAGGTTCGCGGGCGTGAACGAGAAAGGTCGATCGCGGCAGCCGACATGGACGCAATTTTGCCGCGTTGGATCGCCAGCCGTCTGACTCCGGCTCCCGTCGTCAGGCGAACGCTTAATCATTTTGTCCACATTGGCCGCAATTCAAGCGCCGAGGCCAAGACCGAGCATATTTTTCCGAATCGCGGACGGCTTTTGATCAAGGATTTTGAGCTGTCGACAAAATTCCCATTCGGGTTTTTCCGCCACCGGCGGCGTTTGCCTGCGCGTGCGGCGGAGCTGATCGTATTCCCCAAGCTCGGATCTATCGACGCTGCCATCGAAAATTCTCCGCTCGACGCCGGAAACCACGCCTCCGGCAAACGCGGCGTCGGCCTTGACCTGCTCGCCCTGCGCGAATACCAACCCCACGACGATCTTCGCCGTATCGACTGGAAAGCGACCGCCCGTTCGATGCAATTGACCGTCCGCGAATACGCCAACGAAGACGCAAAACGCGTGACTATCATTTTCGACACCATGATCCCGAACGACAAAACCGCATCACTCCGCGAAAAGATCGCTGCCGAGCAAAGCGGCATGCCGGTCGTAGCCTCCGAAAAATTCGAAACCGGAGCCACTCTCGCCGCATCGATCCTCGCCCATTTTGCCGAGGAAAATGCCGAGACTCAACTCATCATCGACGCGGACGCCGGCGAATTCGGCGTCGGCCGCACACATCTCCACGAATCCTTCCGCCGCGTGGCATTGACCGAACCGGGGCTCGCTGCCGCAACCCATTCAACAGAACTTGAATCCAACCTTAAACGTATTCTCAATGAATCGGACGACAGCTATCGGTTTCTCGTGACCGCAAACGGCACGGTCGACCTGTCATCCGATGTCCTTCAACGATTGAAAATTATTAGGTTTTAAGGATATTCTTGTCATAATTCTGTGCTTCGCGGTGTGTTTGTCACAGATGAGCATTTTTTGATGCTGAACATGAACGAGAGTACCGACATATTTGTGGACATAATGTCCGAGCATACAGCGGCGGCGGCAGCGACAGGTAAGATCGAGTTCGAGGAGGCGTTTACGCTTCATCACCGGACCGTGTTTCGTGCCGCCCGGTCGGTGGTGAACGATGCCGCGCTTGCCGAAGATGTCGTGCAGGAAACTTTTATTCGGCTCTACAAAAATCTCGATTCGATCACGACGGAAGAAATGCTCCGGCCGTGGCTTATTCGCGTGGCGATAAATGTTGCAAGGAATGCCGTTCGCGGTGCGATTCGGGCAAACACGCGGGACGAGAACTACGTCAAAGATACAGGGATAACGTCGGCCCAATCGGTCGAGATGGATTATGAAGAATATACAGGGATTAACGAGATACATCGGGCACTCAGCAAGGTCAAAGAGCCGCTCCGAAGCTGCTTGATACTTAAACAGCAAGGCCTTTCGTACAAAGAGATCGCGAGCAGCCTGGAGTTGAATGAATCGAGCATCGGCACGTTTGTCGCTCGTGCGAGGACAGAATTTGCGAGGTTTTATGGCAAGGTGGGTAAGGGAACGATATGAACGCAGATTGTTTTGATATAGGCACAATACAGGCCTTTTTGGATGGCGAGCTCGCCCACGATGAAGTGTCGCGGGTTTCGTGCCACATCGCCGCGTGCGATGCCTGTGCCGTCATGCTGGCCGAGGCCGAGGACGAATCGGCGATTGTTTTCCCTGCCCTCGAACGCGAATTTAACAGCCTCGTCCCGACGCAGCGTCTGTGGAATAAGATCAACGATTCGATCGCCGTTGAACGCGATAGTATGCGTTTTTGGCAAAAAGCGTGGGCGTTTTTGACAGTGGCGCTGATTAATCCGTCGATCGCGGTTGCCGCGAGTGTTTTGATCATTGCTGGTGTTGTCGCCGTGGTTTTGATTAACCGGACGACTGTAAATGACACGGTCGCGGGTAATGCAAGCCCGGTGAAAGTGTCGGCCGCGATCTCGGCATCAACCGTAACAAATGTCGTTGCCGATCAAAGTCCCGTGGCTCCGGTGAAGGTTGAGCAAGCCGCTTATCGTCCGGATAATCGCGCGAAAACAGTTCCGGCCGTTTACCGAACTTCAGCCCTCGCAAATATGACCTCCGATGGTTACCTGCCGGGCGAAGAAAGCTACGTCAAAACGATCTCAAGCCTTTCGAAATCCGTCGATGAGCAAAAGGAAAACGTTTTGCGACCGTCGGAACGCATTTCGTACGAACGCGACATGGCCGTGGTTAACGACGCGATCACGAAAATGAAAATGGCGGTTAAAAAGAACCCGAAGAACGAATCGGCCAAACAGGTACTGTATTCGTCTTATCAGAACAAGATCGATCTTTTGAATTCGGTTTCGCAGAAAGAGGAGTTGATGGTGAGCATGAAATAGCTCCCGTGACCCGAATTTGATGAATATTTTATCGCACAAACAACTACGTAACCTGGGTTTTCAAGAAAGGAATTTTAGCCACGAATTACACGAATGCCACAAATAAGAAGAAAATTATTAGTGCTATTTGTGTCATTCGTGGCTAAAAGTTCTTTAAACTTTTGCTACAGAACGCTAGTGGTGTCCCTGCTCGCCGCTTTTCCGCTGATTTCCTATTCGCAGCCTGCAAAGCCTGACGCAAAGAGGCTTCCGGTTGCTCACCCCCACGCTCCCGAGCCTCCGGCACCGTCCGGCGGCAGATCGAACGAGAGAACCATCACTGTCGACAAAAACGTCACCGTCTCGCTCTGCGTCACGCAGGGTACCCTGAAAATAAACGGTTGGAGCCGTGGCGAAGTGCGTGTTTTTGTTAAGGATGGAGCGAAATTCGCGTTTCAGGTGCTGGAAAAAAGCATGCACAGCGAAGCACCGGGGTGGATAAAGATAGCCAGTGCCGAGCCCGCCAAATCCCGATATGGAGCGCAATCCGAATGTCTCTGGGGTGACGAGATCGAGATCGACGCACCTGTTAATTCGACGATAACCCTACAAGGTCAGGAGGCAACGACAACCGTCGATGGCGTAAAAAAAGCCTCGGTGAAGATGATCGGCGGTGACATTTCGCTCAGAAATATTGCCGAAGGCGTAACGGCGTCGACCTATCAGGGTGACATCACGGTTGACGAGTCCGGCGGCTCGATGATGCTCGATACTTCCGGTGGTAATATAGTCGTTTTTGATGCAGGGCCGAGCCAGATCGGTGACATTTTCCGGGCTAAAACAAACAGCGGAACGCTCTCGCTGGACAGTCTCAGGTATCGTCAGATAGACGTCAATTCGATCTCCGGATCGGTGTTATTCAAGGGCGAGATATTGAGCGGCGGCACCTACGCTCTTGGCACGACCAAGGGATCGATCAAGATGTCGGTTCCCGCAGATTCATCGTTTCAGGTCGTCGCTTTGTACGGCTCCGGGACTTTTAGTTCCGAACTCCCTATGAAAGTCCAGACCGAGGATGTCTCAACCGGCCCTGTCAAACGGCAGGTCGGCCTGATCGGAAAGGGCGGGGCCAACGTAAAACTCACCTCTAATAGCGGCAGCATCATGATCAAAAAGAAATAGATTACTGATTCGCGAGCCGTTGGCCCGTTCGCGTTTCAAACTGTTCCGCCATCGACGGAATATCGCCAGTATCATCCCGGCTGATCCGCTCGACCCGCCACATCGGGAAAAAATAATCCGTCATCTGCAAATGCGGCTCTCCGGCCGCGATCGACTGGCACCAATCGTCGAAATACCCAAGCTCGATCGCACGGATGCCGATACCGGCGGGGCTAATGTCTTCGAGAGTTCCGAGCAGCTTTTCACGCGGGCTGTGCAGGATGGCGATAACGGTTTCACCGGGTTCGATCTTCATAGCACAATTGTACACCAAGTCAGAACCACCTGCGGTAGCGGGTGGTTTAACTTGGCCTATCGAAGTTCGCCGTGGACAAATATCTTCAACCGCCCACTACCGTAGGCGGTTCTGACAATTTATACTTGAAATCGCGATGCACATCTCTAAGGTCGAGCTTGAGAATATCAAATCTCACGCCGCTTCAACTATCGAATTTGCCCGAGGGACGACCGCCATAACAGGCGAGAACGGCGCGGGAAAGACGACGATAATCGAGGCGATCGCGTGGGTGCTTTTTGATCTGCTCGATTATAAAAAAGAAGATTTTGTCCGTCGCGGGGCCAAAAAGGGTTCGGTGCGGGTAACGTTCGAAAGCGGCCTCGACGAACGCGAATACATCGTTTATCGCGATTCCGGTGCCGGCTATCACGTGACCGATCCGCGTCTACAAACGCGCATCGCCGACAAAAAAGAAGAGGTTTTCCGCTTTCTCTGGCAGCATCTCGGCCTCGAACCGGGCACCGATCTCAAATCGCTTTTCAAACAGGCCATCGGCGTCCCCCAAGGCACTTTTACGGCAATCTTTCTTGAGGGAGCAACCGAACGCAAGGTCGCCTTCGACCGCCTGCTCAAGGTCGAGGAATACCGGCAGGCGGCGGAAAAACTGCGTGAAACCTCGCGATTTCTCGACATATCGATCGTAACTGTCCGCGAAGGCATTGCCCGTTCCGAAGGTGAATTATCACGTTCCGAAACAGTTGAAGAGGAACACAAGACCGTTGACGCTCAATCAGCCACGCTCAGAATCGAGATCGAAACGATCACCGCCGATCTCGACGCAAAACAGGCCCGCGTAATAGATCTTGACGATAAACAGCGGCAGGTTTCGACACTAAAGGCCGCCCTCGAACGCCATCGTGCCGACAAAGAAAAAGCCGAGCTTGTCGCGAGCCAAGCCGAACGCGCGCTTGCACGGGCAACCGACGCGGCGGGTAAGGTCGAGGCGGTTCGCTCCGATCACGAACGCCACGTTGCCACGCTCGGACGGTTAAAAGAACTCGAACGCGAACGTGGGCTTCGAGACGGTCTTCGCGCCGAGCTCGCCCGCACCGATGCGGCAATCGTCAACGTCAAGGCCGATCAGAAACGGCTCAATCAGGAACTCGCGGCGGTTAGTAAAGCCCATGGCGAGATAGAGCAGCTTCGCCCAAAAGCCGCTGAGCAGCAAGCTCTCGACAAAGAGATCGCGACGCTTCGCGACCAGATCGCATCGGTCGGCATGGCCCGCGAGCGGATCGTCAGTATCGACTCTCAGCTCGAACGGATGCGGGACAAGTACCGCGACAACAAGGCCGCTCTTGACGAAGCGGAAACCAAATCTGCGACAGCTCCCGCACGTTTGGAACTCGAAAAAAGTGATGCTGAATTGATCGGCAGCATCGCTAATCTTCGCGCCAGCCTCGAACGCGATGAAAAATTCCAGAGCGAGATCAAGAACGGCCTGTGCCCAATCCTTTCGCAAAAGTGTCTCAATCTGAAACCCGGCGAGACGCTCGAGGGCTTTGTTTCGAGCCAGTTCGCGGATATCAAATCTCAGATCTCAAATCTCGAAGGTCAGCGTCAGACGCTCTCGGTCGATCTGGTTGCCGCCCGCGAAGGCGAAAAAATTCTTGCCGCTCTCGACGGCTATCGCAAACGCGACGCCGAATTGAGGGAAGAAGGTCGCAGCCTCAACGAAAAGAAAGCCGCGCTTGAAAAGCAGTTGGGCGATGTGGCTGAAAATGAAACCAAGCTCGCCGAATTGGCAGCGCGGTTAAAATCTCTCGATGACCCAACCGCCCGCATTCGCTTTCTCGAAAAGGATGTACTGCGGGAATCCGAAATTCGCGAATGGCTGAGTAAAGTTGAGAGTAATCTCGAACGCCTCGAAAGCGAGCGGCGGCTGTTTGTCGAGCAGCTTGACGAATTTAAGGAAATGGATGCGACATGGGCACGGCTTTCGGCGGAGCGAGACGCAACCGCCGAGGCACATCGGGTTTTCCTGACGAACGAAAATGAAGGAAAAGCCTTTGAGCTGCGTCAACAGGAGGTCGCGGCAGCGGCCAAAACGCTTACCGAACTAACTGAAAAGGCTGGGGCAGCGGAAAAGGAATTCGCTTCCACAGGAACTGACTACGACGCCAATTTGCATAACACCGAGCGAGCCGCTCTTCTTGCGGCCGAACGGCGACACGCCGAGGTACGGGCCACATTTGAAGCTGCAAAACGCCGTGAGCAGCAGCTTGCCGCTGAGATCGCCCGGTTTGCGGACATTCGAAAGTCGCTCGCCGTCGAATTCAAGGAGAAAGAAAGACTCGAAATCGTAGCCGAAACAACCGCCTTTATCCGTGACACGCTCAAAGAGGCCGCACCGCGCGTCGCACGCAATTATGTCTATCACGTTTCGCTCGAGGCCAACCAGATGTTTCGCGAAATTACCGGAAACGGCGAACAGACGCTGAAATGGGGCGAGGATTACGCCATAATGCTTGAAGAGGATGGATACGACCGGCCTTTTCCGAGCCTGTCGGGCGGCGAACAGATGGCGGCCGCTCTGTCAGTGAGACTGGCTTTGCTTAAGCAGTTGACCGACATTCGCATCGCATTCTTCGACGAGCCGACCACTAACATGGACGCCGAGCGCCGCGAAAACCTCGCGATGCAGATCAGCCGGATCACGCATTTTGACCAGCTTTTTGTGATCTCTCATGATGAGACGTTTGATAGCTACGTCGACAACGTAGTGTCGGTAGGAGACTGAATAAACAAATGAAAGATGAGTTGGAAAAATGCTTCGAGTTCATCTTAGAGCTCGAAAAGCTAAAGGCAGTCACGCGTAAGGTCAAGCCGCTAGGGCTCGACCGTTACGAAACGTCCGCCGAACACAGTTGGCAGGTCGCTCTTTTGGCACTCGTTCTAGCAAAATTTGGTGACGAAGGCCTAGACGCGGCCCGCGTGTCCAGGATGCTTCTCGTCCACGATATCTGCGAGATCGACGCCGACGATGTATTCTTTTTTGACGAAACTGGTAGGGCCGACGCCAAGGCAAAGGAAGAGTTGGCGATCAAGAGGATTTTCGGGATCTTGCCGGACGAGATTAGCGCGCAATTTTTTGAGCTATTAGACGAATTCGAGAATGGCGATACAAAAGAGGCAAAATATGCCCGCGCGATCGATCGCGTGATGCCCGTCCTGCAAAATCTATACAATAACAAACAGAGTTGGGTCGAAAACAATGTGACCAAGGAACAGATCCTGACTAAAACCGCCTACATTGCCGATGGCAGTCAGGTTGTTTGGGATGTCATCGCGGAAAAGATACATCTGGCATTCGAATAAAAATTGTGAAAAATGTAACCATCGTCTGCGACGGATCGAGTCTCGGCAACGGCAAGGGAAATCCGCGCGCCGCGGCGGTCGCTGTGCTTGGGTTTAAAGGGCTGTGGAAAGCGGTCGGCATTTATCTCGGCAATGCGACAAATCAGCAGGCCGAGATCGCGGCGGCGACGGTCGGGCTTGAGAACCTGAAAGAGCCTTGTATAGTAACGCTAATGTCCGATTCGCGTTATGTTGTCGAGACAATGGGCGGAACGTGGAGAAGAAAAACCAATCACGATTGGTGGAAAAAACTCGATGACGCCTCAAAGCGGCATCAAATAACCTGGAAATGGATCAAGGGCCATGACGGGCACATCGTTCAAGAGGTCGCCGATTCGATGGCCCGAAAAATGGCGGAGCTGGGCTATGTCGATGATGCATTGCTCGAAGAAGCGGCGGCGGAGATAGGAGTTGTAGAAATTTAGTGGGAAATCGGACGGCGGGAAGAGGAGAAAAGGTGAAGAGGAGAAGAGGCGAGGCGAGGCGTTTCGTTGGCCGAACGACGTCATTTTCTTTGCGTCTTTGCGCCTTTGCGTTAATCACTTCTTCTGTCGCAGTGGCCCAACGGGGCGGGCTGGGCTGGGTCTGGCAAAATCCTTTGCCTCAGGGCAACTCACTTTACTCAATTCATTTTGCGGCGGATAAGGAGAATGGCTTCGCAGTTGGGTCGGATGGCACGATCCTTCGGACCCAGGATGGCGGGTTTAGCTGGGCAAAACAGACGCCGCCGGTCGATGCGACGTTTTCGTCGGTTTTCGTGCGTGATGCCGATTTCGCATTTGTCGTCGGCTCTCGGGGCACGGTTCTTACAACGAGCAATGGAGGCAAAGATTGGCGGCGGGTCGCGGTCGATACACGCGATCATCTTTACAGCATTACGTTTGCCGGGGCTGGGCGTAACACGGGTTGGATCAGCGGAACCTACGGCCGGCTCCTCAAAACTGTCGACGGCGGACAGACGTGGAAACCGCAGAATTCCGGCACGACCGAACAGCTATTAAATGTCAATGCGCTTGACGAGCTGCACGCCGTGGCATCGGGAGTCAACGGGGTTGTTTTGACGACCGCCGATGGCGGCGAGAAGTGGAAGATTTCCGATCCCTGCTCCGGCACCATCGTCTCGGGCTCGGCCTTTTTGTCTCCGACTGCGATCATAACCGCGGGCTACGACGGCTGCGTCGCCCGCAGCGACGACGCGGGTCAGACATGGTCACGCATCAATATTTTCAGCCACGCCGATCTGCTTTCGATCTCGTTTGCCGACGCTGCAAACGGCTCGATGACCGATGCGAACGGCATGGTATGGGTAACAGGCGACGGCGGGAGGTCGTGGCTGCCGTTCAACGTCCGGACAAATCCAAAGCTCGTGAGCGTCTACTATGGTGACAAATTCACTGGTTGGGCCGTCGGTGAAAACGGATTGATGCTCAGGACCGACGATGGCGGTTTCAGCTGGCAGCGCCTGAGCGAAGGTGGCCGCGAAGATGTCAATGACCTGACCTTTCTAAACGACGAGATCGGCGTCGCGGTCGGGTCGCACGGCCGGATATGGATCACGAATGACGCGGGCGTCAGTTGGCTGCCAGCTTTTTCGGACACGCAGGAAAATCTGAATTCCGTTTTTTTCATCGACGGGCAACGAGGCTGGATCGTTGGTGACGGTGGCACGATTTTGGCCACGTCAAATGGTGGAGCAAGCTGGAGCAAAAACACTTCAGGCGTTACGGAAGACCTGTCAGCCGTGAATTTTGTCTCCGACACAACCGGTTTTGCCGTCGGTGCGGGTGGAATGGTACTGCGGACGGATTCTGCCGGCATTCAATGGAGAAAGGTCGAATCCGGCAGTCATCTATGGCTCGAAGATGTAAAATTTTTTGACGATAAACACGGCGTCGCGGTCGGCGACAAGGGTACGATCTTGCGAACCAGCGACGGGGCCGCGACCTGGGAAAAGGTTAAGACAAATGTCCGCGAAAATCTTTACGCGGTCAGTTTTTTCGACAACCGCTCGGGCTTTGCGGTCGGGGCCGGCGGCATCACGCTGCGAACGACGGACGGCGGGCAGACTTGGACTGATAAGGAATCGGCCGTAAAGCTGAATTTATTCGCCATCCAAGCGTTTGGGCGAAACGCGGCGATCGCGGTCGGCGAATTAGGCAGTGTACTGTTAACGGACGACGGTGGCACGACGTGGGCTGTACAGCCAAATATCACCAGCAAACTCCTGCAAGCAGTCGTCTTTCGCGGCGGTAACCGCGTGTGGATCGGCGGGCGCGGCGGCACGATGCTGAAACGGACTGAATCGCTCGCGCCGGTAAATATCAGCCTCCCCAAAGGCGGCCCGCCAGTCCTAAAAAACGCCGGCCCGCGTTTGAAACCCAAATCTCGCATCCCGCTCGTTACGATCACGGATGACGGCGATATTCCGATCGCGGTTCCTGCTCCATCTCCCGCCAAAAAGCCTAACTAATGTTTAGAGTGCAAACTTTAGTTTGTTTCTCCTAAGTTAAGAGACAAACTAAAATTTGCACTCTAAACCTTTCGTATCAGCGCCGAGATCCACTCGCCGGCTTTTGTAATTTCAAAGTTTGAAATGTAAAATTTCAAAAGTTCGGTTGTGATGACAGATTCCTGCTCTGCAAGGACCCCCGAAAGCAATAAGATGCTTTTCGTCTTGTCGATCAGCATCGGCAAAATCGGCACGATCACGTCGATCGTCAAATTTGCACAAACAAAATCAAAGACCGGCGTAGCGTCCGAGATCGAGCCATCGAAAAACTCGATCAACCCGCCTACACCATTTGCATCGGCATTCACTTTCGCGATCTTGACCGAGTCCACGTCGGTATCACAAGCAAGAATTTTAGCCACAGAGGGCACCGAGTTAGGGAGATAATTTTGATTTCTTCTCTCATCTTTCTCTGTGTACTCAGTGGCTAAATTCGCAACCGCTATCGCTAAAATACCCGTTCCCGTGCCGATGTCGAGGAACGTCTGGCCGTTGCGGTAATTTTCACCTATCGCCGTCAAACATAGCTGTGTTGTTTCGTGCGTGCCGGTTCCAAAGGCCATATTTGGCTCGATCCGGATGACGATCTTGTCGGTTTCGGCGACATCCGACCACGGCGGGGCGATGATAAATTTGCCGATCTCGGTCGGCTTCCAGTGGCGTTTCCATTCGGCGAGCCAATCGGCGTCCAGCACCTCGCGCATCGCAATCGCGTAAACCGTCGCGGCTGGCTGATCGTAGATCTTTAATCCCAGATCGATCTCGCGGCTCAATTCTTCGGCGTCCGGCAGCTGGTGAAAATAGCCGGTAACACGCTGACTTTCATCGGCGGATTTTCTCAGACTGTCGATCTCCGTGCCGAGGGCGTCGAGCGCGTTCAAAGCGTACTCGACCGCATCTACAGCGTCCGCAGAGGTCTCGATGTCGACGGCGAGCCATTTTTTTTCGCTGGTGTCGTTCATTCGTGAATACCTATATCATCGAGGTCCCGTTCGCGGTTACGCCAATCCTCGACGACCTTTACGAAGAGTTTTAGGAAAACTTTCTTGCCCAGCAGTTTTTCAATATCGAGGCGCGCCTTGGTTCCGATATCCTTGATTCGCGAGCCTTGCTTGCCGATGACTATCTTTTTCTGCGACGAACGCTCAACGTAGATCGCACAAAATATCCGCGTCAAGCCTGGCTCGGTCTCGTCAAAAACCTCCGTCACGACCGCCGTCACATACGGGATCTCCTCACCAGTCGTCGCAAGGATCTTTTCCCGTACCATCTCGGAGGCGATGACCCGCATCGATTGATCGGTCATTTCGTCGTCCGCGAATATCGGCTCGCCCGGCGGCAGATGTTTAACGATCTGGTCGAGAAGCGTGTCTTGTCCAGAGCCCATGAGGGCGGAAATAGGGATGATCTCGTCAAATTCGAATTCCGTCGAATAACTCTCTATGAGCGGCAGCAGCGCTGCTTTGTCGTGGAGCTTATCGATCTTATTGAGCACGAGCACGCTCGGCTTTTCGGCCTGCTTTACCAGCTCGAACACAAACCGGTCGCCATTCCCCGTCGAAACGCTCGCGTCACGCATTAGCACGATCAGATCGACCGACATTATTGCGTCATGCACCGCCGACATCATCCGCCGGTTGAGCAGATGCCCCGGCTTGTGCACGCCCGGCGTGTCGATGAAGACGATCTGGCCACCTTCGCGGTTAACAATTCCTTTGATGCGATGCCTCGTGGTTTGCGGTTTGTTGGAAACAGCGGCGATCTTTTCGCCAACAAGGCGATTGATGAGCGTAGATTTTCCGGCATTCGGCCGGCCTATGAGCGCGACATAGCCGCTGCGAAACGGTTCGGATGACATTGATTAAACGTTAGCAGAGTTTTTGGGCAATGCACACCTATTGCCTGCTAAATTACTTTACCCGAAAAACTGAAAAGCCCCGGAAATCCGCTCCGGGGCTTTCATTTATTTTTTACCAAATCCTAATTTCCGATGGCTAAAACTCCAAAACCAGATTCTTTTCACAGAAATCGAATTTTGCAGCCTCAGACTCTGATTTATCGCTGAACGTTGCTTTGAAATACCATTCACAGCCACCATTGTCTGTAGATTTATCCCAGATCAACTCTTCAGTCGCCCCGGCAGCAATGCCGTCGCCAATGTCAAAAAGACTATATTTCTTACCGTTTTCGGACACCATGATTTTGGTGATCTTAAATTTTGTAGTGTTGTGAACTTTGAATCTGTAGTCAAAACCCGTACCCGCGCGGCCAACCGAAATGCCGATCAACGCTATTGCGACTACCAGCAGGCTAATCCTCTTAAAATTGTTAAATCCTTTCATGTGTTCTACTCCTGATAAATTTTTGATGTCTCTGAGAAAGATGGCGCAGCCGACTAAGTATTTCGACCGGATAGATACTAACAGAACTTTTGGAAAAGTCATAACCGCACCGCTTAAAGACTTGTTCTACTGCGGCTTTATCAACCGCTGTTTCGCGTCCATCGCCTCGCGGTACGCACCGTTTCTGACCTCGTTGAGCTTGATGGCCTGGTCGTACAACTTTATTGCATAGTCGTTTTGATTAAAGAATTCGTAGATACGTCCGAGCGCCACGTACGTCAATGAAAGGAGCGCACTCTCGGTGTATTGGGTAGAGGTTGTAAGAACGTTGCTGTAAGCGGTTTTCGCTTCTTGTAATTTCTGGGCCTGTGCGTCCGGGTCGGTAATTCCCTCGGCGGACAGGCTCGCGACGCGGCCGAGGCTGTAATAGATACGCGGCTCAGACGGATACTGCGTCAAAAGCTGCTTCAACTGGGCATTTGCTTTCGGCAGATCCTTGGCGTCGATCATTTTTTGAATTTCGAGGAGGCCTGTCGTCACCGGGTTTTCGGCCGCCGTAAAGCGGGTATCGGGACTCAGTTTTCGTTTCTCGCGGGCTGCGAGCGCTCGTTTTCTGGCGTCGCCGGAATTTGCGATGCGGGCCGTCTCTTTCGCCGGATCGAAGGTTGCGATCATTTCTCGAAGCGAGGCGGCGATATCAAATCCGGAATCTTCTATTCCCTTCAATTGCTCGACGAAATAAAGCGAGAGCACCGCGCCTTTTTGATACTCGTCGTACAACTGCAGCGTGGCCTCGTCATCAAGTGATTTTTTATAGTCCTCCAACTCTTGGTACAGGGCCTTTTTCTCAACCTCAGTCTTTAATAGACCTATCCTTTGCCTCGCCTGGTCGGTTGCGATGCGAATCTTTTCGAATTCCGACTGCCGCACGTCGACTGCCGCTACGAGCGAATGAGACAAGCACAGGAAAATGTCCGGCGAGATATTTGGCGTCGTTTTTCTCAGGTCGTCGAGCACCGGTCTGGCCCAGTCGTGCATTATCGAGATCTCCTGGGCCCTGCCGAGGACGATCGGGTCGACGACAAATTGCAGAAACGCCCGGCGGCCATCGGAGTTACTTATAACTGTGTCGGGCGGAATAATTAGATAGTAATCGTCGCGTATATTAAGAAAATTGATATTGCCTCTCGGAGCAAGATTTTCCGGGACGACGTAGAAATGCCGGTCGTGCTCGCGGGTCTCGATCTTTGTCAGAGTTTGCGTTTTGCTTGTTCCTTTCCGGGTCTCGACCTTGACCTTTTCCGAAAATATCAGTTGCGGCCGCGTGTGGAGATAGTTAAGCAAATCACCCACCATGTCACGGGTCGAACCGCGAAGGGACCCCTCCGCCAGCATGCGCGAGTCTTTCACATAATCGTCGAGCTTTGAGCTGATAACCGAACGCCTGTAAAATTCTCGCGTCAAAGGTGCAAAATCAAGCACGTCGAGCAAATTACCAGGCAAATCGTTAGTAATGATCGGATCGGCCAGTTCCGGGACCGGCGTCAGCGTGTACGCCATCGAAATAAAGGGAGCCACGATCTCGGCGTCGGTCGCCTTAGCGTTACGTTTTTTGTATTGGAGCACAAAACCCGAGATCTTGCGGCGAAGATCTTCCGGCAGGCTGGCGTTGTCTTTCAGCAGCTGCTCACGAAACTTCGACCCCTGATCCGACAGCGGCGTATTGATCAGCTTTTCTTCCACGCCGGCCGCGTTGGTCGTCGTCGCCATCTCGAGGGCGGCGAGGACGACGATAAGCCGCTTATCCGGTTCGATGCGAACGCCGTAGTTCGTCAGGTCAAACCCTGGAGCCGGAGCCTGTCCCGATACCCCGCGGGCGAAAATAGCCATGATCAAAAATAGAAAAACTCTCTGCATTTATAAATCGTTTCTGTCCTTTAGAATTCTACTCTATTAAAAGATGAGTTTTGGGCGGTCAAAGATGTATTAAACCTGCGGCAAAAATGAGAAAGGATAAAGGAACAAACAGCTTTTCCTTTACCCTTAATCTGCATTGCCGGGCGTAATGCTAATTCCCGGGGCGTTTAGTTATAGCTGGCCAGAGCCTCGCCTTCTTCGTCGTAGACGTCGAAAACGGTCAAAAGCTTGGTGATCGCAAGGAGATCCTGGATCTTTTGCGTCAATTTCAAAAGTTTCAGTATTCCGCCTTCTTTCTTGACTGCGGTAAAGCTCGAAACCAGTTCGCCGATGCCGCTCGAATCGATATATCCGACACCTGCCAGATTGAGCAGGATCTTGTTTTTGCCTTCGCCCAGAAGGCGGCGAATCGTCGTTCGCAGAGCCACGCTTCCCTCGCCGATCGTTACCTTGCCCGCGAGATCAAGTATCGTGACGTCGCCCGCCTGGCGTTCCGTAATTGTAATATCTGCCATGTGTTTCTCCTCTTAACTTTTTATAATTTGCGATAGCCGATTTTAGTCTAAAAAGTGAAAATGTGAAAACCTGAAAACGTGAAAAAATTTAAGGTCGATAATCTGACCCAAACTTTTTCACTTTTTCACATTTAACCCTTTCCACTTTTCAACGCTTTTTCAACATTTTCACCACTGTTCCGCCGTTCTCGTGATTAGACCAGCTCACTTCGTCCATAAATGAATTCATGAACAGTATCCCGCGACCGTTAGCTTTTAAGAGATTTTCAGGATTTGTCGGGTCGGGTATATCGTCTATTGCAAATCCGTTGCCATGATCACGAACAATAACCTCAAAGCCTTCGGATGAATCGGCGAATGTAACTTCGACCTGTTTTGTTTCGTCGAATTTATTGCCGTGCTTAACGGCATTAGCCACCGATTCGCGAATGGCAAGGTCGAGCGAGGAGACAAAATCCTCGCCAAAGCCACAGCGTTTGGCGAATTCATCCGCTTCGATGGCCGCTTGATCGACCGATTCGATGCGGCTGGGCAGCTTGATCTCTCGTATCTCACTCACAATAGTATGTTCTGTAAGTTAGCCGTTTAAGACAGTTGCTGTCAAGACAAAACCGCCTGTTTCGGTCTAAGATTGTAAATATGAAGATCAAACCCGCATCACACGTGCGTGGAACCGTCCGGCTGCCGGGTGACAAATCAATATCGCACCGGGCCGCAATGCTATCCGCAATCGCCATTGGCGAGACTCGAATCGACAATTTTGCGACCAGCGAAGACTGCTCGTCGACCCTCTCATGTCTCCAATCTCTGGGCGTCACGATAGCTCGCGACGGCAATCTCGTGGTCGTGAATGGTGTTGGCAAAACAGGCTTTTCGCCGCCGTCGGGGCCATTGGATTGCGGCAACAGCGGCACGACGATGCGTCTGCTTTCCGGCATTGTGGCCGGGCAAAATTTCTTGTCTGTTTTGGTCGGGGACGAATCGATCCAGAAAAGGCCGATGAACCGGGTTATCGAACCGCTCACAAAAATGGGAGCCGAGATCACGTCAGACGAGGGCCGCGCACCGCTCAACATTTCCGGCAAGCAGCCGCTGACCGCTATCGAATATCAGCCGCCCGTCGCCTCGGCCCAGATAAAATCGTGCGTCTTGCTTGCCGGGCTCAATGCGGATGGCGAAACGTCCGTCCTCGAAACCATCCAGACCCGCGACCATACAGAGCGAATGCTGCGTTGGTTTGGCGTCGATGTCGCGGTCGAGGAATCGATGGGCGGGTCGCGAATTACCGTTTCAGGCGACGCAACGCTCACGGCCCGTGACCTGATCGTTCCATCAGACATCTCGTCGGCCGCGTTTTTTATGGTCGCGGCGGCGTGTTTGAATGGATCTGATGTATCGCTTCCAAATGTGGGATTTAACGCGAGCCGGGCGGCGATTTTCGAAGTCCTCTGCGATCTCGGCGTCGATCTACAATTGTCGGATCAGCGCGAGGTGAACAACGAGCCGGTCGCCACGATTCGGGCGCAGGGAAATATTTACGGCCCCAAAAAACCGGGATCGAACCTGATAAATGGCCCCACAGTCGCCATTCTCATAGACGAAATCCCAATCCTCGCGATCTTCGGAACGCAAATCGAGGGCGGCCTTGAGATACGCGACGCGGCCGAGCTTCGGGTTAAGGAATCCGATAGAATTGCCGCAATCGTTGAAAATCTGCGACGAATGGGCGCGGCGGTCGAGGAATTCCCGGATGGATTTAAGGTTGAGCGGTCCGATCTCAATGGGGCGGTGATAGACTCATTCGGCGATCACCGCATAGTAATGGCCTTCGCGGTTGCCGGTCTGTTCGCGACCGGCGAAACCGAGATCATGGGCGCGGACTGTGCGGATATCTCATTTCCCGGATTTTTTGATACGCTTGCTTCGGTCGTAGGAAAAGAGGCTTAACGGCGAAATACGCGAAAAGACGCGAAAAAGGGAACGATATATTTGCCCGCGAATTATGCGAATATTCCCGAATAAGAATAAAAGGCAGATAGACGTTTCTATAATTCTTGATTCGCGGTTATTCGCGTTATTTGCGGGCAAAGTCATATCTTTTTTTTCGCGTCTTTTCGCGTATTTCGCGGTCAAATTATCTTAAATGAGTAAAGACACTCGCATAGCATTAACGGGTTTTATGGGCGTCGGGAAATCTAGCGTCGCGCGTCACCTTGCTCATGTGATGAAGTGCCGGTGGGTGGATCTCGACCGGGTCATCGAGCAAAACGCCGGTCGCGTCGTGGCAGATATTATTGACCAGGATGGCATCGAATTTTACCGCACGCTCGAATCGCAAAATCTTGAACGAGTCCTAAACGAGATGGATTCTAATATCCTAAGCTTAGGCGGCGGCACGTGGACCGTTCCCGCCAACCGCGACCTGCTAAAAGCGAGTGGCTTCACCACCGTCTGGCTCGAATCTTCGTTCGAGCACTGCTGGCTCAACATCACCTACTCACGTAAGGACCGACCACTTGCGCGTAACAAAACCGTGACGCGACAACTCTTTGAGGAGCGGCAAAAGGTCTATTGCCTCGCCGATTGGCATTTTATCGTCCGCTCGGACTACACGTCATACCAGGTCGCAAAGCAGATCGTGGAAGAAATTTTCTCGTGAAATTAGCATTTTTATCTTGCGAAATTTGCGAATTTCAATCACTATAAAATCACTAATTAATTAGAACTCGCCGCGGGCTTTTCGGGTAGAGTATCGGTTGCTTAGGATCGCCTATATTCACTGGGTATTTGCGATAATAGACGTACATAATAGACAGAATTTTTCGGGAGGAAAAATGAAAGTTCAATTTTTAACAGTTCTAATGCTGGCGGTCGCTCTATTCATGAGCGCATGCGGCAAGAGCGATGCTGACCTGACAAAAGCGGCCACAGATAAGCTGACCGCCGATAAGGTTACGGGTGTGACTGTTGCCGTCAAAGACGGCGTGGCCACGCTGACGGGCGAGGTTGCCGATCAGTTGGTGAAAGCAAAAGCAGAGACTTCGGTCAAAGCGGTCGAGGGCATCAAGTCCGTGACCAACAACTGCACGCTAAAGCCGCTGCCGCCCCCGCCGCCGCCGTCACCTGACAAGACGCTTGAGGGCACGATCAACGAGTCGCTCAAGAAAAAGAGTATTACTGGCATCACCGTGACCGTTTCGGATGGTGAAGTGACGTTGAGCGGTATCGCACCTAAAGCTAAATGGCCTGATATTATGATGGCCGCGAACGAAGCGAAACCGAAGAAAGTAATCAACAAGATCACAGAGAAATAGGCCGAAACAGGAGGAAATATGTCACTACAAGAAAAATATCAGTCACTTCTTGAACTCGCGAATTCCAACGGCACGACCTATACGCTAGAGGAAGGCGATGGAGTTCTACACATCAATGGATCGGCCCCGGACGACGCCGCGAAAGCTGCTCTTTGGGCCGAATACGAAACCCTCGACCCCGGCTTTTCGTCGAGCGACCTGATCCTGAATGTCACCACCGGAGGGGCCGACGCCGGCGGCGGTGCCAATACATACACCGTCGAACCAGGCGACAGCCTCTCGAAGATCGGTGCCAAATACGGCGTTGCATGGAAGGCGATCTTTGACGCCAACCGCGACACCATCCACAACCCGGACATGATTCATCCGGGACAGGAATTGAAGATTCCCTAACCGGAAAATTCATGTTAAAAAAGCCTGCCCATTTCGATGGGCAGGCTTATTAGTTTTCATCAAGATCATGTCTGAGTTTAGTCAATAGATCGACCGACGGCGAAGCGTATTGATTAATCCATCGGTGTATATTTCGCGGATCGGCAAGGGCGTACCATACAAGTTAAGTGTTACGCCATGTTCACGGGCGGAATACTGCATCGGGGGACTTATTTATGTTACATTTTTCTTAATGTCTCTCGAAACGGACTTTATCGTGATCGGCAGCGGCGTTGCGGGGTTGCGTGCGGCTATTGAGTTGGCTACGAACGGCGCGCGGGTGGCGGTTCTCACCAAAGATAAAGCCAGCGAATCGAACACGGAATATGCCCAGGGCGGTGTTGCGGTGGTACTTGCTGAGGACGATAACGCCGAACTGCACGAGGATGACACGCTCGTTGCCGGTGCAGGTTTGTGCGATACAAAGGCAGTCGAGACGCTAGTTACCGAAGGGACAAAATACATCAATCAGCTTATCGATTGGGGCACCGAGTTTGACCGCGAGGGTGGCAAACTGTTGATGGGACAGGAGGCGGCCCATTCAAGACGGCGTATTTTGCACGCGCATGGCGATTCGACGGGAGCGGAATTTGTCCGTTCGTTGATCGCTCGGGCCGGTGCGGAAAAAGCGATTAATCTGACGCCTTTTGCTAATACCGAGAGCCTGATCATCAACGACGACAGATGCGTTGGCGTGCGGTTTCGCGACCCCGTTTTGCGTACTCCGCGCGAACTCCACGCGAAGGCCGTGATCATGTGTACCGGCGGTGCCGGACAGCTCTATATGCACACGACGAACCCGCCGGTGGCGACCGGCGACGGCATGGCGATGGCGTATTTTGCGGGTGCCGAGATGGCGGATATGGAATTCGTCCAGTTTCACCCGACGGCTCTCGATCTCGAACGAGCCCCGCGATTTCTGCTGACCGAGGCGATGCGCGGCGAGGGCGGCATACTGAGAAATAAATACGGCGAACGCTTTATGCCGCGTTACGATGAACGCCTCGAACTCGCTCCCCGCGACATCGTCTCACGCTCGATCGTCGCCGAAATGCGGCGGACCGGAACGCGCAACGTTTTTCTCGACATGACGGCGCTCGATCAGAAATTTTTGAAACATCGATTCCCCACGATTTACGCCACTTGCTCCGCCTTCGGCCTCAATATCGCAAAAGACCTGCTCCCGGTCTCGCCCGCATCGCATTACTGCATGGGCGGCATCCGCACCGACCTGTGGGGCCGAAGCACGCTGCCGGGACTTTATGCCGCGGGCGAGGTGACGTGTACCGGCGTCCACGGAGCAAATCGCCTGGCGTCGAATTCCCTGCTCGAAGGGCTGGTTTTTGGTGCGAGAGCGGGCCAGGCCGCCGCAGAAGACAGTAGGCAGTTTGCGGTAGGCAGTCGGCAGTATGTTTCCGATGACTCCGCACTCCGCACTTCGCACTCCGCACTGAGCACGGCGGTTCGCAAGCGTATCAAACGCGTGATGTGGGATCGCGTCGGCATTATCCGCGACCGCGATTCGCTTCGCCGGGCTCTGAAAGAATTCGATCAGATAGCGGCGGGTAATTTGAGCACCTCGTCGCGAAAGTTTGTGACGCTGGCAAAGCTCGTCGCCACCGCCGCTCTCTGGCGCGAAGAGTCACGTGGCGGGCATTTTCGCTCGGACTTTCCCGAGCGGCACGAAGAATGGCGAACGCACTCGGTCCAGCGGCTTGGCGAGGACATTTTCTCGACACCGCAAATGAATTTTGACACCGCCCGTGCTGTATAGTTAAAATCTACCCAACCGGAAACTCCTTAGAAATGGCACTTCGATGCAAAACTCGGCTACGACTTTAAATTTAGCCTCGATAATCTCGCACCACGCGCGGCTGTCTCCGCAAAAAGAGGCGATCGTGTGGAACGACGTGCGGCTGACGTTTGGGCAACTCGACGCGATGTCAAACCGCATCGCAAATGCATTGACGGAAATGGGCATTGGCTACGGCGACAAGGTCGCGCTCAACTGCACAAATCTTCCCTATTTCCCGATCGTCTATTATGGAATTATGAAGGCCGGTGCCGCCGTTGTGCCGATTTGCGTGCTTTTTACGCCCCGCGAAATCGCCTATCACCTGCGTGATTCCGAAGCAAAGGCCGTATTTGTCTACGAAGGCACCGACGAACTGCCGCTCGCCAAATCGACCAAGACGGCGTTTGACGAGGTCGAGACATGTGAGCATCTTGTCGTGATGACCAGCGACATCATGGGTGCGAGTCCATTCCTTGAACATAAAACGCTGACGCAGATTACCGCCGATAAATCGGGCAAATTCGACATCTACCCGACGCGGCCCGACGACACTTGTGCGATCCTGTACACCTCGGGTACGACCGGTCAGCCTAAAGGAGCCGAATTGACGCACCTCAATCTCTGGTCTAACGTCGTCACGGGCTGGGGTATTCATTTGCCAGTGCTTGATTTTACGGATGGCAAACAAAAAACGGTTCTGATCACGCTGCCGCTGTTTCACACCACGGGACAGACCGTGCAAATGAACACCAATCTCTACGGCGGCAACCGCGTCGTGCTGCTCCCGCGCTTTGACGCCAAAACTACGCTCGATACGATGGTCGCGGAGAAGGTGAATTTCTGGGTAGGCGTCCCGGCGATGTTTTGGTCGCTGCTAAAATATGCTGAGGATAACGACTACGACGTCAGTCACATCGCCGACAACATGAAAGTCTGCACCTCCGGCGGAGCACCGATGCCGGTCGAGGTTATGCTGGATTTTCAGGAGAAATTCGGCGTCCGCGTGATGGAGGGCTACGGCCTTTCGGAAACGTCGCCGCTCGCGACATTTAATCATTTTGAACAAGTCTCAAAACCCGGCAAGGTAGGCCAGCCGATCTTCGGCGTCGATGTGCGGTGCTTTGACGAGAACGACACCGAGGTGCCCCGCGGCGAGCGTGGCGAAATCGTCATTCGCGGGACCAACGTTATGAAAGGCTATTACAAGCGCCCCGAGGCCACCGCCGAGGCGTTTCGCAACGGCTGGTTTCACACAGGCGACATCGGTACTATGGACAACGAAGGTTATCTCGCCATCGTTGACCGCAAAAAAGACATGATCCTTCGCGGCGGCTACAACATCTATCCCCGCGAACTCGAAGAGGTCATCATCACCCATCCGGCCATCTCTCTTTGTGCCGTGATCGGCGTGCATGACGACCGCCTCGGCGAAGAGGTCAAGGCCTTCGTCGTGCTCAATAAAGACGCTGAGCTTACCAAAACCGAGTTCATCGAATGGTGTAAAACCCAGATCGCCGCCAATAAATATCCGCGTCACGTCGAATTTCGCGACGAACTGCCACTCGGCCGCACCGGCAAGATTTACAAACGGGCACTCAAAGAAGAAACAGACTAAGGCGAGCCGACCTTTTTGGGCAAATTGATCTTAAATGAATTGCCACTAGCTTTAGCTAGTGGGTTAGTTTAGAAAACTAATTCCGGGCTTTAGCCCAAACATACTTATGCCTCACATAAGCGTATGGTTACATTTTGTGTGGACCACAAAGGATCGGGAACCTTTGTTAACCGAATCCATCCGCCACAAGGTCTTTGACCACATCCGTAAAAATGCTCGAGCTAAAGACATCTTCATCGGTGCTCTCAATGGCTGGGTAGAACATGTACACTGCCTTATTTCTCTCGGTTCAGGACAAACTATCGATGACATAATGCGGCTACTCAAGGGTGAATCTTCATTCTGGATAAACAAGCAACAGATGTGTCGCGGCAAATTCCATTGGCAGGACGAGTACTTCGTTGTCTCGGTGAGCGAATCAGTTCTGCCTAATGTGCGTAAATATATCGACTCCCAGGAAGAACACCAACCCGCCCTTTTAACGAAGAATTTGAAGATTTTCTGGCGCGAGGTGGATTCAAACGCATCACCGACGGACAATAATGATTGGGCTAAAGCCCGGATTTTGTTCACACTTTTCCAGTAGCTAAAGCTAGTGGCAATTCCTATGTTTTACTCAAAGCTGACCGTCCTTATCATATTTGCCGTGATCGCAGTGGGATGCCTTGACTCGAAGCCGCGAAAATACTCTATCGCCGACAGTAAGGCCTACGAAGCCTCGCTATTCCGTCAGCACTGCGCAATTTGCCACGGCCCCGAAGGTGAAGGCAAAACGCTCGACGACGGCAAGATCGTGCCGAACATGCGTTACGGGGAGCTAAAATTTCACAGCGAAGCTGAGATACTCAAACAGATCGCCGGCGGCGGCAACGGCATGACGCCCTTTCGCGACCAATTAACCGAGCGTGAATTAAATCTGATGGCAAAATTCGTCCATGACGAACTCCGCCAAGATAAGAAATAAACAACGGATTAACGCCGATTGACGCAGATAATTTGGTTTTTCTTATAATCGGTGTTCATCCGCGTAAATCTGTTGTTAAAATGGTTCGTATGAAAGTACTCATCACAGGTGCAAGCGGTTTGGTCGGGACGGAGCTTCAAAAGTCTTTTGCAGCGCAGGATTACGAGATGCTGCTCGCCTCGCGAAAAGCGCCGACGGACGAGCACCACATCCAATGGAGCATCGAAGAAGGCTTTGCCGAACCCAAAAAACTCGAAGGCATCGACGCCGTTGTGCATCTGGCGGGCGAAAATGTTAGCGGGCTTCGCTGGACAGATGAAAAGAAAAAGGCGATCCATGATAGCCGCGTGCTCGGGACGCGAAATGTCGTCGATGGCATATCGAAACTCAAAAACAGGCCGAAGGTGTTTGTATCATCATCGGCGATCGGATTCTACGGCGAGCGAGGCGACGAAGAGGTCACCGAATCATCCGCTGCGGGCGACAATTTTCTCGCAGGCGTCTGTAAAGAATGGGAAGCCGAATCGCGCCGTGCCGAAGACGCGGGCATCCGAACCGTTTTGCTCCGCACCGGCATCGTTTTATCAAAGGATGGCGGAGCATTGGGAACGATGCTGCTGCCGTTTAAGCTAGGCGTCGGCGGCGTGGTCGGGAGCGGCAAGCAATGGATGAGCTGGATCTCGATGGACGACCATATCGCGGTCATCAACTACGTCATCGAAAACGAAAATATCCGCGGAGCCGTCAACTCGGTAAGCCCGCATCCCGTTACAAATCAGGAGTTTACAAAAACGCTTGGGGAGGTTCTCTACCGCCCCACGTTCATCCCGTTGCCCGAATTCGCCGTCTCGATGGTCTTTGGCGAGATGGGTGACGCCCTGCTGCTTGCAAGCACAAAGGTCATGCCTAAGCGACTGGACGCCGCCGGATTCGCGTTCGAATACACTGATCTAAAGGCCGCCATCGAACACGCCGTCGCTTGACCTAAACAGTCCGATCAAAAAAAGAAGAAAAAAAGCGCCTGACAAAATGTTTTATCTATGCAATACTGTCTTTACATTGAGATGCATGGCGGCGTTTCTTTGTGTTGGGATTTTAGTTCTTCTGATATTTAGATCTTTGAAAACTTTATCGGCTTAGTGGTTTTTCCTTCTTTCCCCGCTTGCGTGAATGGTCACCCGCTCGACCGGGCAGATTGGATGAAAAACCCAGCGGCTTGTATGACATTCTCGGGATGCGCATTGGATCAGGCTTGGCAATTTTTCGACTTCTTAGAAACACTTGGAGTGGATGAGAAGAGCAGAAAGAAATTTAACCGCAGATGAACGCGGATATACGCAGATCAGAAAAATGTTTGCTGGCTCTTATCTGCGTAGATCTGTGTTAATCTGCGGCAAAAAATCTTCTGTTTTCTTTGCTTCTCGGCATCTTTTCAGAAACAAATCTGTAACTTTGTGTGAAACAGGGTCTTCACGCGAGTGCAAAAAATGCGGAGAAATTCCTGGGACGCAGGTTTCTTACTTTGCGTCTTTACGTTAATAAATCTTAAAAAGTACCGGACGGCTCGGCGCGGCATCAGCCTCAAAAGGAGCGATCTGCAGATTCAACAAATATTCGCCGTCAACGACCGTTTCTGGGACGCAGATCAACTCCGTGATCGTGCTGTTTATTCGGGTCGCGGCGTTTATTTCAAAGCTGCCCGGTTCCACGTTCCAAAAGATGCGGTGGTTCGTGAGTCTTCCTTCATCAAAAATTCGGTCGATCGACGGCACATCGACGAGCAGATGCCTAAAACCTGCTGCGACAATAAATTCCATAGCCTGGGACGCAAAATACGGCGGGATGTTTTCGGCGTCATAAACACGGGTCAGTTTGCTCTCATCATTTGGCAGCGTCCTTACGATCAATGCCATCGGCTTCGTGTCAGTAGCCCGCACGTAAGTAAGGGCTCCTATAGCATTCATCAACCCAGCTTTGGTCAAGACGCTTTCGCCTTCAACATTTTCAGCCTCAACCGACACCAGCACGGCTGGGATAAACACATCTTTCAAACAATCGCGAACTGAGGTCCGCTCTTTTGTGATATGCCCGACACATTCCGTATGGGTGCCGTTGCAGTGCGGTATCAGCGTGTATTTTTCAAAATTAACGCTGCCCCCTCGCCGCGTATCGCCAACCATGTCGCCTGACTCACACGCCTTCGATCTTGCCGGCTCGACTCCGTAAGCATTCGGCTGCGGCCCGTTGAACCTCAGCGGGATCGAGATATCGATCGAAAAAGCCAGTTTTTCGAGATCAATCGTCATTGCTCATTTCGTATGTTATACCGAGAATTCTCGCGTGAACGTCGTTCAGATCGAGATCACTTACATTTTTAACACCAGCACAAATCTCCATCAGCAACTGGTCCTGAGCATTCCCGCGTTGCTTTGCGACCGAATAAGGCAGGTCTTGCCGAAATGTGACCATCGAGTATTTTGAGAAATAGTCGGGATAGGTCTGTTCGAGCTTGGTTTCGAGTTCGCGTTTGCGGACAAAAACAGGGTCGGCGACCGAGTCGCGCATTTCGTAGAAATTTTCCTCGGCCATGTCGGCGATCGCGTCGGTGTTTACTTTACGAAGTTGGCCGTATTCCGCGAAAACGGTTTCCCAATCGGTTCCATGCTTTACCATAAGCTGGTCGAGCACGCGGACATCTTCGAAAGCACAGTTCATCCCCTGCCCATAAAACGGCACAACCGCATGGGCCGAATCGCCAAGCAGAAGCGCCTTGCCGCCCGCGTTCCAAGGGAAACATTTGATCGTGCCGAGATTGCCTGTGGGGTTATCGAAGAAATCTCCCACGAGAGTTGGCATCAGTGGAACCGCGTCGGGAAATTCGCGGTTAAAGAAGTCGACCACGTCCCGTTCGCCGGCTAGATGGTCGAACGCGGCGTTGTCAGAACCGCCTGCGTGAGAGCGCGGAGCGGACGTTGAGATTTGCTCACGGTTTTTGCCCTCCGCTGACGTAGCGGGTTCTGACTCGTGCGCCAAAAACAGAGTTCCCGTAAAGCTGCCGTCAAAATTAGGCAGAGCAATCATCATGAATTTATGCCGCGGCCAGATGTGAAGGGCATTTTTCTCCAGGTCAGCACCACCTGCGGTAGCGGGTGGTTGAACCCTAATACCCGCAGCCGGAATATGCAATTCTTTGTAGCCATGTTCAAGCCAAGTCTGCGAAAAATCAAATCGCTCAACGCCGCCGTGCAGCATAGCATTACGCACCGCCGAGCCCGCTCCGTCGGTCGCGATCACAGTATCGCCGGAAACAACTGCACCGCGCGAAAATCGAGTCTCGCCAGTCTTGCAGTCAAAATCGACGCATCGCTCGTTGAAATGAAACGTTACACCGGCATGTTTTTCGGCCTCGTTTATCAGGGCGATATTGAGGCCCGCTCGTGACACCGAATTGATATATTCGCCCTTTCGACCAGAATACGGCAGCAGACGAGTTTGCCCGTCAACAGCGTGGATCATCCGCCCGTACATCGGCACTGCCTCGGAAAGCATATATTCGTCCATGCCAACCTCGCGAAGCGCCGCGATCCCGCGATCTGACAAGGCGAGATTAATGGAACGCCCGGCCGCGACTTCGTCGAACCGCATGTCCCCGCGAGATTCGTACACATCAACCGCGATCCCGCGTTTTGCGAGATTGATCGCAAGCAGCGAACCGGCCAATCCTGCCCCAATAATGATCACGGGTTTCGACATGTCTATCTACGTTCAAATATCTCGTGAACATTGCCGAAAGGGTCAGAAAAAGCAGCGTACCGGCTGAATTCGTTCTCGGCGGGTACCGAATGCAAAAAGTGGACGCCTTTCTTTTGTAAATTGTCCATCGTTTCCTCGACCGACTTTACTTCAAACACAAAACCCGAGCGAGCGACTTCGCTGTAATCCAAAGCTTCAGCATTTTTCTCGCATTTGAACGCCACAAAATCACAGCCATCGTGTTCGAAATCGAGTCGGCGTTCCGACTCATTGCGAATGGGAAACCCGAGAACATCACGGTAAAAATTTTTCGCTGCTGCAAGGTTAGAGACAAAGATCATTATTTTGCCGAGTTTCATCGAAGACAATCCTTTAGTACCTCGCTAAATCGAAATACATCAGTGAATGAGTTATACAATGGCGCAGGGGCAACGCGGATCACGCCTGGCTCACGCCAGTCGGCAAAGACGCCGCGTGCGACGATCCGCTCGTGCAGCCCTTTGTCACCGACATAGATCGAAAGCTGACAGCCTCGCTGCGCCGGATCCGGCGGCGTAATGATCGAAATTCGGCCGTCCGCGATCTCGTTGATCAGGCGTTCAAGGTATCCTGTGAGGCGGCGTGATTTTTCTACCAATGCGGGCATTCCGGCCTCTTCAAAAATCTCCAGCGAGGCTCTTAGGGCGGCCATCTGTAGTATCGGCGGATTTGAGATCTGCCAGCCTTCGGCACCGGCGATCGGACGAAATTGCGGGCCCATCAGAAACCGTGTTTCCTTATCGTGTCCCCACCAGCCCGCAAATCGCGGCAGGTCGAACGAACGCGAATGACGCTCGTGAATAAACGCCCCGGCGACCGCTCCGGGCCCGCCGTTGAGATATTTGTACGAACACCATGCCGCGAAATCCGCGTTCCAGTCATGCATTTTCAGCTCGATATTTCCCGCCGCATGCGCCAGATCAAACCCAACGACCGCTCCCGACTTATGCCCGGCCTCGGTGATCGAAGCCATATCAAAAGCCTGTCCGCTGTAATAATTAACGCCGCCCAGCAGGATCAATGCGATCTCGGTGCCATCGCGCTCGATCCGGCCCACAATGTCTTCAGTACGCAATGTCGATTCGCCCACTCGGGGCGACATCTCGATCAACTCCGTTCGCGGCTCATATCCATGAAAGCGTATATGTGATTCGACCGCGTATTGATCTGACGGGAACGCACCTTTTTCGATCACGATCTTACGCCTCGACGCATCCGGCCGATAAAACGATACGAGCATCAGATGGAGATTGATTGTTAGCGCATTCATCACGATGGTCTCGATCGGTTTAGCTCCGATGATCGCCGCCATCTGTGCCGTTAGGAATTCGTGATACGGTAGCCACGGCGTCTTTGCCTTGACATGTGCCTCGACCCCGAGCGTTTCCCAGTCCAACAATTCCTGCTCGACGTAGCCACGGGCCCTTTTTGGCATCAGCCCGAGCGAGTTGCCGGTGAAATAGATAACCTCTTCGCCATTGGCACCTCGCGGAATGTGAAATCGCTTACGAAAGCCTCGCAGGAGATCGGTTGCATCCATCTGCTCTGCATAATTTTTGTTTGAAACTTCCTTTTCCATGATTAAATAAACCTTTTCTTGTCAATCCCTAACCAATTCAATGCCGCCCCATGATAGAGCATCGACATTGTATTTTGGCCGCAACCGGCCGATGCGATCAATTTACCCGGTTCGGCTTCGCCGAGTGGAAACGGATAATCGCTCCCGAGAGCAACATGTTCAGCCCCTGCCAGCTCTATCAGATTGTTCAAAACCGTGGCATCGTGTACCAACGAATCAAAATACATTCTGCCTAAATATTCGCGCGGGTTAACTGGATTGTCGACTGCGCAGAGATCCGGTCGAACATCGAAGCCGTGCTCGATACGACCCAGGGTGGCTGGGAAAGATCCGCCGCCATGGGCAAAGCAAATTCGCAAATTTGGCAGCCGTTCGAGTGTGCCAGAAAAGATCAGCGAGCAGATCGCCCGCGAAACCTCGGCCGGCATGCCGACCAGCCACGGCAGCCAGTATTTTTGCATGTCACACTCGCCCGCCATTTCCCAAGGATGGACGAATACGGCCATCCCGAGGCGTGCGCAGGCGGCGAAAAACTCAAAGAATTGCGGTTCGCCAAGATTGAGTTGATTTACGTTTGTGCCAATCTGGACGCCAACGAGGCCCTGTCTCTGGCAGCGTTCGAGTTCCGCGATGGCGAGCGAGGCATCCTGCATCGGCACGGTGCCGACGCCGACAAAACGAAACGGAAATTCAGCGACGATCTCAGCGATATGATCGTTTAAAAATCTCGCGATTTCGGCACCGTCCCTCGGCTTTGACCAATAACTAAACATCACGGGCACGGTCGAGAGCACTTGCACGTTGACGTCGGCTAAGTCGCATTCCTCGATCCGTTTTAGCGGATCCCAGCAGTTATCGTCAACGTCGCGAAATTGCGTACCATCGTCACGCACCATGCGGGCGCAGTTCGGCTTGTAATGATCAAGCTCAATAAAGCCGCCGTAACCAAATTGTTCTTTCCATTTTGGAATGTCTTTCGGCAGGATGTGAGTGTGAACATCGATTTTCAGCATTGATCTATTTTATCCGTTGTTGGTCGCTGGCGGAATTTCGATTGCCAAATGAGGAGCGCTGTAAAAACTCGAAATGCAAGGAAGGCAAAGGATGGATCAACATCCTTCGCCCTCTTTTTCGATCGATTTCCACCCCGCTCAAGGATCGATACGATCCGGGTCATCATCGTTATCGACAGGGGGACGACGTCCGCCGCCGCCAAATCCGGCCGCTGGAGGCTGAATATGCGGGATCTTGGCATCGTTCATCATCGTATTGAGAGCGGCCAGATCTTCTGTCACCAGTTTGCGTACCTCATCAGCGGCGCCCGGTATCCGCTTCGAGAGAAGATCGATCTGCGCCAATTCGTAATCGGTCGGAGCATTTGAGGTACCCTCGATACCACCCAATAATCGAGCGACCCGCTGACTGAGCGGCGTCGGCAGTTCGACCAACGGCGGTCCGGCCGAGCCGATCGGGTTGGCATTTCCGGGAGGTGTACCCCAATTTACATAGATCGCATCGATCTTCTTCAGAAGATCGTCGGCTGCCTTCTTGACGTTGTCCGGGACCGGCGTAGCACCAGGCCGTTTCCAAGCATCCATGGCGGCGACCAGATTTGTCCGCAGTCCCGTGATTTGTCCCGCCGCTAACTGCGCCTGCGTGACAAGCGGCTGCAGCTTGTTGAGAGCGGCCCGTTTTTTGGCACGATCCTCCATTGAGAAATTGATACGCGGATCTTCCAGCACCCTGATCGATTTTGTGAACTCGGTATCGCCAAGCTTGATCTTAACGGTGTAGTCACCCGGATCAACGCGGAAGCCCTGTGCTCCAAATCCCCCAAATCCACCTCCGCCACCGCCACCACCACCGCCACCGCCCGGTGCTCCCTCGGCTCCCGGAGTGGCGCCGGGGACTGCCGCTGGACGAGTTCTAAGATCCCAAACCCATCGATTGACGCCCTTGGTCGCGTTACACTGTGCACCGCCGCCACCGCCAAATCCGAAGCCTCCTCCTCCACCCCCTCCACCGCCACCTGGACGACCGACGGCAAGAGCAGCCGCGGCTGCGGCAGCTGCCTGTGGATTAGGCCGCGTGCAGTTCTGCGTCCGTATCGTCGCACCTTTAGAATCAAGGATCGTGATCGAGATGTTTTCGCGGTCGGCAAGGTTATCTTTCAAATAAAAATTAATAATGCCGCCGCTGGGCGGATTCTGACCGTAAAAAGCCTTATCCGAGGTCAGATCTTTATTACTCCATGTGCGGTACATCACAGCCTGACGAGGATCAAACAGGAACAGCTTGCTATCGAGAACGCTTTGATTCATCTGCATCAGAGGCGTGATATCGTCCATCACCCAGATCGAGCGGCCATGGGTTCCAAGTATCATGTCGTTGTCGCGCGGGTGGATTAGAATATCGTCAACCGGCACCGTCGGCAGGTTCAGTCGGATTTGCGTCCAATTTGCGCCCTTATCAATCGAAGCGAACAAGCCGAACTCAGTTCCGACAAACAGGAGACTCGTATTTCTAGGGTGTTCGCGAATGACGTGTACAATACCTGTATTTTGCGGCAGACCTGAGCCGATCGACGTCCAAGTCTCGCCAAAATCCGTGGTCCGGTAAACGTAAACCTTGAAATCACCCGAACGGTGGCCGTCAAATGTCGCGTACGCCGCACCCTCGCTTTCACGCGAAGCGACAACTCGCGAAACATAAGTCCCTTTCGCAAGTCCCGGGACCTTGTCAACAACATTCTTCCAGGTCGCCGAATCACGAGTTACCTGTAAGTTGCCATCGTCGGTTCCGACCCAAAGTACACTCTTGTTCACGGGCGACTCTGAGATCGCTGTGATCGCGGGGTAATTCTGCACACCGTCATGACGCGAACGTGTATTCTTGTCCGGCACCTTGCCCATCACGGACAAAGTGTTTCGGTCGACGCCAGTCGTCAGATCGCCGCCAATCTTTGTCCAACCGTCGCCGCGATTCGTCGATTTAAATAGGAAGTTGCCGCCGTAGTAGACTGTATTCGAATCGTAGGCCGAGATAACGATCGGCGAATTCCATTGAAAGCGGTAAGGCTTTTCGCCTTCGTCTTCCTGTGGGCGAATGCCCTTATTCTCGCCCGTTAACGTGTTTCGGCGAAGCACATTGCCATCCTGCGATTCGGTGTAAACGATATTTGTATCGTTCGGATCGGGCTGGGCGTAAAATCCGTCGCCGCCGCCGATCGTGTACCAATCGTCGTTGGTGATTCCACGTGGATTGAACGACATACTCGGCCCGCACCACACATTATTGTCCTGAAGACCGCCGCAGATCTTGTACGGCATACCGTTATCGGCACCGACCTCGTAAAACTGTCCGATCGGAATCGTATTCGCATAATCCCACGTCTTGCCGCGGTCGTAGGTAATGTTGACGCCACCGTCGTTGCCGGTCATTAGGTGGTCGGAGTTGTGTGGATCGATCCAGATGGCGTGCGTATCTGCATGAGGAGCGCGGGCAAAATTGCCCGAAAACGTCTTTCCGCCGTCATCGGAATACTGCATTGTAACGCCCGCAACCCACAAACGCTGGTCGTTATTCGGATCGACCCGTATTTGCGAGAAATACATCGGACGCGGATTGCTGTTCATGTCGCTCATCCGGGTCCAGGTCTCGCCTTTATCGTTCGAGCGGTAAACGCCGCCGTTTTGATGTTCGACCAGAGCGTAGACGATATTTGTATCCTTCGGATAGACGGCGATCGCGTTGCGGCCGGTTTCCAATAGATCGGCGGGCCGCGGCGTCGGAGCATTTTCCGTGTCGTAGGGCATCCCCTTGGTAATCTTTATCCAGGTTTCACCGCCGTCATTTGATTTGTAAAGGCCGCTGCCCTCACCGCTGCCGTTAAATCCAAAAACGGTACGTCTGCGTTGGTACGTAGCGGCGTAGAGAATATTCGGGCTGTCGATATCGACGGCAATGTCCGAGGCTCCTGTGTCGTCATTGACCTTCAAAACGTGCGACCATGTCTTGCCGCCATCTGTTGTCTTAAAGACTCCGCGCTCGGGGCTTGCGGCCCACAGATTTCCGGTTGCGGCTACCCAGACAATGTCGGGGTTAGTCGGATGAATTACTATCCGCGCAATATGCAGCGTCCCGGCGAGTCCCATATTTTTCCATGTCTTGCCGGCGTCGAGCGACTTATAGATGCCATTTCCCCACGACGAACTCTGGCGGTTATTGGCTTCGCCGGAGCCAGCCCAGATGATCGAGGTATTCGACGGAGTGATCGCGATGTCGCCGATGCTCGACACCGATTCCTTATCAAATAGCGTCACCCACGAAGTACCGCCGTTAGTCGATTTCAAAATTCCGCCGGCTGCGGTCGCCACATAGATCGTTTTTGGATCGTTGGGCACAACCTCGATGTCGTCGATGCGGCCGCCCATCGTAGCCGGCCCGATCTCCCGAAATTTCAGGCTCGATATTGCCGACTGGAATGTATTGGACGGAGCCGGACTCGGCGTCGGGGATACGGTCGGCGTGGGTGTCGCTCTGGGCGGTTTCGCCGCCTTGGGCGTAGGCGTTGGCCTGGCTGCCGAAGGTTTTGGTTCATCCTGGGTCGGGTTTTGAGCCGCAACGCTTAGAACGATTGTCGATAGTAGTAAAAAAAAGACGCAAATGCCCTTTCGAGCACGGAATATTCTCATTTTGCTAAGTCCTCTAGAAGCCGAATTTTAGGTTTGAACCAAAAACGAAAGTAGATTGCACTTTGTTTGATTTGGTAACAATTTAGGACAGTTCCCCGTAAGAAGCAACTATCACAAGGCCTTGAAAGAAAAGTTTACAAATATTTACAAAGGCGGAAAGGGTTAATGGAAAACTGAAAGTTGAAATTGGAAAGTTAGAGGTGCCCGCTACAAACGTTCACTTTCCATTTTACATTTTGCGTTTTCCACTACTTTTTGCCGTATCAATTTGAAACAACCTCACTCCCCCAAAACGCGAAATCGTCATGTAAACCCTTCATCAACGCTATTTGAAAGCTTTTCAGCCGACATGTGTCAAAAAGGAAAAAAGACCGTTTCCGCCCGTGATCGCCGCCGCCACCGCTCCGCCCGTCGTCAGCTCCGTCTCCGACCGCCGCCGCGACCGCGACCAATTCTTAACTTCTTATTTTCATACCTTTCGCGTATTTCGCGGTTAGATTCCTAGAGCGGCGGTTCCATCACGGTTCCGCATTCGTCGCAGGTCCGGAGGCTTAGGTGGCCGTAGAATTTGGCGAATACGCGCTGAAACTGCGTCGTTATGTCTTCGAGCTGAAAGTACTCACCATAGAGCTTGTTGTTGCAGTTTTCGCAGAACCAGAGCAGGCCATCGAGTTCGCCGATCCGACGTTTTCTCTCGATGACGAGGCCGATGGTGTGGGCGCCGCGGATCGGGTTATGCGGAACGCGCGGCGGAAGCAGGAACATTTCGCCCGCGCTGATCGGCACGTCGACCGCGTTGCCATCTTCCTGGATTTTGACGACGATGTCGCCTTCGAGCTGGTAGAAAAATTCCTCGCCCTCATCCCAGTGATAATCCTTGCGCGAATTCGGCCCGCCGACGACCATCACAATAAAATCGTCCGCGTCATAAACGCACTGATTCCCAACCGGCGGCTTGAGAAGCGGCCGGTGCTCGTCGATCCATTGTTTGAAATTAAAAGGACGGCGAATGGACATAGCTATTTCTCGATCAAACCCAAGCTTACCTTGATCGCGCGATCTGTTCGTTTTAAAGTCATTTCACTGACCTTTCCGAGTTTGCGAACAATACGGCGCCTATCTATTGACCGTATTTGATCAAGCACCACAACCGATTCCTGCTTCAGCCCGCCTTCCCCTGCCCGAATTCGGACCTCGGTCGGATAAAGTTCATCATCGCTCTTTGAGGTGATAGCCGCGACTACAGTTATCGGACTATGTCGATTTGCCTCGTCGTTTTGAATGATCAAAGCCGGGCGCGTCTTTTTAATCTCAGCGCCGACGGTCGGATCAAAATCAACCAGATAGGTCTCGCCCCGCTGCGGAAAGGCTAGTCTTGCCACAATTCTTCCTCAAGATGAAACCATTCTTCGGCCATCTTTAGATTCCGCTCGGCCCTTGCTATGGAGCCTTCCTTTATCCTCTTGCGCAAAGTCTCCTTTTGTAGGTTTGACGCATGAATCCTGATCGCGGTATCGATGAACGTGCTCCGCGAGCCTTTGTCGGCAACACTTTCAAGCAACGCGACCGTTGATTCCGGCAATGTGATATTTATTCGTTTGTGAGCAGCTTGTTTCATAATGACAATTATACACACTAAAGATAAGTATCATTAATGGGCTCCACCTTTTTTGTCACAGATAAAAACTGTTCTAAAATCAATTTTGGTCGTGCTATTATATCTGAAAACCGTTTGTTTTGAATAGCCCTGCGATCCTATTCGGATCTTAACTCAGTGAGGAGAAACTATGAGCATTAATGAAGATAAATTGAATCAATTACTCGGGAAATTTGTCGGCGACCTCGGTGCCACGATGCACGCCGGATCGATCGTGATCGGTGAGCAATTGGGGCTTTACAAGGCCATGGCGACGCCCGGCGAGCGGGTTACGTCTGAGGAGCTGGCAAAGCGGACCGGCACGAATGCGCGGTATGTCCGCGAATGGCTCAATGCCCAGGCGGCGAGCGGATATGTCGAATATGACGCCGCAAACGAAAGCTATTACCTGACCGACGAGCAATCATTCGTCATGACGAACGAGAACAATCCTGCGTATCTGCCCGGAGCTTTTATCCTCGCGACCTCGGCGCTCAAAGCGGTGCCGAAAATGATCGAACGATTCAAATCGGGTGACGGCCTCGGCTGGCACGAGCACGATCCAGACCTGTTTCGCGGCACCGAGCTTTTCTTCCGGCCGGGCTATATCGCCAACCTTGTCAGCTCGTGGATACCGGCCCTTGACGGCGTGCAGGAAAAATTGAATGCGGGGGCGAAAGTTGCCGATGTCGGCTGCGGGCTTGGGGCATCGACGATAATCATGGCCCAGGCTTTTCCGAACGCGGAGTTCGTCGGATTTGACTATCACGACAAATCGATCGAGCGGGCTCAAGAAAACGCGAACGTTGCGGGTGTCGGTGATCGCGTAAAATTCGCAGTTGCCGCGTCCAAGGATTTTCCCGGCACGGATTACGATCTCGTCACATTCTTTGACTGCCTGCACGATATGGGCGATCCGGTCGGTGCGTCCAAGCACGTAAAACAGGCCCTAAAGGAAGACGGGACGTGGATGATCGTCGAACCCTTTGCCAACGACAAGGCCGAGGACAATCATAACCCCGTCGGCAGGGTTTACTATTCGGCCTCAACCCTGATCTGCACGCCGGCGTCGCGTTCGCAGGAGATCGGGTTAGGTCTCGGTGCTCAGGCGGGCGAAGCACGGCTTCGCGATGTGGTGACAGAGGGCGGTTTCACAAGATTTAGACGGGCGACCGAAACGCCGTTCAATCTGGTACTTGAAGCTCGGCCTTAGTTTAAACGCCTTACATTTCCGCGATCATATTCACTGTTCGCCAATTTCGGCCGGTCGCGGCGACCTTCAGTTTTTTGTCGATAAAGCCTTTGCCGACTGCGCTGTCTGTAATGTGGATCTTGAGCAGACACGCCACGTGTCGGCCCAAGATCGCAAATATTTCGTTTTCGTTTCCCTGTGCCAGCAGTAAGGCCTCTTGTTCACCGCTCAGTTTATCGTGCAGAAAGAAAACATGGACATCTTTGTGGCTTTCAAACTGTCCCGCAAACGGGTCCCATTCAACGATCTCTTTGATCTCGGTTATGGAGCGGATCATCACCGAGATATCAAAACCAAACTCTCGTCGTATCGCGTCGTGGATGGTTTTCGCCAGCTTAGCTTCGTCAGTTTTCGTAGTCTCAAAGACCAGATTGCCGCTATTGATGTAGCTCTTTACATTCTCAAACCCGAGCGATTCGAACGTCGCCCGCAGCGTTTCCATCTTGATCATTTTCTTGCCGGTGACATTAATGCCGCGCAGCAGACCTACATATTTTGGCATAACTAAAACGTTTGCAGATCAATGACAAACCGGTATCGAACATCCGATTTGATCGTCCGCTCATACGCCTCGGGTACGCGTTCCATCGGGATTACCTCGACGTCCGACGTGATGTTATGGGCGGCGCAGTAATCGAGCATTTCCTGCGTCTCCCTGATACCGCCAATGCTCGAACCGACCAGCGAACGATTGTTCGAGAGCAGCGAAAACGCCCGGAACGACGGCGGATCGGACGGCAGACCGACCATCACCATCACGCCGCTTATTCCCAGCAATGCGAGATAAATATTTAGGTCGTGCTCCGCCGAAACCGCGTCAACCAGCAGATCGAACGTGCCTTTTAGCGGAGCGAGTTGGGCCGCGTCGGTTGTCACAACAAAATGATGAGCACCCAGCTTTAGTGCGTCATTCTTTTTCGACGGCGACGTGCTGAAAACGGTCACCTCGGCCCCCATCGAAACAGCAAGCTTTACGCCCATATGCCCAAGCCCGCCCAGCCCGACGACGCCGACTTTCTTTCCCGGACCAGCCTTAAACCGCATGAGCGGCGAGTACGTCGTTATGCCCGCACATAATAGCGGAGCGACCGCCGCGAGATCTTGATCGGCGGCGATCTTGAGCGCGTACGCTTCATCGACAACATAATGTTTTGAGTAGCCGCCAAACGTCATCGTGTTTTTGTCCATCTCGGTGCCGTTATAGGTCGCCGAGCAATGGATCTTGCAAAACTGCTCACAGTCAGCCGTGCAACTCGAGCACGTCCGGCACGAATCGACAAAACAACCGACACCGGCAAGGTCACCGACAGCAAATTTTGTCACATCGGCACCGACTTGCGACACGCGGCCGAGCACCTCGTGTCCCGGCACCATCGGATAGGTCGAATTACCCCATTCGCCTCGGGCCTGATGAATATCCGAATGGCAAATGCCGCAAAAAAGCACGTCCATTAAAATGTCGCTCGGCCCGACATCGCGGCGTTCGAAATTGTAAACCTCAAATGTGGCTTCCGGCCCGCTGACTGCATATCCCTTGGTCTGTATCATTTTTTCTCCTCAATGTTCAGGTTCAATCAAAATTCTTCGTCATCCTGATGCATTCGACCGAACAATCGTTCCCGACCGGAACCGCAACAGATTCGCCCACCGTGTAACCGCAGGCGGAATATAGCGGGACACCCGGGAGCGTCGCCATCATTTCGGCCATACTAAAGCCGTTGTTACGGATCTCTGATTCGCACGCCGCCAAAATCGCTCGTCCAATGCCCTGTCTGGCTCCACTTGGATGAACAAAGAACGCCCTTATTTTTGCCGCCTCACGACTTGGGTCAAGCAGCCCCGAATCGCGGCTGTGTTCATAAACGCTTGCTCCGTAAAGCGTTCGCCGTTTGCTCCATCCGCCGCACGCGATAATTTTTTTGTCAATTTCGACGACAAAGTAAGTTCCGTCAGCTATCAACTCGACGTCAACGCCAAAAACTGACGCGATCGAAAGCTCGATCTGCTCGTCGGAATAGTAGCCCTTACCGAGCCCTCGTACCGATTCCGCGATCAACACGGAAATTTCGGCAATATCATCTGTCGTTGCATTTCGAATATTAAAAGCCATCTAACCTATCGTCGCTATCACCTTTAGCTCTATGGCTATCGTCGTCGGCAAAGCATTGACCTCAACGGTCGTCCGGCACGGCCGGTTGTCGGCAAAATATTCGGTGTAAATTCGATTATACGCCGCGAAATCGTCCTTCATATTCGTCAGAAAAACGGTCACATCCACGATCCGATCCCACGACGAACCGGCGTCTTCGACGATGTACCGCACATTCTGAAACACCGACCGGCATTGCGTTTCAATGTCATACGAGACGATCTCGCCGGCATCATTCAACTCCACACCCGGTATTTCTTTTGTCCCACGCTCACGCGGCCCAACGCCGGAAAGAAACAATAGATTTCCGACGCGGCGTGCGTGTGGGTACGATCCGACCGGTTCAGGGGCTCGCGTGGAATCTATGATTGCGTCATCGGCCATTTTTTTAGCAAATGCGGGAATATTCCCGGCGTTTTCAGGCATCTTAAGTTTGAGCGGATGTTATGCTTTAATGAGTATATTAGAGATTGAATCCGATATGAAGCGATTGCGCGAATTCATAGTCAGTGAGGTATTTATGTCAGTTTATATTGTTCAATTTTTATCGTTTTTGTTGATGAGCACGTCGATCGCATGCAATGTGGTCAAGTCGTCGCCCGAGATCGTCGTGCCGGACACGCCGACGATAACCGAATCTCCGTCAGCCGCGAAAGGCGAGCAGGTCGCGGTATTCGCGGGCGGCTGTTTCTGGGGCGTAGATGCCGTGTTCAAGCACGTCAAAGGTGTTAAGGACGTGAAATCCGGCTATTCCGGCGGCGAGGCAAAAACCGCAACCTACGATCAGGTCAGCGAAGGTGACACCGGCCACGCCGAATCGGTTCAGGTTACGTTCGACCCGACAAAGGTCACGTACGTGCAGCTTTTGAAGGTATTCTTCTCAGTCGCACACGATCCGACGGAGCTTAATATGCAGGGCCCGGATCACGGCACCCAGTACCGTTCGGCGATCTTTTATGCGAACGAAGATCAAAAATCGGAAGCGACGGCCTACATCGACACGATCACCAAATCGAAAACGCTTTCAAGCCCGGTCGTGACGCAGGTCATCCCGCTCAAGGCGTTTTACCTGGCCGAGGCCTATCACCAAAACTATCTTGCTCTTCACCCCAACCAACCCTACATCGTCGTCAACGACGCCCCGAAAGTCGCGGATCTGAAGAAGCGGTTTCCTGATTTATATCAGTAGAAATATGTAACGCCGCCTACGTTAGCGGTAGGTTTTTTGTCGGAACCGCCTGCGTAAGCGGGCGGTTTCTCTTTATGCGGAAGCCCGCGCGTAAGCAAGGGCGTAACATCCAACTTGAGAGTTACGCCTTGCTCACGCTCGGGCTTCCGCACTAAAACTACTTCCCCTTCTCCGCCCAGATCTGCACCAGATTTACGAGCGTATCTGTCGTCTTTTCCAATCCCTTTCGCGAATTGAATTCCAGCTTACCGTGGAAATTGTGCCCGCCTGTAAATAGGTTCGGCGTCGGCAGTCCGCGTGCGGTCAGATTCGAACCGTCAGTCCCGCCGCGTATAGGACGCAATTCCGAAGGGACACCCGCCCGCTTTGCCGCCTCGATCGCAAAATCGGTCAACTGAGGATAATTCTTGAGCACTTCCTTCATATTGAGGTAGCCGAGTTTTGAGTCGTAATCGATCTTTACGGTCGGGTATTTTTTCTGCGTTTTTGCGACCATCGATTTTAACAAAACCTCTTTCGCCGCAACGCCTGACAGGTCAAAGTCGCGTATCAATATCTTGATCGTCGAAGTCTCCTCGGTCATATTCACGGAATACGGATGCACGAAACCTACGCGGCCCTCAGTATTTTCGGGGCGGAATTTGGCACCCTTGGGGAAGGTCGCCAGGAAGTCGCCCGCCGCGTACAACGAGTTGATCATGATGCCTTTGGCAGTACCGGGATGCGTGTTCTTGCCGTGAAAAGTGATGGTCGCGGTGCGGGCCGACCAGGTTTCGTTGGAAATATCGCCAAGCTGCTCGCCATCGACGGTGTAAGCAAATTTCGCTCCCCAGCCTTCAATATCAAATTTGTCGATGCCGCCGCCGACCTCTTCGTCGGGCGTAAAGGCGATCGCGATGTTGCCGTGCTTGATCGACGGATTCTGCATTAGCGTATCGATCATCGTCATCACCTCGGCACAGCCCGATTTGTCGTCCGACCCAAGCAAGGTGGTGCCGTCCGCCGTGATGATGTCATCGCCGATCAGGTTTTTGAGATCGGGATTTTTCGCGACCGATATGATCTGCGTTTTATCGTTCGGCAAAACAATGTCGCCGCCCTTGTAATTGTTGATGATATTGACGTTAACATTTGCCCCCGAAACCGCCGGTGACGTATCCATGTGAGCCATAAATCCGACCGTCGGCACCTTGGAGTTGTCCGCGAGGTTGCCCGGCACCATTCCATAAACGATGCCCCATTCGCTGACCCGAACATTCTTGGCCCCGACCGCCTTCAGCTCTTTTTCAAGCAAACGAGCAAGATCAAACTGTTTCTTCGTACTCGGCGGTGCTGGCTGGTCCTCAGCCGACTGCGTGTCGATCTTCACATAGCGAAGAAACCGCGACATCGCCGTCTCGGTCGGCGGCTTGACCTGCGCGAAAGCCGATAATGACAAAACCAATGCAAACAAAAAAGTAGATAGTATTTTCATAACAATATTCTAAGAAGCTTCAACAGTAATTTCCCGTCGCCAACGGCGACCAACATTAAAGCCTAGGGTGGAATGAGCAAAGCGAGTGGAACCCTAGGAAAGAGGAAAACTGAATCCTGTCGCTGAAGGGGACGAACAAGTATGTTGCTCCCCTTCAGGGAGCGAATATCCTGACTGACGCTACCTAGGGTTCCGGCTACGCCTCCACCCTAGGCTTTAATGTCCGTCGCCGTTGGCGCCTAAGTGCCAAAACTAGATTTTGATACACACATTCTTCTCTTCCGTAAAAAACCTCAAAGCCTCAAAACCGCCTTCGCGGCCGATGCCGCTGTCTTTGACCCCGCCGAAGGGTGTTCGGAGGTCGCGGAGCAGCCAGCAATTTACCCAGACGATGCCTGATTCCAGTTTCGCGGCAAGGCGATGCGCACGTGAGAGATTTTCGGTCCAGACGGTCGCCGACAGGCCATAGCGGACGCTGTTTGCGTAGGTCAAAACTTCGTCCTCGGTGTCGAACGGCATTATCGTGACTACGGGGCCGAAGATCTCTTCCTGGTTGGTCCGGCAGTCGTAAGGCAGGCCTTCGATTATTGTCGGCTCGATGAACCAGCCGCCCAAAGTGTCAGAACCGTCTGCGTGAGCGGGCGGTGTGCTGGCTGCCGGTGAATTAACGTCATCCCTGTCGTGCGATGTCGGTCTGATCCCGGGGTTCCTTCCCCCCGCTAACGCAGGGGGTTCTGACTTGTTTCCGCCCGTCAGGATCGTGCCGCCTTCTTTCTTCGCGAGCTCGATGTACGACATTATCTTGTCAAAATGTGCCTTCGAGACAATGGCACCGACATCGGTGTCGGCGTCGAGAGGATCGCCGACCCTTAACGCAGCGGTCCGTTCGACAAAATCAGCCCTGAAACGCTCATACAGCGGCTGTTCGACAAAAATCCGCGCGCCGCAGAGGCAGATCTCGCCTTGGTTTGAGAACGACGAGCGAACGGTGGTTGCCAGCATTTCTTCGTAGTTGCAGTCGGCGAAGATGATGTTCGGATTTTTGCCGCCGAGTTCGAGAGAGAGTTTCTTGAACATCGGAGCCGCGACGCGGGCGATCTCTTCGCCGGTCTTGGTGCCGCCGGTGAACGAGATGGCCTTAACATCTTTGTGGGCAACAATTGCGGATCCGACCTGTGGACCGAGACCGTAAACGATATTCACAACACCCGCCGGCAGTCCGGCCTCGATGCAGAGTTTCGACAGCAAATACGCCGTCATCGGTGTCACTTCCGATGGCTTGGCGACGACCGTGCATCCGGCGGCGATCGCGGGTGCGATCTTCCAAGTAAAAAGATAAAGCGGCAGATTCCACGGTGAAATGCAGCCGACAACGCCGAGCGGTTGCCGCAGCGTGTAATTGAGGGCGTTTTGTCCGATGGTTTCGTATGATTCGTTCGCCGCGTGCATTGCGGCTGTGGCGTAGAATTTGAAATTCGCCACTGCTCGCGGAATATCGACCGCGCGTGCCAGCGAAACGGGCTTGCCGTTATCAATAGACTCAGCATGGGCCAGCGGTTCGAGATCGCGTTCGATCAGCCCGACAAGGCGCATCAATTTATCATGCCTTGCCTCAGCCGATGTTGCCGACCACGCCGGAAACGCGGCATTCGCCGCCTCGACCGCGAGATGTACATCGCGGTCGTCCGAATCGGCGATGAGCGAATAGACCTCGCCGGTCGCCGGATCGAAATTGTCGAGATACTCGCCCGACGCGGGCTGGACCAATTCTCCGCCGATGTAATTGTCGATCTTCTCCATATGTCCAACAAACTTCAGTTTGTTGCGCCCGTCGTCAAACTAAAGTTTGACGTACATCAAACTTTAGCAAACGTCAGCCCCGACTGGCCCTGATATTTGCCGCCGCGGTCGCCGTACGAGACGCCGCAGTCCTCGTCGGATTCGAAAAATAAGATCTGGCCGATACCCTCATTGACGTAAACCCGGAGCGGCAGATTTGCGAGATTTGCGATCTCGACGACCAGACGGCCGGTCCAGCCGGCTTCGAGTGGTGTGGTGTTCACGAGCAGCCCGGCACGGGCGTAGGTCGATTTGCCGAGCGCGATGCCGGTCACATTACGAGGCATTTTGAACGTCTCAACCGTCACGCCCAGACCGTAATGATGGGGCGGCAAGAGGTAGTATTTCGCGCCGTCCTCCGCCTCGTGAACCTGAGGCTCGATCAGCGAAAATTGCTCGTCAAAACGCTTCGGGTCGATCTCTTTCGCATGAACCGACGAAAAGATACGAAACCCATCGTCAGCAAGCCGCATGTCGTAGCCATAACTCGAACAGCCCGCCGAAATAATGCGTTTGCCGTCAACCTCGCGGACGAGTTCCGACAAAAACGGCGAGATCATCTCGTGTTCCGCGGCCATTTTGCGCAGCCAGATATCGGATTTGATAGTCATAAAAAAAGTGATAAACCTGAGTAGTTTATCACCTCCCGAACGCAAAATTCGAATGCTCCCGCGTTCAACGCTCTCCCATCAACGGCGAAAGCCTCAGCGTTCCGTCACCGACCGTGAATGTGAGCGGTGCACCTCCGACATTAGTTTTGGCTATGATCGATTTGTCGGTAAACGGAGCCTTGCGGTCGCGGGGTTTGAGGTCAGGCAGCATATTTTCGATCTTTCCCGTTTTCAGTATGATTGCGTCGATCTCCGCGCTCATATTTGCCGGCAGCCGGACGTTGAGATCGCCGGTTGCGACCTTAATATTTGCCGCTCTCGCATGCCAGCCGTGTGTGCCGATCGCGACGTCGACCGTACCGCTGCCGATGGTCGCCGTGACCGCGCCGGTGATCACCTCGATCTTCGCCTTTGCCTCTAAAAAGTTGATCTGCATCGTCCCCTCGACACCGGAAATTGCCAGATCGCCCTTACCTCCGTCGATCTCAAGGTCGCAATAACGCGGCACGCTAATCACATAGTCGACCCGGAACGGCAGCCCCAGAAGATTTTTCGGAAATTTGTTCGGCAGCTTTTTCAATCCGAGCTTATTGTGCGTGCCGATCGTCACGATGCCCGTCCGGGCGGGACTTTCTTCTGTCACGAAACCTGTGACCTCGGCCAATTTTGCGAGATCTGCCTCCATTGCCGCCTGCAGTTCTATCACGGCCGTGATCTCTACCTCATTTTTCTGTGAACCAACAACGCGTATCGATCCCAGCGGTGCACCAGTGATCGTCACGGTTCCACCGGAGCCAAAATCGAATCGGTCGGTTTTGGTGATCGTTCGCTTCAGCATGGCCGGCGTTTGTGAAAATGCCGTCAACGAAAATAAGGTGAGCACAAGCGCAAACAGCGTGGCTTTATATTTGTTCATGTTTAGATTTGAAAGGGGAGCAAACGCGTTAATCTTACGACTTTGAGCGAGTGGTGGTCAACAGAAATCAACGGGCGATTATCGGCTGATAAACTTTATCGTGCCGCGTTGGTTGGTTGCGTTCATTGTGGCGCTGCCTTCGCCGCATTTGCCGACGATGCGGCGACCGTCGCTGAGATAGTTCATGTTTTGGTTGGCGCACGAGCCGAACGAGATATTGCGTGTCGACGGAGCCGTGGCGACGACGCGGAATGACGAGTTAAAGGGTATGCGAATATTGATATTTCCGCTGGTCGACGAAAATCGGTAATTGCCGCCCTCCATGATCTCACCGTCGAAGAGAATATCGCCGATCGTGTTTTCGGCCGAGACGGCGTTAGCTTCGATATTTGTCAGCGTAATATCGCCCTCGCTGGAGATATGCGCCCGGACCAGTCCGCTGCGAATGTTGCTTACGCTGAGATTGCCTATCTTGGTCTCGATATCGACCATCGAGGTGTACGGAACGCGGATCGTAAAATTTACGCTGCCGACTTCGTTCCTGCCCTGATTGTCGCGAACAAGATTAATGACGATAGTTCCCGAGAGATTTTGCGGAACGATAATGGCGGCGGGTGCTTCGAGGTCGGCCGTGATATTGATCTCGGCCCGGTTCCAGCCAATGACCGTAACGGTTCCCATGCGATTCAGCAATTGGAGCTTGACGTTCTGGCCAGCTGGATAATTTTTGGAAAATCTCCTCTGGGCCGCCACATCGCCGGCAAACAGCGCAAAGAAAAAAACTACGCTCAACAGGATCGTAGTTTTTGCGGCCAACGCGGGGCAAAAGCGATTTTTCGATCGACAAATCATCATTAAAATTCTAGAGATCGGAAAAATCACGAAGCAGATTAACCTTGTCGTTGAGTACGGAATCGAGCATCTCACCCGAGAGATCGTCCTCCGGGTCCTGCTGTAGGATCGCCGTGTAGTCGTTGACCGATTCTTCGATCACACGCAGATTCCGGTCAAAAGCCTCGCGCGTTGTACGATCCCATTGAATGCGGCGAGCCTGGACTCTCGCATTCCAATAATCGATCGCCGCCTCACGCTCTTTCGCCTGACGCAGACGTGCCTGCGTCGGCGTCTCGGTCAGGCCGACTCTGCCAAGCAATTTTTCAAACGTCGTCTGCGTCGCGGCCGACCGGGCCGTAAAATCGTCCGCCGGCGGCTGCGTATACCGGCGCACCGCTAGAACCGTCACAACCGAACTAATTACAGCTATCAGTATCACCGCCCCAGCGAGCTGCACAAACGAAAGCCGCCAAAAACGACCACGCGACTCCTCGACAGGAACGGGAACGGGCTTGATCTCACTTTCGATAATGTTGTTGATGCGGCACCAGAGCGCTTGCGAATTCGGCGGAACGATCTCGGCTGGCGAATCGGATCTACAGACATCGAGTATTGACGTCAGGTCTTCGCAAACGTGTGCACACTCGGTGCAGAACGCGAGGTGCATACGAACGTCCGAGGCCTGGTCTGCACCAATCTCGTTGTCCATGAAGACACCTAATAAATCTTTACACTCTTCGCAATTCATAACCTGAATACGTACCGACCGCCAATCTGCCAAAACTCTCATTCTTGACCACATTGATAGATTAGCGTGAAGCCCAAATAGTTGCCTCAGCACGCGATATTTTTGACAAATCCTCAATAAACACCGACAAAAAAACACGAACAATAGTTTCCCTTGTCCGTGCCTTTTATTTTAAATTTTCTGCTAATCCTGCTTTTTGATCAAAAGTCCCCGCAACTTTAATCTCGCCTTGTGAAGCTGCGATTTTGACGTGCCGACCGAGATGCCCATCATGCGGGCGACCTCTTCGTGCTCAAATCCTTCGACATCGTGCAGCACGAATACGTTCCGATATCCGTTCGGCAACTCGGCGATCGCGTTCTTCAACGCGATACGGTCGACGACCTGCATTTTGTTTGGATTTGCGGTGCCGGGAACAGACTGCTCCGGCATCTCACCGTCTTCGGACGTTCGCTCGTTTTTGACGCTGCGACGTCGAAAATGCATCAACACCTGATTTACCGTCAGGCGGTGCAGCCATGTCGAAAACGCCGAATCGCCGCGAAAGCTGCCGATCTTGCGGAAAAGTTGAATGAAAACTTCCTGCGTCAGATCCTCGGCCTCAGTCTGGCTGCTGGTCATCCTGAGACACAGGCTGTACGTACGACGATGATACCGTTCGTACAATAACTCAAACGCCGGGATATTTCCATCTGTCGCCAGACGGCAAAGGACAATATCGGGTGCCGTTTCGTCAAAAATCTCAACCGCCGCGGGTGCCTGATATGCCAGACCCGTTGCCGTTGCTTCTAACCCAAAAGCGATATCCTGTTGGATCGCCGCCGAGTGTGAATCCATAGTCACTCCTAAAAGATCACTGCCGGATTGTAAAACTTCGTCTTGGGCTATGATGACAGACCTCCAACTACAGGTTGCTTCGAGTACCCGTAAATTTTATGCCGAAAATCGAAAAGAGTAAAGCAAATTATGCCATTCCTCCATTTTGCCTATTGCTGCCCGACGAAATCGAGATTGGCGAGAGTATCGCCGACCTCGATGACGCGTGCCTTAAAGCGGTATTGCCCGATCGAAATACTGACCACATACCGCCCGCCGGGCTCAACGTCTTCGAAGCTGTAATAGCCGAAGGAGCTGGTTTGAACAGTTCTCGCCATGCCGTTTTCGTCCGCGATCTTGACCGTCGCATTGCGAAGGCCGCGGCCGTCCACCGCCATTACACGGCCTGAGACCGTGACGCCGGACGCCGCAGAGACCGTAACCCGGCCGTCTTGCTCATAACCGGACGAAAGAGCGAGGGCATTCGTGTCGGCCGTGAACCCTCGGATCACCGTGTCGTCGAAAGTGATCTTCGACGCACCGGCCGCGGCATCCGCGAGGACGTGGAACCGGACTCTCGCGATCCGTCTCGTACCCAACGCTATCGCCGTTATCGAATCACCGCCACTGTTGAAGCTTTCAACAATTCCGACGTTTCCCTTGGCGGCAGCACCTGCATTGACGTTGAGCGTCGCTCCTGAAGGTGCGTCCTTTCCTAACGTAATGTCGGGATTGGCGTCGACGCCGCTGATGTCGCTGATGCTCAATACCGCCGGGTCAAAGCGGAGACCGTACTGCGTTCCCGCTTCGTTGCCCAGGGCATTCATCTCGATCTCGACCGTGACGTCACCGCCACGCTTTCCGGTTGCCGGTACGACCCGGACAATGCGTGACGCCGATCTTGCCGCAGGCTCAACTGTCGGTTTAGCGGTTCCTTCCGGCTCCGCTGTCGACGTGCAATTCGATCCCAGGTTGGTGATCGCCAACGGGCCGCCGGCCGGAGTTGGCTGCCAGTTTGGCGTGTTCGGGTCGAAGTCGGTCGATGCATCATGTCGAGCGTAGGCGTCGATCGCCGTGCCGTCCGATGCTCCAAACAGGCCGTCACCGCGTGAAAAGACTACCGGCAGGTCTCTCGGCCCGGCATCCAGCCTCTGCTGCTCGTTCAAAAGCGGGTTTGCCGTGCCGCGCGACGGGCAGTCCGTTCCGTTCAGGAACCGGATGTACTGGAGCTGATCGCCGACATTGACATCGCCGTCGCCGGTTCCCGGCGTTCCGACCGTTGTCCGGTTGATGTCACCCTCAAATCCATTGCCCGGTGTAGGCGTTGGAACCGGTACGGGTGTCGGTGTCGGGGTAGGTGTCGGCACCGGTGTTGGCGTAGGAGTCGGTGTCGGAGTCGCCACCGGTGCCGTCAGCGTGTCCGTGTCCGTCGCCGAGTTATTGCCTGGTACG
>JBBRPZ010000010.1:0-153571 GCA_038227175.1 Pyrinomonadales bacterium | reverse complement strand
CGGCTTTCCCACATTCCCACAGCCTGCGGCTGCTACATAAATTTATTAAGAAAAAAAGGAGAAAAAACCGTTTCCCTAACAACCAATCTTCCACCTTAAAAAAGTGCTTTTCCTGTCTAGACAATGGGGTTCACTTTACTATCTGTGATTTGGTGTCGGATTTTCGGTAGAAATCGACGCTGAGCCGGTCGTAGTGTCTGACCATACTGCTCGGGTCGACTTGTTCGCCGTTTGTTGGGTGATCTCGATCTTTTCGTCGAGCCATTTTTTGCGGAGCTTTTCATCGACGAACGCCTTGAACAACACCTCGACCGGTACGTTTACCGTTTTGCTGACGCTGATCTCGAAATCCTTCCCTTTTTGCCCACGCTCCTTGAGGCCGCGGTCCCATTCGTAGGAGGTCGTGAGCAGATTCTGGTTCCACCGCCCAAGCGATTTGAGGCCGTCGATACTGGCTACGAGGTTGAAAATATCGGCGTGAGCCATATTTTTCGCACCGCGCGTGTCGAGATGACGAAACCACCCTTCCATCGTCGCTCCGGTTTGGGCGACCACGAGTTTGTCGGTGATAATGGCACGATCTGTTGACTTCGGCATACGTTTTGAAACCCACGACCGTTGCGACTCCGGTACTGACAAAAACCCAGTCGCGGATCTGACTTATTTGTCCCAATCGGACGTGTGGAACGTGCCGTCTTTATCAATTCGCTGATACGTATGGGCCCCAAAATAATCGCGTTGTGCTTGAATAAGATTGGCCGGCAACCGCTCAGTGCGAAAGGCCTCGGTGTAAGAAAGTGCTGATGAAAAACACAGTGACGGCACACCGTCGTGCGTAAAAGCGGAGATGACACCCCTCCAGGAACCGGTGTTTTCACCAAGGATTGCCGCAAATTTATCGTCGAGCAGCAGATTTGCCAGAGTTGCATCTTTAGCATACGCAATCCGCATTTCTTCGAGTAGGGCCGAGCGGATGATGCAGCCGCCACGCCATATTTTTGAGCATTCAGCCAGGTCGAGGCCATAATTTTTGTCCTTCGAGGCAGCCTGCAAGAGCGACATGCCCTGCGCGTAGGTGGCGATGAACGAGCACAATAAAGCTTTCTTGAGATCGTCGAGCGTCGCTTTGGTCGTGTGGCCTGATGCAGTGGCGGCATATTTTCCGGCGACGATGCCTCGTGTCGCTTTCTGCGAAGATATTTGCCGCATCGAGACAGCCGAGTCGATGGTTGGAATCGGAATGCCAAAATCCATTGCCGCCTGCGAAGTCCATTTGCCGGTTCCCTTTTGACCGGCGGTGTCGAGGATTACCGAGACAAGCGGTTTGCCCGTATCCTGGTCAGCTTTTTTCAGAACCGTCGCGGTGATCTCAACGAGGAAAGAATTCAGTTCGCTGTCATTCCAGTCGGCAAATGCCTGCGCCATCGCGGCGTAGTCCATCTTCAGCACATGCTGCATGAAATCAAAGGTCTCGGCCAGGATTTGCATGAGACCGTATTCGATGCCGTTGTGGACCATTTTTACAAAATGGCCGGCCGAACCGCTGCCCATGTAGGCGACGCATGGTTCGCCGTTTACCTTGGCGGAGACTGCCTGGAGTGTCGTTTCGACGCGGTCGTAAAAATCGCGGCGTCCGCCGGGCATTATGCTAGCTCCGTGACGAGCACCTTCTTCGCCCCCGCTGACGCCGACGCCCATAAAGCCCACGCCTTTTGCAGCCAGATCGGCTTCGCGACGATCGGTATCGGTAAAATGCGAATTGCCGCCGTCGATGATGAGGTCGTCCTTTTCAAGATGCGGCAGCAGGTCGGCGATGACCGCATCGACGATCGGCCCGGCCGGGACGAGCATCATAATATTCCGCGGCGTTTCGAGCTTGGCGATAAAATCGGCCATGTCGCTGCCGACATCGACAGGCATCCCGGCCCCTTCTTTGAGGAGCAATTCGCGTTTGCCAGTGTCAAGGTCAAAGCCGACACTGCTGATGCCGTGCTCGGCTATGTTCAATAAAAAATTACGGCCCATCGTGCCGAGTCCGATCATTCCAAAATGTGCGTTTTTCATAATGATGAATTATACGTCCCAAACGTCCGCCATCGCCACTTCGTTTGAATAAATTTCGTGCATCTCGTCAAATGTCCACCAGGCGGAAAGCACCATTTGTGCGTAGGCCCATTGCCGCAACTCGACTGGATCGAGATCGAAGGCTGCTGAGAATTGATGTATGGCGACATTTAGAATACCGCGAATATACGGTTTTTGGTCCTGCCACCAATGAAAATTATTTAAAAAGACGGCGATCTCATATCCGATATGGCCGATTATGCCCTTGGGATCGATCATGATAAACGGAAGCCGATCACACGAAAGGATATTGTCTGGATGAAAATCGCCATGCAAATATAAGGTACGTTTGGGCTGGCTCGAAAGTTTTTCATAGATCTCTAGCGCCTTGGCTGCGTAATCGGACGGAAACTCCGTTCCAGGATAACGTCGAAGGCCGTCAAACCAATCGTCAAGGAGGATCGTGTCCACGCGGTCATTCGGCGGTGGGCAATGTAATTGCCGGAGTACCTCAATCGCAGGCTCGACTGCTTCCGGCTCGCGTCCCTCGAATATTCTGGTGAGGTTGATGCCCGGCCGAATCCGCTCGATCAGGATCGCCTGAGCCATCCGGTCCTCAACGAGCAATCTAGTAGCCCCTTTGCCGTTCAGCGTTCGCAAATATTTGGCCTCGCCGAAGATCTCAACGTCATTCAACGGCAACCCAATCTTGAGAACGGCGGCAGAGCCATCAGTGCAAGTTGCTGGTGCGACGTAATTGTACGAAAGGTTTGCAAAATGTTTATGAGCGGAAATAGACCAACGATCTTCGAGGCTTTCGACCAACTCCGGGAGACGATCAAGCCAGCGTTCGCCCGCCTCGCGGCATAGCGCGATGGTATTTATTACAAACTCCGAAGGCAGCGATTCTCGAAAACTTGTTTCCATTGGGCTTGACGAGTTTAGCCTGTCTGTTCGATGCTTATCAAATGAAATTGCTTCGAGAGGCCATTCGGCCAACCACGTTTATTGAATCCGCAAAGCTCCGCGATCACCTCGGCCTCGACGTGACCATCGCGACCGAAACTTTCCAGCACACCGGCAGTTTCAAGTTTCGTGCGGCCTATAACCTGGCGTTGAATGTCGAACAGTACGAGATATTGACCGCTTCCTCCGGAAATTTTGGACAAGCTCTTGCGTACGCCTGCAAGCTGCTCGGCAAAAAATGCACGGTCGTGATGCCCGTCACCTCGGCCCAGGTGAAGATCGATGCTGTTCGCGGGTACGGGGCAACGGTTGACCTCGTCGACACGACAAAGGTCGGGCGCAATGAGCGTGTCACACAACTGGCCGAGCAAATGCCGGATGCGTATTTTGCCAGCGCATACGATGACAGGTATGTAATCGAAGGCAATTCGTCACTGGGCAATGAGTTGGCGGCAAAGGATTTCGACGTTGTTATCACAGCGGTCGGCGGGGGCGGTTTGATATCGGGCCTTATCACCGGATACCAACGAAACGGTAAGAGTCCTCAAATTTTCGGTGCCGAACCGCAGCTCGGCAACGACGCTTCGTTGTCGCTCCAGGCAGGAAAGTTGATCGCCAACGAAACCGAGCCGCTGACCATCGCGGACGGAGCCAGAACGATTTCGCTCGGCAATCTCAATTGGGAAATCATTAAAAATGGCGTCGCCGGTATTATCGAAGTCCCCGACGATGCTATTGCGGACGCTCTGCGATTATATTTCGAGTTTGTAAATCTGAAATGTGAACCGACCGGCGCCCTGAGCCTCGGCGCGATCCTTGAAGACAAAGAAAGGTTTAAAAACAAGAAGCTCTGCCTCATCGTCAGCGGAGGAAACGTTGACGCAGCTGTTTACGCTAAGTTAATTGCGGAAGCCCGCGCGTAAGCAAGGGCGTAACACGCAAATTGACTGTTACGCCCTTGCTTACGCGCGGGCCTCAGCATCTTAGAGCTTTCCTATTTCCTCAACAAACGTCACGCGGTTTATCTCATGGAGCGTGGTCATTCCGAGAAACACCTTTTTCACCGCGGATTCACGCAGGGATGACAGTCCCTCTTTTTCGGCCTGGCGTCGAATTTCCGAGCCTGGACGGCGTTCGATGATCATTTCGCGGATGGGGTCCGACATATCGAGAAGCTCGTGAATGGCGGTTCTACCGCGGTAGCCGGTGTGGTTGCATGCATCGCAGCCGACGCTCCGGTAAAACACCTGATCGACCGGTACCAGTTCGCGGGTCATTCCCGACTCAGACAATTCCTCGTCTGCCGGCACGTATTGACGCTTACAGGTCGGGCAGAGCATTCGCACGAGGCGCTGGGCGAGAACGCAGTTGAGGGCCGAAACGAAGTTGTATGGCTCGACGCCCATGTTGATAAAACGGCCGATGACGTCGATAACGTTATTGGCGTGAACGGTCGTGAAAACAAGGTGGCCGGTGAGCGCCGATTGAATGGCGATCTGGGCCGTCTCTTCGTCACGGATTTCGCCGACCATGATCTTGTCCGGGTCGTGACGCAGGATCGAACGCAGGCCGCGGGCAAATGTCAGCCCCTTTTTCTCATTGACGGGAATCTGGACGATGCCGTGCAGCTGATACTCGACCGGGTCTTCGATGGTGATGATCTTGTCCTCTTCGTTGCGGATCTCGTTGAGGGCGGCATACAGCGTCGTCGTCTTACCCGAACCGGTCGGGCCGGTTACCAGAACCATGCCGTACGGCTCTTTGATGTAAAGGCGAAATCTCGAAACATCATCAGGGTCAAAACCGACTACATCAAGGTCGAGATTTTTAAAACTTTCGTTGATCTGTTCCTTATCGAGAATACGGATAACGGCGTCCTCTCCAAAAACAGTGGGCATGATCGAGACTCGGAAATCGACCGTGCGGCCCTTATATCTCACGCGAAAACGTCCGTCCTGCGGAATGCGGCGCTCGGCGATGTCGAGTTCGGACATGACCTTGATACGCGAGATGAGCATCTGGTGAAACGAGATGTCGATCGGATCGACTTTGGCGTAAAGCGCGCCGTCAATACGGAACTTGACCTGCACATCGCGTTCGCGGGTCTCGATATGGATATCGGACGAACGCGATTCCATCGCATTGTAGAGGATCGTGTCGACCAGTTTGATGATCGGAGCGATGTCGGAATCGGACGCGAGACGGTCGAGATCGAGCACCTCGTCGCCCTGGTCGGTTTCCTTAACAAGCGATATTTTGAATGTCGACGCCGCCTCTTGCAGCACGCGTTGGGTCGAATCGCCCTTGCGGAGTACGACATCGATCGCTCCGGCTGTCGCGACATACGGCACTATGCGGACGTTAAGCACATTCTCTAGCTCGTCGAGCCGTTCCAAATTAGACGGATCGGCCATTGCAGCGTGCAGATTATTGCCCTCGCGGCGAAGCGGGACAAACTGATTGCGGAGCATCAGATCGACAGGGAGTTTTGCCAATTCGTCGTAGTCGATCGGCGATTCCTGCTCGGGCGGAAGGAGGTCAATGAAAGGCAGCCGGTATCGCAACGCGAGGGCCTTGGCCTCGGTCACTTCGGGAGGCTGTTTGTCGAGGAAATCCGTGACATCGACCGTCGGCATCGATACTGCCGCAACTGTTTCCGTTTGTACTTGTTCGCTCATGTTATTACTTGTGTCCTCCGACGGGACCGGCCGAGATCATCTGGATGATCGGCAAATATATCGCCAGCAGGATCGTGACCACGATTCCGGCCATAAATAAAAGTATCATCGGCTCGAGCAGGGTGGTCAATTGTTCGAGCCGCACCTCGGCTTCGGAATCGAAAAATCCGGCGACTTCGTCAAGCATCTCGCGCAGGCTGCCCGACCGTTCGCCGATGCCGATCATATCGAGGGCAAGTGCGGGCATCCAGTTGGCCTTTTCGAGAGCTTCGGTAAAGCCGCGGCCTTCGCGGATCATGGGCAGCACGCCCTGGCTGCGTCGGCGAAGCTCGAGGTTGTTGATCGCCTGCGACGAGATCTCCCAAGAATCCGGAACCGTAATGCCACCCGAAAGCAGAGTCGAAAGAGACCGAGCAAGCTGCGCCGCTCCCATGTTGCGGATCAGCTGACCGGCGATCGGAATTCTCAACAACAGCTTATGCAGCATAAGTTTGCCGTTATAGGTTCGCAGCCAGACGTACATAGCCAAACCGATCACGATCGCAAGCGGCAGCAACCAAAGAATGTTGCCTGATATGCCGTTTGCGACAGCCAGCACGACAATTGTAACCGTCGGCAGCCCGCGATTTGCGCTCAGACTTTGGAAAAGAGACGACATTCGTGGGACGATGTAGAGAGCGAGAAACGCCACCATCATCGTCGCCGCAACCAGCAAAAATGCCGGATATGCGAGCGCTCCACGCAGTTTTCGCGAAATGCCGACGCTGCGTTTCAGGTATTCGACAAACCGCGACAACACATCATCAAGGGCACCGCTCTGCTCACCCGCGAGGATGGATGCGGTGTATATACGCGGAAACATTCCCTGGGCCTCAAACGCCTCGGAGAGCGGGATGCCGCTTTTGATCTTTTCTTCGACGTCGGCCAGGACGATGCGCAAATTTCCGGATGCGGAGCGTGTCTTTAGCAGATCGATCGACTGCAAAACCGGGATACCGGCACGCAGAAGTGCGGAGAGCTGCTGGTTGAAGAGCAGAAAATCGGCCTGCTTGACCTTGCCCTTTTTATTGCCGCCCGTTAAAACGGCTGACAAACCCTCTTTTTCGGATGAAACCGCAAAGACGCGGAAGCCCTCGTTTTCGAGACGCGAGCGCGCTTCGCTGGCCGCGTTAGCCTCGACTATCCGCGTAACTATCTCGCCCGACGGCGTCCCCAGCCGGCAAATAAATTCAGTCATATATTCGTCAAACGCAAGATCGGTTTAACCGGCAAAATAGGTTTCAAATACTCGATCTCGAACCGGATGGCGTTATCTCACCGAATTATATCACGCAAAACATCTCCAAATGTTGCAAGACACCCGCGAACATTTATTATTACTGCCGGCGAAACAACTTTTGGAACCTTGGCATCATCTAAAATTTATCTTGCGATAGGTACATTCGTTTCTTAGAATGTAAAGTAATTACAGGGAGATCTATGACGGTTATTAAGTTTGCGAAGTTTGGCCGGAAATTCCGTCTAAACAGGTCTCTGATTGTCGCCATTTTTTTGCTGGCATTGAGTTCGTTACACTACGGCCAGAAACCGTCGCCGACGCCTACTCCCGATCTGCCCGATGACCCGAACGGGCCGGTTCGCATCAAGACTGACCTCGTTACGTTGACCCTAACTGTAACGGATCTTTATGGCAGATATGTCTCAGGCCTCAACAAGAATGCTTTTACCGTCAACGACAACAATCATGATCAGGATATAACATTCTTTAGCGACAGCGACGCGCCGGTGTCGGTCGGGATATTGTTCGACGTTTCGGGTTCGATGAGCGGTGAGAAAATAAACAAGGCACGTAAAGCTCTTTCGCGGTTTATTGCCACAAGCCATCCGTCGGACGAATATTTCCTCATTGTTTTCAATGATCGCGCGCAGCTTCTGCTTGACCGGACGCGTGACGGTGACGCTTTGCTGCAAAAGCTGACGCTCGTGCAGCCGAAAAGCAACACGGCCCTGTATGACGCTGTGTATTTGGGAATAGAAAAGGTTACCCGCGGAAGCCATAATAAAAGGGCGTTGCTTATCATCAGCGACGGACAGGACAACTCGTCGCGCTATAATTTTGGTGAGGTACGCAGGCTTTTGAAAGAGTCCGATGTCGTTTCGTATGCCGTCGGAATTGTCGACAAAGGCGACGCCGCCAGTGCCTTGGGAATGCAGGGCCAGGCGTTTTTGGACGAGATCAGCTCGGTCTCGGGCGGCAAGGCTTTTTACCCCCAGACGGACGTTGAGATGGACGAGATCTTCGAACGGATCGCGCTCGAGTTGCGGCATCAATATTCGATCGGATACATACCAAAAGACTTCCAGCCGGATGGAAAGTGGCGTAAAGTAAAAGTTAAGGTCAAACCCCCGAGAGGTTTGCCGCGTCTAACTGTCCGCGGACGCGAAGGCTACTTCGCCACGCCAAACCCGACCTACCGCTAGGTGCGGATGAAAATTAACGATGAAAATAGCTTCCTATCTACTAACGATCGTGTTTTTGGGCACGTCCGTATTTACTTTCGGACATTACGCTGTTAACGCCGATGGCGGATCAAACGCGGCCCCAACCCCAACCCCCACGCCTGCGGCCCCGGTTCTCGCAAAGCCGACGCCAAAACCTACCGAAACGCCGGAAGAGATCATCAAGATCGACACCGAATTAGTCAATCTAAATGTCCGGGTCATCGATCGCAATAATCGTCCGGTAAATAATTTACAGCAAAAGGACTTTAAGATCCTTGAGGACGGAAAGTCCCAGCAAATAGATTTTTTTTCGAAATCCGAGGTCCCGACCAATTACGCCATGGTCGTTGATAATTCGGGATCGATGCGGCCGCTTTTAGAGAAGGTGATCGAGGCTGGAAAGGTGCTTATTAACACAAATCGCCCGGCCGACGATACGATGATCATCCGCTTTGTCGGGCGCGATAAGATCGAGGTCGAGCAGCCCTTTACGAGCAACAAAACCGATCTGATCGATGCTCTCGACAACATGTATATCGAGGGCGGTCAGACCGCGATCATCGACGCAGTTTACCTTGCGGTAGAAAGCGTCGATGAGCACGAAAAGTCGCAAAAGGACGACCATAAACGGCGAGCTTTGATACTCGTCTCCGACGGCGAGGACCGCAACAGCTACTACAACGAGAAACAGCTTTTCGATCTGCTGAAGGAATCGGAAGTGCAGATCTACGTGATCGGTTTTGTCAGCGAACTTAGCAAGGACGGCGGCTTTATCAGCAAAAGCCCGCAGGAGAAATCAAAAGCGTTTCTCCAGCGTCTCGCTACAGAAACCGGCGGCAGGGCCTATTTTCCCGGCAGCGCTTCGGAATTACCCGGTTTGGCGAAAGAGATTTCAAACGAGCTACGAACGCAGTATTCAATCGGATATATTCCCTCGAACGACGCCCACGATGGCACCTACCGAAACATAAAGGTCGCGGTCGAGGATGGGCCGAATAAAGAAAGGCGGATCGCGATATCGAGGGCCGGCCGGGTTGCCGAGGGCGGTACCGCAAACGGAGCCAAACCGATCCCGACACCGGTTAAACCCTAACCAAACACGGTAAAATAAATAAGCTGGCCCCTGAGAAACGAGTGGTCAGCTTTTTCTTGTTTCACTTTTCCGCATACGGTCTACTCAGGAACCGATCCGGAGATTTTTTTCCGAGTGGTTTGCCCCGTCTGCAAAACCGGAATACCCTCATCAACCTCGTCATGCGGCCGCGGGATTATATGGACGGCGGTAACGGTCCCGATGCGGCGGGCGGCAGCCGCCCCGGCGTCGACAGCGGCTTTGACCGCCCCGACTTCGCCGCGAACTATTGCGGTTACGAGACCGGCGTCGATCTTTTCGTAACCGACAAGCTTCACATTTGCGGCCTTGACCATGGCGTCAGCCGCTTCGATCATTGCCACGAGGCCAAAACATTCGACCATTCCCAGAGCTTCCATAAAATTGCCTCTTTATTACTTTCGCCGGGCCTTTCTACGGTAAAGTAAAAAGACCGCCAGAGCCAACAACCCTATTCCAATAAATATCGCCAGAAAAAAAATTCCTATCGCCGCTATCATTTCAATTTCGATTCTACTTCCAAAACACCATTAGGGAAACCACGACGAGAGCCATTAGGACTATTAAGAGAGTAGCGAGTATCGTAAGCCGCGAGTCATCGACGGGTTCCCAAGTATACTCTTTGGTCTTTCTAAGGCCAACGCGGGACTTTTTTCTTTCGTCGGCAGCCTTAGCCAGCTTGGCGGAGTCGCTTTCGTCCGACTTTGCCGATTCCGCAGCGACTTCCGCCACCGGCGTCTCTAGCGCTATGTTTTGAGCCGACTTATCTACGTCGAGGTTATCAGGCGGAGGCACTTTCGCCACCTCTGCTCCGCAGTTGTAACAGAAAGTCGTGCCGTCGCGGATGTCAGCGCTGCACTTTTCACATATGACTTTTTTGGTGATCGTTTCGGACATTGTCTAAACAGTTGCGAATATTTCCTTTTCCTCACCAAGATCGCGGGCCGATGGCGTCAGGATCGTTTTTTTCGAAATATAGATCTTCTCGCCGCTATTTATGGCCCGCCGTACGTCATCTTCGCTGACAAAATCGACCGGCTTGATCGGCACGGGCTTTTGAACCGCGTTTTCCGAAGTAACCTCGTGGACGATAGTTTTAACTTCAGGCTGAGGCTCCGGTTTTGGAGGCTCTTGTGTTTGGGCCAGTTTTTGTTTCAAAAAGCTGTCTACGATAGCTGCGATCTGTTCACGATTTGGAGCCGTTCTGGAATGCTTCGAAACTTCGGCGTTCGCTGCCATCTGCCTACCGCCAGCCGACACCTGTTCATTTACCGGCTTCGTTTCGAACGCAACCCGCTTTATGTCCATCAGATGATGCGGCGAGATATTGTCGGACGTCACATTGCCCCCCCACGAACCGCAGCCCAGCGTCATCGAAGGAGCCAGATCGGTCGAAAATCCGATAGCCCCATGCGTCGTCGGCGAATTAATTATTACTCTCGCAGCCGGCATTTGTGCGCCGTAACGGATTGCCGCCGCACGGTCCTGTGTATGCATCCCGGCGGTGTGGCCCATGCCGCCGAACTGCAATATTTCCTGACAGCGGTTGGCACCGTTTTCGATGCCATCGGCCACAAAAAACGCGAGCGTCGGTGACAATTTCTCGATCGACCACGGGTAATCGCGGCCCACGCCGCCGCACTCAGCCAATAGACAACGAGTTCCTTCGGGAATGGAGACGCCAGCCAGGTTAGCAATGAAAGCCGCCGATTTACCGACAATACCGGCATTCAACGTCCGTTGCGGCGTCAGCAGTATCTTTGCCACCGCATCGGCCTCGGAGCTGTTAAGAAAATGCCCGCCCTGCTGCCTAAATTGCTCCCGTACCTCATCGGCAACCGGGGCGTCGACAACAACCGATTGCTCGGACGCACAAATGGTCCCGTTATCAAAACACGTACCCGTCAAAATATCCGCGACCGCCTTCTGAACATTGGCCGAACGCTCAATGAACGACGGCACATTGCCCGGCCCGACGCCAAAAGCGGGCTTCCCGGACGAATACGCCGCCCGCACGAGCCCCGTGCCGCCGGTCGCCAAAATGACGGCGGTTTTCTTATGCGTCATCAGGGCTTCGGTGCCCTCGATCGTCGAATTCGTTAAACAAATTATCGCGTCACCGGGCAAACCTAATTTTACGGCCGCTTCGCGCATCACGCGGGCCGTTTCGGCAATACAGCCGGCGGCTGAGGGATGTGGCGACAGGACGATAGTATTGCGGGATTTAATGGCGATTATGATCTTGAAGATCGCCGTTGACGTCGGGTTGGTCGAAGGAATGATCGCCGCCACCACGCCGCGCGGACTGGCGATCTCGATGATGCTGTCGGTCTCGTTGACGACGCCGACAGTCTTGAGACCGCGAAAATAATTCCAGACATCCTCGGCGGCAAAGCGGTTCTTTTCACGCTTGTCCTCAGCGTTGCCAAAGCCCGTCTCCTCATTGGCCATTTTGCCGAGGCGGGCGGATTCGGCCAGAGCCACGCCGGCCATCGCCTCGCAAATCTCGTCGATCTTTGCCTGGCTAAAGGCAGAGACAGAGCCAAAGGCAAACGACGCGGCCTCAACCGCGTCGCGTGCTTGTTGCTGAGCTACAAGGTCCTTATCACCCATCCTTTTACGGTTGACAGTCGGCAGAACGCAATTAGCGGTCAAGGTCACGGCTGAACATATGTTTCCGCTTTCTGCCTCCGCCTACTGCCTAGTGCCTACTGCTTAGTGCCCCTGCCCTTATTACCCTGGAGCGTTCCGGTCGCCGATGAATCCGCAGTGCCTTCGCCAAGCTGTCTTCCGCCGCCGCCCTGGAGGGCTTTCTCATCAGGGCTCAGGCCGACGGCGCCGCCTTTTGGCAAAACGCGCTCGACCTCGCCATGCGGACGCGGAATAACATGAACGCTGATCAATTCACCCACGCGGCGGGCAGCTGCCGCTCCCGCATCGGTGGCGGCCTTGACGGCCCCGACATCGCCACGGACAAAGATCGTCACGTACCCGGCACCGATGTACTCTTTGCCGATAAGCTTAACGTTTGCAGCCTTTAGCATCGCATCTGCGGCTTCGACACTGCCAATAAAACCCTTCGTCTCGACCATACCTAGCGCTTCTAAACTCATTGATTATTCCTCTCTATATGGATTACTTTACCGATATTAATATAACTGCGCCGCAATGCCCAAACGGTATAGGCCATATTGCGATTTTCGGTCAATAAACAGCGTGTAAAAACTTTGTGAATCAATTGACAACCCTTGTGATTGAACGCTATATTTCAATCGAAGATATAAGTATTTTGTTGTTTCACACATCTGCTGGAATCGATATAAAAAATGTCATTGACTCTCGGTGAGAAATTGCGGGAAGCCCGCGAAGAACGAGGCATTAGTCTAAGCGAGGTCGCCGAGCAGACCCGTATTTCAGCCCTGTATCTCGAATCCATCGAGCACGACGACTATCGCAATCTCCCGGGCGGTATTTTTAACAAGGGCTTCGTCAAAACCTTTGCGAAATATGTCGGCGTTAACGAGCAAGAGGCCCTGCTGGATTACAGCCGCCTGATCGAAGGCACCGACGCGGCACAGGAATCGGAGCTAAAAATGTACAGGCCCGAGGTATTGACGGATGACCGTTCGGGTTCGTCAATGGCGCCGACGATCATTGTCGCGGTCATTCTCCTCGCGCTAATGACAGGCGGTATCTTATTCTTGCTCAACTATCTCCGACAGCCAGCCTCTCCGCCTGCAAACACCGCCGCCGCTAATAACAATTCGAATAAGCCAGCTAATACTCAAGGCGATGCTCCGCCGGTCGATGCTCCGAGCATGGCAACGCTAAAGGTCGATATAAAAGCCGTCGGCCAGCCGGTTCTGATAACTGCGACAACCGATGGGGTTAAGGCAGATAGCAAAGTTGCTGCCGATTCGACCGTGAGCTTCTCACCCAAAGAATCGCTCACGCTCAACTATAACCGTTGGAATTTCAAGGCCGTTCAAATGACGATAAACGGCAAGGCGATCGCACTGCCGACGGAGCCTTTGGACCACAAAGGGCAGCGGATCGAATTTACGATCAACAAAGACAATATCGCAAAGATATTGTCGAACGGATCGGTCTCTACCGAGGTTCCGGCAGTCGCAACCGACGCAAATGCGAATGCGGCCGCTCCGACGACAGGAACAACGGCCCCGACTCAGCCGAAGCCGACTCCGGCCGTGAAGCCAAGCCCCGCATCGGCAAACACGGCAGCAAATACAGCAACCAAGCCGCCGGTAAATGCTAAACCTGCCGGCACACCGGCCAAACCGCCGACAATGACCGGCAAGCCCCCAGGCAACAAACCGCCGAACGATTAGCAACAAAATTTTCGAAACTCAGATGCCCGCGATTTTTCTTCGCCGGCATTTTTGTTTATAATTGGATATGGAAATCACCGAAATAAACGAAGGCCTGACTTTCGACGACGTATTGCTCGTCCCGGCATACTCCGAGATACTCCCCGCTGACGCCGACACCCGAACCAAGTTTTCACGCAACATTAGCCTGAACATACCTCTGTGTTCGTCCGCGATGGACACCGTGACCGAGGCATCGCTCGCGATTGCTCTTGCCCAACAGGGCGGGATCGGGATAATTCACAAAAATTTCTCTATTGAGCAACAAGCCGAAGAGGTCGATAAGGTAAAACGCAGCGAATCCGGCATGATAGTTGATCCGGTGACGATCCATCAGAACGCGCTTGTCTCCGAAGCCCTGACGATAATGGAGCGTTTTAGGATCAGCGGCGTACCAGTTACGGATGAGAACGGCTTGCTGGTCGGAATAATTACAAATAGAGATCTGAGATTTGAGACCCGGTTCGACATCCCGGTTTCCGAAGTCATGACCCCACAGCCACTCGTCACCGTGCCGGTCGGCACTACGCTCGACGAAGCCAAGGTCAAGCTGCAAAAGCACCGCATCGAAAAGCTGCTCGTCGTTGATGAAAACGGCCATCTCAAAGGCCTTATAACCGTTAAGGATATCCAAAAGGCGATCAACTTCCCTATTGCTGCTAAGGACAATCTTGGCCGGCTCCGATGTGCGGCGGCTGTCGGAGCAACCGGCGATTTTCTCGAACGTGCGACCGCTCTCATCAACGCCCGGGTCGATGCGATCGTTATCGACACAGCTCATGGACATAGCTCACGAGTCATAAATGCAATAAAAACGGTCAAATCTCGGTTCCCTGAGATCGAGCTGGTCGCCGGCAATGTCGCGACCCCCGAAGCCACCAAAGCTCTGATTTCCGCCGGTGTTGACTCAGTAAAGATCGGCATCGGCCCCGGCTCGATCTGTACGACCCGCGTCGTTACCGGGGCCGGTGTACCGCAGATCACGGCCATTGTCGATTGCGTCAACGCCGCAAAAGGCTCCGGCGTGCCGATCATTGCCGATGGTGGTGTAAAATTCTCGGGCGACGTCGCCAAGGCCATCGCCGCCGGTGCCGACACGGTCATGATCGGCTCTCTGTGTGCCGGGACAGAGGAGGCCCCGGGCGAAGTTATCCTCTTCCAGGGCCGCAATTTCAAGACCTATCGCGGAATGGGCTCGATCGGAGCGATGAAAAAAGGCTCCAGCGATCGCTACGCCCAGGAAGGCACCTCGTCGGACTCAAAATACATCCCCGAAGGCATCGAAGGCCGCGTCGCCTACAAAGGCACCGTCGCCGAAATGGTCACCCAACTAGTCGGCGGCCTCCGTTCCGGCATGGGCTACACCGGCTGCAAAACCATCGCCGATCTGCAAGAAAACGCCAAATTCGTCCGCATAACATCCGCCGGCCTACGCGAATCGCACGTCCACGACGTGATAATAACGAAAGAGGCTCCAAATTACCGAAGCGAAACCTAAGGAATTTGCCCGCGAATTAGGCGAATGAACGCGAATAGGAATTTTATTTCTTCATTCGCGTTTATTCGCGTAATCCGCGGACAAATCTTTCTTCAGAGCCCAAGCCGTTGCTTGAGCATCGCGGTTTTTTCGCGTGGAACACTTATCTCCGTGCGATTTTTGTCCCTTATACGGATAAGAAGTTTTCCGCCAAACCAACGGTGTAGTTCGTCTACGAATTGTAAGTTAACCAGCGTAGAGCGGCTGATGCGGACAAAATCACCGGCTGCGAGTTTCTGTTCAAGCTCGGTGATTGTGTGATCGACAATATAATTTTTGCCCTCGGCGGTCGCCGCGAATGTAAGTTTATCTTCTGAGAAAAAATGCGTGATCTTGTCAATTTCGATGTATTGAATGCGGTCTCCGATCCGTGTTCCGATTCGGCGAGGTAATTCGAGGGGTTCGGGAGGTAGCTTTTCCGCGAGTTTTGCCAGTAATAACTGAACCTGGCGGGTCACATCGCCCGGAGAATTGTGTAGCCGCGCGACTTTTGTTATTGCCCGGTCCAATTGCCGTGTGTCGATGGGCTTTAACAGATAGTCGATGGAGTTTACTTCGAAGGCCTTGAGCGCGTATTCATCATAGGCGGTCGTGAATATTACCAGCGGCTGATTTGGAAGGCGGGATAATAATTCAAAACCGTTCATTCCCGGCATCTGAATATCCAAAAATAAAACATCGACGCTCTTGGACTGTAAAAATTTCAGAGCTTTTGCCGGGTCGGTTGTGGAACCGACGACCCGGATCGAATGAATGGTCGCGAGGAGTTTTTTAAGGCGTGTGACGGCCAGCGCTTCGTCGTCGAGAATATATGCCCGTAGCGGCCCGATATCATTCATGGTGTTTGATTAAGGCCGTCGGGGGTCAGAGTGACGACAACGACAGTTTCTCCGCTGCATGATCTGACGGACAGATTTGCGGCGTCGCCATACATGTTATTAAGGCGCGATTGCAAATTGTCGAGTCCGTGTCCGGTTGGCAGCATCTCGGACGTAAAACCGGGTCCGTCGTCGGTCACTTCGAAAATTAATAATCCATTTTTCCTCCGGGCCGATATCTTTATTTTCGCTCCGTCCGGATCGGGCGTCACCGCGAACTTAACGCTGTTTTCGATCAGCGGCAAAAGCATCATTGGAGGAACCTGTCGATCGGCCATTCCCGATTCGATATCGAATTCGTATGACAGCCTGTCGCGAAAACGTGTTTTTTCGATCTCTAAATAGTCGGTCACAAGCCTAATCTCGTCGTCGAGAGTGACGCGATTTTTTTCAACCGCATCGAGCGAGTTTCGCAGTAGCGAGGCGAGACGCTGCACCATCTTGTCAGCCAAAACCGGATCCTCGGAAATGAGCGCGGAAATCGAGTTAAGCGTATTAAACAGGAAATGCGGATGGAGCTTTGATTCGAGAGAGGCAAGCCGGGCCTCGGACGCTAGTTTAAGCGCTCGCTCCTTTTCAAGTTCGTGGATTCGCAGTTGCAAGTTAGTTGCCTCAAAATGATCGCGAAACAGCTCGTAAACGTAAATGCCGAGGCCTATGACCAACGCAATAAGAAAGACGCTCAGGCTCTTGAAAACGTACTCCTCGCGAAATCCCTCGACACTCAGAAGACCGAAATATAGTAAATTGATCTCAACGAGAAAGGTCGAAACAACGGCGATGAGCAGAAGCGTAAAGATGATCGATATCCAATTCCACGGCGGCCGGATGACGGCAAGCCTCTCGCCGAAATACGGCATCGGCAGGCCAAACAGCAACCCGTAAAAGCCGGAGTGGATAAGCGACGAGACAAGTTCCTGTCCAAGCGTTTGACCGGCAGCTCTGTTCTGTAACAGCCATAAAGCTAATCCGACAGCAACACCGATCGAAACATTCAATGCTACGAGCTTGAGCAGCCGCTTGCCGGATATGCGCGTTTTATTCGCCCGAGACATTTTTGGCGGGTAAAGATGACGATCCGCTAATATGACACCCGGTACAGTCATGTTGGATTATTTGAGGTTTGAGATCGAGCCATTTGCGAGCCTCGGTTTCGTATCGCGTTCCTTTGCAGCTTTCAAGGACGAGTTTCAGATATTCATTCGCCTTGCCATGTTCGCCCAGTATACTCCAACCACTTGCCAAACCGAATAATAATTCGCCGCGGCTGTGCGTGCTGAGTTTGCGGAACGTTGGCTTTTGGAACTGATAAACTTTTTCGTAGTCGATAAGAGCACTCTTAAGCAAATTCTTGCTTGCATCACTCGAATCCCAGCCGGCCTGGGCCAATCCTACAATTGTCGCCGACCGTCCTATCTTTACGCCTATATTGTCGGGTTCGAAAGCCACGGCGTCATTCATTTCCCCCAAACCTTGATCCCAAAGCTTATCTCCGGTTTTATAATCTCCTTTTCGATAGTTGATTGCGGCCACGGACAAAAGGCCCCCGCCATGCCAGACAAGAGCTTCGGCGTGTTTTGGCTGTTTTGCGAGGACATCTTCGCAGTATTTCATCCCGCGTTCGAGTCTTGCGCGGTCGCCAAGCATGCCGGCGAAAAAGTCTTCGCGGACGATCTCGTCAAACCGGTCGTCTGATACAGAAACACGCTCCTGTGCCGAAGCCGCTGGCTGAAAGCGAAATTTCCACCGGGAATGAGATTGCAGTATCCCGAAAGCTCCCAGAGCCGCGACAATCAAAAGGCATTTGGCCGATAAAATCGGAAAGCGAATCTTTTCGTGCATATTTTTATCTATCATTTTGCCGCTTTAACCTGATCGAATACGTAATTGGTAAAAGCGCGATCTGGATTGATCTTTCGGGCGAGCGCGATCTCGTCCCTGGCATCCTTTTTTTTGCCCGCGTCAAGATAAAACATCGCGAGCCAGATATGCGCCGAATCTTCGGTCGGATCGATCGCAACCGCCTTTTTTAACATCTCGAAAGCCTTTGTTTTACTGCCTCCGAATGAATCGGGTGCGTAAAAATACGTTATCGCTCTCGATACGTAGGCATTTACGTTTTTTGGATCCAGGGCGAGGGCCTTATCCAACTCGTCGTTTGCTCGTTGACCGTAACGCATCCCGCCGCCGTTAACGTGCGGAATTAATTGATTAAGCAGATCGCCTAAAAGTTGATGGGCTTCGGAAGAGGTTGGCTCCAACTTTACCGCCATCTCAGCGGCAGAAACTCCATCTACGGCCGCCTTCTTAAAAAGCTCTTCCTTACCGCTCGATTCGATCGCTTCGCAAAGCCATACTTGAATAAGCGCCAGCCACCTGTAGGCGTCAGAGCTTTTTTTCGCCGCCGCTTCCTTACTCACGCCAACGGCTATTTTTTGAAGTTCGTCCACCGATGCCCGGTCACGCGCCCGTCTGGCTGTCGCGATATCGGGATTTTCACCCTTTTTTTGTCCGAATGCCGGATACAACATCCCCGCGATTGCAAAGATTATTAATAAAATGGAAAAATTACGTTGCATCATATAATTGCCTGCCTATCTTGGTGAAACTTGCTAAGTCAGGATTTTCTCATTGCAATTAACAAAATAGAGCCACAATCGGACCATCCGACGAAATTTCCGATGAAACGGAAGAAACTGGCGACGAAACGTCGAACAAATTTCTATTTCACAGCTTGCAGTGCCGGAAAAATGCGTGTCACCACCACTCTCGGTCCTGAGAGACGCAAGCATATGCTTTTTCTCCAGTTTTACTATCGGCTCTCGTTTTTGGTTTGGCCAGCCAACGTTCTATAATCGGGTTTTCCGCAATAATTTCAGACAGGGAGTTTATCGATGTCTATATTCGTGAGTGTTGATATGCGTAGCTTGAGGCTATTGGTTTTGGCGGCAGCGTTGTTTGTCGGCTTGGTGCCGATCGTGTCGCGGGCACAGCAGTTCGATCAGAGCACGTTTGCGGGTATGCAATGGCGAATGATCGGGCCGTTTCGGGGCGGGCGTGTCAATGGCGTCAGCGGCGTGCCGGGGCAGCCGAATACTTTTTATTTTGGCTCGGTCGGCGGCGGTTTGTGGAAATCGGGCAATTCGGGCCGGACGTGGACGCCGGTTTTTGACGATCAGCCGGTGGGGTCGATAGGTGCGATCGGCGTGGCTGCGTCGGCACCGAATACGGTCTATGTCGGCACCGGTGAGGCGGATGTGCGTTCGCAGGAAACGTTTGGCGACGGCATGTACAAGACGACTGATGGCGGCAAGACATGGGCACATATCGGGCTTGAAAACACGAGGCAGATCGGAAGGGTGGTGGTTGATCCAAAGAATGCAAATATTGTATTTGTGGCCGCCCTTGGGCATATTTACGGGCCGAACCCGGATCGCGGCATCTTTCGCTCGAAGGATGGCGGAAAGACCTGGGAAAAAGTGCTTTTCAAGAATGAAAGTGTCGGTGCGATAGACGTCTCGATCGACCCGACTAATTCCCAGAACGTTTACGCGGTGCTCTGGAACACGCGACGTCCGCCGTGGAGCATTTATCCGCCGAGTTACGGGCCGGGCGGCGGTATCTGGAAATCTGTCGATGGCGGCACGACGTGGATGCAGTCGGACGTTGGCATTCCCATCGAGGGACAAGGCCGCATCGGCATCGCGGTCTCCCCGACCAACCCGAAGCGGATCTACGCCATAGTTGACGCGACGAAGGGCGGGCTGTACCGTTCCGACGACGCCGGTGTGACATGGACGCTAATCTCAGAAAAGAAACAGATATGGGGGCGCGGCTGGTATTTTTCCAAGGTCGTCGTCGATCCTAAAAATCAGGACGCACTCTACGTCTCGAATACATCAGTTTACAAATCGACCGACGCAGGCAAATCGTGGACTGCAATTAAAGGTGCTCCCGGCGGCGACGATTATCACCAGCTCTGGATCTACCCGGACGACCCGAACCGCATGATTCTCGCGAGCGACCAGGGCGCGGTTGTAACCGAGGACGGGGCGAAGACTTGGAGTTCGTGGTACAACCAGCCGATCGCTCAGGTCTATAACGTGGCCACGGACTTCCGATACCCGTATTGGGCGACTGGTTCGCAGCAGGACAGCGGCGCGGTCGCGGTGGTGACGCGGAGCAACCATTCGGAAATATCGAACCGCGATTGGGAACCGGCATGCGCGGGCGGCGAATCGGGTTACACAGCACCTGACCCGCTGCACCCGAACATCTTATTCGGCGGCACTGTCACAAAATGCAACGTCGTGACCGGCGAGGAGACAAACGTCTCGCCCGAACGCACAATGACCGTTCCGGCACGGCACACGTGGACGCTGCCGCTGGTTTTTTCTGAGGCCGATCCGCGGGCGCTTTATTTCAGCAATCAATTCCTTTTTAAAACAGTAAACGGCGGCGAAAGTTGGACGATCATCTCGCAGGACATGACTCGCGAAGATCCGGGCGTACCGCCAAATCTCGATGAGGCGACCGCTAAAGACGCCCCGGCAGACAAACGTCGCGGCGTGATCTATTCGATAGCTCCATCGCCGCTGAAAGCATCGACGGTCTGGATCGGCACGGACGATGGCCTTATTCACAAGACCGACGACGACGGAAAAACCTGGACAAACGTCACGCCGCCGGATTTGACTCCATGGAGTAAGGTTGTGATGCTGGTAGCGTCGCATTACGACATTAACAGCGCGTACGTCGCCATTGACCGCCACCGTCTAACGGACAATGAGCCGTATGTCTATCGCACCCGGGACGGCGGCAAGACTTGGCAAAAGATCATTAACGGCCTGGCTAAAGGCGTCTATATGCAAAACGTCACCGAAGATCCGAGGCGAAACGGGCTGCTATTTGCGGGCAGCGAACTGAGTCTCTATGTTTCGTTCGACGATGGCGACCATTGGCAGTCATTACAGCAAAATATGCCTCATGTCTCGATGCGCGATCTACAGGTGAAGGATAACGATCTGGTTGTCGCGACTCACGGGCGTGGATTCTGGGTGCTCGACGATATCACCCCTCTCAGGCAGATCACGAACGACATGTTTAGGACAGACGCATATCTTTTCGATCCCGAGCCGGCGTATAATTTGCCTCAACCGACCGAAAACGGCACGCCGCAGCCGCGCGACGAGCCCCTGGCCGAAAACCAGCCCTATGGTGCGATCCTTGATTACTACATTGGCTCAAAATCCAGCGGGCCGGTGACGCTCGAAATATTAAACCCGGCAGGCGAAACGATCAAGAAATTCTCGAGCGAAGACAAGGTGACACCAGTCAATCCCGATACGCTCGACATTCCCGCTTTTTGGGTCAAGACGCCGCCGATTCTTTCAAACGCCGTCGGAATGCATCGATGGGTCTGGGATCTTCGTCCGACGCCCCCACCTGCTCCGGCAGGGGGTGGCGGAGGAGGCCGACGCGGAGGAGTTTCGAGCGCCATACCAGGAATATATACGGTCAAACTCACGGCCGGCGGCAAAAGTTATACACGATCGTTGGGGATCAAAATGGACCCGAGAGCGAAGCCATAAAAGTAAAGTGTAATTTACTCATCAAAATGAGTAGAAACCGAAAAGAGCGAGATACGACGGGTTTATTAAGAAAAGTTTTAATAATCTCGCTTGTCTTCGTGTTTGGCTCACTATCTGTTTTTGCTCGCTCGTACGACTACTCTGATGAATTGCCAACGGGACAGGTGATCCCACAGGTTGTCAGTCTGGCCGAATCTAAGTATTCGTACGCGATTTACCTTCCCTCCTATTACTCCGCCGAACGGTCGTTTCCTGTGATCATTGCCTTCGATCCCGGCGCCCGTGGCATTGTTCCAGTGAGCCGCTTTAAGGATGCCGCCGAAAAATACGGCTACATCCTCGTGGCGTCGAATAATTCGCGAAACGGCTTGCCTAACGCCATTAGCGAGCCGATCATAAACGACGTAATCGGGGAAACGCTAAAACGCTTTTTGATCGACCGCAATCGGGTCTATCTGGCGGGGCTTTCGGGTGGAGCACGGCTCGCTCTGGGCATTGCGTTGGCGATGAAAGGTGGGGCGGCGGGTGTCGTGATCTGCGGTGCGGGATTCCCGCCGAACTCGGAGCCGACAAAGGATCTGCCCTTTGTGATCTACGGCACCGTCGGCGACGAGGATTTTAACTATTCCGAAATGCGGATGTTGAACGAGACGCTTTCGAAGCTAAATCTTGCTCATCATATTCAGATATTCGAAGGCACGCACGAATGGGCGAGCAGCGAGCTTTGCATCAAAGCGGTCGAATGGCTGGAGCTCCAGGCGATGAAAACGAATCGCCGAAAGCGCGACGACGCTTTTGTTGACAGCGGATGGAAACGCCAGAGCGAAGAGGCGGCCGAATTTCAGGCCAGTGGAAAAGCGTTCGAAAATTTCAACGCCGTCAACGCCCTGGTGCAGGACTTTCGCGTGCTGCGGGACGTGTCTGAGATGGAGAAGAACCTTGCTGCTCTTCGCGAGGACAAAGCCGTCAAGCAGGCACTGAAAAACGATAAGGAAGATATTGCCAAAGAGGCGAGGCTCGCAAACCAGTTGATATCGCCGGGGATGGAGTTGATCCAGTCGAATGTGGACGACCCACCGGGGAAAATCAAAGAGATTCGGGATCTGGCTGTGGATATACGAAAACGTTCCGAAATAACGGAAAATACTGCCGACCGGCGTCTTACGCGAAGAGTGCTGCGGTCCGCGTTGGCGTACTATCGCGAAACAGCGACGCTCAATTTTATCCCGAATAAGAAATACGATGCAGCCCTGGTTTATCTTGCGATCGGGGCCGAGCTAGCTCCTAAAAATAGCATGATCCCAATTGAGGTCGCCCGAATTTATGCGATCACAAATCAGAAAAAGCAGGCCCTGCGATCTTTGCAGTCTGGGGTAGAAAAAGGATACAGCGATATCAAGGCTTTGGAGAATGACAAGGCGTTTGAAGGGCTGCACGGCGAGCGCGATTGGACCAAGTTGATCGAAAAGATGAAAACAACGCCGTCGCCGAAAGGCGTGAAATAATCCAACTCGGCTTGGGTTTTCAGCGTCGTACTAGCGCCCGTTGGTATTTTTAAGTATGACAAAGAAAAAGCCAAATCTAACGTTCGCAACGCTGGCGAGTGTATTCGCTTTTGCCTCGATTTGTGCGGTCAATGCCCAGGAAGTTCGGTCTGTGTTTTCAGCCGCGGCGTCAGATCCCAGGCCGCAAGTCGAGAGTGTTAAAATGTATCCCGAATTCATCCATTTGGGCGAGGGCTCGACGCTTGTGATCCGTCTGAGTCATCCAGCCCCAAAGGGCGGCGCGATAATTGGGGTTGGGCAGATATCCGACGGTACGGCAGACACTCTTATCGATACGCCGACATCTTTTACGCTAAAGCAAGGTGTCCGTAAGGTAGAATTTTTGATCCGCACCAAACGAGTCGCAAACGCATCGACGAAAATTATATTTTGCGCGTCCACAACATCTCCGGTCGATTGCGGGAGCACAAATATCAAGTCGGCGAAACTCAATATCCTGCGCTAAACGTTATTTCAACACCTCGGTTTTGTCTCCCCATTCCGCGTAAAGTTCCTGAATCTTTTTCTCCGTTTCGCGATGATTTTCAGCGGTTTCGTTGAGCTTAGCGAAGTCGGCGGCAATTTCGGGTTTTGCCATCTGGAGCGAGAGATCTGATGCTTTTTCTTCGAGGGCTGAGATTTCCGTCTCGATCGCTTTGATGCGCTTTTCGAGCGTTTGGCGTTGGTTCTTAGAAAGAGAAGACACGGCGGAGGGAGACCCAGTCGCAACCGCTCCCGGTTCTGACATGGGCTTGGAAACTAACGTTAAACCATCCGCTACCGCAGGTGGTTCTGACATTTTCCAATCGTGAAACTCGGTATAGTTGCCGTCGAAATCGAGGACGCGGCCGTCGTTTTCGAAGGACAGCATCTTGTTTGCGATCTTGTCGAGGAAAAATCGATCGTGGCTGACGACGATGATCGTTCCGTCGTATTCATCGAGGGCGGTTTCGAGCGATTCGCGCGACGGGATGTCGAGGTGGTTGGTCGGCTCGTCGAGAATGAGGACGTTCTTTTGCGAATAGATGAGCTTGGCAAGGGCCAGTCTTCCCTTTTCGCCGCCAGATAAGGCCGAGACCCGTTTGAATACATCTTCGCCTACAAAGAGAAATTTTGCGAGGAAACCTCGCAATGTCCCGTTATCGGCTGAGGGTGCAACTCTTCGCAGTTCCTGTATGACCTCATTTCGCGGTTCGAGTCCTTCGAGATTTTGCGAATAGTAGCCGATGTTGGTTTTCGTGCCCCAGTGAAGTTTGCCATCTAGTTCGCGGATGTTGCCAAGCAGCGTTTTTAGCAAGGTCGTTTTGCCGGTCCCGTTGCCGCCGATAATGCCGAGAGCATCACCGCGGTGGAGCGAGAAATTGAGTTTTTTTGCGAGGATTTTCGTGTCGTAACCAATGGTCAGATCCTCGGCGGTGAGTACGTTGTTGCCGGTGCGTTCGACCTGACGCAGGCCGAAATTGCCGCCGGATTTTTCGCTCGAAACGGCCTCGATCCGATCCATTCTCGCGAGCAAGGTGCGGCGCGACTTGGCCTGTTTGGTCTTTTGGCCTTCTAGATTACGGCGGATGAACTCTTCAGTTTTGTTTATCTGGGCCTGCTGGTTTTCGTATTCGCGGCTCTGCTGCTCACGGCGAAGCTCACGTTCTTCAAGATATTTTGAATAATTTCCTTTGTATGTGACGGCCTGCCCGCGCTCCATCTCGATCACGCGAGTGGTCGTGCAGTCGAGGAAATAGCGATCGTGGCTGATGACCACATAGGTCTTTTCGCAAGTTTTGAGAAACTCTTCGAGCCATTCTACAGCATCGACATCGAGATGGTTGGTCGGCTCGTCGAGCAGCATGACGTCCGCCGAGGAGAGCAGCAGACGCACCATGCCGAGACGGTTTTTCTGCCCGCCTGAAAGTTTAGTAACGTCGTGCGACCATAACTCGGACGGGAAACCCATTCCGAGCAAAACCGACTCAGCCTTCGCTGCGTACGAAAATCCGTCGGCATGCTCGAAAGCAGTCTGCAGATCTGCGTATCGCTCAAGCACCGGATCGGAATGGTCCGTCTCCATTTGCTTTTCGAGGAGACGCATCGCGGCCTCCATGTCATGGATTTCTTTGAAGGCGGACAGCGCAGCCGTGTGGACCGTCTCGCTCGTACCGAAATCCACGTGCTGGTCGAGCAGACCGAGTTTGAGACCGTTCATCTTGATGATCTCGCCGTCGTCCACTCCTTCCTGGCCGGTGATTATCCGAAAAACGGTCGTCTTGCCGGCACCGTTGCGGCCGACGAAGCCGACCTTTTCGTTCGGGTTGACCTGAAAGGACACTCCCTTAAGGATCTCGGTGCCACCGTAGGATTTCCAGACGTTATTGAGTCGAAAAAGCATAAAAACAGTAGTCGGTTGTCAGTGGTCAGTTGTCAGTTGAAAATTCTCGTGACGACTAACATGCTGACAACCGACTAATAATCGATCATCGAAAACAGACTATTTATTCGCCGCCGGTTTCGCCGCCGGTTTCGCCGGAGCGGCAGAGGCCGGTTTCGACAGGGCATTTGCAGCAGGCTTTGCCGGAGCGTTCGCTGCTGGTTTTGCGGCATTTGCGTTGGCGTTTGCCGGTGCCGTGTTGGCATTTGCCGGAGCAGCCGTATTTGCCGCATTGGCATTGGCGGCACCGGCCGGGCGGGCTCCGCTCAATTCGTTCGGGTTGTCAACGACCTTTTTCGCTAGGAAGTTTTCGATCTTGGCCTCGTTCATCGCAATCGCCTGATATGACGCAGCGAGAAGCTGTTTGCGGTTGTCCACCAATTGCTTTTGCACCTGTTCGCGAACACCGGGGCTTTCGAGAGTAATAGCCTCATCTTTGTCGCTGCGATCCTGCAGCTTGAGGATGAAAAGCTTGCCTTGCGAACGCGAAGTTATGATCCCACCGATCTGAAGCTGTGCATTCATCAAGGCAGCAACCGTCTGTTCCGGAAAGGCTTGCTTCATATCGTCTTCCGACAAATATCCAAGATCGCCGCCCTGTAGTTTCGTCTGATCTTCACTGTATTCGCGAGCAGCGGCGGCAAAATCCTGTCCGCCCTGCAACTTTTTAACGACCTCATTCGCCTTAAGAACGGAAGACTGCTCATCAGTCGTTTGGTCCCCCTCGCCGGAATTTGACGGGTCGATTACAATTGCGGCTAGTTTGACGCCGCGCTTTTTGACGAAAGCCTCTTTGTTGCCGTTGTAAAAAGCCTCGATCTCGCTGTCCTTTGGCGGCTCGATCTTACCGGTGATCTTCTCGTTAAGCTTTTGGATAGCAAGGGCCTTTTTGACCTGATCGCGAAGACTAGCCTCGGTCATTCCCTGGCTCTTCATATCCTTATCGATCTGATCCGCCGATTTGCCGCTCTCCGTTTTTTGCTTGTTGATTGCCACGGTGACCTCTTCTTCGCTTGGCACCTGTTGCTCTTTCTCAGCCTTTTGGAACATCACCTCTTGCTCTACCAGGCTCTGGAGAACCTGAAGACGGGCACCGGCAAGCTCCAGGGGCGACATTTTGACCTCTTGTCCCTGAGCCTGCAATTTGACCGCACGATCGACATCCTGCATCGTAATGGTCTTGCCATTGACCTTGGCGGCAGTCTCATTCGGATCTACTCCTCCGGTTGCGACATTGGCCGCGGGACCGCCGCAAGCGCTTAAAATTGCCGTAACGACAGTCAACGCTGCCACAGCGAAAATCACTTTCCTATTAATTTGCACGATTGCTTTTACTCCTTTCAACTTATCCATCTGTCTCACTTACTTGACTATACCCGAAGACATTTGTTATAAATATCGTTTCGAGTTTTTCTAAAACTCACTTATACCCCATACTTGATATGAGGCAAATATATGGCAAAACGATGCGACGTATGCGGCAAAGGCCCGCAATTTGGAAACAACGTTTCACACGCGAACAATAAAACACGAAGACGGTTTAATCCGAATCTTCAACCGGTCCGGGTGCAGCTGCCCGCCGGCGGTAACGGACGTATGAAAGTCTGTACCCGCTGCATCAAGTCCGGAAAAATTGTCAAAGCTGCTTGAACTTGTTTGAGACCCGTAACTTAACTTTGGTTGCCAAACGCCGACATTTATTAGCGTTTGGCTTTTCTTATTGTTCAGAGTGCGTAAACACGGGCTAAAGCCCGCACTCTAACCCAGAGCAATACAGTCGATCTCAACCTTAGCGTCACGCGGCAATCTCGCTGCCTGCACCGTCGCACGGGCCGGTTTGTTGTCGCTGAAAAACCGTCCGTAAACCTCGTTCATCTCCGCAAAATCATTCATATCCGCGAGAAACACCGTCGTCTTAACGACCGCGTCGAGACTTGACCCGGCTGCTTTTAATACTTCGCTAAGATTACGCAGCACCTGCTCGGTCTGCTCACTCACAATCTCGGAGACAAAATTACCGGTTGCCGGATCGATCGGGATCTGCCCCGAACAAAAAACCATCCCACCGGCCTTTATCGCCTGCGAATACGGGCCAATAGCTCCCGGAGCATTCTCGGTTGATACGATCTCTTTATTCATTACAATAGCGTGAAAAAGTCAGCTCAAGCAAAAGGGGAATTCTAGCAAATATCGGGATAAAAGGAAAGTTCGCGGGTTTGATTGTGGTGATACGGGATCTCTCCCGCTTATTCGAGGGCCAACCGCACTGACTGTTTGGTCGTAGGGGTTGGCTCGAATTGTCTAATTCAGAAATTCGCGGGGCGTCATGATCGTAACGCCGCGCAACGTACTTAAAGCGAGTAAGTCTTTGTCGCCGGTAATCAAAATATCCGCATTGCCATTTATTGCCAGGTCCAACAACTTATTGTCTTTTGGGTCGCGGCATATCGCAACCGATTCGGTGATCTCAATGATCTCAGCGATCTTCAAAAAGCTGACCATGAACTGCATTCGCTCATCGTGCGTCACATAACTGTCGAATTTTTCACGATTCAAAACGTCAGCGAGTTCGAGTAAGACCGGAACGGAAACTAAAACGACGCCACTATCAAGAGTTTTATCAAAGGCTTTACGCGGAATACCTCCCAACAAAACCACACTGATCAATACATTGGCGTCAAAAAACTACACGGAGATTTTTATTATTCATCGGTTAGAAGCGATTCCAAAATTTCGGGCGTTAAGCCTTTTGTTTTGGCATTACGGGTAATTTCGTCCATCGTTCGTTTTAGTGAACTCACATCAGTTTCAGCATAATGTTTCAACCAACTTCCGAACAATGCCTGTAATTTTTGTTTCTCCGGCTGCGGCGCCTCGTTATAGACGCGAGCGACATTGGATTCGAATTGTAATGTGATGGTTTCCGTTAACATAGTTAGGACTCCTTACATGTATATTATCACGATTTGTCTAAGCATTTATACGCTCGACGGCGATGACGCCGGGTACGTGTTCGATGGCCCCGACAACCTTATCGAGGTGTTTCTTGTCAAAAACCTCGACCGTAACCTCGATCATTCCGATGTCGTCTTTTGAAACGTTTGCCCGGGCGTCGCGGATGCCGGTTTTGATGTCGGCGATCGCGTTGGTAATGCCAGCGAGCATTCCGGTTCGATTCTCTGTAGTTGCGAGCAACTGAACGGACTGGATGTGTTCTTTTTCGCTCTTGGCCCACTCGACGTCGACGATACGCTCTTTGTTGACCATCAATTGCGAGACATTTTTGCACCGTTTGTTGTGGACTACAATTCCCTTGCCGAGTGATATGTAGCCGATAATATCCTCTCCTCGAAGAGGGTTGCAGCATTTTGCACGGGCCGTGAGCAGATTGTCGATGCCCTTGACGACGATCGCGTCCTCGCCCATTCCGATGAGCTTGCGGACGGCTTTCATGCCGGTCTTGAGGCGTGTCTGTTTTTGATTTTCCGGGTCAAGCTCACTGAATTTATCGGCACCGAGAAACTTGGCCAGGACAGTTCGTGGCAGGGTTTTTCCGTAACCGATGGACGCGAACAGATCGTCGGGGCGGCTCAGACCGTAGTCGTTGGCGATCCGCTTCATCTCGGTTTCGTTATTGATCAATTTCTTGAGCGGTACGCGGAACCGCTCCGCCTCTTTTTCAAGCAGCTTGCGGCCGATCTCGATCGATTCAGTCCGCTGCTGCTGCGTGATCCAATGACGAATCCGATTGCGGGCACGCGAAGTGACCGCGTAACTGAGCCAGTTGCCCGATGGTTTTGAACTTTGTGTCGTCAGAATCTCGATAACGTCACCGTTATTGATCTCGCTTCGCAGCGGGACGATGCGGCCGTTGATCTTGGCCCCGGTACAGGTATCGCCGACCACGGAGTGGATAGCGTATGCAAAATCGATTGGGGTTGAGCCGCGAGGCAGCTGGATCACCTTACCCATTGGCGTAAAAGCGTAAACATCCTTGGGATAGAGATCGAGTTTTAGAGTTTCGATGAAATCCTCGGAATCCTCGCTGTCTTCGGTCTCTTCGACAAGCGGTAACAGCAGTTTCTCAACCGTTTTTCTAAGGCGGTCGAGAGCCTCGTCTTCTTCTTTTTTGCCTAAATTGCTCTCCTTGTATTTCCAGTGAGCCGCAACGCCCTCTTCGGCGACATGGTGCATTTCTTCAGTCCGAATCTGTACTTCGAACGGTTGGCCGGCGTCACCGATGACGGACGTATGCAGCGACTGGTACAGATTATCCCGCGGGATGGCGATCCAGTCCTTAAAACGCTCCGGTATCGGCGTCCAGATGTTATGGATGACACTCATCGTCAGGTAACAGTATTTACGGTCGTTTTCGGTGATGATGCGGGCGGCGATCAGATCGTAAACCTGCTCGATCATAATCTTTTGTTTTTTGAGCTTTTTCCAGAGTGAATAGAGACGTTTTACGCGACCCTCGATCCGGACGAACGGTACCTCGTTTACGATTAATTCCTCGGTGATTGTTGCCTGGATCTTTTCGAGCGCGGCCTCAAGTTCGGGTCGGCGGGCGTCAACCTCGATCGCCAGCCGCTTGTAGTCTTCGGGATACAGGTTCTGAAAAGCGAGATCTTCGAGTTCGCTTCGCATTTTACCCATACCGAGGCGGTGAGCAATGGGAGCGTAGATGTCGAGCGTTTCCTGTGAGATGCGCGTCCGTTTCTCGGGCTTGAGATACTGCATCGTCCGCATGTTGTGGAGACGGTCGGCGAGTTTGATTAGCACGACACGGACATCCGTGATCATCGCGAGAACCATTTTGCGGACGTTTTCGGCCTGCTGCTTTTCCTTTGAGAGGTCGCTGATGTTGGCTATTTTCGTCAGGCCATCAACCAGCAAAGTGATCTCGTCGCCAAAATACGAGCGGATCGTGTCGATATCCACCAGCGTGTCCTCTACCACGTCGTGCAGGAGCCCTGTGGAGACGCTTACCTCGTCAAGACGCATCTCGGCAAGGATATTGGCAACGGCTATCGGATGGACGAGATACGGCTCGCCGGAGGCCCGCGTCTGACCGCGGTGATGAAGGGCCGAGAATAAATATGCTCGCCGTATCAGATCAATATCGGCATTTGGCCGATTCCCGGATACTGTCGCTATTACGTCCTCAATGCGAATCATAACACAAAGGATAACGGATAAAGGGTAAGGGATAAAGGAAGATAAAAACCGCTTTTGGGACTAATATGTTTCAAGATTGGGTTCTATATTTATCCTTCAGCCTTTATCCTTAACGAAAAGGTGATGCTCAATTAATTGTAATTGAGCATCACCTTTCTATGAAACAAAAAGCGTCCTATTTTTTGTTCGCGTTTGCTTTGTCGCCTTTTTCCGCAGCATCTTTGGCTGCGGCTCGGTCGTCGATCTCTGTCTGGATCTTTTTCACGACGTTGCTCAACTCAAGAAATTTGGCCCTGGCCGCATCCGCCTGTGTCTTAATGCTGTCACGCTCAGGGGTCTTGTTTTCCATTTCGGCGACACGCATTGCCTGGAAGAGAAGACTCGTCTTATAGGACCGTGCTGATTCGAACACCTTGCACACATCAAGCGTCGATTGCAGTTGAGCATCGGTCGACTTTTTAATGTCAAAAGCTGGTGCGTTCTTTACGACATCAGGCTCGAGAGCGATCGCCTGATCGATAAGCTGGGTTCCGGCGGCCGTACATTGCTGTAGAGCAGTGAAATCCTCAGGCTTTTCCGGTTTTACGAATTGGAATGCCTGCTTGCCATCCTTTGTGATCGTCTTCTTTGTTTTTTCCGTATCGCTGATGTCATTGGCACAGCTATTCTTTTTAGCGGCAAGCGAGGTCAAAGCCTCGGATCGCTGCTCAGGAAGGACGCTTGTGTTATTTGCACGGGCCGTCACCCATGCGAGCCACTCGTCCGTTTTCTGTAGATTCTCGTAAAGACTGGCGATAGCCTTGTAAGAACTTTGGTCATTGGGTTTCAACGCCAGAGATTTTTGATACTCTTTTATCGCATCTTCGGCCTTACTCTTATCCTGACGATTACCAATGAATTCCGAGTGAAGCGTCCGGGCGAGAAACAGCTGCGCGGTTTGGCCCTCGACAAACTCGCCCTTTGGATCACGCGCGACCGCGCTCCTGAAAAGTTGCTCGGCTTCGGGGAACTTTCGGTCTTTATAGGCCTTGGATCCGTCAACCAAATTCTTTCGGGCCATAACCCGGTTATAATACGAGCAATTGGCTCCCATCAAAACAATTAATGACAGAAGAGCAATCAACCCAAAACGAGACAATCTCATCATTTGACTCCATTCACCACCCGGAACACCAATGGATATGGCCACCAAAGCCAAATCGTCACAGGCGTCACCGGGCAAAATTATTCTGTTAAATCGTCGACCTGCAGACCGATAGGCGATGCACCCGCGGCTTTCGCGGCGTCAATCACCTTGATGACGTCACCGTACCGGACAGATTTTGGCGATTTGATAAAAATCGTCTTTTCAACCTCGTTAGTGTTCTCACGAAACACGCCGTTGGTCTCTCTCTCTTTAAATATCTGCGTAAGCTTAGCCGACAATTTATCCGTATCGGTCACATCGCCGAAGGCATCGTTATTGAGAGTGATACCCTTGGTTTCTTTATTGATTGCGACAACCAGGGTCAGCGGGTTAGGCTTGACATTGACCTGCGGCTGATCCTTTGGCTCGGCAGGAACCTTAGCCTCAAAACGGCTCGGCTTTAGCGGCGTGATTATCATGAAGATGATCAAAAGAACCAACAACACGTCAATAAGAGGTGTAACGTTAATCTGCGGCACTGCTCCCCCGGAGCCTCCGCCTGTGGACATTCCCATTTCTTTATCCTTCCCTAAACATCAACGAAAATTTCGGCTAAGCCAGACTACTTCTTCGAAGGGTCTGGTACGCCTTTCTTCTTGTCCGCAACCAGGCCGATCTTGTCGATATCCTGCTTTCGAATGGTTTCGATCGCCTGAACAACGCGACCGTAATCTACATCCACGCCGCTCTTGATGTAAACGATGCGCTTGTCGGGTGTTTTGCCCTCCATCCGCTTCTTGATCACATCGCCGAGAGCGTCGATCGGAAACTGCTCTTTCCCGATATAAAAATTACTGTTGTCCGGAATAGCAATAATCACCGACGTATCCTTGGCGATATCGCCATCCTCATCGGGGCTGATCATATCCCTGGGCAGATTGACGGACACACCTTGTTGAAGCAGCGGCGTGACGATCATGAAAATGATCAGCAACACCAACATGACGTCAACCATCGGCGTAACGTTGATCGCAGAGTTAAATTCACTGGTTCCACCGATTTCCATACTCATAGCAATACTCTCCTAACTTTTGTAACTTATTGGCAAAAGAATTGAGGCTACTTAGCCCTTCAATGCCTTTGCACGCTGCTTGATGAAATAGTCAACCAGCTCGGAAGCCGAGTTTTCCATTTCAACGCTGAAGCTCGTTACCTTGGTCGTGAAGTAGTTGAACAGCCACACAGCCGGAACCGCCACCAAAATACCAAACGCAGTCGCGATCAAAGCTTCCGAAATAGCACCACCGACGGCGCCGATACCGGCACTCTCGTTAGTTTTCAAAGCCTGGAACGCACCGATGATACCGACGACCGTTCCGAACAGACCCACAAACGGAGCCGTCGAACCGACCGTGGCCAATCCGCCAAGTCCACGCTTCAATTCAGCCGTTTTAACCGCGATAGCCCGGTCAAGTGCACGCTCGGAAGCCTGCATTTCGTCAGCCGAGATGTCGCTGTTGCCCTGGTGAGCGGCGAATTCCTTCAGCCCGGACGATACGACCATCGCGAGGTGCGAATCTTTGTGCTTGTCGCCGATGTTGATGGCTTCGTCGATGTTGCCGTTTTTCAACGCCTGAGCGACTTTCGGGGCATACTGCCGCGATTGAACCTTGGCCTTGTTATAGGTCAGGTAGCGTTCGATACCGACAGCGATCATATAGACCGACTGGATGAGAAGGGTGATGATAACGCCCCAACCCGGATAGGTTAAGCTCTTTGCGATATCGTAAATACCCATCGAAACGGCGGCCTTATCGTCCGCAAATAGCATGAAAAGGCTCGAAAAGTCAGTTCCGATCAGGCTGCAAAAAAATGTCATGGTTTTTCCTCCAAAGAAATCAAAAAAAATTTAATATTGCGATATTTAATAGATGCGGGAAACAACTATTAGTTGTTTCCCGCTCATAAAACAGTCCCTCTACGGAACGAAATTATACGTGATGACACCCGAAACCTTAACGGCCTGGCCGGAAAGGAGCGTCGGGCTGAACCGCGCACCGCGGGCGGCTGCCACGGCGGCCTGTTGGAGCAGCGGATGGCCGCTGACGGCACTGGCGGAGACAACACGTCCCTCTTCATCGATCAACACCTGGACGCTTACCGAACCGCCGGCACGGACAGCTTTGGCTGCCGGCGGGTATGCCGGTTTGGGCAAGCTGACAGCCTTACCATTCAAAACGCCACCCGAAACTGTCTTCGGCGCCGGTTTTGGGGTGGCCTTCGGCGGCGGCGGCGGCGGCGTCTCGCCCCCGGTCGGCTCCGTGCCAGTTCCGGTCGAGAGACCGCCGGTGCCACCGCTGTCAACCGTTCGAGCTACGCCTGGATCGACTCTCGCACCCGTGTCAGCATTAGTGTCACCAAGCTTGGTCATGCGGTCGAGGCGCATTTCCTTCACCTGATTTTTTGTTGTGCTGAGCGTATCGGGTGGTTTTACCGGTGTTTGGAAAATATTTTGAATCAGTTCTTTACGAACGTCGACGTCCGGCTGTTTCTGTTCGGGCTGCTTTTCGGGCTTGGGCGGCGGTTCCTCATCAGGAACTGGGACCGGTGCAACGAGTGTGGTTAAGGAAAGATCATCCCCTCCCATACCAAAATCGTGAGCGAAAAGGCTATAGGTCCAGCTGGTAACTGCCGAAAATACCACGATGGCAAACGTCGCAAGCAGAAATTCGCTTCGGCGCCTGTTCTCCTTGGTATTGCTTTTGGATTCAACTAATTGATCAAGCATTTTACTTCCTCCCTTTTTCCGGTGCCACTGTTAGGTCAAGGGTTACGAAACCTTACAATTACATTTGATGAGATTTGTCGCTTCGCTGTTGTAACATACAATACAATGTAAGCCACAATGCGTAACGTCAAATCTTCCTTAACTTATTACTTCGTTTCATTGAATGCGGGGACGCATTGACTTTCGCCTGTCTAACACGCAAAAGTGGTGCGAACGCCGCTCCCGATTTCAAAAAGCGAATTCGGAAATAAGCAGAAGCAAAACAGTAAATTGACCAGCAACGAAAAGAAGTCTAAAAGGTTAGCCCGCAAAAGTCAAGAATAATCACTTTGTTTTCAAATCAATTTCGCGTTTTTTTACAAAACTTTACCTTGTAACGGGTCTCCTGGTAACGGTCCTGCGTGATGACGAAGCCAGCTTCTCACCAGTCTGCGGTGCCAGTATCTCTTTTACACGCGAATCGCCAAGTTTATTCTGCCACCAGATGGCGATCGGGCTTGCGATCGCGATAGTCGAATATGTACCGAGCACGACCCCTACGAGCAACGCCAGCGAAAAACTCTTAAGGACCTCACCGCCAAACAAAACGAGAGCTAATACGGAAAGCAGTACGAGTCCCGACGTGATGATCGTTCGCGAAAGCGTCTGGTTGATCGAAGCATTTGTGATGTTGAACAATGTATCGGTCCTGTTCGTCTGCAAATTTTCGCGAACGCGGTCGAAAATGACGATCGAGTCGTTTACAGAGAATCCGACAATGGTCAGGATAGCCGCGATCACTGTCAGGTTAATCTCCCACTGAAATACCGAGAAGAACGCGAGAACCATAAGAACGTCGTGAAACACGGCGATAACCGCACCGGCGGCATACGTCCAATCGTATCGAAACGCGATGAACAGCAAAATACCGATCAAACCGAACAACGTCGCTGTGACGGCCTGGTTTCGAAGCTTCGAACCCGCAATGGCACCGACGGAATCGGTTCCGACGATCTTGTAAACCGCATCCTGCGAATCGGCAAGGGCCTGGTCGCCGTCGGCTTCCTTGCCGAACGTGTCGAGGGCCGTTTTGACTGTCTGCCGGCCGGCCTGGACTTGTGCGGCAACGGCGGTGTCCTTTCCGGGTTCCGTGGGCTGCGTTGCCGGAGCAGCGGCAGGGGCCGGAGCATCCGTGCCTTCGACAAGAGGGATCTTGATCAAAACCTCATCCGGCTTATCGGTCGAGGCCTGGATGACAGGATCGGCTACGCCAACGGCGTGCAGAGCGTTGCGAAGATCGTCATCGCTCGGACGGTCGCCCTTGAACTTGGCAACGATAACCGTGCCGCCCTGAAAGTCGACGCCCAGATTAAAGGCTTCCGTGCCGCCGGGCGTGTACTGGCGTCCAATCGTGGACACGAGTCCCGACAACATAATAAAGATCGAAAACGCAATGAAAATCTTTCGCTTTCCAAGCCAATCAATGTGGATATTCTGAAACAAATTAAACATCTTGATTAAGTGCTAATTGGTAAATGATTAATGGTAAATTGAGATAATTCTTTATTCACCGTTAAGCGTTTACCGTTAAATTAAATACTCAGCTTTGCCATGTTCGGATTACGGCTTAATTCCCATTTAAAGATCGTTCGCGATACAAAGACCGCGGTGAAAAGATTGATAAGCAGACCGAGGATCAGTGTCACGGCAAATCCCTTGATCGGGCCGGAACCCGTTACATAAAGGATCACAGACGAAATGATCGTCGTAATGTGCGTATCGATGATCGTCACGAACGCCCGGTCAAATCCGAGACTGATCGACTCCGGGACCGAGAACCCGAGGCGAATTTCTTCCCGGATACGCTCAAAGATAAGCACGTTCGAATCAACGGCCATACCGATTCCGAGGATCAAACCAGCAATACCGGGCAGGGTAAGCGTCGAGCCAAAAAGGATCAATGCGGCCACCGTCAGGACCATGTTTAACGCCAACGCGACAACGGCATTGACGCCTGAGCCACGGTAGTAGAACAACATGAATACGATAACCAGCACGAGTCCGCCGATCGACGCGGTGACACCAGCCTTGATCGAATCGGCACCGAGGCTCGGGCCGACCGTGCGTTCTTCTAAATACTCGATCGAAGCAGGCAAGGCACCGGATTTCAGCGTCAATGCAAGGTCGTCCGCCGTATTCTTTGTAAAGCGTCCCGAAATTTCACCGGAATCGAAGATCTGCGACTTTATATAAGCGGCCGATTTAACTTCGCCGTTCAAGACGACCGCCATGTAGTTACCAATATTCTTGCCGGTCCAGTCGCCAAATTTCTGGGCGCCAGACGGTTTGAATGAGAATGAGATCTGATAATCGCTACCCCCGCCCTTGCCCTGAAGCGCCGCTGCGTCACGGAGTTCGCTGCCGTCAACCACGGCCGGATTCTCGATTACGACAAATTGCTTTGGCTTATTAGGATCGGGAGTTTTTGGATCGGTACTCGCCGTTTCGTCGCGGTCGGCGTACGGAAGCACTTTCCTGGTCGGCGATTCTTTGCCGCCGATGCTTTGCAGAGCGGCTTCTTTTGTCGGATAGGTCTGTACCGGCGTCGGATTAGGCGGGCTGACGATCTTCGTTAATTCGAGTCGCGATTCGCCTCTCACCAGTTCTTTCACGCGCTCAGGGTTTTCGACGCCAGGCATTTGTAGCAATATCTGGCCGGAGTCGGATGCACCTTGCCGCTGCAATGTGGGCTCTTTGACGCCATAAGCATTTATTCGGCTTTCGATGATCCTGAATGCCTGATCAGTCGCCGAATCCTTCAATTTGCCCTGCACTTGCGTAGGCAGCGACCAGATAATGGCGTTACCAGATGAAGACTGGGTCCAGTTGACGAGATCCACTTTCTTTTTAATCGCGTCTATCACTGCTGACATCTTCGCCGGATCGGTGACATTGATCGTAATCTGATAGTTGCCGTTCTCAGCTACGAATGAACCATCACCTACGCCAAGTGGGGTTCCCGCGTCATCTTTTGCTTCTTTAGCCGCCTGGATGGCTGCGCCTTCGTTATTCTCGGTGAGTTTCTTAAGATACTCTTCGGTTTTGACACGCATCACGAGGTGCGAGCCGCCCTTCAGGTCGAGGCCGAGATTGATGTTTTGCGCAAGGTTGGCTTTGACGCCAGTCCAGGTAAAATCGGCCCCGCTCGGGGTCCGACGCGGGCCAAACACGAGGTAAATGCCGACAAGCGTGATGGCGACGATGATTACTGTTCTGATTACTAAACCGGTGTTCTTCATTTTTGGGTCAGTGGTCAGTGGTCGGTGGTCAGTTGCCGGTTTTCGTCCCGTCAACGGCCAACCGCCGCCTGCCAACAAATTCTATTCTGGCTTTTTGCCGACCACGGCACTCTTTCCAATCTCAAGGAACGATTTCTCGGCACTTTGGATAATGTAGCTTGTTTCTTTTACTTCCTTGATCTTTCCGATGATCCCGCCGTTAGTGACGACCTCGTCGTTGATTTTCAACGCGGAGATCATTTCCTGCAGCTGCTGTTTTTGCTTTTTCTGGGGCAAAATCACCAAAAAGTAAAAAATGCCGAAGATGAAAACGAAAGGCAGTATCGTCCAGATCAAACTACTGCCGCCACCGGCGGCGTCCTGAAACAGAAAAAGGGTGATATTCATTGCAAATTATCCCGAAAGACAAAAAGGTCATAATATACATTTACAGTGGCTTAATCAAACCCGTTACACATCGTTATTGCCAAGTTTGGCTAAAAACTCTTTTCGAAACGCCTGAAATGTCCCCGATTTGATCGCTTCCCTCACACGCTCCATCGTTTTCATGAAGAAGGCAAGGTTATGATGCGAGATCATTATCGCGGCGTTCATCTCGCCGGCTTGGTACAGATGACGCAGATACCCAAGCGAATAACGGCGGCAAACCGAGCAATCACACTCCGCGTCGAGCGGCTCTGAATCTAAAGCAAATTTCGCATTCCGGATGTTCAACTTTCCATGCGAAGTAAACGCGCTGCCCGTGCGGCCGTTCCGCGTCGGGATAACGCAATCGAACATATCGACGCCGCAATTCACCGCTTCTATCAAATCCTCCGGTGTGCCGACGCCCATCAAATATCGCGGAGCGTCCGTTGGCATTTGCGGAGCGAGAAAATCGAGGACTTCGTACATCACGGATTTTTCCTCGCCAACACTTAAGCCACCGATTGCGTAACCGTTAAAACCAACATCGACCGTCCGGTCGAGGCTCTCTTTTCTCAAGTCAAGATGCCCCGCTCCTTGTATAATGCCAAAAAGGGCCTGATTGCCGGAAAGGTCAGAACCGCCTGCGTAAGCGGGCGGGGTACTCATTGTCGAGATCGTACCGCCCGCTAACGCAGACGGTTCTGACAGGAATCCCAGCTCTTGCAGCTCGACAAACTTGTTCTTGGACCTCGCCGCCCAACGTGCCGTGAGTTGGAGACTTGCTTTGGTCGCATCGAATCCGGCGTCGCCCGGCGGGCATTCGTCAAAAACCATCACGATCTCCGACCCGAGCGCCGCCTGGACCTCCATCGAAACCTCCGGCGAAAGAAAATGCTTGCTGCCGTCGAGGTGCGAGCGAAACTCGACGCCATCCTCATTCAACTTTCGCAGATCAGTCAGCGAAAAGACCTGAAACCCGCCGGAGTCCGTCAACAACGATCGGTTCCATGACGTAAAGCTATGCAGCCCACCAAAATGCTTAATGGCTTCGATGCCCGGGCGCAGGAAAAGATGGTATGTGTTGCCGAGAATTATGCGGGCGTCGAGTTCGTCCTCCAGCCATTCGTGGCGAACTCCCTTGACCGCACCCTGCGTACCGACAGGCATAAAAACAGGCGTCTCGATGATCGAGCGCCTTGTTCTGAGAGTCCCAGTGCGTGCCTCGCCGTCACGGGCGGTTACTGTCCAGTCAATCGGGTTCATACTAATTGCAAGCAAAGAAGAAACAACGGATTAACGCAGATTCGCACGGATGAAATCTAAATATCTCGAACTAAATTTCCTGGAATCCGCGTCAATCTGGGTTAATCCGTTGTTTCGACTATTTTCTTTTCCCGACCAGCGACCAGATATCCATTGCACCGATCGCGGTTTCGGTGATGAATTTACCGTCTTCGTTGACCAGCACCGCCGAGGGCGTGCCGAACATGCCGAAGCCGTTGGCCGTTTTATGTCCCTCGTCGAAAACGACAGAAGATTTGAGGCCAAGATTTTTTACGGCTTCCTGATCGCCGTCAGAAAAGACGATCAGATTAGGTGCATCCGCGCCTTTCGATTCGTCCCAGGTGCGAAGCTCATCGAGCATATTTACGCAGAACGGACACGTCGTGCTCCAAAATGTGACCAATGTCGGTTTTCCCTTGAAATAATCGGAGCCGATTTGTGTGCCGTAAACGTCGGCGACCGAGACTTCCGGAACGGTCTCGCCGATCTTGATCTTGGAATGCGAAGGGCTGCTCGTCGTCGTGAAATACGAAAACGCCTCGCCCGCGTCCCCCGTCAGAAGCTTTCCCAGCAGTTCGCGGATCGCCGTATCGCCCGCCGCGGCATGGCTCGCGACCCGTCCCTCGACATCCATCAGCAGAGCCGTCGGCGTCCATTTTGCCCGGAGCAGATCGGTTATCTCGCGCTTTTTTTGAAGCAGGATCACCTTTTCGTCATCGCCGCCAAACTTTTCACGATTGTCCGCCGCTTCGCCGTTGCTGATGAAGACAAAATCGATCTTGCCCGCGAGCTGCTGTCGCCAATCATTAAATTCCGGCAAGAGAGCTTGGCACGGATTGCAGGTCGGGCCGACGAACAGGAATAGGACTGGAGTTTTGTTGGCCTTTAACGCCGTCAGCGAAACGGTTTTTCCATTGAGGTCCGGCAATTCAAAATCCGGAACGATCCCGCCAATCGGCATCCCTTCGTTAGGGAGACCTATGTCTTCACGCTCGACTTCACCGCCATCGCGGGCGACAAGCTCCATCAGCTCGATGCGACGCATGATCTGCGTTTGCTGCTCGGATATTTTTTTGAGAAAAAACACGGTCGCGAGCAGCAAAGCGACAACGGCTAAACCGATCACAAATTGCATAACGTCCTGATTTGAATTTACAAGGCTCAATCCCTGGCCAACTCGTCCCTGAATAACCAAAAACATCGACAAAATCAGCAGCAACGCATTTCGCCCGACGCTCGTCACGCCAACCGGCTCACTATGTATCTGGCCAAAGCAATGGCAATCGGGAGCATTGCCCTTTGCCATTTGGTAAAGCATCCCGCCGGTAAAAATGACAAACATCGTGGCCGATCCGATCGCCCCTAACCATGAGGTCGAAACGAACAGGAGCATGCCCGCAACGGCTAGTTCAAAAGCCGGGAGCAGATAGACCATCGGCTTGGCTATTACTTTTGGCAATCCAAAATCCCCGAACGCCTTTCCCGAGCCCGCCGGATCGAATAGCTTGGCTATGCCCGCAACGCCGAAAACTGCTGCAAGGGCGAGTCTGAGAATTAGCAGGAAAACTTCCATGTTATAAATCCGTGTCAGTAGCCCGACCGTGAGGAAGGGCCATCCCTCACGGTCGGGCTACTGAAACAATATTATCGAACGACAAACCATTTTTCCACTATCAACGATCTGCGAATCATGATTTCTTCTTCGTCTTATGCCTTTCGACCAGCCGGATAGGCGTCGCAAAAAAGTCAAATTCCTCGCGTAAACGATTTTCGATATAGCGAAGATACGAGAAATGCAACCCGCCTTTACCGCCCGACGTAAACAAAATAAACAGTGGCGGGCGAAGACCCGCCTGTGTCAGGAATTGGATTTTGAGCCTCGAAAATCCGCCTTTTACCGGTGCGACTGCCGCTCCACCTTTTGGCTGGGTCACCGCGTCCTCGAAAAAGCGGTTCAGCATCGAGGTCTGAATCCGCAGATTTCGCGCCACGTTTGCTTTGGCGACGAGCGGCAGAATATTTTTAACCCGCTGGCCGGTCAACGCCGAGATCGTCACGATCGGAGCCCAGTCGAGAAACTTCATCGCCATTCGAAGCGAGCGCTCAAATTCGTAGATCGTGTTCGTTTCTTTATCTTCGAGCGCGTCCCATTTGTTGACGGCGAGGATGATCGAACAGCCGGAATCCAGTGCGTAACCGGCAATATTGGCGTCGAGATTGGTCACGCCCTCGATGGCGTCGATGATCATGATGGCGACATCGGCGCGTTCGAGGGCCTTGCGGGCCATGATTACCGAAAGCTTTTCTGCCATCTCATTTGTCTTCCCTTTTCGGCGGATACCGGCTGTGTCGATGAGCAAATAATCCTGGCCGTCAACCGTCAGGTGAGTGTCGATCGCGTCTCGCGTCGTTCCGGCGATGGGCGAAACGATAACGCGTTCCTCGCCGAGTATCTGATTTAATAGCGACGATTTACCCACATTTGGCCGACCGATGATCGCGAGTTTGATCTCGTTACTTTTCTCCTCTTTGAACTCTTCTTCAAACGTCAGATGCTCGAAAACCATGTCGAGCAGATCACCGATACCGGTGCCATGCTCGGCGGAGATCGGCGACATGTCGAAACCGAATTTATAGAATTCCCCGGCCTCATTTTCAACGGTTTTAGATTCGACCTTGTTTGCGGCAATTATGACCGGCTTTCCCGTGTTTCGCAGTAATACGCCCAATTCTTCATCGAGCGGCGTCACGCCCGCTCGCGAATCGAGCACCCAGATGATGGCGACCGATTCGTCAATTGCGTGCGAGGCCTGTTTGAAAATATTGGACGGAATGATCGCGTCGTCGTCAGGCACAATGCCGCCGGTATCGACGAGTCGGAATGTCTTGGCTTTCCAGTCGACTTCGCCAAACAACCGGTCGCGCGTAATGCCGGGCTCGTCGCCGACAATGGCCTTGCGGCTGCCGCTCAGGCGATTGAAAAGCGTTGATTTACCGACATTCGGCCTGCCTATGATGGCGACGAGCGGAGCTGACATAAATTTATATTCTACTTTTATGGCAACCAGCTTACAAACGCCTGAATTTATGTGATATTTTCTAAGAAATATTTCGATCCATTTTTCAAATAGCGGAGGACACTGTGAGAGAGCACTCGAATTTCCGATTTGCGGCATTTTTTCTCATTATCGTTAGCCTGTTTATGCCAAACCAAATATTTAGCCAGCGCACACAGAAACCGGTTCTTTACGGGCGGCATTGGGTGGCCGTAACAGGCAAACCCATCGCCGCGACCGCCGGCGCAATGATCTTTCAAAAAGGCGGAAATGCAGTCGACGCCGCGTGTGCGATGATCGCGGCAACCGCGACGATGTGGGACACGCTGAGCTGGGGCGGCGAAACGCAGGCATTGATCTACAATCCGAACACCAAAAAAGTGATCGGCATCAACGCTCTCGGCGTCGCTCCGACCGGAGCGACAGCCGCATATTACAAATCCATGGGCATGAACTATCCGCCGGAATACGGCCCGCTCGCGGCCGTTACGCCGGGAACGCCTGGTGGCATCATGACGATGCTCGCCGAGTACGGCAAATTGAGCCTCAAGGACGTTCTCGCACCCGCGATTGAGATGGCCGATGGTTACGTGATGGATTCCGAAACCGCCGGCGTGATCGAGCGTCAAAAGTCGTGGATCAAGCAATGGAAATACTCAACCGCCGTAATGCTGCCGCACCCGGGCGAAAAACGCGAAGGCCCGGCCGCCGGTGAGATATTCCGTCAGGCCGATCTCGCGGCAACCCTTCGCAAATTAGTCGAAGCCGAGCAAACCGCTCTTAAATCCGGCAAATCGCGAAAAGATGCGATCATGGCGGCGTACGATCGGTTTTACAAAGGCGACATCGCGAAAGAATACGTTCGAGGAACGCATGAAGAAGGCGGCCTAGCGACCCTGGAAGACCTCGCCAAATGGCGTGTCCATATCGAGGAACCCGTCTCAACCAGCTACAAAGGCATCGATGTTTACAAACTCAACCTGTGGACGCAGGGTCCCGCGATGCTCGAGGCCCTCAACATCCTCGAAAATTACGATCTAAAATCAATGGGCTATAACAGCCCGAAATATATCCACACGGTCTATCAGGCGATGAATCTCGCGTTTGCCGACCGCGATTTCTATTATGGTGACCCCTATTTTTCACCGGTCGCTCCAATCCAGACGCTCCTGTCAAAAGAATACGCCAAAGAGCGTACAAAGCTGATCAATCCAAACAAAAACGACGCGGGTGCAAGACCGGGCGACCCGTACAAGTTTGACAAGAAAACAAACCCATTCGCCGATCTGCTTGAGAAATGGAAGGTCGTGCCGTCTGACAAACAAACCCTCGCTCCTCAGCCCGGCAGCGACGCGATGCGCGAGATGCGATTGCGAGACGACATGGCGACCAATTTTCCCGACGGCGATGATGCCCGCTCATTCTACGGCGGCACGACTTCCGTTCAAGCATCCGACGCCGAGGGCTGGGTCGTTTCGGTTACGCCGAGCGGTGGATGGATACCGGCCGTGATCGCAGGCCACACCGGCGTGGGCCTCAGCCAGCGGGCACAGAGCTTTGTAACCGACGCAGCGGACGGGCCATACAATGTGATCGAGCCCGGTAAGCACCCGCGTGTCACGCTAACGCCGACGCTCGCTCTCAAAGGCGGCAAACCGTATCTCGCTTTTTCAGTTCAGGGCGGCGACAGCCAGGATCAGAATCTGCTCCAGTTTTTCCTGAATACAGTAGAATTCGGATTTAATGTCCAAAGAGCGACCGAGGCACCGAACATCAACAGCTTCCAGATGCGCAGTTCATTTGGCCAACACGAAACACGTCCGGGCCGTATTTTGCTCGCAAGCTCGACCCCGCAGTCCGTCCGTGATGAGTTAACAAAAATGGGCTACACTTTGACGTTTGAGGAACGCACCTCGGGCCCGATAACTGCCATTTTTCTCGATCAGGAACGCGGCACAATGCAAGGCGGAGCGAGTACACATGGCGATGATTACGGGATCGCGTGGTAAAGCGTAGGACAAGAAAACATACAAATTAAAAGCTTCACGGACGACAAGCGTAACTGATATAATTTAGGCGTGGTTATCGAAACCACGTCTTTTTTACGCATATTATTCACACCACAGTTCACACACGATGAAGCCCCGCTGTTCAATTATTATCCCCGCGTACAACGAAGCAAGGTTGCTCCCGAGATTGCTTGAATCGATCGAGATCGCCGCGGTTCGTTACGGTCGAAATAATGTCGAGGTCATCGTCGCGGATAATCTTTCGACCGACGACACTCGCCTGATCGGAGAATCGATGGGTGCAAAGGTAGTTACCGTAACAAGGCGCTGCATTGCTGCGGCCCGAAACGGGGGTGCGAGTGCGGCGACGGGCGAGATACTCTGCTTTATCGACGCCGATTCGGCGTTGCACCCCGATACATTCAGCAAGATCGACGAGGCGATGCATAACGAGCGAATTATTGCGGGTGCCACCGGCGTATATTTGGAGCGGCTCTCGATCGGCCTTATCGTGACGTATTTGATGATGATGCCGGTGATGTTTGTTACGGGAATTGACACGGGAGTGGTCTTTTGCCGCCGTGAAGACTTTGACGCCGTTGGCGGTTACAACGAGCAGCTATTCTTTGCCGAGGATGTTACGTTTCTATTTGCTCTTAAACGTCGCGGGGCGGCCAAACGACAACGCTTAACCCGGCTTTCCGGTGTCAAAGCTCTCGGCTGCACCCGAAAATTCGACGAACGAGGGGAATGGCATTATTTTCCCCTTTTTTTTATCGGCATTAGCTTGTTATTGCGGAAAGGAATGAGCGTTCTCGTAAAACAAGACGATGATCCGAACGTGACGGATTATTGGTACAGACCGCAACGTTAGCAACGCATTTTTATACCTCAAAAAGTTTCTCCTATCCCCCAACCCGTCAGCCAACATAGTTTCTCTTTGCGTGATCTACAGCATTGTTCTATAGTCATTTTTCGGACGTAAAACAGAGCAATTGCGAGGTAAAATTGTGTACAAATTTCTGAGGGCAGCGGGCTTAAGATCTGCTATCTTTGTTCTTCCTATCGTGGTTTTGTGCGTATCGCAAACCTTCGCCCAAACGCCCACACCGACGCCCAGGGTACCGACCCACGCTGACATTTTGCGTGGCGAATACGGACGGTATAGGGCCAATAACGACCTCTTGTCATACAACCTCGATATCCGCATCGACCCTGACAAAAAAACGATTGGCGGCAAGAACACGATCCGGTTCAAGATGCTCAAGGACGACACGCGGATACAGCTCGATCTTTACGACAATCTTAAGATCGACAAGATCACGCTCGGCCCCGAAACGCTCAAGTACACTCGCGATTCACGAGCGGTGTTCGTCGATTTTCCGCAAACTTTGAAAACCGGTAAGGTTTATTCGATAGATTTTTACTATTCGGGCACACCGACAACGATCGGGCGTTTCGGCGGATTTACTTTTGGGAAAGACCCGGTCGGACGGCCGTGGATATTCACAGCCTGCGAAGGCCTCGGTGCCAGTCTCTGGTGGCCGAACAAAGACCAGTGGCATGACGAAGTCGAAAATATGACCATCAGTATTGCTATTCCGAGTGACCTGAGCGATGCCTCAAACGGAAAGTTCGTTGGCAAGAAAGACCTCGGCGACGGATTCACGCGTTGGGATTGGCTGGTGAACTATCCGATCAACAATTACGATGTTTCGGTCAATATCGGAAAGTATGAGCATTGGTCGGATAAGTTCAACAACGTCCCGATGGATTTCTATGCATTGCCTGAGGACCTGGACAAGGCCAAGGTTACGTTCCAGCAGGCCAAAGGAATGCTTGCGGCCTACACACACTATTTCGGAGAATATCCTTTTCAAAAAGATGGCTATAAGCTGGTCCAGGCACCATACTCTGGAATGGAGCACCAAAGCGCGGTCACTTACGGCAATCATTTCAAGAACGGCTATCTTGAACGCGATTGGACCGGAGTCGGCATCTCGACAAAATTCGATTTCATCATCATTCATGAAAGCGGCCACGAATGGTTCGGCAATGCCGTATCGGCGGCTGATGTCTCCGACATGTGGATACATGAAGGTTGGACGACGTATCTCGAATGCCTCTTTGTCGAATACACTTACGGCCACGACGATTACATGAAATACACCAACGCCTACAAAAAGAAGGTGCAAAACCGGCTGCCGATCATCACTGCCCGCGGCACCAACGCCGAGCCGCCGCAGGATATGTATTTCAAGGGCGCGTTGTTTATCCACACGCTTCGCAGCGTCGTCAACGACGATAAAAAATGGTTCGCCATACTCCACGACTTCTTTCAACACTTCAAGTACCAGAACATCATGACCGAGGATGTCAATTCGTACTTCAATCAAAAAACGGGCATGAATTTGACTCCGATATTTGATCAATATTTGCGACACACGGCGATCCCGGTACTTGAATTAAATTTCAACGATACAAAACATGAGGTGTCTTACCGTTGGAAGACGGACGAAGCCGCGTTTGCAATGCCGATCCGCGTCGGAAAGGCCGGAAACTGGCAGGCGATCCGCCCAACGACAAAGTGGCAGACGATGAAGTCTGAAATAAAGATGAACGATTTTGACGTGGCGAGCGATCTGTACTTTGTCGATGTCAGCAAGAAAGTTTATTTTCCCGACGTTAACTAGCTAATATGTCCGAGAAACTACCCTTTGATGTTGCCAGGTCTGTTGAAATACTACAACAGACTCCCTACTCATTGAGCCGCATGCTCGAAGGCCTCTCACCGGAGTGGACCGTAAGCACCGGCGATACCGAAAATTGGAGCCCCTATGATGTGATTGGTCACCTGATCAATTGTGAAGAGACCGATTGGATACCGCGGGCCGAAATCATCCTCGCTCAGGGTGCAGATCGGCAATTTGCTCCATTCGACCGGTTCGCTCAATTTGAGGATTCGCGCGTCAAGACACTCGACGACCTGTTGACGGAATTTGCCTATATTCGAAACATCAACGTTGAAAAGCTACTACGGTGGCGGTTGACGCCTGGTCAGTTTGCCCTGAAAGGCATCCATCCCGAGTTTGGCGAGGTTACGCTGACACAGCTCATATCAACATGGGTCGTTCACGACCTCACCCACATTCGACAGATCGTCACGTACCTAGCCTCGAAATACTCGGAAAACGTCGGCCCCTGGAAGGCCTATACCTCTATTCTAAAATGAAAAAAAGGGCCTCAGTCGAATCGCTCGACTGAGGCCACATTTATTTTAGCCGTCGCTAATTTTAGTAAATGGCAATATCCAAAATGGTTCCGATGATCGAGCCGAGGATCGAGTATTTGCCGTTTGCGTAGTTCCCGTATCGATTGCGGCTGTAGTAACCGTCTTCGTAGCCGCGTTGAAAACCTTCGCGGAAATAGTATTGGTAATCATTCAGCCCAACGTAATAGTTGTCGTAGCCGTAAGCTCCGTCCTGATAGCCATACGAATTATTGTAGTCGGACTGCCAACCATCTCGGCGGTCCGCCCGACCGGCGTAGAAACCCTGTTCATAACCGTTGTTGACCGCATCGCGAAGCATTTGCGCTCCGTACTGACTGGTGTAATTGTATGAGCCACCTCGATTGTAGCGGTAATTGTAGGAAAGGTTATCGTAATACCGCGCCTGCTGCAGCCTGAGCTGGTCTTGACGGATGCGATCCCAATACCGCTGCTGATAACGCAAATACTCTTTACGCCGTTGCTGCTCTAACCGGCGGTCGCGGTCGCGCTGTAGGTTCTGCCAATTTCCCCACTGTTGGTTGTACTGGTTAACGCGTTGACGCTGAAGCTGGTGTTGTTGCTCGCGATTATATTGCTGGTAGTTGCGTCCAGTATTTCGATTGTTCTGGCGGTCGTTGTTTTGCCAGACGTTCTGATTTTGCTGCTGCCGGCGGTTATTGTCCTCTGTTTGGCGGCGAAGCTGCTCGACCCGTTGAGCGTCGGAACGCTGACGTTCATTCTGCTGTTGGTTCTGCCGGTTTTGCTCGTCACGCTGGCGGCGGGCATTGTTCTGGGCCTGACGATCCTGCTCATCGCGTTGGTGTTGGGCATCCTGCTGCTGCGTCTGACGATTTTGGTCGTCACGCTGGTGGCGGGCATTTTCCTGGGCTTGACGATTTTGCTCATCGCGTTGGCGTTGAGCATTTTGCTCCTGATTTTGCTGATGTTGGCGATCCTGCAAGCGATTTTGATCGCCCGCCGGAGCCTTATTTTCTGTGCGGGGCGCGCGGTCCTGAGCCGGTTTTTCCGCCTTTGGCCTGTCGTCACGCGAACGGTCTCGCTGGGCACTTACATCCATGACCAGGAAAAGTCCGGCAAATGCACCCAAGACAAGTGTTAATGAGGTTTGTGCAATCCTTTTTAAATTCATAATAGCCCCCTGACTAAAAATCTCGAACGTCAGCCGTCTGACGGCTACACTCTAGGTGGCAATAGCCGTACCAGAGAGGTAATTTATGAAATTATTGATGTTTTGAGTGGTCCGCAATATTTCCGACACCAAATCGTAACCCCAGGCTCCTATTTGGTTGATTTCGGAGAGGTTCGGGACGTCAGGACTTTGAAAACTGAAACGTTACGACGACATTTAAGGCACCGTTCACGATCTCGTTGCGGACAGCAGTTGCCTTCATCTGTAGATTACCCGATTTGGATACGGGCACTGCGAACGCGAGTTTGTCGAGGGTGAGTATGTTGATAGGATTGAGTTTTTTGTCGATCGACCCTTGTAGCATTTTGGCGATCAAAGTACCTCCGACACCACCCGTGCCGGTTAGATTTACGGTCGAAACACGAACGCGCCCGACGAGCCGCTGTGCGTCCTTATCAAACTCCAGATCGATGTTCGATTCCGCCCAACCGGAAAAATCGACGCACCCAACAAAAGGCGGAGCATAGCCGCCCGAAAACGCGAGCGGAACATATATCTTGCCATCACGAAAACGCACGGACGTTCTCACGCCGTTGATCTCGCGGAGGATCTTGATAGATTCGGTACAAAAGGAGCTTTGATCTGAGGCTTTGGATCTTTGACTTGTTATAAAACCATATACCGATGACTTTGAGCTTTGGACTTTGGACTTTGGACTAAACTCCGCTATCGAAAACTCCGGTGGGTCGAAGTTCTGATAGATCGAATCCAGCAACGCATCGAAAAAAGGCTCGTTCAGGGTAATCGTAACGTCGGCTTTCTGAGCATTCGCAACGCTGAATAACAAAAAAAACGCCAGACACCCGGTAGAAAATCGTCGATGCATTATTTATCCTCGTTTTTTGAAAAAGTCGTCCGGCAATGATTCACCGTAGGTTAACTCGAACACGCGGCGCTTAATTTCTCTATCTGATAAACCTGCCGGCATTGATGACAACATCATACCGCGCGCCGCCATAAACATTTCGGATGCTATTTCAATTCTTCTCTTTGCACCAAGTTTCATCATCATCTCAAATTGTATTTGGCTTATTTCAGCCGACGTATCCTTCATGCATTGATCTCCGACAGACACTCGTCAAATAGTTTCGTCAAGTCTAATTTTTCGACCCACTTTCTAATATACTCTGAGTCGTACCCCGCTCGCATTAGATTCTTCACATCCGTAAGTTGTTTCTCCGATTGACCGTTCTTCGCCAACCACAACTTGGAAAGTATCAGGTCCTCAATGGTAATAATGAAAATTTCCTTGCCGTAAAAATCGACTTTGCGTCGCCGGGAAAATACATTCCGTTGAAAGTCCGAGGATTTGCGGACTATACAATCGACTTTGAAAGCAGTTGCCCGGTGTATAACATTAAACATTCGTTCAGTCGATATCGCTCGTCCGACAGAATTATGAGGCACATAATAATCCGGTTCGAATGCAGCAATGATCCGCGTCACGTCGCGTATGTTTAGCTCCACGACGACATCGACATCCGCCGTATAACGATATACCGAATAGCACATCATCGCCATCGAGCCAGTCAGCATATATTCGATGCCAAGTCGTTCGATGCGGTCAACAAAATCGTGCAGCACCCGAATCGGAACGAGATCTTTGCCCTCATTAGTCATAACCCACTTCTCACCACATCATGCAGCCTAAGCAACCCGACGCAAGTGCCCTCCGCGTCAACAACCGGCAGCACCGAAATCTGCGACGACCGGTTTTCCATCAATTGCAGGGCGTCGAAGGCGAGCATCTCAGGCGAAACCGTGATCGGGCCGGCGGTCATCATATTGTCGGCGGTCAGGGACGAAAACAGATCGGGTGACGTGCGTTCGATCGTGCGGCGAAGGTCACCGTCGGTGATGATGCCCAATAATTTTGCGGAATCGTCAATGACGTTGACGGCACCGAGGGCATTCTTTGAAATAGCTTTTACAACCTCGAGCCAATTTGCTGTTGGGGAAATATTCGGGCTGTCGTGCATCAGGTCACTAACCGTCAGCGTTAGCCTTTTACCGAGCCGTCCGGCAGGGTGATTTACGGCAAAATCCTCAGCCGTCAACCCTTTTGCGTCCATTAGCGCCATTGCCAGGGCGTCGCCGATAGCGAGAGCCACGGTCGTTGATGTGGTCGGGGCGAGATTTAACGGGCAAGCCTCTTTATCGACCGACGCGTCGAGAACGGCGTCGGATTGGCGGGCGAGGGTCGAATCGATACTGCCGGCGATCGCGATCACGGCGACACCCCGTTGGCGGAACGTCGGCATGATCGCGAGTAGCTCGTCTGTCTCGCCGGAGTTGCTGAGAGCGATCACGACATCACCGTTTGCAACAATACCGAGGCCGCCGTGCAAAGCGTCCGAAGGGTTTACAAATACCGCAACGGTGCCGGTGCTGGTCAGCGTTTGGGCGATCTTTTGCCCGATCACGCCGGATTTGCCGACGCCGCAGACGATGACCTTGCCACTGCATAATTCAAGTAGATCCAGTGCGGATTCGACACTTGATCGATCAATATTAACCGCCGCGCGGGCGATCGCCCCGGATTCCAGCTTTAGGATCTCGATGACCTTCTCGTAATTATTTATCACAGATGTTTACCGATGTCGCAAGAATCTTATTTCGCGGGCACAGGCTTGAGAATATCCAGAACGACCTTCCATCCGCCGCGCGTCAGTTTCCATATCTGCAATGAGTTGCCTTTTTCAGTTACCTTTCCATTCTCGGACATCGTGTATGTACCCAAATTGTAAGAAATATCGCCCGATCCGAAAAAGCTGCTCCGTCTGGAAAACAGGACGACAGGCTTGTTTTTCTTGATCAAAGCAACCGCGTTCTTAAGTCCGATGATCGGAAGTTTGCCTTCGCGGAACATACGAATATCATTGCTGCCAAAGAGTTTGTAGGCGTCCGTAAGGCCGCTCTCCTCAGCCGTTCTAAGAAAGTTATTAGAAATATCTGCGGGCGAACTATTGTTTTGGTTTGTATTCTTTTCCTTTTCGGCCGTCGTCGTCCATTCGGTAGAATAAGTGGCCGGTTTATCGTGGCCGACACCGATATCGATGACAAACTTATATTTGCCCTCTGGCTGCCTGAGCCAAACGGTTATAAAGTCGCCAAAGGCCGTCGGAGTATCATCCTTGCCTTTAGGCCTGAACTCCCAGTTACCGGTCGTATAACCGAGCAACCCGCTTGATGAAACGTCCGCATAGTTGGGTGCCCATGAAAGAAGGCTGGCGTTGGGTGTCCGGGCGGACCAGTATTCGACTCCGTTTGTCCTATCCGGAACAAACACCAAACCGTCTGACGCGAGAAACTCAAGAAATGCCTTCTTAGTCCCATTCTCGGCTGCGGACCTGGCAAATGCATGCTCGGTATCCACAAGCTTCTGAATATTGGTCTGCGCAAGCAAAACCGTCGAGCAAAAAGCGGTTAGTAATAATGTCGTGAAAACTTTCATATCAGGGCGTATCTTACCATAGGCTAAAAGGCGATCGCTCAGCCCGTTTGCGGACAAAAAACTAGAAGAACATCCGTTGAGTTTTTGCAACGTATGCTTCGATATCCTTGATGGTTGTGAATACACCGAGTTTTTCATTCGGAGCGTCCTTCGTCGTAAAGCCGCGGCCATTGTTTACGTACACTGCGTTGGACGGATACGAGTCTTTAGCCCCAAGACATTTCCCTGCCATCACGACATCCGTTTGCCCATCGCCGTTCAGGTCGTCAAAGGCGACAGCCTCGACCCAGCAAGCGGGTTGGCCGGCAAAGGCGTCCGGAAATTCGAACACCTGCTTGCCGTTTTTAAAAATATGAAAGGTCGAGCCGCGCGGTACGTCCTTGTCGTCAAGCATGTCCTCTTCGGTACCGAATGTGACGAAACAAGATCCCTCGAACGGCTTGTAGTCGAAAGCAAATGTTTGTTTGGCGATGAGTTTCAGACCCGGTATCTTAACCCCCGCGCATTTATCTCCGGCCGGTCCTGGAGCCGCCGCCGTGTTTGACGGTACGGTGCCTGTGGTTTCGAGTTTCACCGCATTCGCCGGTGTGGCAGCCGTGTTTTGGTTTGGCGTCTGTGCGGGCTGGTTAGTTCCAACGTTTACCGAGCAACCGGCGAATGCAAGGGCAATTATAACGAAGGTTAATAGCTTCATATTTTTTATGCGACGCGATCTTTTTCTATCCTCTAACGAGAATATACAATTATCTCAGGTTTTCTAAAAACTAAAGACACGGATTTGGGGCAAAAATATGGCCGTCCACACGAACCTTTTCGTTACACTGCCGTATTATCAAACTTCGAGATTGAAATTAAATGATCCGACGTGCAGGCATTCCTTTTACGATGCATATAAATATCGAAATGAAAAAAATCTTGACACTTATCTCCTTTGTTTTGGTGACTGGCCTCAATCTGACGGCACAGCAGCTATACATGCCGCGCAACGTGAAAAAGGCCTTTGCCGCCGAAACGAGATCGCCGGACGGCAAACCCGGCAAGAACTATTGGCAAAACAAAGCAATCTACAACATCATGGTTAATGTAGCCCCGCCGAACCGCACGGTTTCTGGCAGCGAAGAGATCATTTATACCAACAACAGCCCAAATACACTCGACAGCCTTGTTTTTCGTCTCGAGTTGAATTCACACATGCCGGAAGCTCCGCGCGAGGGGCCGGTATCGTCGGATTACCTGACAACCGGCGTCCATATCGACGAATATAGCGAAAACGGCAAGATAAAGCCCTGGGAGTCAGAAAAAGGCACTACCTGGGACATCGTCAAACTCGGTCAAAAACTAGCACCTCACGCTTCGGTGAAGTTAACATTCAAGTGGCACGTCGATTTGTCGGTAGGGAGCGGCCGCGAAGGTGCGATTGACCCGACGACATTTTTCCTCGCGTATTTCTATCCGCGTGTTGCCGTTTATGATGACACTAACGGCTGGGACACGGTCAATTTTACCGAGGGGCACGAATTTTACAACGATTTTAACGACTACACGTTCCAGGTGACAGCTCCGAAAAATTTTATCGTATGGGCAACGGGCGGCCTGCTGAATGCAGACGAAACGCTACAGCCAAAGTTTCTCGAACGTTTCAAAAAATCGTTTATGAGCGACGATGTGATTCACGTCGCAACGCTTGATGATCTAACCAGTAAATCCGTTACGGTACAGACCGACACCGTCACGTGGAAATGGAAGGCCGACAATGTTTCAGATGTCGCAATCGCCGTGAGTGACCATTTTATCTGGGACGCAGGCAGCGTGATAGTCGATAAAACCGCTAACCGGCGGGCCAGCGTTCAGGCCGCTTACGACAAAGAGTCGAAGGATTTCGAAAGGATGGTTGAGTACGGAAAACACGCGCTTGACTGGACATCGAATAACTATCCGGGGACACCATATCCATTCCAAAAAACGACTATCATCCGCGGTTTCGCCGACATGGAATACCCGATGATGGTCAACGACAGCTCGCAGAAAGATCCCGAATTCACGCGGTTTATCGTCGAGCACGAAATACTTCACTCCTGGTTCCCGTTTCACATGGGCATCAACGAACAGCGGTACGGTTTTATGGACGAGGGCTGGGCGACGGCGTTCGAATACATGATCGGGACAAACGATATGGGCCAGCAAAAGGCGAATCTTGCCTTTCAGCAATTTCGGGTCGCCGGATGGATAAAAAATGCGACAGCCGATGGCGATCTGCCGATCATAAACCCGGGCGACGCGGCGGTCGGACGTGGGTTTTTCGCCAATGAGTACGGCAAAGCGGCGCTTGGGTACATTGCGCTAAAAGACTTGTTGGGCGACGCCGAATTCTCGCATTCCCTGCACGAATTCATCGCCCGGTGGAACGGCAAACATCCGTTGCCGTGGGACATGTTTAATTCATTTAACAGTGCATCCGGAAAAGACCTTAATTGGTTTTTCAATAACTGGTATTTTTCCAATGGCTATATCGATCTCGCGGTCGAGAGCGTGACACAGAGCGATACCACGACGATTGTTGCGATCAGAAACGTCGGAGGCTTTGACGCCCCGGTAAACATCGTCGTGACATATGTTGAAGGAAAATCCGAAACATTTCATCAAACGCCGGCGATCTGGCAGCAAAATCAGACGGAGGCAAAAGTGAGCATCGCAACCAAAAAGAAGATAAGGTCTCTGTTGCTGGACGGCGGAATCTTTATGGACGCGAATGAAACGGATAATAAATGGGAGAGCAAATAGGCCCGTATTCAAATCATCAAAAAATAGAGCGTTGTTTGTTTGAAATACATCGAAAAATATTCGCGTCGTATTTCGGAACCACGGATAAATGCAAAACCGTTTGCCGCTCCAGACAGTTCGTCGGCGTAAAGCTTTTTCGTTTGGCAGATCTTTTGATCTTTCCGGCCCGCCGCCGTCCAGATTTTGACGTCAGCGAAAGTTTTCGGCGATGACGATTTCGCGCGTTTCTTCGAAACCGGCAACAATGACATTTTTGCCGTCGGGCGAAAAGGCCAAATCGTAAAATCTGAAGTCGTCAAAACCTTTAACTCGCTCTGGGCCTTCATGCTTCATGTCCTGTCTCCAGAGTCCCCGCATGCGGTCCCTATAAATTATGCTCCTGCTATCGGGCGACCAACGCGGGGAACTTTCCAGTACGCTTTGCTTCGCGGCGGTAAATATTTTCAGCGGGCTGCCGCCAGCAATCGAGAAGAGGGCAATACGTCGGTCGAAAGCCTCGATCGTTTTTCCGTAAGCACACGCGATAAATTTGCCATTGGGCGAAATTGACGGCCAAGACGTTTCGTCTGTCGTCAATTGCTGCGCTTCGCCGCCGTCAATTGATACGCGCCAGATCGTTGATTTGCCATCACGGGTTGAAGCGTAAATAACCCAATTTCCGTCTGGGGAAACGGACGGCTGCGTGTTTACGCCGCCTTTAGTCAACTGAGTTATATTAGTGCCATCCAGGTTTGACCGCCAAATTTCGTAATCGTCCAAGGGATTGGAGGTGAAAACGAGGTAGCGATTTTTCGCTGTAATACTGAGATAAAAATCATCCGCTCCGGTTTGATTGGAGGTAACCTGGCGTTGATTTTCGCCATTCGTGCTCATTTCCCAGATTTTAACTTTGTCGCCGGTTTTAGAGGAGTAGAATATGCGTCCGTCCGAAGCGACAGCAAGTCCGTTTTCTCCTTCGCTTCGGTTGCGGGTACCGTCTAAGATTTTTCGCTCATTTTTGAAGTTTTCGCCATCCGCTTTCCATAATTGCGGAGTCTGGTTGACGGACAAAAGAGCCAGTTTGACATCATCGGAAACGCTCAGGCTGTAATGACTGTATCTGATCGACTCATTGGTAAGTTGCCGGGCCTCGCCGGCCGGATATGAAACGAGGGACGTTCGGAGACTTTCATAGCTATTACTTTCCTGAATGTTGATTAACACCAAACCGCTTCCGTCCTTTAGCCAGACAAGATTAAATCCTTTGTTCCAATTGTCGTTGCCGATTTTTTCAATCGTACCGTATAGCGTGTTGACCGCCAAAATGTCGCAGGCGTCCCCCTCCGTGCGGCCGGCGCCGACGGCTATGATTTTGCCGTTCGGCGACCACGCCAAACCTCTGCTTGCAAATTTTTCCGATTTTTCGCGCGTCAACAGAATTTGTTCGTTTTTGCCTGTTTCCGCATCGGCAATGACGAGCGAATTTTTGTCCGCTTCCTCATATTCCCTTAAAAAAGCGATTTGTTTGCCGTCAGGCGAAAACGTAATGGTGCTGTTAGCGCCGGTTGCTAGTTCCTGAGTTGCTCCGCCGAAGATCGGCACCCGCATCAGCGTCCATTGGGGATGATTCTCATCGCGGGTAGTAAAGTAAAGACTTTTGCCATCGGGAGAAAAGGCTATATATTCATAAAAACGTTCGAGCGGAGCGATGATCTGTAGGTTGTGATTGGTTTCCAAGTCGCCGATCCAGAGCGAATTCAACCCCTTGGCCCGTTGGACATAAGCCACCCATTTGCCATCCCGTGAGATAACGACGCGCCATGGAATCCCGCCGTCAGTAGTGAAAACATGAGTCTTCAATTGGTGTTCGGCAGCCGGAATGTCGTTTTTTTGCGATGGACTATCTCGTTTGCGGGAATTGTAGATCCAACCTACGGAACTGCCCAGAAGCACCATTATCAGGAGAGTTGCCAACAAAACAGGCCTTTTACGAAGTGCCGTTTTTAATTTATACGCGTCCGGTGAAAAGCCCCCGTTTTGTGCTTTGTCCTCTGCGACGACGCTTGAAAACGCGTGCGGCTTAACCGATGCCATGTCGCCGTTATTTTCGGTAAGGTCGCCGACAAATTTATATCCGCTGCCCGGCACGGTGACGATAAAACGATGCTCGTCCTTAGTTTCGCCGAGTGCTTTTCGAAGAGCTGCAACGTGGACCGTCAGATTGTTTTCCTCGACGAATTGGTTCTCCCAAACCAGGTCGAGCAGATCATTCTTCGATAAAATCTCGCCGTGATGCTCAATTAAAGTTAAAAGCAGATCGAAGTCTTTTGATTTTAGATGAACGGTCTGGCCGCGCTTGAGCAGGAGGCGTTTGGCTGAGTCAACCTCAAATTCTCCGAACGAAAATATCTTATCTGCCATCTGCTGCACCGCCGTTAGCAAGAATTAGCAATTATTAGCCGAACAATTAGGGACTATTAGCCGAATTCCATTGGATGATGGTCACGTCGCAAAAAAACGTCCTATATTTTTAATTATAACAAAGACATAAGCCGCCGACCATTAAAATTTTTGAAACAAATAAAGAGGTAAATATGAACCACAAACGAATAATTACAGCTACGGCAGCAGCCTCAATCATAATTGCGGCTGCGGCATTTGCTTTTATGCGCCTCGCGCCGCAAAAGGTCGAGGCTTTCAACCCGCAGCCTGATCCTCCGGGGTACGGGCTTGTCGGCCTAGTTACGAATCAGAGCCTGCGCATCAATGTGGTCAACACAAATGAGGTTGCAAGCCCGGAATCGCCGCCCGATCCGTGCCGCGTGGTAATCACATTCCGCGACGGCAACGGTACGCCGTTAACGACGCCGAATGGCGTGGTGATCCGCCGGTTTGCTCTGTTGCAGGGCGGCCAGTCAACGTCGCTGACCCTTAGCGCCGATAATTTTTTCCGCGAAGGCAACCGCTTTCAGCTCAGACCGGATGTGCGCATTCAACAAGCAGACGGCGTAAACGGACTTCCACCCGATCCGTGCATTCCGAGCGCCGAGGTCATGGGCAACGATGGCCGGACGCAGTTTATGCTCAATTTCATTCCGGCGGTGCAGCGGACGAGCGCACCGCGATAGACATCTCGTTCCGCTCCGCCGGATGAGGCGTAGGCGGAACGCTTAACATCCAAAATACTGAGGAGAAAATAATGAAAATCAAACTAAAACAAATTATTGCCGTTAGTGCTTTTGCAATCGGTATGCTGATTTCAGCCAATCAAACTGTCAAGGCGCAGTTTATCAGCAAGGCCGTTTTTGCCCAGCAGTTCGTCAATGGCGACGCCCAGGACGTCAAGGTATCATTCACCCCAAAGGACAAGGTTGTTTACTGCGTCATCGGGCTCGTTGACCCCGCGCCAAGCGCGGTATTCAAGTTCGTTTGGAAATCAAACCAGTCCGAGGTTTATCAACAGGAGGTGACGAATCAAAGCGGCAAGATCATTGTCAACAAACTCTCGGCGCCAAAAGGCCTCACCGAAGGCCACTACGAGGTTGACGTTTCAATAAACGGCAGAGTTCGAAAACATATGCGTTTCGGGGTGACGAAGGAGTAGCAGTATTGACGGTTTTCGATTAATCACCTATCAAAAATTCGTTTTTCAGCCGGGTAGGCAGAGAGAAATTGCTTCCTGCATGTAGCCGGCATCATTCGTAACTAACTTTAAGGAGGACGTATGTATCTTTTAAATAAAATCAGAACTCGGTGGGCACTCGTGTCCATGGTAATTTTCACCGTCGGGGCATCGGCTTTTGGTCTAGCGGTCTTTGTCGGTATCCCGGATGGCTCGGGCGTTATCCACGCTTGTTATGCCAACAATAAGGGCGATGTCCGGCTCGTTCAGTCGGCGGCTGACTGCAAGAATAATGAGACCGCCATCACTTGGAGTCAGTCGGGTCCTGCTGGACCCCAAGGCCCGGCCGGACCGCAGGGGCCGTCTGGACCCACAGGCCCACAAGGCGCGCCGGGAGCTACCGGCCCTCAGGGCCCCACCGGACCCCAGGGTCCCGCCGGGCAAGCGCGTGACGTCGGAGCGGTCTCAGCCAACAGCCCGGAACCAACCTTCTATACTCAAGGGTTGAAGGGTTGGGTCGCTGTCGAGCGAACCGCTCCCGGCCAGTACTGCCTCACACCCGACCCGTCGGTCACTCAAGGCAACTCTGTCTTGCTGGTTTCGTTGGGAAGCCCTGGAGCGACTGGCCAAGGCGAGGTCCTTTGGACGGGCTATTGCGGCTCCACCCCGCTCAAATTCGCGGTTGAGACGATCAATAACGGGTCGTTAACGAACTCGATCAACTTTACGGCGATAGTGCCTTGAATGCGTGGGAATGGGATTCCATCTTTATCTTAATGCTTTGCTCTTATCGCGTAAGGTAGGGCATCGTCGGACAAAACATTCGTAGAGCCGGACTTTAGTAAGGGCGTAACATCCAACTTGCGAGTTACGTCCTTTTTCACTATTTGGTTTGCAAAAAATTTAGTTTCAGCCAAATGTCAATTTTAATTTCAATGTATATCGCCATTGTGATAAAGTCGGGAAAAATTCATAGTCGGAATGTTGACGTCATAAAGATCGCAAATTTTGGCGGACGCTTGTTGAAACCACATTATGATCGCAATTACGTGCCCCCAATGCGGAAGTTTGATCGAAAATATATCCGTGGACAATGTGCGGGCACATTGTGATTATTGCGGTGCTAACATCCTAATTCCCGATGAGCGTGAACGCGGTCGGCAAAACGTCGATATATCCAAACCATTCTCGCCTCGTATCTATGATGGACAGGGTTCCGATTTCAATAGCGGCCGGTTTGTCGGCATAGTGCTGGCCATCGTTGTAATCGGCGGAGCCCTCTTGTTTGGGTTGTTTTCGCAAAGCTTAAAAAAACGTCCGTTCACTTCTAGTCCAACTCCGACACCCGGCAATCCCGCGATATCCGTGCCCGGGTCAGAGAAAAATACCGATTTTCTGCTCGCATTCGGTGAAAAGGGCAAAGGACAGGGGCAGTTTACCAATCCATCGGAGATCGCCGTCGATGATAAGGGAAATATCTATGTTTCCGATGAAACTCTTCGCGTCCAGCGGTTTGATCCCGCCGGAAAGTTTCTAAATCTCTGGAATGTAAAAGGAGACAAGGATGAGGTTATCGATAAGCTGGCAGTCGACGCCGAGGGAACCGTTTTTGTATTGATCGGCGGCGAATTGGTCCTCTATAACGGCGAAACGGGCGAAAAGAAACACGTTTTGACCGACAGCCAGAAACACTATATCGACGATTGTATTCTTCTGGATGACGGTGGGATGCTGTTGGCCGCAGAGAACAAAAAAAATGAAGAGATTATTCAAATCAATAAGGGCCACGCGGTCGTGCGTCGCCTCGTCGGAATACACAGCAAAGCGGCGAAAACTGTAATTCCACCGCAAGCGGTTCGGCTTGCGGTTGACGGAAAGGGAGATATTTATTCCGTTTATGCTCTGGGAGACGTGACCGGCGAATTCAACTACGATGACGAGGATCTGATGACGTTTCATTTCTCGCCGGATGGTAAATTCATCAATAAATTTGCCGCCGGTCTTACACCCACGGCGATCGCGGCGGACAGTCAAGGCCGTATTTATATCCTGAACGGAACCGGAAGCGGGTCGAGCGTCGCTGTGTTTTCAAGCGACGGGAACAAGATCAAGCAATTCTCGCTGTCCTCATCACCTTTCGCAACGATCCGCGCTATGGCGAGCGATAAACAGAACAATCTTTATTTTATCAAGGGAGATTCGGTCAACGGAGCAAAGGTCCAAAAGATGAAGGCGATCGATTTTGGAACGTAGCGCCTTCTTCGAATCGGTCTGAGATGCGAAACCAATGCGAAACGGATTATTCCTAACAATTCTACTTTCGTTCCTTTGTCCCGTAACCCTGACCTCGCAGACAAAGGACTCGCTCCTGGGCGTAAAATTGCGTCCGGAGGTACTGCTGCTAGTGACCGAGGTCGAGACCAAGACGGGTGAGAAAATTGACGCTGAATTTATCGAACTGCCGGAGTTCGAACTCGGTACAAGTTACATTTCGGATGACGGCGTGGCGGTCATCCGAGTCGATTACAAGATCGAGAAAGACCCGAAAAAGCTACAAGCCGTGATCGTTCATGAACTTCTTCATTTGCGGTTACGGGTAAACGGTTACCCGACGTTCTTATTTTCTCCGACGGTCAAAACCGCTAAGGGACTGGCGCAGAAAGTCGAGCAATCAAACGTCAACGATGTGACGAGCATGATCGAACATCGGATATTTGAAAGCGAAATGAAGAAATTTGGCTTGTTTGACGTGATCGATTTGGCCGGCGATATCCTTAGATTGGCTAAAAGAAATAAAGGCCGTGAAGACGAGCAATCGGACACGATCAATTATGCCCGCGCGATTCTCGAATATCAAAATGTCAGGGATATCGAAGCCGTACGCGCTGCCTACAAGTCAAATGGCTGGGAACGGTCATTACGATCGGGACGAGTGCTCGCCGACATTATTCGTAATCCCGCGCTAAAATCACCCTCTGATTCTGAGGCCACATTTTTACGCTGCGTCACCGAACTGTACCTGCCCCAAAATGCATCGTTTGTATTTACACTGACAATCGATCCGAGCGTTAAGGCCTATCGGCAAATGATCATCAACATTAAAAAGCCACCGCCTGTCAGAGTCAAAAGACCAAACAGATAGCGTTTGTGATTCAGGTACTAGCCACTTGAAGCCTTAAATGGCAAAGGCAACAAAAATATTAGAATTTCTCTTTATACGCAAATGGAAAGATCAACCACTATCACCTTGGGCGTCATTGGATCAATGACTATTCTGGCCGTGATCGCGGTTGCAGCGATTGCCGGATACATGTACTACGACTATCGCTCTAAGAATGAGGTAGCCCACCAAAATGGCGTCGAGTTTGGGAAAACGACCGATCAACGCGCCTGCGTTGACGAATCGGTGCGTCAATTCGGCGCGTTTAAGGAAGATTCCTTTCTTATCCGCATCGAACAATTTCACATCGGCCATTTCACGAATGGTTGTCTCAGCACGGGTAAACCGACCCCGAAGTTTTGCGATGGCGTGCCCAACCCTAAAAGCACTCTAATCCGGTTGACCTGGTCGACTCAGCAATGCCGGGATGCAGGTTTACGTGACGGCGGCCCCTGCAACGATATTTTTGAAGAAGTTGCCATCTTTTGCTCGACGAAGAAGCAAGAAACAGTTTCGCATCCAGAATAGACTGCACTCCGATCTTGATTTAATTTAACAAAAGGCGAGACGGTCATTGTCAACCGCGTTGCCGTCACTTAATACCCTCTCTCGTTTACTCCACCTTGACAAAATCGGTCCCCGTCCGTCCGAAAGTCTCCGGATGGTACATCTCCTCGGCCTTCGCAGGCGGGACGACGAACTGGCCGGGCGTTGTTGCTCGCGCGACGTATGAGTAGTTGTAAACGCCTTCCCACAGGAGCGAGCAGAATGCCTCGGCACGCTCGTCGCGGAAATTTTGGTGTTCGAACCAGTTCATTCGCCACCACCAGCCGCCCCCGAACGAGCGGCTGCTGTAGGTCGTGACCGCTGTGTTGCCGCCCGGATCGCCCGGTATTGCTTCGGTTGTTGCCAATTCGGGATTGAGAATTTCGAGTCCCGCAGGCAGCGGATCGACAAGGGCGACGTGATAACGCCGTGCCTGAGCGACCATCGTCAGACGGATGCGGACGCGAGCACCGGCCTTGATCGTCCACGAACCGTCAGCGTTTTGTTTGACGTCTTCCTTGTCATCGACCGGCTCGTATTTTCGCAGAACCGTAAAGCCGTAATCCGCCGGATCAAGTTTTAGATTCTTTGGCGCGTACTGCATGCCGATTCGATAATATAAACGCCCAGCACCCTGGCGGTCGATGATCAGATTCGACGTTCCGCCCTGATCGGTGAGGTATGACATCGGGATATTTAGCTGATTTGAGTCAACCGAGCGGCCCTTAAATGTCTCCTCTCCGGCATACGTATTCCCCAGCCATATCCGCGTCACAAAATCGGGCGTGACCTTTTCAAATGCGTTGAAATACTTATCGAGAGCGAGCAGGATAAAGACGTTTTCCTGCGTGTTCGACCACGCGCCTTTTGTCCGGTGATCGAGCAGGCCGCGAACGAGTTTTGGAATCAGGTCGTTCTTCGGGTCGGCTTTGATCATTGCTTCGAGCAGTACGCCGTCGGCACGGCGGTTTGAGTACATGATGAGCCATGCACCGTCTCCGTAATTTGTCACGAAGTTTGCCGTCGCCGCCGTCTCGGTCGTGCGGTTGTTGAGGAAATGCAAGATCGCCTGAACCTCGGTCTGCGAGTTAGGATCATTCGCGAGTACCGACAGGACCCAACCGAGAGCCTCAAACGGCATCTTTTCGATCGTCGCTTCGGCCAGAAGCTTCTTTGTCTTGGCAACATCCTTGTCGCCCATCATGTCGCGGATGTACAGGGCGTAGGCCGAGATCGTCCAGCGAACTTCAGGCGAATTTACGTACCATTGGTCGTAGTGGCTTTCGACGTTCTTCAGATACGGCTTGACCTTGGTGATCATCTCGTCCGGCACTTTGTAGCCCTTGGCTTTAGCCAACGCCAACGCATGAGCGACGTGAACCGTGAGGAAAGGATATTCGTATCGCTCCCTGTCGCGTTTCCACAGTCCAAAGCTGCCGTCCTCGCGTTGCCGTGATTTTAAAATCTCGATGTCGCGTGCGAAATATTTGTTTAATTCCTCCGGTTTCGGCATTTCTTTCGCCTTAAATGCTCCCAGCACATCACGCATCGCCGCTATCGAGATCATCCGCGACGATATCTGCTCGGAGCAGGCGTACGGATAATTGGTCAAATACAGGAAAGCATCGGTGAGTTCCTGCAATTGAGTCGACGAAGTCGTAACCTCAAGCCCGCCAAATTGCGGATAAACATCACCCGGCGTCTGAACCGGTTGGACGATAGCCCCGTTTTGATCGGTCGTGCCGTAGGTCGCAAACGCCTCGGTCGTGGCCGGCGTCCAAACGGGCAGCGAGATCTCGGCCGCGTCATTGAATTTGCCCGATGTGACCGCGATCTGGAATCGCGCGGTTCCGGCCTTGTTAGCAGAGACAGGGAATCGGACCTCGGCGCGTTCGTTGGCTTTTACAATAACCCGCTTACCTAGTGAGGAAGCCCCAGTCGCTACCGCTCCCGGTTCTGACCCGAGCAATGCGTTAGTTGCACGGACGGCAACATCGACGGCCATGTCTTTGTCCGTTTGGTTTTGGACGACAACCGGCAATTCGATCTTGTCACCGAAATTCATAAACCTCGGAGCGCTCGGCCTCACCATCAACGGCTGTTTGGCCGTGATCGTCGATTCGGCCTTACCAAACCGCTTGCCAGTATCCACAGAAACTGCCGTTATCCGGTATCGTGTGAGATTGTCGGGCAGTTTGATATCAATAACGGCGCGGCCATTTGCATCGGTCTTGACCGTCGGTGAGAACAATGCCAATGCGTTGAAATTTTGGCGGAGAGCGATCGGCGTATCTGGCTGTTGCGGTGCATTGACATCCTTTTCATCCCTCGCCATTGCATCAGCCATGACTTCTTGCCGTTCGCCGGATTTTCTCATCGCTGCCAATGGCTTTGGTGCGGCCATCGAACCCGTAGCACGCCCGGATCCGCCAATGCTGAATTCCGACGTTGCATTTGCTGTAGGTGGCGGTGGCGGCTGTTTTTTTAGATCTTCGGGATTGCCTAGCAAGACATCCTTTCGCAAATGATAATCAGTGGTACCCGTTCCGCGAGCCGTATAAAACGTGTCCATCGGATCGCCGACCACATAACGTGACAAGGCAAGCACGCTTTCATCGACGACGACAATCGCGACCTCGCTGTTGCCGACAGGTTCGCCGTGGCTGTCGTTGACCTGAACGTCAACCTTTGTCTCACCGCCGGGGACAAGGGTTTTGTCGCGCGGATCCGCGGTCACGGTCAATTTGCGAGATGCCGTCGAGATCGACAAGCCGATATTGCCACTCGCAAACGCCGGGCGTTTGGCAAGTTTGGCGTCAACCTCACCTTTGTCATTGGTTCGCGACTCAGCCCCCACAAGATCAACCTGGGCGGTGATGTTGGGCAAATATTTCTCATCGAGCGGGATCTTGAGCGTCATCGACGAATCTTTCATCGAAAACCGCTCGGTTTTAACGATGCCGTCGCGCCGCAGCGTCAGTACGCCTTCGGCCGGTGTAAACGGCGAGATCACGAGCAATTCGGCCACATCGCCCGGTGCAAAATCTTTTTTGCTTGGGATGATCTGCACCTCTTCCTGCTCGACATTCCGTTTCGGGGGCGTCTTGCCACCCGGGACCCAGACGGTGAATTCGCTTGAGTTAAAGCGTTCCTTATCGTCCATGACGGTCGCGGTCACTGTATAGCGGCCGCCCTGTTTGGCTGTGAAAGAACAATTTTGCGGCTTATCAGCCGATTTGACGGTGCATGTCTGCACGTCTAGTGTTTCTTCTTTCCACGAGCCTTTATCAAACGCCCAGTCTTTTAAAACCGCTTTGATTTCGGCATCGCGACCGGTTACGAGATTGCCGTCAATGTCCGAAACGATCGATTCGACCGCAATCTTCTCGCCTTTTTGAACAAATGTTCGCGGCGTCTTGATTCCGACGTAAAGAGCCGAGGGATGAACCAGCAGCGAGGTAGAACCCGACCACGTTTGACGATTAACGTCCATCACCGACGCCGAGGCCGATATCGTGTATGGCCGGACGGGATTGACCGATTCGAAATCGATCTTCAACAAATGCTTGCCGCTCGCGTCGGTCACCCCCTTAAATGCCTGCGATGAACCGCCGATATATCCGCCGCGGCCACCGCCAAATTCACCGTAATCGTAAACTCTCCACCACGGCGTCCAGACGCCGAAGGTGTAATCGCCCCGATTTGGCGGCGTGTAGTTTGTTGGGCTTGCCGTCACGTTCCAATTCGCGTCGGCATTGGCGAGGCCGCCGCCGGCGTAGTATTTTGCCTCGACCGACAGGTTTGCCTTGCCGCCGACAAAGAACGGAGCTTCGGACGCCACTTTTGTCGTAACCTCGAATTCGGGCCGGCGAAATTCCTGTATCTGGAACGGATGGTCGTAAAGATTGCCCGGTAACGGGCTGTTTACCGCAAGATCTATCCGGGCATAGCCGAGGTTGGCGTTGTCCGGGAGTTTGAATTTGAAATCGAACGCGCCAAACGAATTGAGATTGCCAGTTCCCTTTGCGATCTCGTTATTTCGAGCGTCCTTGACGGAATAGGTCAGGCCGTTTGCCACATCACCGAGTCCCTCGACATCACCTAGCTTTCCCGCTGTGATCTTACGGATGTAGCCTTTGACCGCGACTTCTTCTTTCGGCTTGTAGAGCTTGCGGTCGTCAAAGACAAACCATCGGAGTGAATCCGACTCGGCCTTTTTGTACCAGCTGCCGCTGTCGTTCCAGTAATATTCGGTATTTTCCGGCAGAAACGCGACATCCTTTCCGTGTCTCGCGATCAGCAGATTCGGGCCCTTGTCCGAGGCGTAATCCGGCAATTGCAAACGCAAAATGCCATTCTCACCCGTTCGATTCGTCTGAGCTTCGGCAACGGGTTCCGTAGTCGCTTTGCTGCCGTCCGTGTCGATTGATTCAATGTCACCCGCGCTCGGGCCACCGGTTCCCGTCAGCCAGTTCCAGATTTGTGCGATATATCCCTTTTCTTCCGGCTCGACGGACGCTACTGCCTTGCCGTTCGGGTAGATCGATAGCTCGACGCCCGCGATGGGTTTGCCGGTCTTCATTTCGGTCGCAAATCCAACAAGCTCCGTATTATCAACAAATGCGTCCAATCCGATCTGCGTCGCCTGGGCCCATGTGAATATCCGCGTACGGTCGTATTTGTCTTTCCTAACCGTCGGCTCAATGTCGATAATTACGTTGCCGAAGCCGCCATTCAGGGCTTTCGAGAGATCAACCCGCGTTTCAACCATCTCGTCGGGCTTGCTAGCAATCGCGACGACATCGTCATAGACGAGGCGGCCTGGAATTGCCGGGCGTTTGTTGTCGTCGTAATTCAAATGCCGGACGTAGTCCTGGAATTGACGCCAATCTTTCGGCTCGACCGAGTACAGCCGTACTTTTACCGAGCTGTGATTGGTTGAATAGATCGAGAATGTCGGCTTTGCATTTGGATCGATGACGGTCATAAAACCGCCCTGAGCATACAAATTCTGTTCGGCCATCCCGACCTTGATTAATGCCGTAGCGGGCTGCCCAAGCGACTGTCCGAAAACGTCTGAGATACCACCATCGACGGTAACCTTGTACGTCGTCCTTCCCTTTTTGTATCCCTGAATGTAAACGTAATTACCCGAAGGATAGATGTTTAGCCCTTCGACAGCAGGCTCGATCTTTATCGTCTCCTTAGTAAACTTCGAAGCGTCAATTGCGTTGTTGAATTCCAAATTCCACCCCTCAAAAGGTGAGCAATTCTTATTTTCACGCCAGCCGCAGTAACCGCCGTTAAATTTCAGCGGGCTGAATGTTTGAAAGCTGTAAGTCTGCGGATTTACGGTCGTCAGCGGCCCTTCGGCGGACGGCGTGCCCTTTTGCACCGTGACCGTTATCGAAGACGCCGGCGGCAGCGCATTGTCGCCTGTTCCATCCGAATTCATTGCGCGAAATGCCAGCCATCGTTTCGGCTGGGCCTGTTTTGCGTAATACGAAATGCTGCCGTCTTTGTCGATCTCTTCCTGCGTCGCGAGCCTAAGCCGCAATCGCTGGCCGGAGCCGTTCACGGCGATGGTTTTCAAAACGGCGTCCGCGTTGATCTGCTGGTCGAATTGAATATACATCAGTGCATCGCGGCGGACGATCTGGCTTTGCGGGATCATCGTTTCGACCTTTGGCGGAGGCGTTGTAAATGTCCATGTGACATCCTTTTGCAACGTCTGCCCGGTCGCCGATTTCGTCCCCGCGGGAACACGGGCGGTAAATTTCGTTGCCATCGGGAAACGCTTTGTTGTATCGAACATCAGCGTCTTTGTCCCCAGCCAACGCCAGCGTCCCTCCACCTGCGGCGTTAGTTCAACCGGTGCGTATTTTGCAACCTCTTCCTGAGACGTGACGGCAACCATCGGCTGCGAAAACGTCACGCTCAGATCAGGGGCAAGCGGCACCTCGCCTTCGGGCGAATATCTAAGGACTTGCAGCGTCTTGCCACTCAAATCAACGTTTAGGGGATTTCGCATCTCATCCGAAGGAAATTTAACTGGTATCTTATTGCCAGTTTTCGGTGCGGGCAGCGAGCCGATTCGTTTTGCAAAATCGGTCTGGTCGTTAGCCTCGAGTTTGATCTCGGGAATTCGTTTTAAGAGGTTCTTAGCGTCGCCTTGAGAAAGCGGATCGGTCGTCACGAGCATTTGTTTTTCACGCTTTTCGGCTCCCTCGACACCTTCGCTAAGCCGGAATTTCAGCCCCGGCGGCACATCTTTCATCTTTTGTTCCATAGCTTTGCCTATGATCTGCGCGTTTACCGGCACTGCGGCCTGCGAAATAAAACTGATATACGTCGTAAATAATAAAAATGCCGAAAATACTTTTCTCATAATCTTTTCCAATCCGTTTTTATGGCGAAGCTGAAGGTAAGGCTTTCTATCAATCATACTTCAGGCTTTGCCTTGAGCTAAATCTTAGGATGCACGCGGCATCTCTTACGGTTTCTGAACGGCTGCGGAAGAGATTTCTTGCAAAGTCGCATTTCTACCCACTGAGGCCCGGCAATTGGCTATTTAATAATTTATTTTTCCTGTTATACTGATTTCGGAAAATGCAACTTTGCTGTAACGCTGATCGTAAGGATTTTGGCGAAAAGTTCTTTTTAGATAAATTTTGAGGAGAAGGTAGATAAAATGGGACTTTGGTTACGAATAAAGAGAGTATTTATGGCGAATACTGGAGCCGCGCTTGACCGGATCGAGAATCCTGAACTTGTGCTGCAGCAGACGATCCGCGATATGCGCGACCGCGTGCCGGATTTGAATAATTCCGTTGCGCAGGTAATGGCCACCGAGCGTTTGCTCTCGAAAAATCACGAAAACCTTCAAACGCAGGTTGTCGATCTTGATTCCAAGATTAAAGCCTCCGTAAAAATGGGCCGTGATGACATCGCTACTGCCTACATCGGGCAGCTTCAGCAGGCACAGCTCGACCTACAGCGAACTCAGGCCCAGCGTGAGCACGCCGAGCTTGCCTCAAAACAAGCGTTAAAGGCCCGCGACAACTACGTCCTCAACATGAAAAAGCGCACCGCCGAGGCGATGCAACTCATTTCGGCGGCAAAACAGGCGAAACTACAGGAGCAACTCGCTCAGACGATGGATACATTCAATATCGGTGACGATTCGTCGACGTTCAGCGAAATGCGTGAAAAGATCGACCGCCGCGTCGCCGCCGCCGAAGCGAAATTGCAACTTGGTTCGAGTTCGGTTGACGCCCAGATGCAGGATATCGAACGCGAGGCAATGGATATTCAACTCCAGGACAAACTGCTCGAATACAAGTCGCAGATGGGAATGCTCGGTGCCGGAACGCCGCCCGAAAGCAAACAGATCTCATCGGGTACTGACGCGAAAGATCCCGATATCCTCGACGTAGTAAACGAAGCCGGCCATTCAAACTAGGAGAATAAACGAACGCGGGGGGCGGCATCCGCATCTAGTTAGTTGATATGGCTGATATAGCAAAATACCGGCAGGATCTCGATAAGTTTAATTCGAGTTATGCCAAAGCAGCGATAAAGGAACCCATCAATTTTTGGGGCCTCGCCGGATTCGCCGTGGCCGCCGCCTACACCGGCAGCGTGATTCCGCTCCTCATCGCCCTAATCTGCGAAGCCATTTACATGATCGTTGTACCCGTCCTGCCTGCTTATCGCCAGATGGTTAATACCCGGGAAAAACAGCGTCGGCTGAAGGCTCATATAGCGAGTCGCGAGTCGTTGATAAAATCGTTCACGGCACGGGAGCGCGAGGCTGTCGAATATCTCCGGTGGCTGAAAGACAAGATACAGGACAACTATTTCAAGTTCACCGGTGCCGGCGAATTGCCCTCAAACCTGAAAGCTCTCGACCAGCGTTGGGAGGATTTCGTTGACCTCCTTGACGTTTATCGCCGACGCAAGCAGCATCTCAAGTCGATCAATCGCACCGCAGTACACAATCAGCTTTCGCAGGCGTTCCGCGCGATGGAAAGCTCGACCGACGAAAAGACAAAGCGCATCCAGCAGACCAACGTCGAGATACTAAAACGCCGCGTCGCCTCATTTGACGAGATCGAGCGCAGCGTCAAACTCGTCGAAGGCCAATTACAGTCGATCGAAAACTTCTTCAGCTATCTCAACGACGAGATTGTAACGATCTCAACACCGGAGAAATTCTCGCTTCTCGATTTCGAACAGCTTTCCGACTCCATCGCGATGACCAAACAAATGCTCGACTCCACCGCCGAAGAGGTTGGGGCGCTGGATATGTACAATCGCGAGATGGGTAATCTGGAGCTTTTGCCCGGCACGAATCGCTAATCGTAAACCTAATACTGAGTCATGTTCGTACGAACTTAATCCGCATTCGCATAAAGAACGTGATTAATTTTGAGCTGTCCGGGACTCGCCTTACTATAATCCACCGGGGCGCAGCAATCGAAAATCTCAATCGACAGTTCTTCGGTGTCCCCGTTGGTGTACGTTAGCATCAGCGTGTTTTGGCTTAATTCGTAAGTGCCGGTTTCGTGCGAACCCGTTGAATATTCGCCGCCCCGGAACGAACCGGATGATGCTCCACCGCGGCTAAATGTTCCCTTCGTGGCAAATGTAAAACTACGAATACCATTATCCGTGTTGACATAACGACCAATTAGCGAGTGACCGTGTTCAAAGCCATTCACAGTTTGACTGTCGCCGCCACATTTAAAGGCCATTCCAAACAACACAGCCGAAACGACGAGTAAAATAGTAACGGATGATCTTTTTCTTTTTATTTCTAGCATTTAATTCGCTCTGCCGCATATGACCTGGAAGCCTGAGGTTCAGTGTAGCATGTAGAAACCAGCACGTAGATTCCCATGAATCTATCAAAAGCGCCGCCGCCGCACCATCCATCGCCGAAACACTCGAAAGATCTTACGAAATTTCAATTGCGATTTCTTATCCTTGAACCTCGATGTCTAATCAACTAAAATCAGAGCCCTCAGATATATTTTAATAGTATTTTTATAACAACATGAAAAAAGTAGGAATTTTAGTGGGACGCGAGGTCACGTTTCCCGAATCGATAATCAAAAGCATTAATGAAAAAAGCGGTGGCGAGGTGACCGCCGAGATGATCACGATCGGTGGTATCCGCCTCGACGAGCCGAAAAAATACGATGTCATCATCGACCGTATTTCGCACGAAGTGCCATATTACCGCGCGACGCTCAAGCGTTTCGCTCTTGAGGGCACGTATATTATTAACAACCCGTTCTGGTGGTCGGCGGATGACAAATTCTTCAACTTCGCGTTGGCCGCAAAGCTCGGCGTCGCGATACCGAAGACCGTCCTGCTGCCGCAGCACAGTTACATCAAGGACATCACGTCGGAATCCTTGCGTAACCTCGAATTCCCTATCGATTGGCAGGGAGTGATCGATTATGTCGGCTTCCCCGCTTTCCTCAAACCATTTGACGGCGGCGGCTGGAAGAACGTGTCGAAGATACACGACGTTGGGGAGCTATCTACCGAATACAACGATTCCGGCACGCTCTGCATGACCCTACAGGAAGGCATCGAATACGACCAGTTTGTCCGCTGCTACTGTGTCGGAAAGGAGCAGGTGCTCATCATGCCCTACGACCCGTCAAAACCGTATTTGTCGGGAATGCAGTACGTCAACGCAGATGATTATCTTGAACCTGCGCTCCATGCCCGCGTCGAACAGGATGTCAAGACGATCTGCACAGCTCTCGGCTACGACCTGAACACTGTTGAATTCGCGATCAAGGACGGCATTCCGTACGCCATCGACTTCATGAACCCGGCCCCCGACGCCGAACTCGCATCGGTAGGTGAATCCAACCACCGCTGGATCGTCGACAACCTGACCGATTTCATCCTGAAAAAACTTGAAGAAGGCTGGGAAAATCCAGAATACCGATGGTCAGCAATGCTTAACCCGCCTGAAAAAGCCGCGCGAGGATAGGTAGAGATTGACAGAAGTAACAGACTGGTCTATTCTACTGGTCTAGATGATAATCTTTATAATCGGACAACACAATGAAAACCGCAATCGGATCTTACGAAGCAAAAACAAAACTCCCGGAATTACTACGGCAGGTCAGAAAAGGCAAAAGCTTTACGATCACCAATCGGGGCGAAGCTATTGCCGATCTGGTGCCGGCGGGAGAGTCGGGCAAAAAGGACGCCGCCAAAGCCATCGAGCGTTTCAAGGAATTTATGCGTGATCAGCCCGCCATCAAGGTCGATATTAAAGCCTTGATCGAGGAAGGCCGGGATTGAAGTTCGTATTAGACAACTCCGTAACGATGCGCTGGTTCCTTAAGGATGGCAGCCGTGATGACCTCGCCTATGCCGACGCCGTTCTCGATTCTCTGGTGCGGGAACGCGAGGCCGTCGTCCCGATCATTTGGGGACTGGAAGTCGCAAACGTCATCGCTCGCTCCGAAGCGACCGAAACCCGCGTCTCCGCCTTTCTGGATATGCTCAACGACCTGAAGATCGTGGCCGACCTTGAAACTTATGCGAGATCGTTGACCGGTATTCTTCAACTTGCCCGACAATATAAGATCACTGCATACGATGCATCTTATTTGGAGCTTGCCTTGAGAGACGGCCTACTGCTGGCAACTCTGGATAAAGACCTGCGAAAGGCAGCAAAGAAAGCCGGAGCACAGGTCATAATGTAGCGATGCTTTGCGATGTGATTAAGGAATCAAGAACCCAGACGGTTCTGGCTCTTGTCTACCGCAATGCGACGACAGGTTTTGGAGTTAGTCTTCGTCCGCTACAAGATCGTAGGGCAGTCGCTGCGACAACATGCGTACGCTGACGATCATGCCGGTCCAGATGAGTAGCGAGACGGTCGTAACCGCCCATCCGATATTGGCGATCAGTTCGTCATCGAGCAGCATGCCCACGATGACGGCGGGAAAGGCGAGAGATGCAATGCGCAGGGCCGTTTTTTTGGAATTTTCAAATGTTTCGAGCAAGTTGACGCGGCCGATCTCCATTTCCATGTATTCGCCATCGGCGTTAAGGCGGCTAAAGTACTCGGTTTCGCCCTGTGTCCAACGTCGCAGAGCGGGCGTTTCGGCGACCCGGCTGGCGGCGGAAAAATGATGGATGACATGGGCGATCTTGCCTTCGCGCAGGGCCATTTCGGCAAGGCCGCGGGCGGCTCGGAAATTTTCTCCGAGGCCGCCGATAAGTTTTTGAAATACGTTAGCGGCCCGCCGCCACTCGCCGATCTGGAAATAGCATTCGCCGAGCCGCGCGAGCAGATCACGGTCATCAGCAGCGTAGCGTTCGGACAGACGCAATGCGGCGATCGCCTTTCGCTCAAGCTTCGGGTCGTGCGTCATCCCGCCGAAAGAATGGAGACAGCGGGCAAATTCGAACAACAGCCGCGCATCCTCCGGACGCATCAACAATGCTCGGCGAAATGCCTCGAGAGACTGGAGCAAATAACCGGATAACCGAAGCTCATTGGCCAGCGATTGTAATTCTTCAGCCTTTCCGTCATCGCCAACCATGGTTTCGTTGCGACCCAAATGATTTCGCGATTTACGCAGACTGGTATTTTTGAATGAGTCTTCGAGCACGTCGGCAGACGGGATCCTCGAAAATTCGGCCCGCATCAGTGTCTCTTTTGGTTCGGTCAGATGGTCACGCAATTCGATCGAGCGGACATCGAGTACGTTGTCGGACAGCCGCGGCAGGATCGCTTTGATCATTCGTCGAAATTCCTCGCCGCCCGATGCGATCGCAACGCTGAGGCCTTTGCCGCGAACAACCGTGCGATAACGATAGTGGACGTTGCCGCCGCGTTTTATGGCGCGGATCGCCTGCGTTTCGACCTGTTCAATGTCGGTAAGTTTGAGGCGTCGTCGGGAGGCATTGAACCACGACCAAATGCGCGGGACAGTGCCCGTTCGGACAAGGCTCTTGCCGTCAAACACGATGCGGTCGTTCAACGCAAAAAATGGCAGGAGTATCCATGACAGGCCAAAAAGAATAAACCCGGCAACATCGATCTCAAGATAAAAAAGTAGCGCCGAGAAAAAGGTGCCGAGCAAAAGGGCGGTGAAATAGCTGTGCGGCGAGACGCGAATGGCTATCGGCTCGACGGACGCAGGAGCAACGACCGATACGGCCGCTTTCACGCGTTCAATGGTTGTCCTGTCGAGTTCGCTCAAATGTAAAATTGGCCCCCAATTGCTTTTCCCTATAGAAAGAACGATTGCGGGCCTATATCTTGTAAACGGCTGCAAAATGCTCTATCCGCCGCCGAACGGCGAGTCCGGGGTCGGGTCGGGGATTTCCTTTGCCTTAACGGGATCGAGGTCTTTTATCTTGTTCTTGGCGTTTGTTGCTGTCTCGGTCAGCCGAACGGGCTTGCCGTCCATGTCCTTTGCTTCACTTGCGGCTTTCGCGATGTCGAAGTAAATTTGAGCTGCCTCCGCCTTTTTACCCTGTTTTTCATAAACCAGCGCTAACGCGTAATTGAGCGTATCTTTCGAAACAACGGAATCGCTCATCGCCGTAAGTTCCTGATAAAGCTGTGCGGCGTCATCCAACCTGTTGTCGGCAGTGCGTGTTTGAGCAAGCGCAAATTTCGCAAGCTTTGCGGTATCCGAGCTGCCGCTCGACATGCCTTCTAATTCGGTCACCGCCGCCGGACGGTCCAGCGTCAGGCGATTAACGGCAATGAAGTATCGTGCCTTGTCACCCACAGATCCGCCAAACTTGTCCGCGACAGCCTGAAACTCAGTGATAGCGGCTTCGGAGCGTTCTTTTTCGGTCTTGAATGTTTTCTGTGTCGAGCCAGCGGGCGTTCCGGTTTCGGAGATTGAGGCCGCGGATGTCTCAATCGCTTTGCCCAAGGCCGTCTGTGCTGCGCCGCCCGAGCGGGCACTCCACTTCATAAACAGCATCACGAGAATCACGAGAACCACGACCGCGCCGACGCCGTAAAGTATCGTCCGCCCCTTGCCCTCAAGCTTTTTGCTTACGTCCTCAAGCTGCTCGTCAACGTGCTTTTGCAGCGGGTTGACATAAATCTTCTTTTCCTGAGGTGCGGCCGCTGCCGCCTCCAGCTGTTCAAATCGTCTCTTTTTTCTAGCCATTTTTCAAAAATTGCAATTTCCCGTCTCTCGCTCGTTATATAATTGCCTTGAGCGGACTCTTTTCAAAAGAGTTAATTTAACTTAAATCGACGATTAGAGCAACAACGGAGCAGTGATTAGTGGATAGTGAAAAATGAAAAGTGAAGAATGGCCGCTTGTGTGATGTAGCCTCACTCCTTCACTTTTAGTTTTTAGTTTTTACTTTTTTAACCTTTTTTCGGGAACAATGTTGGACAACCGGTGTCTAATATATATAGTTCGCCGAGAAAGCGAACGCTAAATTGACAGCTTCTCCTAGGCGGGAATGCTAAAAAAGGCAGACGATGTTCTTCAGCAAGTCAATTACTTTTGACGACGAAGAAATTGGACGGGCGGTGCCGGTTCCGATGATCTCTGCCCACGGGATGGATGATCCCGTGTTTATTGACAAACTAAGAGCCGGTGAAGAGGCCGCCTTTGAAACGTTGGTCGACCGTTATTCCGGTGATATTTACGCCCTGCTTTACCGGCTGACCGAGAACCCGGAGGAGGCGAGCGATCTCACACAAGACACGTTTTTAAGGGCCGTACGGTCGATAAAGACGTTTCGCGGCGAGTCGGAGCTAAAGACCTGGCTTTTTCGGATAGCGATCAACGAATCGCGAAACCGCTTTCGCTGGTGGAAACGCCGCCGCCGCGACGTGACGATCTCGCTCGATGCCAATATCGGCGAATCGGAAACGCGGTTCTCGGACACGCTGGCGGATAATGCAATAAGCCCGGAAGAGGAAACTTTATCGCACGAGCGTGAAGCCGCGATCAACATGGCGTTGCTTGATATCCAGGAAGTGTACCGCGAGGCGATAATCCTCTGCGATGTCGAAGGATTGAGTTATGAGGAAACGGCTACGGCACTCGGAATTGGAATTGGGACAGTAAAATCGCGTATCTCACGCGGCCGCGAAGAATTGCGGCGACGGTTGAAGGATTTTTGACAATTGAATGAATAGTTGACTCGCCCCGGTCTCATTTTTAAGAAGACTAAACAAAATCGGTGCCAAACGATAGGTCAAAGAGAACGAGAATTGTGGTTGGGAGTCAAGAAAGCGGTGAGACGGCAATTATTTGAATCGACCAGCAACACTCGAAACACAGATTACCCGAAGCCGCCGATCAAAAAGCCCGAACACAACGACACGTTGTTGTCTGGTTCAAGACAACAGCCGGGGTCAGTCAGCCATTCATTCAATTCGGTAATAAAGCAATGAAATGCTCGGCGATAAAATTTGATCTGTCACTCTTAGTCGATGGCTTGCTGGCAACGGACGAGCTTGCCGTGGTAAAAGCTCATCTGGAAACTTGCCCGTTGTGCCGCCAAAAATATGCCGAGTTACGCGAGAGCAAGATCTCCCTTGGGCAGATGGCTAAGCCCAACATTTCTTTTGCGCTCCAAAATCAATTAAAACGAAATATCAGGACGGAGATCCGCAACGTCAAAACGGCACGGCTCCCCATCTCGGTCGAGGGGCGGACATGGCTACAAACCCGCGTTATGCCGTATGGCGTCGGCGTGCTGGCTTCGCTTGTGTTCGGATTTACGTTTCTCGCGATGATGTTTTCGGGTAATCGTAATTTGGGCCCGTTAACGGCGGCGGCGCGTCCTTACCGCTCGGAGCCGGTCATGCTCGCCAGCAACCGCGACCCGTTTCGCGATCAGCAAGGGTTTAGCCTGTCGGCGTCCGACTATGCTCAATCCCGGCTCGATATTTCGAGCGAATCACCCAGCATCAATCCGCAGGGTGCATTGATCGCATTGACCAAATCGCTGGTTCGCGGCGGGATGAAAGATGACGAGGTAGTCGTCGTTGCTGATGTATTCGGCAATGGCCTGGCCCAAATCGCTGAGGTCATCGAACCGTCACGAGACCGGCAAGCAGTCGGCGAACTGCAAAAAGCGCTCGACTCCGATCCGGCCTACGCTCCTTTTGTTTCCTCGGCCATGGACAAGCGTTCCGACAAAATGCGGGTCGTCCTTAAATTCCAGCGTGTCAGCGTCAGCACCGGATTGAGCCGGCACAGACGCTAACCATCAACCTACATTCTATCGATCTCAGCCTTTAATTTGGTCGCGAGGCCGGGATCAGCCTTCAACAACAGATTGTACTGCTGCAAAGCCGATGTTTTGTCCTTCTTAACTTTGTACATGAATCCGAGATTGAATCTCGCCTTTGCAAAGTTTGGACTTATCTTCAGACATTTCTTGTAGGCATCAATCGCGTTATCGAGTTGTTTGCTGCCATTCGCAAAGTAAGCCCCGCCGAGCAAGTACCAACCCTCGGCGTAATCAGGCTTGCTCTTTGTGTAATCGAGCAGTCCGCTTATTGCCGCTCGATAGTACAGATCGGCCTCGGCCGTTTTGTTTAGCTGAAGATACGCATTACCCAGATAGAAATTTGTCTCACCGTCACCCGGCCTGAGCTTTAACGCGGCGTTGCAGTTCTGGATCGCTTCCTGGTATTTCTGAGTTTCGTTGTAAGCGCGGCAAAGATTTGTATATCCGACGTACTGCTTTGGTTCGGCCGTGACTCCGGCCCTAGCCGCATCAACGGCCCTTTCCGGGTGCCCCACCAAGCTTTCATACCGGGCGATATCGTTGAGGATGCTTCCATCGTTACGAAACGCAAGACGAGCCTTGGTGAGCACTCCGATCGCATCCTGAAAACGGCCCTGGCTGCGGTAAAGGTCCGCGAGATCTTTGTACGCCTCATACTTGTCTTCTTTTGCGGCGTAGGAAGACTGGTAGCCCCTTATCGCTGCATCGTAATCCTTCTGCTTTCGGGCTGCATCCGCAAGCAGAAAATACGCGTCGCCCATCATCCGAGTGCCATTATTGATGGCGAGATCTGCTTCCTCACGCTGTGCTTTTATATCTCCAAGAAGCTGTTGGACACTCGCGATATTGTAATGAAGATCCCCGCTTTTCGGCGACAGGGCAAGACATTTCTGGTATGCGCCGAGAGCCTCATTGAACTGTTTTTTTGCAAGGTCGACATCTCCCATCCCGCATAGAAAGTCTATATCTTTCGGTTGGATAGCAAGGCCTTTGTTAAGGTCGGCGAGAGCTGCGTCGTAATCCTTCAGTTCATAGAAGAGATGCCATCGGATATTATAAACATCGATCGAGGGCTTGTACCCCTGGTCCAATGCAAGCTGAAACTCAGACTTTGCGTTTACATAATCGTTTAACTTGTAATGAGCGTTGGCCTTCCTAAAATGGACCTCAGGATTATTTGATACGAGTTGGATCGCCTGAGTATATTTATCCAGGGCTTCTTTGAAATTTTTTTGATCGTAGGCCTGATTGCCCTGGCCCGTGAGGTCTTTTGCCTGACTTATTTCCTTTTTCGTTTGCGCCGATGCAGCAAGCGAGCAAAGGCCGCAAATCAACAAACCGATCGCAAAAAGCTGTCGAAATCTTTGTCCTTTCATAATTGCATTCATTACCCGTCGAATTTACTACTGAATCTTCTTCCTGTCGTCACCGGCCTTAGGCTTTGGCGTTGCTTTGGGTTCCGGCGGCTTTGCCGTTTGAGCCGGCGTGCTTTTTGTCACTGGCGGCGGCGTCGTCGAACGGGCATTGGGTTTCGAGTTGGTATCCGCCGTATTTGCATCATTGGCCGACGCGGCCGCCGAATTAGTATTGCCATCGCTATTGGTGTTAGCGAATACCGGCACGGTCGCCTCCGGCGAGGGTGAAGGCTGGACGCTCGGGGCCGGTGTCGGCGACGATTTTACCTGCGACGGCAGGTAGTAACGCGTATAAGCAAACCAGCCTCCACCGCCGGCGATGCCGCCTAACAGTAATAAACCAACCAGTCCTCCGACGATCATGCTGGTCTTTGATTTCTTCTTCGGAGCGGCTCCGACAAATTTTTTTGGGTCCGGCTGAACCTGCGGCTGCCGCGGTGCCGCACTTGCGGAAGCGGCAGCGGCGGCAACCTCGGGTGTCCGGAGCTGAGTGACTAACTCGACGGGATCTTCATCCGCCTGCACTTCGGCTACCGGGATATCTGGAGGCGATTGAACAGGCTGTTCGGCAGGTTTCTCATCTGGTGCCGGAGTAGGTTCGGATTCTTCCAATACACCGACCTCGACAACAGGCTCAGGGGGATTGGTTGCAAAACCACCGGTCGGGATCATAGTTGCCATCTCCGACGGAGCGACCGCAGCAGCCGTATCGAGCGGCGGCGATGTCGAGTGGAGATCCGCCCCGGCCTGATTGCCGATCTGAAATACCGCCGTGTCGGCCGCCATTACGGTCTGGATCTCAGCATACGCAGCACGAAGTGCTTTTTGCATCTCACTCGCTGTGGCGTATCTCTTTTCCTGGCTAACCTCAAGTCCCTTGAGAATTACGTCGGACACTGCGGTAGAAACCGCCGGATTGACTTCCGCCGGAGCCTTGATAGGGTCACGCTGGCTGCCGAGCATTACGTCGGCCCGCGAAAGCGCGTCCGGCGGCACCTGATTGGTCACCAACTGATAAAGCGTGGCCGATAGCGAATAAATATCGCTGCGGGCATTGGTCCCAGTACCGCGGATCTGCTCCATCGGGGCAAAGTGCGGCGTGTAGCCGACGATGCTGCCCGATCTCCCGGCTTCGGAAACAGTCAGTGTCGCCGTATCTTTAGAAAGCCCGAAATCGAGCAAAACGATATGGTTTTCATCGGTCAGCTTGAGATTCTGCGGCTTGATGTCGCGATGGATGATCGGCGGCTCGTGCGAATGAAGATAAGACAGAGCGTCAAGCAATTGATCCGCCCAAAACATTACCCAGCTCAGCGGAAAAGACTTGCCCGAATTTTCCAGCCGATTCGAAAGGTCGTCGCCGGAGATATGCTCCATGACGAGAAACTGATCGCCGCCATCCGTGAAATGGTCGCTGACCTTTGGCAGCACCGGATGCCGCAGACGAGCCAGGATTTTTGCCTCGCGTTCAAAGGCCGCGGCCAGATTTGCGTCCTCGGCAAAGCTCGTCCTTTTTAACGCGACCGCACTGCCGAGCCGCTGATCGACCGCCAGATAAACCTCGCCCATGCCGCCCTTGCCAATTAATTGAACCACCAGGTAGCGGCCCTGGACCATTGTGTTAGGTGTAAGTAATTTCATTAAGCTCTATCGATCAAAAATCTCAAATTGTCAGCCTATCCGCAACTTTTCCGCCGGCAGCATCGCTGGCATCCCTTTGTGCTGATAGCAGCGGGTATTTCCCTTAACTTTCCGAGTACAGGGCGTTCCCTTCTTTGTTTCAGCACCGCAGTAATATTCCTGTCCGGTCGCCAACGTCGGCTTAACAACTTGCTTCGATGCCGGTTCGGCGGCAAGCGTTTGCGGCAAATTCGCAACGGCCGGTGGCGTCGCGGCCTCGGTCTTGATCTGCGGCGGTGACGGGCTTTCCATCTGTCGTTGATCGACGAATTTCGCGGGCTGCCTGGTCACGAGCGAATTAGTTGCGGACGTCCCACTCCTCAAATAACTTGTAAACCCAACGACACCAATAAATAACCCTACAATAACCGCTACGCGAGGTATGAGGTCTTGTCCCTTAAATTCCGATTCGCAGACCATACAGAACCGCCTGCTCGTAAATAATCCCCAATCGGCACGTTCGATTTTTTCGCCACAATTCGTACAAAATTTCGGTCTAAAGAGCATCCGCCTTAGATTTTCCACCGGCAGGACTCGGCAAACGCGGTATGCAGGCCAGCCTATGGGTTTTAGCGCTTGGAGTTCAAAACGATTATAAACCATAAATCGTATTCTGTTAAGAGGTTATATGCAGCAAGCGTACAACCGGGCTTCGTCAATTTGCGTCAAATTGCTAACATTTCGTTATGAGCTTTCCAAGGGCAATAATTCTCCTCGCTATCCTGCTCGCCGGATTCGTGGCTGTCACCGCCCAGGACGACGATCCGATACGCGTGGATACGTCGATCGTTCGCCTCAATGTTGGCGTCGTCGATCAGCGCGGACACCCGATGACAAAGCTCGACAAGAATAATTTTGAGATCTTCGAGGATGGCGTAAAGCAGCAAATTACGAGGTTCGACCCGAGCGAGGCCCCATTCAGCATCGTCATAATGCTCGATATGAGCGGTTCGACGCTTGGCTTTCGACAAGTGATAAGGCAGTCGGCGTTCCGGTTTGTTGACGCTCTGGCCCCGACCGACCGTGTAGCAGTGGTCGAATTTTACGACAAAATAAACCTGCGAAACGATTTCACAACCAATCGCAACATGATCGCTAATTCCCTGACCGTGGCGAACGGCCGCGGAAAAACCTATCTGTACAAGGCCATCGATTTTGCCCTCGACAAGCTGGCGAAAGAAAACAGCCGCCGCAAAGCAATAATCGTCCTGACCGACGGAGTAGACACTACTGTCCAGGACAAAGACCGCGAAAACCTCCAGTCGCTCAAGGACGACCAGATCCCGACCGCGATAAAACCGGAGGCCAGCGATCTCCTGAATCGCGTCCTAAACCGTTCCGACGCCCAGGGCGTCACGATATACCCGCTCGCGCTTCCGACCGGCGACCCCGACAAATTGGCTGACCCGACGCCCCGGCAGATAGCCATGTTCAGGGCCGCCCGCACACGGCTCCAGATCGTCGCCGACCGCACCGGCGGTACGCTAAACACAATTAACCATCTCGAAGACATGGGCCGCCTCTACGCCCAGGTCGCCGCCGACCTCCGAACGCTCTACACTATCGAATACCAGCCCGCCAACGACAAACATGACGGCAAATGGCGAGCAGTGAGAATCGACGTGAAAAACCCCGAGCTGATATCGCGGACCCGACAGGGTTATTTTGCGAAATAGTTGTCGGTGTTCAGTGGTCGGTTGGCAGAAAATAGCTTTCGACATCGAGCATTTTCGGTTTCACATCTCACTTCTCAACTCTCACGTCACCTTGACACTCCGCCTTTTGATTTGTAGTCTAGCTATTCAGTTTTGTGCACCCGTAGCTCAGCTGGATAGAGTACTTGACTACGAATCAAGGGGTCGCATGTTCGAATCATGCCGGGTGTACCATTTCTAACCTCATTAACGTCAAGCAGTTAACCAACCAAGAAGGCAAGCCCAAACGCGTGTTTTTCATGCAGAGTGCAACATAGGTGCAACAATTCCAATTTTCTGACCTTCTTGACATTAATTGTAGGATCGGGATGCGGGGGAATTTACCGAATTGTTCGGAGGTGAAAACTTCTGCGGATGCAGCTTCGTCGGTTGCAGTGTGACGATGCTTTTCCGGCCTCCTTGCTAAAAGGGGGACGGACGCTTGGTCCTTACCTTTCCGTTACGTTGGTTGCCGCCTAAAAGAACATACAAGTTTGTTCCGCCTGGCTCTGTGCATATTCGTTAATCAGCATCGCGGCTTTGTCTTTATAAACATCGCCCTTTCGTTCAGGTAAATTCTGGCAGTAATATATTTGACACACCACAACTGATATGATGTAAAAGACAGGCCGGTTCCTACCAAAAAGAAACGGGCGAACGCTCTAACGCTCTCTCGTTCTCCAAATAAGAAACCCTCGAAGTCTAATACCTATTATACTGGAGCTGTTGATCTATCAGGATGGAAAATACGGTCCGATCGCACTTGTCTATTCAGGGAGCCGTGAGATGCGCTGCTGCATTGTGCCATATTGAGCTTGGGACGATCACAGCAGCTATAAAATTTAACCAAAGGAACATGCCGATAGCAACCAGAAGGGATACTCTGTTGAATCTGCCCAGCGTGACCCGGTCATAGATCGCACAGGAGAAGAACAGGGCGAGGATGATGAGGATCCTGTAAATAGGCGGTTGGGGATTCCAGCTGTCGGGCAGCTGAGCGAAAAGATGAGCTAGAGGTGCGGTCATCAACGGTCCCACGGTCGCTAGCAGCAGCAAACGCCGGTGGACCTCCGGACGGCGGCGATACCAGTAGGCGATTGCAACCATCACGGCGAATAGCAGCAGGTTGCCGATAGGAAAAGCCGAATAGGCGAGAGCGTCCGTCCCAGCGTCCAGACTAAAACCACGCCGGGCCCCGTCGATCGCCGTAAACCAGCCGACGACAACCATCAGTAACGCCAATCCAATACCGAAATAGCCCAAGATAATATGGCGGCGAACGTTGCGTGAGGCGGCCAGCCATACCTGAACAATAAAAAGCAAAAGCCATGAGGAGAAGACCGCTGTGTGGATGTGCAGTAGCGGCGTGACGTTACTGTTGCCCGATGCGATATTAACGAACGACGGGCCAAAGCCCACCGCGACAAGTAACACAGCGATGAACCACATCACCGTATAAAACCAACTTTGCCTTTGCCGGGCGACCGGCCCTACCGCATGCGCGGTGATTTGAGTGCTTTGCGTTTTGCCGGTCATAGGTCTGTCGTAGCCCGATGTCTTATACTGAGAACTCCTTCAAGGGTCGGCTGTGTAGGTCAGATGTTTCGGAGAATTCCAAAGAAGCTGAAAAAAGAGGTGAGCTTGCTCGATTCCCGTCGAGCATATTCTTAATAATGCTAATTGTCAACGAATATACTCAGCTGACGGGAATCGGCCGCGCGCCTCATAAGGACAAAAGGGACGAGTCTGATTCTGATTCTCACAAACACGACATGCAATATATCGTTCACCGCCAATTTACGTTCCAAACATCAATTTCCCCATCTTCGCCGTTGCCTGTTTTTGCATGTTTGGTAATACATGAGAATAGGTGTCCAGCGTCAAAACGACAGATGCGTGTCCTAGTCGTTCGGAAACAACCTTCGGGTGCTCGCCTTCGGATAACAGCATCGTCGCTGAAGTATGCCGAAGATCGTAAAGCCTGATCATCGGAAGTCCCGCACCTTTTACGATCCTTTCGAAATAACGCTTTCGAAGATTTCCGATTAGCAAGGGATCTCCGATCTCATTTGGGAATACAAGATCGTTATCCCGGTAAACATCTCGAATCTGCATTTTTGCCTCAAGCTGTCTGATCCTTTGAGCCTTCAAAGCCTCTATCAGTTCCGGGGTTAATGTCAGGGGCCGATTGCTTTTTGCGGTTTTTGGTGTCGAGTAATAGAATCCACCGCCTTTCTTGACCTTCACCGTCCGGCGAACGGACAAGGTTTGATTCTCAAGATCAATATCCTTCCATTGCAAAGCCAGGTATTCGCCCGGCCTCATTCCCGTTTCGATTGCGAGAACAAACAAAGCGTATTGCTTCGAATCCTTTGCCGCTTCGAGAAATTGCCGTACCTGATCCGGTGCAAAGTATTTCATTTCAGTTTTATGTTGTTTTGGAAGTTGGCATCGCTTACAGGGATTATTGAAAATCATTCCCTGCATTTCGGCATGATTAAGGGACGAAGATAAAACGCTGTGAACATAGCGAACCGTTCGAGCCGAAAGCCCTTTCCTTTGAAGCTGTCCATAAAATCGCTGAATCTGATCCGGCCGTAGATCGCTCAGTCTTTCCGATCCAATAGCGGGATTGATGTAATAGTCAACAATGCCCTTATACCCGTCGAAGGTCGCCTCACGCACTCTTGAACGTGCAATGTCTTCGAGCCAATCATTCAAAAACTCATCCATAGACATAGACGCAGGATCGACAAATCGGCCTAAGTCTCGTTCCCGAAGTTTCGCATTAAGAAATTTCTGCGCGTCTTTCTTCGAGCCGTGAATTGTTTTGTTAAAATGCTTCGTCTTTCCGTTCGCATCGCGTCCGAGAAAGATACGGACTTGCCAAGTATTTTCGCTCTTCTTTGTGATTGTTCCAGCCATATTAAATTACCTCTCGTTGTTGATGAAATGAAAAATTCTATACAAAGTACCGATAGTGTACGCGCTTGCGATACCGGTTCGGTGTACCCCACACTAAGGACCCAAATTCACCATAACTAACTGAATTAAACTATACTAAACATAGAAGAATAAAACAAACAAACTATGCTTTTCTTTGTAGAGTTTTACACTTTTCTTTGATAGTCTTCTGTTATGGATTTACTGACGATTAAGGAAGCCTCCAAAAAACTTCAGATCACCGTTCGGCGTGTGCATCAACTGATTGTTGCCGGACGGCTTCCGGCCCGTAAGTTGGGTTCGCAGTATGTCATAAAAGAGTCCGATCTAAAGCTCGTCGCTGATCGTAAACCGGGTCGCCCTCGATTAACTATTCGCTAAACAAGCCGAGGAAGAGCAATAAAAACTTTAATCCTGTTTCTCTTTTTCGTGATTGGTTTACCGGTGCGCATATTTAGTTTCGATAATCCTTTGAATAAAAATTATTGAATGCCCTAAATGTAAAATTTACCGACGCTTATTTTTCTGAGGGGAGTTAAGCCCGGAAACGGTCTCGCCAACGCTTTACACTCCGTTCGTTGTGAAGTATATTTTGCACATTCTTAGAAGGACAAAATGCGAACTTTTTTTGTGATTCTTTTTGCGGCAATACTCGCGGGTTGCTCCGGATCGACGCCATACGATAATGTACCGACAGCAAATGTTTCGGCGAACGCCACCACCTCGCCGAAGCCGCCGGATACGTCCGATTCACCGACTCCGAGTGTCTTGTTCACGATTGACCCGGGAGGTCCAACAGAGCGAATGATCCGCGAGGGCTATGGTGACGAACAGATTCGCCAGAATATTGCCGATATAGATAAGTCCATTACATACGCCCTCCTTGATAAAAACGCAGACAAGTACGAGGGTTTTGCCTGGGGATTCACGGGGAAAATTCTGCAAATCTTCGAAAGGAACGGGCAGACTAAAGCCCTTGTCGAATTCAAGCCTAATCAAAACTTTTGGTTATACGCAAATTTCCCCACAGATTTCGTGAAGGGAAATCGCATTTACGCTGTGGGTTACCTGCATGGAACCGAGACGTATGAGACCATCGCCAAATGGCAATTAACGATTCCTGTTCTGATACCTCGGGCCATGATAAAGCCGCAAGACTTAGCGAAATACAAAAGCTTCAAAAAATAGGCCGTCGTGAATATCGGGCGGTTGACGCGCTCTCCTCTGGAGCGAGTATCTCTATGGCTCGGTCTCTTTCTACACACGAGCGTTGATTCAAAGAGATTCGAGCAGCACCTTTTTATAGTGTTGCATCTGTTACTTTTGTATGTCGGTTTTTGTCGGGTTCCGTTAATGGCAAAAAGTGATTTGCTTGAAAGATGATAATGAAGTCTCGATTGCTAGGCGGGCTTCGTCTTGTCGATCCAGGTCAAGAATCTCCCTAAACCCTGCAAGTTCCCCACCGCCGCAATAAACCGAAACTACGCGGTTTGCGATCCGCTTTTTCTCGTAGTAGTAATATCCGTTTCCGCGCTTTTCGAGTGCCATTGTTTCGTTGATCTTTCCCTGCTATTAAGCTATATATTTTTCGATACACCGCATGTTTGTTTGTCGAATTTGTCATCGACCAGGGCCCCTATAGTCAGTCATTCCAAAACGCAGCTTTCAGAGAATTCGATAAAGCCTGAAGACTCAAGCTGTCTTTCGGCATCGTCTTCGCTTATTCCGCCATCGATTGTCATAATTGCCAATCGCTCTTCGATCAGTTCTGCGAAATGCTTTCTCAATTCGGGATCGTTTCGCCGAGCTTGCCGGGCGATCAGATAGTCCGCAATGTCGTAGCCTTTAACCTTTTCCGCGTCTGTGGCCTGTCGTTCTATCAGATCCGATACTTTCACCACAAGGCCACTTTTTGATGCGTCTAAAGCGATTGCTTGCCAATTCTCGAAGCCGTCCGCGTCTGGAAAGATCAGGATCGTTCGATCACGTCCGAGCCTTGCCAGCGATTCTGCTTTGAAATTAGCTTTACCGCCGCAAGCCAGCCAAACAAGATCAGGAAAGACACGCTTGCAAAGCGATCCGATCACCGCCGATTTCTCGGATTCGACAAACGCAATAGGACGGCCCGGATATTTATGCAAAAGATGTTCCCCGAAAAAGCATTGCTGAAGCTCGAAGTCCGGCTTTATTGAAAGCTCATTTTTAAATTCGGTGTGCATCCAATTTATCTTTACTGTCTTGCTACGGTCGCCCGTTTCCCGTGAAAAGACAAAGGTTTTGCCACTTCGGATTCTTTGCTTTTGGTCTATCTGCCAAAAGATGGTTTTGCCGTTCCTAGCCGTGCCGATTAGGTATTCACTTATGGCTTGCCAAACGTCGCCCGCGTCGAAAGGAAAGAGTCCGAGAAGGAATTGCACAAAATTGTTTTGTTCGTAATTGTCCAGCGATTCGACCAAATGCCGTTTGTCGATATAAGCCGGCTTCCGGGCCTCAAGTTTTGGCGAATAGATCGCCTGTGAGCCGTTTTCACGCTTCGGCCCTTGCCACCGTGTGCGCGGATTCCAGCCGTCGCCGTTCGCGGTTGGATTGTCTGCAAAGTAGTCCTTCGGCTTGAAGTGATAGCCGCAATTTGATTCACGGTTGCACCGTCCGACGTGATCCGCAAGGTAGCGTCCCGCTTCGTCGATATAGCGGACAAACGCCTTCTTTGCACCGCAAGCCGGGCAAGTGTGGCGTGTTCCGGATCCTCGATATTTTTCGAGTGAAAATCTCTGCATAATCTCTGCTTAATCTCTGCTTATCTGTGTTCGATTGTTCAATTTGTTCACGATGTTCAAGGTGTGAACACCTTGAACACGTGAACGCTATGAACGCAAATACTTATTAACCGCACCAAGCGAAATACTAAGTTCATAGGCAATTTCCCGTTGCGTCCGGCCTTCCGTCGATAACTCTTTCGCCCGGTGTATCTGTGTTTCGCGGTCGCCGTCGGAAAGGTCTCGCAGGTGTTCGCGTTCGCTACCGAAGTCCATAAACTCAAAGTGTAGAAAGTTGTCGGGCTTGCTGATTTGGCAAAGATAGACGTTTTCCGAATCAAACTTTATTTCGGCGTTTCTAACTTTGATTTGCTTCAGATACCGAAGGCCCTGATCCTTGCAGCTTTCGCCGATAGCGAAAGACGAATCGCAAAAGTTAATCAGCATCTTTGAGCCTTGCAGATCGTTGCGGGTTATCGGCTTCGTAAGATCGCGTTTTGGCGTGTGCGCAAGGGCAAGAATCGAAAGGTCAAATTTGCTTTTCAGGCCCTTCAGATACTTCATTAAGGGCAAGGCATCCTTCGCCCTTTCAGTCTCATTTTTGAGATAAGTCAGATTGTCGATAATCAGGATTTGAGCGCCGGACGTTTCGATCGCGTGTCTCAGTGAAAAGTGAAGATATTGCTCGAAGCCTTCAAAACTGTGATCGATGTCCGCGTCCGGGTCGATTTCGGCCCGGTATAGATTTGCGTGAAATTGATACGGACTCTCGAAATAGTCCGCATTCAAACGCTTCACCGAATACCGGGCCTCGAACTGTTTATCCGAAAGCTCAAAATCAAAATAGATCACTGTCCGGGCCTGGGTCTCAAGCGGTATGCCGTCGATCCTTTGGCCTCTCGCAATTGAGTCCGCAATTTGCACAGCTAGGATCGATTTGCCGACGTTCGTATCAGCGAACAAGATACAGATTTCACCTTCAAACCAAAACTCACCGAAAAGCATTTTCGGCGCTGGTCGAAGACGTGAATCTTCGAGCCAGCGTGTTGCCGTCTGTATCTTGAAAAGACTCTGAAAGCCGTCCGCTTTTGAATCGCCCTCGTCGCCGCCCGCTGCCAGCATCGCTTCGGCTTCGGCCCGGATCGCGTCTTCAGTTATGCGTGATTCTTCTTTCATATTGATTTGAGCCGTCCGCGTAGGAATATCCGCAAATTGTTGGCGATCCTGTCTATGTGGTTACGCCGTGCGATGCGTCCTTTGCCGGGTGACTGCATCAAACATTCACGGCACACCACTAACGCCGCGCTCATTCGGCAGACCGGGAAACACCGATCACAGGCAAAACACCGGTAAAGTCGGACAACCTTGCCCGGCCGCATTGTTCGCTCAATAATTGCGGCAATATGTTCTAGACCTGTGGTAGAATCTGAAATAGAAAACGCCCTTTGATTGTCCGCAAAATAATCATTTGTTTTCGGGCCGAGGTCTTCAGCTTCGGCCCTTTTATTTTTCACCATTGTTTACCACCTCACTTTTGCTCAATTCATGATCGTTACCATATAAGCACCAATTTTCGATCCGCCGGGCCGGATACAAATATTGGCGATCTCCCGCCGTTATAACGGGGATCAATTTACGGCGCGATAAATCGTATATTCGTGCCGTTGAAAGTCCCGTAATCTCACTAACCTCTTTCGCCGTTAATAATTGTTTGCTCATAATCTGTGTTTACTCCAAAATCAAAAGGTCCGCACACACCAACTGTGTACGGACCCAGGTTAAACGGAAACGACCTATCAAATCTGACGGGAATCGAAATTAATTTCCGTCACTTTCTGTAACGCTTGTACTCGTATAGAAGCTTCTTCCAAGTCAAACCATTTGTCTCCAGCGCATTACGGAGTTTTCGTCCCATACTGTCTGATTTTGGATTCGGGTCGGAATCGGGAAAAACTATCTCTTCAACTCCGGCCTGTGTGATCTTAAATCCCTCGGTTTCCAGCTGCACAAAAGCGTCCGAGCATTTTGTCTCTAACTCATCCGAGTCTATGCCGCGTTTCCGCCCAGCCTCCACCGGCGCTTCGATCACAATTTTACCCGGCGGAATCTCGCCTTTGTCAGTGAGAGGATTGATTTTGGCCTCGCCCGGCTCCCGCCAACCCACAGGTTGCCACCGATCCCAAATTAGGATCTTCTTGAATTTTTTCGTCAAAATCGAAAGAATTTCTTCGAAAGCTTTTTTCTGCTTCTTCGGATCCGTGTAGCTCATTGATCGTGCGTAGAAAAGAAAGGAAACGGTGTCAGCTAACCAATCGTCTACCTCGTCACAAAACTCATAAGCCGCTAACATAGCGTCATTGCACCTGTCTGGCTTCTTGGTTGGAAGACCCTCATAGGGAAAGATCGAGTGACGCCCGGACCCCTTCTTTGCGAAGTAGATTTCAAACGCATCCGGAGCCTTAAACCTTATCTGGAGTTCGAAGGTCATGGTTGAATCGGGAAATTCTTCCCATCCCGGTTTCATCTCCGGCAATCCCTCACCTTCGTGCATAGGTGAGTGAATAGCCTTATCGGGGCCGAATTTGAATCCCCCTCCCGGCATGGGTGTAAAGCACTCTGCCCACTCTGGGTCCGAACGCAATGCTTCCATCGCCTCTTTATCCGCGCCGAGTATTTGGACTGTTTCGCGTGTGTTTTTATACCTTGGCATAGTTTTTGTTCCGAGTGTGCCGCCAAAACACTTCTGTACCCCGCCCGGTGCAACATAAGTGCAACAAACTGACCTTAATCCCAGGGAAGACATCATAACAAGTATAATCCCAAATGAAGGGATTAAGTGGCAAAAGCCGTAAGGCAAACGATCTCACGCGATCGCCGCTAACTGTAAGAAAACAAAACAAATAGACTACGAATCAAGGGGTCGCATGTTCGAATCATGCCGGGTGTACCACAATTTTCTTTCAGGACTTTCATTGGAAACACAAAAAAGCGGGCTTATGCCCGCCTTTTTTGTTTTGTGGCATTGTTCCCCTCTTACCTCTCCGCCAGTTTTCGTCCGGCGTTGAGATTGTCAAAATTCATGATCGCGTTAAATACCATAAAGTAGCTTCCCTGCGTCTCAGCTCTCCAGAACGGGAGATTTGTGAAAAGCACGACATGGCCCTTATCGACCGGGACGTCAACCACTGCGGGTCGTTGGGCGATCTCGCTGCCGCCCTCGAGCAGGCCGGAGACAAGCAAGTCGCTGGCATCGCCCCAGCGAAGTACGACACGCGGCCGCTGTGCGGGCGGGATGACGTTGATGCCGTTGCGAAGGTCTTCAGGACGGACAGTGCCCGGCTCCCATTTTTGAACTTTTGGGTCGTCGGGAATCTCGTCGGGGGGACGGTTCTGGACGACGTCCAGATCGTCGACGGAGCCGCGGCCCGTCAGCCTTGAACCTCCGCCTCCACCGCCACGCCGCCCGCCGCCGCCGACAAAATTGCTGACGCTGAGGAGCGGGCCACCGGCACAGAAGACCGAAAGGTCGTCGGACGGATATCCGTACATGATCGGACTCGTGACATCGACCGGTTTCGACTTAAGGACGCTGCCCGTAACACGCAGACTGCGTGCCGCTTGGGCGGATACGCCCGGCGTCATCCCGGTGCTGATCGCAAATTCCGCCGTGTCGCTCGCCGTGATCAACAATCCGCCCTTGTGGACGAAATCCTGTAGATTCTTGAGACCCGACAAACCGAGACCGGGGCGCATATCGTCGGTCGAATCAGTCTTGGCAAGGTTTGGCGTGAGCGGCGTGGCCTTCCAGGGCAGCGGATTACCGTACATCGGCATGCCGTCGATGATAAGTTGCGGGTTTCCTCGTCCGACGGGGGCAAATATGATCACGTCGTACTTAGAACTAAGATCGGCATCTTTGGCAACATCTTGCGTACTGATATAGGTGAAAGGCACTTTCAGCCGGTCGAATTCGAGTCGCCACCAGCCCTCGTCCTGCGTCGAAAGCCACGTGTGCATGAATGCAATCCGTGGAGCGCGTGCGGGGTGCGTTTTCACCGTCGGAGCAGCATCGACCGCGTAGGCTTTGAGGCCGAGGTCGGTGGTTGCTTTTGACAGTTCGTCTGACGTAACGCCACTGATGATGAACGAGCCTCGGGCAAACTTTTGGCCAGCCGCTTCAAAAGGCTCTTCGGCGGTCTCGAATTTGGCATTCCGCAACTGGTAGCGGAGCGTCACAAGTGAATTGTCGGTATTGTGATTGACCACAAATGTTGAGCCGGTGCCGGTAACACCACCTGGAGCCCGCACATCACCGACGACAGCATCCATCGGAACGTCCAAAATTTTGGCGTCGGTCACACGCACGGTCTTGACGTTCTGCAATTCGCCAAATGACCATGCCGTGTCGTCATAAATATCCTTTTGCGGATCGTCGGGTGCCCAGTACTGTAAATCGAGCATCATGTCAGCAACTCGGCTGTATGGCTGATCCATACGGACAACATAACTGCCGGCGGCAAAATCGCGAGTCTTTGTTTTCGGCTCGTCTTTTTTCTCGCTCTTCGGAGCAACCATCGTGACGGTAAAAGCAGTCTTTGCCCGATGAATTTCGCAGCCCTGCATCTGGAGCAGATGCAGCAGTTGCGACTGACCGCCCGGCCGCGGGTCGTCAGCGGGAAAAACGTAAGCCGCCGGACCTGCCTGTTTTGGTTTGAGTATTGAATTCTTGCTCTTTAAGTAAAAGTTTCGCAGAAAATACTTGCCGTTGGTCGCAAAATTAGCGAGCGAGACGATAATAGCGGTTTCCTGATAATTATTGTTGTTGCGCTGCGACCACATGGTTTTTGGCAGTGGCGGATTCTGCTTGTACCAGCGGCGCGAATAGTCCGACGGCGACAGCGTTCGCTCGACAGTGTCCGCACCGCCGTTACCAAACGTCTCATACAGCCTGCTGATGCCGTTATGCGACGCGGCGATGAACATCAAATAGCTCGGCGACCATGTGTCGAACGTCCCGTGTGTGAATACGCCGGGCATCCCGAATTTGGTCATCTCCGACACATTTTGCCACCCGATCTGCTGCCACTCGTCGGTCAATATCGGGTCGAGCCATGCGTTGTAGGGTTGATCGCCAACGGTGTTGTCGTAAAGATACGGTACCGACTCGTGTAGATCATGGAGCACCTGCGGCTTCCATTCGCGATACGTATTCAGGACGTTTTTGGTCAGATTAAGCGAAAGCGCCATCGAATCGCGGTTGTTGTCGTGAGCAACGTAATGTCCCCAATAAAGGAGGTTCGGCCAATTCTTGCCCGGATTGGCGAGGTGCCAATTATAGATATCGACCATGCGGTTACGGCCATCAACTTCGACGACCGGCGTGATCAGCGTGATCAGATTATTACGAATGTTTTTGTAATACTCGCCTTCGTCAACGGTCAGGCGATACGCAAGCTCCATCAAAGCGGTCGGCGATCCGGTTTCGGTCGAGTGGATCGTACCGGTCAGGTAATAGACTGGCACGGACGCGGCGACGATCTTATCAGCCTCGTCATCGTTCATCCCGATCGTACGAGGGTCGGCAAGTTTCGTAAGCCGGGCACGATTGGTCTCGATCTGGGCGATGTTTGCCTCCGACGAAACCGCGACGGCGATCATCTCGCGACCCTCTTCGGTGGTCCCGATCGAAAAAACCTTCACTCGCGGGCTCGCTTTTTCGAGCATCCGCATGTATTTGTAAACTTCCTCAGCGTAGGGCAGTTTTCCGGGGGCACCGGCCACGTCACCGAGCACGGCCTTTGGCGTCGGAATGGATTTAGACGCCGGCAAGTAGTCCGTGAGCGGAGAATTGAAGAATGGTTGGGTAGTGTACTCTTTGATCTTCTTTGTGTATTCCTCGTCGATCGGTTGATTCGGATCACGCTGCGGCTTGATGGTCGTATTTATCGTCTGCGCGCCTAGCGGCAGGATGGCGAAAGCCATCAGCAAAAACAGGTACAAGTATCGCGATGAAGGTTTAAGATTCATTGTGTCAAGACCTCGAGAGTTTTTATTTTCCAAAGTTGAACGCCGTAAAATATGGTAATTCGCGAAAACCGGTGCCTGTCAGTGGATTCGATTTGTCAGCATGTTACTGACTGGACACAGGTTAATGATATTTTTTGAGCAACTTTAAGATAGACGCGGAGCGTCCCGAATGCAAGTCGCACATTGCTGTGAATGGCTTTAGCAGCCTTAAGAGATAAGCTCGTCACCGGCTTTTTCGAATTTCGCTCCGCTGAGAAGCGAATAGACCGTCGGCGTTACTATGAGCGACAACAGCAACGCAAAGAGCAACCCGCCAATGACGGCAATCGCAAGCGGCTGCAGCAACTCCGCACCGGATCCGAGAGCGAGGGCAAGCGGCGCCATGCCTAGTATCGCTGCAAGCGAGGTCATCAAAACAGGCCGAAAACGGCGGCGACCGGACAGCATCAGTGCCTCAGTCAAATTACCAGTTTTTTTCAAATTTTCTTCAACGGCGTCCAGCATCAGGATGCCATTTTTTGCGACTATCCCAACGACCATTATCATTCCCATCAGGCTGACGACGTTGAGGGTCGATTTCGTCACCAGCAACGCCGCGAGCACGCCGCTGAGAGCCAGAACCGCTCCAGCAACAATGGCAAATGGGTGGGCGAACGAGCGAAACTCGATCAACAGCACGAGGAACACAAGCACGATCGCCAGCGAAAGCGAGATCGCGAGTTCGCGGAACGACGACTGCTGCTCCGCGTAAAGCCCGCCGTACTCGACCGTCATTCCCGCCGGAAATTTCACATTTTTTTTGAGATCTGCCTTTATTTTGGCGATCGTTCCGCCAAGATCGCTGCCGCTGATGCGTGCGGTCACTGCCACCGTTTGGCGTAGGCCGTCGCGGTTCATCTCAGTCTGGCCTTCGTTGTAGTCAATCTTCGCTACCTGATCGAGACGAAATTGCTGGCCGCTCGCAGATCGTATCTGCAGCGAACGCAGCATTTCAAGCGACGAACGCGAGTCTTTTGGAAAGACGACGCGGACGGCGACCTGACGACCGCGTTCGAGGATGTTCGAGACTTTAGTGCCGTTCATCGAGGCTTCGACCGCCGTCGCAATGTCGGTCGCGTTTACGCCGAATTTCGCCGCCAGTTGGGGATCAATCTTGAACGTGACCGCCGGTCCGCTGACGACCACGCCGCTGAGCGTATCGACAACTCCGTTGATTTTTTTAATATCATCCTCGACCTCGACAGCCTTTGCCTCAAGCGCCTTTTTGTCGTCGCTGAATATTTTGATCTCGATCGGCTGCGGAGCACTTGCGAGATCTCCGATCAGGTCGGAAAGGATGCCCATAAATTCGACGTCGACCGCCGGTTCGGTGGATTTGATCTCGTCGCGAATACCATCGATCACCTTGTCGGTCGAACGCTTGCGGATCGCCCGCATTTTAACAGCAAAATCGCCCGTATTTGGCTCGGTAACACCGGTCATTCCGAGCTGCAGGCCGGTGCGTCGCGAGAAACTTTCAACCTCAGGCGTTTTGGTTAGTATTTCCTCAATATGATTCAGGAACCGGTCGGTTTCCGCTAAGGAACTGCCGGGCGGCGCGACGTAATCCAATATAAACGCCCCTTCGTCAAATGCCGGCAAAAACTCGGTCCCAAGCTGCGAGTACATGATATAGGACCCGAAAAGAACGAGGCCGCAAACCGCGATAACCGTCCACCGATTGTGCAAAGCATGTCCCAACAGCCATTCGTACGGCCGAACAATGAGTTTCAAAACGTTGCCAAATTCCTCTTGATCGGCTTTCTTTTTGACCTTTACAAATCTCTCGGCCAGGACCGGAGTGAACGTCAGCGCGAGTACCAGAGAGGTGAGCAAAGCAACGGCCATCGTCAACGCCAGCGACCGAAAGAAAACGCCGGTGACTCCAGTCAGAATGGTTAACGGCAAAAAAACCACAACGGGCGTAATGGTCGAGCCGATGATCGGGACCGTGATCTCGGATACGGCGGCCTGAACGGCTGCGCGGCGCGATTCGCCGTGCAACAGATGCGTGTAAATATTTTCGACGACAACGATCGCGTCATCTATAACCAGCCCGATCGCCGCCGCGATGCCGCCCAACGTCATCAGGTCAAACGATAATCCGACCAGATATATGGCCAAAAAAGTGAAAAGTATTGTAACCGGAATAACCAGGATCGCGACAAATGTTGTGCCGATATTTCGCAAAAACGCGAAAAGGATGATCACCGACAGGATCAGCCCGAGAATGATCGCATCACGGACCGACGCCATCGAGTCGCGCACCAACAGCGACTGATCGTAATACGGCGTGATAACCATATCGTCCGGCAGAGTCTTTTTTATCAGGTCAAGTTCGGCTTTGACCTCGTCGCTAACCGTGATCGTATTTGCGCCGGGCTGTCGCAGGATATTGATGAGCACCGCTTTCTTGCCATCAGCGGTAATAATATTGTAATGTGGCTCGCTGCCTTCGTGGACGGTCGCTATGTCCGACACGAGGACGTTACCTCCGTTAACGGTGGCGACGACGATCGGATTGAGGTCGGCCGCCGAAGTTGCTAACCCGCTCACCAGAGCGAGTTCCAAATGGTGATTTTCTTCGATTAGTCCGGGAGACTCGATAACATTCGAATTTTTTACAGCTTCTTCGACCTGCTGAACAGTGACGTTGCGGGCTGAAAGCTTCGCCGGATCGACTTCGATGTGAAACTCACGCACCGCACCTCCCAAAATACGCGCTTCAGAAACGCCCGGCAGCCGAGCTAGTCGCGGCTTGATGGTGTACTGAGCGGTTTCGCGAAGAGCGGTGAGGTCTCGTCTTTCAGAAGTGAGACTATAACCGACAACCGGAAAGATCGCGAATGTCAGCCGTTCCACATGCGTGATCGTAGCGGTCGGCGGCAGGTTGATCTCGGGAAGTCGGGCCTGGACAAGTGCCAGCGCCTCTTTCGGATCAGTGTTCCAGTCAAAAAAGAGTCCGATGCCGGCCGAGCCCCGTGATGTCGTCGACTGGATCCGCTGGATACCCGGAATGCCGTTCATTTTTTCTTCGATCGGCTGCGTCACCGTCGCAAGAATCTGATCGGCGGGAGTTTCGCCGTTTTCGACGGTGATCATGATACGCGGAAAATCCGTATTCGGGAAAATCGCCGAAGGCATCCGCCATGCAGCATACGCTCCCGCAATGCATAGAAGCAAAACGGTCACCAGAACGGCCCGTTTGTGACTGGAAATTGTGCCGGCGAAATTCAATTAATCTTTGTCCTTGTCTTTTTCTTTGTCGGTTTCGTCGTCGGCGGCAACTTCGACTTTTGTCTTGTCCGGCAGGCCATAGTTCCCTTCGACAACGACGGATTCGCCTCCTTTCAGGCCTTCGGTGATCTGGACCTTGTCGCGATTTTTGATACCGATCTTGACTTTGGTCTCGTGGGCGAGCGAGTCAACGCCGACGACTATAACGGTTCCTTCATCGGCATTTGAAGCACTTAATGTCACCGCCGCAAGCGGGATAACGATCGCATCATCCGCCGTATCGCTGGTCACCACAAACTGCACCGACCCACCGGCAATGAGCAACCCGCGTGGATTGCCAAACCTCGCCCAGACCTCGACCGTCCGGCTTTGCAGATCGCCGGTTCGGCTGATGAGCGTCACGCGGCCGGTCATGCGTTCGTCGGGGGCCGAAGGCGGATAGACGGAGACGGCGTCGCCGGTTTTCAGGTCTTTGACAACCGTATCGGCAAGTTGTGCCTTAACATTAACTTCGCTAAGGTTCGCAATCGTCAGCAGTTTCGCTCCCGACGCGGCAAATTCGCCCTCAAACTGAAATTGGTCCGTCACAACGCCTGTGATAGGAGCGCGTATTTCCGCCAAATTTGCCTGGACCTCGATCGTCTTAAGATGGTCCTCCGCCTGATGTATCCTGCTTTGCGCGATCGCCCGTGCGTTCGGGTTCACTGCTGACCGGTTAAGGCCGGCACTTTTCTGGGCCAGCTTATAGGCGTTGTCAGCGTTTGTAACCGAAAGTTGCGAGGCCTCAAGCTCTTTCAGCGAAATACCGCCTTTTTGATAGAGATCTTTGCGGCGTTCATAGACCGATCGAGCATTGTCAAGAATCGCTTTTGCGTCCGAAAGATCTTTCTCGTTTTGAGCGGAAGTTTGCGGAATAGTGACTTTTTCGAGTGTTTGAAGATTAAGCTTTGCTTCGTTGACAGCCGCCTGTGCCTCGTCACGCTGGGCCCGCAAGTCTTTGGACGCAAGCACGGCGAGAGTTTCACCTTTCTGAACAACCGCATTCTTGAGCAATCGCATCTGGATGATCTGCGCCGAGATCGTGGACGACACGGTAGATTGTTCAACCGGGGCGACCGTTCCCGGAGCCGAGATTTCAGCGGAGATCGTATTTTTTTCGGCTTTCGCGACCTTTACGCTGACAACCGGTTCCTCTTTCTTTTCTTTTTCGTCGTCCGTATCTTGTTTTTTCAGGAAGAAAAATAGGCCTATCAGGACGATCGCGGCTATCACGATCGCACCTATAACAAACGGCTTTGCGTTGAATGGCGAAGATTCGCTCACTTCCGGTTCAATTCCGTTCTCAAGTTCTGTTGTGTCGTTTCCTTCTGCCATTTGCACTCTCTATTGCCCCGCTGCCCGCATCAGCCGCGAGCGGGCTGTCTGATAATCAAAAATCGCCTGGTAAAGAGACGATCTCTGTGTAATCAAAGTGTTTTGGGCGTCGATAACCTCAACAATGGTCGCCTCGCCCGCCCGGTATCTCGCCGTCGATGCCGAAACGTTAGCCTCCGCATCCGGTATCGCCGCCGCAATCAGCCTGATACGAGTGTGGGCCGAGATCGCCTGGGTGCGGGCCGTAAAAAAAGCCTGGGCAAAGAGTCGCTCGGCCATTTGCCGCGTATTTTCGGTCTGCTGAAGCCGCAATCGGGCCTGCGTTTCCCGCGATCTTGCCGCTCCCCAATCGAAGATTGGTATCGTCACGCCAATATTCACCTGTACGCCTAGGCTGTCCTTAAGATGTGACGGTGCCAGCGAATCGGATATCAGGCCGCTGCTCACCGAATACGTAAACTGCGGCTTTCGCTGTGCTTTTGCGGCATCAATGTCGGTCTCAGCGGCTTTCCGGTCAGCCTCAAATTGCGCAAATTCCGGTCGCGTTGCGATGGCCGTCTCGGCAACCCGCTCGATCTCGTTATCGACTGGCATCTGCGTCATGAGATCCTGGACGGCAACTGCATCGGTGAATGCATAGCCGATAAGCTCGCGCAAACCACTTGCGTTGACCGACTCGTCGGAGTGAGCCTGCTCAAGCTCGTCGCGTCTCGCAGCCGTCTGCAATCGGGCGCGAACGAGATCGACCGGAGCGACCTCGCCGGCATCGAGTTGTAGTTTTGTATTATTTTCAAATTCCTCAGCGGAAGCGAGGTTTTTTTCCGCTCCGCCTCGTTTTACCGTCGCGAGCGCCAGCCCGAAATACGCATCGCCAACACCCTGCGCCAACTCCCGCTTGGCGACCTCGGTGCCGGCACGCGCCGAAGCGAGCAACGCCTGATTGTGACGCAGTGTCGCTTTCAGCCTTCCCGATGTATCGATCTCACCGGATGCAACGACTAAACCTTGAATCTCATTAATGGCATTGGCACCGAGATAAGACGGCAGTCGAGGGCGCACGGATCCAAGCGATGGCGAGGTGAAGATATAATTCGGTTTTGCCTCAAATTTAGGATAAAACGCCGCTTTTGCCTGCGTCACGTCCTCGGCCGCGATCCGCTCGCCGATCTGCGACCCGCGAAACGCCGATGCCTGCTTCAGAGCGAGATTGATTGCGTCCTGGAGGGTAAGGATCGGTCCCGCATCCTGTCGCGGACGGCTGACCGGATCACTGGCAAAAACACTTTTTGCAGCCGGCGGCGTCTGCATAAGAGCACTCGCCGCCGGCAGCAAAATCAGGCTGATAAAAACGAGTTTTCCCCTTATCTCCATCCTTATCCAAAACGACTAGTGTTTCTTTTTCTTCTCGTTCTTTTCCTCGTTCGCTTCTTTCTTGGCATTTTCATGCTCGATGCCAACGATCTTGCCGGTGTAGGCATTCACGTTAACTTCGCGGATCGAACCGTTGCGATTTTTGAACTCAAAAGAGTATATCCATTTTCCCTTTTCTTTTTCGAGTTCCTTGGCTTTTAATTTCAACCCCTTCGCATGGGACCTCGCTATGGCCGTTGCGCGTTTCATCCCGATCACCTTCGGTTTGGCCTCCGCGACGAGCGTACCGAAACCAAACAGTGCCACTAACAAAACTGCCGTTATCTTTTTCATTGTGTGTTTCTCCTTTATTAATTCCAAGTCGGTATAAGAGGCTCGGCGTATCCAAAACCTCGATCCCAACATCCATGTGTAGCAAAATGTGCCCTTACTTCCCGTAAACCAGAATCACAAAACTATTCGGCAGCATCGGCGCCCGCGGACGCTGATTCTGAGCTGTCGCAGCCGGAGCTTCGCCAAATTTTGCAGTTGGTAAATAGATCTTGTGCGTTTTGGTGTCGAGTGCCATCGTACGCGCGCGCGGCTCAGTTTTGACGTTTTCGACGACGCTAAATTTATCTTTGGAATCTTCGTGAATGACGGTTAACGTACTGTCACCATTTGACGCGAACGCCGTTTTCGTCTCGGGGTCGAAACCCGCCGCGTCTGTTCCCTCACCGGTCGGCAGATCGGCGACCACCTTGCCGTTGGTGGCATCCATGACGATCATTTTCTTATTACCCGCTACTGCAAACAACCGCATATTTTTTACGTCGAACGCCAATCCGGACGCTTCCTCACCGGGAGCTATCGGCCAATGGGCTTTGACCGTCAGTTTGATGGAATCGAACGCGATGATCTCGTTTTTATCCTCAATGTTCACAAAAACAGTGCCTTTACCGTCCGACACCGCAAATTCCGGCTTGCCGCCCAGATCGATCGTACCCGCGACCTTGCCGTCAGCCGCGTCGATGGCTGTCGTATTCGCACTGCCGCCGTTAAAGGTAAAAACACGCTTCGAGCCGGGATCGTAGATGATCGCATCGGGATTTTTTCCGGTCGGCGCCGTTCCCAAAATCTTAAGCGTTTTCAGGTCAAAGATAGTGACATTGTTATCGCGACCGTCGCTGATAAATCCTTTCCCCAGCTTTTCGTCAAACGCGATGCCGTGGACGCCGTTGGTACCCGGGATATCGCCGACAACCTTGTCCGTCGACGTGTCGATAACGACAACGTGGGTCGCGTGCGAGACGTAGAGACGCTTGCCTTCCGGGTCGGCGACTAGGTAGTCCCAGCCGCCGTCACCGCCGACCTCGATCCGGTTCAACAGGTGATAGCCGCTCGAGCCTTGTGCGATACATGCTCCGGCGCCCATGGCGATGAGAAACATGATCGAAAAAATCTGCGTTGTTAAAGTTTTCATAATTTTGAGGTTCCCGCTGACCGCCTGAAAGCGCAATCACTTTTGGTCTATTTTGATTTAATCTACCGTTAGTATACTCCAATAAAGTTAATAGAAGATTAACGGAGAAAGTTTACTGAAAACACACTTCCATCCTTGGTCGATGAAACCAGAACGACCTTTCCGGCGTGGATCTCCACGATCCACCGCGCGATCGAGAGGCCCAGCCCGGCTCCGCTTGTCGCGGTCTCGTCCGCGCGACTGCGGGACTTGTCAACCCGATAAAACCGGTCGAAGATATGGTCTTGCTCGTCCGGCGGAATGCCGATCCCGTTGTCCGAAACAATTATTTGCAATTGTGCGTCGGTTGCAAGGCACTCGACCGTGACCTTGCCGTCCGGACGGCTGTATTTTACCGCGTTGTCGAGCAGGTTAAGGAACAGTCGGCGGAGCAATGATTCGTCGCCGTTAAAAGGTAATTCTGTCGTGCTGGAGATCTCGATATTTATCTTCCGCTGGTCTGCCAGAACACGCATTGAGCGAACTGCGTCTGCGACGATCTCATCGAGGTAAACCGGAGCAAAGGCCGCTTTAAATTGACCCGCGTCCGCACGTGCAAGCGTGAAAAGGTCCTCGACGATCTTTGTCAGGCGCTTGCTTTCGTCGTGGAGGATGTTGAGCGATTCGCGATATTCGGCGGGCGAACGGTCGTCTTTCGAAAGCGCCACCTCGGCCTCGCCTCTGACGATCGCGAGCGGCGTCCGCAACTCATGCGAAGCGTCCGCCATAAAACGCCGCTGCTGTTCGAATGACGCGTCGAGCCGGCCCAAAAGGTCGTTAAAGACCTCGGCAAGGTCGCCTAGCTCGTCGTGCTTGTTTTTTATCGTGATCCGTTCGTTCAAATTCCCGGCACCGATCTGCGATGCCTGCCGCCCGATCTCAACGACGGGAGCGAGGCTTTTGCGGGCCAGGAAATAGCCCCCGACGCCAGCCAGGAGCAGGGTCAACGGGACGCCCAGCAGAAATACGCCGCCCATCCGACGTTTTAGCTCTGTCAACTCGTGAAGCGAGTGGAAGGCAAAAAGACGATATTCGCGAGGCCCGTTTGCGAGCGGTGATTCGTAGACCCGAAACGACTCGTCACCGATTTCACAATCACGAAAGGCGGCATCGCCAATTAGACACTTCGGATCAATTACATTTCCACTTGTCGAGGCGATCGTGCGGCCGCCCCCGCTCGATATCGAAAACTGATAGTCGCGAAAACGCATCTCATTTACCGCCTCCGCTATAGCCCTTTCACTTATGGGGGCCGATTCGTCCTCTTGCTCGGCCATTATCGCTACACCAAAATTTCGCGACATTTCGACCAGACGCTCATCGATATCCCTGTTTAGGGCATTTCCGAGAACAACGAACGTCAGAGCCGAAAACGCGACGACCACGAGAGCCAGCACGGCGACGTACCAGAGCGTCAATTTTGTCCTGATCGAACTAAACATCGTCTAAAATATACCCCTGCCCGCGACGAGTTCGAATGAGTGGCGCTGCAAACCCCTCGTCCATCTTCGTCCTTAGCCTTTTGACGTAAACATCTATCAGGTTTGAGAAAATATCAAAGTTCTCATCCCATACATGCTCGGCGATCTCCGCCCGGCCGACAATTTTGCCTCGCTCGCGAGCCAGATACTCAAGCAAAGCATATTCTTTTGAAGTAAGCGAAATTTCATTGCCGCCGCGCCACACTCGCTGCCCTGCCGTGTCGATCTCGAGATCGGCGATGATAATCCGCGACGGACGCACGTCGCCGCTACGGCGAAGCAAAGCCCTTAGCCGGGCGAGCAGCTCGTCAAATGCAAAAGGTTTTGTCAGATAGTCGTCCGCCCCGGCGTCAAGGCCGTCGACCTTGTCCTCAACCGCGTCCCGCGCGGTCAGCATCAGTATCGGCGTCTTCACACCCGCCTCGCGCATCTCGCGACAGACCGCAAAACCGTCCTTCACCGGCAGCATCACATCGAGAACGACGGCATCGTACACATTGATCGCGCTCTGATAAAGCGCTGCCGCCCCATCCACGGCAACATCCACCGCGTAAGTATTCTCACGCAGCCCCTTTGCAACAAAATGTGCAATTCGCTGATCGTCTTCGACTACAAGAACACGCATTGCCCATTATCTTACCTCAAAGATAATTAATAGAAGATTAATCCACTGGCGTTACAGCGTAACAAGTTGTCCAACCCGCCGTAACGAGTTAGAATCCAACAAACCCCAGAGAGGAGATCTACCAAAATGTTTCATCGCCACCTTGTTCGCCTGCTTTTGACCGTCGCTGCAGGCTTTTTGATCGTTATGACAAACCAAAATACAGTAACCGGCAAGCAGTCGACCGTAAGCAGTGAAGAAACAGCATTCGACGCTGCGGCCAACCCGCTGACCGCCCCATGGGTAGGGCCGTACGGCGGTATTCCGCCTTTTAATAAGATAAAGGTCGGCGACTTTAAGCCCGCTCTCGAAACCGCGATGGCCGAAAATCTGGCCGAGATCGACGCTATCGCCAAAACACAGGCCGCGCCGACATTTGATAACACCTTCGTTCCTCTCGAAAAGTCGGGCGATATGCTCAATCGCGTTCAGACGATCTTTGGTGTGTGGGGAACGAGTTTGAACACGGCCGAGTTCCAACCGGTCCAGGCTGAAATGCAGCCAAAGCTTGCCGCTCATTTCGATAAGATCACGCAAAACACCGCCCTCTTCAAGCGTATTGAGGCAGTGTATAATTCGCATGCCAAAAAGACGCTCAACCCTGAGCAGCAGCGGCTGGTGCAGGTCGATTACGAGAATTTTGTCCACGCCGGAGCTGCTTTGGATGCATCGAAAAAGGCGAGGCTCGCCGAGGTCAATCAGCAGCTTGCCACTGTCTATACAAAATTCAATCAAAACCTCCAGGGCGAAGAGAGCGAGCTGGCAATCGGCTTACGCAGTGAACAAGACTTGGCAGGCCTGCCGCAATCGCTGATCGATGCCGCTACTCAGTCTGCCGCGAACAAAAAAGTCGAAGTCGTTGGTGTGAGTTCGGCTGGAGCCGACATCTTTAGGGCCAAATGGGTTATCCGCAACACGCGTTCGTCGACCGATCCTTTTCTGACATACGCCGACAATCGGGAACTTCGCGAAAAAGTATGGAAAATGTTCGTCAGCCGCGGCGATAATGGCGACGCTCGTGATAATAATGAGACGATCAAACAGATCCTTGCGTTGCGAGCCGAACGCGCTCATCTTTTTGGCTTACAAACGCATGCCCATTGGATCGTGTCGCAAAAAATGGCGAAAACTCCCGAAAACGCAATGAACCTGATGCTACAAATCTGGCCAGCCGCGATCGCCCGTGTTCACGAAGAGGTCGCCGATATGCAGACCCTCGCCAACAAACAGGGAGCAAAGATCAAGATCGAGCCCTGGGACTATCGCTATTACATGGAAAAGGTGCGAAAGGAGAAATACGATCTCGACCAAAACGAGGTCAAGCCTTATCTACAGCTCGACAAAATGCGCGAGGCAATGATGTGGGTCGCAGGCGAGCTTTTTAATTTTAATTTTAAGAAACTCGAAGGCATTCCGACCTTTAATGCGGACATGTCCGTTTTCGAGGTCACCAATAAAACGTCCGGCAAGCATGTTGGCCTTTGGTATTTCGACCCGTACGCCCGTGACGGCAAAGACAGCGGCGCGTGGATGAATCAGTACCGCAATCAGGCCCGCGTCAGCGGCGACATCACGACGATCGTCTCCAACAACGCTAACTTTGTCAAAGGTAAGCCCGGCGAGCCTGTTCTGATCTCGTGGGATGACGCGACGACGATGTTTCACGAATTCGGCCACGCCCTGCACGGCCTGTCGTCCGACGTGACCTATCCGACACTTTCGGGAACCGCCGTGCCCACTGATTATGTGGAATTCCCTTCTCAGCTCCTTGAGCATTGGGTATCGACACCGGAAGTGCTGAACCGTTTCGCACTTCACTATCAAACCGGAAAACCGATGCCCAAAGAGTTGATCGAAAAGATCAAAAAAGCGTCCACATTCAATCAGGGTTTCGAAACCACGGAGTTGCTCGCGAGTGCTCTAATGGATATGAAGATCCATCTCGCCGGTGACGCAAAGATCGACCCAAAGCAATTCGAAGAGGATGAGCTGACAAAGCTCGGCATGCCGCATGAGATCGTGATGCGCCACCGTCTGACGCAGTTTCGGCACATATTCGGGAGCGACGACTATTCGGCCGGTTACTATAGCTATTTATGGTCGGACGTTCTAAAGGCCGACGCCTACACGGCATTTACCGAGGCGGATGGCCCGTACGACAAAAGGGTCGCCGAGCGGCTGAGGAAATATGTCTTCACCGTTGGCAACACCATCGACCCGTCGGACGGATTCAGGAAATTTCGGGGACGCGATCCAAAAGTCGATGCCTTGATGATCGAACGCGGATTCCCGGTCACGCACCAATGATCTTTGAAAATTAATTGGCGTGGCTGTGTTAGTTTGCCCGGGCCGCAGTAATGACCGCCCGGCCATCCATCCGGATGCTCCGAAGAATCGAGTTGGTCTCGTCGGCGTTTGCGAAACGCGGGACGCCTGGAGTGTCGATGATAACGGGCAATAGCTCGATTTTCTCGACGATGGCGCCGCCTTCCGGTTTTTCGTTGGACGGCGCGGCAATTTTAATTCTGAGTGTTAGGCCGCGGTGGGTCTCGGGGTCACGCTGGTCGAAGATAAAATTACCTAGCGAATAGAATATCCACTTGCCCCTGTACTGCTCCGTCGTTTGGATCCAGTGCGGGTGGGCTCCGATGACAATATCGGCGCCGTCATCGATCGCCGCTCTTGCAAAATCGACCTGTAACTTGTTAGGTTCACGCGTATATTCAATACCGGCGTGCATCGTCACGAGAACAAAATCCGAGTTGTGCCTAGCTTCGGCGACGGCCGCCTTGAGTCGGTCGAGGTCCTCGACTCGTGCCACCTGACTATTGCGGGTCTTGCCGAGGTCGTTTATCGACGAGAAAGATGCTCCGATGAACGCGATCTTGATCCCCTTCACCGTCAAATATTTAGGCTGCCAGGCCTCGGTCAGGTCTTCGCCGACGCCAATGTTAACGATGTTGCGTTCGTTCATGACTTTGAGCGTATTTCGCATACCGGGCAAGAGCTGATCGAACATGTGATTGTTGGCGAGGTTGACTGCCTTAAAATTTGCGTTTGTGATCGCCGCGACATCCTTGACGCGGGTATTGAAAACGAGGCCTTTGCCAATGCGGCTATCATTGCCAGAAACGGGACTCTCAAAGTTTCCGAAATTAAAATCGGTCTTGAGCAACTCATCCTTGCACAGGACAAACGGCCGGTCGATGCCCGCACGATTTATCACGGCGGCCACGCCTCGTGAGAGCATGATATCGCCGACGGCAAAAAAGGTCACCTCACGCTTCGGGCCATTGTCTACCGGTTTTGTGCGATTTGATTGATTTGCCGGGGAATTTTCGGTGGAGATCGAACCGCCACAGCCAGACAGAAGTGTGAAAAGTCCGAAAAGCAAGCAAAGCAATTGGTTCGAAGCCACTCCATATTTCCTTCCTTTCATCTTTCTCTCCGGTTGTCCTGAACGATTATTTTTGCTGAATACCGAGATTGCGCATTCTCCGATACAAATGGCTGCGGTCGACGCCCATGTCCTCGGCAGCCTTAGCAACATTGCCCTCGAATTCGCCGAGTTTATGGAGAATGAATTCGCGTTGATAAGCATCGGTGGCGTCCTTAAATGTCTGAAAGCGAAAGCTGATCGCGGGCGTTTCGACGGTCGATTCCAGTTCGGGGAGATCGTCGGCCATAATCTTTTTCTTGCCCGACATAATCACGATCCGCTCAATCGTATTTTTTAATTCGCGAACATTTCCCAGCCAATCGTTCGCCTGCAACCTCCCCAACGCATCCTCCGCAAACTCTTTGGGCTGCTTTCCATACTCGGACGAAAACCGCCGGTTGAAATGATCAACGAGCAAGGGAATGTCCTCAGGACGCTCGCGAAGCGGCGGCACCTGAAACGGGATAACGTTGAGCCTGTAAAACAGATCTGCCCGAAAATTGCCGTTATCGATAAGGCTGTCGAGTGGCTTATTGGTCGCGGAGATCACGCGAACATCTACCGACACCGGCGTGTTGCTCCCAACCGGCTCGAAACGCTGTTCCTCCAGAACCCGGAGCATCTTTGCCTGAACCCGCGGCGACATGTCGCCGATCTCATCGAGAAAAAGCGTCGCGCCGTCCGCCACCTCAAACTTCCCTTTTTTAGACCGAGTTGCACCCGAAAACGCGCCCTTGGCGTGACCAAAAAGCTCCGATTCGACCAACTCCTCCGGGATCGCCGCCGAATTGATCTCGACGAACGGTGCGTTTTTGCGTTTTGACTGCGAATGTATTGCTCGTGCGACCAGTTCCTTTCCGGTTCCGCTTTCGCCCGAGATCAATACACGTCCGTCGGTCGGAGCAACGATGGATATCTGCTTGCGAAGAGCACGCATCGCCACCGATTCGCCGACCATTACGTATTGTTCATCGAGTTCGGTCTGTAACTGCTCGTTGACACGCTCAAGCTCACGTTGGCGAACGGCGTTATTTACCGTCACGATCGTCCGCTCAAGGCTGAGCGGCTTTTCGATAAAGTCGAACGCTCCCAATTTCGTCGATTTGACCGCCGTCTCAATATTGCCGTGACCGGAGATCATCACAACCGCCGCATCATTACCTTCTTCTTTGAGTTTGGCGAGCGTTTCGAGTCCGTCAATGCCGCTGCCCAGCCAGATGTCGAGCAAAATGCACCCGTAATGATTCGAGCGGGCCATCTCAAGACATATCTCACCCGAAGCGGCCGTGGCGACCGCAAAACCTTCGTCCTCAAGCACACCGCGAAGCGTGTCGCGGATGCCGGGTTCGTCGTCGACGATGAGAATTGCGTTTTGCATCAATAAAAACTTACGTGCTCACTGGCACTTCAATAATAAATTTCGCCCCTCTCGGCTGGTTTGCGACGACGTGAATACGGCCGTGGTGTTCGGTAATTATACGATTTACGATTGCGAGTCCAAGCCCCGTGCCACGGCCTTTTGTCGAAAAGTACGGCTGAAACAATTTTTGCAGATCACCGGGGGCAACTCCTTTGCCGTTGTCGGAAACCTCGGCGACGACCAGATCGCGGGCGGTTTCATAACGCGTCGTGACTAAAATTCGCGGCTCCTCGGTGTCCGTACCGAAAGCCTCGACGGAATTTTCTATTAAATTTACAAAAACGCGCTGCATCTGCTCAACATCTACTGAGACGGCGGGCAGTTCGTCCGCCAGGTCCGTGTCGATAATCAATCGAACAAATCGTCCGTCAAATCCATGCACCGCTTGCAGAATTACATTGTTGAGGTCGCCGATCTCAAGCTTTGTATCCGGCAGTCGTGCAAAACGCGAAAACTCGTCAACCATCGATTTGAGCGACGATACCTCACGCAGAATGGTCGATGTGCTCTCGTGAACGACATCGCTGAAGGGGCCTTTGTCATCGATGCGTTTTCCGACGCCGTTTTCGCTGTGGCCGGAGTTGACGAATCGCTTGGCGATCCGTTCGGCCGATAGCTGGATCGGCGTAAGCGGATTTTTGATCTCGTGGGCCATCCGCCGCGCAACCTCTTGCCAGGCAGACGCACGCTGGGCCGCGATAAGTTCGGAGAGGTCTTCGATGACGAGCACCACGCCGCTTTCGGCGGGTAGGGCGGATGCCGTTATCGCAACAGTCCTCCCATTGTCGCCCGTCTGATGTATGTCCGTTTGCGCAACTTTCAAAACCGTTTGATCCGAGGCATGGCCGACACGGCGGGATCTTGCAACCAATCGCTCAAAGACAACCCGGTCCTCATCCTCCACCAAATTTACCAAACCGATTCCAACCAGATCCTCAGGACCGAGTCCCAAAATACTGATCGCTGCGCTATTGATGGTGCTAACGCGGTTTTCGGCGTCAAACGAGACGACACCTGTCGGCAGGGCTTCGAGCACGGTCTCGATGTAACGGCGGCGCTCACCGAGTTCGGCTGAGTTGGCCTCGAGCGTGGCGGACATCTCATTAAACGCGTTGACAAGCAACGCCAGCTCATCCTCTGCCAAAACATCCACGCGATGCCGAAGATTACCGCGTGCGATCTCTCCCGCACCTTCGGCCAGGGCCTTGATCGGCAGCGTCAACCCGCGGGCGACGTGAAACGCGATCCACGACGAGGCGAACATCAGCAGAAACGTCAGTACCCCGAGGGTCAGCAAGCCAACGCGGCGTATCGTAAACTGCTGTTGTCCGAGTTGGTCAAATTCGGTGAATGAATTGTCGATCACCTTGCTTAGGTTCGATTCGCCGATTGGATCCGGCACCACGAACAGCCGTCGCCCGCCGGACATCTTAGCGATGGACACGTCGAACCCTTTTCCGTCGTGATAAGCGGGCCCTGGCGGATTTCCGGCCCGGACGGACGCGAGCATTGCGTCTAATTCATTTCTCTGCGGCGGCGGCACATCGCGGTCGTATGAAGCAATCAATTGATTCTGCGCCGATACCACCTCGATATGAGACAGCCGTCCGGTCTCGGCAACGCGCGACAGAATGTCATTATTTATTTGATTTTCAAGCGTCGCCGCGAGCATGCCGGTCGTCTGGTCTAATTTTAGGGTTCGGTCCTCAACCGATACGCTTTCGAGATTACGAGCCTCGTTGTGAACGTTCTCCGGGATCTGAGTAAACCACCGTTCAACGGCTCGACTCATAAAAAGGTAAGAAAAAGCCGCCATCGCGATGATCGGGAGCAGGCTGACGGCAAAGAAATAAATGAGCAGTTTTGTTTTGAGCTGCGCACCCAGTTCAAACGTCCGACGCTCGCGCACCAGCTTGATAATGCTGCGGAGGAAAATAAACCCGAAGATGACGAACGCGATGAAATTCAGGGACGAAAGCGCGTAAAGCAGGAGCAGATCGCTGGACGATTCGATGGTGAACGTCTTCCAAAGATTTGTCGACTGGAGCACGATCAGCAAGGCGAGAGACGCGACCATGAGCGTGCCGATCACCCACGGCGTCTTTCGCCGTTTTGCCTTAATACCGCCGTTCTCCATGTGAGCAAGTTTAGCATAACTCGCACACGCGAACCGCCGCTTTGTCGCCGACCGGCCGATCCGATACAATCGTGCAAAACATCTTTATATGCTCACAATATTCATCAATGAACACGGTCGGCTACGCAGCGGTTGGCGGGCCGCGATCTTTCTCATTAGTTTTCTCATTATCTCGGCTGTTTTCATTTTTGTCAGCATTACGGTGCTCTCACAGCTCGAATTTGGCGAATCTACGACGAGCTATCTGCCGCTGATCGTTCCGTTCACGATCTCGGCAATTATCGCGATCCTCTTGGGCTGGCTGTGCGGGAAGCTGTTCGAAGGGCTGCCGTTCCGGGCCATCGGCATAGCATTTACCACCGGCTGGCTAAAGAATCTCGCCGCCGGATGCGCGGTCGGGGCCGTTGCTTTGACCAGTTCCATCATCATCGCGGTGATGTCGGGCGGTATGAGCCTGACGCTCAATCGTGTCTCATCGACCTCCGCGATCACGACCAGTTTGCTGTCAACCCTGCTGATATTCGCCGTCGGAGCCGCGTCGGAAGAAACGCTCTTTCGCGGCTATCTGCTGCAGACATTTTTGCGGTCAAAACTCGTTTGGCTCGGCATTGCGTTTACTTCGCTGCTATTTGCTTTCGCTCACAACAACAACCCCGATGTCAGCCGCCTGTCGTGGCTCAACACTTTGCTGGCCGGTGCGTGGTTCGGAGCCGCGTACTTAAAGACCCGCGATCTTTGGTTTCCATTGGGAATGCATCTGACGTGGAATTGGCTGCAAGGACCGGTGTTCGGCATCAACGTCAGCGGCATCACCGAATTCAGCCCCGATCCCGTATTCCGAGCGACGGATGTCGGCCCTGCGTGGCTGACCGGCGGCAGCTACGGCATCGAAGGCGGCCTCGCCTGCACCTTTGCCCTGGTCGTATCGACCGTCATCATTTATTATCTGCCTACCCTAAAACCATCCGCAGAAATGCTAAGGCTGTCAGAACCACCTGCGTAAGCGGGCGGCACGAATAAAAGGAAATTTGCCACAGATAAGCGCAGATCACGCAGATAAAAACCAAATTCTTATCTGTGTTTATCTGCGTCGATCTGCGGTAAAAATTCTTATACAGTTTGAATCTTAAACGAAATATCCACCGCCCGCGCCGAATGCGTCAGCCGCCCGACCGAGATCAGATCAACCCCGGCCTCGGCAAACGAACGCACCCGGTCGAGATCCATTCCGCCGGAGGCCTCGATCAGCACATTCGGATTCATATTGCGCGACATTTGGACCAATTTTGCGGCTTCTTCGGGAGTTTGGTTATCGAGCATAACGATCTCGGCACCGGCCTCGATCGCTTCGCGGAGTTGTGCCCAGTTGGCGATCTCGACCTCGATTTTGTGCAAATGCCCGACGTGGTGTTTTGCCGCGTGAACGGCCTCGGTTATCCCGCCCGCGAGAGCAATGTGGTTATCCTTGATCAATACTCCGTCATCAAGGCCCATCCGGTGATTCTTACCGCCGCCGACGGTAACCGCGTATTTTTCGAGGGCCCGCAGCCCCGGCGTCGTTTTACGCGTGTCGACAATGCTCGCCGTCGTGCCTTCGACAGCTTTAACAAAGGCCATGGTCAGCGTCGCGATGCCGGACATTCGCTGCATCAGATTAAGAGCGACACGTTCGCCCGTCAAAAGCACGTCAGCGTAACCTTTTAAAGTGCCAAACACCACCCCATCTTCGACCTCGTCGCCTTCGCTATAGGTCGTCTCGATCTCCGGGCTGTCAGGATCGAGATGCAAAAACACGGCCTCGGCCACATCAATCCCACAGATAACGAGTCTTTCCTTAGCCAAAAACCGCCCCTGTCCACGCGTATCCGGCGGCACACAGGCCCTCGTCGTTATATCGCCGCGGCCGATGTCTTCGGCGAGGAATTCGCCGATCGCCGCCATCACATCACCATTTTCAAGCCAATTCATATTCAATCGATTATCGTCGGATTTCGACGTTCCCGCAAGCCACTGCAACCCGCAGATAACCAGCGGGCTTTAGACAAACATGCAACTTTGACAACCTCGGTGCAAAAGGCTATTCTCCATCAACGCAAATACCCCGAATACGAGCGTCATACAGACAATAATTAGGAGATATTTTAATGAAAAAACGTACTGCATTTACAATTACAATTGCAGTTTTCTTCACAGTTGCCCTCGCCTGTAGCTTTGGTCCACCGACGATCAGCAGCCTCAAGACCTCAAAAGACAAGGATGGCAAACAGGAAGGTTCAACCTTCAAAGGCGGCGAAACACTCTATGCCAATGCCATCACCTCAGGCGGCGGTAAATCTACCGTCAAATTTACACTCGTCGCCGACGACGCTCCCGGTATGAAAAAAGGTGACATTGCTCCAGGCAGCGAAGTCAAAGTCGACCTGCCCTCAGCCGGCACCGCACAGTTTCACCTGACGATCCCAGCCGGATTCTCCGGAGGCAAGTTTAACGTAGTTGCCGATCTGCTCGATGAAAAAGGCGAAAAGAAAGACAGCAAATCCGCCTCGGCCACCATCGAAGGAGCACCCGCAGCACCACCCGCAAGCTCGGACGATAAAGATAAAGACGGTCATTAATTTTTTGTTTGTATCGAAAATGAAAGAGCGGATCGGCCATGGCCTTTCCGCTCTTTTTTGCCTTATTCTAGCGAAGTGAGGTTATTCCGCAACGTCGCGATCTGACCATCCAATTCGCGTTGCCGGTCACGAAGCTCCTGCACTTTCTCCAAGGGTGCACGCTCCACAAAATGCGTGTTCGAAAGCTGGCCGTCAAGGCGCGTCTTTTCTTCGGTGAGCTTGGTAATCTGGTTGTTAAGCCGTTCGCGTTCTTTTTCAAAATCGATCAGCCCTTCGAGCGGGACGGCGAGTGCCGCGTCGTTAGTCACGGCCTTTGCCGACGCTCGATGAACATTGAGCGTGTCGCCGATAACCAGACTTTCGGCCTTTGCGAGTTTTAGGATCTGTGACTCGTTTGCCGCGAAAACTCCCTGCATTTCGGGACTAGCTGCGATATGCACGGCAAACTTGACGGCAGTCGAGATATTCATCTCGGCCCGAATGTTCCGCACCCTCTTAATGAGGTCAATGACCGCTCCCATCTCGCGCTCGGAACGCTCGTCAATCGCCGCGTGATCCCCCGGCGGAAACTGCGTCAACATGATAGTCGCACCGGCGTTCGAATAAGCTGTGTTATGCAAAGTATTGCCGGTCCCGGGCAGTTTAAGCCAGAGATCCTCGGTCAAATAAGGCATAAATGGATGCAGCATCCGCAAGGCGATCTCAAGGATCGTGATGATCCGGACCGTCGAGGCCTTGTCGCCGTTGGTGATCTCGTCCTTCTTTAACTCAATATACCAATCGCAAAAATCGTCCCAAAAAAAGTGGTAGAGCAGCGAGACCGCAGTATGAAATTCGTACTTTTCAAGCGCCGTATTAACCTCTATAGCGGTCCGATTGAGCCTCGAAACGATCCATTTGTCCGACAAGTCAGAACCATCTGCGGTAGCGGGTGGCAAGATACTCGCATGATCGACCGCAGCCCCTACTGCGTTCATAAGGCAAAACCGCGTCGCATTCCATATCTTGTTGGCAAAATTGCGGTAGGTTTCAACGCCAACATCGTTCCACCTGATGTCCGCACCGGTCGCGATCGAGGCGAGGTAGATACGCGTGGCATCGACGCCGAATTTGTCGAACATCTCGATAGGATCGACGCCGTTATTGCGGGATTTGGACATCGGCTTGCCGTCTTTGCCAAGCACGGTTCCGGTAATTACGCAGTCGTTGAAAGCGATCTTGCCCGTGAACTTCTTCGTGAGCATCACCATACGCGAAACCCACAGAAACATGATGTCGCGACCGGTCACCAACAGGTCAGTAGGAAGGAATTCTTCGAGATCGTTTGGATGAGGATTAGCTGTTAGCTGTGAGCTATTAGCGGTCAGCTCATCTTCATTCTGACCTGTCCAGCCGAAGGTCGAAAACGCCCATAGACCCGAGGAGAACCATGTATCGAGCACATCGCTGTCCTGCGTAAGCTTTTTGCCACCGGATTTAGCAACGGCTTCTTCCTCAGTGCGTCCGACGAAGACATTCCCATCTTCGTCATACCACGCCGGGATCTGATGTCCCCACCAAAGCTGCCGCGAGATGGTCCAATCCTTTAGATTTTCGAGCCATGCGGTGTAAACCTTTTCGTGCGGCACCTGCGGCGAAAAGTGCGGCACGCCTTCGGATCGCATCAGATCAAGCGCGAGGTCGCGCATTTCGTCCATCTTCACGAACCACTGCTCCGACAGGATCGGCTCGACGATCGTTTTACACCTTTCGCAAACCGGCAAAGTGATCTCGTAATCGTCAACCTTTTCGAGCAGCCCTAGCTTTTCAAATTCCTCGACAACCTTCTCCCTCGCGACAAAACGGTCCAGCCCTTCAAACGCTGGCCCGGCCTCCGGGTTCATCGTGCCGTCCATGTTCATTACGAGAAGTTGCGGCAGATCGTGACGCTGGCCGACAAGGTAATCGTTAGGATCGTGCGCCGGGGTGATCTTAACCGCACCGGTCCCGAACTCGGCGTCGACGTATTCGTCGGCAATAATCGGTATCTCGCGATCCGTCAACGGCAACAGGATGGTCTTGCCGACGAGGTCTTTGTAACGCTCATCATCACCGTTGACGGCAACCGCCGTGTCGCCCAGCATCGTCTCAGGCCGCGTCGTGGCGACGGTGATAAAGTCAGAGGCCGGTTTATCAGTGTTGCGTGATTGTTGAGTTAAACCACCCGCTACCGCAGGTGGTTCTGACAAGGGATACCTCAGGTAATACAATTTCCCATCCTTTTTCGTCTCCTCTTTGACCTCGAGATCGGAGAGAACGGTCTTGTCTTTCGGGCACCAATTTACGATCCTTAAGCCGCGATAGATCTGCCCCTCTTCGTAAAGTGTGCAAAATACGTTGCGCACCGCCAACGATAGCGAGGCGTCCATCGTAAACCGCTGTCGCGTCCAATCGACCGATGCACCTTCGCGACGCATCTGCTCGGTGATGGTGTTGCCGTAAAGCTCCTTCCACTCCCACGCGCGTCGAACAAACCTCTCGCGGCCGATGTCGAGCGGCGTTTTATGCTCTTCCTTTTTTAACTGCTCGACGACTTTTCGCTGCACCGAAATTCCGGCGTGATCCGTGCCCGGCAGCCATAATGTCCGAAACCCCTGCATCCGTTTCCAACGCGTCAGCACGTCCATGATCGTGTGCTGGAGCGCGTGGCCCATGTGGAGGCGGCCGGTAACATTCGGCGGCGGGATAACGATCGAAAACGTCTCGGCGTCCGTGTTTTGGTTGATCTCCGGAGTGAAAAAACCGCTCGTTTCCCAGCGTTTGTAATGATTTTCTTCGGCGGCTTTCGGGTCGTATGCCTTCGCAAGTTCCATAATTCCTCAAAACGTTTATTCTAAAACAAAAACGGTTAGCTTTCATTTCCGTACTGAAAACTAACCGCTTTGACCGTGTAAACTGAGTTCTCTTACGTATTTTTATCCTCTTCGAGGGCCTCGCGGATGAGTTTTTCGGCGATGCGGGGTACCGCATCCTGCGCGATCTCGCGGATGACGCGGTCAGAAAGCTTTTCGACAACACGTTTCGCCAGCAGCGAAATTAGTTCCTCGGAAGGCCCATCGACAGGGTCTTCCGCAGGGGGTGCGCGATGACCTTCATGACCGGAGAAATAATTCCCCTCAACGGTCTCGGCCTCCGCAAATACGAAACGCGGTTCAAAGTCAGTCGTATCCGGTTTTTGCTCAGGCTCGCTGGTGATTTTCGCGGCCGGCGACCAGTCAAAATCCTTTACAGAGGCCGGATCGTCTATCGGCAGTGCAGTCTCCGGAGCCTCATTTACCTCAATAGCGCCTGCGGGATGAAAGGCCTCGATCATCTCGTCGTCGCGGGCCGCATTCGAAAAATGATCTTCATCAGGTGCGGGACCTTGAGAGACAGCTTCGATCAATTCATCGTCCAGGACTTGATCTGAGAATGGGACTGCGGGCCTTTCAGCAACGACATCACCAGACGATACCGGCTCGGTCATTTCGCGATCCGGTTCGAGGTCTGCGAACGTCTCTTCAATTGGTTTATCAAGTGCGGCATCGTATGGAACCATCTCAGGCACTCCATCTTCGACCCCGTGCCCGGCAAACGGATCTTCCTCAGTGTCATAGTCCTGGATCGGAAGCGTGTCGGCAAAGCTGCTGGTATAAAGATCTTCGATATCCTCGATCTCCGGACCCGCGTCCGCGGCGGAATCTCCGGCGAGCAGATCGGAGACGCGGGCCACAAGGTCGCGGATCGAGTGAAAAGGCTTGGTCAAAAAACCGTCGGCGCCGGAACGCTCCGCCAGGTCCTGGTCAAAAGGCTCAAACGACCCGACGAGCAGCAGCACCGGAATATGCTGAGTAGCCTCGTCCTGCTTGATCATTTCGCAGATCTGATAGCCGTTAGGGCCTGGCATTTCGACATCGACCAGCACGATATCCGGCTGGATCTCGACAAATTTTAGCATGGCCGCGTCGCCGTCGCCGACCGCGAATACTTCGACACCTTCATCGGCGAACGTCAACTCGACGACCTTGCGGATCGTCACCGAATCGTCAGCCAGCAATAGTTTTGGTTTCGTCACGTGCCTACTTGTTCTCCTGAAAAGTTCGAAAAACTCACTAGCTTTGGGGAGGATGTACAAACATGTGGAGCATCGTTAGCAATTGCGGGTCGGTAAACGGCTTTGGCAAAAACGCCGCCGCTCCGGCCGAAAAGCTGTCGGACGACAGCCGCGCGTTCAGCTCCGTCGTCATGATAATCACCGGCACCTTCATCAATCGCCGCTCCGACTGCATATAACGAACGAGGTCGCGTCCCTCAATGTGCGGCATCACGATATCCAGAATGGCGGCGGCAAAAGGCTCTTCGGACTGAAGCAGTTTGTAGGCCTCTTTACCGTCACGGGCAGTTATCGCCGCAAAACCCTCTGCCTCAAGCACCGCCGCGACCTGCCGCAAAATGGCCGCGTCATCGTCGGCCACAAGTATCCTCTGCGGGTCGCTGTTTTTCTCAGTCATCGAAACGAAAATCTCCGGGCGGTTTAACGATAATATTAGCAGACTTAGGCAGTCTTCCGCGAATCAGCGGCGAGCTCGGCCGCCAGCTTTATCGCCACGACCATGCTCGACGCGTCGGCAACTCCCTTGCCGGCAATGTCATACGCTGTTCCGTGATCGACGGACGTTCGGACAACCGGCAGTCCGAGCGTAACATTGACGCCCGAGCCAAAGGAAAGTGATTTAACGGCGATCGTTGCCTGATCGTGATACAGCGCAATTACGCCATCAAAATCGCCCTGATATCCCCGCAGAAATATCGTATCGGGTGAGTACGGCCCGCTGACGTTAATGCCGAGGGTATCGCGGCAATGCTCAATGGCCGGGATGATCTCGTCTCGCTCCTCCGAGCCAAACATCCCGCCCTCGGACGCGTGCGGATTTAGCCCGGCAACCGCTATCGACACCTCGCGGCCGAGCAGTTTGGCAAGTTTGTCCGATGAGAATTCGATAAGCTCGATCAGACTGTCTCTTTTTACCAACCCGATCGCGGCCGTTAGCGAGAGATGGGTCGAAAGCAGCACGACCCGCAGCTTTTCGGCAAAAAAGCTCATTCGAAAATCGCGCGTATCCGTCAGGGCCGCGAGAAACTCGGTGTGTCCGGGAAAATCGTAACCACCGAGGCGGATCGCCTTTTTGCTGATCGGCGCGGTGCATATTGCGTCTATTTTTTGTTCACGCCACAATTTAACCGCCGCCTCGATGTTTTCGGCGGACGCTTTGCCCGTAACAGCCGCATCGACGCCAATTGAAAACTCCGACGGTAGATTTCCAAGATCAAATATCTCGAAGCCGAGGTCTTCGACGTCAACACCGAGCTTCGCCCCGAGAACGCGCAAATGAACGGCGTCACCGATGATAATGCATCGGCACGCCGTTCGCAGGTCTTCGTCCAATATGGCTTTGAGTGTTATTTCGGGGCCGATCCCGGCGGCATCACCCATTGTGACCCCAATAACCGGAAGGCCTGTTAGATCTACAGACATTACGTCAAGATTAGCACAGTGCTCGGAATTCTAATTTTAGCTGGCCTCACATCACTCCATCGCCAACTAAAGTTGGAACTCCGAACCATTAATCCGCATGACGCCGCATAAACGTTGGCACATTAAGATTTTCCGACGGAACAAGGTCGGCGGGGAGCAATATGTCCGACGCAGCGACGCGAGCCACGGCATGTGTGTCCATGGTTTTCGGTTTCGGGATCGCCGCCGAGATCTGTGAATCGAAACCGGTCGCGATCACGGTAATCCTGATCTCGTCGCCCATGTCTTCCTTGATGACGCTGCCCCAAATAATATCGGCGTTGTCGTCGGCCTCTGATTCGATCATGCCGATGGCGTCCTCGATCTCGCCCAGCACCATCAACGGCCCGCCCGTGACGTTGATAAGTGCGGCCTTCGCCCCTTTGATCGAGTGCTCCTCAAGCAGTTTGTAATCGAGCGCGGCACGCATCGCCTTCGACGCCGCGTCCTCGCCCTCGCCGCGTCCGATTCCCATCAACGCAACACCCTTGCCGCGCATGACCGTCGTTACGTCAGCAAAATCGAGATTAATGATCCCCGGCGTGATGATAAGGTCCGTAATGCCCTGGACGGCCCGGAGCAAAACGTCATCGGCCCGGCGAAAAGCGTCAAGGATGGTGATCTTTTCTTCGACCTCGCGAAGTTTCGAATTCGGGATCGTGATCAGCGTGTCGACGCAGCCGCGAAGCTCGGCAAGGCCTTTCTCGGCCTGTGCCATCCGCTTTTTGCCTTCGACCGCAAACGGCTTTGTCACGACGACGACCGTCAACGCTCCCAGCTCGATGGCAAGCGAAGCAACCACCGGTGCCGCACCCGTTCCCGTTCCTCCTCCCAGACCAGCCGTTACAAAGACCATGTCGGCCCCCTCTAGCACATCGAGCAGTTTTTCCGTATCTTCGAGAGCGGCGGCACGGCCGACTTCGGGGTTGGAACCGGCTCCGAGGCCGCGGGTCGATTTGCTGCCGAGCTGTATCTTCAGCGGCGCCTTCGACGCGTTTAGCGCCTGGAGGTCGGTGTTGGCGACGATAAATTCAACGCCTTTGATACCCGCGTCGATCATGCGGTTAACTGCATTGCTTCCGCCGCCACCGACGCCGATAACCTTGATCCGCGCTCCCGTGATCGGGGGCTCGTCTATATACATTTTTATGCCGTTGGTATTCATTTCTAGGTCTTCCATTGATATAAAGTTTCCCATAAGGAAATTACGTACTGATCAACTGAGCGAAAAGTCGAGGCGTGTCGCAAAATAACAAGATATTGTGCTATCGGGCAATTAGCATACAACCGTTTGGGTTGAAAATCCAGTCGCGACATGACAATTATCTAAATTTATCGCGAAAATTTCCAAACCATTCAGCGACCTTCTTCGCGGATGATTTTTCACCATGTCCGTTGTCGCGCATCTGGCCTCGCATCGAGCACAGCGCGAGTCCGGCGGCGGTCGCCCAGTTGGGTGCCAACACCTCGTCGGCCAGTCCGCCAAAATAAGATTGATCCAAAAACCCGACCCGTGTCGGTGCGTCAAAAACCTGTTCGGCGATCTCCGGCAGCCCGCGGACCATCGATCCGCCGCCCGTCAGAAATACGCCCGCCGATATCTGTGCCTTCGCCGCATCGGTCTCGCGTGCGATGTGCTGCATCAGTTCGACCGCACGCGGCTGCATGATGTCGCACAGTATCTCTTTTGACAGGGCCCGCGTCTCGCCCCGCCCGAACGGAACGATCTCGATGATCTCCTGCTTTTCCTCGTCGCCGATCAGAAAGGACGCGACACAGCCGTGGGTCTGCTTGATCTTCGCCGCCTCCGGGATCGAAACGCGCAGGCCGGTCGCGATGTCCTTGGTAAGCAGCATGCTGCCAAACGGAAAAACCGCCGTGTGCTGCACCGCTCCGCGTCCGAAGATGATAAGGCTCGTGATCTCGGCACCCATATTTACGATCGCGCAGCCGTATTCCTTATCGTCGTCGGTCAAAACGCTCTCGGCGGCGGCAAGCGGTTCCAAGACCAGGTTTTCGACATCGACACCGGCACGCGTCACGGCCTTGACGAGATTTTGCCGAACGGCGCTCGGGCTTGTAACGACATGGACCAGCGCCTCAAGCCGTGACCCGCTCATTCCGACGGGTTCGGTGATGCCGTCCTGCCCGTCGACGATGAATTCCTGCGGCAGGCGGCTCACGACCTCCCATCCCGGCGTCAACGGCATCGCGCTTGCCGAATCGATTGACCGTTCGGTGTCGTCGTCGGTGATCTCCTTATCTGGTCCCGCGACCGCAACGACGCCATTCTTGTTTTCGCCGCGAAGATGCTCGCCCGACAGATTTACCGTCGCAAACTCGACCTCAACGCCGCTCACCCGTTCGGCTTCGGCAACGGCACGCCTGATCGACTCGGCCACAGCCTCAGTGGACGTAACAACGCCGCGACGCAGGCCTTTTGATTCGACCTCGCCGTAGCCTATAACGTTCATTTTCCCGCTGGCCGCCGGTTCGCCGATGATGCACCGCACCCGACTCGTCCCGATATCCAACCCGACTGCCTGAATCTCATTAGTCATAACAAATACTCAAAAATCCAAATACTGTATCACCGGATAGCCGCTGCCGATATTGACCGATTTGACCTTGTTTCCCTTTCCCGTGACCGCATCGATCGCGGTTTTCAGACTCTTGCCGAGGCTGTCTTTTGCCAGCATGATCGCGATCGGGCGGCCCGAATCTTCGACGACGGCGGTCGGCTCCTTCAAATCCGAAAGGTCGACCTGCTTGACCCGCGAAACGAGATCAAACTGCCTCCATTCGTCAAGCATCTTCTTGTACAGCTTTAACCTCGCGGCATTGTCGGCCGGGGCCCGCTCCGTTTTCGCCTCGTCCCAGCCATAAAGAACGACAGGAAAATCCTTCTCATTCCCGACTGCCCCAGACAAGATAGCTCCCTCGCCATCGATCAAAAAATCACCCGACCGCAAATGCACGATCGCTGCCGGCGTACGCTCGATCACGTCGACCCGAATACCCGCCGGCAGCATCCGCGACACCGCGGCTGATTTAACAAACGGAAACTTTTCGAGCTTGAGCTTGATGTCGGCAAGGTCAGCGTTCCAAACGCCGGGCCTCTCAACCTCGCTGGCGACGATCCGGCGAATATCCTCGGCAGGCGTCTTTTCATTACCCCGAACATCGATCGAGCGCACCTTGAAAAAATTCGATTCCGTCGCCGTCCGGTACCCGAAGACACCCAAAACAGCCAACCCGAAAATAAGCACGCAACATAACAGCAGAGGCAGCCCGAAGCGGCCAAAGCTCTGCGACACGCCCTTACGCGAGACACGCGACGAGACCGCGCGCCCACGCGGTTTCGTCGCCGATGCCCTTGGTTTTACCGCTGTCTTTTTCTTCTTTGCCATTAAGATCTTAATTTCGCAACTATCTCATCCGACAACCGCGTGACACTGCCGGCTCCGAGCGTGATCACGAGGTCGCCCGGCTGCAGCACTTCGCAAACCTTGTCGGTCGCGGTATCGATATCGCCGATATACGATACGGCTTTGTGACCGAATTTCTTGATATTATTCGCCAGGATCTCGGCCGTGACGCCTTCGATCGGCTGTTCGCTCGCGGCGTAAATGTCGAGCAAGAACAAGACGTCCGCGTTATTGAAGGCGACGACAAAATCGTCCATCAGTTCCTTTGTCCGCGAATACCGGTGCGGCTGAAAAACGACGACCGTCCGCTTACCGCCCGAGCTGTTTTTCGCCGCCGAAAGCGTCGCAAGTATCTCGGTCGGGTGATGGCCGTAATCGTCGACCACAGTGATGCCGTCCACCTCGCCCTTGAACTGAAAACGCCGGTTTGCGTTCTTAAACGTCACAAACGCCTCGACGATCTGCTCGAACGGTATCTCGAGTTCCAGAGCGACAGCGGTCGCCGCTAACGCATTATAAACATTATGTTTACCGGGTACGGGAAGGGTCATTTCGCCGAGCACCGTATCGCCTTTCGAAACCGTAAATGTCGAGCCGAACATGTCGTTGTAGCGAATGTCGTTCGCCGAAACATCGGCCTGCGCCGTCAATCCATAGGTCACGCGGCGGCGTTTGATATTCGGGATTATCAACTGCACATTAGGGTCGTCGAGACAGATGATCGCCGCACCGAAAAACGGCACCTTATTCACAAAATCCGTAAAGCATTGAACAACATCTTCCATCCCCTTGTACGATTCCATGTGCTCTTTGTCGATGTTGGTTACGACAGCGATCGTCGGATAGAGCATCAGGAACGAACGATCGCTCTCATCGGCCTCGGTCACGAACCAGTCCGAAGCTCCAAGCCGTGCATTCGACCCCAGCGTCTCGACCACTCCGCCGACGACGGTCGTCGGGTCAAACCCGGCATGCCCAAGGATCGTCGCGATCATCGAGGTTGTTGAAGTCTTGCCATGCGTGCCGGAAACCGCCACCGCATAAGGCTTTAGCATCATCAGTTCGGCAAGCATCTCGGCCCTCGGGATAACCGGAATGCCGCGTTCTTTTGCCTCGACAACCTCGGGGTTGTCCTCTTTGACAGCCGACGAGTAGACCACGACCTGAGCAGTACCGACATTTTCGGCCGTGTGCCCCTCGGCAATTCCCACATTGAACAATGTTTCCAGACGATCCGTGTTCTTCGATTTCTTGACGTCCGAACCGGTAACGACAAAGCCAAGATTGCACAAAACCTCGGCAATGCCGCTCATTCCAATGCCGCCAATGCCGATAAAATGAATTCGTTTTACGTGTCTAAACATTTGTTGTCACTGTTTGGAGTTCCAACTTTAGTTGGCAAAATGATCGGCGATAAGCCAACTAAAGTTGGAACTCCAAACTATACGCTTCTCTTCAATTCCTCAATAATATCAACTGTTGTCTTCGCCGCGTCGGGGCGGCTCAGACTTTTGGACGCTGCCTCCATTGCGGTAATTGTTTCAGGCAATGAGATCAAATCACCTATCTCCCCTGCGAGCATCTCGCCTGTAAGATCGGCCTGCAGGATCATCTTTGCCGCCCCGGCACTGACAAGAGCCTCGGCATTTTTTCGCTGATGATCGTCAGCCGCAGTCGGGAGAGGAATCATGATCGAAGCCTTGCCCGCCGCCGTCAGTTCGGCACATGTCGTCGCTCCCGCCCGGCAGACGACCAGGTCGCTCTTGCCAAACTCGACGAAAATATCCGAGATAAACGGCCTCACATCCGGTGACGAAAATACCGAATCGCTGTAGGCCGCCCGTACATTTTCATAGTCGGCCTCGCCCGTCTGATGCGTTATGGTCAGCCGCCCTTCAAACTTCGCCAAGTCGCCCAACGCATCGATCATCCCGTTATTGACCGCCCTTGCACCCTGCGAGCCGCCGAATATCAGCAGGTGAAATTCATCCGACCGCTGCTTCGGCTCGACCTCAAAAAACTCGTGCCGCACGGGATTTCCCGTAACAACACCCTTTTTGCCAAAGAACGGCATCGCTTCTTCGAACGTCAACGCCGCCTTATCGACAAATCTCGCAAGCTGCCGGTTCGTAAATCCGGGCAACGCGTTCGAATCCATCACCAGGGTTGGCACACCCATGATCGCCGCCATCAGCACCACCGGCCCGGAAACGTAACCGCCTGCTCCCACAACCACATGCGGGCGAAACTGGCGGATTATACGCCGTGCCTCCAGAAAGCTTTTCGGCAGCACCGAGAGTCCTTTGATCTTGCCAACGAACCCGACATTCTTCAGCCCGGCGCTGTTTATCAATGAAAGCTGAAAGCCGTTCTCAGGAACGATCTTTTTTTCCAGGCCGCGAGGCGTGCCGACAAACAATACCTCAGACTCGGCATAGCGGCTCATGATTTCATTGGCCACGGCAATTCCGGGATAAATATGTCCGCCGGTTCCGCCGGCCGCGATCAAAACTTTCATTTCTGTCCTGGCATTAGGCCGTTCGACGACGACGGTACGCACGGCTGTCCGCTTTTTCGGCAACAGGAGCCTCGCCCCTTGCGAATCTCGAAATACTCAGTAAAACGCCCACGCCGATCAGCGTCACGACCACCGACGAACCGCCATACGATATGAACGGCAGTGGAATTCCCTTTGCCGGCAGTATCGAGGTCACGACGCTGATATTAAACAGCGCCTGTACGATGATGCCGGTTATGACGCCGATGCCAAGCAACATTCCAAATCTGTCCGGAGCCAGCACCGCCGCCCTCGCACCACGCCACAGAAGCAGCCCAAACGCGATGACGACCGCCAATGTTCCGACGAGCCCGAGCTCTTCGCCGACCACCGAAAAAATGAAATCCGAATACGGATACGGCAGATAAAACAGCTTTTGATGCCCCTGTGCGTAGCCCTCGCCAAGCACACCGCCCGAACCGATTGCGTACAAAGACTGCACCACCTGATAACCTTCGTCATCGGCATATTTGAACGGATCCATAAAAGCCATCAGCCTCGCAACCCGCCAAGGAGCAAAAAATATCGCACCCGCCCCGCCGACCACCATCACCGCCGCGACCGACGCGATATGCGTCAACCGCGCACCGGCCGCGAAATACACAGCCGAAAAGATTGCGCACAGCACGATGGTTGTACCCAGATCCTTTTCAAGAAACACGAGGCCGCCAAGCAGTCCGAGACCGGCGATACACGGCAAAACCGTCGCTTTCAGATCGCCGACCCTCTCTTCTTTTTTTGTCAAATAATAAGCCAGAAAGATCGGCAGCACGACCTTCGCGAGTTCCGATGGTTGAAAAGAAATACCCGAAAAACGTATCCAACGCCGGGCGCCGTTGATCGAAGGAAACGCGAAAACCGCCGACAGCAAAATAGCGGCCAGAGCAATCGCTCCATAGACAACCCACGGTTTTTGGTAAAAGTGATAATCGATCCGGCTCACGACAAACATCGCCACCAACCCAATAATCGTAAACCCTATCTGCTTGTAAAAATAGGTGTTCTGGCTGACGCTGTCGGTCTCTTTCAGGGCAAACATCGCAGACGCGCTGTAAACCATCAATGCGCCAAACAACGCAAGCATCGCCGCGATGCCAAACATAAACCAGTCTGTGCGATTCTCCTGCATTTTGTCAGAGGTCAGTTGGCTGTCATTTACCCATCGGCCTGTAGCTAACAGCTATTAGCTAAAAGTTTTACTCTTTCATTTATCCCCAAACACCTACTTAGCCAAATTCGATCCACCCGCTAACGCAGGCGGTTCCGACAACTTCTTCACTGCGGCCTTAAATACCATTCCACGTTCCTCGTAACTCTTGAACATATCAAAACTCGCACATGCCGGAGCGAGCAATACTGCATCGCCGCTCTTTGCCGCCGCAAACCCTTTAACCACAGCATCTTGTATCGAATCGGCCCGAACACTTTCCACATGTCCCGAGAGCTGCGACTCGATGTTATCCGCGTCCTCACCGATCAGGACCAGCAATCTCACCGAACCTTCTATCAGACCGATTAGGGGTGCATACGGAGCGTTTTTGCCGCGTCCGCCGAGGATCAGAACCGTCTTGCCTTCGCTGCCGCTTAACGCTTCGAGAGCCTTCGAAGTCGCATCGACCGAGGTTGCTTTCGAGTCGTTGTAAAACTTCACTCCGTCGATCTCGGTGACAAATTCGATGCGGTGCTCGACGCCTTTGAAATTTTTAACCGTCTCACGCATCGATTCCGGTGACGCTCCGCAGGCCAATCCGGCGGCAAACGCAGCCAGCACATTTTCGACATTGTGCAGTCCGCGAAGGAAAATATCGTCCCTCGTCGTCAAAACCTTTTCCGCTCCGTTCGACCGGCAAACAAGCTCCTCGCCCCGCAAAAATAGGCCATCGTCCAGTTCGTGTTTGACACTGAAAAGCACAATATTCGCCTTCAGACCGCCCGCCGCCCAGCTCGACGTGATCAGGTCGTCAGCGTTCAATATCGCTACGTCGTCTGCGGTCTGATTCATGAACAAGCGGTGCTTCGCCAAAGCATATTCGTGAAAGCCTTCGTAACGGTCAAGGTGATTCGGCGTGACATTCAAACAGATCGCTACGTTTGGCCGAAAATCAATGATCGTCTCAAGCTGAAAACTCGACAACTCAACAACCGTCCAGCCGTCATCGGTCGATGTCTCCGCAAGGCTCAGCAGCGGAGTCCCGATGTTGCCGCCGACCTGCATCGCGATGCCCGCGTTGGCGAGCAATTCACCAATCAAAGCGGTCGTCGTCGTCTTGCCGTTCGAACCGGTAATGCCGACGATCCGGCCTTTCAAAAACCTGTACGCCAGCTCAACCTCGCCAATAACTTCGCCGTCTTTGCGGTCGACATAGCGAGCCGGGATCGTGTTTGTCGGCACTCCGGGCGATATGACGACCAGGTCGATCTGATCGAGCAGCCACCAAGGCAGGTCGCCGGAGATCAGCCCGACATTGTGTGAAGTTTTCAAAGATCTCGCCACCTCCGGCCATTCCTCAACCGGTTTTCGATCGTGCAGCGCGACAGTCCCACCGCGCGACGACAGGAATTTAGCGGATTCAATGCCCGATTTCCCCGCTCCCAAAACCAATGATTTTCTACCTTCGATCTGCATTTTCTTCAACGCTAAGTCGCCAAGTCGCAAGGACGCAAAGAGAAATTTATAAAACAGCACGCGATTTAAACGATCTTTGCGGCTTTGCGTTAAAATTCCTAATCCTAACGCAACTTCAACGTCGACAGACTCAACAAAGCAAACAATATCGCCACGATCACAAACCGAAACACGATCTTTGGTTCCTTCCACCCGGTCATTTCGAAATGATGGTGGAGCGGCGTCATTTTGAAGACGCGTTTCCCCGGTTGGCCGCCGCGTTTTGTCAATTTGAACACCGATACCTGCAGCATCACCGACACGGCTTCTAAAATAAACACACCGCCGATGAACGGCAGCAGAAATTCCTGTTTGGTCAAGATCGCGACCGTTCCCAGCGCTCCGCCGATCGCAAGTGAGCCGACATCGCCCATAAAAACCTCGGCCGGCGGACAGTTATACCAGAGAAACCCGAGGCTCGCGCCGACCATTGCGCCGCAAAACACCGTCAACTCCGCCGACGCCGGATTATGTGTCAGATCGAGACGTTCTGCCCAGCGTGCATCGCTCGCGACATACGTCAGTCCCGTCAGTGCCGACATCGCAATAAAGGTGACGCTGATCGCCAATCCGTCGAGTCCGTCGGTCAGATTCACAGCGTTTGACGAGCCGAGCAGGATAAACGCGATAAAGAAAAAATAGATGATCGGCCCGACATAGCTGATGCCGTTGATCTCGGCCGTCGCTTTTAAAAATGGAATACTGAGATTCCACGGGTAACTCCCCCACGCCCACAACACGCCCCAGACGAGCAAAGCGGTTATCAATTGTCCGGCGAGTTTTTGCCGTCCGGTCAGCCCAAGGCTGCGTTTTTTGACGATCTTGATCCAGTCGTCCGCAAAACCGACCGCCGCAAAAAGAGTAGTCGCACCCAACGCGATCCATAAGTAAAGACTGTCAACACGCGCCCAAAGGATCGTCGAAAAAAAGACCGATCCGATTATCAAAACGCCGCCCATCGTCGGCGTTCCGCGTTTTTCCTGATGCGATGCCGGTCCTTCCTCGCGAATTTCCTGGCCGAATTTGAGGTCGGCCAGCTTTTTAACGACTCTACCGCCAAGCAGCAGCGATATCAGCAGCGACGTAACCACCGCCATCGCCGTGCGAAACGTGACGTACTGAAAAACGTTGAGCCCCTTAAAGAAATACGACTCGCCATTCTTCCCGTATTGCTGGAAAACAAATTGGTATAAGAAGTAATAAAGCATCGTAGCTTTCTGTTCTGAGTTCCACCTTTAGGTGGCAGCCTGATTTGTCGCGAATTGGCCACCTGAAGGTGGAACTCAAAACTAGGACTCCAATTCAAACTTTTCCAACAACTTCTCGATCACTCTCTCCGTTTTAACACCACGCGAACCTTTTATAAGGATCACGTCGCCGTCAGCGACGGTGTTAACCAGCATGTCCCCCGCAGCATCGGAATCTATCGCAAAATCGGCTTCAACCAGTCCGGCTGATTTTGCACCTTCCGTTAATTCTTTGGCCAGTCCACGCACGCCGATCAACATATCGATACTACTTGCGGCAATCTTAGCGCCTGTTTCGCGGTGAATATTGGCAGCATCGGGTCCAAGCTCAAGCATTTCACCCGCAACAACGATCTTGCGTTTCGCTCCGGCTGAACCTTCGACCAATGTATCGACCATCGAGAGCAATGCGGCCGGATTCGAATTGTACGAATCGTTTATGACAGTAAATCCATGCGCAAAATCCATCACCTCACCACGCTGCGGCGGTGGTGCGACCGTTCCGAGGCTTTCCGCGATCTCCGCGACCGTCATCCCAAAGTAGATACCGACAGCAGCAGCCGCTAAAGCGTTCAGAATGTTATGTTTACCATTCAGCGGAAATTTAACCTCCGAGCGTTCGCCTCCATGCGATAAAGTAAACGCGGTCTCGCCAAAACGCTCAAATTTAATGTTTTCGGCTCGGACATCGGCGGGCATTTCAATGCCAAACGTGATTGTCCGGCCTTTGCTTAAGTTTTGCATGTCCGCGACACGCGGGTCGTCCGCATTCAAAACGGCGGTTCCGCCCGCTTTCATCCCCTCGACAAGCTCGGCCTTAGCTTTGGCAACGTTTTCGATCGATCCGAGATGCTCGACATGTACGGGTAAAACGTTCAACTCGACCGCCACGTCCGGCGGCGTTATCTTGCAGAGCCTGGCGATCTCGTTCATCGGCGTCGACATTCCCATTTCGAGTACGGCCACGTCGTATCTCTTATCTCCGGCCAGTTTCAATACCGTCAGCGGATGGCCAAGGCCGTTGTTGTAATTCTTAATATTCCTCAACACTTTTCGGCCGCTTGACGCCAAAACATGAGCCGTCAGCTCTTTGGCTGTCGTTTTACCGGCGCTTCCTGTGATCGCAACAACCGGCTTGTTCCACTCGAGATAGACGCCGTGGGCAAGACGCTGAAACGCGGCGATAGAATCATCAACAAAAATCAGCCGGTCGCGAAACGCGTGTAGCGCCGCCCGATGCTCCTCAAATCTGTCCTGCCGAACAACACAGGCCGCCGCTCCCTTTTCAAACGCCGACGGCACAAACCCAGTCGAGTCGTCGAAATCTCCGTTAAAGCCGTTGTTCTTATAATCAGGCTGCGAGAGGGCAAAAAAAACGCCGCCGGGCTGGACGTCGCGTGAATCGATAGCAAAAGAACCCACTTCGCTGGCAAGCAAAGCGGGATCGTTGATCGTCGCGTTTCCGTTCATATATCCAATGGCGGTTTCAAGTTTCAAGTTTCGTTTCTTCCGTCTGTTTTATCGCTTGCGACTCGACGGGATCTCTGGCCTTGGCGGTCAATTTGCCTTGTTTGCCAAACGTCTTCTCGTTGGTCTTCTTTATATCTTTCGGCTTCGCCTTGTTTTGTGCCGGGTCGGCCGTCTTGGGCATCGCTTCTCTTGCCGGTTTTTCGACATCCGCTCTGCCGTCCGGCTTTTGGATTTCGGGAACGTCCGGAACATTCTGTGCGGTCAGCGTTTCCGGCTTTAACGGTGCGTCCATCGCGACCTTCATGTCCGTTAAGATCTGCTGGGCGATCTCGCGAAAAACGGGTGCCGAGACCATTCCGCCGTCGCGTGCCCCGACCTTTGGCTCGTCCATGATCACGGCGACCACGATCTCGGGTTTGTCCGCCGGTGCCATGCCGATAAATGACGAAATATACTTAGTGGAATCGACCGATTTCGACTTTGTATTTACCTTCCATGCTGTACCTGTTTTGCCGGCCGCCGTGTAACCATTTAGCTGGGCCCGCCGGCCAGTTCCGGTGAGCACGACCTGCCTCATCATCTTTCGTAAATTCCGCGCGGTTTCTACGCTAACCACTTGTGTTTGCATGGGTTGCGACGTTTTCGTCGTTTGTGCGTCAGAGCTGCGGATTTCCTTGATAACGTGAGGCTGGATTCTAATTCCGTCATTTGCTATCGTCGCAAAAGCACTTGTCATTTGCAACGCCGTCACCCCAATTTCATACCCGATCGCCATCGAAGCCAGCGAGTCGCCAAACCATTTTTCTGGCGAGCGGACGATGCCCGATGTTTCGGCGGGCAATTCGACGCCCGTGCGGCTGCCGAAGCCCATTTTCTGGAGTGTGGAGAAAAAATCGGTCTTGCCGACGCTCAAAGCTGTTTTGATCGCGCAGATATTACTCGAGTGGGCGAGGGCGTCGGAGTAGCTCATCACACCCGTATGATGATCGGAAAAGGTATGATTTGCGACCTCGATCGTGCCGTTGCCGGCATTGATCATGTCGTCCGGCGAAAACAAATGCCTTTCCAGTGCCGATCCGTACGTCACGATCTTAAAGGCCGAACCCGGCGAATATGACGACTGGATCGTTTTGTTGCCGATGTTATCCGCGAGAGCGTCAGCGTAGGCGTTCGGGTCGAATGTCGGAAAATTTGCCATAGCCAGAATCTCGCCGGTCTTCGGATTCATGACGATGGCCATTCCGGATTTTGCTTGAGCGTCGCGAACGCCTTTTTCCAGCGCCTTTTCGACCAGGTACTGATAGCTCCAGTCGATGGACAGGACGATGTCGCTCGGTTTTTCGCGTTCCGATACGGTTTCGTCATAAATGCGTCCAAGCCGGTCGCGTTCCTGTAACTTCTTGATGATCGCGCCGTGTAGAACGTCGTCCTGCGACATCTCGATGCCGGCTTTGCCATCGTCGTCGATGTTGCTGTACCCGATCACCTGGGCGGCGAGCGTCTGGTACGGATACGTGCGTTTCTGGTCCTCTTTCCAATGAAGACCGCTAAAATTGGGAGCGTCGGCTTTTTTTAGATCAGGGGTGTCGAGGGCTTTGTTGAGTTTTTGGACGGCGTCTTCCTCAAGCTTCTTTGCTACCGCGAGGTATCGTTTACCGCCCTCCTTGCCCTGCTTCAACTGGGCCGCGATCTGAGCTGCATCCATTTTGAGCGTTTTGGCAATGATCTTTGCGGCCGCATCAGGATCGGCGATCTCGGTCGGGTCGGCGTACAGCGTCTTGACGGGCAGGCTCATGGCCAAAGCCCGCTCGTTGCGGTCGAATATCGTCCCGCGAAGCTCCCGTCCCTGCTTAATATCCTGTCGTTTGTCGAGTGCTTGCTCCTTTAGCCACGCATGCTGCGTCACCTGTAAATGAAACAACCGCACGCCGATACCGCCCATCCAGATCACAAAAAAGGCCACGACGAACATAAACCGCGTAAACGCGATCTGTCGCATGTTCTTCTTTTTTTGTTTGATCGGTCGGGCCATGACTGCTAGTGTTCAAAAAACTTTTATTATTCGGCGGCGGCGGTTGTTCTTTTTACAGGTTTTACGCTCGCAGCGCCCTTAGTATAGATAGCCGTGACCGCTGCCGGTGCGGGTTTAACTGACGCGGTTTTGACAATCATCGGCTTGGTCTGCATATCGGTGGCAGTAACGGGAATGGCCTTGGCTTTTGCGAGAGCCGTCATTTTGGCAAATTCCGGCTGAGTTTCGGGGGAATCGGTAAATCCAACTTTTATCGCGGCTTTTTTGATCTCGGCGGGCGAAAGTGCGATCTCGCGCGCAAGCAGCAGGCGGCGTTTCTCGGCCTGAAGTTCATCGATCTGTTTGCGAAGCCGCGAATTCTTCATTCCATAATCCATCGACGAAAAATGCTGCCGTCCGGCATAGAAAATCCCCGAAACCAGCATCAGGCCGCACAACAATATCAACATAAATGTCGGCCAGCGTTTCGATTGTGTTTTTGCAGGTTTCGGGCTGTTTCTCTTAATCATGTTCGTCCTCCGGAAAGTTAAATTATTGGGTTACTGCCCTAGTTTGCGGCACGCTCTCAGCTTTGCACTGCGCGAACGCGGGTTTTCAAATTGCTCGGTCTCGGTCGCCACGACGGGTTTTTTCGTTAAAATTTCGACGCGTTTTGCGGCACCGCACACGCATTGCGGTATTCGCGGCGGGCATGAACATTTGCCCGAAAGCCGTTGGAACGCCTGCTTCACTACGCGATCCTCCAGCGAGTGGAAAGTGATGATGGCGAGCACACCGTTAGTTTTCAAAAGATCGACCGAATCGGTAAGAAACTGCTCAAGTATCTCTAACTCATTATTAACGGCGATCCGCAAAGCCTGAAACGTTCGTGTTGCCGGATGTATCTTGTCTTTAGGGCTCGTCCGGACTGCCCGCCTGATCAGCTCGGCAAGCTCGATGGTCGTCTCTATCGGCTGCCCGCTCTCGCGTTTTTCAACTATCCATCTCGCTATCTTTCGTGAGGCACGCTCTTCGCCAAACTGGTAAATTATGTCGGCGATCTCTTTTTCGCTGGCCGTCGCGAGCAATTCCGCAGCCGTGATCCCGTCCGAATCCTGATCCATCCGCATATCCAGCGGAGCGTCGAATCTAAAACTAAATCCCCGCGAACCGCTGTCGAGCTGAAAGGACGAAACCCCTAGATCCGCAATGATGCCGTCAGGTTGATCATCCTTAACGACCTCGCGAATATCCGAAAAATTTGCCTGGACAAATCTCACCCGCTCGCCAAATCGCAAAAGCCTCGCTTTTGCCAGTTTAAGTGCCTCGCTGTCCTGATCGACCCCGATCACCTTTGAGTCAGCCGAAGCGTTCAAAATCCCCTCGCTGTGGCCGCCCATCCCGAGTGTAGCGTCAACAAATAGACCGCCGCCATCCGCCGCGAGGAACCGCAGCGATTCGTCGAGCAAGACCGACCGATGAGCGCGTTCTGCTTCAGTTTCCGGCATATTCAAAGAGCAGAGTCTGGACACGAATGTCTCGATCCAGCGGGTTCAAAAAAGCCGACAAATCTCTCATAGCGCCTTACGTCTAGCGCTTAACTTGCTTAATCACTTGTGTCAGGGTGTCGTTTATCCTCGGAAGCCATACCCGAGTAAATATAACTACTAAGGCATTCTACGCCTAGACTTTGGATCGTGTCAAGGGATTATTTTAAGATATTTTTTAATCAACCGTTTAAACTATGACGATGCGGTCACCTCCCTGAAAATGAGTTGCCACGAATGCACGAATGCTTCGATCCGATCGCATTACTGATTCGTCATTCGTGCGTTCGTGGCAAAAAATGCTCCCATTTTTTGTGTTTTATCTTGCCGCTGATAGGATAGAACGGTTCGCCCGACACACATGACGCCTCTATTTCTCCAACTCGTACTCTTCGGCCTGCTTGCGGCCGCGGCAAACGTCCTCGGCGGGCTGGTGCTCTTCCCCCGAAAGCTGAATCACAACTTCAAGCACTTGCTCAAATATCTGCTCGCCCTCGGAGCGGGATTCATGCTTGCGGTTACCATATTCGAGATCCTGCCAAAAGCGTTGACGCTCTGGCAGCATTCGACACCGGCCGATGCGGAAGACCTCGCGATCCCAATGATGTTGGTGCTCGGCGGCTATCTGCTGACGCAGTTTGTCGAACACACGATCGCCCCGCACTTTCACCTCGGCGAAGAGATGCACTGCGACGACGACGAACACGGCCACGAACTGATCACCGCATCGTCAGCCTACACGGCGGTCGGCGGCCTGCTGGTACACACTTTTTTTGACGGGGTCTCGATCGCTGCGGCGTCGCAGATCGACGTCAAGGTTGGCCTGCTGGTATTCATCGCGATCTTCCTGCACAAATTCCCCGAGGGCTTCACGATCGGCTCGATGGTCATGGCCGCCGGCAAAGGCCTCCGCCAGGTAATGATCGCGACCGGCCTGCTCGGCCTGACGACATTTCTCGGCGTGATGGTGTTTTACTTCGTCGGCAACAACACCGGCTTCACCGTCGCCTACGCATTACCCATCGCCGGCGGAGTAACCCTCTACGTCGCGGCCAGCGATCTCATCCCCGAGGTCAACCACCACGGCGGCAACAACCCGATAGTTTCCCTGTCGATCTTCGCCGGCGTGGCGCTGTTCTTTCTCTCTCACCTTGTCCTACACAGCCTATTAGGCGAATGACGTTGAATTCGTAATTGATATTTCGTAATTGTGTGCGGGTCAGAACCGAGAGCGATAGCGACCGGGTTCATGGTTTTGTGTCAGACGGTATCAGCCATCTTTCCGCGTTTCGCGGCACATAGCCACGTCGTTCACGGCGTGGTCAATGTCGTCTTTCGATTGCGAGCCCGTTTCAACGGGCTTACCTGACGTGGCTTAAGCTAAAGAGAAAAGGACGTTGAAACGCCCTCTTAAATTCTTGCGATCCTAACCACGCCCTAAAGAGACGTGGCTATACAAGAAAAGCCTCGTGAACGAGGCTGCTATCTTTGGTCGAAAGGTCTTTTTCACGGTTTCGTCAAGACTCTCACTGAGAAGAATTGCATTTGTGACGAAGTTCACAACGTACTCGGCCTCATCCGGCGTACGAATCGTTCCGGGGACTCTCGCGGTATGTGCTTTTGAGTACGCGATTGATATGCGAAAACCCCCAGTACACTTCTTAAATCGAAAGTATTCTTGTAAATTTATTCCAAGCGCTCGGAAAGCTAGGTAGTGTCCAGGACACCACCGAAAGCTATGAGTTCTCGGATGTCCTTGACTCATATGCAACATTGTGCTACACTTGCAACGTTTTCGATATGCCCGGATATCGGATCGATCTTTGATAATAATAAACCCGTGACTCACCACACTATATTTTTTCATGATGAAACATGATTTGGGACAGTTGGGACACGTGGGACAGCCGGGACACAAAAACGTGGAACAAAATCACGGAGGCTGCGTATTACTATGTGGAGGCATTTTGACAGGCGATGAGAGAACCTTTGTTAGCTGGCATTCTTAGTTTGCTGATCCCCGGACTCGGCCAAATTTATAACGGAAGAATTGTCATTGGCATTATTTGGTTAATATTGACCGGTTTTTCGTGGATCGGTTCCGTGGGCGTTTTGGGGTGGGTCATCCATCTTTTCGCCGCATGGTGTGCATACAGCTTTGCAAAGGACAACCCGATTCGTTAGTCGAAGTATCTTCATATCGATCCTCCTCTTTTTACCCGGTGTGGGGACGCACCGGGCTTTTTGTGTGAATTTAGCCACGGAGCACACAGAGAAAACCACTTAACGCAAAGCCGCTAAGTCCGCAAAGGAAGATAAGATGGGCCGTGTTTACGGTAATTGTGGATGTCCATGTAGTATGATGGTTGTTCGGCTAAATCTAATACGCGCGTCAACTCAGGCCGGAACTACTGACCGCTGACAACTGACCACCGACAACTGATTATGGTTCGCGAAGGTATTCCTTTTGTTTTCATCCCTTTATTTATCGCGGCGGCGTTGGGCTTTCTGCATTTGTGGCCGGTCGTTGTTTTGTTTGTCTTGGTTGCGCTGTTCATGATGTACTTTTTTCGCGATCCGCACCGCGTAGTTCCCGAGGGCGAAGGCCTGATCGTTTCCGCAGCCGACGGCCGTGTCACGCGTATTGATATTACCGATACGACGAAGCTCGTTAGTGTTTTTCTCTCGCCTTTGGACGTTCACATCAACCGCTCGCCGATCACCGGCACCATTAACAGTATCGACTACATTCGCGGTCGTAAAATGCCAGCAACGAGCGACGAAGCGAGCCTGGTGAACGAGCGTAATTCGCTTGTGATCGAAGATCCAGACATGACTATCACCTGCACGCAGATCGCCGGAATTCTTGCAAGGCGGATTGTCTGTTGGCCAAAATCAGGCGATAATCTCGCAAGAGGCCAGAAATTCGGGCTGATCAAGTTTAGTTCAAGGACAGACCTACTAATGCCGGCCAGCGTCGAACTAGCCGTAAAGGTAGGCGACCGCGTCAAAGGCGGAGAAACGATCATCGCACGGCTAGGCCGTGCAATGGATAATTGAGAATGGACAATTGAAAATTGAAGATCATTCTTTGATTCTCAATTCTCAATTTTCAATTTTCAATTCTCAATTTAATGGCAGACGAACAAAACCAGCCGCCGCACCGCGGAATCAAAAAAGGACTTTACGTCATTCCTACGCTTTTCACCGCAGCTAATGTGGCGATGGGTTTTTTGGCGGTGCTGGCTTCGATCCGAGGGTTTCACACTTCATTTACCGATCCGACGCTGGCGGCCCATTACTTCGATATGGCTGGGCTTGGCATCGGGCTCGCAATCCTTTTCGATACCGTTGACGGGCGTGTTGCCCGTGCTACGCGAACTGCTACCGAAATTGGCGTACAGTTTGATTCGCTCGCGGACGTTCTGACGTTTGGCATCGCTCCAACGGCCCTAGTTTATGGCTGGGCGTTTGCGGGAGTATTTACTCAGGGTACGTTCGGACACAATTTGAGCGTGATTTTCCTGTTCGTCTTCCTGATGTGCGGCATCTTTCGGCTGGCAAGGTTTAATATGCAGGCGACGCGGCCTCGCGTTTTGTCCGAGGGAACGGCCAAGCTCGATAAGAAGAATTTCGTCGGTTTGCCGATTCCGATGGCCGGAGGGCTGCTCGCCGCGGTCGTGCATTTTGCACCGGCGCCGCTGAGTTCTTACGGCGAAAGACCAGCCCATTACTATTCGTATGCCCTTATGGGACTGATCGGAGTTCTCGCGACCCTCATGGTCAGCAAGATCCGGTACTCAAGCTTTAAGACGGCAGGCTCGGGGCGGCAGAGCTACATCATTCTGCTTGTGCTCGCGGCGACAGCGATGTTTGTCTTTTTATATTCTCAATATGCCCTTCTGACCATCGCCGGCATCTACGTATCGCACGGCGTTCTCTGGTGGATCACCCGCAGCATTTCTGCAAAACTGAGACCTTCATCAACGGACATTTAATGTTCGCCAGCCGTTTCGCGCTATTCTGCATGATCGGACACTCGACGGCGTGAACGTTGTGAAATCGGCGTGACACTGGCCGCACCACCCGATCGTTTTAGCGGCGTCAGGTCTAATTCATCGATGTCGTCATCATATTTGCGGCCGCTTGCGACCAACATTGCCATTAGTGTCAGAAACATCACGGATATCGCCGTAATATGAAGCACAAAATCGAAGACACTGTGGATCAATATCGCAAAGCAGCCCGCAAACGCTCCCACCGCGACGCCGCGACGGAATGTGTTCGCGACACGGGTATTTCGCCTGCCTTCGCGAATGAACCAAAACAAAAACAGCCCGCCAATAACCAGCCCGACGACCCCTGCGTCAGCCAAAACCTGAAGATAGTCGTTATGAGCCTGTTCGACGCGTTGTGCTCCGCTGAGCGGATCGTAAGCCGTGAAAGCCTGTTGGTACGCGCCTACGCCCGAGCCTAATGGCAGGGTATTCGCGATCAGATTGACCGTCGCAGACCAGATCGCGGCGCGGTTCGAAGTGATGTCGCGAGAAGAAGTGTCGGACGTGATTCGGGTCAGCGAAGTGTCGCCGCCCACAAATACCGCTCCGCCGACTGCGGCCGCAACCAGTAAAAACGAAAGCCCGGCTTTTAATACGGTGTTTCTGGCTCCGTTCGCCCTCGTCGTAACGATCACCAGCAAAATGATCTCGGATACAAAGGCCACAAGCCCCCCACGTGATCCGCTCAACAACAGGGCGGCTCCCATCAACGCGATCGCGACACCGTACAGCAGCTTCTTGTCGCGGGTGACGGCCCCGGTAAACATCATCCCGAGCGGTACGGCCACAGTCATTTCGACGATCGCGGCAAAATCATGGCGGTTAACAAACGAGCCGAACGGCGTCGTATACGGCACGGCGTATATGCCGTAGATCTTACCGGGACTCAGCACCGACTGCAGGATCGCGTAAAACGCGTAAATAAATCCAAATACGGTAATAACCGTCACCATTCGCCTGAGACGCGTGGCGCTGTCCAGATAGACGAGTGCAACCGCGAAAAATAGACACAGCATGAAGATGTGCACGGCTGTCGCTTGAGTCGAAAACGGGTCGTACGAGATCTTCCGCGGAATGCCCGCTACTCCGGCCGTATCGGTAAATGTCCCGAACGGAATGATCTGGATAACCGCATAGATCGCCAGCAAAGCAAGCGGCAACTGCAGCGGGCTGCCGCTAAATCGCACGGCCCCGCTGGAAAAACAGTCCGCCGCCCAAAGCAGGACTATCGCCGTCACGGACAGATAAAAAAAAGCGATGACCGGCTGATGCACAGTCCCATAGGCGAGCGTCGTAAAAACAACCGTCGTGCATATCAGGAAAAATACAATTTTGTTCAACCAGGCCATCAGAGTTTCTCGATTTGAAAGTCGTCGTACCAAAGCGTTCCGGTTATCGGGCACGCCTCGCCACAGTAAGAGCGGACCGTTCTGATTTGTATGCCGTCGCAATTGTCGGGCGTCGTAAATTCGACCGTCATTTCCTGCCAGTCGCTTGTTCCCGTCGGGAATGGCTTCGATTGGGCGATCAGCTTATCGTCGTTGGCGTTCGCGATCTCGACCATCGGACCACCGGCGGTCTTTAGGTTTTCGATTCTGACGAAAAAGCGCAGACGGTAGTGTGCCTTCGGCTCGACCACAACTGTTTGCGTTATGTTTGCGAGCGCGGGTTTGGTGTAACTCTTGAACGCGACCCGAAGACTGCGGTCGCCGAGGTGTTTGACCCGGGAATCGGCGGTGATCTCGATCTTTGGGTCGTTTCTCGCAATCTGCCAGCTAAACCAGGAAACTTCCGTCTCGGCTATCGGCGATTCGAAGCCCGAGTTAGTTACCGCCCCAGCGTTTGCCGTGTTGTCATTGCCATTTTGTTTCGAAAATTCGAGAGCCTGCGCGAAATGCCGCTGCTCATAGAGACCGAGGGCAATCGATTTGCCGATCGAGTTGTTCGCGGCTTTGTCGCGGTTGCTCAAGATGTTCCAATTTCTGAGCGAATCGGCTGCGCGGCCATGGGCAGCAAAAAAGTACGCGAGGCTTGCGCGCGGTTCGGGCAGATCGCCCGCGAGTTTTTCGAGTTGGGCGGAATCCTTGTCAAAATATTCCCAGGCTAGCGAAAAGACCTGTTCACGGTATTCGGTGTCCTTTTCCGTTGCCTTTTTTAGCTCCGCAAAGGCCTCGTCCGTCCGTTTTTGACGAAGATAGAAATTACCGAGGTGCCAACGCGGATACGCGTACGAAGGGGCAAGTTCGGTGGCCCTCTTAAATTCAGCCTCAGCCCGTCCGATCTGACCGTCCTGCTCAAGGGCTCGGGCAAGATCAACCCGCCAGCGATAATCGAAGGGTGCGAGCCGCACCGTCTGTTCAAACCGATCGAGACTTGAAACTCCACTCCCGTCTGCAACATCCTCTCCGGCGGAGGCCCGGAGCCATGTCGTCAGTGGATTCGCGGGAGCGAGTTTTTCGGCAAGAGCGGCGATCTGGGCGGCATTCGGGTCGGTCGGCGGGGTCAAATTCGCCAGCAGGTCACCCAACTGCCAACGCACACCGCACCACGCCAGCACAACGGCCAACAGTATTGCCGAAACGAGCAAAACGCGTGATCTAAGACTTTTAGAATTTTGTAAGATCAGGTCCGATGCCATGGATCAATCCTGGATTCAAGCAAAAAACTCGGCTATCGATTCGACAACATATTCCTGCTGCTCAGGCCGCAGCTCCGGATAGATCGGCACGGCAAGCGTTTCAAGGGCCGCCTTTTCCGATTCCGGCATGTCGCCCGCCGTGTACCCAAGATACGCGAAGCACTCCTGCAAATGAAGCGGCACCGGATAATAAATGTCCGTTCCGATCCCCTTTTCAGTCAAAATAGCACGCAACTCGTCGCGGCGGCCCGGCACGCGGATAACATATTGATTGTAAATATGTTTGGCGTTCTCACGTTCGACCGGCAGCCCGATCAGTTCTGTCAAGCCGAGATCCGTGAAAAGGCCGCGATAGTTGTCAGCGTTTTTACGCCGTGCGTCGGTCCATGCATCCAGATGCGGCAGTTTTACGCGAAGAACCGCTCCCTGAAAACCGTCAAGCCGCGAATTGAGGCCGACGTATTTGTGGTAGTACTTTTCCTCCGATCCATGAACCCGCAAAGCAAGCAGCTTTTTTGCGAGAGCATCGTCATCGGTAGTTACAAAACCGCCATCGCCCATGCCGCCGAGATTCTTCGACGGGTAAAAGCTAAAACACCCGATCGCGCTCATAGCACCCGACTGGACACCATCTTCCTCCGCTCCGATGGCCTGAGCCGCATCCTCCACGAGCGGAATGCCGTGCTTTTCGGAAATTGCCCTCAAAGCCGCCATGTCCGCACATTGGCCATAAAGGTGAACCGGCTCGATCGCCTTCGTTTTCGAAGTGATCTTAGCCTCAATCTGTGCGGCATCGAGATTATAAGTAACCGGATCGATATCAACGAAAACCGGCACCGCACCGAGCCGAGTGATCGAACTAACAGTAGCAAAAAAGCTGTAAGGCGTCGTAATGACCTCGTCCCTGGGGCCAACACCAAGCGCCATTAGCGCAAGCAGGATCGCATCGCTGCCGGAGGCGCAGCCGATCGCGTATTTGACGCCGCAGTAGGCCGCAAGCTCCCTTTCAAGCTCCGCGACTTCCCCGCCGAGTATAAAGCCATTGGTATCGAGCACACGCCCAAGCGCAGCCTCGATCTCAGGCCTTAGGACGGTATTTTGTTCTTTAAGGTCAAGTAATGGAACGTTCATGAATTAGCCGCAGAGTACACAGAGAACACCGAGATAAAAAAATATTCTCTATGTACTCTGTGGCTAATTCTACCCAATCACTTCCCGATTTGCATTTTACCGCCATGTTTTTTAGCCTTAGGTTCCATGATCGCAGACAAGAAAAAGCGGATTGCGGAGATAATCAAGCGGTTGAAACGGGCATACCCGGACGCTCACTGCGCTCTCGTGCACACATCGCCTTTCGAGTTGCTCATCGCGACCATTCTATCGGCGCAGTGCACCGATGCACGCGTCAATATCGTCACGGCGGATCTGTTTCGAAAATATCGGGAGCCGGACGATTTTCTCAAGGTGTCGCAGGCCGAACTCGAAAAGGATATTCACTCGACTGGCTTCTTTCGCAATAAGGCAAAGAATATTCAAGCCGCGTGCAAGCGAATCATCGAGGAATACGGTGGCACGGTGCCGCAAACGATGGATGAACTATTGACGCTCGGCGGAGTAGCTCGAAAGACGGCGAATGTCGTCATGGGAAATGCCTTCGGCATTGCATCGGGTGTTGTTGTCGACACTCATGTCTCCCGCTTATCGCAGCGGATTGGCCTGACAGCCGAAAAAACTCCCGAAAAGATCGAGCGCGACCTTGAGCAGCTTGTCCCCAAGAAAAACTGGGTTATGTTCCCACATTGGATGATCTTTCACGGACGACAGATCTGCGACGCCCGCAAACCCAAATGCGGGGAGTGCGTGCTGGAGGACATCTGCCCTTCAGGGATTGATTACTCTGCCGCTAATTCGCCAGCAGCCAGATGAGAGCGTCTGCTTCTGAGTCACTTACAAAAAATCGTGCTCCGCGATTGACGGCGGTCAGTTCGCCCAGCCTGGTTATGTCTTCGGGGCGCATAATGCAGGCGGCTTTTAGGTTCGGGCCGAATACCTCGGCTATCTTGCGACCGGTCAAAAAACGATCGGCTTCGGTCATTCCACCATCGACGTCACGCGGATCGATAAATACGCGGTCACGTCCGGCATTATTGGCCTCCGACTTAATCACATCAATAAGCTCCAATAAGTGTTCCAATGAATACTTGCCAAATGCGTCTATCCGGATATATTCCGGAAAAATTGCGGTTACTACTTTAAAACTCATGTACTGCTCTATCCAAGACCTATCGAAATGTATGCTTTTACAAAAGCAAAACGTGCTTTCCCTAAACGAGAAAACACGCTTCCTATATAAGCACCTTTTATAGGTTAGAAGTTTCCGATTACCATGTCAAATGCCTTACGGTTTTGGAGCCGGGGTTGGAGTCGGTGCCGGGGTCGGAGGCGGCGGCATGTCGGCCGTCTTAAACCGCGGCAGCATCTCGTCGCGCATCGCTAAGTTGTACACAGCTGCGGCGAATATGATCGCGGAATCCTTTACATCACTCTCGATTATTCGCTCGTAAGTATCCAGATTTGTGTGCCACGTAACGTTAAAATATTCGATCGGATCCTGCTGACCGCTGATCCCGGGTAAACCCGCAGCATTGAATGATGTGCTGTCCGTTCCACCCGGATTTCGGCTCTTGCCACTCAAAACGCCCGCAAAACCCAGATCCGAGAACGGGGCTAAAGCGTCACGCAGCCCATTCGCAACGTCGGGCGGGCCAAAAATGCTGAGGCCGCGCGCCTTGCCGGTTCCCGAGTCGATGTTGAAATATCCGTTAAATTTGCTAAATTCCGGTTTCGGATTTTCAAACGTCCCAAAATGCTGCTCGACATAGGCCTTTGAGCCAAGCAATCCCTCTTCCTCACCGCCCCAGCAGGCGACGCGGATCGTGCGGCGCGGTTTGACGCCGATCGCCTTGAGGATGCGTGCGGCCTCCATCATCGTCGCGCAGCCGATCGCGTTGTCTGTCGCACCGGTTGCCGAGTGCCATGAATCGAGGTGGCCCCCGAGCATGACAACCTCGTCCTTTTTGTCAGAACCCCAGATCTCGCCTACGACATTATAGCTCGTCACGCCGTCAGGCACGATCCGGCTCCGGAGGTCGAACTCGAGTTTGACCGGCACCTTGTCCAGCATCAGCCGGTAGATCCGGCCAAAATCCTCATTACGCATCACCACCGTCGGCACAACTTTTGTAATGTCGAAGGTCGCGTTGTTGAACGCCCGGACAGCACCGCGATCGAGTTGCGATTCGTTGATCCGCACGAGAACGTTATTGTCGACAAGGAATTTATCGAGCTGATCGCGAAGCTGTAATGCCGTTAATGCACCGGCTCTCGGCGTTGCTTGCTGACCACCACGGTTTCCACCTGGTCCTCCCGGGCCACCGCCGGGTCCGCCCTGTGTGGCAGTTGCGGGGTCAAACCGCTTTTTAAGGTCTTCGTCCTTGAGGTGTTTCGGGGCCGGATCACGCGACTGGTCGATAAAGGTGGGTTTGCCAACCAGCACGATCTTGCCTGCAATCTCCGTCTTAATACTATTCAGATATGTGGTAAACTCCTCTTGCGTCGGGTTTTGATGCACCTGCGGATTGGTTTCAGACGCGACGGTCGGAATCACAAGGCTCACCGCCTCGGCCGTCACGGGGCCTTTGGTCGACGGCGTCCACGCGAGCACCTCATACGTCAGCGTGTCCTGAACCGGCGTCAGCATCAGGCCGGTGTTGCGTTCGTTGACCCAGCCCGGATGCCCAAACTCCCAAGATTCGAGCCCTGCCTTGTCGAAACCCCATGAGGTCATCTCGCGGGCAGCCCATTTCGCGGCATTTACATGATTCGGACTCCCGGTCAGCCTTGGGCCGTACACATCCGTAAACATGTGCAGCGTATGCATGATCTGGGAATGCTCCATTTCCTCTTTGCGGATCGCGGCGTTAATATCGGCGGTCTTTGTGTCCTGGGCAAGCAAGCCGACCGGCAAAATAATCGATTGGAGCAGTAGTACTCCAATAACAAAGCGTATCGATTGCGATTTTTTCATAGTGTTTTATCCACAAGGTGCTATAAGCATTTTTGCCTGTGGTTAATTCGATCCAAGGTCTCACCCCGATTGTGGCGAGCAAAATGATTTTGGTGATTATACAACAATATCGGCCAAAAGGTTTCACGCCATGAAGACCAGTAGTCGGAAAAGCGGCCTCGATCTTTGGAACTGGGATAGCCGCCTTAACAGAAAAAAGACCGCATCGGATGAAACGGCCTTTACTTAATAGTTGATTTTGCGGCTAGGGCATCACAACATCGAGATTTGTCGGAGAAGCATATGCGGCCACTCTGCCGTCCTTACTGATCAAATTTACCTGTTTATAGCCTTTTTCGGCACCCGCCAGGTAGACCTTTTTCAAGTAATCTTGACGTTTTTCTTTCGACAGAGCGTCCCATGTCGGCAGCAGCTGGCCGTAAAATATCTCGCCGCTAACTTTGCCTACCTTGATATGTTCATTGAGGATCGAGCCTTCGAGTTCGACATTGACTACGCCGGCGGTCGGCACCTTGTCGTCGACAACATAATTCGCGTAAAAATAGACGCCGAACGAAGCCGCGATCATCAGCAGGCAGCCCGCTAAAAACCAGCGGTTAACGTTTTTGGCGTTTTCCTTAATATTCTCGAGCCTAAAGATTTCAATAATGCGGAGAGCAAGTGGTTCTGTGACTTTCGTGTTGGACCCGGACTCATTTGACGATTCTCTGCCCCCGGTCCTCGGTCGCTGTTCGGCCCTCGGTTCTGAATCTGTAGGCGTTTTGTCTTCGATGAGGTCGTCGAATGTGTCTTCGTTTCGCTCGCCTGCGTCCGAAAGGTCTTTTAGCAAATCCACCAAACCCAGCGTCCGGCCCGTGGCCTCTGAAACCGCTATGTCGTTTTGGCTTCCGTACTTCGACTCGATGCTTCCGGCGTCCATCCGTTTGCGTTCGCGGTCGATCAGGTCGACGTACGCATTGCCGATGCGGATATTGCATTCAATTGCAGCAGCCGTGACGAGCGGTGCAAAAAACAGCTCGCTTATGCTCTCCTTAAACATCCGAAGCCGACCGAAGAAATCGCTTTCGATCAATTGATCGAAAACGGCAGCATTTTCCGCCTCGATCGACATATCCTCAAAACTGAGGGCCGTCAGCATGACCTTCGATTTGTCGTCATCCGCGTCGTAAAGCGAGACGCTCGACCATTCGCTGTACAAAGTGTTAATGTGGTTAACCGTTTCTTCCCGTGTAAACAGGCAGACGCGTTTTTCCATCGCAACCGGACGCGAAAACAGCCGTGTGATTACAAAATCGAATTTTGATCTTACCGCCTCAGAGTAAGGCAAATTTCGGTAAAAACGTCCGAGCCCCAGCAATGCCTGTGAGCTTAGGGCGGGACGCGAGTTCTCACAATATTGGCGAAGACTATAAACCGGAACGTGCCGATCGCGCTCGGCGAGCGCCGAGCACCACGATTCGGTCTCCTGCATCAATGCGAATTCTGCTGCGGCGTGTTCCTCGGAATTTACGGCGTCGTCAAGCTGGACAAAGGAATGAAGAGCTTTTTTGGTGTTAAAATCGTCAAAGGGTTTCGGCACGACCTTCATGTATTCACGCTCGACGCCTGTCAATATATGCTCGACCATCTGGAGAGTCGAAACCTCAGCCATGGCGCGCTTTTTGAAGAATTCCCCGCCACGACGGTGGCGTTTGCCTTGCGTTGGCGGCTCCGGTTGGGCATAGGGAACGGCAGTTTCGTGGATCCCATAGTCGTCCGCGACGAAAGATTCATGCGTCTGAGGTTGAGGGTATTCCGAATTGTCAACGGTCTCGAAATGGCTTTCGCGACCCTCCTTTATATATGCAGGCAGATCGTAGCTCGCGTTTGGCACTTCGGTGTCATGGAGATGAAAACTGTCGCCATCGTCGGCAACTTCCAAATCCATCACCGTACTTTCGAGAAGGTTTTCTTCTTTTAATTCAATAATCAGGTCTTCAAAGACGTTCATTGTTTGGGCACCTTTTTTCGGGGCAGAAAATCTGGGGCTTATGGGTCTTGTTCTGGTCTAAGGAAGAATCTGGGTAACTTCGCCGGTCTGCGTGACTTGGTAAACATAGATCACACCCTCTCCCGTTACGTTACGGGTCGCCGTTATCGTATATCCGTTTCTCAATTGCACATCGGAGGGCACGGCTGGCACCATTGAAAAGACATACTTTCCGCGGTTAAGGTCGTTTCCAGAATTCGTTCCAAGGCTGCCAGATAGCAGATTGTTCACCTCGATCAGCCGTCCGAATCGGCTGTTGCGACTATAAAAATCAAGCTGCTGGCCAGCGACCGTTCGCATACTCGCAAAGGTATTGGCGTTTTCGGCGGCCCGAACCGCCTTTTGCAAATACGGGATGGCAATAATTGCAATGATCCCGACAACCGTGACTACCAGCAATAACTCAATAAGGGAAAATCCGTTCTCGCCTTTCTTTATCATTCGTTACCTCATAAAATCAGGACCACCACACAAAAGTGACACTTTTTGGCACTTGTCATTTGACAAGATGCGGCATTCTCGCCGTTCGCTACCAGGGTCGATCCTGTTTTTTCAAACACTTACAGGAATTTGTAGGATAAAGGCAAATTCCCTCTTCGCTCTAGTGCAAGCATTATGCCAAAGCATTGAACGCGAAATGAGAACTGACAACGCCGGCGGTTTTCGGTCCATTTTTAGGGGGTGTTTGTTTTTTTCGCGATTTTTATTAAGCTATTAGCTTTTATCGCGCAATCTAGACGCTTGGAGTTATACATTGAGCACAGCAACAGAACAGGTCATCGAGACTTACGGCATTGATAATTGGGGAGCCGATTATTTTGGAGTTAACCGTAAGGGTAATCTCGTCGTCCGGGCGCCGGAAAATGAAAATCTAACTGCGGACGTAAAGGAAATAATCGATGACCTCCGAAAACGCGGCGTCAACACGCCCATCTTGCTAAGGTTTCCCCAGCTTATCTTCGGTCAGATCAGGAAGCTGCAGACAGCGTTTCGCAAATCGATAAAAGAATTTGAATACGAAGGCGGCCATCTCTGTGTATTTCCGATGAAGGTCAACTCAAACCGCGCCGTCATAGAGGAATATTTGCGCGAAGGCTCACGCTATAATTTCGGCCTCGAAGCTGGCTCGAAGGCCGAACTATACGCGGCTCTCGGACTTGAACAGGCTAAGGAGAGCCTGCTCGTACTAAACGGTTTTAAGGATCGCGAGTTTATCAAGCTCGCCTTTGCGGGGGCAACAGCCGGAAAGAAAGTTGTGATCGTCATTGAGAAAATGAGCGAACTCGACCACACCCTCGACATCGCCGAAAAGATGTCCGCCGAAAACCCTGACGCAGACATGCCAATGATAGGCGTCCGCGTCAAGCTCTATTCAAAGGGCTCCGGAAAATGGGAAAAGAGCGGCGGCGAAGCGGCAAAGTTTGGCCTTACGACGACCGAGATTCTCGAGGTCATCCGTCGCCTACAGGAAGCGGGACGCATCGACATGCTCAAGCTGCTTCATTTCCACATCGGCTCGCAGCTGACCGACATCAAGCGGATCAAAAACGCGATGAAAGAGGCGGCCAGGACATACGCCAAGATTCAGAAAATGAAGATACCGATCGAGTATCTGGATGTGGGCGGAGGCATGGCAGTCGACTATGACGGTTCGCGAACGTCTTTCGAATCGTCCGCAAATTACAACGCCCGCGAATTCGCGAACGACGTAATTTATGTAATCAAAACAGTTTGCGACGACGAAAATGTACCGCATCCGACGATCATTCAGGAATCGGGCCGCTATCTTTCGGCCTATCACGCGATCTTGGTAACAAACATTCAGGACGAGATCGAGACGGTTGTTGAAAGCCTCACCAAAATGGAAATGAGCGCTGACGACCCGCAGATCATCCACGAACTCCACGATCTCCGCGAGACGATCAACGCCAAAAATTACCGCGAGTATTATCACGATGCGCTCGAAAATCGCGACGAGCTTTTCACGATGTTCAACCTGGGACTGATCTCCCTTGAGGCGAAAGGCAAGGGTGAAGTCCTCTTCTGGGATATTTGTGAAAAGGCAGACCAGTTTGCCCAGCACAAAAAATACGTCGCCGAGGAATTTGACGAGCTGCGGCGGCTGATGTGTGCGAAATACCTCGCAAACTTCTCAGTTTTTCGCTCGATGCCCGACAACTGGGCCCTCGAACAGCTTTTTCCGATCATCCCGATACATAAACTCAACAAAAAGCCCGCAGAATATGCTACGCTATGTGATATAACCTGTGATTCCGACGGTATTGTAGATAAATTCGTCGATCTGCACGATGTTAAACCCGTGTTGGAATTGCATAAACTTGTCAAGGGTGAGCCGTATTATCTGGCTGTAATGCTGGTCGGTGCGTATCAGGAGGTAATGGGAAATAACCATAACCTGTTCGGTGTACCGCACGAAGCTCACGTTTTTATTGGCGAAGAAGGATACATTATCAAGAAAGTGATCTACGGCGCGACGCTCGGGGACGCGGTTTCGTCCGTGCGTTTTGATCCGGGACAGCTGCACGATACGTTCCGAAAAGCGGTTCTTCAAAGGATAAAAGAAGGACGGCTCACAAATACGGAAGGCAGCACAGCGATCGAATTTTACGAAGATCAGGTTGAAAGCTATACGTACCTGACACCTAATGGGAAGTAAGCAGTGGCAGTAAGCACTAGGCAGCAGCAGGAGGCAGTTAGAACTGCCTCCCGCCGCTGCTAACCGCCTACAGAACAAAAAAATTAGTAGAGAAACAAACTTATGGTAGCTCAAAAGAAGACAAAGGCCTCAAAATTTTTGACCGTCCCGACGCGGCCGGTCCCGATCGACAGAGATCGTTCGGTTGCTGGGCTTTTGGAAAAGATGGAAGGAGCCGGTTTCGGCGCAAAACAATTGGCCGAGGCACATCGCATTTGGCTCGATATGCTCGACGATAATTCGACGATATACCTCTGCGGTTCAGGTAATCTGATCACGTCAGGAATGCGGCGTTTGTTGGCTTATGTGATCAAAAATCGCTTTGTCGATGTGATCGTAATGTCCGGAGCGGTGCTCTACAACGACATTCACGAAATACTCGGTCGCAATCATTACCAGGCTCACCCAAGCATGAGTGACGAGGAGCTTGAGACTTCGGACGTGATGCGTGTCGGCGATGTGCTTGCAAACCGCGAGGAGTATCAGGAAGCCGACGAATGGATCGGCAGTGTAATAAATCAACTCGAATTGAGCCGATCCTACTCGATCCGCGAATTCCTTCACCTGATGGGACGCGAACTGTCCGAAATCGCCCACGAAGACGGCATTCTGACCTCCGCATTTAAATCGAGAATCCCGGTTTTCTGTCCTGATTTGACGGGTTCCGAGCTTTCGATCGGCATAGCACGGGCCAAATTCGAAAAGAAAATCCAGATCTCGTTCGACACGTCGCAGGACGCGATGGAGATGATGACGATCGCTCAAAAAACGCGAAACTCGGGCATTATCACCCTTGGCAGCACGGGCAGCCAGAACATGATCAATATCGCCGAGGTTGCGTCGTACATTACGCGAACCACGCCGCGCGGCCATAAATACGCTATCTCGATCGCTACCGACTCGGCCCCGCTCGACATTCGCACGCCTTCATACGGCGGCCATCACACGTCCGTTTTTGGTAAGCTTCTGCGTGGAGCTATTACAGCCTATGTGCCGTGCGATCCGTCGATCGCTCTGCCGATGATAATCACTGCTCTGTCGCAGACGGCCGCTAAATTCATGAAGGGCCGCAAACGGCCGTCATTTAGCTTCTCCGGCCGCGATATGAATATCGACGTACCGTAAATCAATTGCGAAATGCGGAGGGCGGAGTGCGGAATTTGGGATCAGGCATGGTCTTAATTCTTCACTCCGCACTCTGCATTTCGCACTCCTCATTTTGATTCAAATTGTATCGTGATTTTTTACAGAACAACACTCCTTTTTTTCTCGTAAATAAGGTTGTTATTCTTGATGAATGAATGAGATAGAATAAGATTGAAATTGAATTATTTACTGGGAGTATCGTTCAATGATAATTAAGCATTTTTTCCTGACCTTTCTGATCGCAATCGTAGCATTTGGCTCCAGTTGCAAGACTAATCTGCTGGGCGGCGAGCCACCGCCCGTTCAGCCTCAGGCTCCGCCGGCTCCGCTTGTCGTTGACGGCACGCGTACTTCGTACGCCGATGTCGTCGATAAGACGTCGCCGGCCGTCGTCCGCATCGAGGCCGACCATAAAGAAACAAAAGCCGCAAGGCCTCAATTTCCTGGCGGCGACGACTTCTTTAAGCAATTCGGAATGCCGTCTCCAAAGCAAAATCAACGTCCGCAGATCGAGCGCGGCCTCGGCTCGGGAGTCGTGATCGACGCCAACGGCACGATCCTGACCAACAATCACGTCGTCGAAGGAGCGGATAAAATCACGGTCGCGATGAGCGACAACAAGACCTACGAGGCAAAGGTCGTCGGCACCGACGTACCGAGTGACCTCGCCGTCATTAAGATCGAGGCGACAAATCTTCCGTTTCTGACCCTCGGCAATTCGGACAACGTCCGTGTCGGTGATATTGTTCTCGCAATCGGCAACCCGCTCGGCATTGGCCAGACCGTCACCGCCGGCATTATCTCGGCAAAGGGCCGCCGAACTGGTCTCAGCGACGGCAGTAAAGATAGCTATGAAGATTTCTTACAGACGGACGCCCCCATCAATCGCGGCAATTCCGGCGGTGCTCTCGTTAATCTAAACGGCGAGTTGATCGGCATAAATTCGCAGATCCTATCGCCCGGCGGTGCGAGTGGCGGCAACATCGGCATCGCATTCTCGATACCGTCAAATATGGCGAAATCGGTCTCCGAGCAGCTCCTGAAAGACGGCAAGGTCCATCGAGGCCAGCTCGGCGTCGGCATTCAAAACATAACCGACGATCTAGCCAAAGCTCTCGACCTCCAGCAGCGAAGTGGCGTCATAGTTACAAGCGTCAAACCCGGCAGCTCCGCCGATAAGGCCGGCATGAAACGCAATGACCTCATTGCAGCTATTAATGGAGAAAAAATCGAGGACAACAACGTACTTCGCAACAAGGTGGCCAGCACACTTCCCGGCACTGACATTAAAGTCACAGTCATACGCGCAGGCAAGGAGATTGAGTTGACAGCAAAGCTGGATGAGCTAAATCCGGCGGACGCAAAAAAGACCGGTCCCGATCAGGGAAATGACGAAAACGGAACCGAGCCGCAAAACCAAAGCGGCAAGCTCGGTCTGAGCCTGCAACCTGTCACGCCGCAAACCACGAAACAGCTTGGCCTTGATGCAACCGAGGGCCTGGTCGTGACGGAAGTCGATCCAAACGGCCCGTCAGCCGAAGAGGGCGTCTCGCGCGGCGACGTTATCCTTGAGATCAACAAAAAGCCCGTTAAATCAGTCGCCGACGTACAAGCAGCCCTCAGCGCGTCGGGCGACAAGCCAGTCCTACTCTTGATCTCACGACGCGGCCAGACCATCTATCTGACCGTGAAACCCGGTTAAATTGTAACGATTTGCACTTAAAGGCTGTCGGAGCTTCGGTTTCGGCAGTCTTTTTTTGGTTTTTTGAGATTTATGTGATAAAAACGTCCGATATGTGGAGCAAAATTTATCTCGGCGTTTTGACGATTGGGGTGGTTGCCATGGCCTTTTTCAGCTTTTATTCGTGGAGTTGGCTGCAAAGCATTGGCGATCCCCAACGTGCCTGGGAATCGTTTAACTACGACAAAAGAGCAGGCGTTTACGTTTTGATCGCCTCGACCGGGCTTCTCCTGTTGATCGCCAATATTGTGTTGTGGATAACCCGCAGTGCCTGGGCAATGTGGGCCTCATTTATTTACTTTGCAGTCTTCGTTATTCTCCTGTTGGTATTAATGCACCTTCTGGGCGCACAGTTCTGCGAGAAGAATGTCGTCTGCTCTTCGCCATCCAGGGTCATCGGCCCGCTGCTTGCGGCCTTCGGGATAGGGGTGCTCGGTGTCTTAGTATTTTTCGATCAGTTTTTAATTATTAGGCTACACGCGAAAATGTACTCCGTAAACGAGCGGGCGGAATCTGCTTCAGATGACGAAAGGGTCGGGGAAGAAAAAAACTCGCGGCCAGAGACCGAGAGTTGATTTTGGTCAGGACGGCAAGATTTGAACTAGCGACCTCTCGCACCCCAAGCGAACCAAGGTGCTTTTCATACTTTGTCAAAATCGATCAAAACATCCTAAAATCAACACTTTACACTCTTTGCCCGATCCACTACGATACGCCTTGATTCAGGAAAGTGCAACCAACCTG
>JBBRPZ010000009.1:0-179879 GCA_038227175.1 Pyrinomonadales bacterium | reverse complement strand
TGTAGATGGGAAAGGTAAGCCCAAACTTTCAACAATTTCCACGACCCCAACCATCGCAGACTTTAATTGGTCAATCGACGGCAAGCAGCTCTTCGTGACTCGCTCGACCTCGACGTATGACGGGATCATGATCACGAACGCAAAACAATAGCGTTTCCAGCCTGTTTTAACGGGCTTTCCGCCGAAAGCGGCACCTCGCCACGCCCGTTCACGGCGTGGTTTAGGTTGCAATAAATGTCCGTAGCCCGTTTCAACGGGCTTAAAAAATCGGTGATTTAGCCAAAAAAGAGTAGGACGTTAAAACGCCCTGTCTCGAAATTAAATACTTTTTCCACGCCGTAAACGGACGTGGCTATGAGCCGCCCGGGAGGCGGAAAGCCTTGTAAACAAGGCGAAAGACTTGTAGAAATTTCTACCAGGTAATTCAAGGTATCCAAACACCTACTCGATCTTCGGATAATCACGCCGGTTTTCTTCAATTGATCTTGGCCGCCTTTCCGCCCCGGATTTCGCGATATGGGGCGGCTTTTTTATGTGAGACCGCTATCGTATGCAGCACCGAAAGCTCATTGACAAAAAAACGCAGGGTTCCAGCCTTTGGCCTTACCCTACGCTATTATTTTCATCCCTTTCAGAGACAAGATCGTTAGCTAATGGTTTTGGTTACGATGCTGATGCTTCGGCCCCGCGTGCCCGGATGTACATTATCCGCGTGCAGTTTTCGCAGGTGATGATCTCGTCGCCTTTTTTGACGTTTACCTGGACCTGCGGGCGGAGCAGGACGTAACATGCGCTGCATGAACCGTTGACGACCTCGGCCACGGCGATTCCGTCGCGGCTGCGCTGGGAGAGGCGATCGTAGACGGACGCGAGGCGCGGCGTCAGGGTTGCGAATGCAGTCGCTCGATGCTTAGTCTCCTTTTCGAATTCGGTTTTGTCTTTGGCCATCACGCCGTCAAATTCCTTGAGAGCGGCGTCACGTTTGGTATCGAGAGTGTTAATCTCCTCGGCACGTTCCTCAAGTTCTTTTTCGACGCCCTCGACCTCGACCATAATCTCGACGATCTGCGTTTCGTAGGCCCCGATCTGCTTTTGCAGAGCGTCGGTCTCACGCATGGCGGTCTCGTATTCTTTTTGATTTTGGGCATGCTTCAGGTTGCGGTCGGCCCGTTCGAGATAGGTTTTGTTTTCGGCTATCTGCTTTTCGAGATCGGCCCGTTTAGCCTGTAAAGTATCGCGGTTGGCCTGTATTTCGCGTATAGAAAAGGCGTGCTGTTCAAACTCTTGTTCGATCTCGGCACGCCTGTTTCCTGCTGTCTCCAACGATTTTTTCAACCGCCGGAGATTGGTATCCGTCTGCTGTAACTCTATCAATTTATCAAGATCTGCTATCACTTATGAAATTTCTCCCGTATTCAACGTTAACTTCCTATTTTACGTTATGGGGGGCGAAAAACAAAATGCGGAAACGGCTCATTTTAGCCCAAGAAAAACCTCGAAATGCCGCCGCAGTCCGCCACTGTCGACGATCGCGTCCGTCTCATCAAGCCATTGCGGGAGCGAATCGGTGTGGACGAGGCGGATCTCGCCGCCCGCCTTTGGCAGTCCGAAATGCGATATTCTTGCATATACGAGGGCTCCTTTTTGCATAATGCCATCGCCCGGCGTTCGCACCCAACCCGCCTCGACCGTCAGACATCTTACTCCTTGACGGACACGCAGGAGAGAGCCGACCATTGTCGAACTGCCACGGGCAAAGCTGTGCGGCTCTTCGCGTTCGACGGCAACGGGATTGTGGCAGGACATCGCAGGACCGGCGATCTCGATCATCGTGTCGAAGAGCCAGCCGACGCCCGCCGTGCGAATGGCGTCATTTGTCGCCTTGAGACGAAGGTAATCGGCGACATCCCGGCGGCCGGAATGGCTTGCCCGCGTCTCGGCCTCGATGAGCAATTGCGACCATATTTGGTCGAGTTCGGTCATAGGGCGAGGATACGGCGGGCGCGGCTAAAACGCAATTTCGTGATATTATTTTGGGAACGGCGACCGGAACTTTATGAGATTTTTTGCAATATTAACGCTGTTGGGGTTGGCGCTCATGCCGGCATTTACACAGACAGCGAAGCCAACGGTCAAGAAGACCGCCGCGAGTAAAACGGCGTCCACGGCAAAGCCGAAACCGAAACTGGCACCGGGCAAGGCCACTGCCGCCAAAACAACTGCAAAGATCGGGGCAAAAACGGAGCCCAAAACGATCGCTGGAACGAAGCACACCGCGACGTCGGCGCCGAAACCAAAACCTAAGACCACGGCGGGTCAGACAACGGCAAAACACACAACGGGGGCTGCAAAACCAAAGCCTGTGCCTACTCCGTCGCCGAAACCTGATGAAAAGACCGAGTGGGAAAAAGCCTCGACCTTAGCGGACACGAATGCCCGCATTGCCGCGCTGCAAAAATTTAACGAGACCTTTCCGAGATCGGACAAGCATTCCGACTCACTCGAGCTCATCGCCGCGACGCGCGGCCAGATGGGTAACGAAAAGATGGTGGCAGGCGATCTAAATGCAGCCGCCGCACTGTTTAAACTGGCGGCAGCCGAGGCGCCAAAGCCGATGTCCGAACAGTTATTCGGCGAATCGCTTTCGAAAATTCCGACAAATTTGTTTTTTCGTGGAGAACGCGAATCGGCGTTTGACATCGCAAAGCTGCTTGAGGAAAGGGCTGATACGAACGTGGGTCAGTTGCTGACCGTGGCCTCGTTTTACATAAGCGTTGAGGACGGTGGCGGGGCACGCCGTGTCGCCGAAACCGCGTTAAAGCTAAACCCCGCATCGTCGCCCGCTTGGCAAACAATGGGCCTCGCGGACCGGATGGATTTTATGCTCGACGAGTCGGCCGGGGCGTATGCCCATGCACTTGCCATTGATCCCGATTCGCTCCCGGCCCGACGTGGGCTGGCCGAGATGAAACGCTCGCTGGGCAGGGCTGACGAGGCGGTAACGCTTTACCGCGAGATATTGGCGAAGGACGAGACGAATTTACCGGCCGAAACGGGGCTTATTTTATCGCTTTTCGACGCCGAAAAACGGACCGAGGCCGAGGCGGAGATGGCAAAGTCGGTGGCGGTAAATCCCGGCAACGTGATCCTGCTCGCCGGGGTCGCCTATTGGTATGCCGCCCATAATGAGGGCGACAAGGCGGTCGAATTTGCACAAAAGGCCATTGCCGCAGAGCCGCGATTTATCTGGTCGCATATCGCCCTGGCCCGTGGGTATATGACCCAGAAAAAGCCGGTCGAGGCGGAAAAGGTCCTGCTTGTCGCTAGGCAGTATGGGCAATTTCCGACGCTCGGGTACGAGTTGGCTTCGGCAAGGGTCGCGGCCGGATTTTACCGTGAGGCAGCGGAAGAATTGTCAAAGAACTTCTCGGTCAAAGACGGCGTTGTGAGCACAAAGCTTGGCGGCCGAGTCCAGCGCGAATCGAAAAGTTTTATCGAGTTGGTCGGGCCTGAGCGCCGGGCGAGCATATTTGCCCCGACAGCTGCCGACGATCCGGAAAACGCGGCCCGCCTGGCCGCTTTGCTTGAGCTAAAGCAGCAGCTCGACGCGGCCGAGCCTAAGGCTGACGCTGTGGGTGCGGCGGCCGACGCTTTTATTCGCGGCGACGACAAGATGAAAGTTCATCGACAGATTTTTGCCGCGTCACAGTTGCTCGACAAAAAAGTTGCCTTGCCAAAGGTCGTCGAAATTGCCAAGGCCTCGGTCGCAAACGTGGACGCGGGACTCGATGCTCCGTCAGCGACATCGGCGAGCCTGGCGAGCGAGCTTTACGAGAGTCGGGCCATCGCCATCGCCCGGGGCGATTACGTCAGCATCCCGGATGTCTCGCGCGTTACGCTGTCGGGCATTATTCGCGGGCGTATCGAGGAGCTAAACGGCTGGGCGTTTTACGAAATGGACAACCCGACGGAGTCCGTGCTCAGGCTGCGGCGGGCCGTGAGCGTGATGCCGGTGGACAGCGCGTGGTGGCGTGCGAGCATGTGGCGGTTGGGGTCGGCACTGGTTTTGTCCGGCAAGGACGCCGAGGGTCTCGACGCGTATATCAAATGCTATAAGGTCAGCACGCCCGACGCCGGACGCTACGGCGTGATCGAATCGCTCTACAAACGCGTCAACGGCAGCACCCAAGGCCTCGAAGCCAGGATCGGAGCAAAACCGGCTCCGTCCGCGCCCATTGCACAAAAGGTCCAACCAAAGCCGACGCCTGATGCCAAAGTCGAAGCGCCGGTTGAGACAAAGGTCGAGCCGACTGCGTCCGCGATATCCGAGATAAGAATTAACACTCCAAAATCGCGCACGATACCGGGCGAACCGGCTACAAAGAAAACCGAGCCGACTCCAACACCGGAGGCAAAGGTTGAAATTCCCACTCAGCCAAAACCGGAAGGGACCGTAGCTTCGACGCCTGAGGTCAAGATCGACGTTCCAAAGCCGGAACCAACCCCAACGGAAGCCGTTGGTCAAAAGACCGAACCGACGCCTGCGCCGGTGGCAAAGGTTGAAATTCCAGCTCAACCAAGACCGGAACCGACCGCAACGCCGGAGGTTAAGACCGGCACTCCGAAGACCGAGCCGACGCCATCGGAAGCGGTTGGCCAAAAAACCGAGCCCAAGCCAACACCTGACGTGAAATCCGATATACCGGCCGAGAGCAAGCCCCAGCCCGTGACAACCGCGACTCCTGAGGTCAAAATTGACGCGCCCAGGACCGAGCCTTCGCCGGCCCCGACGCCTGAGGCAAAGATCGACGCTTCAAAACAGGTGGCCGAGGTAATACCTGATACGCCGCAAACGAACATTGAGAAACCAAAAGAAACGCCCGCGGAAACCAAACCGGCCAACAGCACAAACCCACTGTTTCCACCGGTCGTAATAACCATCCCGCCGCCGGATACGAGCAAGTCGACGCCAAAAGAGACGGTCGCAAAGCCCGATCCGACGCCCGCTCAGACCGATACAAAACCGGCGGACATGCCCAAGCCTGAGGCTTCAAAACCTGTTAAGAAAGCCGATATTCCGGATCTAACGGGAGACTCGCGTCCGCGTATCGTCGATTCAAAACCCGTCGCCGAGATCAAGCCATGCACCCTCACCGCTAGCGACGTCATTCTTACATTGAATAAGGGCGGGCCCAATATGGCCGTCATCATCGGCCTCGACGACGACGGCGAACTCGACGGCCTGACCGCGACCTCGAACAGCCCCAAAAATGTCAGTGTCGTCCGAAAACCAATCGAAGGCGTCACGACCCGGGGGATATTCGTCGTCACATCCATCAGTTCGAACACCGGCATCTACCAGATCAAATTCGAAATGCCCTGCGGCAAGAAAGAAGTGCTGGTCAAGGTTAAGTAGAAAACCGGTGTCTCGTCCTGAAATGGGTTTACGGTAGAATGGGAAAAAATGGGACAAGAAAGTAAGAAGGGCGAGATAGTTTTGGAGTGTCTTGTCCTGAAATAGGTTTACAGTTTCTCGCTAATTATCAAAGAACCACTTTGCCGCTGCGACAAAGTTGATGGCAAGTTGAGGATAGACGTAAATTCATATGATAAGTGCAACCAGCCCCAACGTCGCGACTGTCGGCAACCGTGCAATAGACTGCCAAGGCTATCGATCAAGTCGCGGTTCCATCCAACCTGAGGAGCGCCAAACATCGCACAAGTCGCAGGTCTGACCACATTCCTTCAAAAAACTCTATCTTGCAAAATGTCTGTGTTAAAATGTGCAAATGACAGTAACGCTAGAACTCAAACCCGAAATTGAAAGTCGTGTGAACGCCAAAGCAAAATCTTTTGGCAAAACGGTGGAGAACTTTTTGGTTGAAATTATCGAAGAAAAGATTGTCGGAGATGACGTTGAAAAGCCTTTTTATGAAACCGCGTCGGATGAAGAATGGATTGCCGAACTTGATTCGTTGACCGCGTTTTCGGATAAGATACCCGCAACGTGGGACGACAGCCGTGAAAGCATTTATCGTGAAAGAGACGACGCCCAACTATGAGTTATTTGGCGGATTCAAATATTCTCTCGCGGCTTTCGCAGCCCCAAAATACGCATCATGCGATTGCCAGACGCGCCGTCATCACACTTCGTCAGCGAAATGTTAAAATTTGCGTTGTGCCGCAAAACTTTATCGAGTTTTGGGCAGTTGCCACCAGACCGATTATCAGTAACGGGTTAGGTTTAACGATTGACGAGGCGCAATATGAGGTTAGAAAATTCAAACGGCTTTTCACTCTTTATGATGAAGTGCCGACTATCTTCGCCGAATAGGAAAACTTAGTCGCCAAACATCAGGTTTCGGACAAAAATGTCCACGATGCTCGCCTTGTCGCCGCGATGATAAGGCATGAAATCACGCATCTTTTAACCTTCAACACCAAAGATTTCAAACGATTTGGCGAGATTACTGTCGTTGACCCGCAAAGTCTCTGATAACAATTTCATGGAAGTCGGGCAAGATAATCTTGCAACTCTTTGGAGCAAACATCGCCACACTGGCCGAAATAACCGGACTCACTACACCCAACATCAACCGCCGCTACACATCGGCCCGATCGCGGCTTTCAGAGGACAATACTCTCGAAGATCTGGTCAAGGGGTCTACAAGAGTGTGAAACATCAAAATAACCCGCCAAGAATCGCATAAATCGCAGGCCTGACCCCGATTTTCTTCGGACCCCTATTTCTTCGAGCATTTGAAAAAATGCGGCGAATGATTAAGTTGGCTTGTAAACCATTCGCGGCGATGCAATGAAGTATTAATTACTTTTTCGGCTTGTTTGATTTATTGACTTTAGCGGTCGGCGACTTTGGTTTTGAAGCGTCTACTGTTTTTGGCGCGGGTTTGTGCGCGCTTGGAGCTGATGCCTTTGCGCCCGTTCCCTTTGACTTTGTCTCCGATTTTCCCGAATCGCCTTTTGTTTCGCCTCCCACCGCTTTAACCGCCGCCTCCGCGCCACCTTCCACTGCACCTGTTGCGGCCCCGGACAAGACCTCGCCACTACCTCTTTTGTTTTACCGTAAATTTGATGCTCCCTTATTTGATTTTTTTGCGGTCATTATTTACCTCCTGCTGCAGCTTGAGATTTCTTGAAATTCAGTTTCTCAGATTCCATCGCTGCGCCGAGTTCTTCAAGAGCATCCCCATCAAATTGTTTCTTTACTAACGGAAACATTTCCCCTTCCTCTTCCTTGACGTGATGCTCTGTATCTTCCATCAGCACCTTTAATTTTGGTTCAAATTTGGTACTCTCGCCAGAAATTGCGTCAAGTTCCTTCAAGAACATTTTTATTTGGCGATGTTCCTCGATACCTTCGAGGACGATGTCGACCAGCGGCTTATCGCCATCGGACTTCATTTTGGGATAAAAGATCGTTTCCTCAATATGGGCGTGAACGTCCAATTCCGCCTTGATCTTTTGAAAAATGGCAGGATGCTCACTTTCCGGTGAGGACTCCACCTTTTCAAATAATTCTTTGACCCCCTTGTGATCAGCTATCAGCAAATCGACTGCATTCATTTTTTTATTCTCCTTTTTTATTCTCCTACGAATTAATCCTTCTTTAAGGGTCAAAACTGTCCAGGCTATTAAAACGGTCAGCCCTTTTACCGCCGGCCAAACAATCTGCAAAACCACGCGATCTCGATGCTTTTCGCCCCCACCAATTTGCGCGGCCACCTCTTTCAATCGAGATCGCCGCCTTATTTTTGTCAAAGCGACGTTCTTTGTCCAAGTGTGTCATTTCGAAAAATTTATCCAATCCATAACAACGTGAAGACCCAAAAAAGAAACGCGTTGGAATGTCGGCGGCATATACAAATTCATATCGTGCTTCACCTAGAGACGCCTCGTAAGTCGAACATTCAACGGCGTAATTCAAGAGTAAATGAAATTACTATCGTCAATGTAAGGGAGCGAACATTAAATCGCGATTAGATTCGATATGGTGTTGATGTAGCAACCTCTCTCTGAGAGGTTAAAGCTATTTTGTGCGATAGACGCATAAAGGTTAGTGGGACCGAGGCATAAAACGCCCCACATCGCGTCACTACTGAAACATGTGCGACGTAACTCATAATATCGATTCATAAAAATTAACAAGGGAGAGAAAATCATGACAACCGAAGCAACAAGTACACAGAAGGAGCCGGGAATGCTGACCGGACTGTTTGGCGACAAGGAAAGTACGGAAGGTGCATATAAATCCTTACGTGACCGCGGCTATAGCGACGACGATATCAACGTGATGATGTCCGATAAGACCCGCGACGCGCACTATGCGCACGACCCGCACACTGAGCTTGGCAGCAAGGCCCTCGAGGGTTCGGGTGTCGGCGGGGCGATTGGCGGCACCTTGGGTGCGATAATAGGCGGCATCGCCGCTGTCGGGACTAACCTGATTCTGCCTGGGCTCGGTTTAATTGTCTGGGGACCGCTTGCCGCGGCGCTTGCGGGTGCGGGTGCGGGTGGTTTAGCCGGGGGATTAGTAGGTGCTCTGGTTGGCTGGGGAATACCGGAAGACACGGCGAAGATTTACGAGGAAGGCGTGAAAAACGGTGGAGTCGTCATGGGGGTAAGACCACGTTCGACCGAGGACGCCGATTATTTCGCAAACGAATGGAAGACAAGTTACAAGGGCGAGCATATTAATCGCTAAAGATCTGTCAGGTAATGAGGCTCCGTCATTTCGGCGGAGCCTTTTGCCGCAATTTGTTAACACGAAAGAAAAAGAGAGAAGAAAAATGACACGAATACTCGGCCTGACCACAGTGGTAGTTAGTCTGGCTTTTATGGGCTGCGAGCCTACTGCTTCAAACACAAACGCAAACACAAATGCGAATTTACGCGGCACCAATACCAATACGGGATATATGGCGCCGACAAACGTAGCTCCGGGACCGATGGCAACGTCGACACCTATGATGAACAACAACATGAACTCCAATATGAAGAGCAACATGAACGGCAGCTCGAATTCAAAAATGAATTCGAACATGGCAAACAAACCGAAGCCGAAATAATCAGCCGTGGTCAGCAGTTTGGTGATTTATAATTCACCAAAATGCTGACGGCTTACTGTTTCTGTATCCACGATTCTCGATACAGGATAAAAAACGCCGATGGTACTCCACGTCGCGATCGGCGTTTTCTTGAATATTCAATTGGGATCAAAAATGAATTCACCGCAAATTTAGACGAAATGCGGTAGCGCAAAAGAAAAAGGCCTCGCCGTGAGCGAAGCCTCAATTCCTCGGAGCAATGATGGATAGGTTCCTAACAGGCTTTGAGCAACAAAAGGACAATTACAAATATGACGACGCCCCCGCCTAAAACCCAAGTTATAACTCCCGCTTCGATTATTTTACCTACTCCCATTTTAGGTTTCCTCCCGAAATTTTGATTAGCTACCAAATGAGTCTACATGAACGGCAGATGGAGACAGTACGGTGGCGTACATAAAATTTGGTGAGACGACTTTTAGCGGTCGAGGAGAACCCATAAGAACTCACATGAGAACTCATTGGGTCAGCCTGCGATTTGTGCGATTCTCGTTACTGGAAAGGACTAAAAGGTTAAGCGGACCGCCGTCTGTGCCGCGAAGTTACCACATCATCGCTGGTTTTGATCGCGACGGTCGCGATGGCGGCCAGGAGGAGGAAGAAAAATGCGTTTGAGGGGGTGCGGAGGGGGAAGTCGAAAAAGCTGTGGATGAGGATGCCGAAACAGCCGGCGAAGGCACCGGTGGCGGCGTCTTTTCTAAAGCTGCTGCCGGCGGACGAGACGGCTTCCAAGCCTTTTTTGAACAATAAATAGATAAATGCCGCGATGCAGGCAAAACCGGCGAGGCCGGAGTCGGCGAGGGTTTGGAGATATTCGTTGTGGGCCTGCTCGACCAGGAGCGTGCCGTTGCCGGGGTCGAATTTGGGAAACGCCGCGCCAAAGGCGTCGAAACCGGCACCGATGAACGGGTGTTCGAGAAATATTTTTATCGCAACCGGCCAGAAAGTAAAACGGCCCGACGAAACGTCAGTCGGCGTATTGCCGACTCCGATGCCGCGAACGAGCGAGTCGCCGCCGCCGAGAAACAGGACCACCCCGATAACGAGCAGTATCATCGCGATCCCGCCGACGGTAAGAGCGATCTTGGTTTGAATGCCTGTGCCCACGGCGTCGGTGGTTTTGCCTTTCCGTTCGCGATTGAAAAAATTCACCACCAGCACAAACGCCACCATTGACCCGAACCCCAGCACGCCGCCGCGCGAACTCGTCAGCAGTGTCGCCATGCCCATGACGGCCACCGCAATCCCGAGCAGCAGTTTGCGGTCGCGGGTGGTCGTTTTGCCGAACATGAGAGCGACGGCACACCCGGCGGTCATCTGCATAAATGCGGCAAAATGGTGCTGATTGACGAACGGGCCAAAGGGTATTGACTGCGGCGTTTTGCGAAGGCCGTAGATGCCGTCGGGTGTGGCGAGACGCTGTAGGATACCGATGAACGCCATTGACGCTCCGAAAATTATGACGAGCAACACGGCCTTTTTCAGCCGCTTTTCGTTATTGATGAATACGAGGCAGGCCGCGAAAAACAAGACATAGACGATCAGCCGGATATCAAAAAACCGAGTCGCGTTCGGGTCGAGCGACAGTGCGTGCGCCGACGGCGTGCCCAGCAGATCGCCCGCCACACCGGTGCGGAGCGGCAAAAGCTGGACGAGGCCGATCAGCAAGAGGCCGACGACCGGGATTTGAAGCAGATTTGGACTGAACAGCAAGCCTTTTGCCTTTGACGATTCGGCGAGCCACAGCAGGATGATCGCCAGCCAAAATATCGAAATAATTATCCACGTAACATTGTCGACGGCCCCGAAAAGCACGGTCCCGAATACCGGAATAACGCACAGCAGAAAAAAGATCGCCGAGCTGACGCGTGACGACACGTCGCCGATCGCGACGTTTTCGACGCGGTTTGCTGGCTGTATTGTTTCGGGCGTGTCGTTCATTATCCTAAAGCCGTTTTATCGAAATATCGTCGAACGAGAGTTTGCCGTTGACCGGACACGAACCGGCTCCGCAACCCTCGCGAGTCAGGCGGATGACGACGCCGTCAATGTTTGCCGGTACAGTAAATCTGCCTTTGAGCGTTGTCCAGTCCGCAGCATATGCAATTGCCGGCGTACTCGCGATCGCCGTACCTGTCGCGGCGTCGGCGATCTCCCATTTGAAGGTGGCCGTCGTTTTCAGGTCGCTGCGGTAAAAAATCTCCAATTCGTAAGCCGCTCCCGGCACGACCGGCACCGTTTGCGAAACCGAGCGGAACGCGGCTACCTCGGTCGAGTTAAACCCGAGCAGCAGGCTGTGCTTTCCCGAGTGTTTTTCGCTTTCGCTAAGCCCGATCTGAGGCGACTGGCCCTCGGCGATCCGCCATTCGAATAAACCGGCATTTCGCAGCTTGACCTCGTTTTCAAAGCCGCCGTTGCTGACCGATCCGGTCATCGGTTTTTCGCTGCCGTCGGGCGCCATATCGGCGGTGACACGTGCCGCCAGTTGAAATTTTTTCTCGGCGGCGAGCTTCTCGATGAGCTTGTCGCCGATTGGTTTGAATCTTATGCGCCGGTCGTCGGGGCTTAGTTTCGACCAGGCATCGGCGGCATCGTCAAACTTTTGCTGGGCCGCTAATACGCTTGCGAGGGCGGCGTTTGTCTCGGGCGTGTCGCCCAGGACGCGGCGTACGCTGGCGACGTCACCGTCAAACATCGGCAATGCGGTTGCGGCTGCCGGATTTGAATATTGTGGATCGGACGCGGCGGCCTTGGCGATCAGGGCAAAGCCCTCGTCGGTTTTGCGGTGCCGCACGAGCGAATTGCCAAACGCCCATTGGACAACCGAATAGTTCGGGGCGAGGTCCAACGCTCTCCGAAACGCGGCCTCGGCCTTTGCGTCTTCGCCGCTGCGATCATAGGCCCTGCCCAGCTCCAGCCATAAACTGAAGCTATTTGGAGCAAGGCCGGCCACGGCTTCATATTCGCTCAGTGACCGGGCGAGATCGGCGGGGTCAAACGTTTTTTCGTACATCCGGGCCGCCGCGAGATGTGTCAGCGGATCGTCCGGAGCGGTCTGGACGAGCAGATCGGTGACAACTTTTAATTCCGGCTGGTTCGTGTCCATGCCGTACGCGACGAGATCGGCGAAATTCCACTTGATAAAATACCACGTCGCCGCCACGCACACGATCGCTATCGCGATCAGGTAGATCTGCGTTATTCCCCGGTCAAATCTGATTATCTTTACGGCCAATTTATGCGGCTGCCCCCTTTTATTAGCGCTAGTGCTCTGTGACATAAGTTTAAAGAACTTTTAGCCACGAATGACACAAATAGCACTAATAATTTTCTTCTTATTTGTGGCATTCGTGTCATTCGTGGCGAAAATTCATTTCTTCAAAAACTTAGTTACGCAGCACTAGATGAGATCAACCGGCTCGATAGTGATCTGGGCGCGTTTTATCGTGACATTGGTATCGCGGCAGATCTCGCGGATCTTTCGCAGCCGCTCGGGCGGCATGTTGCGGATCGAGACGAGAATTTCCGCGATGTCCTTTTGCCGGCAAAGTTCGGCGAGCGAGCCATTGCCGTCAAAGACCTTGAGGCCGTGGATGACCATGTCTTTTTTTAACGGATCGTCGTCGATAAAGGCGACGGCCGTGTAGTTCCACTCGGGGTTATTGTTCAGCTCGCGCAAAACCATCTCGCCGCCGTCTCCGGCACCGTAAATAAGCACCTTTTGCCCGTCGGCCGAAACCGGCATTGGCAGCATCTGCCTGATCACGCGAAACGCCATGCGGCTGCCGACCACAAGCAGCAGCAACAACATGCCGTCGAGAAAAAAGACCGTCCGTGAAAAATTCTCAAAACGGTACAAGGCCAATATCGCAACAATGCTGAGAACCGCGCCAAGCATCACGCCCTTGGTGATCGTGATCAGGTCGCCGATACTTGTATAACGCCACAGCCCGCGATATACGCCGACTCCCAGAAAAGCGCCGAGCTGGATGAGGATCATAAGCGGCAGCGTCTTCAGGAAAAGCGGCCAGTTTTCGTCGTACTCGAACATTCGAAAAAGCGCGAACGACGAATAATAGGCGAGCGTTATGAGAAACGCATCGAGAAATACCTCGAATATCCGACGTTTGTGTGAGACGTTGACAAGAAAGGCAAAAACGGCGTTTTCCTTCACGGCCTGTTCTTCTTCGACGCCCTCGTAGACCTTTACTTTCGAAAGATAGACGCCGAGTATGACGAGCACCAGCGTAAAAAAGCCGATCAGCGAAAAGCTTTTGTAGACGCCGATCTGACCCACGAGCAGGGCGAGGCCACCGGCTACGACGGCAAAGGCGTAGAGCATTAAAACCGCGCTTCGCTCGGAGAGGCCGAGCGCGACAAGCCGGTGCGAGGTATGATCGAGACCGCCCTGCGACGCCTTTCGGCCCCATAATTTTCTCAGGACCGTCACAAACGTCGTGTCGAATATCGGGACGAAAAGCACGAGGACCGGCACCGCCAAAATAGCGACAATACCGCGCGAGCGGCCGCCGACCTGATTTAGCAAAACCGATCCCGACAGCAAGAACCCAATAAACAATGCCCCGCAATCGCCCATAAAGATCGACGCGGGATTGAAGTTAAAGACAAGAAAACCAAGCAAGGCGCCGATCAGCGTGGCCGACAGCAGCAGTTCGTTCGTCAGCCCGTTCACCCAAAAATTGAGTGCCAGCGAAACGGCGGCGATGGCCGAAATGCCCGTCGCCAGACCATCCATGTTGTCGAGCAGATTGATCGCGTTGGTAATGCCGATGACCCAGAAAACGGTGATCCAGATGTCGATTATCTCAAATCCGGTCAGCGGCAGTTTGAGGCCGGACAAAACCAGAATGCCTGCTCCGATCAGCTGGCCGATCAGCTTTTGGTATGGCCGAACGGTCCAGATGTCGTCGATCAACCCGACGAAAAACAGAAACGCGCTGCCGCCAAATACTACCATCGACCCGTGCGTCGGCGGGACAAGCGTGACGTACGCAACGGCCGTCGCCAGAAATATAGCGACCCCGCCGAGCATCGCCGTCGGACGCTTATGCCAGCGGTCGGATTTGGGCTTGGCGACAAACCCGCGCTTGACAGCGACCGTCCTTACGGCAAGCGTCAGCAGCACCGACAGCACAGCGGCCACGGCTCCGACAAAGATCGGGTTTGAGATCAAATCAGGCATAAGATGCGGCTACGCCATACAGATGCCAACGATTTCCGTCACGTCGTCGACAAGTTGCGCGGGGGCCCTTTCTGCAAATCGGGTTCCTCTACTATTGAAATCAATGGATTTAACCTGTTCGACCATTACGAAACCAGTAATCGTTGAAGTGGCGGGAACAGGTAAGTGAAATGGGATTCCCCGATCCGTGTTGGTTATCGGGCAGACAATCGCCATGCCCGTGGTCTGGTTAAACAATAAATTACTAATTACGGGACCGGGTCGCCGTCCGCGTTGCTCGTGGCCGGATTGAGGATCGAAAGAAAGGATAACAAAATCACCTTTTTCAGGAATATAAGCTGACATTTACCACTCTTCCTTTCCCATAGGTTTTCCGAAATCTTCTTCGAGCGGCTTATAATCGGCGGGCATACGTGAGGCCATTTCGGCTAGATCAAACTTCCTTCCGTTTTTCAACGTTTCAAATCCAGGAACGACTACATAAACCCTTGTCTTCTCAGGCAGGTCAATGTCGTCGTCAAACTGGATTTGACCGTTTTCTATTACGCCTTGAAATGTTGTTACTTGCATAAAATCCCCGTCGTCGAAGGCTACGGCATCGTAACCTAATCCCAATACGTTATTACAAGCCAATTATCGCAGAAAATCAACCGTTTCGGCTATCGAGCGTTCTTCTTGTCAAACGCGTTTATCCGGTCGGCGTACTTTGTGAGCAGCATTTGATAAACCTCGGAGATGTCTGCAACCATCTTTTCCGTCCGGAAATTGGGGTCGACGTGCCGTCGGCCGTTTTCGCCCAGCTTCTTTCGGAGTTCGTCGTCTTCGAGCAATTGCGCGACGCGATTTGCAAGTCCTTCGGAATCGAACGCCTTGACGAGATAGCCAGTGTAATCGTCGATCACGACCTCAGGAGCACCGTCGATGTCGAACGACACGCACGGCTTGCCCATCGCCAGCGCTTGCGGCAGCACGCGTGCCAAACCCTCGCGCAAAGACGTGTGGACGACAATATCCATCGCCGAGATCATCTCCGGAATCCGTTTGCGGTCGATGAGGCCGGCAAAGACGAAATTTTTCAGGATGCCGTATTCGGACGCGCGTTTTTGCAGAGGTTCGAGCAACATGCCGTCGCCGATGAGGAAGAAACGGACGTTCGGGACTCGTTTTACGATCTCGGGTGCGGCGTCCATAAGTTGGTCGTGGCCCTTGAGCGGAAACAATCGGGCGATCTTACCGACGACGGGCGCGTCGAGCGGGATGCCGAATTCGCGCCGTATTTCGGCGGCGTCAAATTTGGCGTTCAAAAACCAGTCCAGCTCCATGCCGCTGTAGATCGTGCGAAATTTCTCCGGTTTCGCGATCCCGGCGGCGATCGCTTTTTCGGAAATGATCGATGAAACGCTGATGAAATAATCGGTCACTGGGGAGCATATCTTTTTCGCAAGCCGCCACGATTTATTGATTATCCACGGCTGATATTCGTGAAAAACGAGACTGTGCAGCGTATGGACGATCAGCGGGGTTCCCGCAAGCCAAGCGGCAAGGCGTCCCAGAACACCGGCCTTTGACGAGTGCGTGTGGACAATATGGTAGCGGCCTTTTTTGATAAGCCGGTAGAGTTTCCAAAACGCGACAAGATCCGAGAACGGGTTGATACTGCGTCCCATCTCGGGCAGTACGATCAGCTGAGCGGTCTCGCGTGCCTGCGACAGCAGTTCGCCCTCGCGGCCCTTGTCGATGCCGCTGATGAGCGTGACATCGTATTCCGGCATTGCGTCGAGGCCGACGACCGAGAGCAGCGTGTTCTCCTGCGCTCCGCCGACGATCATCCGCGTGATGATATGCAGAACGCGGATCGATTTTTTCTGAATTTTAGACTCAGGGACAGAACTCATTCGATACAAAAATGCGATGCCTCGTTTGCGGGAGCGATGTGTCAGTAGCCCGCACGTAAGTAAGGGCCACGTCGTGATTTTTCATTTGGCCCTTACTTACGTGCGGGCTACCGATACGCCTCAGACATCCGCGACGACGAGGTAATCGCGGTCGAGGGCGATCCATTCGTAATTGGTCACGCCGGAACGCGTCAGGATGTCTTTTACCTGGGCCTCACGATATAGAAAAAGGGGCGTCCCCTTTAGCCAAAACCGAAATCGGCGAAGCGGGACTCGAAACTCAACCGCTTTCGGAAAGCTCATGATCAGCTTACCTTTGGTCAGCTCACGCATCCGCGTGATGATCGGCACCGGGTCCTCGATATAATCAAAAAATCCGTTTCCAGTACAAGCATCGAAAGAGCCGTCACCCTCGGTAATAACATCCGGAAAAGCTCCGGTCCGAAACTCACAAATGTCGGCAACGCCGGCGTCGGAAGCAAGTTTGTCGGCGATCTCGATCATAGCCCTGGCAAAATCGACGCCTACAACGTGTTCGGCCCCACTCTTAGCAAACGCGATGCAAAACCGGCCCGATCCGCACCCCACGTCGAGGATCTTTTTGCCGGCAAAGGGCGCGAGTTTTTCGACATTCAGTTCAAGACGCTTTTGCACGACGCCGCGCCAATAGTTGTCGATAAAGCGTGCGACGGCACCCTTTTTTTCCTTGTAAATAGCGTCGAATCGCGCGGCGTCATCATGAAAATGATCGCGAACCTTATCTTCGACGGTGTTCGTCTTGTCTGTCATAAATCCAGATTGTGTCAGTAGTCCGCCCGTAAGGGAGGGCCGTATACGCACAGGCACTCCCTTACGGTCGGGCTACTGACACTAGTTAACTAATCCCCAAAACTTCCTTCATCGGGGCCATTTTGAAATCGCGTATCAATTTCCTCAGCCGCCGCTCGGTCGCACCGAGGTTAAAATAATGCGTCAACGCGATCCGCCGCGGCACGTCGATCCGCGGATGATCGGGGTCGATCTCCCACGGATGGAGGTAAAACGTGACCGGCTGGCCGCCGCGATTTACGGATTTGATCGCTTGCTTTGTTACCTGATATGGGTAAATGCGAAAATACGCACCACCCGATATCGGCAGCGTAAAGCCGGGCAATTTCAGAGTCGAGATCGGAAACTCGACAAACTCATGTTTCGCCCGCTTTATCGTGTACGGAAAACGCGGAGCGTCCGCGATACCATACCTGTAATTGAGCACCGGAAAGATGCTCGAATCGTACTTGATGCCCAGCTCGCCCAAAATATCGAGAGCCCACAGCGAATCCTTTGTTATCGAAAAGAACGGTGCACGGTGCCCGAGCACCTTTTTGCCGGTCAGGTCTTCGAGATAATTGATCGCACGGGTCAATTCGTCTTTAAAAACTTCCGGCGACTGCGTATAGATGAGTGTATGCGAAAACCCGTGCGTCCCGATCTCATGCCCGGCGGCCTCGATCCGTTTGACGATCTCCGGGTGCTTTTCGGCAACGTAGCCGAGCATGAAAAACGTCGCCTTTGTCCCGCCGTCATCCAGAATGCCAAGCAGTTTATCGCCCGCCGCCTCGATCCGATCCTCGAAACGGCCCCATTCGCTATATGGAATCTCAAGCCCCTGGTACCAATCTTCAAAATCGATCGTCAGGGCGTTTGTGATTGGGGTTCCATCCATTTTAGTTTACGTAATAGATAAAGCTGAGTACCGTTTCACAAAACGTGCTTTTAGCCTCGTTTACGAGGCTTTGTCCGTCCGTTTACGGCGGGGTCCAGATTCAATCCAGATTTCGAGGGCGTTTTAACGTCCTTTTTCTGTTCGGCTTAAGCCACGTGCTTGTAAGCCCGTTAAAACGGGCTGGAAACTAATAATCATCGCATACCACGCCGTGAACGGCGGGGCTAGTGACCGCCTTCGGCGGTAACCCCGTTGAAACGGGCTAAAGATTTATGATCGCAATATTCAGCCAAATGATTCGTTCCGGGAGTTATCGTCGCAACTGGTGGTCTAAAGTAGAGTTTGAGCGCATCACGCAGATTCTCAATAGCCTCACTTTCCGAGAGCCCCTGCGAAGCAATATCAATATCGAGACACTGGGCAACAAACCATTTACCCTCCTGCCACACAACAAAGCTCATGTCCCGTTTCATATAGTCAGCCTCTGTGCCTATCTTTTTAAAATGGTGACCGGCGGATAAGACGCGCCCCGGATAGTTAAATCCGGGCGGCGGCGGATCATACGGTCGTGCGGGATGATCGCTGCCGGTCACCATCTCGATATTTTACCATCAGACGCCGGCAGAATCATTGTTGGTCGATAAAACGCTGAAACCAAAGCTCGAGCATCAGGAGCGTCCAGATCTGAAATGAATGGTCGCGTTGGCCGGTCGTGTGTTCCTCGACGTATCGTTCTATCATTTCGGGGCGGACGATGCCGCGTCTTAAGGACTTTTCCGAGAGCAGCACACTGCGGACAAAATCCTTCATCTTACCGCGAAACCAGCGACCGACGGGCACGCCAAAACCCATTTTCTTTCGATAAACAACCTCACGCGGCACGAGCCGGGCCGCTACTTTTTTGAGCAGCGATTTCGTTTCGAACCGGCTCATTTTCATGCTCTCGGGCAGGCTTGCGGCAAATTCGATCAGGTTGTGATCGAGAAATGGCGACCGCGCCTCTAATGAATTTGCCATCGACGCGATGTCGACCTTGACGAGCAGATCATTCGGCAAATATGTCATCTGATCGGTCAGCAGCGTCGCGTCAAGCGTCCCCGTACCGTTTGCGGTCAAGAACCAGTCATCAAGGAAATGCGAGGCATTCTGACCCGCGACCGACGCGGCAAACTCGGGCGTGTACAGCTCGCGTTTGGCGTCGCGGTTGAACGTGGACATCCACCGAAAATACCGTTCGGTTCGCGGCAGATCGGCGGCCTGTAAGAAGCGTTTTGCGTCGCGAAAGCGGCTGCGTTTTAGCTCGGATGTCGGCAAAAGATTTACCGGGGTCTCGACAAATATTTTTCGCAACGCCTTTGGCACGCGATGGTAGGCCTCAGCAATACGCATCGCGGCGTAGCGCTCGTAGCCGGCAAAACTCTCGTCGCCGCCGTCACCATTCAGTGCAACGGTGACGTGTTTACGCGTTTCTTTGGAGACGTAGTAGGTCGGTATCGCGCTTGAGTCGGCATACGGCTCGCCGTAATGCTCGACCAGGGTCGGGATAACGTCGAGGGCATTCGGGCGGACGATAAATTCGTGATATTCGGCACCGACGTGCTCGGCGACGCGTTTTGCGTATTTCAGCTCGCTGAAATCTTCTTCTTCGAAGCCGATGGAAAATGTCTTGACCGGTGTCGAACTTTCCTGTGCCATCAATGCCACCACCGCCGAAGAATCGACCCCACCCGACAGAAACGCTCCCAACGGCACCTCGGAGATCATCCGGAGCCGTGTCGATTCGCGTAAGATTCGAGTCGTTTCCTCGATCGCCTCATCTTCCGTGATCTTTATTTTCTTTGAGAAATCGGGCTGCCAGTAGCGTTTTGTTTCGATATTTCCGGCTTTCCATTTCAGCCAATGGCCTGGTTCGAGTTTTCGAATCTGCTTGAACGCCGTCTGCGGAGCCGGGACGCACAAATACGACATATAGCTGTCGATCGCCTGCATATCGACCTCTCGCGAGACGCAACCGTGCTGGAGGACGGCCGAAAACTCGGAGCCGAAGATCAGGTCGCCGTTCGATTGGTGTGAATAGAGAAGCGGTTTTTTGCCAACGCGGTCACGGGCTAAGAAAAGAGACTTTTCGCGTTCGTCCCAGATCGCGAGGGCAAACATTCCGCGTAAATACTGCAGGCATTCTTCGCCGTATTCGTCGTAAAGATGAATGACGACCTCGGTGTCTGATTTTGTGTAGAATTGGTGGCCGAGTTTCTCAAGGTCGTCGCGTAATGTCTGGTAATTGTAGATCTCGCCGTTGAATACGATCGCCTTTGTCTTATCGGTATTGTAGATGGGTTGCTGGCCGCTTGCGAGATCGATGATCGACAGGCGCCGCATGGCGAGGCCGACGTTTTCATTTATGTAAAAGCCGTCTTCGTCCGGGCCGCGGTGGATAATGGCGCGGTTCATCCGCTCGAGGATCGAGCGGTCGACGGATGACCCGTTGGCGTTTATAAAACCGGTAATTCCACACATTCTCTTTTACGAAGTCCGCTCCCTTAGCTGGCTCTCGACACGCCGCTGGGCAGCGCCGCGAATCAGCTTTTTGTTCTCTTGTTTTTCCTTATAAACCGTCCAGCCGACACCGATCAGGATAAATAAAAATACTTGTATCTGCGTTCGCTGCCGGTACGCCGTGCCGACATTCCCGAGAAAGAGCGAGTACGCAATGGTCAGCAATAGACTGAAGATAAGTATCGGAAAGGAGCTCCTCATGCGGTATTTGATCGCGTAGATCATCCCCGATATCAAAAACGGCATCATCGCCCACCAGAGCAGTACCTCGGGGATCGTGATCGCCTGACGCAAATTTGACGCCTGCCAAGGGAACGGCGCAAACATCAGATAAGTAAATCCCAGCGGCAACGCCGAAAGCGCTCCCTCGGTCGTTGAAACATCAACATCTTCTCCGTAACCTGATTCGGCCGCGCGTGCTAAATCGGCCCGGCTCGCCTGGATGCGGTCAAGGTTGCCAAAAACACGGATCTCGGTACCCGCGTTGCGACCGACCCCGAAATAAACCGCCGAAACGCCAAGCAAGACCAGGACAAACGCCCGGCGCAGGATTGATCTGTTGGACGTATTTACGCCGACAATAAAACTACCGACGATTGCCACCGCCACCATATAAAGGATATAAAAACGCAGCGAACTGATGCCGAATAGGGCGAAAACAAGCATGGCGATGGCCAGATAATTCACCCGTTCCTGCAATTGGAGGATCATCGTCATGATCAGCACCAGCAGAAAGATTATGAGCCCGTCCTTAAGCAATTGGCCCGACCAGATTACGAATGACGGGAAGACGGCGATCGAAATAGCGGCGATCTTGGCGACCTTAAGGTTGCCCACGACCTTGTTCGCGCAAAAATACACCATCGGGGCCGTTGCGGCTCCGATGACCGCGCAGAAAGACTGGGCGGCAAAGATATTTCGGCCCAGCAGCGTGTATATAAAACCCGTGATGTAATACATACCCCATCCGGCACCGGTCGGATCGATCTGGACGGTAAGCCCGTCAGCCGCGGGGCGTCCGAGCCAGGTGTCCGACAACAGAGCCCCGTAGATGTCATAGGCCCTCGCGTCGCCGCCGAAAAACTCGCGTAGCTCGAAAACGTGAACAAAGATTCCGAAACCCATCCGCAAGGCCAGGGCCACGAGAAAGACGTTGGTGATAAAGTCCTTTTCCTCAGTGTACCGCCGAAAAATTACGATTGCGACCGCCGACAAAATGGCCACGACCAAAACCGCGATCGCACCGTCCGGAAACGGGACCGCGATCGACCCCATGGCGATCACCAGTACACATGCTAGCACCAGAAACCTGTTTAGCATTACTGGTCGACCTCGCTTAGTACAAGGTTGTTTTCGAGCACGAGGGCGTCGAAATTAGCGTTGCCAAATGTACGGATCGCGTCCTGCGGCGTGCAGACGATCGGTTCCTGGACGTTAAATGACGTATTCAGCAGCATCGGGATGCCCGTCAATTTTTTGAATTCGTTGATCAGGTTCCAGTAACGCGGATTGACTTGCTTGTTGTCCATCTGCGGTCGGGCGGTGCCGTCGACGTGGACGACCGCCGGGATCTTATCTTTGTATTCGTCCGCCACCTCGATCACCGTGATCATAAACGGATCGTGGTGTGGAACACCAAAAACCTCTGTGCCGTATTCCTCGAGCATCGACGGGGCCAGCGGACGGAACCATTCGCGGAGCTTTACCTTGTGATTCAGTATCTCCCGCATGTCGGCGCGACGCGGATCGGCCAGAAAGCTTCGGGCACCTAAGGCACGCGGGCCGAGTTCCATCCGGCCGTTGAACCAGCCGATAATCGCTCCGTCAGCGATCATTTTTGCGAGTTTTGGCAGCAGGATCTCGTCGGGCAAGGTTTCGTATTTCAAGCCAGCCTCGTCCAATGCCGTTTGGCATTCTTCATTCGAGAATTCCGGTCCCCAATAGGCGTGGTTCATCACCCATTTGCGCGGCTTGTTTAATTTCTGATGCCAGACGTACATCGCGGCCCCTAAGCTACAGCCCGCATCGCCTGCCGCCGCCTGGACATAGAAATTCTTGAACGGCGTCTCGTGAAAAATGCGGCCGTTCATCACCGAATTAAAGGCCACGCCGCCTGCCATGCAGAGGTTTTCCTCGCCGGTCATTTCCTTGATATGTTTGACCAGATAGAGAGCCGTCTCCTCGAGCGCTTTTTGAGCCGAGCAGGCGATATCCCAATGGTGTTCGCTTAGCTCAGTGCCTGGCTCACGGGGCGGTCCAAGCTCGTTTATTATGCCGTCTGGGAACTGGTAATGCTTGGCAAGGTGGTGGTCGATGACCTTGATATTGTATTTGAAGGTGCCATTGCCATTGGTCGTGAGCACCTTTTCGCGAAAAAAATCGACGTGCTTCGGCTGGCCGTATGCGGCAAGCCCCATTACCTTCCATTCGTCGCCGGCAAACATGTCAAAGCCGATGAAATTTGTCACCGCCGAATAAAACTGCCCCAGACTGTGAGGCAGTTTGATGCGTTTGAGGACCTCGATCTTATTACCTTTGCCGCGGCAAAATAATGTCGTTGTGTCTTCGCCAGTGCCATCCCACGTTAGGATCGCTGCCGAATCGAACGGCGAGACGAAAAATGCCGAAGCGGCGTGCGTCTGGTGGTGCTCGAGATAGTGAAATTTGAAATCGCTCGGACCAAAATGTTCGCGGAGCCGCTTAGGATGCTTGAACATCCCCAGATAGCTGTCGCTTACCTGAGCAATGCCGCGATCGGCCCGGGCCTTGAACATGTCGCTCGAAATAAACGCCGCCTTCGCCGCCTGCATCGCCTTGTGCCGAAGTATCCAGGGCTTCCAGTAATGGCCGACATGAGCGACATCTTTCAGCTCGATCCCGGCCTGATCCAAACAAAATTGAATTGCACGATAGGGAAACCCGGCATGGTGCTTGACCCGCGAAAAGCGCTCTTCCTCGACGGCCGCGATTAGCTCACCGTCTTTTATCAGCGAAGCGGCGGAATCGCCGAGAGTTGTTAAGCCGAGAATATACATAAAGCAAACAACTGATTATCGCAGATTTACACGGATTATTTTTTTCTATCCGCGCTAATCAGCGTTAATCCGTTGTTAAAATTCTTCCTGCGGTTTATCTAAGCGGTTAATAAGTCGATGATGCTCAAAACTCTGACAGCCAAAATTAAGGATCAATGCAACTTCTAGTCCGGTAGCCTTTAGATAATTAAGTGGCTGGGCCTTATGCACATTTGCAATTCTGTCCGCCACCTTTAATTCGAGAATGAGTTTTTGCTCGACGAGAATATCCGCACAATAATCTCCAACAATTTCGCCCTCGAATCTAACCTTGATCGGCACCTGCTGCTCGGCAAAATTCCTTCTCGCCGAAACAAAACCATCAACGAGTTTTCATAGACCTTTTCCAAATACCCGTGTCCGAATGTTCGATGAGCTTGCATACCCAAGCCGATAACTTTGTAAGTCAAGTCGCGGTAAAGAAGTTCTTCGCTCATAAGAAATATTTAACAACGGATTAACGCCGATTTTCGCGGATTTTACAAAAAAAGAGAGATAAATGGACCGCAGGGTATTTCTAAAGCCGAACGAAAATAATCTGTATAAATCCGCGTTAATCCGTTGTTTCAAACTCTTATTTTACGAGCGCCCGGCTGGCCAGTTCGGCTGTTGCACCTTCAACTTTGTCTTCCGCCTTTTGCGTTCCAAGCCATGCGAGAAGTTCCGTCAGGCCGTCTTCGAGCGTGACCGTCGGCTCGTAGCCGAGCATTTTCCTTGCCTTTGAGATGTCGGCGACGCAGTGGCGGATGTCGCCTTCGCGGTATTTGCCGACGATCTGCGGCTCAATGTTCTTGCCGAGACCGGCGGCGAGGAGATTGGCGATCTGCCGGACGCTGGTCGCACGGCCGGTGCCGATGTTGAACGAATTGTAGTCGCCGCCGCTTGTTTCCAACGCAAGCAGATTTGCCCGGACAATGTCCTTGACGTTTACAAAATCGCGCGTCTGTTCGCCGTCCTCGAAAACGGTCGGGGCCTGGTCGTTCATGAGCCGTGACGAGAATATAGCGCAAATTCCGGTGTAAGGATTCGAAAGCGCCTGCCGCGTGCCGTAAACGTTAAAATACCGAAACGCGACCGTCGGTATCTTGTACGCCCGACCGACCGCGAGGCAGTATTGCTCCTGATCCTGTTTGCTGACGGCGTAAACCGATGTCGGATAGAGCGGTTTTACCTCAGGCGTACCGATCGTCGCGAGTTGACCGCCGCACGTTTCGCACTTGAATTCCCAATCGTGAGCCGCAAGTTGCTCGCTGGGCCTTAAAAATGGATAAACCACCGCATCGCAGCCGTTGCAGCGATAGGCACCCTCGCCGTAGATCGACATCGACGACGCAACGACCAGTTTCTTAAACTGCGTCGGCCGCTTGATCATCTCTTCGAGCAGAACCGCAGTTCCGAGGTCGTTTGTCTTTACATAACGGACGATCTCGTACATCGACTGTCCGACGCCGACCTCGGCCGCCTGATGATAAACCACGTCAATGCCGTCGAGCGCCGCCGAAACAGCAGCAGCATCGCAAACGTCGGCATGAATGAATTCTGCCGACTTATTCAAGTGAGACGGCGGTTCGAGGCCGTGGACCTGTTCGACAAGCGAGTCGAGGATTCGCACGCGATGGCCTTTATCTATAAGGGCGTCAACAATATGCGAGCCGATAAACCCGGCACCGCCAGTAACTAAAATATTCAATTTTTCCATCCTAAACTCGTGATGTTACCGCCGACTGGAAAACTCTCAATACGCGCGGAGCTACCACCTTTGCAGAATATTCCTGCTCGACCGTTTTGCGACCGGCGAGGCCTATCTTGCGTCGCAGCTTGGCTGAATGGATCAAAGTCTTAGTCTTTGCGATCCACTCGTCCTTGCCATCGGCCAGGAAACCGTTCTCTCCATCCTTAATGATTGTAGAATTTACACCAACCGGTGAGCAAATCGTTGGTATGCCGAGCGCCATGTATTGCAGGGCTTTGAGGCCGCATTTGCCGCGGCTCCAGTCTTCGTCGGGCAGCGGCATGAGGCCGATGTCGATTTTGGCGAGGTCGAGGAGTTCGCTCTCCGACCGCCACTGCATCGCTTCGGTTTCGACGCCGTTGATCTTGTAAACCGGAGCGCCGATCACGCGGAGGAGAAACTTTTCGGTCTTTGCCAGTTCCTGCAAAACATCGCGGATCGTGTCGAGATGCTGGATCGTGCTAAAACTGCCGCTCCAGCCGATAGTTACGGTCTCGGGTTCGCTCGCGTCGTCGCGGAGCAGATATTTATCGGTGTCGATCGTGGTCGGGATGATCGTTACATTATCGTTTTGGGCACGCGCGTAATCGGCGAGGTATTCGTTGCCTGCCATCACGTGGGCCGAAAGACGGCAGATCTCGGCCGTCTTTGCTGGAAATTTCAGATAGCTCAGATAGCCGTTGGACGGGCTTTTGTACGAAACAAAGACGGCGTCGTCAAAATCAAAAACGACTGGCACGCCGGACTTGGCAATTTTACGTTCGAACCACGGCGGGCCAAGCAGGGCGGCTTCGCGAAAGATATAAACGAGGTCATAGCCGCTCACGTCCGAGAGTTCCGAGCGGCGGCGTTTCATATTGCGTGTTACGGCCCCGACCTTGGCCAAAACCTGTCCGCCTTTGTACAAAACGGCTCGTAGCTCGTCATTTTCGAACGGCGCGTAGGTGATCTCGACGCCGTTTTGGCGCAGGATCGGCTCCCACTGTTCGATTCGAAAACGCTGTCCGGGTGAGGTGTCGTAAATGGAAGGAACTACTGCCAAAACTCGCATACGCAAAGTATGAGATGTTATCAACTAATTGCTCTCTTTGCAAAAAAGCCTGTTGTATAGACGGCGGTAGCGGACTCCGCCGACCGTTTCGAGGTCAAAGCGCAATTTTGCCGTTTCACGGCAGTGATCGGCAATATCGCCCAAATCCGTCAGCTCGTTTATCGCCGATAGATATGTTTCTTCGTCAAACTTATCGATCAGCACGCCAACCCGATCACCGACTATAAGTCCGTCGACATCGCCGACACCGGCGTTTGCGATGATCGGCAATCCGGCGGCCAGATATTCGGCGTTTTTTGTCGGTGACGAGGCCTGTTTGGAATAGCAATTTTTGATGAACGAGACAGCGGAGTCGGCGGCGTTCAGATATTCAGGAATCTCCAATGGCGAGACCGTTCGGACAAGAAAATCGTCGTCGCTAAACCCAAGCCCCAACATCCGTTTCGTCGCAAGTTCCGTTTGCCGCTGCGTCAGGATCATGACAAAAACATTCGGATCGGCTTTTCTTGCTGCCGTGAAGAGGTCGAACATCTCGTCCGACAGATACCACCCGCCAAACGACCCGACGTAAACAATTACTTTGCGGCCATTGACGCCCAATTGCTGCCGCATCTCGCTGCGGGAGGATTTCGTCAATGCGGCAAAACGATCGATATCGACACAGCAGGGAATTGCCTCGACCGGACGGTCTAAGTGCGGAATGCGGAGTGCGGAGTGCGGAATCGCCTTCGCGTTGTCACGTGGAAACAATATTTCTTTGGCCTTTTCAGTCAATACGACAAATCCATCGGCTTCTTTAAGCAGCCATACCTCGACGCGTTTTGCCGCGCGATACAGCCAGCCACCTTTCGGCCAGATGCCGGCGTCGGTGTATTCTTCGGGGAAAAATCCGCGAATGTCGAAGAGTAACTTGGGCTTTGAGCTGGAAAATTTCCGTGCGATGGCGCCCATCAATGTGGGAATGTGAACGCGTCCGTGCAGAACGTCGAATTTTTCGCGGCCCAATAGACTCCATACAAAAAGACTGCCGCGAAAGATATCGTACGCGGTCGCGATTGCCGACGGGCGCTTGTGGTACCGCAGCCAGTGCCATTTGATACCCTGGGCGGCGAGTTGATCCCGAAGAGCCTTTTCTTCGTCGTTACCGATCGCCTCCGGTTCAAAAGTGACTATTGAGACCTGCACGCCATCTTTGATGACCTCGCGCATGTACGGCAAGACCTGCGTCTGGACAAGCGGCTCGCGGAGGCCGAAATAGCAAATATAGAGAGTTTTGGGCGGCATTATTTCGCCCGGGCGCGGCGAAGCGGAAACTGCAGAAAATAACCGAGATTGGCTGGACGGTTCCATATGCTCAAAAACGCATTGCGGGCAAAATCGGAGTATTTTCCACCTCTAAAGTATGAACCCGCGAGCATTTTATACAAATTACCGTAACATTTTTCGCGCGCCGCCGCGTCGTGACCGTTAGCAAAAGCCTTTTCAAAGCCGATGAGCATATCGTGCTCCATCGCGCCGATGTTGCCGTGCATATTCGAGCCGTGAACGCGATATTTCAGCAAGACATCCGGTGCAAAACCGACGCGATACCGGTGGCTGATCTGGTAAAACATATCCCAGTCGGCCGAGGTCGAAAGCCGTGTGTCAAACCCGCCAACCTCGTCAAACACACGCCGCGGAACCATCAACCCGCTGCCGCCACCCAAGATCACGGACGCGTCAAAACACAATAAATCCTGAGCTACCGAGCCTTCACGTCCGTCGGTGTGTTTAATCAATTCGGTTCCTTGACCGTCGACATCGACGACGCCGACATGCACCAGACCCAGATCGGGGTCGCTCTCAAACAGATCAAGCTGGCGTTCGATTTTCGTAGAAAGCCACGCGTCGTCCGCGTCCAGAAACGCGACAAATTCACCGCGACTCAGGCTAACGCCATGATTGCGGGCGGCGGAAACGCCCTGATTCTGCTGATAGACAGCACTTATCCGTTCGCCGTAACTGTCCAAAATCTCTTTCGATCTGTCCGTCGAGCCGTCATCAACCACAACGATCTCAATATCCGCAACGGTCTGCGCGAGCACACTGTCGATCGCCTCGCGGAGGTATTGCGAGTAATTGTAGTTTGGGATAATTACGCTGACTTTCGGGTCGGGCATTAATCGGTTTTTGCTCGTTCGGCGACGGCGAGTACGGCGCCGCCCATTTTTCTGTTTTCGAGAACAGTCCAGCCGTTTCGCTCCACCTGGGCATTCAGGATCGCTTGCGTATATTCGCGAACATGATCGGCGTCCGAGTAAAACGGTCTACTCTCGGCCAGCCGGACAATGTTCAGAGGGTCGCTTTCAAAATCGGGAACCTCTACGATCAGCCTCTTAGCAACGCTCTGTAGCTCTTTCAAAATCGTGTCCGGGTCGTCGATGTGCTCGATCACATGGGTCATCAACGCCAGATCAAACTCGCGTCCGTCGAGGTCGCGGGTCACGTCGCCCACAATATACTCAATGTTATATTCGATGTTCGACGCCCTCGATCGGGCAATAGCGATCAGCTCTTCGGAATAGTCGATGCCGACGACCGTCGTCGCATATTTCGCCGCGATCTCGCACCATCGTCCGAGACCGCATCCGATGTCTATGACCGTGGCGTCGGGCGTTATCCATTGCCGTAAATATTCTTCGGACAAGGCCTTGCTCTGATTATGAAATGCGTCATTGTATATCTCGCCGCTCCGTTCGAAGGCAAGACGCCACAACAGCCACGAGCCATTCAGGAAAAAACGCAGCATTCGGCCCCGACCCAAAATCGCATCGCCCGCACGGCCCAATCGATATGTGAGCGATGTGAACGCTGATCGCGGCTTTGCCCGCGGCATCGACAATGCTGTCTCGGTCGGCTCTTTTATCTCAATCAGTTGCTCGTTTTTCATCAAAGATCTTTCTTCGTGCAGACTGCCACGAGCACCGGCGCCCGCTGAAGCGTTTCGGCCGCAAAATCGTAATCGTTCTCGGTCGGAAAAAACGGTTTCCGCCAAATCGCTTCGCTTAACGATTCACGGAGACGGAACGGCATCTTATTCATAGCTTTCCAACCGAAAAGCCGAGTCTGTGTCACGAAATCCCTAGGCAAACGTCTTTGAGCATCAAAGAATGGTGGTATTTTGATGCGGCTATCGAGCGTCTGGCCGATAAAACTCTCTAATTTAAAATATTTTTCGATCTCTTCACGCAATTCTGCGGGCGTGTATTCGAAGATATGAAAGGGATTGGACGGCTTACCATCGATCGGCATCGTGTAATTTGCATTTGGCGTGGACAAGATCAACTTGCCGTCGGGCCTCAGGACGCGGTGCAGTTCGGCCAGGAATTTGCCTCTCTCATGCAGATGCTCCAGCGTTTCGAATGATGTGATCGTGTCAAAGCTGTCATCGGCAAACGGCAATCCCAATCCATTACCCAGCAGAACTGCGGCTTTATCGCCGCATTCCGTCCGTGCTTCGTGCGCCGCCACCGGGTCGACATCGACGCCGGTTACGTGTTTTGCCTTAGCCTTCAGGATCGCGATCCCGTATCCGGTGCCACAGGCGATGTCCAAAACCGATCTGTTCTCGACAAATGGCAGAGCGAAAATATACCGCGCCGCGTGCTCGCCCCAATACGGCGAGAGCTGACCGGCATCGACGACATTCGCACCCTGAAATCTTTCGGAAACAGACATTCTATCGTTGCTCGATCCATCTCGTGTAAAGTTCGAGGTGCCGCTCGACCATTTTATCGGCGGTGAAACGCTCTCGGACATTGCTCATTCCGGCGGCGGCGATCGCGTGTCGCAGCGTCTCATCGCGGTACAATTTTAGTGTCTCGCGATATATCTGATCCGTATCGCCGGGAGCGATCAATATCCCGTTTACGCCGTCTTCGATAACCTCTTTTGCACCGCCGACATCGGTCGCGATCACGGGCAGGCCAACGCCCATCGCCTCAATCAGCACCTGGCTAAACGCCTCGGACAGCGACGGTTGGATGAAAAGGTCCATTGCGTTGAGACACGCCGCGACATCCGTTCGCCAACCCGCGAAAACTATTTTACCAGCCAGTTTCGCTGCGGCGCTTTCGACTTCCGGGAGCATTCCGCGGCCGACGAAAAATAGCCTGGCATTTGGGATCTCGGCAACGATCTTCGCGAACGCCTCGATAAGCTGAAGATGGCCCTTGCCTGGAGCAAAATTTCCGACATAGCCGATCATAAGATCGTCCGCATCGAACCCAAATTCCTGCCGGACGCGTGCTCTTTCATCCACACTTGGCGACAGTTTTTTAAAATCAAAGCCCAGATAAACAACGTCTATATCGTCACGCCCGATGCCGTCGATCTCGGTCATGTACACTCTGGCCGCCTGCGACACGGTCATTACGTGATCGGCCTTTTCCGCCATCCATTTGTCGGCCGCGACGTGCAATCGCGACCCAAGCATCTGCACGACGCTAGTATGGTGCCGCATCAGGGCGAAGATCGTTTTACGATGTAGCCGTTTGGCAAAAACGCCAATGATCCCGGAGTAAAACAGATGTGTTTGCAGTATATCGACGTTTTCCCGTTTCAATAACCGTGCGAGCCGCCGCGCACCAAATGGGTAGTCGAGCTTTTTACGGGCGTTCAGTGAAAAATACGCAGTGTCCGGAAACTCGGTCATCCACGACGGCGGCGAACTGGGGCCAAGCTCGACGAGCGTTACGCGCACGCCATTTTTCGTTAGACCGGCGGTTATGTTTTTAAAATAGTCCCCTTCGACCGATGTGTCGCAGAGGTGGCAAACGTGCATTACTAAAAAGGTATCAGATTCACGTCAAAAAGGTCATCCTGCGAGCAAAACCAGTCTCTTTCGACCGGGTCGCCGTCGAAAATGACATTCATCTTGTACTCCGTCAATATCCGCCAAATATCTTCGAGTGACTGATCGTTTTGCACAATAAATTGCGGATGCAGCCCAAGGCGTGCAACGGGACGCATCGTCAGGAACGTTTTCCGGGCACCTGTCAGAACGTCCATTTCGGCTCCCTCGACATCGATCTTGAGACAGTTGACGTTGAGGCCGCGTTCCTTTACAAATTCATCGACGCTGATAAGTGTGATCGGGATTTCCTGTTTGCTGCGAGCCGTTTTTACGAGCGAATTGGCATTAGAGATCGTGTCCCCGGTGTCGAAAAAGACTGTCTCACCACGCTTCGACGAGACCGCCTCGCCGCGAACCTCGACCGTTCCTGCAACGCCGTTGAGGTCGACAACCTCCTGCAAAACCCCGCGTGTAAAGGGCGTTGGCTCAAAGCTAAACACCTTTCCCGTCGGCCCCACGAGCTTGGCGTTCACGACTGCAAAAAGCCCGATGTGCCCGCCAATATCCAGCATCGTATCGCCCGTCTTAACGTTTTCGCGAAAAAATCGAAACGATTCCGGCTCATATTCTGCCTCGTAATAACGGCTAAAACGCGCCGGAAAACGGATCGTCTCTCCGCCGATCTGCCGCTTTACGCCCGCACCGCCCGTGACGGCGTCGAGCGTCTTGTATGCAAGGTCTTTAACGAGGCTCATGCGCCGGCCTCCGAAAATTCGAAATAAATGAATACATCTCGATCAATGATCGCCTTTGAAAAAATCCCACAAAACAGCTTACCGCCAGACACGCCGCCAAAGCGAATAGCGGGCTGTCGTAAAGTGAAATAATGACCGCTCCGGTCACTGTTGGTACAAACGCCAATAGTGTCCACGAGACCGGCATTTTGGCGGTCTTCTTCAAAAGTAGTGCGAAAACGGTCGTACTCGCAAAATAGGCGATCAGCGTCGCCCACGCGCACCCGGCCATTCCGTATTTTGGTATCAGCGCGAAATTGGCACCGATATTCACTGCCGCCGAGACAAAGGCCGCTATCATAGGCACATAGGTTGTCGAAGTCGAATTGGCGAGCGCCGAATAGCCGATCGCAATGGGTATTGAAACAACGGAGGAAGACAACAGTATCCACAGCGGAAGCGACGCCGGGCCAAATGGAACCCCGAAAACTAGCGGCACTAGCAGATACCCGAAAAAGGCCAGCCCGACGCACGCCAGGCCCCAAAACAGCGTGATCGCGGGTAAAATATTTCGAAAATAGTTAAAAGTCCGCTGATCGCCCGATTCCGCCCGGAGCGTTACAAATAACGGCAGTAGGATCGTATTCGCGAGCGTCGGTATCTGCATGGCGAGACCGTTCACCTGCGTCGCCACCGAATAAACGCCCAGGTCACTTTGGGACAGGAATTTGGTAACAAAAATGCCATCGATGTAGCTGCCCGAAAAATACCCGACAAGTGTAAATGGCAGCAACGGCAATGAATATACCAGGATTTTTTTGACGATCGCCCGGTCGAAAGCGAACCGGGCGAAGATAAATTCCCGCAGCATGACCGTTCCGGCGAGCGCCATCGCAGCCGGGGCGACGATATAACAGACCACGGCCCAATAAAATTCGAGCTGGCTTAAGGCGACCAGGCCGACAATCCCCGCTAAGATAACCAACCGCTCGAACATCTGCAAAAAACCCTGAACCCGCAGCATCTTAGCCCCCTGCAGGCTCATCTGAATTTGCATCCACAGTGCCGTTACGGCGAAATGAACCACAACCAGCCAAAATGCGTCTTGCGTAAGCTTTAGCCAATCGGCCAACGGCGGAAACCAGAGCGGCGCGAGCACGAGGATCAGCACCAGATTGATAAAGAGAATGGCGAACCGCGTCCAAAACGTTCGGGCAATGCGTGCTGTCTCGACAAATTCGTCAACGCCGAACCTGACGACTGCGATGCTCGTCCAGTTTACAAAAACCTGGGCGACCTGCGATGCGATGATCACCGCAACGATCGCCCCGTAGCCTTTCTCGCCCAAATGCTGAGGCCGCGTGATCAACCAGACAGCACCGAACGAAAAGGCAGCGCTCGCAAGCTGAAATATGATAAGAGCGGCGTAATTTCTCGGAGCGTTGCTTATATCCCAGCCCGAACCCTGGCGTTCGGAAACGGCTGCGGCCTTTTCCGGTGCAGCCGTTTCGATATTCATTGGGTCTGGGGTCACGGTCAAAGTGTATTAGAGCAATTACGAATTACAAATGACCGAAAACAATATCTTCTAACTCCTAATTCGTAATTGATAATTCGTAATTGTTTAGTGATCGTGCTTGGCTCCGTCGGGTACGCTGCCATGGTAGATCTCCGAGCCGGTTGCGACAAATTCCTTGGCCTTTTCGCTCATGCCGACGGCGAGGGCTTTTTCGGCCTCGATGTTTTGGGCGTTGGCGTAATCGCGGACATCCTGCGTAATTTTCATCGAGCAGAAATGCGGGCCGCACATTGAGCAGAAATGGGCGAGTTTTGCGCCTTCGGCCGGTAAAGTTTCGTCGTGAAATTCTTTCGCTTTTTCCGGGTCGAGGCCGAGATTGAATTGGTCTTCCCAGCGGAATTCGAAACGCGCTTTTGACAGAGCGTTGTCGCGGTATTGTGCGCCGGGATGGCCCTTTGCAAGGTCGGCGGCGTGGGCGGCGAGTTTGTAAGTGATGACGCCTTCCTTTACGTCCTGTTTATTTGGCAAACCCAGGTGTTCCTTTGGGGTGACATAACAAAGCATCGCCGTGCCAAACCAACCGATCATCGCGGCTCCGATACCGCTCGTGATGTGGTCGTAACCCGGAGCGATATCGGTTGTCAGCGGCCCGAGCGTATAAAATGGTGCCTCGCCGCAGATCTCAAGCTGCTTGTCCATGTTCTCTTTGATCAGGTGCATCGGCACGTGGCCCGGCCCTTCGATCATCGTTTGGCAATCCATTTCCCAGGCAATCTTGGTCAGCTCGCCGAGAGTGTCGAGTTCGGCAAATTGCGCCTCGTCATTCGCGTCTGCGATCGACCCGGGCCGCAAGCCGTCACCCAAAGAGAACGCAACATCATACGTTCGCATGATCTCGCAGATCTCTCTAAATCTCGTGTACAAAAAACTTTCCTCGTGATGAGCAAGACACCACTTTGCCATGATCGAGCCGCCGCGGCTGACGATGCCGGTCGTCCGCTTCGCCGTCATCGGAATATACGGCAGCCGGACTCCTGCGTGGATCGTAAAATAGTCGACGCCCTGCTCGGCCTGTTCGATGAGCGTATCGCGGTAAATTTCCCACGTCATGTCCTCGGCCTTGCCGTTCACTTTTTCGAGTGCCTGATAGATCGGCACCGTGCCGATTGGCACAGGCGAATTGCGCAAGATCCATTCGCGGGTGGCGTGAATATTCTTGCCGGTCGAAAGGTCCATCACCGTGTCCGCTCCCCACAACGTCGACCAACGCATTTTTTCGACCTCTTCCTCGATGCTCGAAGCGATCGCAGAATTGCCGATGTTGGCGTTGATCTTGACGAGGAAATTGCGGCCAATCGCCATCGGCTCACTTTCGGGATGATTGATGTTGTTCGGAATGATCGCCCGGCCGCGAGCGACCTCGGAACGGACAAATTCGGGTGTAACAAATTCTGGAATTGCCGCTCCGAATGATTCGCCTTTGTGCTGGTGGCCAAGGGAAGAGCGGTCGCTGCGTTCGGCAATCTCCATATGATCGCGCGCCGCTTGCCGTCCGAGGTTTTCGCGGATCGCAACGTACTCCATCTCGGGCGTGATGATGCCTTTGCAGGCGTAGTGCATCTGCGTGACGCAGGCTCCGTTTTTAGCACGGAGCGGAGCTCGGCGGAGGCCGGGAAATTCTTCGAGCTTTCCTACGCTTTGAGTTCCATCTTTAGATGGCCTCGCTTTGGCGAATTCTTCGGCGCCTTTGGTCAGATAGCCGTTATCCTGCGGCAAAACTTCGCGTCCGACGTATTCCTCGACATCGCCACGCCCAACGATCCAGTCTCGTCGGAGAGCAGGCAGGCCTTCGCGAACGTCGCATTTCGCCGCCGGATCTGTCCACACACCGCTCGTGTCATAGACGCGGACGGGCGGATTTTCCTGTAAGGTTCCGTCAAAATCCTTCGACGGCGACAGAGCGATCTCGCGAAATGGAACTCGCAAATTGTGCTTTTCTTGATTGATCGTCGAGCCGTTCGTCTCGACATAAATCTTACGCGACGCCGGTAACTTCACCTGAGCGCTCGTCTTCTCCACTGACAACTGACCACTGACCACTGACAACTGTTCGTTCATCGTTTTTCTTCCTCCGGCGGCATTATCCGCGTCAGGTTTTTAGGGTAATGTTCACCTCGTGAACAACTCTCAGCACAGTTGCTCCCCTGAAAACTTTCAATCAGTCTAACAATTTGAACACCGAAGTGCGACATTCCCGCCACAGCCGGAGATGATTGCTTGTGTAAGGTTCGATTAGAATTGTCGCGGAAAACTTAGATTGATTTAATCAAATAGTCGCTCAAATTTATTAATAACCTTTGGTGTCTTTCGGCAGAAATTTCTCCGATTGAGCCTATTATTTCTTTGAGTGGTAAAACCAACAAAAAGCCAAGTCGAATAAGTGAATCAGAATCTAGTCCGCTTGATCCAAAATCTTTATCTGTGTGGAAAATTATTTCGTCAAAATCTTTAGCTTGTTGGCGTAATTGAGTTGAGATTCCGCAAATAAGAAAATCTCGAAACGGTGGCATTTCGCGTAAAATTAACGCCGGACGACGTTTCAGACCGCCATCCGATTTTGTGGAAAAACAGCGATAACAATTTCAGATTCCTTCATATTCGGGGTTGAATTCTTTTATTCTTTCCAAAGATATTTCAGGTTCGTCATCGGAGCAGGCCCGTGCAAAACTTTTTTTGCCGAGCAAATACCAATCGGCATCTTCATCATCTTGCAATATAGTGATGATAACTTTCGTATTTGGTTTCAGCTCGCAAGGTTCGTCAAACAAGACCTGTGTGCCGTCGAAATGACCACGTATTTCAAGCATATAATTTCACCTCAAAAATCAAACTAAAACTCGACTTAAAAGACATAGCCGGTATTTACTACGCGATCTCCTCAAACTCGAACATTTCCCAACCGTCAGTGCCGATAGGCTGCCATTCTTCAAGCTGGGTTTTTAGTTCGTCAGACATCGGCTGGTCGGTCAGCGGAACGAGAAGTACCCCATTTTGAGTTTCGATAATGCGAAATCTGTTTTCCTTATTGAACTGATACCGCTCAACGATGTCCTTGGGCAAAGCAAATTTGCCAGTTTCTTTGATCGTCAAAACTTCCGCCGCCATAATTTTGCCTCGCTGTGGGCAGTTTACCGTAAAATAGCCGGACGTGAAACAAAAATGTTTCAATAGCGTCTAATGTTATATTGAGATTTACGTAATGAAACGAAAGCTCGCCAGCAGCATAGTAACGCTCTGCCTATCGGCGTTGGGTTTCGGCTGTTCGTCAGTTGGCTCGGCTGAGAACAAAGTCATCTCAACAGCGAGCGGCGATGTTAAATTTCGGGTCGAAACCATCGCATCCGGACTAGAGGTGCCGTGGGGTTTCGCGTGGCTGCCGAATAAGGATCTGCTGGTTACCGAGCGACCGGGACGCGTACGTATCATTGAGAGCGGCAAGTTGCGGGCCGAGCCTGTGTTTACAGTACCCGATGTCGAACCCACGGGCGAGAGCGGCCTAATGGACATCTCGCTTGATCCCGAATTCGCCACGAACGGCTTTGTCTATCTCGCCTATTCCTACAACAAAGAAGGCAAACGCGTTAAGGTTGTCCGCTACAAATTTGCCAATAATACTTTCAGCGACGCGACCACGATCGTCGACGGCATTCCGGGTGCTCCCAATCATTCCGGCATGCGTTGTCGTTTCGGCCCGGACCGCAAGCTATACGTGACGACGGGCGATTCGACCGACTGGAATCTGGCACAGAAAATGGATTCGCTTGCTGGTAAGACGTTGCGTCTGAATGGCGACGGCACGATCCCTGAGGACAATCCGTTTATCAAGACGCCGGGAGCGCGGCCGGAGATTTGGACACTTGGGAACCGCAACGCGCAGGGCCTTGCGTGGCAGCCGGGTACCGGTTTGCTGTTTGAGACCGAGCACGGGCCGAGCTTTTTTGAGGGACGGGGTTCGGGCGGCGACGAGGTCAATATACTCGAATCGGGAAAAAACTACGGTTGGCCGGAGATTCACCACACCGACAAAAAAGCAGGCATGGAATCGCCGCTGCTAGAGTACACCCCGGCCTGTGCGCCCGGCAGTGCGATGTTTTACGACGGGACGGTCTTTCCGGCCTTCAAGGGCAATTTCTTTTTCGGGTGTCTTGGCGGTAAGCGGATCATTCGCGTAGTGCTCGATGGCCGCAAAGTGACTGCCCAAGAAAATCTGCTCGAAAACACGTACGGCCGCATCCGGGAAATGGAACAAGGTCCCGACGGCTATATTTATTTCTCCACCTCAAACCGCGACGGCCGCGGCGCGGCGGCTAAGGATGACGACCGGATAATGAGATTTGTTCCCTAAAGCAACTTTGCGGCTACAAAACTTATCAAAGTCATATAAATGTCGTCTAAATTAGTGATCGTCGATTACGGAACGGGTAACCTAAGTTCGGTCAGGCGCAGCCTTGACCGTTTAGGAACGGAATCTGTGATTTCGTCAAATCCCGCCGAGATCGCTGGAGCGGACAAGATAATTCTGCCCGGCGTTGGCCACTTCGGCACGGCTATGTCCAATTTGCTCGAATTAAATTTGCTGGATGCTCTGAATGAAGCCGTGCTGGTAAAGCAAAAGCCGATCCTCGGCATTTGTCTAGGGATGGAGCTGATGGCCCGGCAAAGCGAAGAGGGAAATGTCAGCGGGCTTGGGTGGTTTGACGCCGAAATGGTGCGGTTCAATATTTCGGACAAACAGCGGTATAAAATTCCTCACATGGGGTGGAATAAGATCTCGATAAAAAAGGATAGTTTGCTTATGCAAAACATATCCGATTTATCGGAGTTCTATTTTGTGCATTCTTATTATCTACAAGCTAATAATGAATCTGATATATTAAATGAAACGAATTACGAGCTTACATACCCTTCGGCAATCGAGCGAGATAATATTTTCGGAGTGCAGTATCACCCGGAAAAAAGTCATGACGCGGGAGCGCAGCTGTTAAAGAATTTTGTTGAACTATAATGTTTCGTCCTAGAATAATTCCTGTTTTACTGCTTAAAGATCAGGTATTAGTAAAATCGACACGGTTTACAGACCACAAATACATCGGCGATCCGATCAACGCCGTGAGGATCTTTAACGGTCTCAGGGCGGATGAGCTGTTTGTTTTCGATATCGAGGCTTCAAGAAATAACCGGTTGATCTCGCTGGATTTCGTCAAAAACGTTGGCGAAGAGGCCCGCATGCCCTTCGCGGTCGGCGGCGGCGTCAGATCGATAGACGACATTAGGCGCATAATAAACGCCGGTGCCGAAAAGGCTGTGATCAATACCTACGCGGCACAGAATCCGGATTTTATTAAAGAGGCGGCCCGAACTTTTGGTTCGACGACGATCGTTGTTTGCATCGATGTAAAGCGGAAATCGTTAAGAGGCCAGCGGACTTGGATCATGGGCGGCGATGTGCCGACCGCATTCACTCCGAAGGCGTTTGCCAAACTGATGGAAAAGAACGGTGTCGGCGAACTGGTCATCCAGTCGATCGATAAGGATGGCACAATGGACGGATATGACATCGGTCTGATCAAATCCGTCGCGACCGCCGTCGATATACCGGTTATTGCGCTAGGCGGTGCCGGAAAGAGCGAAGACTTAAACGAAGCTTATCAAGATGGTCACGCAAACGGTCTGGCGGCGGGCAGCCTGTATGTCTACCAAAGCAAGAAACGAGGGGTACTGATCAATTACCCCGACAGAAACGAATTAATTTTTGAATAGTATTTCTGCTTTCATCCCACCGAAATCCGTGCATCTAAATACTTATGAAGGTTGGAAGTTACAGACAATGCACCCGTTGTGTTATGGATACGACGGACTTGCAGATAACTTTTGACGAACATGGTTATTGTAACCATTGCACGGAATTCCTCAGTAGAAGAGCAAAACATACTTACCGCGGTCAGGAAAGCGATGATACGTTCGAGCGTCTGGTCAAGGACGTTGCAGCGGCCGGAAAAGGAAATGAATACGATTGCGTCATCGGCGTAAGCGGTGGGGCCGACAGCAGCTATCTCGCGTATCTGGTTAAAGAACAGGGCTTGCGGCCGCTGGCCGTTCACATGGACAACGGTTGGGATTCCACAAAAGCGGTTCTCAATATCAAACACATCACGAAAAAGCTTGAGATCGACTACGAGAGCTATGTCCTCGATTGGCAGGAATTCAAAGGGCTGCAACTCGCGTTCTTAAAGGCCTCGGTTCCCGAGGCCGAAACGCCGACCGACGTCGCGATCGTTGCCACGCTGCATCATTTTGCGGCAAAGAATAACATCAAATATATATTGAGCGGCGGCAACCTTGCGACCGAAGGTATTCTTCCAAAAAGCTGGCATTACAATGCAAAAGACCTACGGTACTTCAATCATATTCAAAAGACCTTCGGCGGCGGAAGTTTAAAGACCTTTCCAACTTTTGGCTATAAAAAGGAGATGTACTATAAATTTCTGAAAGGGATCAGGACGGTCTATCCGCTCAACTATGTGCCGTTTGTAAAGGAAGATGTCAACGAACTTCTTGCCAGTAAATTCGGCTGGAAAACCCACGGCGGCAAGCATTACGAGTCAAAATACACGATGTTTATTCAATCGTATTACTTATACGAGAAGTTTCACATCGACTATCGACGGGCTGGCCTTGCAACCCAGATACTCGTTGGCGAGATCAGCCGCGAGAATGCCCTTGAACAATTGAAGGGCAAGCCCTATGATACAGACGAAATAGAAGAAGAAAAGCGATACATTGCAAAAAAACTGGCCGTTTCGAGAGATGAATTTGAAAAGATCTTAGCTCGACCGGCTAAATGGTACTGGGATTATCCAAACGATGACAAAAAGCTGGGCTTTATCTACGATGCCTATCGATTGCTTTTTAAGAAGGACAAACTAGGTAGTTTTTGAGCTATTTACGAGCCGGATATATGAAAAAATTAATAATCCTGACGATCATAATGTTGCCATGTTGGGCTTTTGCTCAGCCGAAACTTGTTCCGAACAGGATCACGCTTAAGAGCGGCAGGTCGTTCAATCTCAATGTCGCCAGCGAATTTGAGGTCGTACCGGCGGTCGAGGGATTAAAGCGTGTCCGGTTTTTTGCCAAGTCGCCCGATGGCCGTATTTTTGTCACGGATATGTATAACCTGACCGACAACAAGCTCGGCAAAATATACATTCTAGACGGCTGGGTCGCCGCGAAGGGCAAGTTTTCGAAGGTCATTCTGTACATGACCAATCTTAAAAATCCGAACAGCGTCCAGTTTTACAAGGACGATCAGGGCCAGGATTGGCTGTACCTCGCCGAGACGGATAAGCTGACGCGGCGAAAATTTAAGCTTGGCGAAACGGCTCCGACTGATAGAGATCCGCAGACGCTCGCGACGTTTCCCGATTACGGTCTGAGCTACAAATACGGTGGCTGGCACCTGACGCGAACTGTTGCTTTTTCACCGGAGGGCAAGGTTTATGTTTCGGTTGGTTCGAGCTGTAACGCCTGCGTTGAGAAAGAAAAGGTTCGAGCCAGCATTGTCGAGATGAACCCGGACGGCAGCGGTCAGCGTGAATTTGCAAGCGGCCTTCGCAATGCGGTCGGTCTGAAATATCTCGCAAATCATCTCTGGGCGTCCAATCAGGGCTCCGACCAATTTGGTCTGCAGAAGCCGGACGAGACGTTTTACGCACTAAAGGACGGGACGGATTACGGCTGGCCTTACTGTCATTCGGCAAGCGGCAAGATCTTTGGCGATCCGGCGTTCAAACGCCCCGGCGGATGTGCAAATGTTGCTGCGCCATACGCCTTTTTTCCGGCACATGCCTCGGCCCTTGGCTTTGACTATTGGGACGAGGCCGATTCGTCGGATGCTATCAAGAACGCATTCCTCGTCTCGCTCCACGGCTCGACTAATAAGGCTATCGGCCACGGCTACAAGATCGTTATTATGCGAAAAGGTGAGCCGTTGCAGGATTTTATCAACGGCTTTTTGCAAAAAGGCATTGTCGCCGGGCGGCCATGCGACATTATGAAACTCGACGCCAATTCGTTCCTGTTTTCAGATGACAACGCTGGTATCGTTTATCTCGTCAGGAAAAAGGGAACGTCACCACAAATCGCGTCATTAGAAGAGCCTGAAACTCGGACAACAACCATTGACTTGAACGCGGAGCCCGCAACTACTGGCACAAAAACATGTTTGTCGGTCGTGCTGATCTTTGCCGGAGTTTTAATTCGCATAGTTATGTAATTTCTAATTGCAAATAGCCATAAGGACATAAAAAAGTAACTTTACCAATCTCCACAATTGCTATAAGCTTTGCGTCACACAGAGTTATTGCATTGAGGGAATAATATGGCAATGAATAAACCCTATGACTGGCGGCAATCGGACAGAAGACTTTTTGCCATCACCGCCTTTCTTTTCCCGACAATTATATTGATAGGCTTTGCACGGACGTATTACCTGAAATTTGCTTTCGATGCGCCGCCGCTTCCGAGCTTGCTTGTTCATACGCACGGATTGCTGATGACGACGTGGATCGCGTTTTTTATCATGCAGGTGTGGCTCATCCGCTCGAAACGAGCAAAAGTCCACATGAAGCTTGGCATTGTCGGCGTCGCTTTGGGCATAGGGATCCTTTTTGCCGGATTTTTCACGGCCGTGGCCGGTGCAAAATATCCGCCGCCGCCACCCACAGCGCCTGCAGACATTCCACCGCTTGCGTTTCTCGCCGTGCCGATTTTCGACTTGTTGATGTTTGCCGGGCTGTTTGGAGCAGCGATCTATTACCGCAAACGACCCGCTGATCACAAACGCCTGATGCTGCTCACCGTGCTCAATTTTCTGCCGCCGGGATTGGGCCGTTTCCCAGTCGCATCCATTCAATCATTGGGCCCTCTATTCTTTTTCGGCGTCCCGTCCGTGCTTGCGATCGGTCTGCTGATCTATGACACTTGGCGAAACCGAAAATTGAACATCGTTTTTCTCCTCGGAGCAATTGCCCTGATCGCGTCATACCCGTTACGAATAATGCTCTCTGGCACCGACGCATGGATAAGCTTTGCAACATGGCTCACTACCTGGGCGGCATGAATTTTTGAGCTGCCTAAGTGCGAATTGGTTACTAACCTTTGTCGCGTGATACGATGTTCGTTTGGCTCTAAAAGGCTTTATGAATATCGGCATCACGGTTTATCCAACGTACGGCGGCAGCGGGATCGTCGGCTCCGAGCTCGGCCGCGATTTGGCCGAACGCGGACATAATGTACATTTTATCTCGTCGTTTTTGCCGACTCGCGTGACCGAGCTGGGCGAGCGGATTCATTTTCACGAGGTGGAAATGATGTCGTACCCGCTGTTCGAGCATCAGCCGTACGACCTCGCGCTCGCGACCAAAATGGCGACCGTCGCGCGGGCCGAAAAGCTCGATCTTTTTCACGTTCATTACGCAATACCACATTCGATCAGTGCGATCCTTGCCCGCGAATCGATCAAGCAAAAACGCTACGTGCCGGTCATAACGACGCTTCACGGCACTGACATTACGCTGGTCGGGGCGGATCGCTCGTATTTGCCTATCACGCGATATGGGCTGCAGCAGTCGGACGGCGTGACGGCGGTCTCGAAATTTTTGAAACAGGCGACGATCGAGACGTTCGATTTTGACGAGATCGAGGTCATCCCGAATTTTATTTGCCCGACGCATTACAAACGGCTGCCAGACTCGCCCCTGCGTCAGGAACTCGCGCCAAACGGCGAACGGCTGCTCGTGCATGTTTCAAATTTCCGTCCTGTCAAACGCCCGGCTGATTGTATCGAGATACTCGCCAAGGTCCGAGCGAGCGGCGAAAACGCACGGCTCATTATGGTCGGCGATGGCCCGGAACGCTCGGCGGTTTACTACCATGCGGAACAATTGGGCATGGAGGAACATACGGTTTTTGTCGGCAAACAATCGAATATTGCCGAATACTTAGGTGTCGCGGATGTGTTCCTATTGCCGTCGGAACTGGAGTCTTTCGGTCTCGCGGCGCTGGAGGCCCAGGCATGCGAAGTTCCGGTGATCGCGACCCGCATCGGCGGTATCCCGGAGGTCATCAACGAAGGTGAAAGCGGTTTTTTGAGTGATGTCGGTGACGTTGCCAAAATGAGCGCGGACACGCTGATCTTGCTCCGTGACGAGGAAAAACGCCGCGCTTTCGGCGAAAGAGGCCGCGAGCTTGCCGTCCAACGATACTCGACCGACAGCATCATTCCGCAGTATATCGCCTTTTACGAAAAGATCGTCCAGAAAGCGAAATCCGCAACTGCCTAAGAAAATAAACAACGGATTGACGCGGATTTACACCGATTTTTATTCTATTCTTTTAATCCGTGTAATCTGCGTTAATCCGCTGTTAACATTATGCTTAAACGCTACATGCACAATCGCGAACGCGAACACGCGATGCGGGAAAACAACCGCGTCGTCCGGCCGTTCGAGTGGGGCACGGAGTACGTCACCGATCACGCCAACGGTGACGATCCGCGAAAGCTGTTTCGTGAATATTCCAAAAATACGCTGGCAGACAGTGTGGAGTTTTTCTGTTCGCCGGAAATCTCAGATTTCAAATTTGAAACATCAGATAGCGTACTGACCTGGACGAGCGGCATCACGACGCCGACGGCCGAGAACAATAAGGCCTACGCCAAATACTTTCCGTGCGCAGGCGACAAAAAAACCGCCATCCTCGTCCTGCCGCATTGGAACGCCAAGGTCGGGACTTATTTTGACCTCTGTAAGATCTTTAACCGCATTGGTTTTTCGGCCCTGCGGTTGACACTGCCTTACCATGAAGAGCGAATGCCGCCGGAGCTTGAGCGGGCCGATTATCTGGTCGCCCCGAATGTCGGGCGGACGCTGCAATCGTTGCGGCAGGCGGTCGTCGATACGCGTTCCGCCGTTCGATGGCTCAAGCAGGAAGGGTACGAAAAGATCGGTATCGTCGGCACGAGTATCGGCTCGTGCGTCGGGTTTTTTGCATTTACGCACGACATGCAGATCGACGCGGCCGTCTTTAACCACGTCTCCGGCTACCCGGCGGACGTCGTCTGGCACGGCCTTTCGACCTATCACGTCAAGGAGAGCATCGGTGACAATGTAACACTCGACGAGCTGCGCGAATACTGGCTGCCGATCTCGCCGATGGCCTATATGGACCGCCTCGCGAGCCTACCGCCGCGGCCGCAAAAATACATCTACGCGCTCTACGACCTCAGTTTCCCAATTGACCTGTCACGAGACACGATCAACGCCCTGCTACGGCATAATATCAAACACAGCCGGACCGTCATTCCCTGCGGGCATTATACGCTCGGCGAAAAGCCGTGGGTTTATATCGATGGGTATAAGATCGTGTCGTTTTTGAGGAAGCACTTGAAATAAGTCAGTACCACCTGCAGTAGCGGGTGGTTTAAGATCGAAAATGTTCAAATCTAGCTAGATCGGGCCGATAGCGTACACAAATCTTTCCCGAAAGGGTGAATGGATCGCCATGTTCAACCACCCGCTACGGCAGTTGGTACTGACACGAACAACTCTACCTGTTCCCACTTACATCCAATTGGTGCTAAAATCTTGTCACCTTTTTGAATGAGCCCGATCGCCGAGAAGCAAAAAAATACTGTTGAGCAAGCGATAGAGCATCTGATCTCTCGCGCCGAAAATCCGCGTGGGTTGGCGGGTGAGGATGTGTCGGCGCGGGTCCGGGCGGCGCTTGATAAATACCTGCTTCGCGAAACGCCTGACGCCGCAAACGCTGAGATCAAAGAGTTTATCGACGACATACGGGCAGACGACCTGTGCCTGATCATCGCCTGCGAACGCGGTGACGAGCTGGCCTGGGAAGACCTCGTCGCGAATTTTGACTCGACGGTAAAGTCTGCGGCACGCAAGATATCGTCAAATAACGAGGACGCCGAGGATCTGGCCAGCTCGATCTGGGCCGAGCTTTACGGTCTGCGTACGGACGCGGACGGCAATAAAAAGAGCAAGCTCGCGTATTATTCGGGCCGCGGTTCGCTTGCCGGATGGCTGCGGGCGGTTGTTTCGCAGCTGGCGGTCGATCAGTTTCGCAAGCAGTCAAAGTTTGTCCAGATCGAAGAGGACCGCGAGTTTGAAAATCTTGCCAACGAGGCCGCAAGCCACGACAATAATCATTTTGCCTCGCACGGCGAAAATCCCGAGGAGCTTTTTGCCAAAGGTCAGGCCGAATCGGACGTGTCCGAGGCGTTGCAGGCGGCTATCGGCGAACTCGAGGCCGAGGACCGCCTAATCCTTAAGCTATACTATTTCGACGACTTGAAATTAAAGGACATCGCCGCCACCTTTGGCTATCATGAGGCGACCGCCAGCCGTAAGCTGACACGTGTTCAATCTGAGATCCGCAAGGGCGTCGAAAAAGAGCTTAAAAACCGCCACGGATGGACCGACGCCGAGGTAAAACGGCATCTGTCCGACACGGCGGCGAGCCTCGGCTTAAACCTTGAAACGATGTTCGCCGTTCTCATGCTCGCGGTGCTGGTGCAAGATTTGTGGGTCTAAGGCGTTCAGATAGTGGGTTACGAAAACCGTAGCCACAGAGTGACCAGAGGGCATGGGATATTTGAAAATCAATCCGGCACTGGAAAACGCAGGCCCGCAGACCGCGGGTAAACGCTTTCCCCTACGTGGATTGGTTTTTCTCATAAACTCTGTGATCTCTGTGGCTAATTAAAAGATGGAACTGGAATTCGACAAAGAGGTTGATGTGATCCTGCGGCGGGCGGGCTCAACTCGAGGTGTGCTTGTTGGTGATGATCCACCTGAACCTAAAAAGCACCTCGACGCGGACGCCGTCGCGGCCTTTGCCGAAAATGCCTTGCCGGATAATGCAAAACAGCTCTATATGGAGCATTTCGCCGATTGCGACCGCTGCCGAAAGCTGCTGTCGCAATCGATCCTTGCAAATTCCGAAGCGGTTGCGGCGGCCGCTTCCGATACGGTCTCGGCACCAGTTGAGACGGCTGTGCCGTGGTATTTAAAGATATTCCGCACACCAAATCTCGCCTTAGCGATGGGTGCGTTGGTGCTCACTTTTGGCGGAATTCTCGGCTTTTTGGCGTTTCAAAATTATAAAAATCAGGCTGGTGTGAGCACCGCTCAGGTTACGGAACCGGAACGCGCTAAGGACGATAAATATTACAGCGGCGCGTCAGCCGGGAACATGGCCAATGCGTCCGCACCGGCTGCAAACGTGCCGGCAAACACGGCGAATACGTCCGCCGCCAACGCACCGTCGATGCCATCCGCGGTTGGCGGCGGTAATTCGAATATCGCTCCGGCTCAAGGTCCGGGTTCGTTTGGCCGCGCCGATTCGGCCCCGGTCACGGAGGCACAGCCCGAAAAAGAAAAGACGGCGACGACCGGCGGCGCAATGCCCGACGCGGCCAAACCCGCCACACTCGCTCCGCCTCCCCCGCCTGTGGATCAACCCGTTGCCAGCCGCGACGAGAGAAAAGCCAGCGAGGACAAGCTGAAGAATGACGCGGACAATAAAGATCTGGCCATGTCGAAAGCCGGAGACGACCGCGACCGCACGACCCGCGAAGCTCCCATGGCCAAGAAAACCGGCCCCAATCGCGCAACCGGCGGCCCCCGAAACAATACGCAGCAGGAGATCAACACCCAGCAGAACCAGAGCGTCGCCGGGATGATCGCGACGACGCGATCCGCCGGTGGAAAGACCTTCGAAAACCGCAACGGAGCGTGGTACGACACGGGATATCACAGCCAGGCCACAACCGATGTCCGGCGCGGCACCGATGCTTACAAAAAGCTCGATGGTGGTCTCCGAAAAATTGCCGATGCGATCGCTGGAACTGTAGTTGTCGTCTGGAAATCAAAGGCCTACCGCATCAATTGACCGTGTCGTATCCGATATTTTACCGACCCAAACAAAAAAGGCAGCCCGAAGACTGCCTTTGAGGGTTAATTTATCGAGTGTTTACCAATCGGTACGCAGCCGGTTGCGGGCGTTGTCCAATTTGCGGCGGTCATCGATGAGAGTTTCCTGCTCCTTCGGGCTTAGATAGCCGTCGGAATTGAACTTGATGCGGTCCTTTGCGAGTTTGGCGTCGGCATTTTCGACCGACTCACGGTCGTAATATCGCGCCGAACGCTCATAACGGTACGGATTTGCGTAGATGCCGGAGTTCCAGAAAGGATCGCCGTAGTAACGGCGAACAATCGGCGGATGATAATACCCGCGGCCAAAATGAAGCCCGACCCGCACTTGCGCCGAGGTATTAACGGCCATTACCCCAAAATAAAGACCCGCTGCTAATGCTAGAAATGCTACGTTTTTTATGTATCTCATATTATCTCCTTGCCCATGCCGGGCTGGGCCAAATTAATTACCTGGCCAATAATAAGACGTTTTTGCGGGGGCTAAAGTCGGTGAATTTGGCCAAAATTCAATAAATGGGCTTCCACAGCCAACGAGCGGCATTTTTTGTAATTAGGAAGCTGGCACTGCCTGCCGCCGCAGCGCATAAAAACTGTCGGATCCGTCTACATTAGTTGTAAACTACAGCAATGAAAGTAGCCGTAATGCTTTTGTGCTCGTTGTGCCTTTTCGCGGCCATCTCTCATGCCCAGCCGGCGTGGCAGTCTAACCTCGATTCAAAGGTCAGGTTCTATCAAACGACCGATTTCGGCATAGTTTTGGCCGGTTCTGAAAAGAATCTGTATGCGGTCGACGGCCAGACCGGCGAGCGTTTGTGGCGGCGTTCGACCGGTAAGATCGAGGAGACGGCGATCACGCAGGTGCCGAATACGGACTTGGTCTTATTCACGCGCGACCTCGGCAGCAAATCCCGGATCGAGGCGGTCGATCTGCTCTCGGGTGAGCGGATCTGGCAGAGCGACAAAATAAAGGGCGATGTCATGCAGCTCGCGGTCGACCCGGAAAACGACCTCATCGCGATCATTCTGGTAAAAGACACGCGGGGAAAGTCGGGCGATGTGCTGAAACGCAAACCGGTCGTCCACGTCCTGCAACTCTCGACCGGCGACGAATTATGGCATCGCGATTTCGATGACAAGATCGAGATGATGCCGTCGCGTTTTGGCGATAATCTGGGCGACATCGATTTTACGCTCGACAATTACCGCGCCCCGCTACTGCTCGACGGTCGGCTGTATTTATTTTACGAAGGCTCGACATCCTATGACGCCCGCACCGGCAAGGAAAAGGAGCGCGAAAAATTTAAGATCAACGAAGAGGGCCTCGCGTTGACCGAGGCCGATCCGGTATTTGACGACACGCATATCTATATTTCGGGTCGCGGCCGGATCCGGGCTATTAGCCGGCGAACCGGCGAGGCCGATTGGAAGGCCGACGATCTCGGTGTCTGCGCAGAGATGGCGCAGGTCGGATCGACGCTTTTTGTGCGGACCGGCGGGCAGTTTACGCGGATCAAGGATGGTGAGATCGAGACAAAAGGGCCATTCGGCGTCTCCGCGATCGACACCCGGAGCGGCAAGACCCTGTGGCGGTACAAGGGCGCCGACAAAGGCCTGACCAATTTTGCCTTCGCCGATGAAAATACGATCGTCATCGCGGACAAAGACGATCTGATCAGCGTCGACGCCCGTAGCGGCAAGCGGATCGAAAAGCGGGAACACAAGATCGAAAACGCCCAGTTCATCCTCATCAACGAAGGCGGTCAGGCGGTCGTTGGGGGCCGTGACGAAATCGCCGCCTTTCGTCTCGGCGAACCGAAGCGGCCCGAGCTTTGGCGGGTCCGACATAAGCCGCCGGGACGCGGCATTTTGCGCATCGCGGCCGGTATCGCCCTGCGGGCGGCGGCGATCTATTTTCGTTACGGTGGTCTCGCGACCTCGGCAATCTCAGCGGCGCGGACGGGTATTAGCCTCGCCACGGCGGCGAATTCGTTTCGCTGGTCGGGATTAAAGACCCATTTCGGCTCCGTCAATCTGACAACGCTCGCGAGCAACACGGCCGGAAATTATGTCTCGGGCCGCATCTACGCCTACGGATCGATAGCCCGAAACCCAAATTTGCTGAGCCGTGCAAACGGCCTGCAGATCGCGATCCCGAATGCCAAAGACCTCCGTGGCCAAATAATCGGAAAGGCCATCGACCGCGTGACCCCGTCCCGCGAAGACGTGCAGGAGAGTGTCCTCGACCGGCTCGACCCGGTGCGTCAGGTCGAGCGGCTGTCGAGTTTTCTCCTCCGCCGAAAACGCCTCGCCGAGCTTCGCGAAAACTATATGTATTTCTACACCGACCTGCCGCGTCCCTTTAATAAAAAAGGCCTCGTCGGCGTCAACGTCCACACCGGAGAGGATGCGAGATTTATCCTCGCCTCCGACCCCGATCCTGCATTTGTGATGGACGAAACGGCCAATTTGCTCTATTCGACGGACGGCAACCGTTTGCAGGCATTTGATGTTCTGAACCGGTAGATCAATGAACTCCGGTCAAAATGCTAAATTCGTGCTATCCTTTCTTCATCTCAATTTTCTGAATTCGAGCCTTCTATGAAAACAAGAATCCCCGTTGTTGTTACGATTATTTGTCTGTTCGCGGTGTCCGGTTTTGCACAGAAAAAGCCCGCCGCCAAACCGTCGACAAAACTGAACCCCGAGACCGTCAAGATGCTCGCCGAAGTTTCGGCCAAGAATATCGAGGCGACGATCCGAAAACTTGTTAGTTTTGGCACGCGAAGCACGCTGTCCGAGCAGGACAACCCGACGCGCGGCATCGGAGCGGCACGCGACTGGCTCTACGGTGAATACCAGAAGATCAGCAAAGACTGCGGCGGATGCCTCGACGTGCAAAAGCAAACCTTTACGCAGCCCGCGAACCCGCCGCCGCGCGGGCGATTTCCTGAGGCGACGGTTTTGACTAACGTCTTCGCCGTGCTCAAAGGCACGACCGACCCGGATCGGGTTTACGTCATCTCGGGCCATTACGATTCGATGTGTAACAGCCCAACCGATGCGAAATGCGACGCTCCCGGAGCTAATGACGACGCTTCGGGCACGGCCGTTTCGCTCGAACTCGCCCGCGTGATGTCCAAACGAAAATTCGACGCGACGATCGTCTTTATGACCGTACCGGGCGAGGAGCAGGGGCTGACGGGTGCCACCTACTACGCCGAACAGGCAAAGCAGGCGAAGATGAATATCGACGCGATGTTTACCAATGACATCGTAGGCGGCGTAACGACCCGCAAAGACCTGCCAAACCGCGATAAGGTCCGTGTTTTTAGCGAGGGCATCCCGCTCAACGAAACCGACGCCGAGGCCCGCTCACGTAAAAGCGTCGGCGGCGAAACGGACGGCCCTTCGCGGCAGCTCGCCCGTTTTATCAAGGAGCAGGCTGACAACTATCTGAAACCCTACAAATTCGGCGCCTGGATGATCTATCGGCGTGACCGCTACGGACGCGGTGGCGACCACAGCCCGTTTCTCGAACGCGGCTATACGGCTGTCCGCTTTACCGAATCCGAAGAGGATTTCACGCATCAGCATCAAACGCCCCGCACCGAGAACGGCATCATCTACGGCGACAACCCGGAATATGTCGATTTTGCTTACGTCGCGAACGTCTGCCGCGTGAATCTCGCCGCTCTAGCGGGTCTCGCATCGGCTCCCGCACGGCCGAAAGTCGTCGCTTTTGCCAGCCCCCGCCAAAGTGCCGACACGGAATTGAAATGGGAAGCCGGAAAGGACACCGATCTCGCGGGTTACGAAGTCGTCTGGCGTGACACGACATCGGCTGAATGGACGGACGCGGAATTTGCCGGCAATGTCACGACCTTTACCGTCAAAGGCAGATCGAAGGATAATTATTTCTTCGGCGTCCGCGCGGTCGATAAGGACGGCAATAAGAGCATGGTGTCATATCCCGGCGGGCGGTAGACTTTTGGCCATCAGGCAGTCTTCTGATCGAGATTTGACACAGACTCTAAAGCTAATGGTAATTCATTAATACCTACTCCTATCCGACTTGCTGTTAGTCTCAATAAAAAAGGGAACGGTCGAAACCGCTCCCTTTTTATTTCTAATGATGCCGCCTGCGATTTATTTCAGCGACACGTCGTCGACACGGAAGGACGTAGTTATCGAGCTATCCATCGTCGAACGGAACTGAACCCTGACGGTCTGGCCCTTATACGCTGCGAGGCTGAACGATTTTTGCGCATAGACGCCTATACTGCCCTTGTTAAGGTTGCTGTATGTCGCAAGTGTCGTCAGTAGCGTGCCGGCCGTATTTCGTACCTCGACAAAGAGTTTGTCGTACTGCGTCGTCGTGGTCGTCTCGCTAGACGTTACATTTAGCCAAAACGTCAGAGCACCGGACGCCGTTGACGGTATCGACACGGTTTGGTACGCCGCTCCGGTCGTATTGTCATTGACTCCGAAGATTACATAACCCGTTCCGCTGTGCGGATAGGCGCCGTTTGAATAGAAGAATCCGGTGCCGGACGTGACCCACGGATTTGCGGTAGTCTCAAATCCGCCATTGGTGATCAATTCCGTCGGAGTCGGCGTTGGTGTCGGGGTTGCCGTCGGTGTCGGAGTCGGCGTTACCGTTGGCGTTGGCGTTGGGGTTGGCGTTGGGGCACCGCCGCAGGTCGAAAGCTTGAACGAGCCGATACGTGTCCGCCAGCTATAGGTGCCTGTTGTCTGGTAGTACTCCTGCGTGTACCAGAAGGTACAATCGTCGACCGGGTCGACGGTCAGATCGCTGTAGTCGCCCCAGCGGTTGCCGGTTCCGGTTTGGCTTCCGGTGCCTGAGAACAGAGTCGCCTCGCCCTGGGCCAGCGTGTTTATAGGGTCGGTCGCGAGACGCCCGGCGTAACGGATCTGCGGGCTGATGGTCGTGCTCGAAGCGCTAAAGCCGAGGGCGATGCCGCCGTCTTTATCCATCGCCGCACTGCCCATCCAGCGCCATGTCGTGTCGGGCTGATAGGTGCTTTCTTGAAAAACAGTAACCGGTCCGCTCGTCACATTCCGCAACTCGAACCAACGAATACCCGCGACACCGCCGGAACTGACGGTAAAGTTACCAACCGTCGACTCGTGACCGCCAATAAAGCGTGTCGCGAGACGGAACATCAACCGGTCGCCGATGCCGTCCAAACGGTTAGCTCCCGTGCCGTTCAATTGCGGGACACAGGCACGGCTTGTCGCGCAGAGTTCGGTAAATCCGGCTGCCGCCGGGCTGGCGAATATCGTGAATGTAGAATTGGCGGGTGTGACAAAGTCCGCGTGGAAGTGACGCACCTTATACGTGCCGCTAAACGGGACCGCCACAAAGGTCGCCGGTGAACCCGCCGGGGGCAGGGTTGAGCCGTCGAGGTCGGCGGGCAAATAAACGTCTTCGCTAGCGCCTGAGGCACCTGTGCTGACAAAGGTCGCGGGCTGTCCCGCAAGCATTTTCACTCGGTCAAAGGCGAACGGCTGCGGTCCAAGGAACGTCGTGCCGGCTGCATTGAACACGTTATCGCTCATGTAATAGCCATCGGGCCACACGGCGATGTGCGGATAGTCGAAGAAGTTAGAGCCGAGGTGAAATCCGTATCGATTGTACGATCCGGTCGCATCGTTTGTCGTCGAAATGGCGATGCACTCGTCCGTTATCGCACCCGAACCGGCAAATTGGCTGATGACCCACCGGTTGGCAAGTTGATCGTACAGCACGATCGGGTCACCGGCGCCGTTGCTCTGACAAAAGCCTCCAAAGCCGTTCCAGAGCGACGAAATGCCGACCGGCCCGAATACGGAGCTGCCCGTCGATTTGTCAAAGACCTGAAAGCCTTCGTTGACCATCTGCACATACTGCGTTTGGCCGACTTCGCCGTCTGTGTCCGGCGGTGCGCAGTTACAGCCGACGCCGGGGAAGACGATGCCGTCGAAATTCAGGAGGGTGCTTGCAATCAGCGGTGCGACAGACGCGATCAGCGACGCCGTTCTGTCCTGAACAGCCTCATCGGGCCTGTCTTTATGGGCCGAATGGGGTACCTTTGGGTTTTCGTTCGCTTCGCGGTCCATTTCTTTGCCCAAATATGGTTCCTGCTTCATGTCGCGAAGCGGCGGGGACGTATCATTTCGGTATGATTTGCCGGAGATGACCTCGCGCTGTTTGTCCTTGCCATCGGGCACCGTTATGGTGCTAGGAAGGTCGGTTATTGCGACATCAACCGGGGCCGGGCTAACCTTTTCTCCCCGTTCGGCCACGCTATTTGCTCCCGCTTTTTTTGACACGGTGGCAAACACTATCAGGCTGGCGGCAACCAAAAGTAATAAAACTGGAATTTTTTTCACGCTCGTTTCCTCCTTGAGATGTGATCTGTGCAGATATAGAATCAGGCCGAATGAATTAATTTTATGAACGATCGCGAATTCAAAGATGTCGAAGGCCGGAGGGTTGAATCTTTAAAGTCGAGCTGTTAGAAAAATGAATATTTATCAAAAAAATGAACTACGTAATTTGATAGTAATTCGCGGCGACGCGCCGTGTCAATAGCTAATTAAAAATTGGCTATAGAGCCATAAATATTTCTAATGCATTACTTAAAAGACACTATTTATTCTTGGTCGGAGGTGTCAAATCTTCATAAAATCCGCAACGGGATCTATCAGCGAAATGGCCGTCCAATCTCGCTGTTGACGGATTTTGGGCGGATAAATCCGTGCTATCCGGACTTTCACGGAGATTCCGCAGACACTATCTTTTACACAGGGTCGGGAAGACGCGGCGATCAAAAACTCGATGCCCAAAACCGAGCTTTGTTAGACGCCATTGACAGTGAGATCAGCGTGCAGCTTTTTAACAAACTCTCGCCGGGACGATGGGAATTTCTCGGATTTTGGCTAGTGGCCGCCGGGCAGTACATTTTTGAAGAAAAGCAGAGTCGGATGGTGTGGAAATTTACACTTATAAAACAGGCGTGAGTTATGAAGGTCAACGGCTGGTTTGAGAAGTATTGTAAATAAAATTACGCTTGACTAAATTAGTGTATATACAATAATATAAGTTTAGTTGGGACATCCAGAGGCAATCCTCAACTTTGAAAAGCACGGCGTATCATTCGAAGAAGCGGCAACCGCTTTTGATGATGAAAACGGGTTGGACTGGGCTGACCTAAGGCATTCTAAAACAGAGAGCAGACGAAAACGGCTGGCCGAATCGAATGCTAACCGGCTTTTGTTGATGGTTTATACCGTGAGGAAACTAACAAATGGCAAAGGAACGACCCGTTTCATCAGCGCCCGAGCCGCCTCGTATTGCGAGCGCCGAGCATATTTTGAACTCTGATATCGATTTTTCAGATATTCCTGATTCCAGCCCCGAAGAGCTGAAACGGGCAGTGAGGGTCGGTCGTCCCGCATCGGGTCATGCGAAAAAACTTGTCTCAGTTCGTTTAGCACCGCGCCTGCTCAATAGAATTCGTGAGTTGGCTGCAAAGCGCGAGACGCCTTATCAAACTTTGTTGCACGAATTACTCGAAGAAGGCGTGTTGCGCGAGGCAAGGCGACTTGGGTAATTCTCCCGGGTGATCTAACTCTTCTTTCCCAATTCCACCGCCCGTTTATACGCCGCATAGACTGCTTTTGACAGCACGGTTCGTAAGCTACCTTTTTCCATTTGGTAGATCGCTTCGGCTGAGGTGCCGCCGGGGGAGGTGACCATGTTGCGGAGTTCGGCGGGGTGTTTATGCGATTCCATGGCGAATTTGACCGAGCCGAGCATTGTTTCCTGAACGAGCTCGCGGGCCATGTCGCGCGAAAATCCGAGGTGAACGCCGGCGTCGGTCAACGCTTCCATAACCATAAAAATGTAGGTCGGCCCCGTGGCGGAGAGCGATGTGGCCATGTCGATCATGTTTTCGGTCTCGACAAAAAGCTCCTTGCCGAGAGCGGCAAGTATTTCGCGAACGTGGCCGCGTTCCGTGTCGTCTACCGCGACGGTGCATGTCCAGGCGGTAATTCCGGCGCCGATCTGCGACGGAGTATTTGGCATTGCACGCACCACTTTTGCGGTGCCGAGGTCGGCGGCGAGTTTTTCGATGGTTGCTCCGGCGACGATCGAGATGACAAGCTGATCGGGATGAAGAACGCCTTTGAGATCGTCGAGGACACTCATCAGCCGTTGCGGCTTGACGCAGAGGACGACGGCTGAATTCTCATGGCCCACCACCGCCTCAGCGGCTGTTTTGTTGTCCGCAAAAACGGCTATCGCATGACGCTCGACCAGCTCGTCCCGCCGGCTCTCACGCGGGTGGCTGGCGGTAATATTATGCGGATCGACGAGGTTCTTTCGCAGCAGTCCGGCGGCCATCGATTCGCCCATCACGCCGCAGCCGATAAACGCCAGATGCAGGTCTTTCAGTTCGTTTGTCATATTCATTATTCCGGGTCGCAAATTATGGTATAAGTATAATCCTCAGCAGCAAAAATCATTAACGGTCCGTTTTGGAAGCCCATTTTGATGCTGCCCGTTTACGACAGTTCCCGGGCCGTCTTCTTTGTGCCTATTTGGGCGAAGATCATCGTAAACACTCTCAAGCAGTTTTTACGGGAGGCGTTCGTCATGCGAACGCATCTTTTTCGATATGGAATTTCGTAGTTATTTGATATTTTTAAGAGCAATCAAATGTATTTTTAGGCCATCGACGCTTCTTGTCGATTTTCCCGCCAAAAGGCGACTCTAAAATATGAAAAACGATCCCAATTCGATCCGCTCGCACCGGCAGAACCGCCGGAGATCTCTATATATACTGCCAGTTATTTGCATAATGCTGAGCGTCGGCATTTTTGGCTTTGCCGTAGTCAACCGGGCGTCGGCCAGGGTATCGTTCATCGACGAAATAGGCACATTTGTTGGCTTGACCTCGCCGCATCTTCAGGTCAGCGACGCCGTTATAGATGAAGATCGTCATTTATCTCCCAAACTATCCGACGACGAGCAGAGCAATCCTTTGGTTCCAGACGCGAGTTGGAACCCGACGGGCAGTCTCGGCAATGCCCGCAACGATAACACGGCGACGCTACTGCCAAACGGCAAGGTGCTAGTCGTCGGCGGACAGGGTAACAGCGGCATTAACCTGAGCAGCGCCGAACTCTACGATCCGGCTACCGGTACATGGGCCGCGACTGGCAGTCTTATAGCCGCCCGCAAGATTCATACGGCGACGCTGCTGGCAAACGGCAAGGTGCTAATTGCTGGCGGCATCGGCGGCACTGGCAATAACGCCCAGAGCAGCGCCGAGCTCTACGATCCGGCTGCGGGCACTTGGAGTGCGACGGGCAGTCTAGCTAACGCCCGCTTCTGGCACACGGCAACGTTGCTGCCAAACGATAAGGTTCTGGTCGCCGGGGGACAGGGCAATGGCACCAACCTGGGCAGTGCCGAGCTCTACGATCCAGCTAACGGCACATGGAGCTTTACGGGCAGCCTCACCCTCGCCGCCGCCCGCTTCTCGCACACAGCGACGCTGCTGCCAAACGGCAAGGTTCTGGCCGCCGGGGGGCAGAATGGAGGCGGCATCCTGAGCAGCGCCGAACTCTACGATCCCACGAGTGGCACATGGGCCGTGACGGGCAATCTCGCTACCGCCCGCGAATTTCACACGGCAACGCTGCTGCCAAGCGGCAAGGTACTCGTCGCAGGGGGCCGGAACAGTGGTTTTGCGTACACAAACAGCTCCGAGCTGTACGATCCGGTAGCGGGCACGTGGAGCGGAACCGGCAGTCTCGCCACCGCCCGCGAGCTCCACACGGCAACGCTGCTGCCAAACGGCAAGGTGTTGGTCGCCGGCGGTGTTGGTGACGGCGGCGGTCAGAGCAGTGCCGAGCTCTACGATCCTGTAGTCGGCACATGGGCCGCAACGGCCTCTCTGATCACCGCCCGCTACTCGTACACCGCAACGCTGTTGCCAAACAACAAGGTACTCGTCGCCGGTGGCGGTAGTAACAGCGGCTTCCTGAATAGCTCCGAGCTCTACGATACGGCAACGCCGACGCCAACACCCACTCCGAGTCCAACACCGACGCCCGCGGCTTGTACAATGAATCCGGTCGTTGCGAATAATGGAGACACTGGGCCCGGCAGCTTGCGTCAGGCGGTGATCGGAGCGTGTTCGGAGAGTGCGATTACATTCGCAAATGGCATCAGTCTCATCACGCTGACAAGCCAGATCATAATCGACAAGAATCTATCGATCACCGGGCCGGGGGCGAATCTGCTGACGCTGACGGATACCGTAAGCCGTGCATTCATGGTGAATACGGGAGTTGCGGCTACGATCTCGGGGCTGACGATAGCCAACAGTGGCGTGGGAGATGGCAGCACAAATGGTGCCTTTGGCGGCGGCATCCTGAACTTCGGCAGATTAAATGTCGTGAGTTGTACTCTCTCCGGCAACGGGGCAATTAGCAACTCCGGCACCTCAGCAGGCGGCGGCATTTCCAACGGCGGCGTATTGAATGTCGTGAACAGCACGATCTCAGGTAACAGGGCGGGTAACGGTGGTGGCATTTCCAATGGCGGCACATTGAATGTCGCAAATACCACGATCTCAGGCAACACAGCGAACACCAACGACCGCCCCGCCAGCACAGGCGGCGGTATTAACAGCAGCGGCACTATCAATATAACGAACAGCACGATTTCGGGTAACGCCGCGATCGGCGTTTTCGATGCCAGAGGCGGCGGCATTAGCAGTACCGTCACGGTGAATGTCAGGAACACCATCATCGCGGGTAATTCCGTTACGGCAGGATTATTCCCTGGCGCACCTGATGCCAATGGCACCTATAACTCGCAGGGCTACAACCTGATCGGGAAAAATGACGGCTCGACCGGTTTTCCGGCCGGTAATCCAAACGCTAACTTTGACATGGTTGGTACAACCGCCTCCCCGGTCAACCCGCTGCTCGGTCCGCTTGCCGGCAACGGCGGCCCGACGCAGACACTTGCTCTTCTCGCGGGCAGCCCGGCAATTGATAAAGGAGCGCCGGCGACTAACCCTATTACCGGAGCTTCGATAATAACCGACCAGCGTAGCCTCCCACGTCCGATTAACGATCCATCGATACCACCCGCAGGGACGGCGGGCAATGATTCGGACATCGGTGCCTATGAAGTTCAAGGCCAGACACCGACTCCAACGCCAACGCCGATACCGGGTGCCGGGTTCGAAGGTGATATAAACAGGGCAGCGGTCGGAAGCCCGGGAACTGGTGACGGCGATGTCAATGTCGGCGATCAGATTCAGTACCAGAGATTCTTGCGGGGTGTCGACTGTCCATCTGTCGCGCCGAACGAACAACGACGCTTGGATGCCGGACCGCGCAGCTCCCTCGGCGATGGATTCCTCGGCAGTTCGGACGGAGCGGCGATCGATGCCTATGCCCGTAGGGACCCGGCGGTCGATTTCGATCCGAACACCGCCGGATTCCAGTTGACCCCGGTCGGCGGGCCGGTGAACATTACCAACCTTGGCTGTACGCCAATATCCGTGCCGGAAGGAGCGGTAGCAGCAGCAGCAGTGGCCGGGGCAGGAGAAGAAGCAGCGGCGCTGACGGTCCGACTCATATCGGGCGGATCGGTCACCCGCAGTGGTGACATAACGGTCGAGATCGAGATGGCTGCTCAGGGCAACGAAGCCGGAACGCAGTACACGCTGCATTTCGATCCGAGTGTTGTTAGCGTCAGCAACATCAGCGGTGTGAATGCCAATCCTGACGTAAGTTTAGGAACGGATTCACCGGCGGGGACGGTGCTGAATGCCAACGCCGAGGGAGCAGCTAACGGAACGATCGGTATCGTTGAAAACTTCAATGGCACGAGCGATTCCATCACCGCAATCGGAGTCGGTGCGCGTCGCATCGCGAGAGTGACGTTCCACGTCCGCTCAGGTGCAGCGGCCGGCGAATCGAAGGTCACTTTCGACGACTCGGTCGTCAAGGGTCTCTCGGCCGACACCAACGGCCTGATACTCGGGACGACGTTTGACCAAAACGGCCGTATAACCATTCCGGCCACAGCCGGAGTCACCGTCTCCGGTCGTGTCACAACCGCGGACGGCCGCGGTGTGAGGAACGCCACGGTCATGATCGTGGATCCCAACGGTTTCACACGAACTGTGACAACCAGTTCGTTCGGCTACTACACGTTCGACGGCCTCGCGGCCGGGGCCCGCTACACGATCAGCGTTGCCTCCCGACAATACCGCTTCGCGTCACGCACCATCGAACTCACCGACAGCTTCACTGATGTCGACTTTACCGGACTAGAGTAAACTTCCGTGATGTGAAGCCGCATGGTTATCTTCATTTGCGTATAATACGAACACCCTGTTTACAAAAGCAGGGTGCTTTTTCCTGACAGATATTTTGGGGTGCAACAAATGAATTACAAACAATTGAGGCCGGTTTTCGGTATTCTTATCACGATATTTGCCGTGTGTACTTTGCAGACGAACGCGCAATCGGCGTCTCAAACAAAAAATCCAACGGCTCCTGAGCCGATTTCTATTGAGCAGCGGCAGCAAACGGAAAAGATCGTTCACGACTATCTGCTTGCCCACCCGGAGATCATTCGCGAAGCGATCCAGGCATTGCAGGCGAAAGAGGCGAACCAGAAGAAGCAACAGACCGCCGAGAATATGAAAAAGCTCAACTCGGAGATCTATCTCGACGGTGACGCTCCCGTTCTGGGCAGTGCCAAGGGTGATGTGACGGTCGTCGTTTTCTACGATTATTTTTGCAGCTATTGCAGAAAGACGATCCCCGGGTTGCAGGATATCCTCGCCAAGGACAATGCGCTGAAGATCGTTTACAAACAATTTCCGATCCTTGGGCCTGATTCGGTGACCGCCGCCAAAGCCGCACTTGCTGCCGAACGTCAGGGCAAATTCGCGGCGTTTCATCAGGCGATGCTCGCGGCCGATTCGGCAAACGATCGTGCAATAAAGGCGATCGCCGACAAGATCGGCCTCGATTACGCAAAACTCCAAAAGGACATGGCCGACCCCAACATTGCCGAGGCGCTCGCCCGCAATATGACGCTCGCCCACTCGCTCAACATAGACGGCACGCCCGCTTATCTGGTCGGCGACCAGTTCATCCCCGGTGCGATCTCGAGCGAATCGCTGGCAAAGATCGTCGCCAACGAACGGGCAAAGCACCCTCTGGCGGAAAACAAAAAAGCTGCTTCGGGCCAAAAGTAACTGTTTTATCTGATGATCGCATTCAGAAAAGCCGAGGAAAACGACGAGCCCTCCGCCTGGCGGATAATCAAAGCCGTCATCGGCGGCGGCGATACATATGTATTTCCGCCCGATGCAACCGAGGGCGAGATCCCGAACGCTTTCGTTCACAAGCAAAATGGCCCCGCCAATGCGTTGATAACGTATCGTGAGCTATAATTAGGGCTTTCGATATGACAATTGACGAACAACTCGAATACCTCAAAAAAGGCACCGTTGACGTGATCCGCGAGGCGGATCTGAAAGCCAAACTCGAACGCTCGGCAAAGACCGGCAAGCCGCTGCGTGTAAAGCTTGGCCTCGACCCGACGGCGCCGGATATCCATCTCGGCCACACGGTCGTCATTCGCAAACTAAAGGCGTTTCAGGATCTCGGGCACACGGTGATTTTTCTGATCGGCGATTTTACCGGAACGATCGGCGACCCTTCGGGCAAGAATGTGACGCGGCCGCCGCTTTCGCGTGAGGAGATCGACGCCAACGCAGAGACGTACAAACGGCAAATGTTTAAGCTGCTCGACCCGGAGAAGACCGAGCTGCGGTTCAATGGCGAGTGGATGGACAAATTTACCGCCGCCGATTTCGTCAAGCTGTGCGCAAAAACCACCGTCAAACAGATCCTCGAACGCGACGATTTTACCAAGCGAATGGCCGACGAAAAGCCGATCTCGCTCCACGAGCTGCTTTATCCGCTGGTGCAGGGCTACGATTCCGTCGCATTGGAGGCGGATGTCGAGCTTGGCGGGACCGATCAGAAATTCAATCTATTGATGGGCCGCAATCTCCAACGCGAATTCTCGCAGGAACCGCAGGTCATCATCACGACCCCCCTGCTCGAAGGCCTCGACGGCGTCCAGAAAATGTCGAAATCCCTCGGCAACTACATAGGTATCGAAGGGCCGCCGAATGAGATGTTTGGCAAGGTCATGTCCATTTCGGACGACCTGATGTGGAGATATTATGAGTTGCTGACCGATAAAAGCTTGCAATGGATAGAGACCTTTAGAACAAAATGTGGAAACGGAGGCGATAATCCGCGCAATTTAAAGGTGATTCTTGCGAAGTTAATCATCGAAGATTTCCACTCGAAGGCATCTGCGGTAGCTGCGGAACAGGATTTTATCCGGCGTTTTGTTTTTAAGGAGGCACCAGAGGACATAGAGGAGAGGTTAGTTGCAGCTATGAAGTATAAACTTGTCGATCTGCTCGTCGACAACGAACTTGCGGTGTCAAAAGGCGAGGCCCGCCGCTTGATTGAGCAAGGCGGCGTGAAAATAAACGGCGAAAAAGCAACGACTGCGAACGCGGAGATATTTATCGACACGAAGGGTGTTCTGGTTCAGGTGGGAAAACGTAAATTTCTTGAAATACGAGCTGTTTAGAAATCACCTTTGAACCTCTGCGTCCTCTGCGATCTCCACGTTTAAAAAATCTTTTAACGCGGAGGCCGTAATGATCGGTGAGAGACAATATTTAATTTCGTTGTAATACACCACCCAAAACGCTATAATCCCAAAACACTCAATGGAAAACACCGACACAAAGCGGCAAAGAATATCCGGCAGATTTCGGGCGATTGTCGAATCGGATGCACCGCTTCGGGAGCTTGCGGGCAATTGGTCTAAGAAAGCCAAGCTCGCGATGGACGAGGCTAACAGCCTGTCGTTGGAGCATGTCGAGATCGCGCTTAAGCGTCTACCAAAAAAGCTTGACGGGTTTAAGATAATCCAGCTTTCCGATACACATCACAGCCCGTTTACCGGCCTTGAGCACATAAAACGCGCAGTCAAGATCGCTAACCGTTTGCGGCCTGATATGTTTTTACTCACCGGTGATTACGTTTCGCACGAGCGCGAATACATCGCCCCCGTCGCTGCCGTGCTCGGCAAGTTGAAATCCAAACACGGCACCTACGCATGTCTGGGCAACCACGATCACTGGACTGACGCCGATCTCGTCACGCACCTGTTTCGCGGCGAAGGCATCAACATGCTCATTAACGAGGGGCTGCGCATCGAGACTCGGCGAGGCTCGTTTTGGCTCGCAGGCGTTGACGATTACATGGTCGGCAAGACGGATGTTCCGGCGGCACTGCGTGGCTCGTATCCCGATGAATTAAAGCTGCTGCTCGCCCACAATCCAATCATCTTTCGCGACGCGACGCGTCTCGGCGTCGATCTAACGCTGAGCGGCCATACCCACGGCGGCCAGATAAAGGTCCGCGACGATGCCAAGCGCCTGTTCCCGCAGCGGAAATTGAAGGCCGGGCTTCACAAGCGTCGAAAATCGCAAATCTACATCACTCGCGGCATTGGTACCGTGGTCGTCCCGATGCGGTATCGATGCCCGCCCGAGATTTCGCTATTGGAGCTGCGAGCGGCGGAATGAGCGAATCAAACGTTTCTACAAAGATCCTGACCATTCCGAATTTACTGACCTTTCTGCGCATGGCGTTGATACCGGTATTCGCGATTCTGCTCGTCTATCATCGCGAAGGCTGGGCGTTAGCCGTGTTTACAATTGCCGGGGTTTCGGACGGGGTTGACGGATTTATCGCACGGCGGTTGAAGCAGGAGTCGGAACTTGGCACGATCATGGACCCGGTCGCGGACAAACTGCTGATGACGACCGCCTTTGTAATGCTGACGCTTCCCTCAGTGATGGGGACAGCGCGATTTTTGCCGGTACCGTTTTGGGTCACGGCAACCGTAATCGGGCGTGATGTGATGATCGTGGCGGTTGCGGGGGCGATAAATGTAATGACGGGTTTTCGCGGCTTTAAACCGTCGTGGCTCGGCAAGGCGAGCACATTTGTTCAGGTTGTCGGCGTAATGATGATCCTGTTTGCCGCCAGTTACCCGGAACTGCGGGGGTTTTACCTGCCGACGGTCTACACGACGGTCGCGGCCTTTGCGGTTTTCTCCGGCGTCCACTACATCTTTTACGTCGCCAAGCTCATGCGAGAGACAGAAAAGGAGTAAGAGTGACGCCTTTAGGCGTTAAACCGCGCTTATACCGAGCGTACCCGATAACCAACGCATTTACGGCTTCAAGCCGTCAAAAATCCATTTGCTTGGATCGGGCATCGGGGTTGCGATGACCTGATTGATATATTCAGGCAAACCGTTCTCGGTTTTCTTGGTGAATTTATAGATTTGCGTCAGACGCTGCTTCCACGCGACTGCATCGGGGTTCTTGTCTGTCTCGCCCCGTTTTACCGCACGGGCATAGGCGTCCAACATCCGGTCGATGATCTCCGATACCCTTGCTGACTCCTTTTCGAATTCGGCATCGCTTATTTTCTTGTCGCCTTTCGCCTGCATTTCGGCGGCAAATTTTGCGTACTGATCTTCGTAACAGGTGGCGATAAGATAATAGACCGCCGAGTTATTTTTTATCTTAGACTCGAAAGACGCCGCCTTATAAAGATAGTGTGCCGCCTCTTTTTTATCCTTGTCGAGCAACAGATTGCCCGCGACAAAATACATAAACGCGCTCGCCTCGTCCTTGTCCGTAAACGGGGCAAACCTTGCGGGCATCGTTCCGGCCTCCATCATCTGGATCGTCTTTTTGGCATACCCGAGCGATTCGTCCAAATAGGTCTTGTCGCCCTTGGTGCTCATAGCGTCATAGCCGGAATAGGCCAGATTCATGTTGACGTCCACGTTATCGGGCTGGACGGCGAGGATCTCTTTCCCAAGTGCAAACGCCTCAGCGTATTTTTTTGCATCGAGCGCGACATCAAACTGATGTTCGCGATAACGCGTAACAAATGTCCTGATAAACTTTACATGTTCGTCCTTGTCATCTTTGCCAAACCTCTCCAAAAACTCCTTGGCCAACGGATAAGCCTTCGCCATATCATCCGGCTTTTTCGTATTCGTCAAAGTGCCGATCTCTTTATAAAGATCGTCCTTCGACTTTTGCTTCTGTCCAAAGGCAGAAAATACAAATGTCAACAAAATCACGGCAAAAAGTAGCTTTTTCATGAAAAGTCAACGCTCCTGTAAGTAAAAAGTATCTTGCCACTATACCAGAGCGATTTTTATTTGCTCAAATGCGAAAGTCGAAAAGCTCGTTTCTCTGCCCGCCACGCGCGAACAAACAGACACCTCCCGAAAGTATCGAAGAATGACTATGAACTAGAATATGCCTTACCGGTTTGCGGGGGCCGGAGGTGCCTGGACCTCGATATTTACCTTTTGCGGCTGCTGCGGGCTGGTGAGCCGACGCAGAGCCCCGCTGTAATAGAGGGCACCGACTATCAGGCCGACAATGATAATGAGGGCGATCGCCCAAATGGCACTGCTTCCCGTTCCGCCGCCGCCGTCACCGCCGCTGACCGGCACCAAAACTTCCTTTTCAATCACAACTTTATCCATTTTTGCTATTCTCCCGATCTAAGGTATAGCAGATAGGTCAGCTGTTTGTATGTTGGCTACCGTACAAACGCAGATAAGGTCGAAAAGAGCGGATCGATGGAATGTTTAAAGCAGAAAAGTGCAAAATCGGCCACCCACCCGCGAGGATTGACGTGAGCTTGTCAAAATCGATATTGCCGCCCGAGACAACGCCGCCGACTTTGCCTTGGCCGGTCGTACCTGAAAGGGTGCGGCGGGGGCCTGAGGGGCCGCTCTTAGTAATAAACTGACAGCGCTTTATATTTTCAAATTGAATTTAGCTTAAAAAAATAGCATACTTTTTAAGTTATTAGCGAATAACTAAAGTGGCTTTAAGTTAAACACAAATATGTCTATCGAAAGAATAACGGGTATCCAACTGCTTTGTTCTGAAAAGTATGATCCATTTTATGCCTTTGTTCCGAAGCCTTTGCCGCCTGATCCACCATTGGTCTTGGACGATGAGATTTGCGACTTCCTCGAAAAAGCCAACCGTGCCTTGGGTCGTTTAGATGGCGTAACTTCTTTGCTACCAAATACTTACTTATTCACGTATTTTTACGTTAGGAAAGAAGCCGTCCTTTCATCCCAAATTGAAGGCACCCAATCAACTTTACAGGAGCTATTGCTTTTTGAAAGCGAGGATGCACCGGGAGCTCCGCTCGACGATGTGCAGGAGGTCTCAAATTATGTTCGGGCATTAGATTATGGACTCGAGCGGATTAGAAGTGCAAAAGGACTTCCTCTTTCATTAAGACTTCTTAGGGAAATGCATAATATATTACTGGCCGCGGGTCGCGGAAGCCAAAAAACTCCGGGTGAATTTCGGCGATCTCAAAATTGGGTTGGCGGCTCGAAACCAAGTAACGCAACGTACGTTCCGCCGCCGGTCGAACGTTTAACGGAATGTTTGGATGCTTTTGAGAAATTCTTGTACGACCAGCCCACACGAACTCCGGTATTGATCAAGGCAGCCCTTGGTCATGTCCAATTCGAATCGATTCACCCATTTCAGGACGGTAACGGGCGACTTGGAAGGTTACTGATTACGTTACTATTGTGTTCCGAAGAAGCCCTTCAGGAACCGATGCTTTACCTAAGTTTGTATTTCAAAACCCGAAGAGACGAGTATTATGCACATTTGCAAAACGTTCGGGAAAAAGGCGATTGGGAAGGATGGCTAAAGTTCTTTTTAACAGGAGTGCTTGAAACTGCACAGCAGGCTGTAACTGCGGCTCAAACAATACTACGACTCTTTGATTCCGACAAACGCAGAATCGCAACGCTTGGGCAGCAAAGTCATTCTGCTCTCCGAGTGCACGATATACTGCAAAGCAGACCAATTATGTCAGTCGGCTCCATTCGAAAAGTACTGGATGCAAGAGATATGGGACTGTCAGAACCTACTGTATATTCAGCGGTTAGCCATCTCGAAAAGTTGGGGATACTGAGAGAGATAACGGGAAAAGATCGCCATCGTTTATATCGGTATGATGAATATATGGCGATTTTAGATGAAGGCACGAAGCCAATAGAACCCTAGGTCTAAATGATTCCATATTTCGTAATTTCAGGCAGAATCTTTTCCCGAAGATGGCCGTGATAAACCGATGTTTGGCGGGAGATCGACGGTTTTGCCGTTCAGGATGTCATCGACGGTCAATATCTGCAAACTTGGGTAGTCTTTGTTCCAGCCGGGGGAGTGGTAAAAGCCTTTTTCGGTTGCTTCTTTTTGCATCGGGGCGGTTGGCGGGTCTAGGGTGAGGTAAACGCCGATGGCGGCGTTTTCGCGTTCGATGACGTGGCCGAGGTCGCGGATGTGCGAGACGTTGACGTTGTGGCCGCCTTTGACTGAGACGATGACCTTTTTCGCTTTGCCTGATGTGTCGTCGGTGAAGACAATCATGCCGTCGATGCCACCGTCCGCACCTTTTTTGCCGACCTTGCTTCCGGCCACGGAACCGAACGCCTTGGCTCCGATCAGCGGCAGTATCCACCATTGGAAACCGTACTTGTCGCGTTCGGCAAGTTCTTTTGCACCGTCGAGGTCTTCGGGCTGGCCGATGACGCGGTATGTTCCGCCCGTCGCCGAAGGTGACGAAGATAATAGCCCGGGGTGAAACCCCGGGGAAACGTCCGCACCGACATCCGCTCCCTGAAGGGGAGCAACATCTGCCGTCGCCGCGTGTTCGACCCCTTCAGGGTCGGCGCCTTTTGGTGATGTGATCCCAGGGTGGCGGCCTTCGGCCTTACCCTGGGCTATTTTCTCTGTCCCTTTCAGGGACGAAGCCGCTTTTGTTCCGACGGGAACCATCCCGAACGAGTCTTTTAGCCGGAGTTTCATCAGGCCGACGGCGAGGTGGGTGACGTCGATGCCGATCCACTCACGGTTTAGTTTTTGTGCCGCCGCGATGGTCGTCCCGCAGCCGCAGAACGGATCGAGAACAACATCGCCCACATTAGACCGCGAGATAGCACTTTAATCGAGGAGTATTATGAAAACCAGGGAATACTTCCATTGGCTGTCTCATATTTCCATTCGGTTTCAGTGATTTTCGTAACGGTGGCCGACTCACCCTGCTCCAACTGAAATCTTGCAGGTCTTTTCTGCCATATTATTAGGCCCTCGCTATCCCAGCTGTTAGCGAAATCCAGGCTGTTATATGAACCATCGTCCCGTCGCCGGACCCATTGCAAATTATCCAGCCGAACCTTGGTCATCCCGTAATCATTTAAGGCGTAATTCAAGGATTCTAGATTCTTTCTTACCCTAGGATAGGCAATCGCAGCAAACGGATATCTTCCATTCCACTCAGTTTGTCCATTAATTTCTTTTGTGTCCGTTCTCTCGAATTTATGAGAGAATCCATTTACCAGCCCACACGCGATTGACCAACGATATAAATAGGGATCTTTATGAACGTCAAGTATGTAGATTTGGCGAAAAAGATTTAATATATGGTGGTCAAATTCCTGTTGATGTGAACGAAGTTCTGCTCCTTCGAAGCGCTGGGCTAAAATATCCGATGGAATTCCGCCATGCGCCATCGCGAGTTTAGGGACATCTACTCTCCACTCAGAAAGACAAAACTCACCAGCAGTCACACGGGATTCTGCAAATGCCGTATCAGGTGAATCTGCTAAATACAGTACACTCTGTCGCTCGTCATTTAATCGGCCGATGGGAGATTTGTCTTCGGGCGGAGCACCAACCTCATCAATTACGAGTGGTTTGGAGACCATTCTTCGAACTCTGAACATCCGAGTGTCAAATACAAACCATGGTATCTGCCGATTCAGGCCTATCGAGAGTGAATCGAGTCTTTCACTTAGCTCCTTAATTGACGACGGAGCAACTCCACTTTGCAATTCACTCTCAAGACCGGTCAGTATTTCCGTCGTGGTTGACATTCAACAAGCCCTCATCTTGTGCGTGCCGATAAATCGACGAAGCTCTCGGTCATTCGCCCGACCTGATCGGGTTCGTTTATCAGTTCGTTGTAGGTCTGCTCGGCGGCGAGGTTCCAGTGCCAGGTGTCTTCGAACGCCGTTATCTGCGATTCGCTGTCGCTGCCCGATTCGTTGCGAAACAGCACGTTGTAATTGCGGTTGCTGTTAAACGGCGGATCGAGATAGACGAGATCGACCGTCTCGTCTTTGATGTATTCGCGGAGTATCTTGAGATTGTCGCCGTAGTAGAGAGTGTTCATAAGTCAGAACCTCCTGCGGTAGCGGGAGGTTGAAGATGGGCATCCACGCCTTGTCGAGTTGTCTGCGTTCCGCGTTAAACCACCCGCTACCGCAGGTGGTACTGACTTGTCGCCGTAGTTGAGAGTGCTCATGGGCATAGCAGATTGCACCGTCAATGTAACACCAAGCGGTTTTCTTGGCAAGAATTGGAGGCATAGCCACCGAATGCTCATCGGCTGGCAAGCCCGAAGAACCCAGTCGTTATCGCTCCCGGTTCTGACCCGAACCTGCTATCTCGCACCGCGGCTGACAACGGTTGCGTTTACGAGGTCGAGGGTCATCATTCCCTGGTTGATGCGGATGTCGTGGAATAGGAGCGTGCCTTTGAAATAGATCTCGTGGTGATGGCAAAAGGCGGCGGCTGACAGGCGGTGGTAGCCGCCTTTTGTATGCGGCACGATCTTGAATGCGTGCGGCAGCATAAGCGGTGCCGGCCGGAGGCCGATGCGGCGGCGGCCTATGTCGAACAGCATCTCGACCGCCCCAGGGCTGCCCATCTCGATAAATGCCTGCGAGTTTAGATAAAAGGTGCCAAAAGCTCCTAAAGTGACCCGAGCCGCCTTTTTGACCGTCCGTCCATACTGCCTTCCGGTAAATGTATGCCATTCCTCGCGATTCATTCTCGTTTGTTGTTTCATCGATAATACAATATATTATGATTGCGTCCATGCTGTCAAGCGAATTTTTATCGGATCGCGGCGAAAAACTCATTACGCGAGTTTCTTTAAAAGGCTCTTTTACGTCTGAAATAACAGAGTTTCTTTAAATATTGCGTAGACATAGTATAGAAACGAAAAGAGAAATAAGAGGTCCACGAATATCAGACATAGAGGCTCGATTTAAACTTGACAACAACACACTCAAGTATTATCATCTTTACATGCTCAAGTAGGCAGATTTATAGCAGAGCACGGCAATAATACTTTTTTTGGAGATAAAATTATGGGCAAAATTATTGGTATCGATCTGGGAACGACCAACTCGGTCGTTGCCGTTATGGAAGGCGGAGAGCCCGTCGTTATTACAAATTCGGAGGGCGGACGCACGACGCCGTCGGTTGTGGCCTTTACAAAGGACGGCAACCGGCTGGTCGGTCAGGTCGCCAAGCGTCAGGCGGTGACGAACCCCGAAAACACGCTTTATTCGATCAAGCGGTTTATGGGACGCAAGTTTGACGAGGTTTCGGACGAGATCAAGCAGGTGCCGTACAAAGTCGAAAAGGCCGGAAACGGTGATGTGCGGATCGCGGCCGAGGGCAAACAGTACAACCCACCGGAGATTGCGGCGATGGTGCTGCAAAAATTGAAGCAGTCGGCCGAGGACTATCTTGGACAGAAGGTTGAGCAGGCGGTAATTACTGTGCCTGCTTACTTTAACGACGCTCAGCGGCAGGCTACCAAAGACGCCGGTAAGGTCGCGGGTTTGGAAGTTTTGCGTATCGTCAACGAGCCGACGGCGGCCGCCTTGGCGTATGGGCTGGACAAGAAAAAGGACGAGGTTATCGCGGTTTTCGACTTTGGCGGCGGTACTTTTGACATCTCGATCCTCGAGGTTGGCGAAGGCGTTGTCGAGGTAAAATCGACCAATGGCGACACGCATTTGGGCGGCGACGATGTTGATGAGGTTCTCGTAAGCTGGATCATTGATGAGTTTAAGAAGGATCAGGGCATCGACCTGCACAACGACAAGATGGCGTTGCAGCGGCTGAAAGAGTCGGCTGAAAAGGCCAAGGTCGAGCTTTCGAGTGCGATGGAGACCGAGATCAATTTGCCGTTCATTACAGCGGACGCCTCGGGGCCGAAGCATTTGGTAATGAAGCTCACGCGTTCGAAATTCGAACAGCTCGTCGAGCCGATCCTCAAACGCTTGATGCCGCCAGTCGAGCAGGCCATCAAGGACGCCGGTCTGGCCGCGAAGGATATCGAAGAGATCGTGCTCGTCGGCGGTTCGACGCGTATCCCGAAAGTCCAGGAGATGGTCAAGGGTTTCTTCGGCAAGGAGCCGAATAAATCGGTCAACCCTGACGAAGTCGTTGCTCTCGGCGCGGCGGTTCAGGCTGCGGTTTTGGGCGGTGAGAAGACTGACATTCTGCTGCTCGACGTGACCCCGCTTTCCTTGGGTATCGAGACTTTGGGCGGCGTTTCGACGGCGATGATTCAGAAGAATACGACGATCCCGACACGAAAATCGGAGATTTTCTCGACGGCTTCGGATAATCAAACTTCGGTCGAGGTCCACGTTTTGCAGGGCGAGAGGCCCATGGCGTCGGATAACAAGACGCTTGGCAAATTTCACCTTGTAGGCATTCCACCCGCACCGCGCGGCATGCCGCAAGTCGAGGTGACATTCGACATCGACGCCAACGGCATTGTGAACGTTTCCGCCAAGGACGTCGGCACGGGCCGCGAGCAGAAGATCACGATCACTTCGTCGTCCGGCCTCTCGAAAGAAGAGATCGACAAAATGATGAAGGACGCCGAGTCCCACGCCGGCGAGGACGAAAAGAAAAAGACCGAGATCGAGGCCCGCAACCGTCTGGACGGCCTCATGTACAGCGTCGAAAAGACCTTTACGGAGAATAAAGACAAGGTCGATGAGGCTTCGGCAACGGAACTCGAAGCGGCAATCGCCGAATCTAAGACCGCACTTGCGGGAAGCGAGGTCGATCAAATGAACACCGCGTTCGATCGTCTACAGACTGCTTCGCACAAGCTGGCCGAGGTCATCTATAGCCAAACAGCTGCCCCGGAAGGTGAAGCCGCAACCGAGGAACACGCTTCATCGGCAACTGCCGGTGCGGACGGCGACGGTGCCACAGCCGCAGCCGACGACAATGTCATCGATGCCGAGTACGTCGATGTTGAAGACGAGAAGAAGGGCTAACTATTGTGTTATAAAGGATGAGCGGTGAAATTAAGTAGCCGCTCCTTTTTGCGGAGTCACGATAAGATATGCAGATAGTTGAAATCGATGAATCACTCGCCGTCTGGGCTGCCAAAGCGGCTACGGCCGAGGACAAGACCCTTCAGGACTTTGTGAATTCGGCGGTAAGGGAATTGCTACGAAAGAGAAATGCGGAAAGATCCGATGAGGAAAAAATCCGCCGATTCGCAGAGAGTTATTCAAAGTTTCCTCAAAAAGCCGACGAGTGTGAGATTTGGCTAGATGAACAGGTCTGGGAGGACGAATGATTCAGGGCGACATCTGTTGGTACAAGTTCAAAGAGCCCAATAAGGAACGTCCGGTTTTGATACTGACTCGTAGCGATCTTATACCACACCTAAACACTGTCACCGTTGCAGAGATAACAACCTCAACTCGCAACACCGATGCTGAGGTGTGGCTCGAACCCTCCGACGGATTGTCCGAGTACTGCACGGTAAATTTCGTCAATATACAGACGGTTCCGAAATCCAGAATCGGCAAACTCATAACGCATCTCTCACCAGATCGTTGGAGCGAGGTTCGTTATGCGATCGAATTCGTCTTCAACTTCAAACGCTTTTGAACTGTAGCGAAACTTAAGTGGCAAAAAAAGATTACTACAATATTCTCGGCGTCAAAAAAGACGCTAAGGCGGACGAGATCAAGAAATCATACCGCCGCTTGGCGCGCAAATATCACCCGGATGTAAATCCGAACGATAAGGCGTCCGAGGACAAGTTTAAGGAAGTTCAGGAAGCATACGATGTGCTTTCTGACGAGAAAAAGCGCAAGGTTTTTGACCGGTTTGGGTATTATGCCGACAATTTGGATGCCGATTCGCCGTTTAGCTCTGGAACAACGAGCAGCAGTCCGACGGGCGGGTTTGATTTTTCGGGTTTCGATTTTTCAAACGGGCCAACGACTGCTGGCGGCGGATCTAGTTTTCGTGATATTTTCTCCGATCTATTCGGCGGCGGCGGGCAGCGCGTTCAACCGGAGCCGCCAAAGCCGATGCCTAAGAAAGGCCGCGATATTGAGATACCGCTGGCCTTGAGTTTTGAAGAGGCATTTACCGGCCTAACGACCAATATAACTGTTAACCGCAACGAGCAATGCGTCCGGTGCCAGGGTGCTGGCGACACGGGCGGTCCAGTTGTCACGTGCCCGACTTGCAAGGGCTCGGGGCAGGTGATGCGAACCGGCGGACGGCTGCAATTTTCACAGACATGTCCCGATTGCGAGGGCACTGGACGCCGCCGTCAGCCATGCAGCCTCTGCAACGGCAAGGGTGTCACGCCTAAGATCGAGCAGGTCAAACTCAAGATCCCGGCGGGGGTCGACACCGGTTCGCGAGTTCGTGTTCCAAAGAAAGGCTATGGCGGACGGCTCGGAGCCGAGCCGGGCGATTTGTTTATTTTGACCAATGTCGGAAAGCATCCGTTCCTGACACGCAAGGGTGACAACGTTTATATAACCGTTCCTATCACAGTCCCCGAAGCTGCTCTGGGTACAAAGATCGAGGTGCCGACGGTAGAGGGCAAAGCTCAGTTAAAGATACCTTCGGGTACGGAATCGGGGCAGAAATTTCGCCTTCGCGAACGTGGATTTCCGAGTCTAAGAAACCCGAGCCTGCGCGGCGATCAGTTTGTCGAAGTGAAAATTGCTCTGCCCCGAGTAATATCGGAAGAAACTAAAGAAGCCTTGCGGCAGTTTGAAAAGCTTAATCCCGAAAACCCGCGCAAGGTGATGGGGTTGGAGTGACTGTTCAGAGTGCAAACTTTAGTTTGTCCTGAGCAAAAACAAACTAAAGTTTGCACTCTGAACTGGGGAAAATGAAAAAACGAGTCAAAACCTACACGATCAGCGCCGTGGCGGAGCTTTACGATATCCACCCGCAGACGCTGCGTCTTTATGAGCGCGAGGGGCTGCTCGAGCCGTCGCGGTCGGTTGGGAATACTCGTCTCTATGAAGACTCCGATCTTGAGCGGCTTGAGATCATCTTGTCGTTGACGCGCGAGCTTGGCGTCAATCTCGCCGGTGTCGAGATCATCCTGAACATGCGGGCCAAGATGAGCCAGATGCAGCGGGAATTTGAGCAATTTTTCGATTATCTCAAGACTCACGCCAGCGAATTTTCGCGACAAAGCGAAGCATTTTCGTCGAGCGAAGCTCTCATTCCCATCTCACGATTTCGCGTTACACGCGTCCGCCAGGTGCACTCTGACGAAGGGTGATTGGTCCGCCTTTTATATCGCTTAGATTTTTTCTTTTAAACGCTTAACCAATCCGTTGGGCTGGTATTTTGCGTTTCTATCGATTTTGGGTTACGCTTCCTTCACTCAACAGATAAATAAGTTAGGAGAACCCATGTTTGGAAGAATCGTGTACTCTATTTTTGCTTGCGCCCTGCTGGTTTTTGCGTTCGGGCTATGCGTGTTTGCTCAGGATCTTGATGACGTGACGGTCGCGGGCCGGATAGCTGATATCAATGGTCTTGCGGTTGTCGGTGCGAGCGTTACGGCAACATCGGTGGAAACCGGCGAAGCCCGCACGGTCGTCACCGACGACGAGGGCCGCTACCGGATCGTCAAACTAAAGCCAGGGACCTACAAGATAAAGGCTACGGCCAAAGGTTTTGGCGCGCAGGAAACGCCCGGTATCGCTACTGTTTCAGCACAAAACGTACAAAAAGACTTCAAACTTAAGCCCGCCGACATCGAAGCGGAGACAACTGTCACCGTGACCGAAGACGACGGCCCGCCCGTAGACACGACGCGAATCACCGTCGGAGGCACAATAACGGCCCGAGAGATTGAGGAGATACCCAATCACTCGCGCAATGCGCTGGATCTGGTTTTGACGCTTGGCGGAACATCGGAAGAGCAACTTTCGACCAGGGGTCTGGCGGAGGATAGAAATGCAAGCGTCGCGCCGCTGGAACAGGGCAATTTTTCTATATCCGGCGGGACGGCGTATTCAAATAATATTACGATCGATGGCCTCGATAACAACGACGACCGTTCGTCCCGCGACCGGTTTCAGCCGTCGCTCGAGTCGATCGCCGAGGTGCAGGTGATCGCGAACCAATTTTCGGCTGAGTACGGACGAGCCTCCGGCGGCCGCATCAACATCAGAACCAGTTCGGGCGGAAACAAGTTTCGCGGCCGTGCATTCGGATTTTTCCGCGATGAGAGTTTGAATGCAAATACCTGGTACAACAACAGCCGGGGCATCCACAGGCCGCCTTTACAAGAGATCGATTCGGGGTTTACGTTTAGCGGGCCGGTCATCTTTCCGTTTTATAATGGCAGACAGAAGACGTTTTTTGCCGTTGCCTATGAACGCGATAAACTTGCCGACACGACCTTGCTTGATGCCTATGTTCCGGTCGGCACAAACTCTCGTTTTCCCCTCCCAGTAACTACTGGAGGTTCGCAGGCCTGTGATAATGCTGCTCCGGCTGCGTGCACAAGTACGCCGCCAACCGCCGGGTTGATTGTCCCGTATAAAAAGGCCTTTGCAACGCCGAATGTCAGCGATGTTTTTACTGCCCGGGTTGATCATAAACTATTCAAAAACGATGACTTTACATTCGGTTTTCAGTACGGACGGAGCAACAACAAACGTACTGCGGGTACCGCCCCGCTGACGCGCATTGAGAACGCACTGCAAGCAAAGAACAGCAACACGCAAGCATACAATTTCACCAACAATCACGTCATCGGCGCCAAGGCAGTCAATCAGATCCGCGTCCAGTGGTCGCGGTTTGAGCCAAGCTATCAGACTGGCGATCCACTCGAACCGGTCGTGCTGATAAGCTACCGCGACCCGGTCAGTAATTCGGTTAAATCACTGGTTGCAGGCAATTCGACGGCGAGCCAATTTTCATCGTCAGGCGGCACAATATTTTTCCCCGAGTCGCGCAATGAGACCCGCTGGCAATTTCAGGATTCCTTGACGTACATCGCCGCATCGCACACGATAAAACTGGGTTTTGATATTCAAAATATCGTTTCCAAAGATCGGGGCCTCGGCGATGCGACGGGAACGTTCAGTTTTGGCAGCGTTTTGAATTTTATCCAGAATCAAGTGACACGGTTTCGGTTAAATTTTGGCACTGCTCAGGACGTTAAGAATCGATATTACGGATTCTTCCTCAATGACCAGGTAAAGATCGGCTCAAACGTTACGATGAGCTACGGCGTGAGATACGAAAAAGAAACGGCGGTCGACGACCGTAACAATTTCGGTCCACGGCTTGGATTATCGTGGGATCCATTCAAATCCGGAAAGGGCGTGATTCGTTTTGGGGCGGGGATTTTTTATAACCGCGCTCTTTTGCGCACAGTTGGCGATTCGATCCAGAATACTAATGGAAATGTAATTTCTTTTGATTCAAACACGATCGGGACCGCCGCAACCGACTCGCGTCGCGTCGCAATCCTGGCAGCCATAGGCACCCAATTCCCAAACAGCTACGCGTCATCTAACGACCTAAAGACCATCGTCACGACAGCCTGCGCGACGGCTCTTGCACCGCCCGGACCGTGTAACTCCAGCACCGGGTTTTCTGTTGGAAATGTATCAAGTTCGGGAAATCCACTCCGAACCGTCGATGCCAACCTGAAGATTCCGGAGAGCTATCAATTTAATATAGGACTTGAACGCGAAGTTTATAAAGGCTGGGTTTTTGAGGCAAATTATACGTGGAACAAGACGGTTCACCTGTGGCGCGACTCTAATCCTAACCGCCCGATACTCCCAACCGGTTTTGCCGATTGGACCGCCTGGTTGATCACGCACCCGTTTGTTTTGTCGCCCACAAGGATGTACACGTTTTACCTTGGATCAACGACAACCGACGGCAGCGGACTGGCGACGACGGCGAACGGAACTACGGTTTGCGGAACCACAACGCCGAATTGTTTTGTCAACCTCAACACGATCAACACTAGCTCGACCGCTCCGGCTGTTGCGGTCGCCGGTCAGAATGCCAACGCGACCGGCGGACCGGTCGGGATCGCGACGGCGGCAATCGCTCAATTCAGACGCGACCAGACCGTCTCGGAAACATCTCGGATCGGTTCGCGCGGAAATGCGTTTTATCAGGGCTTGACCCTTGAGTTGCGAAGCCGCTATCGTAAACTCGGCGCGGGATTTGGAGCGACGTTCCGGATGGCGTACACGCTTTCGAGTACAAAGGACGACGGGCTAAACAATACTGCGAATGCCGAGGTCGATGGCGATTTCGGCCGCGAATGGTCGAGGAGTTTGCAGGACCGGAGGCATCGTTTTGCCCTGTCCGGCACTTTCGACACGCCGCGTTGGTTTGGTAAGCTAAAATTCTCACCACTTTTCCGGTATGGCAACTCGGCCCCGTTCAACTTAGGTGCCGGAGGAACTGACCGCAACCTCGACGACCTCGGCACCGATAGATTAAATTTCATCGGCAACGTAAGAGATATCAAATTCAGAAATCCCGGCTCGCCTTTGCCGGACGCTCTGATAAATCAATTCACGCTGCAGCCAATCGGAGCTAAAAGCGGTAATCTGCCGCGAAACGCCGGGACCGGGCCGAGTTTTTACACCTTCGACCTGAGCATGACGCGCGAGTGGAAGCTCGGGGAACACATGAAACTCAGGCCGGTGATCGAGGCTGGAAACATTCTCAATGCCGCTGTCTTCAGCTACGGATCGGAATTCATTGATTTTCAGGCACTGAGAACCGATGTCAACGGAACGCCGACAGCCGCGCAGTTGCTGGCGAGGCAAAATTTCCTCGTTCCGACAAGAACGTATCGGCAGAGACAGATACGTGTCGGGCTGAGATTTGATTTTTAGTTTTTTGAGCAAATTATTTCTGAAGGTCACCGGAAACAGCGTGGCCTTTTTTATTAGAGATGCAAAATATTGATGACTACGCCTTAGCTTTTATGGTACTTTGAAATGTTGAACATTTTTGTTCACTTTAAATTATGAGTCAAGCGATCGCAGAACCGTCAGTCCCCGTCAGCGAGATGACCATCGAGTCGGTCTTGCTCGACGCTGACCTTTTTGTCAAGTACAGCTCGCCGGAAAAGGCGTTTGAGTTGCTCCGAGGTTCGCTTGAACGCTCGCCGCGGTCCCTAGCCCTGCGTGAGAAAATGCGAGATATCTGCGTCAGGCAGAAGAATCTTAATGAGGGGGCGAGACAGTGCCTGGCATTGGTGAGCCTCTACATTGCCCGTGAGGATTTCGATATTGCCTACGACCGATTGCAGGAAGCCAAGCTGCTCGACCCACGGATCTCGGTTGCTCCGGGCCTCGAAGCTATCCGGCGGGCACGGCGGCCTGATTTTGCGAATAACCGTGACCGTTCCCCGCAAAAGGTACGAACCGATGTGACTTTTGCCGGTAACCTGGCCTTTGTCAGTATTTTCGACGCGGTCCAGGTGATCGAAAGCTCCAAGATGACGGGCCTGTTGGTCATCAAATCGGACCTTCACCTCGGCAACGTCGCCTTTAACGACGGCAAGATCGTCGATGCCGAATGTAACGGTCATAACGGACATGTCGGGTTTCGCGACCTGATCGAGATCAACAGCGGCACGTTTGAATTTTCGACCTCCGATCACGAATTCCCGGTTATAATCGCCGTCTCGAGCAACACCAATTTCCTCCTCGACGTTCTAACCGAACTCGACAACGAACGCGCCGAGAAACAAGGTCTAAGAAGCGTCGGCGAAGAGGCGCTCTGAGTCATTTGTCCTTGGTCATTTGTCCTTAGTCTTTTGCGTCAGACGCCGGTCGTTCTTCAGACAAATGACAACGGACCAATGACCAAGGACCTTCTTCTTTTATTTGACTTCAAAACCCAAATACAACAAAATATAGTGCTTTCCCCAAAATCAAGCACTATAGAATGTTTAAGCTTCAGCGTTTAGAAATTACTGGCTTTAAGTCATTTGCCGACTATACAGAGATAGTTTTTACGGGCAGCGGCATAACGGCTGTCGTCGGCCCGAACGGCTGCGGCAAGTCCAACGTTTCGGACGCTATCTCTTGGGTCCTGGGTGAGCAGCGTGTCAAATCCTTGCGCGGCGGCGAGATGAAAGACGTTGTTTTCGCCGGGACAAAGAACCGCAAACCCGGTGGCATGGCCGAGGTTGTCCTGCACCTTGTCCGCGACGATACATTTTTTGACAGCGAAGAAACCGAGCTTGAGGATATCGACGAAGCTCTTACGGGAATCGACGAGGCCGCCGTCGATATGGACGAGATTGAGGGCTTTGATGCCGAGCCGGAAATTATCGAAGGCGAGATACCGGTTGAGCAGAATGGTTTCCACGACGATGGGGCCGTTGAAACCGAGTCGGTTGAAACTGTAAAAGCTCTCGCCGTTGGTTCGACGCAGGTCGTCGAGACCAAGGTCAAGACAAAACGCCATTGGCGTCCACGGTCGTTCGCGTTGGATTTTGCACCGGGCGAGGCCGTGTCGGTCACGCGTCGGCTCTATCTGTCGGGCGAGAGCGAATATCAGCTTAACGGCAAATCGTGCCGGCTGCGTGACATCACCGATCTTTTTGCCGGCACCGGTCTTTCGGGCGCTCATTACGCGATCATTGAGCAGGGCCGGATCGGCCAGATACTCTCGGCAAAGCCCGCCGACCGCCGCAGCCTGATCGAAGAAGCGGCCGGAATTTCGAAATTTCGAGCCCGCCAGCGTGCTGCTGAAACGCGGCTCGAATCTGCTAAATCCAATCTAGCCCGCATTTACGACATTGTCGCGGAGATCGAGACTCGCGTAAATTCGCTTCGGCGGCAAGCGGCGAAGACGCGGCGGTTTAAGATTCTGCAAGAAGAATTTCGCGGCCTGCTGCGGCAGTTGTACGCCGCCGAAGGCAAGTATCTTTCTGATCTTTCCGAAGATCTGAAACTCCAGCTTGGCCTCGCCGAAGCTGCCGAAATTGAACTTCATGCACATGTTACGGCCAAAGAAGAGGCGTCCAAGGATGCTACCGTCGCGGCGCGTGCCGCTGAGGAAAGCCTCGCCGAACTGCGGCGTATCCATTCGAATAACGCCCTCGAACGCGACCGTGCCGAGCGCGAGCATATTTACAAATCCGATCAGATCGTAAACCTTAACAATCGCTGCGAAACCCTCCGCGGCGAGATCGCCACCAGCGACCAACGGTTAACGTTGCTTGCGTCCGAGCTGGAGCGGCTCGAGGCTGACGAACACCACGAAAGTACGGAACACGCCAAGGCCGAATCTGAGCTGCGGGTATCCGAAGACACGCATCGCGAGACATCGGATGCTCTGGCCGCCATCGAGGCTTCGATGGAATCGGTACGTGCCCAGTTGCTGCAACATACGTCGGCGGTCGAGCGGTTTGACGAGATCGCCCGGCAGCTCGACCACAATCTTGAACGCCTTGCATCGCGTGCCGAGGGCCTCGACCGCGAGGGGATGCGTGCCGACGAGACATTCACGGCCAATCAAAAGCAAGCCGATGAGCTTGCCGCAAGCCTCGCTGCCGAGGAAGCAAAACTTGTCGAACTCACCGCCGAAAAAGACGTATTACTTGCAACCACCACCGCCGCGCGCAACGCTCAGCGTGCCGCCGAGGCCGAACTCCAAACGTTGCAGGACGAACATTCGGCCAAAAAACACCGGCTCGCGACCCTGCTCGAACTCGAAGAAAAACGTGCAGTTTACACGCCGCAGGTCCAGAAGATATTTGCCGAGCAAAAGAATATCGGCGTCAAGCTGGCGGGCGTTTTGGCCGACCGCCTTAATGTTGACCAACGGGCCGAGACGGCGGTCGAGACGTTGTTCGGTGCGTTCCTCGAAGCGGTTATTGTCGAATCGCTGGCCGACGCAAAGCGCGTTTCCGCGTGGCTCAAGACCAACGATATCGGCCGCACGGCGATGTTGATTTTGCCTACAGACAATGCTGTCACGAACAATGCGGCGACCGGCAATGGCGACACGATCGCTGATCACTTGGGCGTCTCGAAAGAGCTCGAAAAAGTTCTTCGCCAGATTTTCCCTCGCGAAATGTCGGCCCGGCTGGTCAACGAACTCGACGCCAGGGAAGCGAAAGACGGCGAAATTATCGTCAATTACGACGGCGACCTCTTGCTCGGTGGGCGGCTTTTTGTCGGCGGCAACCGGGCGGCAACCGGAGCTAACGATTCGTTGTTGGCGTTCAAACGCGAACTGAAGCACCTCGAAAAAACATGCGGTACGCTTGCCCGCGACATCGACATTGCGAACAAAAAGGTTGAATCCGCTCGTGCAAATCTCGTCGATAACGAGAGCAAAATGGTCGATCTACAGTCGCTGATCATTAAGGTCGACCGCGGCATCCACGGCCTTCAGATTCAGGTGCGTTCGGCCCGCGAGGAGATCGAGCGAGCCGAGCGGCACCGCAAGGTTGTCGCCGGCGAGGCCGGGCAGATACAGGCGGAGATCGAGGACGCAAAACAAAAACGTGATGAAGCTGTCACCGGCAAACACGCCGCTGACGCAGCACGGCTCAAAGCCGCCGCCTCGCTCGAACGCATTGCGACCGATCTGGGACAAGCCCGCGAGACGAGCAACGCCGCAAGCTCCGTTTTGAATGAAAAGCGCATGGTCGCGGCGACGTCCGATGAGCGCCGCCGGTCGGCCGTCAACGCTCTGCGGCGTGTTGAGAACGAGGGCAGAGAGATCGAGTCGCGGCTCGCCGTGCAAAATCTGGAGCTAGGCGAGGCCCAGGCCAAGATCAAGGCACTGCACGACGAGATAACCGGCATTACCGACCGTATTGCGTCATCCGACGATGAGATACAGCGTGAAAATGTCGAGATCTCAGATTCGATCAACCTTCTCGCGGCGACCCGCACAAATTCGGATCGGATGAGCGAAGACCTCGGTGACCTCAATCGCCGGGCCGCCGAGGCCCGCAACGACCGGGCCGCCATCGAGATTCGCCAGGCAGAAGCCGTGACCGAACTCAAAAACACGGGTGAAAACTGCCTACAGGAATTGAATGTTTCGCTCATAGATTTAGTCGCCGAGATAGAACCGGACGAAAATTTTGTCCTCGAAACGGCCCGCCGCGAGGCGGGCGACCTCCGGCAGCGGCTCGATAATTTCGGTGCGATCAACATGCTCGCCCTTGAGGAACTTGGCGAGGCTGAGGAGCGGCACCTGTTCCTGACCACGCAGCGGCAGGATATTGTCGACAGTATCGCCGCGACCGAGGAAGCACTTCGCGAGATAAAGCAGCGTTCGCGTGACAAATTTAAAGCAGCATTCGAAGCGATAAATACACACTTTATCGAGTTTTTCCAGGACCTATTCGGCGGCGGCCGCGGCGAGATGACCCTGCTCGAAGCCGACGACATACTTGAGGCCGGTATCGAGGTCGTCGCCCAGCCACCCGGCAAACGGCTGCAAAATATCCTGCTTCTTTCCGGTGGTGAAAAGGCGATGACCGCCATTGCTCTCGTGCTGGCCATTTTCAAATACCGCCCGTCACCTTTTTGCTTGTTGGACGAGGTCGATGCCCCGCTTGACGACGCAAATGTCGGTCGCTTTGCCGGCAAAATCGCTGAAATGTCTGAAAAGACGCAGTTTATCGTCATCACCCATAACAAACGCACGATGGAAGCTGCCCGAGCTCTCTACGGCGTGACCATGCAGGAAGCCGGCGTTTCAAAGATCGTTTCGGTCAAGTTTGAGTAAGAATATTTAACGCAAAGGCGCCAAGACGCAAAGATTAAATTGGATTCTTTGCGTCTTTGCTACTTAGCGGCTTCGCGTTAACAATACCAACCACATTACCGCCCACTGCATCCAATGTCGGTGCCGCGTTTAGCAATTTCGAGAAATTGGTTAAACTGTAAACCGATGAAGATACAATTCTTAAAAACCGTCATTTTGGCAATGATCATATCGCTGCCGATCGCCGTTGCCGCTCAGAAGGCGGGTGGCAAGACGGTGAAGAAGCCGACAGCTAAGCCGACGCCTGCCGCGACCCCGCAGCCGACGCCAGAGCCGGTAACCGAGGTGCCGGTCAAACGAAACGAGCGTCCCGCAGACACCGCTACGGGTACGGATGCGAAGAAAAACAGTCGCGACGGTGCAAGCAGCACCTCGCCGACAGCTACGAATGGCCCCGCATATTCTTACGAATTTGAACGCGCCGGGTTTACGTACTCGCCGATCCTGATCGAGCACGACGAGACTGGGCGCGGGAAAATCTCGTTCAAAAAAGATGCTGCCGAGGAATTTTTCACCGATCCGTTCAAGCTTTCGCCGGTGACCGTCGAAAAACTTAAGGCCGCGTTTGCCGCGCTCAATTTTCTTGACTCTACTGACAATTACCAGTACCCCAAAGATTTCTCGAACATGGGAAATGTCACCGTGACGCTCAAGCGTGATGGCCGAACCCGGGTCGCGAAATTTAACTGGACGGAGAATAAAGACGCCAAGGTGCTGTACGACGAATACCGTCGGATCGGCAACGAATACATATGGAAGTTTGAGATATCCGTCGGCCGCGAAAATCAACCGCTCCAGACGCCCGGTCTCATGGACGAGATGGATTCGTATCTCCGTCGCGACGAGATATCCGACCCCCCGCATCTCATCCCGCTCCTAACCGAACTCTCAACCGACGAACGCCTGCCGCTCATCGCCCGCAACCGCGCGGTAAAACTGGTCAAGCAGATCGAAAAACCAAAAAAGTAAATGCGGTTTAATTTAGTCGCGCACTCGAACAAACAAGAAAGAGTGCTGACCCGATTTGATCAGCACTCTTTTTTAACAATACTTGCAAAAGGAGTTTAGTTATCTCCCAGTATTTACATACTGGATACAATCTCCCTGATTTTTAAATGAAGATCCATCAGCGCGTTTGACGTTAGCAAAACCGCCGTTCTTGCACTGCTCCTTGTCTCTTGCTTCAACGAAAGGCTCAAAGTCGTAGGTTGTTCCGTTAAAATCAACCAGATCCGTATATACATTGTAGCTGGGATTGTTTGAGCCAATATTAACGCCGAATCCGACGACTACCGCACTCGGACAAGCCGTTTTGATTTGTGAGAGAGTATATGATGCGGGACCACCGGCGGTGCCAACAATTGTACCGTTAGAACAAGTTACCGTTCGGGTCGACCAGAAAAGTCCGGCATCAACATCCCACGACTGCCAAAGGCCGTTAACAACCGGACCTTGGAGCGGATTCTGGTACGGTTCAAACACCAAAGTTGTAAAGCCCGATGTGCCCTTCAACAAAGTAATCACTTGATAAGAAGGATCAGCACCCGGAAATGGGGCACTTACTTGCTTTGAGTAAAAGCTTAGTTCCGTAATACTAGCCAACGGCGTGTTCGCCGCATGTATATATTGGGCTTTTGCGTCCACCGTCAAATCAGTGGTTAATTGAAGCGCTCCATTGCCGCCGCCTGGGCTGTTCAGCGTGTTGAGAGCTAATTCTTCGGAGTCCGGCTAATTTAGCAAAGTAATACCACTCTGTCAAGCCCGTTTTTTATAAGGGGTTCCAGTTTTTTATGTGTGCGGTACAGCATAAAGGGAGCGTTTAAGGGGAAAAGCCAGAGAGCCGGGGGATCAAACTCCCGGCTCGTATAATATGACTTACTTAAAAGTGCGGTTTATTTGGGTGTGAGCGTACCATCGTCGGCGATTTTGGGGGCGTTTGTGCCGAAGTCGGCGACGGACAGTCCGCGGACGACGCGGATCGCGGCGCCTGTTTTGTCGAGCAGCGGACCGCCGCGGCCTTCTTGTTTGGCGGCGTTTATTTTGCCGCTGATGAATTTGCCGTCGGATCCGATCTTGATCTCGACGATCTCGCTCAGGGCGGTCTCAGCCCCGAGAACGAACCAGCCGTAGGTGCAGAAATTACCCATGCTGTAGACGATCAGGCGGTCTTTGTACATCTCCATCCCGCGCATGACGTGCGGGCCGTGGCCGAGCACGAGGCTTGCACCGGCGTCGATGACGGTGTGGGTAAATGCAGGCAGGTTGCCGCGATTTTCGCCGAGAAAAATCTCGGACTGGTTGCGGACGTGCTGATGGTCGGTGCCTTCGCCGCCGCCGTGAAACGAGACAATGACGATGTCGGCCTTTTTCTTTGCTTCGAGCACGAGGCGACGGGCGCCGTCGAGGTCGTTGACGTTTGGCATGCCCCCGTTGTGTCCAAAGCCGATGACGGCGACGCGTTTGCCGCGTACATCCAGGAACGTGGTCGAATATCGATCGGGGTCGCTGCCGGCATATTTGATGCCGAGGTCGTCGAGCACCTTTCGCGTGCTCGCACGGCCGGGCTCGCCAAAATCACCGGCGTGGTTGTTGGCGACGCCCATCACGTCGAAACCTGCCTCTTTCAAATATTTGCCGTAACGCGTCGGAACGCGAAACGCAAAACAGTTACCGTGGCTGGCTCCGCATTTGGTCGAAACCCCGCCATCGACGATCGGGCCTTCGAGATTACCAAAGGCAATATCGGCCGCAGACAGGATCGGCGTGACTTCTTTGAGCAGGTCCGCGCCGTCGTTTGGCGGCATTCGCGAATCGTTCGGGTACGGCGAACCCATCATTATGTCGCCGACCGCCGCGATAGTGATCGGCTCGGTGTTCTTTGGCGTGGCCTCGGTTTTAGGTTTTTCCCCGTTGATCGGCTCTTCGCTTCTGGCGACTTTGGGTTGGCAGGCAAGCAAGGCAAACAAACAAAAAACAAACGCAAAAGTGATCGAGCTAAGCCGCATGTGTTTCATACAGAGATTTTCGCACCAAATGGATTTTATGCAAGGGTAGTTAGCGGATCGCATTCGTTGCAAAAGCCCGCGCGTAAGCAAGGGTGTAACACTCAAGTTGGATGTTACGCCCTTGCTTACGCGCGCGCTTCTGCATCACTGAGAGAGGTTTTCAAAGAACTCTAATAGATAGATCTTCAAGTTTACGGCCTCATTCGCCGATAAGTAAAAGGACTCTCGCCGTCTCGGTTTACCTAAAAAGATCATGACAACAATGAAAGAAGAACAACTGAACACGGACCAAAAAGCACTTCGTATTAATCTGGACAAGACGAAGTACGGCACGTGCGCGGAGATAGGTGCCGGTCAGGAGGTGGCACGGCTGTTTTTCCGCGTCGGCGGGGCGTCGCAAACTGTTGCAAAGACGATGTCCGCGTATGATATGACGGTCAGTGACGCCATTTATGGACAGGCCGAGCGCTACGTCAGCCGCCAGCGGCTGCAATCCATGCTTGACCATGAATACGACCTTGTTATCGAAAGACTGGACACGGCCCGCGGCGGCGAGACGGAGTTCTTTGCATTTGCCAACACCGTCACGACATGCAGCTATACCGGCAAAGGCGAAGGTCACGGCTGGCTGGGCATCCGGTTTCAAGCCGCACCGCGTCAACGTCCGTCCGAAATAATCATCCATGTCCGAATGCTTGACCGCGAAATAGTTCGCGAGCAAGAGGCGCTCGGCATCGTTGGCTTGAACCTTATTTACGGGGCATTTTACCTGGGCAGCGCGCCGTTGAAACTCATTTCATCATTGATGGATGGGCTGACAAGCGACCGGCTTGAGGTTGACATGATCCGGTTTTCCGGGCCTAGCTTTGCCGGTGTGGACAATCGTCTGATGGCGTTGCAATTGGTTGAGCAGGGTCTGGCTGAGGCCACGATCTTTACAGCAGACGGCGAAAATGTCATTCCATCGGAATTGCTTTACAAAAAACCGGTTCTTATCGAGCGCGGCAGCTTTCGCCCGCTGACCAATCCGATGCTCGAAATGCTAGAGCGTTCCCGCGAATTATTTGTTAAAGAGCCCGCTCTCGAAGGCGAAACGCCCGTCACCCTAATGGAGATGACCCTGCGCCAATTGCACGTCGGCGACTGCATCGATCACAGCGATTTTTTGGACCGGGTAGATACTTTGAGGACGCTCAATTGCCCCGTGCTGATCTCAAATTTTCGCCGTTACCATCGCCTCGTCCACTACATCGGGCGTCACACCGAGAAAATGATCGGCCTGCCGCTCGGTTTGGCGCGTGTGCGGACGATCCTCGACGAAGCCTATTACACCGATCTCGACGGCGGATTGATGGAATCGCTAGGCCAGTTATTTCGAATCGGTGTAAAACTATATGCATATCCCTGGCGCAATCACCTGACAGGGGAAGTGTTCACGCTCGACACACTCGAAGTCCCGTCAAACGTCAGGCATCTCTATGCTCATCTGGTTGAAAACGGCTTTATTGAGGAGATCAAGGATCACACGCCGGATTATTTGGCAATAAACTCCAACATAGTTCTCGAAAAATTGAAATCCGGCGACCCCGCGTGGGAAAAAATGGTCCCGCCCCCGATCGCCGAGATGATAAAGACAAAGAGGCTATTTGGTTACAGATAAGGAGTTTAGCCACTAATTACACGAACGAAACAAATAAGAATAAAATCATTAGTGCTATTTGTGTAATTCATGGCTAGACCTCCCTAAATCCCTATTCAAGCCCAACAAAATCCGGCAGCGTTAAATTTCCGTTGACCTGCACCGTCTGCGGCTGGTACCTGTACAGTCGCGAGCTAATTCGAACTGTATAGGTGCCACCGGTAAGTATATTGTCGAACGAGTAAAAGCCAAACGAACTCGTGGTTGACGTTCGGGCAACGCCCTGCGAGTCGGTAATAGAAACGGAAGCGTTCCGAAGCCCGCGGCCGTCGGATGTTAGTACCCGCCCGTCAACTATTACCAACGAAGGTGTTGGCGTCGGCGTCGGAGTTGGTGTCGGCGTTGGCGTTGGCGTTGGTGTCGGGGACGACTGTGGACCGTCGTCGTTGATAATTGTACCGAGGCCCTGATTATCCGCTATCGTGGCGTTGACGGGATTTGAAAGATTTATTACAAACGTCTCGTCTGGCTCGGCGATCGTGTCGCCAAAGACCAGGACGGTAATTGACTGGCTGGTTACATTTGGACTAAAAGTCAACATTCCGTTGAGCACAGAATAGTCAACACCGCCGGTGGCCGTAACATTGGCTGTTGCAAAGTTGACGGTCACGGTTTGGCTGCTCGCTTGCGACAGGGTTACGTTAAAAGTGAAAAAAGTAGGCCCTGAGTTGCCTTCATTTCCCGAAACGTCATTGATCGAGAGACTCGGCATTGGCGTAGCGGTCGGTGTCGGTGTCGGCCCTCCTGCGCAGCCGCCCAGTCGAATGGATAGCGTGTTTGCGCCACTGTTGGCGCTTACAAAATCCTGTTTGCCGTCGTTATTGAAATCTCCTATTGCAATGGCATTTGGCCCACTGCCAACGCCAACACTCAGATTGCCGATAAAGCCACCCGCCCCATTTCCCAAGCGAATAGAAACAGTACTCGGGGGTGGGTTGGCAGCCGCGAAATCCTGATTGCCGTCGTTGTTAAAATCCCCAATGGCTAAACCGAGCGGAAATACGCCCACGCTTGTGTCGGTGGTGCCGGTAAATCCGCCATTGCCATTTCCAAAACGAATGGAAACCGTGTAATCGTTTGCGTTGGTAGTAGCCAAATCCTGATTGCCGTCGTTATTAAAATCTCCTGTCGCTACGCTGACAGGTAAACTACCAACACTCACATCAGCGGCGGGTCTAAAGACACCTGCCCCATCTCCCAAGCGAATGGATACCGTTTTCGGGCTTTGGTTGGTGGCCGCGAAGTCCAGATTGCCGTCTCTATCGAAATCTCCTATCGCTATGCCGCTGGGACTGGTGCCAACACTGACCTCGGTCGTGCCAGAAAAGGTACCTGTTCCATCCCCGAATCGGATGGATACTGTGTTTGCGGTAGAGTTGGTAACCGCGAGATCCTGATTTCCGTCGTTGTTGAAATCCCCAATGGCTGCAAAATCCGGACTGGAACCAACCCTGATATTTTGAGTGCCGGTAAAATTGCCTAATCCATCTCCCAAGCGAATGGATACCGTGTTTGCAAAATTGTTGACAGCAGCGAAATCCTGCTTACCGTCGTTGTCGAAGTCCCCAATGACTACGTTAATAGGACCAGAACCAACGCTGACATCGGTGGTGCCGCTAAAGCCGCCTGATCCATTGCCTAAGCGAATAGACACCGTGCTTGCGCCGCGATTGGCAGCCGCCAGATCCTGAATACCGTCGTTATTGAAATCTCCTACCGCTACGTCATAAGGAGTATTGCCGACGCCGACATCAGCTCCATTGGTGAATTGAACTGTGCCGGTGCAGGCCGCACCCGCTTTCACCGTTAATGTAAACGTCTTTGTCGTCGGGCCGAGGCCGAACGCTCTGACAGTGACGGTGTATATTCCGGCTGGGTGCGCATTGGTCACGCGCACTACGCCGGTTGCCGGATTAGCGCCAAGAGTTCCTTTAAAATTGCTGTTAGTGGAGACATTGATGCTCGTTGTGCCGGTAGGGGCAGCGTCGGGCGTAACGGTCATGTTTGCGCCGACGGCAACACTTGAATCCCGATAATTGCCGAGTGCTAGCGGAGCTACAAGGCTGCTCTCCCTGATTGATGCAAGTCTTGCCAATTGAGGACTTGCATCGTCAATTCCAAAGCGGTCGACCTGCGGAATTTCCCCGTCGTTATTACCTTTCATTTGCGCAGACGTTACCCATGCGAGCAGACCCGCTACGGCAAAGAGCGCGACAATCGACACTTGAACAAACCATCCGAGATTGATTAGTTTTTTTGAAAAAATGGACTTTATAAAGCTTCCCATTGAAATTCTCCTCATTATTCAGATGTTTTTCGCGACTTTTCGCGACGAGATAGGACGATTTTGGCTTGACCCAACCTCAAAAATCTTCAAAACTAGAGTCAAAAGTTCTCAATTTTTTTTTGAAATTATGCTCGGGCTTACGGAATCAAGGATTTACGAGTTTGGCGAATTCCAGCTTGATGCGAAAAGTCATCGGCTTTTTCGCCGCGAGTCTGGCGAGATCGTTCAGCTCACGCCAAAGGCGGTCGAGCTGCTGCTGGTTTTGGTTCAAAACAAAGGGCGAGTTTTAACCAAAGACGAATTGCTGGATACGGTTTGGGGCAATTCGTTTGTCGAGGAATCCAATCTCTCGCAAACGATCTTTGTTTTGCGGAAAACTTTGGGCGATAACACCAAAGAGCCGCGTTTTATAGTGACCGCGCCAAATCGCGGTTATCAGTTCATCGCGTCGGTAACAGAGATCAATTCGGAAGATAAAATTTTGGATGCCAGTTTCCTGCCTGACATTCACCAATTCGAGGCGGAAAGGTCAGAGACTACGAACAGAGGACAAAGGCCAAATCTCTTATTTTTCGCCGTTCCGATTGTTTTGCTTTTGGCGTTCGGAGTTTACTGGTTTTATCCGACGGCGAAACCAGCGACTTTGCGTGAAATAAGATCGATCGCGGTATTGCCGTTTGAAGATTTGAGCGTTGAGCCGAACGAAAAATATTTGGGCCTGAGTTTGGCGGACGCTCTGGTCAACAAATTTACCGGGCTGAAACAACTCACTGTTCGGCCGACCAGAACGGTCGCGAAATATGCCGACAGCCACGATGACGCGAGTAAGATCGGGAGCGATCTTCAGGTCGATGCTGTCCTTGACGGCCGGATCCAGCGTGTCGGTGACCGGGTTCGTGTCAGTGTGCAGCTCGTTCGCACGTCCGACAACGTGACCATTTGGACGGAGAATTTTGACGATAATTTTACAAACTTTTTAGCCATTCAGGACTCGATCAGCCTAAAGGTTGTCGCGTCTCTGGCCTTCTCGCTTGACGACAAAGAACGCGAAAAGTTAAATCGTAACGGAACGGTAAACGAAGAGGCGTATCAGGAATATCTGCTCGGACGTTTTTACTGGAACAAGCGAACAATCGAGAGCCTGCAAAAGGCGATCGGGCATTTCGAACAGGCGATCCAAAAAGATCCGAAATATGCGCTTGCCTACACAGGGTTGGCGGATTCGTACCAACTGTTGCCTGAATATAATGCGGCAACTACTGAGGAATCGTTTCCGAAAGCCAAGGTTGCGGCTCAAAAGGCCCTGGAAATTGACGGCGAACTGGCCGAGGCTTATACATCGCTTGCCTATACCCAGGCGTTTTTTGAATGGGATTGGCCGGGAGCCGAACAGTCATTCAAACGGGCTATCGACCTAAACCCCAATTATGCAACGACGCATCAATGGTATGCCGAGTTTCTTACAGACATGGGTCGATTCGACGAGGCGCACGTGCAACTTGACCGGGCAACGCAGATTGATCCGGTTTCGCCGATCATAGCGTCTGCTGTGGAGGCCTCTTTTTACGATCAGCGTAAGTATGATGACGCCATTGCTGCCGGCCGGAAATGCATCGAATTGGATGCGAATTTTGCATATTGTTATGTCAGCCTCGGGTTTGCGTACGAGCAAAAAGGGATGAATGCTGAGGCCGTGGACTCCATCGCCAAGGCGATGACGCTGTTTGGCGAACCGGTAGAACATGCGACCGAGGTCAAAGTGGCATTTACGAACGGCGGTATCCGGGGATTTTGGAAAAAGAGGATCGAGCTGGTTGAAACCAAACCCTATTTGAAAAGTTTTCCGGCGCAAGGCAAAGCATTTATTTATGCCAGAATAGGCGACAAAGAAAAGGCTTTGGAATGGCTCAATAAGTCATATCAACGGCGCGAGCGTTTTCTAACCACCGCCCGGATCACTCCCGACTTTGACTCGCTCCGCGATGACCCGCGATTCCAGGAAATGATCCGGAAAATGAATTTTAAGTAATGCCGGTGCGTTAACCAGCTGCCGAATTTTCGCTCGTCGCGACCGTCAGGGAATCGTTGACCAATTTCGATTGCTCTAAATTGTGGATCGCGTACGAACCCGTCGCGGGCGACGCCGACGCCGTCCGACCGATATGTTGGAGGGATGCTTTATCAGGCGTGATCGCTCGCAGACGCGGCTCGACGAATGTCCATCCGCCCATGTTTTGCGGCTCTTCCTGCGTCCAGACGATTTCGGCTGCATTTGGATAGGATGTGAAAAGATCAACGAGAGCTTTTGCCGGGAAAGGGTAAAACTGTTCGAGGCGGACGATGGCGACATTGGTTACGACAATTGTCGGATCCGATTTGTCGTCGGGGCCCTTACTTATGTGCGGGCTACTGACACGAGCGGCTTCGAGGTCGTAGTAAACCTTGCCACTACAGACGACGATGCGTTTAACTTTAGCACAGTCCGTGATCGCTGCATCGTCTATAACGGGCTGAAAACCACTGCTTTCAAGCTCCGCCATTGTTGAACTTGCCGCCGGCAGACGCAAAAGACTTTTTGGCGTCATCACGATCAGCGGACGGACAATCTCCTGCTTGACCTGACGGCGAAGCAGGTGGAAATATTGTGCCGGTGTGGTCGGGTAGCAAACCTGAAGATTATTTTCCGCGCAAAGCTGCAAATACCGCTCAAGCCGCGCCGACGAATGCTCCGGCCCCTGGCCTTCGTAACCGTGCGGCAGCAGCATCACGAGACGGCATTTTTGCTGCCATTTGTCTTCGGAGGCGGCGATGTACTGGTCAATGATGATCTGCGCACCGTTGGAAAAATCGCCGAATTGTGCTTCCCATGCGACCAATTGATCCCGCGAGATGACCGAATATCCGTATTCAAAACCGAGCACGGCATACTCGGAAAGCGAACTGTCGAACACATACGAACGGGCTTGCGGATTAGATTCATTGCGGATCTCGTTGAGCGGCGCCCAGCGGTCGCCGGTCATCGTGTCGTACATATTGGCGTGCCGTTGCGAGAATGTGCCGCGACCCGAATCCTGGCCGCTAAAGCGAACCGGGTAGCCGTCCAGCACAAGCGAACCCATCGCCATCGCCTCGCCAAACGCCCAATCCATCGGCACTTCCGCAGAGCCCATTTTGGCACGGCGGGCAAGCTGGCTGACCATTTTGGGATTGATGTGAAATTCTTCGGGAACAAGTGAAATTTTGTCGGCGACCTGTTTCAGAGCGGCAGCGGAGACGCCCGTTGCTAAGATCGTCGAACCGTCCTCTTCCGGATCCGGAGCCGAAAGCTTTGCTTTGGCCGGTTTTTTGGCGGCGATATCTTTCGCACGGGTGAGAATGCCCTCGTATTTCGCTACGACCGCATCTGTCATCGCGGTCAGGTCTTCGTCGGTGATCACGCCTTCGCGGATCAGGTGCTGGGCATAGAGATGCCGCGTACCGGGGTGGGCTTTGACTCGGGCGTACATTACGGGCTGCGTGTAACTCGGCTCGTCGCCTTCGTTATGGCCGAGACGGCGAAATCCGACCATGTCGAGCACGACATCTTTGTTAAACTCGCGGCGGTAATCGAGCGCGATCTGGATTACACGATACGCAGCTTCCGGGTCGTCACCGTTGATATGAAAGATGGGCGTCTGCGTAATATGAGCGGCATCGGTCGAGTAGATCGAACTGCGGCTCAGGCCCGGCGATGTCGTAAAACCGATCTGATTGTTAATGATTAGATGGATCGTGCCGCCGGTGCGGTAGCCCGGGAGGCCCGCGAGCTGGAGCGTTTCCATTACGACGCCCTGTCCTGCAAATGCGGCATCGCCGTGGAGTAGAAGCGGCAGAATATGATCGTACGTTTCCTGCCGGGTCTTTCCGTGTCCATCGCGGAGCTCGTCTTGACGAGCGCGGACCATGCCTTCGACGATGGGGTCGACGGTTTCGAGATGGCTCGGGTTACAGGAAAGCTGAATCTTTAACTCGCGTCCGGCTTTGGTCTTACGCAATCCGACGGCTCCTTGGTGATATTTCACATCACCTTCGTCGGCCGGAAAATCGGGGTGCGAGGTACCTTCAAATACAGTGAAAATTCGCTCGGCCATCGCACCCGTCTCAGGATCCCCGATGATATTGGACAAAACATTCAGCCGGCCGCGATGGGCCATGCCCATGTAAATTTCATCGACGCCGCGGGCCGACGCTCCCTCGACCAATTGATCGAGCATCGGAATAACCGTCTCACAGCCCTCCAGCGAAAAGCGTTTCTGGCCGAGATATTTTTTGTGCAAAAATTGTTCAAATTGCTCAGCCTCGATCAGTTTTTGCAGCAGTTCTTTCTTGGTTTCGATGGCGAGCGGCTGCGTATCGACGAAATACTCGCGCACTTTTTGACGCATCCAGACTTTCTGCTCGTCGCTCTGGATGTGGCGATATTCGATACCGACGGTGCCGCAATATGCTTTGCGAAGAATGTCGAGAACGCGGCGGAGCGGAGCCGTTTTTTCGCCGTGCAGCCCGCCCGTGATAAATTCGCGGTCGAGGTCCCAGATCGTCAGGCCAAAATTCTCAAGATCGAGCTCGGCCGAGTAATGCGGGGTCATGTTAAGCGGATCGATATCCGCCAGCATGTGGCCTCGGATGCGGTAGGCGTTGATCAACTGCAAAACATTCGCCTGTTTTTCGGCCTGTTCGGTCGAGCGGTCGCCGCCAAGGAGAGCCGGATTATGATCCACCGCCCAGCGAAGCGGCGGGTAATTGATCTCAAGATCGGCAAAAATCGCGTCGTAAAACTCATACTTGCCCGTAAGGAACTCATGGATCTTGGCGAGAAACATACCGCTTTCGGCACCTTGAATGACGCGATGGTCATAGGTACTTGTCACCGTAACGGTCTTGCTGATGCCAAGCTGCGACAATGCGGCGGGGGTCATCGCCTGATATTCGGCGGGGTATTCGATAGCCCCTGTAGCGATGATCGCGCTCTGGCCGGACATAAGGCGCGGATTGGACGCGGCGGTGCCGATTGTTCCGGGATTGGTCAGCGAAATGGTCGTCCCCTGAAAATCAGCGATCTCCAGTTTGCCGTCGCGGGCCTTTTTGACCTGTTCGTTGTAGCCGGCGAAAAACTGGGCAAAATTCATGTGGTTCGAGCCTTTTATATTAGGCACGAGCAGATTTCGCGAGCCGTCCTTTTTCTCGATGTCGATGGCGATGCCGAGATTAATATTTTCGTGTTCGAGCCGCGACGGGACGCCATTCACAACGCCAAAACCGAAATTCATGTTCGGATAGATCTTGGCGGCCGATACGATTGCCCATGCAATGATGTGCGTGAACGAGACCTTGCCGTGACCTTGCGCGGCGAGGTGTTCGTTGATGATGCGCCGATTTTCTTCGAGCACCTTGACGGGAATGTTGCGAAAACTCGTTGCGGTCGGAACAGTCAGGCTCAACTCCATGTTTTCGACGATCTTTTTGGCGACCCCGGTAATCGGTTTGGGCTCGGTATCGGCGGCGAGTGGGACGGCAACCGGGGCTCTCACCGGTTCGGTAACGGGTGGCGTCGCAACCGCGGTCGCCGCTTGCCCCTTGGAAGATGCATCGGCAGGTACACTGCCGTTAAGCAGATCTCCAAAATATGTCTGCCACGATTCATCGACAAGCTTGGGATCGGACTTGTACCGTTCCAGCAACCCCTCGACATACGTCGCGTTCGAACCAAAATTATCGTTAATAAATGCCGTTAAATTTGTAATCTTATCGCTCACTTTGTTTCTATAGCCTCGGTTAAACTTTGATTTTAACGCAAATGGCGCAAAAACCGTAATTATCGAGGATCGAGGGTAACTGAGTTGAGCGGATTCTTGATAGTGAGATCTATTTTGACGGGCACGACGCGTTTGAAGCTAAAGCCGAATTTCTTGAATTTGCCAAAAACGAATACCGTGCCCGTCACGGCCCAGTCTTTTTTTGGGTCGGTCAATTCTTTGTAAGCGGCTTTTGCAAGATTTCCCATCTTGATCGAGATTTTTGCCGGCGTCGGCAGAGTGATCTTTTCGCCCTCTTTGAAGGCGAAAGGATATGCATATTCTTCGATCTCGATGGCAATGCCGTTAACCCGCAGGTCGCGGCAGGTCATGAAATCAACGCTGCCTGATTGCTTGAGTGCCGTGATTTCGGCCCCGACCTCGACGACCGCACCCGTAAGGCTGAGGCCCGTTACCGCCGGATCCATAATTCTCACCGCTGCATCCGGGCGGTCTTTTTGCGAGACCGCGTCGGTTGCGTTTGTGACCGTAACCTTTGCATCGTAGAGCTTGTATCCACGAATCTTAGACGGCAATCCTTGCGCGGCGGTAAAGTACGTGAAGATCAACAACGACAGACACGCATTTATCACCGTATATCTCATTTTTTAGAATACAAAAGGCAGTCAGATCGACGAGGCATGGGATTTTTCTTCGGGTTTTGCGGCCTGCGAATCTAGATCCTGTTTGATCGCATCCAGGATGCCATTTATAAATTGGGTTGCCTCGAAGGTCGAGAATCTACGGGCGATTTCCAGGGCCTCATTTATAGCTACGGCGTTTGGCGTATCATCCTGATGCAGGAATTCATAGACGGCGAGGCGGAGCACATTGCGGTCGACGATGGCCATGCGCTCGATGCGCCAATGCTCGGCACGGATGCGGATCTGGTCGTCGATCGCTTCAACGTTTTTGAGGGTTCCGCAGACTAGTTTGTTGGCAAAGTCGCGGGTCTTGTCGTCGATGGCGGTGTCGCCGAGTTCGTTCCAGTAATGGTGGGTCAACGCCTCGCAATCGCCGTGTACGAGATCCGACGCAAACAGCATCTGCAAAGCACACTCGCGCGCTTTGTGCCGTGTCCCCGAACTCTTCTCTGTTTTATCAAGCGACATGCGGTAAAACCTTCTTGCCGTGGTCTGTATTCCGGCGATCCATTTCGCGGAACATCGTTACCATTTCGACGGCGGACATGGCCGCCTCGTACCCCTTATTATCTGCCTTTTCGCCCGTGCGGTCGAGCGCCTGCTGCAATGTGTCGGCTGTAATAACGCCGAACATAACGGGCACACCCGACTGCATAGATGCGTTTAAGATGCCGCTGGCTGCCTGTCCGGCGACGTAATCGAAGTGAGGGGTGTCGCCGCGAATGACGACCCCGAGGGCGATCACCGCGTCGAAATCACCTGTGTTTGCGGCCTTGAGGCACGTGAGCGGTAATTCAAACGCTCCCGGGACGTGGAACGTCTCGATGGCGTCTTCCGTAACTCCCGCTTCGGTCAGAGCGTCGCGGGCGCCGCTCTCGAGCTTTGATGTAAGAGTGTCATTCCATCGGCTGACGACTAGCGCAAAGCTAAACCCCGTCGCCCAAATGTCACCTCGATTTAACTCCGTTTTCAAAGCCTGTCTCCCGCAAACTATGCGTTTGCATATATCAAGTATAGGAGAGGCCGCTCGAAATTAACAAGCAAAATACCGATTTTTGCATATCGCCGTAAATCTCCTGATAATAAACCTGAGCTAAAAATGTCGCGGCACATCATTGAAACCGAAGAAACCCTGATCATCGAAACGCCGGAACGCGTGCCGCTGGAATTTGCCTTGGCGTCGATTGGCAACAGGTTTCTGGCCGTCGCGATAGATCATTTTATTCAGTATCTGTCGATTTTCCTGATCGCTTGGTTTTTCCTGAGCGTCGCCGGATTTAGCTCGTCCGATGTCGCCAACGCACCGGAGAGGCTGCTTACCGAAATGCCAAAATGGACGATCGCGTTGATGATCATCGTCCTGTTCCTGGTTTTTGCCGGGTATTTTATCGTTTTCGAATGGCTGTGGAACGGCCAGACTCCAGGCAAACGGCTCCTAAAATTGCGCGTCATCCGCGAAGACGGTCGCCCCGTAACGCTCTGGGAAGCGATCGCCCGCAACCTGCTCCGCATCTGCGACGCCGTGCCCGGATTTGTGCTGCCGGTCTATTCGATCGGCCTGATCGTCATTTTTATGAGCAATCGCGATCAGCGTGTCGGTGACATTTTTGCCGGAACCGTCGTCGTTCGCGAACGAGCCGACGAAGCACCGACATTTGCGGAAACGTTCTCCAATCCGGTTAGCGACGTCGCCTTTTCACGCGTCCAGAAAAAGACCGAGATCGAGGCAAATGTCGCTCTGCTATCCGAAAGGGAAGTCGAGGTTGTCGAGAGTTTTCTGCGTCGCCGCTGGGACCTGACCGAGCGTCAGCGGCTGTGGATGGCCTGGCGCATTGCCCTGCCGATAATGTATAAACTCAAACCTGCGTATAACTTAGAGAATTTTACATACGAAGGCTTTCTCGAAGAGATCTTGCATCGGTTTCATGCAAAGCAGAGGTTTTTGAATTGAGAATATTTACCGCAGATGAACGCAGAAAAACGCAGATAAGCTATCGAGTTTGCCCATCCGCGTCCATTTGCGTCTATCTGCGGTTAATTTCCATTTATACTCTATTATTCTATGCGTAATGTTCTCATCACCGGCGGTGCCGGATTTATAGGCTCGCATCTGGTCGACCGCTTGCTCGCGGAGGGCACGTGGAAGGTCACGGTCATCGACGATTTTAACGATTTTTATGATCCCGCGACCAAGCGTGCGAATATCGCGGAGCACCTCAGATCGCCCAATTACAAGCTCGTCGAGGCTGACATCCGCGACCGCGCGGCGATGGCTGCATTGTTTGCGGCGAACGAATTTGACGTGATCGTACACCTCGCCGCAAGAGCTGGAGTCCGGCCGTCGCTCGCGGAGCCGCTGCTTTACACCGAGACCAACATTGTCGGTACGCAAAATCTGCTTGAGCTTGCCAAAGAACATGGCATCAAGCAGTTCGTTTTCGGCTCGTCATCCAGTGTTTACGGCATTAACGAAAAGGTGCCGTTTGCCGAGGACGATCCGATTTTCCAGCCGATCTCGCCCTACGCGGCGACCAAGGCGGCGGGCGAATTGCTCTGTCATACGTATACGCATCTTTACGGCGTTCGCACCGTTTGCCTGCGGTTTTTCACGGTTTACGGAGCCCGCCAGCGGCCCGATCTCGCAATCCACAAATTTGCAAAACTGATCTCCGCCGGCCTGCCGATCCCGGTGTTTGGTGACGGCACGATGCGTCGCGATTACACGTATATCGACGACATCATCCAGGGCGTCCGCGCCGCGATTGACTATGACGAGTCGATGTACGAGATATTCAACCTCGGTGAATCGCAAACAATTGAATTAAACGAGCTTATCTCGCTGCTCGAACGGGCATTGGACATACGTGCGATCATCGATCGCCAACCTCTCCAACCCGGCGACGTTCCGGCAACCTACGCCGACATCTCAAAAGCCCGAGAACTGCTCGCCTACAACCCAACGACGAAGATCGCCGAGGGCATTCCGAAATTTGTCGAGTGGTTTCGCTCAGGAAATTAACCACGGATAAAACGGATGGAACGGATTTTCACGGATATATCTGTGTAGGTCTGTCAGATAGTTTCATCTGTGGCCAATTCTTGCCTAACTCCAGCGAAAGACCCATTTCATCACGGGCAGCAGCCGGTGGCCGGTGACGGTGGCGTGAAAGAATTGTTCGTGCTCGGACTCGACGCGGGCCATGTCTAGGAGGTCTTCGACACAATCGTCCATTTCAAGCTCGCGGGCAAAGGCGGCCGCGTCTTCGTACTCGACCACATTGCCGCTCTCGAGCCGTCCGGCAAAATACATCGGCATAAACCAGCCTGACAAAAAGCAGGTCGCCCCGAGCGTGCGGCCGATCGTCCAGAATATCTTTTCGCGAATCGCATTAGGTTTGGCGTCGAGTTTTATGAGCCATTGGCCGACACGTGTCCGATGTTCCCATTCCTCGGCTTCTATTTCGCGGATGCGTGTTTTTTCGGGAGATTCTTTCAACGATTTCCAATGCCCGCGATAGGCATACGCCGCCGCGATCTCACCCGCGTGGGCGTTTTGCAGGATGCGGATGAGGTTTGATCTGGCGTCAATTAGCACGGTTCAAACCCGATTATACACCGCATCCAGATTATGCGCGCTGCAACATCCGGAAACGTCGGTAATATGATCTGCGGCGCGAAACTGCCGGGTGAAGCACTTGCTCCGATGTTTGAAACGGTCTTAAGACCGGGGACGACCGAAAAATAGGACGTAGCCGTCGCAGTCTTTGATCTCGAATCCACGCAGATCGTCGTGATTGTCCTTGAGCGGTTCGAAAAACTCGATATCGCGCGATGCGAACTCAGCCGCCAGCGCATCAGGGTCAGGAACGTAAAAGTAAGCGTCCCAGCGGGCGATGCCACATCCAACGTCTCGGGTATGATTTGGCACCGGCTCGACCTCGATGGCCTTGAACATGATCATCGCTCTGCCGCGTTGCACGATACCGAAAAAAATATCATTCGGCTCAGGCCCTTCGAATGTGACCTCAAACCCGAGCTTGTCGCGATAGAACGCAAGCGTTGCCGGAACATTTCGTACGATGAAAAGCGGCGATGCGCCTCCAATTTCTGCTCTTTCCATATAGGTTCCTGTTGAGATCACTCCTTACGACGGTATCGTCTGCACGACGACTATGGCGGACCAGGCGCCGACGGGGGAGTTGCCGTCGAGGTAGCGGGCGCGGATCTGGACGCCGCGTGGCGTTTCGGCGTCATTTTGCGCAACCGCAAAGCTCGCGGGCGAAACGACGGACTTATCCGCAAAGTGCCAGCCGCCCTTGTCGACGTTAGTCTCGATATAAATTCCCTGCGAGCGGCCGCGGATAAACGCAACATTCACGCGATTGCCCGGTTCGACCGCCGCGGTGAGCTCGGGGGCGGCTTCGGCAGCGGCGGCAAGGACCTTACGCTGCGGCGTTATCCCCAGCAAAGCCTGTGTCTCGTCGGTGTACGCGGGTGCGGCACGTATGCGGCGGACAATTGCGTCGAGGCGTGCGAATGCACCGGCCGGCTGCGTGGGAAACGGCGGCGTCAGCGTCGGATCGGCCGGAAACATCGGCGTTGGGTCGGCTTTATGGCCCTCGGTAAAGCTCTTGCCCCAATGTCGGGCGGCCGAACGATACGCGTCGAGCGACGCCTGCACGCTCGCGTAGAACTTAATATTGGCCGTGTCCTTGTCGAGCACATCCAGTTCGGCCGGTGTCAGCCCAAACTCCGCTCCTATAGACTGCAACTGTATATTAAAGTTGCCATACCACAACGCCTGTTCGGTCAAACTCATCGGAAACCACTTGTGACTAGGCCTCATTTCGCGTAAACCCTCCGTTTTCAACAGAAATATACACGAAATCAAGCTAATAATGCAAGAGTTTCGTGGTTGACAACGCTCTCAACCAAGTTGATGACCCTCTCAACCAGGTTGACAGTCCTCTCAACCAGGTTGACAGTGCTATCAACCAAGTTGGCATTACTCTCAACCGAGTTGGCAATGCTTTCAACCAGGTTGGCAGTGCTCTCAACCAAGTTGGCAGTGCTCTCAACCAAGTTGACGGTTCTCTCAACCAGGTTGACAGTGCTCTCAACCGGGTTGACTGTGCTCTCAACCGGGTTGACTACACTCTCAACCTCTTCTAAACCGCATTGTCAAAGATCCATTGCCATTCGTTACGCTACCAAACCACCTCGCAACGCCGTCGAAGCCAAATATGCACGGCGTCGTAAGCGATGCCCACCGCTTCGTGGCCTATTGCATCGGTGGATCACCAAACAAAAAGCCTCACCAAAGCCTGAATGATCCATTCGCCCGCAGGACTAATAAATAAAAGGTCGGTGATATTGAACCAGATGATAAGCCAAATAAAAACGACGACAGCCGAGTCAAACAGCGGGAACCGCCGCAGGCGGATAGCATCGTAGAAAATAAGTGTGAGACCCGGGGCCACCGCCAGAACCTTTCGGAACAGCCGAACGTCGACGAGCCCGAAGACGATCGATGCGCGGTCGGCCGCCGCAATTGTTAGCATCAGCGTGGCGAAAAGCATCAGCCGTTTGTGATAGTAAGGGCGCTTACGGTTAAGCAATCCCGCAACTGCAAAGACGAGAACGAGTGTCAGACCGATCAGGTTGAAACCCGCTTCGTCAGGTGTTTTAAGGCCTGCTGCAGTTTTGACCAGGACAACGTAATACCCGGTGGGGATCATTAAGACGAGGATCAAAATCGAGGCGGTTCCAAGCGTGATATGCCATCGCAGTCGGCGGGCGGAGATAAACAGAGCTTGAGTGAGGAACAGCAAAACCCATGCGGAATTTAGGATGCCATGGACGATCTGATGTGTAGGCAACGGATCGGGAATCGAACGGAGATAGAAGGACGGGGAAAATCCGATAAAGGTCAGAACGACGAACCACGCGCCTGCGAAACTGAAAAACAGCCGGTCGGAAAGGTTGTTTAATGGCCGCATATCTCCTCCAACGCGCCGAAAAATTCATTCACACAGCTACTTTTTCGACCCGATTATAAACCGTATCCCTTTCCACAGCCTCGAAGCCCGCGCGTTCGATCATTCTGGTTCAAAGTATGGCCTATTCTATGGCTTCGAGGCGATCCCTGAAAACGGTGACGAGTTTGTGATCTTTGTTAAGTTCGAGTACTTCATTCCATGCGGAATGCATCGCGGCAAAGAAATCCCGCATTTTTAAATTTCCGAGACGAATATGAATAACTTTTGGCGGAGGAACGTGAAAGATGACTCGATTGGAGAAGTCGCTGTCTTTGGAGACGATCGTCAGATCGTTAAGTTCTGCGTAATTCCAAATCTGAGTGTCCGTCCATTCGTCGTCAATATCGTTTTGATGAATGTAGTCATCGTCTTTCCAGAGCGAAAAGTGATATGGCAGATTTACATCGATCAAGAATTTCGGCATAGCATCAGACCGATTTTATGACGTAATTTCTGTCCATCAGAGAACTCGCAAATTGAAGGCAAGCTGCGATGTCTTCCTTTTCGAGCGACGGATATTGATAGAGAATTTCGTCAACCGTTTCACCGGCTCCAAGAAATTCGAGAACCGTTTGTACGGTTATTCTTTTTCCGCGAATCGTCGGCTTGCCGTTACAAATATCTTCGTCGATCGTGATCCTGTCGGTATTTGTTTTCATATTTTCACCGTTACCACCGCTATTATTATGCAACGCGTTCTATCTTATTATAAACCGTATCCCTTTCCACAGCCTCGAAACCGGCGTTTTCGATCGTGGCGATGAGTTCTTGTTTGGACATTTTGACCTCACCGTTTTCGACAGTGTAGCTTTCGGTGAGCTCGCCGCCGTCGGTGATGGTGCCGTCGAGGTCGTTGGCGCCGAAGTGGAGGGCGGTCTGGGCGGTCTGTTTGCCGAGCATGACCCAGTAGGCTTTGATGTGGTCAAAATTGTCGAGCATCAGCCGCGAGACGGCGATGGTCTTGAGATTATCGACGGCGTCGGGGCCGGGAAGCGACGAGAGAGCGGTGCCGTTCGGGTAGAAGGCGAGCGGGATGAAGCACTGGAAACCGCCGGTGCGGTCCTGCTGTTCGCGAAGCCGGATGACGTGATCGACGCGGTCTTCGATGGTCTCGATGTGGCCGTAGAGCATCGTCGCGTTGGTCTTGAGGCCGGCTTTGTGGACCTTGCCCGCGAGTTCGAGCCAACGGTCGCCGTCGCATTTGTGATCGCAGATCCGCGAACGCGTCGGCTCGGCAAAGATCTCCGCACCTCCGCCCGGACACGAATCCATCCCCGCCGCGTGCAGTTGTTCGATCACGTCCTCGTCCGACATCTTGTAAAACCGTGCCATAAAATCAAGCTCGACCATCGTGAGGGCTTTGAGATGCAGCTTTGGGAATTCGCGTTTGAGGGACGAGAAAAGATCGGTGTAGTATTCGAACGGCAGTTTGCTATTCAATCCGCCGACGATATGCAACTCCGTCGCACCTTCGCCAACGGCAGTTCGGGCGATGTCGATCGCGTCCGTCACCGAATGCGTGTACGCACCTTCCTCGCGAGCACGTTTGTAAAAGCCGCAGAATTTGCAATCGGCGACGCAGATATTCGTATGGTTAAAATGCCGGTTAACGTTGTAATACGTGACCTTGCCGTGCTTTTTGCGGCGGACGGTGTCAGCAAGTTTGCCAAGCGCATTCAGGTCGTCGGTGCGGTAAAGAGCAAGCCCCTCGTCAAACGTCAGCCGCTCGCCATCCTCAACCTTGTCGGCGATATCTCTCAGATTTGGGTCAAATGAAAACTGCATAAATTAAAAGTCGGGATTGGACTACTTCCAAATCTCTTGAATATTCAACGTAAAGCCCTTGAGAAGTGGATCACCTGAGATCTCGGTTGGGGTTTCCAGAATTTCGACCTCAGTATTTGGACGATAGACATAAACGCGGCGTTTGCCCGGGTCGATCAGCCAGCCCAATGACGCACCGTTTTCGATGTATTCCTCCATTTTTGACCGGAGTTTTTTAATAGTGTCGGACTCCGATTTGAGTTCGACAACGAAATCAGGACAAACGGCTGCGAATCTTTTACGTTTTGCTGCCGGAATCGCGTTCCACTTTTCCAATTTCATCCAGGAAAGATCAGGCGAACGCTTTGCTCCGTTAGGCAGGCGAAATCCCGTCGATGAATCAAAGCCTTGGCCCGTTCCATCCTTTTTTACCCAGTTCCCAAACTCAACAATCAATTTAAAGTTTTTGATTCCAGTCTCCATTCCTGTTGGTGCCATAATTTCGATGTCTCCATTTTTATCCATTTCGATACGGGCATCGCGGTTGGCCTGGCACATTTCAAAAAAATCGTCATCGCTTAGCTTCCTAGATTTTTTGCCTAATTCCAGACGAAATTGCGGTGTCCACTCTCGCATCATTCCACCCACAAGTTTTGTATCAATTGTTATTGCTGTCATAAAACCTCACTTTTACGTCTATGCTATGATTCTATCAGATGCCAAACAGCATAACGAGAGGGATATATGGAGAATATTCAGCTAATCGAAGGTAAAAATGCCGTTCTCGTTCCGACTAAAAAGTGGAAAAAGGTGCAGAACGAATTGGCGCGTCTTCGTAAGAAGGTTAACAAGGCAAAGGTCTCGCTTACACCGATACTAAAGCCGGACGAATTCATCTTCTTACTGTTTACGACAAATCGGATCGTGAAAATATTTCAGATGAAGAGCTTGGTCGCTTTTTGGCGGAATTTGAGAACGAAATGTGATGCGGTAAACGAGAAATACTATGAAATTCGGACAAGTGCCAAACCCAGAGGAGATCGATTTCACGATCCCCGTCGATCATAAAGATACAAAAGCCGTGCTGGCTAAATCTGGGGAAAATGACCTGTCGATCCACATTGGCTGTGCCAAATGGAACAAGACCGATATCAAGGGTTTTTATCCGAAAGGGGTGAAAGACGAGCTTGGGTATTACTCGACGCAGTTTAATTGCATCGAGCTGAATGCGACGTTTTACAGGCTATTTCCGCCGTCAACTTTTGCAAAATGGTATGCGACCGCGCCGGACGGGTTTAAGTTTTTTCCAAAGTTGACTCAAACGATCTCGCATTTCAGGCGGCTAAAGGATGTCGAGGAGATCGTCGACCAGAGCGTTACCAACATGTCGCATCTGCAGGAAAAGCTGGGCATGCCTTTTTTGCAGATGCACAATAATTTCGGCCCAAAGGACTTTGAACGGGTCCAGGCGTTCGCTGATAACTGGAAATACGATATTCCGCTGGCGATGGAGTTTAGAAAAACCGACTGGTACAACGATCCGGCGATCTCGTCGGAGCTGTACGACCTGCTTGAAACGAACGGAATTACTAATGTGCTGGTCGATACCGCCGGGCGACGCGATCTGATGCATATGCGGCTGACGACGCCGAATGCTTTTGTTCGCTGGGTCGGGGCAAATCACGAGGCGTCCGACCGTGAAAGGCTGGATGAATGGGTCGAACGGGTCGCTGTGTGGAAAGAGCAGGGGTTAAAAGAACTAAATTTCTTTATTCACCAAAATATTGAAAAGGAATCTCCGCTGCTCTCGGCATATTTTATAGAAAAGCTAAATAAGAAGATCGGAACCGACCTGCAAATTCCCAAGACTTTGGCGTCAGGAGATTAAAACGGCCGCAGCCTTTTCGAATTAACGCCAGTGCCTTTCGCACTGACAACTCGCGTGTCTTTCAAACCAAAAAACATCTTTTCCTTGCCCTGTATGTGTGCAAACGCACAGACTAGCCTACCAGTTGCGAACAAACTACTAAGTTCAGACCATATACCAGTTGATATTACCGAATCGTTTTCGGCGAATGTTCGCATTGATAGGTTCTTACATAGATATGGGCGGCGACGTGAAATACATTCAGTTTATCAAAGACATCGATATGAGAGCGAAGAGCGAAATGCTCAAAGACAAGGAAGTGTCACAGCTTTTTGACGGAACGTTTCGCAAACTCGTCGAGGTGCGGCTGCGTAACGGAGCGGTTTTGTCGAGGCACAAGGCAAATGAGCCGATAACCGTTTTCTGCGTTTCGGGAACCGGCGTTTTTGCCGCGGGTACTAACCTGGAGGACTCGCGAATCTTGCGCGCGGGTACATTGATCACGCTCGAAGGCGGCGTCGAACACGAGGTCACCGCCGACCCCGAGCTACATCTGATTGTTACAAAGTTTAAGGATAGCTAGACATCGGAGACAAGCCAAATGAGAAGACTTTGGATATTAATGATCGCGGTTTTCGTGTTTTCGTTTGCCATATTGGGCTGGGTCGGAACCGAGATATTTCGCCAGGCACCGCCGATACCGCGCGAAGTTGTTACAACGGACGGCACGGTTTTGATTCCCGCCGAGCAGATAATGGACGGCCAGAATGTCTGGCAGGCTATGGGCGGGATGCAGATCGGGTCGATCTGGGGTCACGGCTCGTATGTCGCGCCTGACTGGACAGCGGACTATCTTCATCGCGAAGCGTTATTTGTTCTAAACGACTGGTCGGGCGGGCAATACGGCAAAGACGGCGGAGCTCTTTCCGGTGAGCAAAAGGCCGTTTTGCTGCAGCGTCTACAGACGTTGATCCGCATGAATACCTATGACGAAACGACAGGACGGCTCACGCTGGATCCGGTGCTTGGCCGGGCATTCGAGGACAATCTAAAGCATTATTCCGAGGTTTTTACGAACGGCAGCAAGGACTATGCGATACAGAAAGGGGCGCAGGCTGACCCGGTAAAGCTGCGACAGTTGGTGTCGTTCTACTTTTGGACGGCGTGGGCATCGGCTGCCAATCGGCCGAATAACACGATCTCATATACAAGCAATTTTCCTTCCGAGCCACTCGTTGGCAACTATCCGACGAGCAGTTCGATCGTCTGGACCGGCGTCAGCGTAATTCTTTTGATCGGCAGCATCGGCGCGATGGTTTGGTTTTACGCCGGTTGGCGCAAGGATGCGGACGAACGCGATACGCCCGACGAAGACCCGCTGATCGGTGCGACGCTCACGCCTTCGCAAAAGGCGACGGTCAAATATTTTCTGGTCGTTTCATTGTTGTTTTTGCTTCAGATCGTGATGGGGATAATTACAGCCCATTACGGCGTTGAGGGCGGCGGCCTCTATGGAATACCACTCGATCAGGTGCTGCCGTATGTCGTCACGCGTACTTGGCATACGCAGCTTGGCATCTTTTGGATCGCGACGGCGTGGCTTGCCGCCGGACTGTTTATCGCGCCGTATATTTGCGGCTACGAGCCGAAAATGCAGCGGCTCGGTGTGAATGTGCTGTTCGGCGCTTTGCTGCTCGTTGTGCTCGGTTCAATGGCCGGCCAGTGGCTGAGCGTGATGCATATGCTGCCCGGCGATCTTTGGTTTTGGTTTGGACATCAGGGTTATGAATACGTTGATCTTGGCCGCGTATGGCAGTCGGCACTTTTTGTCGGACTTCTGCTCTGGCTGTTTCTGATTGCCCGCTCCGCCGTGCCGGCATTGAGAGAAAAAGGCATCAGCAAATCGCTGGTCACTCTCTATCTCGCCACGACCGCCGGCATCGCGTTGTTCTATGCTCCAGGGCTGTTTTGGGGAATGCGTTCGCATCTGACGGTTGTCGAATATTGGCGTTGGTGGGTGGTTCATCTGTGGGTCGAGGGATTTTTTGAGGTTTTCGCGACCGTCGTGATCGCGTTCCTGTTCGCAAAGCTCCGAGTCATCCGTGCCGACCATGCCGCATACGCCGCATTGCTCTCCGGTGCGATCTACTTAAGCGGAGGCATTATCGGGACGCTGCATCATCTCTATTTTGCGGGAACACCGACCGTAGCATTGGCTTTCGGTTCGGTATTCAGCGCTCTGGAAATCGTTCCACTTGTATTTGTCGGGTACGAAGCTCTGGAAAATATTCGCCATTCGAAGGCCCGACCGTGGCTGGCTCAATATAAGTGGGTCGTCTATTTCTTTGTCGCCGTCGCATTTTGGAATCTTGTCGGTGCTGGCATTTTCGGGTTTATGATCAATCCGCCGATCGCTCTCTACTATATGCAGGGGTTGAATACAACGGCGGTTCATGCTCATGGAGCTCTTTACGGCGTATATGGAACGCTCGGTTTGGCACTAACGCTCTTTTGCCTGCGGGCGATGCAGCCGGAGCGAAAGTGGAACACCAAACTGCTGGCATTCTCGTTTTGGGCGATCAATATCGGTATGCTGTTGGAGATAATGTTTAGCTTGCTGCCTATCGGTTTGCTCCAAACTTATCAGTCGATCTCTGTCGGCTACTGGTCCGCCCGCAGCCCTGAGTTTATGCAGACGCCGATAATGCAAAACTTGCGTTGGATGCGGATGTTCGGGGACTCGATATTTGCTGTCGGGGCTATTGCGTGGGTTTGGTTTGCGATAAAATTGATGATTACCAAGGGTGAAAATCATCCTGCTTCAATCGTCGATCCCGTCTGAGATGTCGGGGGGGCTTGGCGAGTCAAAAAAAGCCTAACCCCAGATTTCTGTTAGATTCAGGGTAAGCCCGCGCAAAAGAGGGTCGCCTAAAATTTCTGATGGATTTTCTAATATCTCAATTTCCGCATCGGAATGATAAACGTAAATTGTTCGTTCGATTGGGTCGATCAGCCAGCCGAGTGACGCACCGTTTTCTACGTATTCCTGCATCGTAGATTGAAGTTTGCGAACAGTGTCGCTTTCGGATCGCAATTCGACGACAAAATCCGGACAAATGCGGGCAAAACCCGAACGCTCCTCGTCGGTTAACGCACACATTCTCCCAAAGCTGACCCAACTTACATCCGGCGAGCGCAGGGATCCATTTGGCAGCGTAAAGCCGGTTGAGGAGTCAAAGACGCATCCCGTGCCGTCTTTTTTGGATTCCTCGCGCGGCTACATTCTAGCATGATTAATAATTACCGCGCCTCCAAAAGTCAGCAGTAAGATCACGCTGACGAAGGCGTTTGTGGTAAAAAATGCGGCGTTCATCCGCGAGAGGTCGTTGGGCTTTATCAGCATGTGTTGGTAAATGAACAACGCACCGATAGCCACCACGCCCACAAGAGCGAGCCACGTCATTCCTGTCGCAAGCCACAGCAGCGACAGCACGATAAACGCCTGAAAGTGAAAGAGCCGCGCTATCCAGAGAGCATTTTTGATGCCGAAACGTGCAGGTATCGAACGCAATCCCGCCTTTCTATCGAATTCGAAATCCTGACAGGCATACAACACATCAAAGCCGGCCGTCCAGATCAATACAAACAGCGACATCAGGATCGGGACCTCGTCCATCAGGTCGCCGCGAACGGCGATCCAGGCGGCAGAGGGCGAAATTGCAAGTGCAAGGCCCAAGATCAGATGCGCGAACGACGTGAACCGTTTGGCGTAGGAATAGCCAAGCACACAGACAAGCGCGGCGGGCGACAGCGCGAATGTGAGCCAATTGAGCGAGTACGACGCCAGCAAAAAGACGCCGATCGAGATGTAGAGAAATGCCCACGCGAAGCCGACCGAGAGTTTGCCGCTGGGCAATTCGCGGTTGGCGGTTCGCGGATTTTTGGCATCGATGTCGCGGTCGACGATTCGATTAAATGTCATTGCCGCCGAGCGGGCTCCGACCATTGCGACAGTAATCCAAAGAATTTGCCGCCACGTCGGCAGGCCATTTGCGGCGAGGATCGCTCCGAGAAACGCGAACGGCAACGCAAACAGCGTGTGCTCGAATTTGATCATCGCGAGCGTTGTTTTTAGTTTTTGCCAGATGGATGCCATTTGCGACGCCAGCCCAAACGTTGAGTTTAGCAAAATAGTGCAAAAGTAGAACAGGCTGCCGAGCCTGTTCATCAACGACAGCTATTTTCCTGTATATTTGACAGTTGTACCACGGCTGGCTTGATCGACAAGCTCGGAAGCCCTCGTACGACGTGCACAATTGCAAAAAAGTGATTCAATTTGTACGATAGGCGGCGGCGTAGCCGCACATAGAGCGGCATAGCCGCACATAGAGCGGCATAGCCGAAAACATTTATGGACGCGCAACAACTCATCGAAACGTGGCAGATCAACAACCGGATCAACCTTTATTTGCTTAATGGGATCGGGGAAGAATATCTGACGGACACACTCTCATCAAAGGGGCGTGACGTGACAAATCAGTTCGGACATATCCATAATATTAGGGTGATGTGGTTAAAAGTATCGCTGCCTGCGGAGCTTGAAGAGTTAGCGAAAATAGAAAAAGACCAGCCGATCAATAAAGATCTGTTGAAGGCTTTGCTGAAGCAATCCGGCGACAGCATCACGCGACTTTTGGAGAATGCCATCGACAACGGCGGCAAGGTGAAAGGCTTTAAACCGCATGTAACGGCGTTCGCAGGCTATCTCATCGCCCATGACGCTCACCATCGTTCGCAGGCCATCATTGCCTTAAAACAATCCGGTCATAAGATCGACCAAAAAATAGGATATGGAATGTGGGAATGGGGAACACGTTAAAATATGCCCAGCGGTAAAACGCACGACGCCATTACATTTTTGCTAGCCCTTCCGGCATTTGCGGTGACGAACGCGGTCACGCGAAGCGTTTCCGCTGCGGCCGTAGTTTTTGTGGCATTTGTCTTTGGAGGGCTGATGTTCGGCCCCGATCTTGACACGGTTTCAAAGCAATATTCGCGGTGGTTTATCTTTAGATTTCTGTGGTTTCCGTACCGTCAGTTTTTTAAGCACCGGTCGCGATTCTCGCACGGGCTAATACTCGGGGCGTTGATACGCGTGATCTATTTTATGGGCGCGGTGACGCTCGTCGTTTTTATTGCCGCGTATCTCTACGCCGTTTATTCGGGACGGAAATTGCCCGCTTTTGCCGAAATTGCACTAGTTTGGCAGCCGGTCGGAAACTTTGTCCGGACAAGTTTTGGTGAGCATTTTCTGGTTTTTGCCTTTGTGGGATTGTGGCTCGGAGCGGCCAGTCATACATTTACCGACCTAGCTGGTTCGTTTGTCAAAACCGGACGCATCGCAAAGTTCCTCTAACGGCATCTCTAAAAGTTATTGGACAACCGCACAGGCTTCTGCACTAATTTTTATTGCCCGTCCGGGCGCTATGCAGGCGCAATGCCTGGCGGCGGACGGCGTCGGAGACATTGCGATTTTTCGTGAGGGCGGCGAGATCGCGGAGTTGCAGCCTACTCATGATGCTGATTGAGTTTGCTATCGGCGTACGCGGGTTTTTGGCCAGGCTGTGCATGATTGTGTAGCTGCGGGCCCACTGGCGGTTTGACGCGATCTGGCGGAGGATCTCCTCTGAGATCGAACGCATCGCGGCGATGTTTTCGACCTCTTGCTCGCTGATGCGGGGATTGTTGACAACGGCGGATGAGACAAGGCGATTGGGGTCGCGGATCAGGATATTGCGGGCCTCGCGGTCGCCCTTCATGCCGAGCTTGACGCGGTCCTTGACGCCCATCTTCATGATGCGGTTGAGCATCGCGACGCGTTCGCCGGGGATCTCTTCCTCGTCGTTCTGCATGTCGCCGAGGATCTTTGTGAATATCGCTTTTCGCTGCTCATCGGTTTCCTCGTATATCTCCTCGATATATTCGAGCCCGAGCCATGAGTCGTCGGTTTCCTGATCGGGAACCTCGATCATCTTTGCTAGAAGGATCGCGTCCTCGATAGTGAGGCCGGAGCCGCTGAGATCCGACGAAAACTCAGCCTGCTCAAGAAACTCAGCCGCCGCGTCGTTGCCCTGTGCGCGAAGCTCGTTAGCGATCTGCTCGGCTCCACGCTCTTTTTCGAAGAATTCGCGTTTTATTTCCGACGCGCGCCGGTCGGCGTCGGGCGTGCGGTTTGTGTTGCCGAGGATCGCCTCCAGGATCGCCGGATTTTGGATCAGGAGCTGCTGGTTGAAAGCTAAAAGCTCGAGCAGCGGGCCGTTTTGCGTTCGTCCCGCAAATTTCGCGATGGCTGGGGGCGGCGTCCGCGTATTGGTGAGTACCGTTTCGAGGATCGGGGCTGGCAGATCGTCGCGGCCTGTGAAATACGCCAAAACGCTCGGAGCGATCTCGGACCCGCGTATTGTCTCATCGAGCGTGTCGACATCTTGCCCGGTCAGGGTCTGGCGGGCATTTTCCTTGAGCTCGGCGTCATTGCCGTCGAAAAAAGTGACCAGTATTTCAAGTAGATCGGTCTGCGGCAACGGCAAAATGCCGCGCGAGGCAGCGAGCTGCGCGGGTCTTGGGGCCGTGCCTTCGATAACGGCCTTCACGACCGGATTGCTCGATGTTATCTCGAAACTCATACAAGCTAAGGAGAAATCGACTGATTAACTATATTAAATAAGGGGGAACTCACACTCCGTATCCGAGTGGCAACAGTTTAGCATAAAATAATATTATCTTGACTAACCTCGACTGGTGACATAGTTTAATAGTTTGGCAATTATTTGCTGTCATACTCCGCCGGTCTAAATTTAACCTTACCTATAATGATCAAAGACGAATTACAGAAACTTATTTCAGACGGACAGGCGCGCGTTGGCGTCATCGGCCTCGGATATGTCGGCCTGCCGCTAATTGTCGAATTTTGCCTAAAGGGCTTTGACGCCATCGGGTTTGAGGTCGACGAGACCAAGACGGCCGAGATCAATGCCGGCCGCTCTTATATCGTTGACGTTACGAGCGAGAAACTAAAAAAATGCGTCGACGGCGGCAAACTGACGGCGACGACGGATTTTAGTAAACTCGCAACCTGCGACGTCATCATCGTCTGCGTCCCAACCCCGCTTCGCAAGACAAAAGATCCGGATATGTCCTATATCTTGACGGCGGGCGGCGAGATACAAAAATACCTGCGGCGGGGGCAGTTGATAATCCTCGAATCAACAACCTATCCCGGCACGACCGACGAAGTTCTAAAGCCGATGTTCGAGGAACGCGGTTTCAAACTCGACGACGATTTTCTGCTCGCATTTTCCCCGGAGCGCGTCGATCCCGGTAACCCACAATTTCAGACACACAACATTCCAAAGGTCGTCGGCGGATGCTCAAATGATTCGACCGAGATTGCCGCATTGCTTTATAACCAGATCGTCGGACAGGTTCACACTGTCTCGTCGGCCCGCGTCGCCGAGGCCGCCAAGCTGTGGGAAAACACTTTCCGTGCGATCAATATCGGCATGGCAAACGAGATGGCCAAGCTCTGCAACGCCCTCGGCATCGACACATGGGAGGTCGTCCGTGCGGCGGCGACCAAGCCGTTCGGATTTATGCCGTTCTATCCCGGCCCCGGTATCGGCGGACATTGCATACCGCTCGACCCGCATTATCTTTCGTGGAAGGCTCGCCAGCATGGGTTCGATTCGCAGTTTATTTCGCTTGCCGAGCAGGTCAATTCGACAATGCCAAACTACGTCGTCGAGCTTGCAACAAACGCACTCAATGACGCAAAAAAAGCCGTCAATGGTTCGACGATCCTGATCCTCGGCGTCGCATACAAAAAAGACATCGACGACATGCGCGAGTCACCCGCGCTCTCGATCATCGACCTGTTACGTGCAGACGGAGCAGACGTTTATTACCACGACCCGTTCGTGCCTACGGTTACGTTCGATCACGCATATACCATCGGCGACGCCGAGCCGCTCTACAACAAAGAGCTGACCGATGACCTGATCCGTGAGTCAGACTGCGTCATTATCTGCACCGAGCATTCGCCGGTTGATTACGGTCGCGTTTGCGAATTGGCCTCGCTCGTTGTCGATACACGTAATGCTCTGACACCGGAAACTCGCGGGTTGAGCAAGGCTCGGATTGTAAGGCTTTAATGCTCAAAGTTCTCAACATCGCCGGTGCGCGTCCTAATTTCATGAAGGTCGCTCCGATTTACGCCGAGATGAAGCGGCGGCCGGCGGAGTTTGCGCCGATGATCGTCCACACTGGGCAGCATTATGACGCGGTGATGTCGGACTCGTTTTTTGACGATCTCGGGATGCCGAAGCCGGACGTTCATCTGGGCGTCGGATCCGGTTCGCACGCGGTGCAGACGGCGAAGATCATGACCGAGTTTGAGCCGGTTGTTTTGAGAGAAAAGCCGGATTGGGTGCTCGTCGTCGGTGATGTAAATTCGACCATTGCGTGTGCATTGGTGTGTGCAAAGCTCGGTATTAAGGTCGCCCATGTCGAGGCGGGCCTGCGTTCACGCGACCGGGCAATGCCCGAGGAGATCAACCGCGTTCTGACTGATTCTATCTCCGACCTGCTATTTACCACATCGCAAGATGCTGACGCGAATCTGTCGCACGAGGGTATTCCGGCGGAACGCGTCAGGTTTGTCGGAAACGTGATGATTGATTCGCTGATGGATCATCTGAAGATTGCGGAAAAGTCGACAGTGCGCGAAGACCTCGGGGTGACTGGCGGCGGTTATGCTGTTTTGACGCTCCACCGCCCATCTAATGTCGATGATAAAGAAGTATTTTCCGGCATACTTGACGCGTTGGTTGCGCTTGCTGAAAAACTGCCAATTATTTTTCCGGTTCATCCGCGAACGCGTGCAAAGATCAAGGAATTTGGCTTTGGAGAAAAGATCGGACAGGCCGATATCCGCCTCATCGACCCGCTTGGCTATCTCGATTTCATGCGGCTATACAGCGGGGCAAAAATGACACTCACCGACTCCGGCGGTTTGCAGGAAGAAACGACCGTGCTCGGCATCCCGTGTCTGACGTTGCGGCACAATACGGAGCGGCCAATCACGATCGAGATGGGTACAAACGTATTGGTCGGCACCGATCCTGAAAAGATAAAGCAGGCTGCTTTCGCCGTTCTTAACGGAACCTCAAAACCCGACGCAAAGATCCCGCCGCTCTGGGATGGTAAAACCGCCGGACGCATCTGCGATGAGCTGTTGTCAGTACCACCTGCGGTAGCGGGTGGTTGAATCTGGCGGGTCTGTAGATTTGATTTCTAAGCCACCTTTTTCTCTAAAGCACTGGAATAATAGCGTTAAACCACCCGCTATCGCAGGTGGAACTGACTTATTTACTCGCTTTTTTCCATCGGGTAACTCGCGGATTTCCAACCCTGCGTCCCGCCTTTAAGGGCAAAAACGTTTGCGATACCTTTCTGATTCATTTGGAATGCCAAACTGGCACTCGTGTGTTCGGCCGGTCAGGAACAATAGACGATGATCTTTTTATTCTTAGGCAGTTTGTCGAATTCCGAAGCGGGAGAGCCAAGAGGGATGTTGATCGCTCCTTTGATATGCTCTTGCTTGTAAATTTCCGCGCCGCGGGCATCGACGATCACTACACTCTTTTCGTCGTAACCTTTCTTCGTTTCGTCGACGCTAATACGCGGCACGTCTGCGTCGCTATCGAATTTCTTATATTCCGCCTTCTGCCCATAGGTCGCCAGACTGCCGACGATCAAAAGACAACAGGAAATAAATATTTTCATAACCATCCTTAAATATTGCGGTGAGGCACGAACCTCGTGAATTGCCGCAAAAATCTATTCACTCTTTTCCATCGGGTAGCCGGCTGTTTGCCATCCGGCCGTTCCGCCCTTGAGAGCGTAAGTGTTTGCGAAGCCTTTCTGATTCATTTGGAATGCCAAACTGGCACTCGTGTGCTCGGCCGGTCAGGAACAGTAGACGATGATCTTCTTATTCTTCGGCAACGCTGAAAATGCATCGTCGGGCGCTCCTAATGTAATGTTGATCGAGCCGGCGATGTGCTCATGTTTATACGCAAATTCCGGGCGGCTGTCGACGATGGCGACATTCCCCGCGTCAAAGTCTTTCTTGGCTTCCTCGGTCGTTATTCGCGGCACGTCAGCGTCGGTGTCAAATTTCTTGTACTCCGCAAGCTGTACTTTTTGACAGGCAAGCCCGGCAACGGCGGCGATCACGAAGATGTAAGGCAGGAATCTTCTCATCGAACTATTTCTAACCAAACGCCGCAAGCACCTCGTCGGCATGAGCCGAAACGTCAACCTTGTCAAATATTTTCACGATCTTGCCATCGCCGTCAATCAAAAACGATTTGCGAAGCGTGCCCATGTATTTCTTGCCATACATGCTCTTTTCCGCCCAAACGCCGTAATCCTCAACGATCTTTTTGTCGGTATCGGCAAGCAGGTCGAACGGGAGCTGGAATTTTGAGATAAATTTCTGATGCGATTTTTCGTTGTCAGTCGAAACCCCTAATACCTTAATGCCTTTAGACTTATAAACGTCATCGGCATCGCGAAACGAGCATGCCTCTTTCGTGCAGCCGGGCGTGTCGTCCTTCGGGTAAAAATAGAGCACAACACGCTGGCCTTTGAGATCGGCAAGTTTTACATCTTTGCCATCCTGGTCCTTAGCATTAAAATCCGGTGCCTTGTCGCCTTCTTTCAGCATAAATCTCCTTTATCGGGTAAAATCTTTTTCAAGATTGTAGCATGTAGTGTGGCCGCGTGTCAGTAGCCCGACCGTTAGGAAGGGCCCTCCCTCACGGTCGGGCTACTGACACGCTGAAGCATCATGAAGCGAGATTACATAGATTTCCAAGATAGGTCAGAGCCAATTGCATTCCTGATTACCATCCGATGCTATGGAACCTGGCTTCATGGCGACGAGCGGGGTTCAGTGGACAGGGTGGAATTTAACAAATATGGGCTGCCGAAAATACCGAGAAACGATAAACTTATAGAGTATCGTTCGAGCCAAATGAGCGACGAACCGATGAAGTTTGCAGCGAAACATCGAAAAGCTGTTAAGACCGCGATTCATGAATTGTGCGAATTTAGAAAAATCACTCTCCACGCGATTAATGTCCGAACTAATCATGCCCACATTGTTGTTGCAGCGGGATATGGGCCCGATAAACTTATGGGTTCAATGAAGGCCTACGCCACCAGACGTTTACGGTCTGATGGCTTAGTTTCGGAATCCACCAAAGTGTGGTCTCGGCATGGAAGTACTCGATATTTGTGGTCGGAAGACCATATTTGGAAAGCGTGCGAATATGTAATTGGCGGTCAAGGCGGGGACTTGCCGACTTTTGATTAAAATATAAGTGTAAGTAGCCCGTTCGTAAGAAAGGGCCCTCCCTTACGGTCGGGCTACTGACACGGATCACCTGAAATGAAAGTTATTAGCGAGAAAAACGCGCTTGCCAAGCTGCAGCAGCTCAAAACAGATTTCAAATCGCATATTTCAGACACGTTTGAGCACCGCGCCAAAAGCTGCCTGACCTGCGAGACGAAAGGTGCGTGCTGTCTCGACGCCCATTTCGTCAATGTTCATATTTCACATCTCGAAGCCGTCGCAATCAAGCAAAAGATCGAGACTTTTCCTGAAAATATTCAGGCCGCTATTTACAGTCGGGTAGAAGCGACGATCGAAAAATATTCATTGACCGTCCAAGGCGACACGTACGCCCAAACCTTTGCCTGTCCGCTGTTTGAAAAAGGAATTGGCTGTCTCGTACACAACGATGGCAAGCCTCTCGCTTGCATCATGCACGCCTGTTACGACAACGAAAAAGACCTCCCGCCCGATCATTTACTGACGGAGCAAGAGGCCAAAGTTGACGATCTGAGCACCAAAACCTACGGCCGCCCACAGCCGTGGCTGCCGCTGCCGTTGGCTATTCGTTCGCCGCGATAACGGAGTTATTTTGTTTTTTTTGGAGTAGTGGCGGGCTTTACCTGTACGCAGTTTTTGGCGATCGCCACCACGGCGATGGTACGAAAATATTTGTCGTCCAATGCCCGGGCGTTGGCGAGGGACATTTCGAAGTCTTTCTTGCCGATGTCGGTGAAGAGATCGTCGAAGTTGCCGCCTGGAAGAGGCATGCTGGACATCGAAGAGAAATCCTTACCGACGATCTGGCGCATGATGTAGTTGTCGAAAAGGTCGGGGTCGTCGAGCTGGTTGATGACCCGGACAGCTTCGCTGAGTTCGTCGAGGGCGACGGTGTGATTCAGGCGTTCGTAAAGCTGGACGAGACTTAGCAAGACGCGGGCCTTTGCGACGGAATTAGGAGCACTGCGCGTGAGCTTTGAGACGCCGTCGAGAGTGTCGAATGCCGCACCCTGATCGTTAATCGAGTCCAACTGCTTTTTGGCGATGTCAAAAAGCAAAAGCGAGCGATGATCGAGTTCAGGAACCTTCGCGGCCATCTTTTCGGCCTCGGAAATACGATCCTCTTTAATTGCCAGTTGGCAGCGGAGAAACCAAAAATAGCTGGTAACGTCGGTGCGCAGCTTTTCGTCCTTGATCTTGCCGAGCCACAATTCGAACTTTTTATAGTCTTCCTCTTTCTTTATCCGCCCCGGAAACACCATTTGAGCGATCATCGTGTCGGTCAGGGTGCCCTTTAAATCAGCTTCCTCGATCTGCTTGATACGTTCGTCGAAGGTCATAGCCCCAACGGCCTGGAACTTGTCACGCGACGCAATTTCTTTTTGCATATCGGCCGTCAGCAGCGAATCGGCCTGCGACCGTGCAACCGTAAACCGCTGGAGCATATCGGGAAACCGCTCAATGATGATCGGCTCCAGTTCACGCAACGCTGTGACTATGTAAACCGCTTCCGACGACTCGTATTTGCTCGGTGGCTGGGTGTACTCGTCGGCATTTGCCGCAAAGGTGCCGATGCGCGTAAAGAAAACGTCTAGAAAAGCCTGCTGGAGATTTGAATTTGGCACAAAGCCAACCGAAATATCCTTTGAAAACCGCGTACCGCCCTGACCGAATGTCCGATCTTTGCCAAAGGGAAAGGCCGAGAGGTAAAGCAACAGATGCGGTTTGGCGTTGCTATAGTTTCGCAGTGTCTCGGCGTATATCGAATCGCCAAACGCCTGATCTTTGTCGGCGGTCGAGTAGAGGGAGAAAAACCAGTTTTGAATGAGCGGGTACCGCATCACGCGGCGGAACACATAGCGCGAAAGCTCGGGGTTTGTTTTGGCGTTTTCGGCCGCGAAGTATAAAAGATCGCCCTGCTCGCGCGTCTTGTCATTCTGATCGCGGTCGGCGGCCGCCTTGTCGTAGTCGGCGAGGAGTTGCTCGGTAAATTTCTTTGCAAGTTCCGGATCGCGTTTGGCGACGGCCTTGATGACCTCGGTGCGTTGATCGGGTAGCTGCGAGTAAACACCGCCCCCGTTGCTGGTGCGTTTCTCATTGGCTTTTTCGAAGCCCTTTTCGGCGAAATGCTCGCTCGCCGTCTTGAATGCCTCGACAAAATATTCGCGGGCCTTCACCTGGTCCAGCGCCCACAGAAAATCAGCCGAACGGAGAAGTATCTTTATGCGTTTAGGCCGCTCGACTACGGATTTGCTCTCCGAGACCTGCTGCTCGACAAGCAGCTGGGCCATCTTCGGATTGCAGGCGGTAGTCTCAGCACTAGGAATTTGAGCGAGTGTAGACGTGATACTCAAACAGATCACAGCAAGGAAAAAATTGAGAGTAGTCGCGGGTTTCATAGTCGGGAATTTTGCTGTCGCGTGAAAACAACTCATTTATGCACCCATTCCCGCCGCATGTCAATTAAATGAACCAGTCCGGAAAAAAACAAAATAAAACGTCGACGCGGCGAAGAGAAAATAGTCAGACGTGAAATGTCCGGCGGGATTCAATTTCGCCCACGCCGGATGGGCTAAAAGTTCCAGTTTTGCAGTGATTTATTTGATCTCCGACTCGTAGGGCATCATTAGCATTCGCTGTCCGCGTTGCACTTGGTCAAATAGGGAGCGTAGCGGAACGTGCGGCTCCCGGCACCATTAAGAAAGAGAAATTATTGAAACAAATGTTAAATCAATCAATGTTTTTTAGGTACTAGAGCGACTAATCCGCGCAAGGCACGTTCAACCGATTTGGTGTCGGGAAAGTATGACTGCAGATCCGGGGCTAGAGCGATTAGTTTTGTTTCTGTGATGACAGTCGAGCCATCGGCTTTTGTGACAACTGTTTTGTGGCCGTTTCGGAGTAAATTATGGTGTTTGCCACGGACGCCGCCGGTAAAGTCATATTCCGAGCGCATTTCTTCGTTTTTCTTAGGTGTTTTCGATTTCATATTTCTTGCGTTCTGCTCCGGTGGCTTTTCTTGCGCTGATTATTCGAATCCGGTTGGTTCTTTCTGTATAGCTAACAATCAGCAAACGATTTTTATCCGATATTCCAACGTCGATAAATCTCGCCTCGTCAAATGAGTGATCTGGATCGGAAATCGTGATTGAATACGGGTCGTAAAATACGGTTTCGGCCTCCATGAAACCAACCCCGTGTTTTCTGGGGTTTGATTTTTCTTTCCGCTCACCCCACTCAAAAATCCACATCGTAAACATTATAATTAAAAATGTGCGCGCCCCAAAGAATTTACTTCAGTGAAAACTTACTTTATATCCAACTCGTATGGCATCATGAGCATTGCCTGGCCTCGCTGCATTTGGTCTAGCATGGCCGTGTAGCGAAATGCCTTACGCACATCGGCGGGCATTGATGCGAGCAATGCGGCCTGGGCTTGTTGCTCTTTGGTTGCGGCGGAAGAGTCGTTGCCGAAGATGGTTTCGAGGAAGGGGCGAGGTTCGGGAAAGACGACGCGTTTGACCTCTTTGTCGGCGGGCATGTTGGCGAGGTCCTTGGCGACGGAGATGGCTTTTTCGAGGCCGCCGAATTCGTCGATCAGGCCGTTGGCTTTGGCCTGGGTTCCCGTCCAGACGCGGCCCTGGCCGATGGTGTTGATCTCCTCGGTGGTTTTATTGCGGCCCAATGCGACCTTTGGCACGAAGTTATCGTAATAGACATTGTTCGCCTGCTCGGTCATTTTTGCACGTTCGTCGGGTGTGAAATGCTCTGTCTCGCGGAAAATGCCGGCGTTACGCCCACGCATAACGTATTCGTTCGAGACGCCGAGCCAATCGTAAAGTCCTTTCATAACCGGCTTACCTAAGAACATGCCGATCGAGCCGGTGATCGTCGCGGGTTCGGCGACGATCTTGTTGGCGTTACAGGCGATGTAATAGCCGCCGGACGCGGCGACATCGGCCATCGAGACGACGACCGGTTTTTTGGCCTTGGCGTTTTCGATGGCGTGCCACATGACGTCCGACGCGAGGGCCGAGCCGCCCGGGCTGTCCACACGCAGCACTATAGCCTTGATCGATTTATCTTCGGCGGCATCGTTTACCGCATCGACAACCGTGTCGGATCCGACCATCTCGCCGTTCAGCGGGCCGTTGCTCGAATGGCCGATGTTAATAGCACCGGACGCGTAGATGACGGCGACTTTTTCGCCAGTGTTGAGTCCGAGGCTGTCGGACGGGATGTCGCGGTAATCGCCGCCGTAGATCGTCCGCAGCTTGTCGCCCTCTTTATAGCCAAGTGCAGTTCTGAGAGCGTCGTCGACCTGGTCGCGGTAAAACGCGTCGTCGATCAGGCCGAGCGATTTTGCTTTGACAGCGTTGTAGGGGGCGCCATCGACGAGAGCTTTTACGTCGTCGACCGATTTTTTCCTCGATTCGGAAATGGCGGTCGTGAAACGCGAAAAGTATTCGTCGAGGACGGCGTTGAGCACCTCACGCTGGCCTTCGCCCATCTCTTTTTTGGTGTACTGGTCGGGGGCGTTCTTGTATTTGGGGCCGATCTGGATGACGTCGGCCTCGATGCCGAGCTTGTCGAGCGAGCCTTTGTAAAACATCGCTTCGGCCGCAAAACCGTTGATGTAAATGTCGCCGGACGGCGGGAGAAAAATCTTGTCGGCGGCGGTCGCGAGGTAGTATTCCTTATTGGTGCCGATCTCCATATAGGCGTAAACGGGCTTGCCGGACGCCTTAAAATCCTTGACCGCGTCGCGAAACTCGTCCGCCTTGCCCCAGCCGATGCTCGGAAAATTGATGTCGAGCAGGATGGCGCTGATGCGGTTATCGACCTTTGCCTTTCGCAATTGGGTCAGCAGGCTCGTGAACGATTGTGTCTGCCGTATGCCAAACGCCTTGGTGAGCGGCTCCTCAGCGACGTAGTCGGGGAGACCGCCAGAGACGTTGAGGACGAGAACGCTGTTGTCCTTGACCGACGGACGTCCCATGCTTCGACTCAGGTAAAGCAGCCCTGCGACTGCTACGACGAGTACCACTAGTAATAGTCCACCGAGGATCAAGAATATTTTCCCTGTTTTTGACATTGCCATCGTTAGATACTACGCGAAAACTGTGAAAAGGTTTGCTCCGATCGAAGAAATTTAACGCAAAGTCGCCAAGATGCAAAGACGCGAGATCTTAATTTCTTTTTGATTTCCTTTGCGTCTTCGCGACTTTGCGCCTTTGCGTTAATATCTTAGTATATGGCTAAAAAGGGTGCGATCCTTATTTGCGACGACGAAGAGATAATGCGGGACGTGCTCGAGACGATACTTTCGGGCGCGGGGTACAAGGTGGATCTCGTCAAAACCGGCGAAGATGCGGTCGAACTGTATTCGCAGAGGGCCTATGACATCGTATTGATGGATGTTTCGATGCCCGGCATGGGCGGCCTGACGGCGCTCGAAGAATTGATCAAGCTCGACGCCGAGGCCGTCGTCCTCATGGTCACGGCGTACGCCACATTTGACACGGCGATCTCGGCCTGGGAAAAGGGAGCCGCCGGCGTCATCCGAAAGCCATTCCAAAATGAGCAGATGCTGGCGCTTGTCGCGAAGGGCATCAGAAAGCGGCGTAAAGAAGAGGAGCGTCAGGTCCTGCGGCATGCGATGGTGCAGTCGGTCAAGCGCGAAGGATTTATCGGGCGTTCCGAGATAATGGAAAACGTTTTTCGCCTCGTTGACCGCGTCGGCCCGGCACGATCGACGGTCCTGATAACCGGCGAGAGCGGCACTGGCAAGGAGTTGGTTGCCAAGGCGATCCACGAGGCGAGCCCGCGATCGACAAATCCGTTTGTCGTTGTTAATTGCTCAAATATTCCTTCCGAGCTGCTCGAATCCGAGCTATTCGGGCATACGCGTGGGGCTTTTACCGGAGCGGTCGCGGCAAAGAAAGGGCTGTTCGAAGTCGCGGACACCGGCTCGATCTTTCTCGATGAGATCGGCGACCTGCGGCCCGAGACGCAGGTTCGGCTCCTGCGCGTGATCCAGGAACGCGAATTTACGCCGATCGGCGAGACGACACCGACCAAGGTCGATGTCCGCATTATCGCCGCGACCAACGTCGATCTAAAAGAGGCGGTCAAGAACGGGCAGTTTCGCGAGGACCTCTATTTCCGGCTCTCGGTCGTGCCGCTCGAACTGCCACCGCTGCGGCAACGACGCGAGGATATCCTGCCGCTCGCACAGCATTTTATCCGAAAATATTCTGAGGAAAATGGCCGCGAGGTTTCGGAAAATCTATCGCCCGAGGTGCTGTCGCTGTTAGAAAATTACTACTTCCCCGGCAACGTCCGCGAGCTGGAAAATATCATCGAACGCGCGATTGTCATCGCTCCGGGAAACGAAGTCACGGTCGATTGCCTACGTCCCGAGGTCCGCGACCCGCAGCTTGCCTTTGAGATGATCTCGTCAACGACAGGCAAGTCGCAGGATATCGACATTTCGCGCGGCGTCAATTTTTACGACGAGGCAAAGAAATTCGAGATCGACCTCATCCGACGCGCCCTCGACCAAACCGGCGGCCACCAATCCCGAGCCGCCCGTCTGCTCGGCCTCAACGCGACCACGCTTAACTCAAAAATCAAAAGCTATAATATCCGTTCTAGATCGTAAAGGGTTAATATTTTTGGATTTTGTCCGAAATTCCCTACAGATTTTGTATGTTACATTACGGAACTTGATCGTTTTGTCGTGATTGCAATCTATTTTCATAACATTTTCGCCTTTTCTCGGTGGCCGTAACACCCTGAAACAATTGGATTATAGTGTCATAACAGAAATTTTGTTGGCCATATGCTGTCGTTAACCGGGTTTATTCCAAATACTTGGCACGAGTATTGCAAATTTCTTGAGCGTCACATTAGTAAGGACAATTTAGTTTTAAAGATTTAGGAGAAATAAAGTAATGAAAAGATTTACCATGGCTTTGGTAATCGGGATACTTGCAGCGTCCTTTTCGTTTGCGCAATCAAACACTGGACGTCTGACAGGAACAGTCTCCACCGCTGACGGTGTTGTACCCGGTGCTACGGCCGTATTAACTGACAGTAAGACTGGTAAGCAGCGTACTGAGGTTACCAATTCAGAAGGTAGCTTTAATTTCAACCTGCTCGACTACGGCGAATATTCGCTCAAGGTGACCTCTAAAGGATTTAAGTCGGCCACCACCACTATCACCATCCAGACCGCGCAGGAATACTCGCTGCCGGTTATGCTTCAGGCCGGCGACGTTAGTGAAAACGTAACTATTACGGCCGGTGCGGACATTATCAATTCGGCAAATGCGGAGCTTAACTCAACGATCGGCAATCGCCAGATCACGGAGCTTCCGCTGGCTAATAGAAATCCGCTGACGTTGATCCTGACCCAGGCGGGGACGGGATCTAACCCTTCGCAGAATACCTCGATCAATGGCGGTCGTACGTCATCGACAAATATTACTCGCGATGGCGTAAACATCAACGACAACTTTATCCGCTCAAACGCGACCGATTTTTCATCGTCACGTGTCAGTGTCGATAACGTCGAAGAATTTACATTGTCGTCACAGTCGGCTGTTGACAGCGGATTTGGAGCTGCTCAGGTAGCTTTTACCACCCCTCGCGGCGGTAATCAGTTTCACGGAGCCGGTTGGGAATACAACCGAAATTCAAAGTTTGGAACCAATAGCTGGTTCTCAAACGCGGCCGGCAATTATGGACCGACAGACGCTCTAGTACTCTCGGGTGCTAAGCAAGTCGGCGATCTTAAGAGCCCGCGTCCGTTTCGCAACCGTAACCAGTATGGTTTGAAAGTTGCCGGACCGATCCTTAAGAACAAATTGTTCTTCTTTGCTTATGGAGAAAAGCTAAAAGATATCGTTTTCACCAACAAGCTGGTGACCGTGCTTACTCCGAGTGCAAGAACAGGACAATTCAAATACCAGAGCGGTGGTACCACCTACACGACCAATATATTTTGTGCGGGATGTTTCACCGCCGGAGCCAGCGGCATTGCACCGCCAACCGCGATAAATTCTGCCGCTGCGGCAAAGTTTTTGGCGACGCAGCCGGACGGCAACTCGAGTGAAACAGGCGACCTGGTCAACACCATGGGCTATCGTTTCAACCAGCAGCAGTTCCAGAACCGTAAGAGCTTCACATCGCGTATAGACTATGACCTCAATGCGACTAACAACATCAATGCGGTCATCGACTACAACTTTGAAAAGAACCTGCGTACCGACCTCGGCGGCACATCTGTGGTCCCTCCAGTAATTCAGCCTGCACGAAACGTTACATATTCGGGCGGATGGCGTACCAGCCTGAATGCTTCGATGAGCAACGAATTTCGCGTCGGACAGCTTTATAGTGCACCGCAGTTTTTCAATACGAACCCGGTATCGGCTGAATATTTCCAGCCAGTGCTGATCACCAGCCCGGATCCTCAGAATGGCGGTATCTTCCGCGATCAGGGACGTTTTGTTAAAACTTTCAATCTTCAGGACACTTTCTCGTGGATCAGGGGCAATCACCAGATCCGCTTTGGAGCACAGTTCGAGAAGGTAAATATAAATGCGTACAACGACGCCGGTATCGGTGCTCAATATACGTTGGGTCTGAGTGCCAACGGGCCTGTATTGAACGCAGCGACGCTCGCCACGGCTGCCGGCGGCCCTACCTTGTCGGCTGCCCAACAAACGACTGCGAAAAACCTCTTAGCATTGCTGGGCGGCGTTATCGCATCGGGCGTGCAGACCTTTAACGTTACGTCACAGACGTCCGGCTTTGTAAACCAGGCCACGAATCGGAGACTGTACAAATTCACGATGCTGGCCCCATATGTCCTTGACCAATGGAAGATCAGGTCTGATCTTACGTTGAACGCGGGTATTCGCTATGACTATCAGGCTCCTCTGGAACTGACAAATGGTTTGGCCTGGGAACCGGCGATCAATGGACAGGATGTCCTCAAGGCAGCCCTGGATCCGGCTGGAACCTTTCAGTTTATTGGCGGAAACGCCGGCAAACCGAACCGGTTTTACAAGGCCGACAAGAACAACTGGGCACCGTCGATCGGCATCGCATGGGCTCCAACCGGAATCACAAATAAGTGGTTAAAGCGTATGACGGGTGAAAACTTTGTCATTCGAGGCGGCTACAGACGGAGCTACGTTAATGACGAGCTGGTCACCGCTCCAAACAATGCTCTTGCAAACCATCCCGGATTCACCTCGACAGTCAATGCACTTCTAGGAGGTACGTCTACGTTACTCGATGACAGACTGGGTGCAGCTCATACGTCGGTTCTGGCGACTCCGGTATTTGTCACGACCAGGGCGTACACGACTAACAACACAGCCGCGTTAAGTACCAATGCCGGAACTGTGTTTGCGGTTGATCCTAAACTTCAGACTCCTAACCAGAATGATTACCAGATCGGCGTCCAGCGTCAATTTGGCGAGTGGGTTGGAGAGGCAAGATATGTTGGCGGTTATGCAAATAACATGCTGAGAACGATCGACTATAATCAGGTGAACGTTACCGCAGGCTACAAAGCGGATTTTGCCGTTGTTCGGCAGAATTTGCTGAATGGTTGTGCAACGGCAGCCGCCTGTGCTGTCGGCGCTCCGTTGTTCCAGCAGATGGGCAATAATGGCAACGTAGTCGCAGGTTCGGGCTTCTCGCTCTTGAATGCCAACGGCAACCTCGTTCTTACAGGTCAGATCGCTGAGCTTTTATGGCAGCAGATCCTCAGCCCGGCAAACGGTATCCCTAACCCCAATATCGCGCCATACCCGACCGGAACCCTCCGTGCGCAGTTCCTGGCCAACCCGAATGCGGGTGTGGTCAATATCCTCGGAAACGGTGGACACTACTATTACAACTCAGGCCAATTTGAGCTGAGACGTAAATTTAGCAAAGGTTTGTCCCTTCAGGCGAATTATACGTACTCGAAGGAACTCACCGATGCTATCGGAACCGGACAGACACGTGTTGAGCCATTTTTGGACAACAACAATCGTGGCCTCGACTACACGCGGGCTGATTACGATCAAACGCATGTATTCAACGTCAATTCCCTCTACGAACTTCCGTTCGGAAAGGGTAAGCAGTTCCTATCAAGTTCGAATGGCGTAGTTGACCGTATTATCGGCGGATGGCAACTCGGCCTTGTCTTGCGTGTCGCTTCCGGTGCTCCGATCACCTTCATCGATCCGACCGGAACTTTGAACAGAGCGGGACGTTCGGGAAGGCAGACGGCCTTGACCAGTTTGTCCAACTCACAGTTGAAAAAGTTGGTCGGACATTTTGTAACACCTTGCGGTGTCTACTTTGTCAATCCGTCGGTTATCAACATTAACCAGTCTGCTTTGGCGGCCGGAAACTGTACGGGTTTGCTCTCCGGCGTCCCTTCAGGTATTATTCCTGGAACTACCGTTACGACCAGCACAACTGCCGGTGCAGGAGCCAGCGGTTTCGGATTGCCGACGTTTGCCGGCCAGGTATTTTTCAACAACGGCCCTAACCAAACCGGAACCCTGAGACGAGCAGTCGTCAATGGTCCCTGGTTGGCGAGTGCGGACATTTCACTGTTGAAGAATATCCGCATCACGGAGAAGACGAGTTTCCAGATCCGGGCTGAGGCGTATAACTTTACAAATACGCCGTTCTTTGCTCCGGGTCAGATCATCAACATCAACAGCGCCTCCTTTGGCAAGATCACAGGAGTTTCGGTTGGTTCACGTGTAATTCAGCTTGCAGGAAGATTTACTTTCTAGTAACTACTGAATTGACCTAATTGGATAAGGGCATTGTTCGCAAGAGCAGTGCCCTTTTTTGATAACTGCGATAAAGGTGCGGTCGCAGTAGGGAAATGGATGAATTTTTGGATTTTCTCCATATTTTACAATTCTTTACAAATTTAGGTTACCAATCCTGGACAAATCAAATCGTCGCCGGGTGAGATTCCATCTGTAAAGTCGAAAGATACGGCCTGGCAAACACCCGTAACCGTATAACCATCAAACATTAGGCCTAATGCAGATAATTCGGTTCCTTTCCCAACTTACAACCAGTGTTCGGACTGTTCACGCTGGCACGAAACTTGCGACTTAAAAGACGAGTTTCTTATATCCAAGTTAAAGTAATCTAAATTCTTCCATACCGGCTGTCGATCTCGACTAGATTTCCGATGGCCGAACGAACAGGGAAAAGTGTTTTTTATACACTTTTATCTTCATTTTTTCGTATTGACTGAATTCGGTATTTGTTAATTTAATGACTTTTTATTGAGCACTTATTTTTAGGTGGAAATACTGATTTTTTTGAGGAGGAAAGAATGAGAAAGTTTACAAAGTTATTGATAGTGGGTTTCGCATTGCTAATATGCCAGATCGCTATTCAAGCACAGACATCCGGAACGATAATCGGAACGGTTAACGATCCTAAGGGTGATGTCGTACCCGGTGCTAATGTCATGATCAAGAAGGCGGACACCGGCGAAGAGCGTACCGCTACAACTAATGAAAAGGGCGTTTTTACCGCCAACCAGGTGCCGCCGGGCATGTATATAGTCACGGTGGAGACTAAAGGTTTCAAAAAGGCCGTCGCCACTAACGTCAAGGTTGACGTTTCCGGCGTGGCAAGCCTCGCGATCAATCTCGAGATCGGCGGAGCTACCGAGACGGTTACGGTGACCGGGGCGCAAGAGGTGATCAACACCAGCAATCCGAGCCTCACCAACGTTGTTAATACGAGACAGGTTGTCGACCTGCCGCTCAATGGCCGTAACCCCGTCGACCTTGCCGCTCTGCAGGCCGGTATCGCGGTGGTCGGTAACGACACGCGCGGCTCGTCGGTTTCGGGACTTCGCCAGACGGCGGTCAACCTGACCCAGGACGGCATCAACGCGATGGACAACTTCGTAAAAACGAGCTCGTTCTTTGCATTGACAACGCCCTCACTCAACTCGACCTCTGAATTTAGCGTCACGACCGGCACGGTCGGAGCGGATGCAGGTCGCGGAGCCGCTCAGGTCAACCTGGTTACCAAGGGCGGAACTAACCAATTTCATGGCGGAGCGTTTCTACAGCTGATCAATTCGTGGACCAACAGTAATCTGTTCTTTAACAATTACAACGGCAGCCCCAAACCGATCCTTCGTCAGCATTATGACGGTTTCGACATCGGCGGCCCGGTTTATTTCCCATCGTTCAAGCCCGGCGGTCCACGTATCTGGAGCGGAAAGGACAAGGCATTCTTCTTCTTCTCATACGAAAGGTTTGTCCAGAGCGATTCGGCTTCGCGCAACCGTGTCGTATTGACCCAGTCGGCACGAAACGGCAATTTTCAGTACACTGCGGCCGGAGCTACCCAGACGGTTAACCTGCTTAATCTAACGACGGTTCCGTTTCATACACTCAATCCGTTTCTGACCGCCCATCTGGCGCTGATCCCCTTGCCGAACAATTTCACGTGTGCGAGCAGCGACGGTTTCAACATCGGCTGCTTCACGTTTAATGCGGCACAGCTTACGAGCAACGATAAGTATGTGGTTCGCTACGATCACCAGATCGTAAGTGGCGGTCGCGCAGGCTCGCACAAGATCGAATTCAATTATAGCCGTGTTATTACGAAAACATTTCCCGATGTTACAACCAACGGCCTCGAAGCTCCCTTCCCCGGCGGCGTTAACGGATTTCAGGGCTCGACCCGTAATTTGATCACGCCGGCCCTCATCTCGACGTTTGGCAGCAACATCACCAATACGTTTCGATATGGACGTCAATTTGCACCGGTAACTTTTGACCGGGAATCGCAGCCAACAGCTCCGTTTATTTCTCTACCTGGTGTGCTGACGAACTATGACAATACGTTCCTGCCCCAGCCGCGAAATACGATCGTCAACCAGATAACGGATACCCTGGCGTGGGTCAAGGGCAACCACATCTTGAGATTCGGCATGGACTTCCAGAACGTTTTGGGTATTAGCCGGAACGATGCGGGTATTATCCAGTTGAACCAACTTGGAACCAATGCGGGCAATGGCAATGGCATTACGCTTGCCAGCCTTCCGGGTGGAACAAATACTAATGTTACTAATGCTGGAACCACCTACAATGCGATCGTAGGTTTGTTGTCATCAGCAGCGCTTACGCTGAATGTAACCAGCCCCACATCCGGCTTTGTGCCGGGAGCTACTCGTTTGAGAAAGGTCCAGGAAAAAGATCTGGCCCTGTTTGCACAGGATCAGTGGCGTATTAAGAACAACCTGACGCTCACCTACGGTGTGCGCTGGGATTACAATGGTGTTCCATATGTGCCGAACGAACTTGCGATCCAGCCGAAATATTCGGATCTGTATGGCATCTCAGGTTTTGGCAATCTCTTTAAGCCGACGGCAACGCCGGGCGGCCAGACACAGGCCTTTGCCACTCAGCAATTCGTCAGCGGCAAGACCGGTATTCCTCTATATAAAAAGGATTGGAACAATTTTGCTCCGTCCGTCGGTTTTGCATGGCAGCCAAGCTTTAAGTCGGGTGTCGGAAGACTCCTCTTTGGCGAGGAAGGCAAGAGCGCGTTTCGCGGCGGCTACTCGGTCAGCTATCTCCACGACGGTATCACGACGTTTACCAACCTTTTGGGTACGGGAACAACCAACCCAGGTCTGATCCAGACCGCGAACCAATCGATCAAGGACAACAGTTCGAATATTACCGGTCAGTTAACGAGCGCGGGTGTACCGCTTATTACCCCGACGTTTAGGATTCCAATCACCGACCGGGATAATTTCCTGATCAATTCGGGCAACGGGCTCTGGACGGTTGATCCCAATCTGAAAACTGCCTATGTACATCAGTACAGTTTCGGCTTTCAACGCGAGATCATGAAAGATACGTCATTCGAAATTCGATATTCCGGAAACCGCTCGCCGAATAACTGGCGTGCCCAGGACATCAACGAAGTTAATATTTTCGAGAACGGATTTTTGAGTGAATTCAAGAATGCACAGATCAACCTGGCGGCCCGTGGCGGGACAAGCTTTGCTCCAAACTCGGCGGCCTCGCCCTGTGCGGCCTGCGTTGCGTTGCCGATCTTCGATAAGTTCTTTGGTGTGGCAGCGGGTGCTCCGACGATCGTAGCAGCTGCCAGCGGATATGGAAGCAGCACGTTCATATCGAACCTCAACAACAATAACGTCGGAACGCTGGCAAGCACATTGTCCTTTAACTCGGCGTACAGGCTTAATCGTGAAAGCACGGCACTTGGATTAGCTTCAAACTTCTTTGTCGCAAACCCGAATGCTACTTTTGCCCGCGTCCTGATCAACGATTCGAAGTCGAACTATAACGCGGTCGAGGTTGAGGTCCAGCGCCGATTCTCACGTGGGCTCCAGTTCCAGGCTAACTACACGTACAGCAAGGCAATGGGCGACGCGGTCGATGCTCAGGGCAATAACCAAAGCGATCTGGTCAACCGTCTGACGCTCCGTAACCCGAAACTCGACTATCGCCGTTCGGGACAGGACCAGAGACAGCGGTTTGTTACAAACACTGTTTATGAACTGCCGTTTGGCAAAGGCAAAGATTTCTTTAGCTCGGCCAACGGTGTAGTAAACCGAATAATCGGCGGCTGGAGCATCGGCGGCATCGCCACATGGTCGACGGGTGTGCCGTTCTACGTCGCGTCGGGACGTGCGACGGTCACCAGCTCGGCAACCAACAACGGAGCTGTCCTTTCGGGCATCAGCTTTGCCGACTTTAAGAGCAACGTGGGCCTCTACAAAGATCCCCGTGGTGTATTCTTTATCAATCCGAACCTGCTGAACATCACGGTCAATGCCGCTGGTAAAGCAACGGGTTCGACCCTAAAAACTGGTTTGCTGACTGCACCCGCACCGGGTACCTTTGGCAATTTCCCGGTCAATAGCCTGGATGGCCCGAAATACTTCGACTTTGACTTTAGTGTCACGAAGCGTATTCCGATCACAGAAAGGGTTAGGTTTGAGATCAAGTCGACGTTTATCAACGTCTTGAATCATCCTAACTTCATCTACGGAACGCAGAATTTTGATGCGACCACGTTCGGTCTCATCACTACTCAGCGTGGAACCGTGCGTCAGATGAACTTTATCGGACAGTTAAGGTTCTAGTCCGGCGTAGTCGACTAATAATTGGCCTGCTTTTCATGGCCAGTCCATTCGCGGGCGTTGCCGGAGCTTTCGGCAACGCCTGCTTTTTTTGTGCTAAATGCAGAGAAGAAGGCGTAGCATAAGGCGTTAAATCATGCTAGGGCGGTACGCAACGCAACCAAGTGTTGTTGTTATTTGCATGATACAATCATAACAAATCACGCGCAGAGGTAACCATTATGTTATTAACGAAAATTGGCGGGCTCACGTTTTTGTTAACACTGCTTTTCATCTTTTCGTCCGTTCGGCTAACCGCTCAGGGGATTCCCAACGGTTCAGCATCGACCGAAACCTCCATGGGCGGGGTGAATTCCATAACCGGCACGGTACTGGCGTCAACCGGACAGCGTATTGAGCGCCGCATCTCGGTGCGTCTTCAAAGCATGATGAAAGGCGACTATGTTTCGTCGACCGACGAATACGGAAATTTTAAGTTTACGGGTTTGCCATCCGGTGATTATACGATCGTTATCAATAAGGAGAAAGAGTTTGAGCCTTTTTCACAGGTGGTAACGATCATCCAGCCGCGCGGCATGCCCCCTCAGACTTATTTTCAAAGTCTTCGCCTTAAGGCTAAGGTTGGGACTGATGCACCGCCCGCAGTCATAAATACAGAATTTACCAATGTGCCAAAGGCCGCTATGGAGTTTGTTAAAAAGGCGGCCGAGCTAAGCAAGGCGAATGACCGCAAAGGGGCCATCGGACAATTAGAGATGGCCGTCAAGGAATATCCTGAGTTTTCCTACGCCTACAGCGAAATGGGCGATCAATATCTCGGCATGGGAGATTACGAAAAAGCCGACTCCGCGTATGTGTCCGCCCTCAAAATCAGGCCCGATTACTACCAGCCGATGCTCAATCACGGGATAATCCTCTACACCATGAAAAAGTATGCCGAGGCCGAACCCGTTTTCCGCGAAATGGTCAAGGAGCAGGCGCAGGCTCCCATCGGACACTACTTCCTCGGACAGTCGCTGGCTAATCTCGGTAAATTTGACGAAGCGGAAAAAGAACTTAACAAGGGCCTGACATTAGGCGGTGACGCCATGGCCGACAAGCTGAAGGAAGGCCACCGGTTGCTCGCTATAATATACAGCACGCGTGGCGAGAAAAAGCGTCAGGTGGCTGAACTCGAAACGTATCTCCGCCTTGCCCCAAAAGCTGCGGATGCCGAGCAGCTTAAGGCATTGATCCAGCGGCTCAAAGGGCAGTGACCGACCGCAAACGATCTGGCTGGTTGTGACTGATTTTTCGGATATTTGTCCAAATTTTTTTATATTTCTTTACAAATCCCAACATTTCTATAGGCCCCAAGAGGGCCATTTTCTTTGTTTGCGTTGCTCCTCCAGCAAACCCAAAGAAATCTGTAACTATCAGGGGTGTCAAATATTATAAGATTTAACAGGTCCTTAGAGCGGATATCCGGTTCCTTGATTTCTCATCGGCAATTCTTATTGGCACGGGCCTTGCGATAACCTCTTTAGATTTCTATCTATATTACAAGGCTTATCAAAAGGTTTGTTCCGGTTTCGACGCATTAACTCCAGGGAGAAAAGACGAGTTTCTGAAACCGTTCTATTGTTTTTTGCATTTGACTAAATGCGGCACTTGGTCATCCTTGACATTAATTAGGACTTATTTTAAGTGAAAATCTGATTTTCTTGAGGAGGAAAAATGAGAAAGTTTTCAACGATCTTGATGGTCGGCGTGTTTCTACTATTGGGGCACGTCGTTCTTCGAGCGCAAACCACCGGCTCGATCACGGGCACGGTCACGGATCCGAACGGCGCGGTCGTTCCGGGTGCGATGGTTACAATTAAAGGAGCCGCCGGCGAAAAGTGGACTGCTGTCAGCAATGACGGCGGCGGCTTTCGCGTACCTGCGGTGCAGAATGGCGTCTATACCGTAACTATTACAGCCAAAGGCTTTAAGACCGCGACGGCGCAAAATGTCAAGGTTGACATCGGAACGCCTGTAACGGTCGATGTAAAGCTCGAAATCGGCGTCGCCGGTGAGGTCGTCGAAATCTCGAGCGGCGGCGAAGTTTTACAGACGCAAACTGCGACTGTCGGCACAACGATCACCGGACGCCAGATTACGAATACACCTATCGCTTCGCGTGATGCGCTCGACCTGGTCGGTCTGCTGCCCGGAACGGCAACGGTCGGTCGCCCTCGTACCGCGTCGATCAATGGACTGCCAAAGGGGGCTCTTTCCATCACGGTTGATGGTGTTGACGTTCAGGCCAACGATGCTCGTTCCAGCGACGGGTATTTTACGTATGTGCGTCCGCGTGTGGATGCTATCGAGGAAGTTACGGTATCAACCGCTAACCCTGGTGCAGAGAGCAGCGGCGATGGTGCGATTCAGATCAAGATGGTCACGAAACGCGGAGCCAACGACTACCACGTCGGCGGGTTTTGGCAGACTCGCAACGATGCATTTAATGCAAATTATTTTTACCTTAACCGTAACCCGGCAGGGTTGGATAAGAATGGCAAATCGGTTCGTCAGAAAATGCGGCTAAATCAATTTGGATTTAACGCAAGCGGCCCGATCCCGTTCTTGAAGTTTGGGGAGGGCGTAGGTGCCATTGATTCGGGCAAGGATAAGCGCTTTTTCTTTGTCAATTATGAAGAGTTTCGCCAGCCGCAGTCGCTGTCGAGAACCAGAGTTATCCTGAGTCCTGAAGCACAAGCAGGTATTTATCAGTATCTCGCGACGATTCCGGCTGCGGGATTGCCTGTGGGCTGCGTTGCAACGGCCGTCGCCGCCCAGATGCAATGCTCCCGCAATGTATTTACAATTGCAGCGGCGAATGGCCAACTGGCCACGCCGGACCCGACCATTACCAGCGTCTATAACCGGATTAGAACATCCATTGCGGGACAAACGCTGGTGCCGGTCCTGAATAATCCAAACAATTTCAATTAGAATACCCTGGCAACTAACAAGGAGAAACGTACGTTCCTGGCTCTGCGTTTTGACTACAACATTACAAAAAACCACGCATTCGAAGCTGTCATTAATCGACAGTACTTTGGTGGAGAAAAAGATCTTCTCAACAATCGGGAAGAAACGTACCCCGGATTCCCGTCTGCAGATCAAATATCGAATCGCAACTCTTATACGTTTGCGGTTAGATCGACGCTTTCCAAAACTATTGTGAACGAGGCCCGGTATGCGGTCCAGGAGGGCGGCCCGACAATATTCGCGTCTAAATCGTCCCCGGCGCTGTTTGACTTCATGGGCGGTAGGAGTCTCGGCTATAGCGTTCTTGGTTCAACCGCCGCAACAATTCTCAATTCGACAACCCGAGGAAAAAATCCGGTCTACGAAATCACGGACTCGGTTACATGGGTGGCAGGGTCGCACTCGTTCAACTTCGGCGGCAATTACAAAATAATTCAGTCTGAGGCTAGTAACAATAACCGGTACGTGCCGTCAGTGGCGTTTGGCATTGATTCCTCTGACACTGCTGCGTTCAATATGTTCAACGCTACCACGCTGCCGTCATCGAGCTCGACCGACTTGACGAACGCACGGAACCTTTACGCAGTGATGGCCGGTCGCGTACTCAGTTACACTACGACCGCCTATTTGAATACAACTACGGGTATTTATGCGGAAAATGGGCCTTCGATCAGAAAAGCGCAGCAACTGAGCTATGGATTGTTTTTCCAGGACGGTTGGAGAATTAAGCCCAATTTTACTATTAATTACGGCGTGCGTTGGCAGCCGCAGACGGGCTTTATTGCTAAGAGCTTTGGTAACTACACCCGGCTCGAGAGCTACGACCAAGTCTATGGCCTCTCAGGGCTCGGTAATATCTTTAAGCCCGGCACCTTAACCGGAACTGCACCGCGTGTTGTTCCCATAAAGATCGGCGAAAAAGTTTATCCGGACGACATGAACAACTTTGCACCAACCCTTGGTGTAGTTTGGAGTCCCAACTTTGGTGACAAGAGCTTTGCGCGGTTCTTGTTTGGCAAATCCGGACAGAGTGTTTTCCGCGGCGGGTATTCGGTATCGTTTGTTCGCGAAGGAACGAATTTGCTGGAAAGCATCAATGGAGCAAACCCCGGCGGTTCCCTGTCCCTTTCCCGCAGTACGACGATCACAACGGCCACGGGAGCACCCAGCCTGAGCGTGGGAACTAATTTGCGTGACCTAAACAATCCGAACCTGACACCTCTACCGGGTATCGCAGGTACGGCACCGTCATTTCCGATCGCTCTCGGATCTGCCGACGCGACAAACGCCTTTAACCCCAACATCAAGACCGGTCAGGTGAAATCGTATAGCTTTGGCTACCAGCGTGAGATCGATCGCAACACCGTTGTTGAGGTCCGCTATGTTGGGAATAAGGGATCGCATCTGCAGCGGCAATACAACCTTAACGAGTTTAACACGGTCGAAAATGGCTTTGCCGATGAATTCAAGCTTGCGCAGGCAAACTTGTACGCGAACATCGCCAACGGGTTTTCTGCCAGTGGTTTCGCCTATCGGGGTGCCGGAACGGGTACGTCGCCGCTGCCGATCATGTTATCGTATTTCACCAACTTTGGTGGAGCGTCACAGCTCGCCGCCGCTTCGTTAGTAGCTGCGAATTACACGGCGACAAACTTTAACAATTCGACGTTGGTAACCGCGCTTTCGAACAGGTTCCCGACTATCGGCACGTTTAACGGAACGAGCTTCGAGAGCAGCGCCGCCCGTAGGGCGAATGCTATCGCAAACGGTCGTCCTATCAATTTCTTCTACGTGAATCCCACGACTCCGGGTGGATCCTGGACAGTCGAGAATACTAACGAAACGCAGTATAATTCGGGGGTTATCGAGGTGCGGCGCAGATTGTCGGCCGGGCTTCGCGTTAATGCTAACTATGTCTTCTCAAAGGCACAGGCAAACGCCTTTACCGCGGACGCGGGCGGCGGCGGCGGCCAGCCTTCTACCCAGCGAAAGGATATTGGTTTCCAACTGGCTAAGAACGTCCAGATTTCCGACCTTCGGCATCAGTTCAAGGTTGATTCGACCTACGATCTGCCATTCGGCCGGGGACGTCATTTCGGATCGGGCTCTCATGGGATTGTAAACGGTTTAATTGGCGGATGGTCGATAGCACCGGTCCTCCGCTGGCAGAGCGGAGCACCAATTTCTCTCGGAAATGTTCAGCTTGTTGGCATGACAGTTAAGGAATTGCAACAAATGATCAAGGTTCGGAAAGAAGCTAGTCTCGTCTTTTTCCTGCCGGATGACATTATTCTGAACAGCCAAAAAGCTTTCAGTGTCAGCGTGGCTAACACGACGACGAATAATGGGTACGGAACTACGTTTGGTTCGGGTGGTCCGACGGGCAAATTCATTGCTCCGGCGGGTTATAACAACTGTGTCTCAACTTATGGCGGCCAGTGTGGGTTTACCAATCTTGTCCTTTATGGACCGCAGTTTTTCAAACTTGACGCAAGCCTGTCAAAACAGACCAAGATCGGTGAAAAGCTCAAATTCGAGTTGCGCGCAACCATCCTGGATGTCCTAAATCATCCGAATTTTAGAGTAGGTGGTTGGAGTGCTGATACTGCGGCTGTATCTTTCACTGCGGCTAATTTGCCCGTTTTGGGCCAACTCGGCAACGGCTCAGCCTACCAGGATACTTCGACAACGAATGATCCGGGTGGCCGCGTGATTGACCTTATGTTAAGGATCAATTGGTAACAATCCCGTTCATTGGGTAACACTAACGGCGTTGCCAGGCTATCGGTAACGCCGTTTTTTCACCTGCGTAGCGGTTTTCCGCCGCAGGCTGCGATGATAAGTAACTAGATGTCACACCATGAAACACTAAAAGCGCGAACCTTTTTTCTGGCGGCTATCTTGATCTGGGCCGTTGCCCCGATGGTCTGTGCGCAGATAACGGGCGGCATGAACGAGACTACCGGAACCCGGCTTGGCGGCACCAATTATTTGGCCGGGACCGTGTTTTGGCCCTCGGGCAAGCCCATCAACACGCGGATGGGAATAAGGCTGTCGTCACCGACGGGAGGTGACTTTATGACAACGACCGACGACCGGGGCCAGTTTATTTTCAGCGGCCTCACGGCAGGTGACTATTCGGTAGTGATAGATGGTGAGCGGGATTTCGAGCCTGTTTCGCAGAATGTGGCGATCTCCGAGCCGCGTAGCTCCGTACGTCAAACTTACACCGTCTCGATTCGTTTGGTTGACAAAATAAAGCGTGGCGGCAAGCCCGCCGTCGTCGATCAAGCCGATCTCGGCATTCCAAAGCACGTGTCCGAGCTTTATCGAAAAGCTCTCGACTTTTCTAAAAATGGTGACCGCAAGGGGGCCGTCGAGCAGCTCGAAAAAGCTATCGCCGAATATCCAGCATACGTCAACGCGCAAAATGAGCTTGGCGTACAGTACATGCAGCTCAACGAGTTGGAAAAGGCGGACGAGGCGCTTGCTGCTGCGGTCAAGCTCAAGCCCGATGGGTTTGAGCCGCTCGTAAATCGTGGGATAACGCTGTTTCGACTGAAACGCTATTCGGACGCTGAAGCCTCGCTGCGTCGTGCGATTGCTGTCAAAAATCGGTCGGCTATCGCGCACTATTACCTCGGCCGGACGTTGACCAACCTCGAACAGTACGATAGCGCCGAAAACGAACTTAATCTCGCAATCAAAATCGGCGGTGACGATATGAAAGAAGCCCATCGAATGCTCGCCAATTTGTTCATCAAAAAAGGCGACGACCAGAAAGCCATCAAGGAACTGGAACTGTATTTGACACTCGCACCCGACGTACCCGACGCCGTCAATCTGCGCAAGGCGATCAGCCAACTCAAAGCGCCAAAGTGACTCCCACCCGGTCGCAGCCTTTTTTGTCTCACAAGATGACGCTATAATTATCGGCGAGACGGTGTTGTCCCGATATTTAGTTACAAAAATTGGGGATCGAAATGAGAAAAAATCTATTTATTGTTTTTATTTGTCTCTTGCTTGCCGGTTCGGCGTTTGCCCAGAAAACCAAGCCGTGGGGCGAATGGTCGAAAAAGGACGCCGATAAAATGGTGAACGATTCGGCATGGGGCCTGAGCCAGACAAAGGGCGAGGGGCCGGCGACCTTGCCGCAGGGCGCCAATGCCGGCAATGCCGGCAGGAACGCGAACGCCGGAGCCAATTCGGTTACGATCCCGACAGAGTATTATCTCCGCGTGCGTCTTATCTCGGCCAGGCCGATCCGCGAGGGCGTCGCCCGCCGGGTGCAATTGGCCCAGCCCGAAAGAGCGAGTGAGATGGCCGATCCGCTGCAAAAAATAATTGACAAAGGGTTTGGTGATTTTATTATTGTCGCGCTAAACGCCGAGGGTGTGGATCCGCGCACCGGAGTAATGGTCATGCAGGGATTTTCGAGACTGAACACCGCGGCCGTCACCGGTAAAGTTTATCTCGAACGCAAGGACGGAAAGCGCGTCGAATTGATCGAGTACCAGGCCCCGGTCGCCGATAATCTGGGTGCCAAGTTTCTCTTTCCGCGCTCCGTCGACGGAGCGCCGTTCATTTCGCCCGACAGCGGGACGTTTCGCTTTGTCCTTAATTTTTCGGACAAAATGAAGATTGACGCCAAATTCAAGGTTGCGGACATGATGTATGGCGATAAGCTGGAATACTAATTGCGGCTTCCGATAGTTTTTAAGGAAGGTGACGCCGGCGAGGTGTCACCTTTTTTGTTGTTGCTACGGCGGTTATACTTTACTGGTGTCCAAAACTCCTGATGTCTGATCGAACCGAATTATCATTAGTTCCGCTCGGTGCTGGCGATCTTATCGACCGCGCCGTGAGGTTTTACCGCAAGTATTTTTGGACGTTTGTTTTGATCGCGTCGCCGCCGGTCATTGTGGGGACGCTTGTTTCGGTGGGCTGGACGGTCGCGGGGCGGCAGATATTTTCGCCCGGTGCAGACAAAAATTCGGTTGAGAGCACATTTTACATCCTTTTTCTATGGTTTGGCAGTGTCGTGATCTGGCTGAGCGAGACGATCGCGACGCTTGTGGTCATGGGCGGCGCGTCGCGAAACTTTGTCCGGCATCTCCTCTTTGGCGAGGCGATCACGTTTCGCGAGACGTATCGAAATATGTGGGGCCGGCTCGGTGGGCTGGTCGTGGCTTCGACGATGATCACCATACTTGTCGGTGCGATCGGGATGGCGATATTTTATTTTGGCATGACGATCGCGGTGCTCCTTATTTTGCTGATCGCGTGGTTGTTCAGCGCGGTGCCGATAGTCGCAGTACTGCTTTCGATCGCGGTTGGCGGAGCGGCCATGACGGCGACGATATGGCTGTTCTTTCTCGCGGCCTCGCGTCTCGCATACGTGCCGCAGGTAATGATGGTTGAGGGGCAGGGTATTTTTTCGGCGTTGGGACGCAGCGCTTCGCTGGCCGGCGGCAATGTTAAGCGGCTCGCGGCGTTGTTTATTTTCACGACAGTGGCGGCGTATTCGGCTTTGGCGTTGCTGTATGTTCCGCTCGCCTGGTACGCGTCGGCGAACGGCGTGCAGCTGATGACGTTTGACGCCGATCTCATCCCGGCGTGGTACGAGATCGCCTACAATGTGATCTGGCAGATAAGTTTTATTCTGATGTCGCCGGTATGGATGGTCGGGCTGTGTTTGCTCTATGTCGACGAACGCGTCCGTTCCGAAGGCTACGATATCGAGATGATGGCTGCCCGTCGTCTCGGCGAAATACCGGCCGTACCGACGACCTACGTCAACCCGCTGCAGCCCGCTCTGGCCACGGCTGTCGTTACCGGCAACGCGGTCAACGGTTCCGACCGGTCTTCGATCACAACGCTTGGCTTAAGATGATGCCGCGAATGTTGAAAAAAATATTGTGGATCACCGGCAGGACGCTGATGCTGTGCGTCCTTCTGGCGTGCCAGGCGGCAGCGGCAACATTGAGCGATTATCACAACCGGATAGAGACCGCACGCGGCTATACACGCGACCTTCTAAAATACGGAGACGAGGTCAATCCCGCCCTGGAACGCGACAAGACCGGTGCGATGCTAAGGGCCGTGCCGCCCTCCGAAAAGGTCGAATGGCCCGGCGGTGAGCTTGAGACGGACAACCGCTGGCTGACGACGAGCCTCGACGAGTTTGCGGGTGAGACCGATCGCGTGAAACGCAGAGCCGTGCTGACCGGCATTGACGAACGCCTGCTTGCCCTGTCGGAGACGACGGGTGAGCTCGGAAAAGCCGTCGCCGCCAGCCGCTCAAAGGATGAGGACAAGCAAAAGCTGGCCGAAATTCTCAAACGCGAAGAGTACCAAAAGCCGCAGGCAAAGGAAGAGAGCCTGTTTCAGCGATGGCTCCGCGAGTTTCTCGAGTGGCTCGCCCGCGTCTTTCCGAAGGCCCCCCAGCTGCCCGAATCCCCATCCGGGATCGGTTCGGTCCAATTCGGTTTGCAGATCGTGATCTACGTGCTCGTGATCGCCCTGGTTGCGTTTTTGATCTATAAATTTGCCCCGTTTTTCGCCCGCCGGTTTGGCTCGAATACAAAACAGGAAAAGAAGGATCGCGTCATCCTCGGCGAACGGATCGGCCGGGAAGAGTCGGCCGAAAACCTCTTTGGCGAAGCGGAACGGTTGGCGCGCGAGGGTGATCTGCGCGGAGCGATCCGCAAGGGCTACGTCGCCATCCTGTGCGAACTGAGCGACCGCAAGATGATCGGCCTTGTGCGGCATAAGACAAACCGCGATTACTTGCGTGACGTTCGCAAGGATCAGAGCTTGTTCGCAAACATGACAGGGTTGACGGTCAGTTTCGAACGCAATTGGTACGGTTTGCGACCATCCGAAATGCAGGACTGGGAAGATTTCAGGGACAGGTATAAACGAACGATCGGAGAGGTCCAGGGCTAAGAAACGTGAAGCAAAAGCTTTTCATTTTTGTATTTTTGACCCTACTCGTCGGCTTGCTGGCGGGCCTTAATGCCGCGACTTACGTGCAAAAGGAAAAGACGCCGGACAGCGAGATGATGCCGAACCGCTCGACCTTTAATTCGGGAGCGACGGGCACACAGGCGTTTTATACGCTGCTGTTTGAGACGGGCCGCAAGGCCGTCAGGTGGCAGGAATCACCCGCCGCTTTGCTGACCGCAAAGGCCAACAAACCGGCCGTTTTCGTCGTTACGGGCACGATACGGCGCGAATTCACGCCCGCCGAAAGCGAGGCTTTGCTGCGATGGGTCTCGGACGGCGGTCGTCTGGTCGTCGTCGACCGCGAGCCGCCGGAAGCGTTGGTGACGACCACGGCAAATTGGAAATTGTCGCTAATGCCAACCGGGCCGATGAGCGACGTTTTTTCCGTAGATCCGACAGACCAGAAACAAATGATCGGCGATACGGTCGCCGCCAAGCCGGTTCAGCCGTCGCTTTTTACACAGAGCGTCAACGCGGTGCAGCCTTCAAAACTAGCGTCCTCGGTGGTGTTTGGCGAATTTTCCGAGTTTCGCGACGACGATGAAAATGCACCACCGCCTCCGTCAGGCAAAAATAAGCCAGCAACGGTCGAATCGCCGAGCCAGACCGCTCCCGTTGTTCATTTTGTTTCGGGTGACCGGAATCTGCTCGTTGACGTTCCCTACGGAAGCGGAAAGGTCGTTTACCTTACCGATCCGTTCATGATCTCAAATGGCGGCATCGGCCTTGTCGACAATGCGCAAATGGCGATCAATATGGTCGCGACCGATGGCATCGTCGCTTTTGACGAATATCATCAAGGCTATGGCACGGACAACAACCGCTTTCTACAGTTTTTTGCCGGCACGCCGGTCGTGGCGATCTTTTTACAGGCGGTCATTTTGGTCGGCTTTATCTTTTATTCGCAGAGCCACCGCTTTGCCCGGGCTGTGCCGGAGCCGGAGCCAGACCGCCTTTCGAAACTCGAATACGTCGCCGCTATGGCCGAGCTGCAGCAGCGGACGCGGGCCTTTGACCTAGCGATCGAGAATATTTACGTCGAGTTTCGCCGACGCGTGGCGAGGCTGCTGGGTCTTGACGGTTTGACGGCACAGAGCGGCGAGATGGCGGCGGCGATAGCCGATCGAACGGGTCTTGATCGCTCGAAAACCGAAGAGACCTTGTTCAAATGCGAGGATATTATCCGCGGCGAGCCGACAAATAAAAGGGAAGTCGTTACCTTGACGGCGGCTCTCCGCGACATCGAGATGACGCTCGGGATCAAGCGGACCGTGAAAACAAAGATATAGCCGATGCCCATCTACGCTCTAATTATATTGATCGTGCTGTTTCTGCTGACAAGCGTGATCGGCGTCGTCACGGGCAGCAATTCGCTCATTACCGTACCGGTGATGTTTCAATTCGGCGTCGAGCCGAAGGTGGCTGTAGCGACAAATATGTTTGGCCTCGTGTTTATGTCCATCGGCGGCGCGATACCGTTTGTGCGGCAGGGAAAGATCGATTACGGCAAGATATCGCCATTTATTATCCTGACCGTGATCAGCTCAGCCATCGGGGCATTGCTGGTCGGGATCATCGGGAACCAGGGCATCAAGCTCGTCGTCTCGATCGCGATGATCGCGGTTGTTATATTTACTTTGGTAAGGCACCGGGCGGGCGTTGATGACGATTTCACACCTGCTTCGTACACGGTGCCGCTGACATATCTGTTGGTATTTTTGCTCGGAATTTACGGCGGTCTTTTTAGCGGCGGATATACGACGATACTGACCGCTGTCTGTGTCGGCGTTTACGGCATGCGGTACGGCGAAGCGGTTGCGTCGACCAAACTGATCAATCTTTTTTCGTCGCTAATTGCCACTATCATCTTTATGTGGCAAGGTTTAGTGGATTACAGCCTCGGCCTGATCCTCGGAGCTACGATGTTTGTCGGCGCATACATCGGGGCCCATTTTGTGACAAAATTGAGCGACGTGTGGCTGAGGCGGATATTTTTGATAGCGGTAATTCTCCTTGCGTTAAAAACGCTTTACGATTTTATTAAGTAAGAATTGTTGCCCGCGAAACAGGCGAAAATATTATTCCATCTTATCTTTTTTTCGCGTTATTTCGCGTGTTTCGCGGGCAAAATAAAATATGCTAACCTACACACCTACAACAGTTGCACATATTCTGAACGAACTTCGCAAGACGATCGTCGGGCAGGACGACGTGATCGAACAAATTCTCGTCGCCGTTCTCGCCGAGGGTCATGCGTTGATCGAGGGCGTGCCCGGGACGGCGAAAACGCTGACGGTGAAGACGCTTGCTCAGATAATAGGGGCGCAGTATTCCCGGATCCAGTTTACGCCGGACCTGATGCCGTCGGACATTACGGGTACGAACGTTTTCAATATGCAGACGTCGCAATTCTCTTTAAGACAAGGGCCGATCTTCACGGACATTCTGCTGGCCGACGAGATCAACCGGACACCACCAAAGACGCAGGCCGCCCTGCTCGAAGCGATGGAGGAACGCCAGACGACGATTGACGGCGAACGCTACCCGCTGTCGCCGCTTTTTACGGTGCTCGCGACCGAAAACCCGATCGAATACGAGGGAACGTATCCGCTGCCAGAGGCGCAGCTTGACCGGTTTTTGATGAAGATATTGATCGATTATCCTGAACAAGTCGAGGAAGAAGAGATTGTCGCAAGGTGGGACGCGGGCTTTAATTCGCGTAATTTGCAGCACGTGCAGATCAACCCTCTGCCAGATGCAACGGCAATCCAGCGGTGCCGGATGGAGGTCCGCGAAATGCGGATGGAGCCGGGCGTGCAGAAATACGTCGTCGAGATAGTACGGCGTTCGCGCAGCCATCCAACGATCCTCTACGGAGCGAGTCCGCGTGCCTCGGTCGCTCTTTTATTGTGTTCAAAGGCGTTAGCGGCAATTCGTGGCCGCGATTTCCCGACGCCGGACGACATTCGCGATGTCGCTGCTCCCGTTTTGCGGCACCGGCTCTCACTAAGGGCCGAGGCCGAATTGGACGGGGCTACGGCGGACGCCGTCATCTCCGACATATTGAAAACTGTCGAAGTGCCGCGATAACAATGCCAAAAATCTATTGAGGATCGCCCGGCTTGCCGGTCGTTGGAGGCTTGGTGCCAGCCGGCTTTTCTTTGCCCGACGGAACGGCTGCCGGTTTTTTCGGCGGCGGCGTGGCCATTGGCTTTGGTGTTCCGGATGGCTGGATGGCTGTATTGGCCGCGCTGGTTTTTGGCGCTGGTGTTGGTTTAACCGCAGTATTGGCATCCCGTGGAACGGGCACTAATATTATTCCGTCGGTCTGCGGCATGAATTGGCTGCCGCCGTTCGGGTCGATGGTCACGGTCTGCCCGCCGCTGGGCACGTATGCCGAGGGCGGAATTCCGTTGATCGGCTGTTGCTGTTGGGGCGGTGCTCCCAGCGGCGGGGCTCCGCCGTTGGCCCAGGCGTTGTAACCGTCGCCGCCCGGCAGTGTTCCCGGCAGGGCCGTGTTTGAGGCAGATGCGGCTAAAATTTCCGCGTCGGTCATTTCCGGAAGCTTAGCAAGGCTCTCTTCCTGAGCACCAGTTGCGGGGCCGATGGGCTGGACCGGTAAGCTACCCGCATCGGCAACCAGCTGCGTCGTCGGGTCGGTCTTTCGGACATAAGTCGCGTAGATCAACCCGCCCGCCAACAGCGAAATTCCCGCGAGAACAATGAATGCTGTTTGCAAGACGTTTTTCTTAGGCGTCGCGGCCGCCGCGGCGGTTACAGCCGGGGCCGGGGTGCCTCCCGAAAGCATTTCAAGGTCCTCGGCAAACGCGGCCATTGTCGGGTAACGTCTTTCCGGATCAAGCGCCAGGGCACTGAGGATCATCGGTTCGAGATCGGCAGGTAGGTCGCGGCGAAACGCCGACAGCGGCGGCGGCGGTTCCTGCTCGCGCTTTTGTTTTACTTCGGCAGTCGTTTTACCTTCGACCGGGGCGACGCCGGCAAGCATCTCGTAAATAATGACACCGAGCGAATAGATGTCCGAACGCGGGCCGGCGACCGGGAATTGGCCCGATTGCTCAGGCGACAAATAACGCGGGTCGGCGTCGCGTGGCACGCTCAGATCGTCACCGCCGAATCCGATCACCTTGGTGGTTTCGGTCCCGCCCTCGTTCTTAATGAGAAAGATGTCGGAGGGGGTTAGCCGGCCGTGGATGACGTTCTTGGCGTGGGCCGCGGCGACGGCGGTGGCCGTTTCCTTCGCGATATTTATCGTTCGGTCGACATCGAGGCTGCCTTCGCGGGCGATCACCGACTGCAAAGTCTCGTCGGGTGCGAATTCAAAGACGCTGTACACGATTCCTCGCGAATCAGTCCCGAAATCAGTCGCGTTCAAAATATTTGGATGGGAAAGCGCGGCGGCATTTTTTGCCTGATCGAGAAATCGCTTGCTCCACCGGGCATCCATTGCAAGAGCCTGCGGCAGCACGCGGATCGTGACGGGCTTGTCCATAAACTCGTGCCGCCCGGTGTACAAGTCGCCCGAGTCGCTCTCGCTGATCAGGTCGCCGAGGCGATATTTGTCCGCGATCAATTTTCCGTCAAAATCGTTGGTCATCAGATATTAGAACGCTAAAAACGCGCTCAGGTTGCAATTATAATGCAGAAATCCGCATAGGGAAATGCAGAAGCCCGTGCGTTAGCAAGGGCGTAACAGTCAAGATGCGTGTTACGCCCTTGCTCACGCGCGGGCCTCTGCAATCAATCTTAAAGCTTGACGAAAACGATAAGCAGAGCGAAGAGCACCAGTGATTCGATCAGCGCGAGGGCGATGATCATCATCGTCTGGACGGTGCTGGCCGCACCCGGGTTACGAGCTGCACCCTCCGCGGCACGCGAACCTACGAGGCCCTGGCCGATACCTGCAAGACCTGCCGCGAGGCCGAAACCGATACCGCCGCCGATAGCCTTAGCGGCACCGACATACGATTCGTTATAAGGGGCCGCTCCGCCCTGTGCCATTGCGGCAACAGCCAAAAGGGCGATCGCCATCATCGCAAAAAATACAAATTTCAAGTTTTTCATTTCTATTGTCTCCTGTTTTTATCTAACTCGAAGACTCGGATCAGGTCGCGAAAACTCGCGCAGGTGGTATTATTTCGCCTCACTTCCGGTATGCCGCGGATTTTATACTCCGTAGAGTCCGCGTCTCCTGCGTGCGGGCACATCTGCTATAAAACGCAAGTTTTCAATATCGACCGGATCGTTGGTCTTCGTTCAGAGTGCAAGCTTTAGCTTGTCTCTATATTAAAGAATACAAGCTAAAGCTTGCGTTCTAAACTTTTAGGCGTGGGCCGCAACGGCCTCGCCGTGGGCTTCGTCGGCGTGCTCTTCCGTGTGATGGTCATGCGGGGCGTGGCTTACCTCGCCGATGTAAATCATTGAGAGCAGCGTGAAAACGAACGCCTGCACGAACGCAACAAACACGCCGAGCAGCGTCAACACGAGCGGCACCACAAAATGCGTGAACGGTGGTGCAAGATTCGTGATCTGCGTAAACACCTGCTCGTCCGAAAACATGTTTGCAAACAGCCGCACGCCGAGCGTAAACGGGCGGATCGAGTTACTGACCAATTCGATAAAAAAGATCAAAATAGTGATCGGGAACATCAACGCGGGCAGCTTCGGCCCGGCAAAATGCTTGATATGGCCCAATAACCCGTTCTCGCTGATGCCGATGTAGTTGTAATAAACAAACGACGAGATGCCGAGTGCAAACGTCACGTTGACCGACGCGGTAGGCGACATGAAGAGCGGAAATTGACCCATCAGGTTCGACACGAGGATCAGGATGCCGAAAGTCGCGACGACCGGAAAATGCCGCGAACCATGCTCGCCGATGATCGTCGAGATCATGTTTTGAACCGCTAGATAACCCGCCTCAAGCGTGAGCTGCCCTGATTTCGGATCGTCGTCGGATAACTTTCCCTTTAGCATATAGACTACGAATACCGTCAACAAACACGCGATCACGAACATGATCGTGTACCACGGGATCGCAGTTTCAGGACTGTAAGGTACGCCGAAAACCTTCTCCGGCGTCGTGCCGAAGTTCGCAAAAAACTTTATCCAGACCGGTCGCGTATATGCTAATTCAAAGCGATACAACGGCTCGCCGAAATAGTGATTAATAAATTCGACTATCAGCGGTGTGTGAGGCTCGCCTTCTGCAAATAAGAACATATGTTCAAGATTTCCTAATAAAAATACTACTAAAAATGCCGTACATTCCGTCGGCCACGACCGCCAAAGCAAATGCCGAAAGCCCGACTATCGCCGCAACGACGGGTACGACATCCGTCTCATAGATCAGCCAAAGTACCAGGCCGAGAGCTACGTACCGCAGGATGTACCGTACGGCCAGCAGGCTCGGCATTATTCCGTTATTGGCGCCCGCAAAAATGGAACGCGTCGAGCGGTCAAGCCAGAAAAAGTTGGCAAATGCCAAAACACCGCCGACCAAAATCCCCCAACCAAACCGGGCCGGTCCAAACGCAAATCCGGCTAACGCAGCAACGATCACAAAAGCCGCCATCCACAAAAGCAGACGTCGTTTGGTGATCTCATGCGGCAGTGAACCGCTTTCTGTCAAAGGATCCGACCCATCGCCCATCGCGAAACCTATATTTTACAAAGAAACGCTAAAAATTCAAAAGGAGTACGTGAAATAAGGCACAAAAAGCCCGGATGCGTCATTTATCGTCTTCGTCGCGGTTGAGCAGCGGGCGGATCGCATTTTTGTCTTTCCCGCCGCTGAATATCTGCGACGTGATACGAAAAAACTGGATAAATCCAATGATCGACCCGATCACGATACCGCCGACGAGCCCCCACGGCGAGGTTCCCAGCAGCCAGTCGGCGATCCAGCCTAGAAACAGCATGAACGCGATCGAGCTGAAAAACACGATGCCCGCCGACCACGCAAGACCGCTGCGGCGAACCGTTTCCTCGGTCGAAACGGGCGCGAACGATTGCGGGGCAAACGGCTCCGGTGGTGGAAGGTCTTCCGGTTTGTCTTTGTCGTCGAAGTCGAACATATTGTCGGGCATTCGCATTTAACCTTTACTCACCGCGTATGATGACAGTTTCGGTCGGCGATTTCAATTCGTAGGTAATACCGCGCCAGGTCATTCGCCGCGATACGGTGGCGGCGATGGAGTTGACGAGAAATAGAGCGGGCGACAATATCCACAACGTATTTTGCGTCCAAAACTGTCGTTTCAGCTCTGCATCGTATCCGGTCAGGATGAGACGGACGGCCTTTAGCCGGAGCCAGGCTTTGCCGACGCTGAAAAATATCACTAAAAACAATACCGTGAGAGCGCCCCAAATCTGTAAGCTATTTGTCCGGTTAAAGATAACGATCAAAAACGCAGCAAGCATCACCGCGTTAAAGAGGCCCGCTCCGATAAAAGACATCAGCCACAGTGGCGTCGCGTAAACGCGGGTTATCTTCATTTGCCGGTTGGTGAACTCGATAGCTTCGCGCAGCGAAGAATCCTCGACCGACGCGGTCAGAGCTTGCGGAACAAAGACGATCGGTTTGCCGGCGGCGTTCATCGCTCGCGTGACGGCAAAATCGTCCGAGAGCGTGCCCTTCCATTTCTCACGCATGTCGACGGCCTCAAAAACGTCTCGCCGCATACCCATCGAGCCGCCCCAGCAGAAATTCGATTTGGTGTTCGGACCGAGAGCCGACGCGATTGACGCGTTCCAGACCGACCGCATTTCCGAGCCGAATGTCGGATGTTTTGAAATGAACCAGCGGTACCCCGTCGCGGCACCGACGTTTTCGTCCGCGAGCGGTGCGACGAGCGCCGCGAGCCAACCCGTTGATGGCCTCGCGTCCGAATCAACGAAAACAAAGGCCTGTGATCCCTCGGCGGCATGTAGAACCGCCTCGCGGAGATTCTCGACTTTTTGGCTGTGGCTTTCAGCTTTGTCGGCGACTACCAGTTTTGTCTTCTTTGCGAGCTCTGCAGCTTTGCGGGAAACTTCTTTGATTGTCGGTACTGATAGGTCGGCGGGATCATCTACAACGAAGATTACCTCATAATTCAGATAATCCTGTTCGAGCAGGGCGGTAAGATTTTGCTCCAAACCGTCATCCAGCCCGCGGCACGGAGCGATAAGCGAAACAAACGGCTTGAATTCGGATGCTGGTTTTGCGAGCTCGTCCTTAAAAAATCTGAGGTATGCGAGGCCGCTGCGAAACGACTTAAAGCTAAGCCACACAAATACCGCGGCGAAAAAGTAGAAGACGAATATCATTGATGTTCGTGGGGATGTATCAGCGGCAGGAGGTATTCGACCGTCCGGTGGGCCGCTCCGCGATTGTGCTTCATGACCGCGTGGGCCGCCGCGCCGAGTTTCTGTCGCCGTTCGGCGTCCAGGAGCAGTTCCGTAAAGGCGGCAGCCAGTTTTGCGGACGCGTTTTTTTCGGAAACGCTCCCGATCTGGACAAGGGCGTCGCGCCCGCGAAACTCTTTAACGGCGGCCTCGAAATTCGCGGTGTGCGGGCCGGTGATGATCGCTTTGCCGGTCGAAGCGGGCTCAAAAATGCTCTGGCCGCCGTGTGGGATAAGGCTGCCGCCAACAAAGACGATCTCGGCCAGCGGGTACGCGGCCCGTAGCTCGCCGATGCTGTCGAGCAGGATGATCTCGGCCGTCTGGTCGCGGCCCGAAGCGGCCTCGGAACGGCGGACCCAAGTAAAACCGGTCGCTTTTACAACCTCGGCAACCTCATCGAACCGTTCCGGGTGACGCGGTGCGATCATCAATCGCGGCAGGTTGTCTCCCGAAGATTTCCAGACATCCTTAAATGCTTCGGTCACCCATTTTTCTTCCGGAGCGTGCGTGCTGGCCGCGATAATCAGAGGTGCGTCGGCCGTTATTCCAAACCGTTCGCTCAGTTCGCCGGTCAGCGCATTTTCCTGCTCGTCCAGATCATGGTCAAATTTCAGGTTTCCGGTCACGCGGACCTTGCTGGCCCGCAGGCCGAGTGACATCAGCCGTGTCGCATCCGCATTTTCCTGCATCAGGGCAAGATCGACGTAGACGAGGAGGCGTTTCATAATGTGCCCGATCTTGGCGTATCGTGCAAATGAGCGTTCGGATAGGCGGCCGTTGACGATCGCGACCCGGCTGTTTGCCTTACAGGTCTCGCGGATAAGGTTAAACCATATCTCGGTCTCCATTAGCAACAGCACCCGTGGCTCAAATCTTTTGAGCACCCGCCGCACGGTCCATCTAAAATCGAACGGGACGTAAAAAACGCACTCGGCCGTATCGGCAAAGATAGTTTTCGCCAATTTTTGTCCGGTGCGCGTTGTGGTTGAAACAATGAGACGGTGATCCGGCAGCGAAGCCCGTAATCCTTCGACCAGCGGGCGGGCGGCGTTAGTTTCACCGACGGAGACACAATGGAGCCAGATCACGGTTCGGTGATCCGGTTTAAACTCAGGCAGAAACCCCACCCTTTGAAAAAAGCCCGCAGCATGTTTGCCCCGAAAGATGGCGCTCAAGAAAAAGAGCGGCAGCATCAGGATAAACGCGAACGTATATATCAGGCTGTACAGAAAAAACATCGCAACAATATGTTACATAAAGTCGCAAAAGCAACAGAGTTGCAGAGTAAAGTTTAATACTCTGCAACTCTGTAATTCAGGAAAGTCGTCGAATTTACTTAACCCGTTCCATATACCGGGCTTCGGTCGGGTTTACTTTGATCCGTTCGCCTTCGACGATGAATGGCGGAACGGAAAGTGTGACGCCGTTTTCGAGCGTTGCGGGTTTGTTCGAATTCGAAGCCGTCGCGCCTTTTAGAGGCGGATCGGTCCGGGTTACGGTCAGCTCCATTGTTGCCGGCAGAGCGACGCCGATCGGGGTGCCGTTGTAAAACTCGACTTCGATCTTTAAGTTAGGCATCAGCCATTCCGCGGCGTCGCCTAATTCGTCCTCGGTAAGAGATATCTGCTCGTAAGTCTCCGAGTTCATAAAATGATGGTGCGAGCCGTCCGAATACATATAATCCATTTTTTGCTGGTCGAGCGTCACCTTTTCGAGCGTGTCGTTCGAACGAAAGCGGAACTCGAACGAATTGCCGGTCAACAGATTACGCAGCCGAGCCTGAACCATTGCACGCAGGTTGCCCGGTGTGTGATGGTGAAACTCCATCACGCGAACCGGTACGCCCTCGTGCACAATTACCATGCCTTTTCTTATATCGTTTGCTGAAAGTGCCATAAACTATTTGTCCTCATAGCGTCAGTCCAACGGACGAACACAAAGAAGTTAGTTTAGTTTTACAGTGCCCGTTTTGTCTAGTGTACGCTGACCTTAAGCTTAAACTTGCCTTTCCAGCGGTCCGCTTTCTGGCATTCGGTGACCGTGATCGTGTAATCGCCGGCGGCGGTCGGGCTGATCTCGTTATGGGCGTGACAGTCGGCGGCCATGTCCTGTTCGTAGCTCGATCCAGGCGGGCCTTCGATGCCCAATGTTATGTGGTGGCTGCCAATATCCTCGGTCTTCATCGTCTGTCCGGCCTTGACGTGGATGACGTAAACGCGTTCGCTCTTGTAGCCGGTCATCGAGCCGGTGACGACCGCGCTTGTTTTGCCGGGCCCGAATTTGATCGGCGTCTTTTGACCGAAAGCGACGGTCGAGAGGCCAGTCAAAATACCCAATACGAGAACGGTCTTAGCAAGTGTTTTCATATATTTATACGGGTTTGGACAGCGGCAGCGGCGGCGGTTCCTCGCCTTCTTTTGGAGATTCGCGGTTCATGCTGTCGTAGATCATCACGATCTTTTCGATCCAGCCTTTTGCGTCCGTGTTGGTCGGATCGTATTTAACGGTTTTGCGATAATCGCCGAGAGCCGACGCATATTGACGGGCGTCGGTCAGGGCAACCCCGCGTTTGTAATAGGCCTCGGACAGGGCTTTTTTAACGGCGGCATCGTCAGGTTTTTTCTTAAAATTGACCTCGGCGGTTGCGATCTCGGTATCAAATTTTTTCGTGTCGATCGGGTCACCACTCTGTTTCCATTTCGATTTGCCGGCCGAATCGGCGTTCGTGGGCGGCTGTTGATTTTCGAGTGTATGTGAGATTGCCGTCTGCGATTTTTCAGGGGTTCCGACCGGTGCCGAGCTGGTATTTTGGGCGACCGGAGCTGCGCTGTTACAAGCGAGAGCGAAACAGGTGGATAAAAATAAGATTGCTGACTTCATAATACTTTTCCTTTGTTCTTTCTTTGCGATCTTTGCGGCTCTGCATGAAAACTTTATCTTGAACAGCATGCATTCGAATTAACCAAGGAATTTCACGCTAAGCCGCAAGGAACGCAAAGTTAAAGCCAAAGCCCGAATCTAAACTACTTTTTGTCAATATAAGGCCGCGATTGAACGACGTAAATCTTTCCATTCATTATACCCCATTCGATGTCCTGTTCCTTTCGCCCGCCGAACGCGGTGCGGATATTTATAGCGGCCCTGGCCAAGCCGCGGGCCTGAATGTCCGTCAAAACGCGTTTTTTTGCGGCGGCACACACATCGGTTGTTTCCTTCAGATCGCCATGCTCGTCAAAGCGAAGCGCACCTTTCTGCTGCGACAATGTCATCACGATGACAGAATTCGATTTTGGATTAAACAGCATCTGTTCCGGCACGCCGTCGTTTGCTGTTACTTTGGAATTGTGGCCGCAGGTTGCGCTGATATAAACAGAGTTCTTATTGCGGTCGTCGAACAGATCCTTTGTGATCATTACACCACCGCGGTCCATGTCGATGCCGATCTGGATAAAGGCCGACATGTAAACGTCGGTTTGGCTGACATAATTGCGGACACGGGCCTCGTAACCGTTATAATTCCAGAGCGAAGCCCACACGTATTTTACACCGTCAATGACGCCATCTTCGTCGCGGACGTTCAGCTTGGTCGAGTAAAGTCCGGCCCCGCTGAAATTAGGCAGGTCTTCGGCGTTAGACGAACTGCGGACGAAAATGGGCTTGCTGCCAAGGTGCGATTTCCATTTAGCGATGATCTCTTTGCGCAGGCCCTCGTCAAATTTGCCGTTTTGCAGCGTTTTGCGAAATTCCTCGAGCTTTTGCCGGCGGACCTTCGGATTGTGAACAAAGGTGTTGTCGTCCATGAGGTCGTTGATCACCTTGTCAAAGCCGTTGTCTTTCATGAACTTGTCGTACCAGTAATACGGCACGGAAAATCCATCGGGGATCGAGATGCCCGGTACGCGGGCGTGGAGCATTTCGCCTAGATTCGCGGCCTTTGAGCCGTAGGCGATGCTGTCTTTCTTGCGCATTTCGCCGAGTGTCATGAGGCGGGTCGCCTTCATGTCGGCGGGTGGAACCTGTTCGTCGGGCGAGGTGGGCAACTCGGTGCCCTTTGTGACCGGTTCAAGGTGGTAATCGTCCATCTCGGCGTTGAGCTTGTACCAATGGGTGTCGTAATCGCGAAACAGTTTATCGGCGTCCTTGATGTAGACGTTCGGGATGTTCCAGCCCTTTGCCAAAATATTGACGTGCGAAAGCGGGGTTGACGGCTTGGCCACGATAACGCCGCGGACCTGCGGCAGATCGAGCGGCAATTCCTTGAGCACGATGATCTCGTTGTCGCCGATCTCGACCGTGTCGTCGAGCTTGTCGATGATGTGGATGCGGCCGACGGCGGAACCCGTGTTCAGGGCAAGATAGGCCTGATTTCGATTAAGTTCGTCCTGCAAGACGCGGTCGAGGCCTGAGCTTGCGGTCGCATCTTCCTGGCGGATCGAGTTTGGCTTAAACCACACCTTTTGGAAAAAATTTGCGTTGATGGCTTTGTTTACCGCTTTAATCATATCGGCCATCGCGAGATCGCCTTCATATAATTCCCACGTAAATTTGTCGACCGGCGCTTGCCAGGCCACGGTGCCGACGACAAAGCGACGGTCGGCGTTTACATAGATCGACTCAAAAATATTGGAAGCACCGCGCTGGATCAGATACGTCGCCAACAGGAAATCCTTGTGAAAGCGAAACTTTTGCGAATTGACGAAGTAGATCTTGTTATTCGCCTGCCGGTCGACGACGAACATCGCATGCGGCAGCGCGTACGGCGTTCCCTGATGATAAACGCGGGCGATCGAGTTAAAGGCGTTTCGCGATGCGACCTTCGGCAGCGAGTTTTTGATCGAATCGGGCCGTTTGTCCATCGCGCCTTTTGGCTCGCGGGTCGGCGAAGGCTTTCGCGACAACTGGGCCGGGACGAGCGCCGAAGCTGCGATCACAAATAACGAAGCGAGAATCAAAGTCTTAAAACGATTCATATATTTCTAAACTGAGTCCCCGGAGCCGTGGCTGTTGCAGAATAATCTACTTCTCAATTGCTGAACGTCGCCTTCACTGTTGAGCGAAATCTCAAGATCGCGAATGATTCCATCCTTTAACCCATAAATCCAGCCGTTCACTGTCAATTCCTGTCCACGTTCCCACGCTTCCTGAACTATCGTCGTTTCGCCGACATTTATCACCTGTTCGCAGACGTTGAGTTCGCACAGACGGTTTGCCCGCTCGCTAAAATCAGTGAGAGCGGAAAGTTGCCGTTCATTCTGATTCGCCGTGTCCTGAATGTGCCGCAGCCAATTGTCGATCAGCCCGTGACCTTTGCCCTCGAGAGCGGCGGTCACGCCGCCGCAATTGTAATGGCCGCAGACGATGATGTGTTTTACGCGGAGCACCTCGACGGCAAACTGGATCACCGAAAGACAATTCATGTCGGTGTGATTGACCAGATTAGCGACGTTGCGGTGGACAAATATCTCGCCGGGCTTGAGGTCAACTATCGTATTTGCCGACACACGGCTGTCCGAGCAGCCGATCCAAAGGTATTCGGGCTCCTGTTGATCGGCAAGATCAGCGAAAAAACCTGGGTCTTCGCTGGTCATACGCGATGCCCACCGGCGGTTGTTTTCGAGAAGATTTTTTAGTTTGCTCACAATTCGTATCCGAAAAGCTAGTTTAACCTTGTCGCCTATTTACTCAAAACATCTTCGATAGGATCACAGGCCGTCTGCGTGCCATTTTCAGCATCTATGATTCGCTTTAGCTGTAAAGAGTTTGCGTGATATTTCGTAAAGATCAGTTGTCTTTGCGGAGCGAGATACGCTCTTTAGCTCGAAAACGCATGATGAGCAGAGAGCTACAGGCTGCGAGAACCACCGACACGAATACACCGTCGAGATCGCCATTCCAAATGAAATAGACGGTGACCACGCCGAGTACAACCGCAATGATTTGAAACGTCAATTGCATCAAATCGTCAGCGCGCCGCCTCGTCGGAGAATCCTTCACCCTTAAGAAAAGCTCCGACCGCCCGGAACATCCGCCGGAGGCGTCGAAAGACCTTCGGGAAAGCCCAGATGAAAATGAGAGTAAAGATAATGAGCACGCCGGCGATGACCATCGGTGCAAAAACGGCGAGGAATATGCCGATAAATGCGATCCCGTCCTCGCTCAATGATAAGACCCAGTTTGAAACAGGCTCGGGCGAGAGATTGGCCCCAACGCGAAGGGCCGTTTTTGTCCCATGCGACGACAAAGCCAAGCCGCCGCCGACCAACGCCGCCGGGATATAAACGCTCGCGTCCATATGATTGGTCGCCGCATAAGCAACCACCGCACCGGCCGGAACGCGTATGAATGTGTGAATGACATCCCAGACGCTGTCGACATAAGGGATCTTGTCGGCAAAAAACTCGATGAGATATAGCCCGATGCCAAAGCCGATGATCCACCAATTATCGAGTGCATCCAACCCGCCCGGAAGCCTTGTCGCACCAAATTTCTGGAGCAGCCCGAGCACCGCCACCGTCGCGTAGAGATTAATGCCCGACGTCCACGCCGAACCAAGTGCCAAACTCAATGTCGAGAACCATTCCATAATTTGAATCCTCCGAATTCAGGGACGAGTGATTAGGGGCGAGGGACAAGGGAAGATTAATTGGCGCCTGCGGCTCTCGTCAAAAGTGAACGCCTAAGAGCGTTGAGCATTTTTCTAATTTCAATCATTATATTTAAACATTTATCAGCCTCTTTTCCGTTACAAAACCCTAAATCAATTGAAATGATAAGCTGAGTATCGAGTTCTGCCAAAGAAGCCTTCGGCCATAGATACAAATCGAATGTAATCACCGGTCGTGCGGCGTGCTTGGCCTTCGGCAATATTTGAGGGAATCGAGACGGCCGAGCGACGCATTTGCGAAATTATTCCGAATTTCTCTTCACTCGGAAACATAACAGTTAGGACATAGATGCACTTCACAAGAGTTATACTCTTTTGCCAAACGATCAAACTTTTGTAGCTGCCATCATCTGCCATGTGTCTAGCCCTCGTCCCTCGTCCCTTGTCCCTCGTCACTTTCCTCTTCCTTTTTGAATCCAAACTTTTCGAGGCGATATTGCAAAGTTCTGAAAGTCAGACCAAGCAATTTCGCCGATTTTGTGATGTTGTTGTCCGTGCGATCCATTGCCTGCATTATGAGGCTGCGTTCGACTTCCTCGAAATTGACACCTTCGGGCGGCAGTTTGAAAAGATCGCCGGACGAAGACGACGCGCGGCTACTTGTCTGGGTCATTTCCGGAGGCAGGTCCTCGGTGGTGACGGTGTCGTCCTCACACAGGAGGATCGCGCGTTCGAGGGCTGATTCGAGCTGGCGGACGTTGCCGGGGTAGGAGTAATCTTCGAGCAGATGTCGAGCCTCGGGTGTGATCGTGATTTTGCGACTCGTGTTGCGGGTGTGTTTTTTGACGAAATAATCGAGCAGTACAGGAACGTCCGTCCGCCGTTCGCGCAATGCCGGCAGCTCGATAGAGAGCACGTTTAGCCGGTAATACAGGTCTTCGCGAAAGCGTTTTTCCTCGACCATATGGAGCAGGTCGCGGTTTGTCGCCGCGACAACGCGGACATCAACGTCAATGTCCCTGATGCCGCCGACGCGGCGTATCTGCTTTTCCTGCAAGGCTCGCAGCAGTTTGGCCTGTAATGCTATGTCGAGTTCGCCGATCTCGTCGAGAAAGAGTGTGCCGTTATGCGCGATTTCAAAGAGTCCTTTCTTTTCGGCAATTGCTCCCGTAAACGAGCCTTTTTCATGGCCGAATAGCTCCGATTCGAGCAGATTTTCGTTGATCGCGGCACAGTTTACGGCCTGGAAGACCTCGTTCGAGCGGAGGCTGTTTTTATGTATCGAGCGTGCAATAAGCTCCTTTCCGGTGCCGCTCTCGCCGCGGATGAGGACCGTGGAATTGGATTTTGCGATCTTGAGGATCAGCTTTTTGACTTTGTCCATCTCGGGCGAGACCGAGACGATCTCGGCGTCGAGCATCGTCAGTTTTTTCAGGGCCCGAGAGACGGTTTCGAGCAGTTTTTGGCTGTCGTAAGGTTTTTGCAGATACTCGAAAGCACCCAATCGCAGAGCGTCCACAGCCGAATCGATCGTGCCATGCGCAGTTAGCAGAATAACGATGATCGATTTGTCGAAATCGGTAAGCTCTTTGAGCAGGTCAAGCCCACTCATCCCGGTCATTTTCAGATCCGTCAGCACCAGGTCAAAGTGCCGGTCGGCGACAAATTTCAACGCCGCCTCGCCCGAACTCGCGGTCGTCACGTCGTAACCCTCGTCCGACAAAATTGTCTCTAAGATTTCGCGTTGATTTTTTTCGTCGTCAACTACGAGTATGCTCTTTCTTGCCATAACTTTATTAAGAAGAGGTAACCACGAAATACACGAAAAAACACAAAACTATTCAATTATTTTAGTGAACTTTCGTGTTATTTCGTGGTTACTTCCCCTGCCTTAGGTAATTTTACCGTAAATTTAGTTCCCTCGCCCACTGTTGATTCGACCTGGATCGTTCCGTTATGGATCTCGACGATCTTGTAGACGATCGCGAGGCCGAGGCCGGTGCCGGTTTCTTTGGTCGAAAAATACGGTTCGAATATCTTTGAGAGGTTTTCCGCAGAGATGCCGTTGCCCGTGTCGGAAATCTCAAAATCGACGCATTTGCCATTCTGATCGGGTGAGATCTTGATATTAAGACGGCCGCCGCCCGATTCCATCGACTGCATGGCGTTGATAAACAGATTGTTGAAAACTGAACGAAGGAATTCCGGGTCGCCCAATATCCGGGGGATGTCTTCATGCTCCACGACACCGATCTTGATATTTTTCTCATCGGCCTCGGGCTCGACGATGCGCAGGCTGTTTTCGATCACTTTTCGGGCATCAATGGGTTTAAGATCGGCCTTGGCGGGCCGTGAATAGTTCAAAAAGTCCGATATCTGCCGGTCTATACGGGCAACCTCGGCCTTTAACTGCGATGTTAGCTTTATAAATTTCTCGTTTCTTTCCGGTTCCTCAGGGGCGTATTTGGATCGCAAATGATCGAGCGTCAGATTGATATAATTTAGCGGGTTGCGTATCTCGTGAGCGATGGCCGAGCCGAGACGTCCGACGACCGCACTCTTTTCGGCTTGCTGGAGTTGGGCTTCGAGGTCGCGTTTTTTCTCAAGCTCGGCGGCCATCTCGTTAAAATTTTGAGCGAGACGGCCCATCTCGTCTTTACGCTCGGCGTCGGTAACCCGAACCTGTAGATTTCCTTCGGCTACCTGGCGGGCGGCATTTGATAAGTTTGCTATCGGCTCGGAAAACCGCCAAACGAGCAGCAATGTGATAAGCGATGAAACGAGGAGAACACCAAGTGTGTAGATCAACGGTCGGGCCGCACGCCATGTTGCCTCATTCGGATCGTGCTTGAGCACGATCATCACGTACCATTTGCCTTGGCTGGTTTGTACCGGGATCGCATGAGCTTCGTCCGGCTGCTCCCTGTTTGCCTCCGTTTTTCGGTTCGGAAAGTATTTAAGGTCTTCGCCTAACCGGGAGCCTTCCATCAAAGGAGGCAGATCCTTTAGATCGCCGAGCAATTTGTACACCGCTTCTCCGTTAATGCCTGTCGATGGCTGATAGCTCTCATTAAGGCTGTCGGTCACCTGCCAGTTGTTGTCGATGATAATAATATCTTTGATCCGGGCCCGCGAGTTTTCGTCGAGAAACGTTTGACCCGGCTGATCGAGCAGATCCTGAACACGATCGTCTTTAGCGGTTATGCCGGCAAAGCCTAGAGTCATACCCGCGACAATGGTCTGTTCCTGCGTCTCCCGCAGGTCATTGTTCTCTTTTTGCGTAAGCAAATTGAGGTAATACTGCACGCCGAGCGTCGCCATCAGCAGGAACGTGAGTATCAGCAGCAGCCTGCCACGGAATGTATTAAAGAATGTCATGTAATGCGGCGATCGTAAGCCATTATTATGGCATCTATCAAAAGTGCTTGCGCCTAAACCGCTTGAATGTTATATTCAACCTTAGTTTTTACGCAAACGCTGAAAACAGCTAGATCGAGATTTTCGGTCTCCTCCAATAATCTTTAAAACAATTTGTCTTGTCTGAGGTAAAGCATGAAGTTAATGTACCCCAAATCGTCTCTTGTCGGCTCCATACTGACAGTTTTTGCTTTAAGCGTGATCTTTGCCAGCAGCATCTCGGCCCAATCGAGGAAGGCCATCGCTGCTAAGAAGGCACAAGCACATGCAAAAGATGCCAAAAAAGAACGCGACCGAGATCGCCGCGTGGCCAAGGACACAAAGGGAAACACCAAACAGACTGCCAAAAAAGACCCCAAGAAAGCCGCTGAATCCAAACGCGTAGCCGCCGAACGCCGCCGTAAAGAAGAAGAACGCCGCCAAGCCATTATCGCTGAGCAACGCCGACGCGAACAGGCGGCCCGCGAGGCACGAGCCCGCAAGTTAGCGTTCGAACGCGGTCTTCGCAACGAAACTATTACAAATATCTCGCGTGATGTGACCGAGGGCGAGGACCTTAACATCCGTGTCGCGGCCGTTAATGCGCTTGGGCAGCACGCGGGGTCGATAGTTGTCATGGAGGCCCAGACGGGCAAGGTTTTGACAATCGTCAATCAGGATTGGGCCGTGCGGAGCACGATCAGGCCATGTTCGACTATCAAGCTCGTTACGGGCGTCGCCGGGCTTAACGAAGGAGTGATCAGCAAGGAGAACGGCTCGGTCCGCAATATCTCGACGCGGCGATTGCTCGACGATGCAGTAGCGTTTTCGGACAACACGTATTTTCAGCGTGTCGGTTCGCAGCTTGGCAATACCAAGCTGGTCGCATACGGCAGACAGCTCGGTCTCGGCGAGCCCACCGGTCTTAACATGCCAGGAGAAGCCCCGGGCAGACTGCCAATCAATAACAATAACGCCCGCATCTATTCGCACGGCGACGATACCGAGGTGTCGACGATGCAGCTGGCCGTTATGGTTTCCGCGATCACCAACGGCGGCCATCGCGTACTGCCGCGTATCCCTCGAAACGAGATGGACAAGGCAAAATTTCAGCCGTTTTACCGGGCAAACGTCGAGTTGCCGCAGCAGAATGTGCGTCGCATGATCCCCGGCATGATGGGAGCCGCTGAATACGGGACGGCCCATCGCAACATGGATCAGACGCTTGGCGTGGCGGGTAAGACCGGTTCGTGTATTGATAAGGGCTCGTGGGTGGGACTTTTTGCTTCGGTGGCACCGATCGAGAAGCCAAAATATGCCGTCGCGGTCATCACCCGCGGCCAGGGTGAACGCGGTAAATATGCCGCCGCCGTTGCCGCTCAGGTTTACCGTGCGTTAAGCCAGCAGATCGTGCGGACGGACCGCAACCTGGCCCAAACCGAATTTCACCTTAAATCAAAAACCAATGTTGACGCTCAAACCGCCGCCAAACTTGCCGACGCCGAGGGCGAAGATGCCGATGAAAGCAGCGCTGACATGGCCGCAACCGCCGTTAACAACCCTAACGTAATAATCGTTCCGAGTGCGCCCAGGCAGAACGCACCGCCGAAAAAACTGATTACGAAAACCAGCAGTTCAAAACCGGTATTTCCGCCGGTGGTAATTACCTATGATCGCGACGGCAAGGAAAAGCCGAGCGGCCCGGTGATCAAGCCGGAATAAACACCATAAAATACAATATTTATTAGATAATCTGGGTGCTTTGACGAATGCGGATGTTTCGCTCCGGTTAGCGGAAACTGTTTTTCGCTTGACAGCGGAGCGAAACTTACGGATTATTGACCTTTTCAAAAGATTTCTTTTGATTAGTCATTTTTGTACTTGAAATGAGGTTGACGGGCGCAAATGATTGCAACTTATTTGCGGGCGCACTCATCTGATTTCACGCAAAACCGGAGTACTAAACTCCATGTTTTGCGGTTGATAGACTATATTGGTAGTTACGCTCAGGCGGAGGAAGTGTTTCAATGAAAACGATTTTTAGACAATTAAACATGGGGTTGATACTGGCCTCGATTATCGCACTGGGAGCTGTGGCAGGTTTTGCTCAGGACCCCTGCACGGACGCCGACGGACAGGGCAAGCTTTACGATAGTTTTCGTGAACTTTTCCCTAAGACATCGATCGAGGATAAAAAAGCGACGATCGCGGCTGGTAAACAGTTTTTGGAAAAATATGGTGCGTGCGAATCGGCCAAGGAATCTGCGGATTATTTGAAAACAGCCGTTCCGGCTCTCGAAAAAGCCCTCGCGGCGAGGATCGAGAGAGAGCGTTTTGCTGCTCTCACGAAAAAATTTGATGATGGTCTGAAGGCGAGCAACTGGGCGGATGTATATGATGCCGGCAAGCAGATATTATCCGAAAAGCCGGACGATTTTCGTGACGCTGAGCTCGTGCTCGGCTCGATTGGACTCGACGAAACCGCCAAGACGCCGCGAGTAACCAAATGGAATGATGAGACGCTGAAATTTGCGAAGCAGTCGATTGCCGATCTCGAAGGTGGCAAGGTTTTTAAAAACTTTGGCGTGAACCAGTTCAAATACAAGAATAAAGACGATGCCCTTGGATGGATGAATTACACCATCGGGTACATCTATTTTTACGATAAGAACGATAAAAAGCAGGCACTAAGTTATTTGTATAAAGCAACCCAGCTTGCCTCGGATACGAAGAATACACCTCAAGTATATCAAGCGATCGGTGCGAACTACTTTGAAAATGCACGAAACCTTGCGGGCGAAGCCGACGCTTTGGTAAAGGCGCAAAGCGATAAGGATACACCCGAAGTCGCCAAGACCAAGGCTGATGAGATCAAAGCAAAGGTTGCTATGTTCAACGGCACGGCTGAAGCGGCTATAGACTCCTACGCACGGGCCTATCATTTGGCCAAGGCCGATTCTAAAACGCCAAAGGCCTATACGGATAGTCTGCTTAAGAGTATGCAGGATATATACAATGTTCGCTTTAATAAGCCAGACGGCTTTGACGCGTTTATCGCTCAGGTCGATAAAAAGCCGATGCCGAACCCGCTGCTGCCGGTAGCGCCTATCAGCGATCCGGAACCGGTCGCAACTCCGGCAGACGCGGCTACCACTCCCGGAACGACGCCGGCCAAGCCGGGAACGACGGCGACACCGGCCAAACCCGGTACCACGACAACGGGAAAGCCTCCGGTAGTTACTCCGATCAAGCCGGTCGTCACGCCGGTTAAGAATCCAGGTACGAAACAGCAGTCGTTAGTCAAAAAGCCGGTTGTTAAGAAAAAAGGAGTCTAAAGCTCCGTAAAGCAGTCTAAAAATCAGTCGGGCGCGGAACGAAAACCGCGTCCGACTTTCCTTTTGTCGCCACACTACTTAAAATTAGCTACGATGACCGCAAAGCTCGCCAGTCTCGAAAATCTACTCGGCCACCGCTTTGCCGATCTGGACCTGCTTCAGCGCTCCGTCACCCACCGGTCGTGGGCGTATGAGAATTTGCCGGGCGAGACTGAGGAAACGATACGCGATGCGGAAAACGAATCGATGGAGTTTGTCGGCGATTCGGTGCTCGGCCTGGTGATCGCGGAAAGGCTCTATCAGAGCAACCCGCACCTCAACGAGGGCGACCTGACGCTGATGAAACACTACCTGGTCAGCACGGCGACACTCGCCAGGATCGCCGATGTGCTTAATCTAGGCGACTACGTCCGCGTTGGCCGCGGCGAAGAGAAAACCGGCGGGCGCAAGAAACAGGCCCTGCTTGCAAATACGCTCGAAGCGGTGATCGCGGCAGTTTTTTTGGACGGCGGTTATGTAGCGGCCCGCGTTTTTCTCGGGCGGATTTTCGCCGACGAGCTTCGCAGTGCGACGCCCAAGAACTCGATCGATTACAAGACGCTGCTGCAAGAACTGTTGCAAGCCGATAAACAATCGGCACCGAACTACGCGATCGTAAAGACGGACGGGCCGCCGCACGCACGCGTATTCTCGGTTGAGGCGACGTGGGCGACGGGCAAGGCACGTGGACAGGGAAATTCGATAAAATCGGCCGAAATGATGGCCGCCGAAGAAGCATTGGGCGTTCTCAAATCACAAAATGACCCGGCCGCGAAACGCGCCGAGCAAAATTAACGTATTATTGAGCTATATCTATGAGTGACGAAATCCTGCAACCAGCGGCCCCCGAAATCAAAGCGGCCAAACCACCAAAGCCGAGCGGGCCGCCCAAGTCGACGATGCGTGAGTATTTCGAGTCGTTTGTCGTGACGCTTGTCATGGCTATTTTCGGAATGACCTTTATTTTGCAGGCCGTGACCGTGCCAACCGGTTCGATGCAGAATACGATCCTGATCGGCGATTATCTGCTGGTCAACAAATTTATCTTCACGCCCGGCGGCGGCGGCCTGCCTTTTTTGCCGCAACGCGAGATCGAGCGTGGCGACATCGTCGTATTTAAATATCCCGGCAATAAACTTCACCCGGAAAACGACAGAGCTCACGGCGCGTCCGCTACGCCGTATCAGGTAAATTACGTAAAGCGTGTCATCGGGCTGCCGGGGGATAAGGTCGAGTTTCGTGAAAATCAGGTCTTTATCAACGACCAGCTTTTGCCAGAGCATCGGATGCTCGGCGACGCGGACGACAATCAGTCGGCGCTGACGACTTCCGAATTTGAAGAACGACGCCCTGACGAAAAATACAACGTTTACTATTCAAAAGTGACGATGGACGCCATCAAATCCGGACAGCATCTGTCGCGGCGCGGCTATGAATTTGGCGTAGCCGGTAAAACGATGGTCGTACCGGCGAACAGTTTCTTTGTCATGGGGGACAGCCGCGACAACAGCGAAGACAGCCGCTACTGGGGCTTTGTCCCTCGCGAGCTGATCATCGGGCGGGCGATGTTTGTATACTGGTCGTGCGATCGTGGTGCGACGGACAAATGGTATGGTTGCCTTACCAATCCGCGACTGAGCCGGATCGGGCATTTTGTGAAATAGTCGGCTTTTACTTTCTTTGAATTGCCACTAGCTTTAGCTAGTGGAAAAGAGATTCAGAAATTAAGACTTTAGCCGAATTCAGAATTAAGTAGCTTCCAATAGGCTTACGCCAAATTGGGCTAAAACCTAGAATATTTTTTCCCTGTAACCACTAGCTAAAGCTAGTGGCAATTCTTTTCTTCAGGTTGCTTTAGAACTGACCTTGATGATGATCAATTTCAATGAAGAAGTTTCCGACGCGCTAAACCACAATCAACCAATCGTCGCGCTCGAATCGACCGTGATCACCCACGGCTTGCCTTATCCGCAAAATATCGAGACGGCGCTGAAACTCGAAGCCGTTGTCCGTGAAAACGGGGCAGTTCCGGCGACGATAGCAGTTTTTGGAGGCGAGTTTCATGTCGGATTGGACCAGGCCCAAATAGAGCAGCTTGCGACCCGCAAAGACATTCGCAAGATCTCGCGCCGCGACCTCGCCATTGCGGTTGCTCAAAAGCTCGATTGCGCGACGACCGTTGCGACCACAACATTTATCGCTCACATGGCCGGGATCAAGGTCTTTGCGACCGGCGGCATCGGCGGCGTGCATCGCGGATATTCGGCGGACGTTTCCGCTGATCTGCCGGAGCTTGCCCAAACGCCGATCACTGTCGTCTGCTCAGGTGCGAAGATCGTCCTCGATCTGCCCGCGACGCGGGAATGGCTCGAAACGCACGGAGTCACCGTTCTCGGCTGGCAATGCGACGAGCTGCCAGCGTTTTACTCCCATTCAAGTGGTTTAGAGGTCGATGAAAGGGTCGAAACGGCGGCAGAAGTTTCGCGTATCGCTGCCGCTCGCGACTATTTGGGACTGAAAAGCTCGATCCTCGTCACGGTACGAATCCCCGCCGAATTTGCAATTACCCGCGACGAACTCGAATCAATGCTTGCCGATGCCTTAAAACTTACGGCCACAAACGGCATTCGCGGCAAAGAGATCACGCCATTTCTGCTCGCCCAGATGTCGGAACGCAGCGGGGGCCGAACGCTCGCCGCCAACATCGCCCTGCTCGAAAACAACGCCCGGGTCGCCGCTCAGATCGCCGCCGCCATTTAAGCCAATTTATTCTAAAACTCCGCGTTAATCCTGCGTTCATCTTTGGGCTTATAATCTAGGGTGGTCGATTTGTGTCAATAACTAAGTTTTTCGAGCGTTGAAGTCCTCGCGCTCTTTCGCGGGGTTTTTCATTTATATGTTTATGAAGGTTCTCGGCCTCCTTTTTGTCGCAATACTTTTGTTTTCTTCGGTATACGCTCAGCCGGCGAATGGGACGCTGCACGGCAAAATTGTCGACGTTCAGGGAGCGTTGGTGCGCGGGGCGTCTGTCAAAATCACGAACGCAAGCGGAGTGGAAAAAACTACGCAATCTAATCAGGATGGCGAGTTTGCGTTTGGAGGCCTCGCGACGGGCAAATATTCGTTGGCGGTGGAGGCGAAAGGCTTTGCGGCGTACGGACCGGCGGCGGTAAACATCGCCGCCGGGAAAACTGTCGCTTTCGACGTCACGCTTTCGATCACAGTCAACGAAAATGTTACTGTCGGCGGCGAAGCACCAATAAACACCAGCCCCGATGCAAATGCGGGTGCTATCGTGCTAAATAGCGAAGATCTGAATGCGCTCCCCGATAACCCGGCCGATCTCGAAGCCGCTCTACAGGCAATGGCGGGGCCGGCTGCCGGGCCGAACGGCGGCGAGATTTTTATCGATGGATTTTCGGGCGGAAGGCTGCCTCCGAAAGATTCGATCCGCGAGATACGCATTAACCAAAACCCGTTTTCATCCGAATACGACAGGCCAGGATTCGGACGCATCGAGATATTGACCAAGCCCGGCACCGACAAATGGAAGGGCGAGATCGGCAGTGAGTTTGAGGACGAATCGGTCAATTCGCGAAACCCGTTTGCACCGAACCGCCCGTCGTTTCAGCTTCGCAATATCAACGGCAATTTCGGCGGCCCGCTCATCAAAAAACGCGCGTCAATGTTTTTTGACGGCGAAAAAGAAGACATTGATAATAACGCCCTTATCAACGCCGTCATCCTCGGTCCGGGTCTCGCCTCGCAGGTTTTTCAGCGTAACTTGCTCGCGCCGCTAAAAACATATGAATTCAATTCGCGGCTCGATTACCAGATCAGCCAAAACGACACATTCATTGCCCGATTTCTGGGTTCGGGGTCGAAAACGACGAATGCCGGTCTCGGTGGATTTGACCTCGCGTCACGGGCCTACAATTCGCAAGACAGCGACAAGACGCTGCGGTTTACCAACACATTGGTGATCTCGCCGACGGTCATCGATGAGGCGAGCCTTCAGTATATTCGCCGGCGTGCCACTCAGACCAGTGCGGACACCTCGCCGACGATCAGGGTTTTGGATGCGTTTACGGGCGGAGGAGCAAATGTCGGCAACGCATTTAATCACGAAGACCGCATCGAGGTTCAGAATTTCACGACGCTCGTCCGAGGCAATCATTTGGTCAAATTTGGCGGGCGGCTGCGGCGTGTTCATATTCTCGATGCATCGCCGGGCAACTTTGCCGGAACGTTTACGTTCAGCACGCTCGATCAGTACCGCAATGCGATCTTGCGCACGGCGGGCGGCGTTCCCACGCAGTTCACGATCGCGGGCGGCATGCCAAACGCCGAGGTGCGCAGGACAGATGCCGGATTATTTGCCCAGGATGACTGGCGTTTGAGGCCAAATCTTACAGTTTCATTTGGCCTGAGGTACGAAACCCAGACGAATATTTCGGATCACGGCGATCTCGCTCCACGCTTTAGTTTCGCTTATTCACCGGGAGGCAAGGGACAGAATAAGCCCAAAACCGTCTTTCGCGGCGGTTTTGGTGTTTTTTACGATCGGTTTAGCGAAGGCCTGACCTTGCAGACGCTCCGGTTTAACGGCGTCAATCAGCAGCAGTTTGTCGTTACCGATGCGGCGATCCTGAGCCAGCCGATTTTTACGGCGGATGGCCGGGTTACAAGTATTCCGACGACCCAGTCGCTAACCGCATTCGCTCAAAAACAAACGACGCGAATCGTCTCGCCAAACCTGCGAGCACCGCGCACAGCTCAATTGGCACTGAGTGTTGAGAGGCAGTTGCCGTTTAGCACGACCTTGAGTCTGACCTATATTTTATCGCGAACAAACAGATTGCTGCGGAGCCGCAACATAAACGCCCCTGTCGCGGGCGTGCGGCCTTTGCCTGCGTCGGGTAACATTTTTCAATACGAATCGACGGGCCGGTTTAACCAAAACCAATTGCTATTAAATTTTAGGTCGACACTAAGCAAAAAAATCTCGATGTTTGGAAATTATGCCTTTGGCGGTTCGCGGAGCGACACCGACGGAGCGGGCACATTCCCGGTAAATCAGTATGACCTAAGCGGTGAATACGGCAATGCGCAGGCCGATGTGCGGCACAGATTTGTGCTGGGCGGCAATATCAAAGCCCCGCTCGGCCTCGCTCTCAGCCCGTTTCTGACATTTCGCTCGGGCATTCCGTTCAACATCACGACCGGTACCGATATTAACGGCGACACGCTCTTTACCGACCGGCCTTCGTTTGCCAGTGACTTGAACCGGCAATGTAATTTTGGAACGACGACGATTCCGGTTGTTCGTCCGTGCGTGGCTAGGACTGCTTTCGGAAATTTTGATTTACAGCCCATCACCGGCCAAATAATAATTCCTCGAAACTATGGCCGCGGGCCGCAGTTTTTTGTTGCCAATTTGCGGATCGCAAAAGAATTTGCGTTTGGCGGAAAAGGCGACAAGAAATCGTCGAAAGCGGTGCAAACCAGCGGCGACGACCGCAATCGCACGGGAACGAACAGTCCGTTTAGTGGTGGCGGCGGTGGCAAACCGGCTAGCGGCGGTGACGACGAAAGCCCGTATAAACTAGAATTTTCAGTCCAGATCCGCAATATTCTGAATCACACAAACGGCGGCACGCCAGTAGGCAATCTCAGTTCTCCACTATTTGGCGAGCCGGTCTCACTTGCCAGCGGTTTCGGTTTCGGCGGCGGCCGTCAAAGCGGCGGCAACCGGCGTTTGCGATTTGAGGTGCAATTTAGTTTCTAGTTTCTGGTTACGGCTTCCGGATTATTTTGCTACGAGTTTCTCCATCTTCTCTTTCAACGCGTCAAGCCGTTTTTGGCTTTCGGTCGCCTCGGATGACGTGGCAAATTTCGTCACGATCTCCTTCCAACTCGCGCCATCGTAATGAAACAGTTTTGTCGTCGAATTAAAGAGAAACAGGATGCCGAGCTTGCGGTAACGGTCGAGGCTGACGTAGTTGAGATAGTAGCTGTGTAGCGGCGCGGCGGAGGCGGCCATTTCGGCGCGTTTCAGCCTGCTGTTAGCGTCTTTGGAAAGTTTGGCGGCGACCTCCTCAAGCAGGTCGCCGAAGAGGAGTAGGATAGCCGGGCGGAATTTGGAGTCGGGATAGAGTTTGAAAAATTCGGTGGCCACGTCGATCTGGTCGAATCCCTCGAGGGCTTGTACCAATCGGGCCAGCCGCTCTTCGTCGCCGGAGCGAAATTTGCCAAAAACCGCGTCCGCCTGCACCCAGCCGAAATTCGACGGCGGGGCCGTCACCTTGTAAAATTTTACGCCATCTGCCTCGGTCACGCCGAGTATCTGAACCCGTCGGCCCCGATGCATTCGCTGGATCGAGTCGGAAAACAGGCTCGGATTTACGCGGAGAACCGACAGAGTGTCGTCGATGACTATCGCTGACTGGCCGATCTCTCCCGATTTTTTCGAAGCCACGGATTTCGCCGCACGGGGGGGAGGCGCAGGACGCCTTTGAGCCGAAATGCTCGTTCCTACAACCAGAACCAAAAGGATCAAAAATGTGGAAAATGGGAATTTCATCAATCTCCCTTAACTACCGCTAAGACTATCGGCGTTTCGTGTCCGCCTGTTTTATCCGTTCCTGAACCCCCGCGTGGTGAAAATGACAGATTGCGATTGCCAGCGCGTCGGCCGCGTCGTGCGGAGTCGGTACATCTTTGAGCTTTAGCAATATCTTGACCATCTGCCCGACCTGCTGTTTTTCGGCGTTGCCGTAGCCGACGACGGTCTGTTTTATGAGCCGCGGAGCGTATTCGGCGATCTCGATTCCTCGTTGTTCGGCCAGCAGCAGCATCGCCCCGCGAACCTGGCCCAGCTTTAATGCAACGCCGACGTTAACAGCGTAAAATGTATCCTCGACCGACAGCACATCCGGCGAATGTTCGGCCATGATCTCGGCGACGCCGTTGTAAATGTTGAGCAGGCGTTTAGAGAATTGCTCTTTCGGCTTCGATTTAACGGTGCCATAGGCGACCAGAGCGTATTTTGACCCGCTGCCGTCAACGACGCCCCAACCAAGCGTTTCGCTGCCGGGATCAATTCCTAAAACGCGCATTTTTTATCATCTAAAAGCTGAAAATTAAGCAAAGATACCCCAATATTTTAGCTAAACGCAACTCTTGAATGGATTTTTATCGCCAACGTCCTCGGTTTCAAGAGAAAGGCTTTTTTGCCGCAGATAAACGCAGATGGACGCGAATAGGAAATAATTAAAAATTGTTTTTTCTTATCTGCGTTATTTACGTTTATCTGCGGCTAATATTTCTTCCTGGGCGACATTGCGTTCAAACTTCTTAAGTCGGCGAAAGTTGTAAAATTACGCCGATATTCTTATCATCAGACTTTGCAAATGGATACGCAGATAGCTGGATCAAATGTTATGTCGTCGGTTCGGGCACTTCTTTCGGGGGCGATCGACTACGCCGGACTGTTTCCGCCGTCGCAGCTTTCGATGTCTGAGGCGGTCATCAATTATGCGACCTATCGCAACAGCAATTATAGCTGGATGCTCGGCCGCTTTGTCGTCACGGCCGAGAGGCTCGGCGAGTTTTATGAAAGTGCCGGCGATTTTATCTCGCGGGACGCGGGCAACGCATGGCTGCTGACCGTTGTGGCGGGCGAGGACGTTTATGAGACGATCAGGCAGATCCGTCTTTTTAATGACAAGATGGGCGGCAGCGTAGTTTGCGATTCCGTCGAGGTCAGGGCCGCGACGGTCTCGAAGGTTGATAACACCGTGCGGGCCTTGCCGGAGGGCGTGATCGCGTATTTTGAGATCGCGATGAATGAAAACTTCGACGACCTGATCGCGGTCTTGGCCGAAAAAGGCCAGCGGGCCAAGATCCGCACGGGCGGCGTCACGCCCGATGCGTTTCCGGGCAGCGCCGAGATCGTTCGGTTTGTGCAGGCATGTGTCGCCGCCAAAGTGCCGTTCAAGGCAACCGCCGGGCTGCATCATCCCGTCCGCTGTTATCACGCTCTGACATACGCCGCCGATTCGCCAAAAGGCACGATGCATGGCTTCTTAAACCTGTTCCTGATGACCGCCTTTGCCCGCGAAGGCTTTCGCAAAAACCTGCTCGAAGAGGTGCTGGAAGAGGAATTTGCCGAGGTCTTCCATTTCGAAGACCAGTCCGCCGTCTGGCGTAAGGAATTCAATCTCGGCCTCGCCCAACTCGAACGTCTGCGTGTGTTTGGCATCCAGTCGTTCGGCTCATGCTCATTCGACGAGCCGGTCGCGGATCTGCAAAAGCTGGGGATTGTGTAAGAGATTTGCCCGCGAAATACGCGAAAAAACGCGAAATTAAGAATGGAAGAATTTTACTGCTTGTTTGTCGAAGGGCGTCTATGAATATGGGATAATAGCCACATTGTCCGTCCTTTTTTTCGCGCCTTTTCGCGTGTTTAGCGGGCAAAAATCTTCTTATGATCTACGAAATCAACGAAACTCACGACCCGAACCTCCGCAGTTGGGTCGAATCCGCCAACGATCCGAATACGGACTTTCCGATACAGAATCTGCCGTTTTGTGTTTTCTTTGAAGACGCAAAGCACGAGCAGATTCACATTGGTGTTGTGATTGGTGACCAAGTCTTGGACCTCGATGGCTGTTATGACGATGGGTTGTTTGAGGAGTCTTTTCACGAACTCCTTGGTGACAAACGAATGTGGGCCGGTCTAGACGGCATCATGTATGAGCCTGCCGAAACTCGAATAAAGCTAAGATCGCGGGTCTTGAAAATGCTGCAGAGTGATTTCGAAGATAAGGAGAAAGTTTCGAAACATCTTTCACCATTTGCGAAATGTACATTTGAAGATTTGCCCGCGGTTATCGGCGACTACACCGATTTCTACTGCTCGATCTATCACGCGACGAATGTCGGGTCGATGTTTCGCCCCGAAAATCCGCTGCTGCCGAATTACAAATATGTGCCGATCGGATATCACGGGCGGGCTTCTAGTATTGTGATCTCCGGGACGGACGTTAAGCGGCCGCACGGGCAGAACCGGAGCGATCAGGACGCGCCGCCGGTGTTTATCCCGTGCAAAAATCTCGATTACGAGATGGAGGTCGGGTTTTTTGTCGGGCAGGGAAATGAACTGCGAAACTCGATTCCTATCGCCGAGGCCGAAAAGCATATTTTCGGCCTCTGTCTGGTCAACGACTGGTCGGCCCGCGACATTCAGTCGTGGGAATACCAGCCGCTCGGGCCTTTTCTCGCGAAAAACTTTGCGACGACGATCTCGCCGTTCGTCGTCACGATGGAAGCTCTTGCGCCTTTCAGAACAAAGGCGTTCGAGCGGGAACCAGACGACCCGCAGCCGCTCGATTATCTCAACGACCCGACGAATCAAAAATTTGGCGGTATCGACATAAACCTTGAGGTCTACATCCAGACGCAGAAAATGCGTGATGAAAGCATCGCTCCACACATGCTCTCGCGGTCGAATATGAGGGACCTCTACTGGACGATCGGCCAGATGCTGACGCACCACGCGTCCGGCGGCTGCAATCTGCAGACCGGCGACCTGATCGCGACCGGTACGATCTCCGGCAAAGAACAGTCCGAACGAGGCTCGATGCTCGAACTCTCGTGGCGCGGCACCGAGCCTATCGAACTCCCCAATGGCGAAACCCGCCGCTTTCTCGAAGACGGCGACGAGGTCATCATGAAAGGCTACTGCGAACGGACCGGCTTTCGACGCATCGGCTTCGGCGAATGCCGCGGGCGGATCGTACCGGCGGATTAACGAAAACCTTCGTCGAATCATTCAGAATGAAGGACCCGAAATTTAAGAATGCTTTGAGCTAGGTCGCCAGGTTACTTTTTCCGAATGCGAAGGTTTTCGCCACGAATTACACGAATGTCACGAATAAGAAGAAATTTATTCGTGTCATTTGAGTCATTCGTGGCAAAATTTTCTTTATTTTATGCTGGTTAGTGATTAAAATATAAGAAAAATATCAATAGCACCGCTCTTAATTTCGAAGCTATGGCAAATTCAACATTCCCAAAGGCGCGTGAAAATGACCTTGTTGTTCAGAATATGATCGATGAGGTGCTCGTTTACGATCTCATCACGAACGAAGCCCATTGCCTTAATAAGACCGCCGCCTTTGTCTGGAGCTGTTGTAGCGGGGACGCATCGGTTATCGATATTGCCCGGTCGGCCGAAGTGAGATTCGGAAGTCCCGTCGACGCAGATTTGGTCATATTAGCGGTTACGCAGCTTAAGGATCGAAGGCTTCTAAGCGAAGGCAGTATGTCCGACGCGGAGTTCCCCAGCCGACGCGCAATGATCAAAAAGGTTGGCCTTGCGTCGGCGATAGCAGTACCCGTGATAGCGTCAATCGTCGCGCCGCAAAATGTATTGGCAGGTGTATCGTGCACTTGTATAAGTCCCAATCAGTGTAATAGTCAGGCGGGGAATAGTTGTCCACCCCTGGCTTTTAACTGCAATCCGAATGGCATCTGTGTTGTAGCTCCATAGTCAAAAATCCTTAATCTCCCTCCTATCCTGTTTGGATCAATTTTGGCATTATAGAAGTACATGGAACTCGTTCTCGATAAATTTCACGAGGAATGCGGCATTTTTGGTATTTTCGGTCATGCCGAGGCCTCGACGTTGACGCAGCTTGGGCTGTTTGCGCTGCAGCATCGTGGACAAGAGGCGTGCGGTATCGTTTCGGCGGATAGGGATGAACTGCATCAGGCGCGCTCGATCGGTCTCGTCGCGGACGTTTTGGGTGTGGATGTGCTTAAGAAATTAACCGGCTCCGCCGCGATCGGCCATACGCGTTACTCGACCGCGGGCAAGAATACGATCGACGAGGTGCAGCCGTTTTCGGTGACTTGCCAGCACGGCAAGATCGCGGTTTGCCATAACGGAAATCTGCCCTTTGCCGAGGCCCGACGCCGGGAGCTTGAGCATAACGGAGCAATATTTTCGTCCACCTCCGACACTGAAACGATACTCCACGGCATCGCTCGCACACCCGCGAAAAACGCGGTCGAGGCGATCAAAAAGGTCTTGAGCGATACCGAGGGAGCGTATTCGCTGCTCTTTTTAACGCCGGAAGCGTTGATCGCCGTTCGCGATCCGCGAGGGTTTAGGCCGTTGGTGCTTGGAAAATTTCAGGATGCGTGGTGCCTCGCGTCCGAGACGTGCGCCTTTGACCTGATGGACGCCGAGTACATCCGCGAGATCGTGCCGGGCGAGATGGTCATTATCGACGCCGAAGGGCTGCATTCGTCGATGCCGTTTGAGGTCAAACCGCACTCGGTCTGCACGTTTGAGCACGTTTATTTTTCGCGGCCCGATTCGACGATCTTTGGAAAATCGGTCAACGAATCTCGTCACAAAATGGGCAAGCGGCTCGCTATCGAACAGCCCGTTGATGCCGATCTCGTTGTGCCAGTGCCGGATTCCGGTGTCGCGGCCGCTATCGGGTACGCAAGCGAATCGGGCATCAATTTTCGACAGGCAATTATTCGAAATCACTACGTCGGCCGGACGTTTATCGAGCCTTCGCAATCGATCCGCTCGTTTGGCGTGCGGCTGAAACTTAATCCGATCAAGGACCTCATCAACGGCCGCCGCATTGTTCTAGTCGATGATTCGATCGTCCGCGGCACGACCTCGAAAAAGCTTATCGAGATGGTCCGCGAAGCCGGTGCCGCCGAGGTACACATGCGTATTTCGTGCCCGCCTACGGCTCATTCGTGTTACTACGGCGTCGACACGCCGCACAGCAAAGACCTCATTGCCGCCAATAACACTGTCGCCGAGGTCGCCGAATACATCGGAGCCGACAGCCTCGGCTATCTCTCGCTCGAAGGCATGCTTGCGAGCATCGGCCTCGACGCATCGACAACCTGCTCGGCCTGTTGGAGCGGTAAATATCCAACGCTAATCGCGAACGGGAAAGCCGCCTGACGTTCGTCGACTGAAAAAATAATCATGATTTTTGAAAAATTGCTTGCTTTCCGTTTTTGTGTATGTTAATAAGTTAACGTTAACTTATTTTCAAACGTAATTCATGGTTAGGAAAAGGCAGGTAACACTCAGCGATATTGCTGCGACTCTCGGCGTTGCTCCGATGACGGTTTCGCGTGTTGTTAACCGCAACGGCTACGTCAGCGAGGAAACGCGGGAAAGGGTTTTGCATGCTGTCAAGGCGATGAATTACCGGCCGAACGGTGTTGCCCGCAACCTCAAGCGGCAGCGGACCGAGACGGTCGGGTTGGTGCTTGGTGATATTTCAAATCCTTATTCGGCCGAGCTTGCAAACGCTGTTCGCGAGCGGTTGTGGTCGAGCGGGTACAACTTGTTTATCTGCATCAGCGAGCACAGCGCGACCGAGGATATCACGGCTTTCGAGTCGCTGGTCGATCACAATGTCGACGGCATCATCGTCGCAACGCGGTCGAACGAAGAGGGTGACGAACATCTTCGTGATATCGTCGACAGCCACATGCCAGTGGTCGTGATCGGTCGTGATTTTCAATACGACGGCGTCGATCATGTCTCGGCTGACAATTTGACCGGCGGCTTTGAGGCGACACAACATCTGATCGATCTCGGACATCGAAGAATTGGATTTATCGGAGCCGATTTGAAGAATCGCGGCAGCCTGAAACGGCTGCAGGGATACGTCAACGTCCTGAATGCACACGATATCGAGGTCGATGAGCGGCTCGTCACAGGCCGGAAAGAGGCAATTTCTGGTGTGCCAGGCTACTCGACCGAGAAAATGGGCTACGAGGGAATGAAGCGGCTGTTGTCGCTGCCAAATCCGCCGACGGCCGTTTTTGCCAGAAATGATTTCACGGCGATCGGAGCGATGACGGCGGTTAAAGAATCCGGTTTATCGATCCCGAATGATATGGCGATCGTCGGATTTGACGATATTCCTATGGCGACGCATACATCGCCACCGCTCACGACTGTTCGGCAACCGATGCGGCTACAGGGCCAGCTCGCCGCCGAAATGCTCCTTCGGCGGATCGGTGACGAAGAGACGTCGAAGAGAAAAGAACGAGTTCTGAACTGTGAGTTGATAATCAGGGAATCGACAGTGTTGACCGGTTAACCCATCCAAATGATGGTGCCAAAACCGGAGCGATTTTGAATGATAATGTGATAACGTTATCACACAAAAACACGAGTTTGTGGCTGGGGTAAATTGGTAAACCCAATTTATTTCTATCGATTTTATGCACGTTTCCAAAACGCAAGATACACATATGCCTTTAACGGCGGGGGGCGGGTTTAAGCTCGGCGGTCTTCGCTGGGTGATCATCGCGCTTGTTTTTTTTGCGACGCTGATCAACTACATTGATCGGCTGACGATCTCGGTTTTGGGGCCGGTTATCGTGCAGGATCTGGGACTGACGAACACCGAATATGGCAGCATAGCGACGTGGTTTCTGGTTGCATACACACTAAGTCAGGGGCTTTCGGGCAAGCTGTACGACCGCGTCGGCATCAAGCGTGGATTTACGGTTTCGATCATCGTGTGGTCGGTCGCGGCGATGGGCCATGCCTTTGCGGGCGGTCTCCGGAGCCTGAGCGCGATGCGGTTTGTGCTCGGTTTGGGTGAGGCCGGCAACTGGCCGGGAGCGGCGAAGACAGTTTCTGAGTGGTTTCCGGCACGACAGCGTGCTTTGGGAATGGCGATCTTTAACAGCGGCGCCGCTATCGGGTCGATCGTTGCACCGCCGGTTATCGTCGGCCTGACCACGTATTTCGGCCATTGGCAGCCGACGTTTTTAGTAACGGGAACACTTGGATTTGGTTGGCTGCTACTGTGGTGGCTGGTTTACGACAAACCGGAGAACCACAAGTGGATGACCGAGCGCGAGTTGCGGCTGATCCGTGAAGAAGATACCGAGAGTGCGGGACGCGGAGACGCGGAGACGGTTGCCAAGTTGCAACCGGCACCCGGCTGGCTCGAACTTCTCCGTTACAGGCAGACGTGGGGCATCGTCGTCGCTAGGTTTTTGGTCGATCCGGTCTGGTGGCTTTATATCACGTGGCTGCCGCTGTACCTGAACAAAGTTCACGGGTTCGACCTCAAGCAGATCGGGCTTTTTGCTTGGGTGCCGTTTGTCGCGGCGGATGCAGGGAGCCTGTTTGGTGGATGGCTATCGGGATTTTTGATCGGCCGTGGATGGACGGTAAACACTGCACGCAAAGCGGTTATCGGTTTTGCAGCATTGCTGATGCCGGCCGGGATCGTTGCGGCTTACACGCCGGACGCGATGATGGCGCTGGCTCTGATCGGCGTCGTGCTTTTCGGATTTCAGGCGTGGATCAACAACGTACAGACGTTGCCGAGTGACATTTTCCCGAAGTCGGCAGTCGGCTCGGTTGCAGGTCTCGGCGGCACCGGAGCGGGCATCGGCTCGATGATTTTTATATTTTCAACCGGCTGGGTCGTTGATAATTTTTCATACACACCGGTCCTGGTTTTTGCGGGCATTCTGGCACCGCTGGGGACGATCGCGTTGTTTTTGCTGATGGGTCGCGTGAGCAAGATCGCGATAAACGATGGAGTTGCGGCGTGAAACACAAAGCGCATTAATACATATCGAAAAGGAGAAAATATGCAGAATTTCTTTGATTTTACAGACAAGGTGGTGCTCGTTACGGGCGGATCGAGTGGTATTGGGCGGGCGACGGCGGAACTTTTCGGCCGCTGCGGGGCGTCGGTCGCCGTGACCTATCTCAAGAATCAAGCCGGAGCCGAGGCGGCTGTGTCGACGATCTTTTCGAAGGGCGGCATGTCAACAAAAGGCGTTATTGCGGGTGCGGCGGTTGGCGTCGCAACAGAACGTGCGATCGCGATCCAGGCCGACGTGATCAATACGGACGAGATCCGGCACATGGTCAGGGAGGTGGAAGGCCGGCTTGGTCCCGTCGATATTCTCGTAAATAATGCCGGCTCGTTGGTCGAACGGCTTAAGACGATGGAGCTGACCGAAGAGCGTTGGGACGAGGTGATGGACCTAAATGCAAAAAGCGCGTTCTTTTGTGCCCAGCAGGTCATTCCCAAAATGCTCGAAAAAGGCTCGGGCGTGATCGTCAACGTCACCTCCATCGCGGGACGAAACGGCGGAGCCCCCGGCTCGATACATTATTCGTCGGCAAAGGCCGCATTACTCACAATGACCAAGGGGCTGGCGAAGGAATTCGCATCTCGGGGCATCCGCGTCAACGCGGTATCGCCCGGCGTCATCGACACGCCTTATCACGAGACATTTACGACACCCGAAACGATGCAAAATTTACGCAACACGATCCCGATGGGCCGCGAAGGCCGGGCGGAAGAGGTTGCAAGCGTGATCGCTTTTCTCGCATCCGACGCCGCCAGCTATCTGTGCGGCGAGACGATCGAGATCAATGGCGGACTGTTAATGGATTAGAAGGAGAAACAAAGAAATGAAACCGATAAAAGCAGCCCTGACAATATCGCAGGGCCTGGTCGGACGGAATTGGGTTGGGATACTAGTTTTTTTCGCGGTTCTGCTGGCGTTTCCGTTGGCGGTCGCGGCGCAGATC
>JBBRPZ010000008.1:0-186354 GCA_038227175.1 Pyrinomonadales bacterium | reverse complement strand
AGCGGCTTTCCCACATTCCCACAGCCTGCGGCTGCTACATAAATTTATTAAGAAAAAAAGGAGAAAAAACCGTTTCCCTAACAACCAATCTTCCACCTTAAAAAAGTGCTTTTCCTGTCTAGACAATGGGGTTCACTTTAATTCGAGTACTTTTCGTGTTGTTAGCGATCTTTCCGTGGATCCTCTTAATTATCGTACCCTTCGAGGCTCAGCGTGAAACGGACTTTCCGGTTGGACTAATGATTTTGTGGCTAGCACTCACGCCGTTGAGTTTTGTGCTGAGCGTCAGCGGACCAATACTCTTTCGTCTGGAGAAACGAGCCGTGACAAACTCAATGTTCTGGTCGCTTGCGACTGCGTTCGCTGCTGGGCCATTATGTGTTGGTATTCTACTTACAGCGTTAGGTTACCCGCGTTGACTATTAAAAATTTCGCAAGATGGGAGAGTGGGTTTAATTCTTAATATGACATCGCATTAATGAATTAGAAAAAGAACGTTCAGTTAATCAAAATGTACAATTCAGGAGCCAATTAAATCATGAAAAAACTTCTCAAAGCAGCCCTTTTGACGATATCCACGCTTTTTGTTCTCGTGGGACTCACATCCGCCCAGGCACCTCAGTGTGAGCCAAAGGATTACGCGTGCAAGGTCGACGCCTATTCCAAACGCATTACCGCCAACGGGACCGACGGCGAAGCCTATTACGGCCGGGGTACGGCTTACGAGGAACTGAAGGAATACGACCGGGCGATCGCCGATTACACGAAATACATCGCGACGAACCCGACGAATAAAGAATATCTCGCCGACGGATATTTTGGCCGTGGAAATTGCTATAAATATCTCGGCAGTTTTGCAAAAGCCTTGGCCGACTATAACCTGGCGGTCCAGCTTTTCCCGTCAGCGAATATTTTCATCAACCGCGGCAATTATTACATGAGCCAAAAAGAGTACGCGAAAGCCATAGCCGACTACGATCAGGCTCTGGCACTAAACAAGAATGAGGCCGAGGCCTATTACAACCGGGCAAAGGTCTACAGTGCCCAAAAACTATACGCCAAAGCGGTTGCCGACCTCGACGTCTACCTCGGCCTGAACAAGTCGAACATCCCGTTCCTCGCCGACGGTTATCAGAACCGTGCCCTCGCCTATCGCGATCTTGGCAGACTGACGCAAGCCCTCGCCGACATCAATTCCGCCATCGGCCTCGACGCATCGCTTGCCTCACGCTTCACCGCCCGGGCAACCATCTACCGCGCCATGCGCAAAACCGCCCTCGCCGCCGCCGACGATGCGACCGCAGAGTCGTTGAAGAAATAAAAGATCGGTATCTTCGTCTTATAGAGGCCCCGTTCTCCATGAACGAGGCCTTTTTGTTGTTTGCCGGATATGTTTTCCACCTTCCGTTAAATCGGTTTCGTGCTAAAGTTTGCGGTGAAAACCTAACGCTATCCCATGAACACTCACAACTCAGGACGATAATCTGAATATCCTGCGGCGCAATATTAAGGACGAGTCGGTCGATCTTGTTTATCCTGACCCGCCGTTCAATTCGAATCAACCGAGATGGAATCGGTCCGGGATGTTTTTGCAAAAGCATATGAACTCGTTTATGTTCTATCCAACCAATGTGATCGATTGATTTATTCACCAATAGGAGCCGCAAATGACATATCGATGGTCGCCGATCGTAACCGTAATCCTCGGGGTCGTGTTGTGGATCGTTGCGACCGGTATTGTTGACGCCATCGTACTGCTGATCTACCCTCTACCGCCCGGGCTTATTATGGGCGAGACGAGCATACGCGAGATCATTGCGTCGCGGCCGGACGCGGCCCTAGCGTTGAATCTCAGTTGCGGCATTATTTTATTGGGGGTTGCAGCATTCGCGGCCTCTCGGCTCGCCCGCGGCCGATCGCGATTGCCGGGCCTCATCGTCACCGGGCTGATCGTGACCCTCGCGCTCGTGAACTCGGTAATAACCGCCAATTTCCGCTGGCTCGTTGCAGTTGCCTTCCCTCTCCTGTTGCTTTTTGGCTATCTGGGGGCCCGCACCGGCGCTGGAAGACGGCTGGTAGATCCTTGATCGACAGCGGAACCGTTAACCATTGTCCGCTTTGTGGTTTCGTGTTAAAGTTTGCGGTGAAATATTGACTCTATCCCATGAACACTCTTTACTACAGCGATAATCTGAATATTTTGCGGCGGGTATATCAAGGACGAGTCGGTTGATCGGCATACAAGGTTTCCGAAATGCGCTAGGCGTTTCGCTCCTTCATCGGCGAACACCAGATGATGGCCTATCTCGGGATGATGGCCGTCCGCCTAAACGTGGAATCGATTAAGATTGCAGCACGGCTTTAGGCTCTAATCCTTTGCAATGGTGGGAGCAGAGGTATATCGTCATTCCAGATATAAAGTTATTGTCCTTCATCACTCCGCTCGTTTGTAAGTCAGGTTCCAAGGAGTTTCGCCGCTAAAGGAATATAAAAATGAATAGAATTATACTTATCGTAATGCTTAGCGCATTGCAGCCTCTTTTGGCTTTTGGACAGCAGGCACCGGTTGACCTGATCTTGCTAAACGGAAAGGTTTTCACTGCCAATTCGGTACAACCTTACGCACGGGCGATTGCCATTCGCGGCGAGCGCATTGTTGCCGTAGGCACGTCGGTCGAAGTCAAGTCTTTGGCCGGAGCAAAAACCCGGCTGATCGATCTCGAGGGCCGCGTGGTCATCCCCGGCATCAATGATGCACATTTTCACTTTATGCCCGACCCGAAGGGCTTCACGCTGCAATTCAAAACGATGAACCCGAGTTGGGGTGAAGTTATCGACGCGATCGCGGCGGCAGCCAAACAAACACCGAAAGGAACATGGATATTCAGCGATCTCGGATTAGCCGATAAGCCCGGCCCCGAGGCAACGCGATTTGCCATTGACCGGATCGCTCCGGACCATCCTGTTCTGATCAGATACGATGGACACGGATATATTATTAACTCGGCAGCGATGCCGCTGTTGCACATAACCATTGAGGAGCCCGACCCTGTCGGCGGGTACTATGAGCGTGTCGCGGGTTCCAAACGCATCAACGGCAAGATATGGGAATATGCTCAGTGGAAGCCAAACCGGGCTCTCGTAAGCATGATGTCAGATGCCGATATCATCATCCATTTGCATGCGGTGGCCGATGAAGCAGTTCGCGACGGCATTACCTCGATGCAGATGATGGCCTTTATGCCGATCGACCGCTTTGCCCGTCTTCTCGTAAAAGCCGACTTGCCGATCCGGGTGCGGGCGATCCCATTTTCGATGACGACTACGCGAGGCCGCGATCTGTCTGAAATTCGACAACTTGCCAAGCTTCAGTTCCGAAATTCCAAAGTAACGGTCAGCGGCATTAAGTGGATACCCGATGGAACACCGCTCGAACGCGGGGCCGCACTCCGCAAGCCTTATAACGACCGTCCCGACTGGTCCGGTAGGCTCAGTTTTACCGAATCCGATATTGCATCCATGATCAGGGAATCGCTGATGTTCAAACAGCAGCTAATTTTGCATGCCGTAGGCGATAGAACCAACGAAGCCCTTTTGAACGGTATGGAAAAGGCCGGATCAAAGATCGATTGGCGGTCGAAACGCGTGAGGATCGAGCATGGCGATGGCTTACTACCTGATCTGATCCCGCGAGCCAACCGCCTCGGAGTCATCGTCGTCGAGAACCCGACGCATTTTACGCTAAGAGACGTAATGAACAGCCGTTACGGGAACAATCATAAGTATCTGCCGCTACGTTCACTGATCGACGCCGGTATTCTTATCGCAATGGGTTCCGACGCGACAGATAGTTCTATGGACGCGATGAACCCATATTTGAATATAATGTTTGCCGCCATTCATCCGGCGAGGCCCTCGGAAGCGATCACACGCGAGCAGGCGGTAGAGGCCTATACACGCGGCTCCGCTTACGCGGAGTTTGGCGAAAACGAAAAAGGCACTATCGCGACTGGTAAACAGGCTGATCTGAGTGTCCTCTCGCAAGATATCTTTACTTCGCCTCTCGACGAACTGCCAAAGACCCGCAGTGTTTTTACTTTGGTCGCCGGCAAGATCGTCTATGATGCAAAAGTCTTGAAATAGGCGAACCCAATTTCCGAAACTAAATTTGGGACGAGGAACTCGGTATTGCCGACGAAGCCGCCTCATCCGGTTTCTTCACCTCCGAACACTTCGGCAAATTCCCGCGAATCCAAATCCTAACTATCGAAAACCTCCTAGCCGGCAAAACCCTCCACATGCCGCCGTCACTCGAACGAACATTCAAACAAGCGGAACGTGTGGAGGAAGGAAAGAATGATCAGAGAACGCTGGGATTTGATTAGGTTGATTCTTCGGCCCCGCCGTTCGATGTGCGGAAAAGCTCTGGAGCCTGTCTCAAAAAGGTTTTGAGACAGGCTCCAGAGCTTTTCCGCACATCGGCGGGCGGCTTAATTCGATGAATGAAGGGCTTAATACAATTGATGATGGGTTTCATTCAAAGTATTAAGGGTCTGAGTAAAAGTATTAAGGGCTTAATACAAATGATGTTGGGCTTAATACTTTTGAAGTTGGCTTTTATTCTTTTGAAGTGGGGCTTCATTCGATTGAAGTTGGCCTTCATTCGATTGATGTTGGGCTTAATACAAAGTATGAAGCGTTTCATTCGGTTAATGAAGGCTTTCAGTGGATCGGCCGATATTTGCCCCGCTCGGTCGAGATCAGAGCAAAGTGGAAACTGGAAAGTGAACAGAATAAAACGCCGGTCGTTGGGACAGACGACCGGCGTTTTTTATCTGTTTCAGATGTTTAGAACGGTATATCGTCGTCGGCTGCGGGGCCGTTGCCGCCGGTTGCGGGTGGCGTTGACGATCCGGCTGAGGCTCCCGACGCGGTTGAATCCTGCGGCGGGCCCGTGTGGGTGTCATGGTCGTCGCGATCCGTTTGGCCGCCGCCGTAATTACCCGCGCCATCTTCGCGTGAACCAATGAACTGCATGTCGGTGCCATTTACTTCAAGTGTTTTTTGAATGACGCCTTCGCGGTCGGTGTACTCGTCCATGCGCAGTCTGCCTTCGATATATACCTGCTTGCCCTTTGTCAGATATTTCGAAGCTATCTCGGCCTGGTTGCCCCAGAGTGTAACTCTGAACCAGGTAGCGATATTCTGAAATTCGCCGGATTTGTCTTTTCGTCTCTCGTTCGTCGCCATCGAAAAGCTGCAAACAGCTGATCCCTGAGGTGTGTAGCGGAGTTCCGGGTCGCGGCCGAGATTTCCGACGAGAATTATTTTGTTGAATGACATGTGTGTTTCCTCTTATGTGTATTTTGTGTTTTTCTAGCGGGCCCTTCGGCCGGTTGAGCCTTAGAAAGCAAAGCCATAAATCGGGGAAAGGCCCAATTTTGGTCAAACTTTTACTAAAGCTTAGGCATCAATATAACACGACAAGGGGCGTGTGCTAAAATCCTTATTTCGCACCAAGTCCACGTAACGAAATAAGTGATGTACCGCAATTTTCTTCCCAAAATAATCAGTTTTATAGCCATCTGCGTGAGCACCGTTATGATTGGCTTCGGCCAGCCGAAGCCCGCCGCAGAGGTCGATGTAGCAAAATGCTGGTCATACCCGGCTCTCGATGGCGGAGCTTCGCTGTTAGCCTCGGACAGCGCGGGTCTCTACGTCGGGGGCGATGGTGGACGAATTATGGCTCTGTCGCTGGACGGCAAAAAGCTGTGGTCAACCGAACTGGGTGGCATCATCAGTTCAAACATTCTTGCAATCGACAGCGGACTGTATATTGTCACGTCCACGACCGCGAACAATATTGGAACGACCGGCGGCAGCATCCTCCGTTCGCTGAGCAAAGAGACCGGTGTAACGAACTGGACGCTGCGAATCACCGAAGCCAATCAGCATTTTATCGGCAGCTTTAGCGACAGGCTTGTGGTCGTTTCGGATATTGGCGTTATTCAGTCGCTCGATGCAAAAACCGGAGCGGTGAAATGGAAACGCGAAATCGCCGAGGGCTTTGCGGCCGAGCCAAAATTTTTTGCTGAAAAGCTGGTTGTTGCGTCAACGGGCAAGCAGGTTTTTGTGATCTCGCTTGCGACAGGCGAGATTGATTCCATGCGAAAGTTGGTGTTTGGCGTAACCGCAGTTGGCCAGACGGCGGCTGGCGATCTAATCGTCGGAGATGAACGCGGAAATCTGACGTCGTTCCTCGGCAGTACCGAAAAGCTGAATTGGAAATTCAGAAGCGGCGGCGAGATCTCGGCCATTCTTATGGTTGGAACCAATATATTGATCACGTCGCACGACAATTTTGCCTATTCCCTTTTCGCAAAAAACGGCGGCGTTGAATGGAAGCGGCGCTTGGCGGGCCGCGTGGCTCGCGTAGCGACGCTCGGGGAACGTTATGTCCTGATGTCGAGCATCGACGAGCATGGAGCCGTGCTGACCGATCTTGCCACCGGAAAGGTCGCCGGCCAGATCGTGCTCGGCGATGACGAGCGTATAAACTACAACCCCAAAGCCACGAGTGAATTAATATTCCTTCTGACCAGCGATTCGATCCGCTCGTTTAGCCTAAACGGCTGCACCGCAAAAAAAGAAGGCGGCCCGGACAAATAGTTCGCAGGCCGCCAATTAGAAAAAAATTAAGCAGCAGATGCGGTTTCTAATGCGAAACGGCGTGCTGCTGCATTATTGTGTAAATCTCGTCTTTTATTGCTAGTTTCTTTTTCTTGAGAGTGATTTCCTCCAATTGCTCGTCGTCGTTAGGATAGGTTAGGTGTGCAAGTTCGCCCAGTCTTTTTTCAAAGTCCTCGTGCTGATGTACCAGGTCTCGAAAGTCGTTGTTGCTTCTTAGCAGTTCGTCTCTCAACGGGTCAGCTGTTGACATGTCCATAGCGTATTGTCCTCACTTGTCAAATTTTTTGGGCCCAGTCGCGATCATTCACATTCTCGTAACGCGGCTTAATTCCAATCTTAGTACATTCCCTAATAAATTATCAAGCCCTCAATTGTTCCTGAGTCATTTCAGCATAAGTTTCATCAACAAAGCGTGCTCGCGTGGGTTTTCGTAAAAATTGTTGCGGCTCTGCACGCGTTCAAAGCCATTTTGCTCGTAGAACCGGATCGCTTTCTGATTGGACGCACGCACTTCGAGCCATATGTTTGCGACATCAATCTCACGGCACCGTTCGACAAACGCATCAAATATAAGCTGTCCGAAGCCCTTTTTCTGCTCGCTCTCGACTATGGCGACGTTGTATATCTCAGTGTCGGTCTCGTGCTCGACAGGACCGCCCAATACAACGCGGCCGACTATGAAGCCGATCGTCTCATTGGTTGCCGATTCGAGTCTGAGCAGGATAGATTCCGGGATTTGTAGTTCGTCAAGGTAATTTTGCGCGGTCCACGTGCTCAGGTTCGTCTCCTCCGCAATACGGATCAGGTCAGCTATGTGCGACGCCTCGACGGGACGGATTCGCGGATAGACCTCGGAGTTTTCTATTGCGGATTCAGACATTTAGACGCTTTTGCTGATAAACAGAGGTTCCGTCACGACGCCTGGATGACCAGCACAAATTGAACCGATAGCGAATGCTATATTCGTGCCGAAATTGATGATCTTCGGCGTCGGTTCGCATCTCTCATACAAGGATTGATGAAGCACAAAACAAGTGTCTCGTTCGTTTCGGATAAACTCGAAAAACACATCGTCAGGCAGAGTGCGGGGCCCGCCGAGAGCTATCGGTTTCCTGTCGATCGACTGGAATTTTTGTAAGCAAATTGAATTGCGTCCGACTGGCAGAGCGGCTGTCACGGCCCCGGTTGTTTGAAAGACGATCGCCTTTAGCGCGGACTCGCTCGACATCTCGATCCCGAGTCCATCCTGAAATCCGAACGCCGTCGCCAGGCCGATCCTGATTCCGGTGAAACTACCGGGACCTGCCGAGACTGCGATGAGATCGATATCGTGGCGGGAAACGCCGGTCGAGGTAAGGAGGGCGTCGATGTCTACGAGCAAATCCTCGGCCCTTGAAACGTTTGACGGGCCGATCCAGTTTGCAACCTCGACGCCATTTTTTAAAAGCGAGATACTCCCGCCGCAGATCGCCGACTCAATTGCCAAAATTACTCTGGGAGAATCGATCATTATTAATTTGAAGCGTTCATTGCGTCCGAAACGCGGCGATATGAAGGTACGATCCGCTGAAATATACTGCCAAGTTGATAAAAAACACGAGTTTTCGCATCAAAACTGCCTTCCATTTGCACTGTTGCCCAGATCGGGTTTGGCCGCAGCCGTTTTAGGATCTGTTTCCAGAATAGTTTGGTATCACCGAGAGCTATGTGAAGCGGCAAATGCTGGGTATTTTTTGCCCACTCACGCTCTACGGTGCGTACGATCCATTCGGGAATATCGGTGTTTTCCCTTTCAACCGGCGTATTCGACAGATCGAGACCAAGATAACGGCTCGCAAGACCAAGCGTACACAGCAGCCATCGGCGACGCCGGTCGCTCACCAAATTCAAAAACCTGTCCCAGTCGAACTCGACTGACCGGTTCTCGACCGCGTAGTACATGTCCCAGAGCCTGTCTTTGTTCGCACCACCGTCTGTCAACCAATGGACACACAGCACTCGAAGATGATCCTCCGGGCGTAATATGCGGATCGACCCCTGATCGAATTCGACCACAAGCGAATTCTCAAACAGATCGTCCCACCCTACGGTGTCGTGATGACGCAGTTCGCGATGAAGGTCGATGGCTAATCCGTTGGCGGCGGACGATTTGGAGATTGCCCTGGCCGCTTCGAAATCATTTGCGGACACAGCCATATCCATGTCTACCGAGCCTCTCAATTTGCATTCGGGATAAAATCGGTCGGCCGCGAGGCCTTTTATCAGGATAGGTTCGATGCCGTGCTGCCGGAAAAGGGAAAATGCCCGTTGAGCCCGCGTCTCCGCCGCCTTACGTTGAAGCAGATTCCACCGGAAATTATCCGTGATCGCGATCCTTTCTTCCGGAAGTGTCTCGGCCACCATATACATAAGAGTAGCAAAGTTTAGGCGGCTTAACTATCGACTGCCCTTCCGACCGACGGAGAGCACTATTTTTGGTCTTATTATTACCTGACAACACAAAAGAGCAGCGAAGACAATCTGTCTTCGCCGCTCGGAAATTATTTGCATGTGGCCGAAGTTAGGGGGCGCAAACGCCGTTCGGGTTACAGGTGGTCGTTGACGGACAAGATGTTTTGGTCGTACAACCATTCGGACTCAAACAGGAGCACGAAGTCGCGCCAAGTGCATTCTGAGGAGCAACCAGCGACGCGATCACCGGCAATGCTACGAGCGATGCCAGACCGATCGTTTTCAGAACTTGACGACGCGACTGACCGGCGAAACGCGGTGCTACGGTGCCTTCTAAAAGGCCGTTCTCGTTCAATTGATCGATTGCCAACCAAACAAAATCTTCGGTGACCTTGCCGCGACCATTCGATTCAAACTCCCGAACAATGTCAGGAACCGATTTGGCGCCATCGCAGGATCTCCATACAAAAGCGGCCGATTGATTCAAACAGTGAGCTTTATTGCTGTCAAGGTCATAAACCAGGACTTCATCGGGCATTTCTTGAACCACAAGGCCATTTTGTCGGGCCATCGGATTATTCGGATTATTCATTCTTCTCCTCCAAGCAAACTAAAATTATGCAGATAAATTAACGGTCAGTCAAACTTTCATTTAACACTAGCCGAGAACAATACTTAGCCAACACGAACAGTTAAAAACATTCTATCTCAATTTGCGTGTTTGTCAACGGAATTGAGCAGGATTTTTGCGAAATTTCTTGTTTCTGTTTCAATCTCTTGCGAACGAAACCCGTGTTAACGCAAAAGTTATAAAATATTCTATCTCAATTTACACGTTTGTCAATGTAATTGAGCAGAGTTTTAGCGAATTTTTCTGCGGTACTTCTTAAGCTCGATACGATTATCGCATTACTTGCGACATTATTCAAGACCTCCAGCGAAAAATCAGGCCGATGCCGCAAGCAAAGTGTGAAAGGTATCATTTCAAGTACGCCCTGACCCCGCTTCAACAATTTAGGCGACCATCGCGCGTCTTTCCTATATTCGGTCATTAGCACTAAACCGACGGGAATAGGCGCCGTACCGATGGTGCCGCCGAGGTCTTCGACTGTTAGCTCATACGTTTTGAATTCTTCGGTGCGGCGGTTGATCCGCCGGGCGAATGGGTGCACGAGCCCGTTGCGGTCGATTATCGCGAAATCGTCAGAATAATACTCGGCCCCATTACGCACCAACTCGGAGACGAGCGTCGATTTTCCTTTGAAACTATCGGCCGGCAGGATCACTGCCTTCCCTTTCCATCCAACAACGCCGGCGTGCAAAAATAGGAGTTCGGGAGCTAGTTCGGCAATCGCGACCCGTATTACGCTGTCAAAGAATTTGAAAAATTTCCTATGCGTTCCGCCGCGGGCAATTTCTTCGCCATTTTGAATTATTATGCGAGTTCCGCGTTTATTGCGATCCAGTCGGAAAACAAGGTCGAACTTTTTCCGACGTACCTGCCTGACGTTATGCAGAAGCGAGACTTTCAGGACCTTTTCGGCCTCGTCGACCATCTCCTGCAAATTGCTTTCGATGCGGGCGAAAACGCCGTAGGACTCGAAGTCGAATGGGGTAACCTCGGCGGCCGCGTTCGGTTGGGTATGCGTTTCTGGCATTTAATAAAAATTGCGTTACAACTGGTCAAACCAAAGCTTTTTTCTTTATACAAAAGACCAAAAGAGCAACGGTAAGCACCAAGACTACGGGCAAAAGAGCCAGACCTATGTCTTCTCGGAATTTTACCGACAGCAGTATGATCAGGCTGAGGACCGACGCGAGTATGGCGTAAATAACGGTCACAAAACGATGCGAAAGGCCCGATATTACCAGTCTCTGGAAAAGGTGTTCGCGATGAGGCAGCCAGATCTTTTCGCCTCTGATCGCACGGCGAACGATTGTCACAACCGAATCGAAGAGGAAAAACCATACGAACAAAACTGCGGCTATCGGCAGCAGGTCAGGCGATTTTGAGGCCAGACTGCGGCCAAACAGCGGCAGGGCAGCAAAGGTAAAGCCGAGGAACGCGCTGCCCACGTCACCCATAAAAATGCGCGATTTGCTCATGTTACGAACGAGAAATCCCATGCTTGCCGCTGCTATGATAACGCTGAAATAGTATATTCCGTGCATATCAAGGATACGGCATAACAGACACCAACTAACCGCGGCAATGACGGCCTGGAGACCGGCGAGCCCGTCGATCCCGTCCATGAAATTGTATGAATTTACCATCCAGACGATCCATAGAAACGTGAGGACGTATCCCAAAACACCAAATTTTAGCCCACCCAGCATCGTGATTCCGTGCCAGGTCTCAAGGTCGGCAATCAGCATGATAGCCGCTGCCGATTGGACGAGCAGCCGCCAGTGAAACCGGATCGGCCAGATGTCATCGACAAAGCTAATAGCCGCAATCAGAAAAGCTCCAACAAAATAGCCCCATGAGAATGTCCCCGAAATAAAGATCGAGATCGGTATGTAGGTTGCGAGGCAAATGATGACAATAACCAGACCGGCTCCGTGGGGTGTGGGCTCCGTGTGCGAACTGCGCTCGTTTGGCATCGACAGGACGTTATTTCGTATGCCCCACCGCCGGTAAACGCCGACGCCCAGAAATGAGACGCAAAACACCGCTGCAAAAATTGCGATTCCAAGCATTGCTGATTATTAAAGGAGGCCGTTCAGCGGCGGTCGAATTCGATCGGCCGGGCGGGCAAAGATCAAAGACTAATTGAACTAGAACCGGATCGAGGTGTCAAACCGCAATCACAACCTGTTAACAACGATTTTTCCACGCACCGCATTTCGGTATGCAGCTATAGCGGACGATTTTGAATACTTTGCCATAGCCGCGGCTCTCGCCCGGTCTCCCATTTTGCCAAGCGTACTTCGCTTGTCGTAGATCGCGAGGATCGTGTCAAGCAAAAGTTCAGGATCGTCCGGCGGTATGTGCCACCCAACACGGTCTTCGTCTATCACTTGAGCTAACTCGGATCCTTCGTCAGTGAGGGCCAATATAGGTTTTCCGGCGGCCATAATATTGTATGTGCGACTCGGCATCGCAGTACCCCGCATTCCCCTGATCAACGCCACCAGACCTACATCACATGCGTTTAGAAAGATTATCTGCTCTTCGCGAGGGCGGTAATCGAGAACGGTCACGTTTTTGAGAGACAGTTCATTCACGCGGGTTTCGAGCCATTTCTTTTTTGCTCCATCGCCGATAAAGACGAAATGAAACTCTTCCCTATCGATCAGCTTCGCCGCACACTCGATTAGAGTTTCGACGTCGGTCGGATGGCCGATGTTTCCTGCATACATGAATACAAATTTGTCGGCAATATTTAGTTCGCGAAGCAGATCGTTGTTTTCGCGCGGCGTCGGGTGTACTGATTCAAGATCGGCCCAATTCGGGATCGTTACGATCGGAATGTCCAATCCATCGGTCTTTTTCAGGAATAACTCGTTCATGTCGCGTCCCATCACAATAATGTTTGACGCGTACTTATAGACCCAACGGTTAAAGAAATTAACAAGATTGACAAAGAACGAGTCGGCCTTTACGGCTCCGACCGCGATAAGTATCTCGGGGTAGCTGTCTTGTACAAGGAGAGTAAAGCTCGTACCCCGCATTAAGGCCGCCAACGTCGTTGTTATCGGCAAACTCGGCGGAGCGGTCACGACCAGCACATGATCGCCTTGGCGAAATCGTTTGACGGATTGAAAAAACGTCGATATGCCGATCGTCAGCATATTGAGCAACCGGTATGGAAAAATATTTTTGTTTAGCGTGGTTCCGCGAGTGCGGATGATCTCGACGCCGTTGCGAAGCTCATGTTTTGGAGCAACGACGCCGCGAGACATGTGTTTCGGCTGGCCCGTCAGAATGATCACTTCGCGATCGGCGGCTAGGCCTTCGGCGATCGAGGTCATGTAGTAGCCGGTGGATATCTCTTCGGGGTAATAGACCTCGGTCAATATCCAGAGCCTACCGAGTGTTTCACTTGCTGGTACGGCCATTTCGCTCAAGAGGTGTGTCGGCGGAAACTTGTGTAGCCCAACATGATCTTGCTGACTGTCTGCGAGACGTTGGTCGCCAAATATTCGGGCGGAGCCGTCCACGCCGCTGGCTGAGCGATGGCTATCTCCACCGCCCGCACGATCGAATCAGTCTCGGCGCCGCTGAGAATATTGCTGCCGCATTCAATGGTTTCGGGTCTCTCCGTAACATCGCGTAACGTGATGTTCGGAATTCCAAAGATCGCGCATTCTTCCTGCACCGTTCCGCTGTCGGTGAGGACTGCGAGCGAGTTTTTTTCCAGCTTAACAAAGTCGAAAAAGCCGAGGGCCTTGAGCAGCCGAATGCTTGCGGACGCCGGCTTTATCCCGTGTTGCTGGAGTTTTTCGGCGGTTCGCGGGTGAACCGAGATCAGAACAGTCTTTCCAAATTTTTTCGCAACTGCTTCGAGACCGTCGAAAATTTTCTTGATCCGTGCGGGATCGTCAACATTTTCAGCCCGATGAAGAGTGACGAGAAAATAATCGAACGGCGTTACGTTAAGTCCTTTCAACACATCCCTTCCTTCGATCTGGTCGGCAAAGGTATCCAGAACTTCCTTGATCGGATTGCCGGTTACGAAAATACGATCCCGCTCTATGCCCTCGCGAACTAGATTTTCCTTGCTTCGCTGGGTGTAGGGCATTAGGACGGAGCTGGAATGATCGATGATACGCCGATTGATCTCTTCGGGAACGCGGTCGTCGTAGCACCGGTTCCCTGCTTCCATATGGAAAACCGGTATCTGCCGCCGCGCCGCCACTATAGCGGTCAGAGCGCTGTTAGTATCGCCAAGCAGCAGCACGCGATCCGGTTTGTGTTCAGCAAGCAGCTCGTCGGTCTTCGTTAAAATTTGCCCGATCTGTTCGCCGAAAGTTTTGGATTTAATGCCCAGATGAATGTCGGGAGTGCGGATCTCAAGATCGCGAATGAAAACGTCGCTCAGGCTTTCGTCGTAGTTCTGCCCGGTATGCACGGTCACGTGCTCGCAATGCTGATCAAGCACCCTGAGAACCAAACTGAGTCTGATTATTTCCGGCCTGGTGCCGAAAATGGTCACTATTTTCATACGTTTATCGTTCAATTCGGAGTCAAAAACCGCTTGATCTCGTCATCGGACCGCAAAAGCAGTTCCCGCAAGGGTTCGATAGCCAGATTATTGTCTTTTGACGAATACTCGTTTTCGAGAGCCGGCGTAAAGTCGTCGCTTTCGCGAAGCTCCGGCAACACCGGCAGAATGACATAATAGTCACCGCCTTCGACGGTGCGGAAGCATTCTTCCTCCGAGACCATTATCTCGTGTACCTTTTCCCCCGGCCGGATTCCGCTGAATACCAACGGTAGCTTTTTGTCGCCCATCAGAGCGGTCGCGACATCGGTTATTTTTGCCGAGGCGACCTTCGGAACATATGTCAGCCCACGTCCGTCGCTCTTGACCGCTTCAAAAACGGTGTCAACGGCACGGTCGAGACTCAGCAAAAACCGCGTCATTTCGGGAAGAGTGACCGTTATCGGCTGATCATTTTTGATCTGCTCGACAAATAACGGAATGATCGAACCGCGCGAAGCGATCACATTGCCGTAACGAACGCAGTTGAATATCGTCGACTCGCAATCGCGGTTTGCCTCGATCAGGACTCGCTCCTGCAAAGCCTTTGTCATGCCCATGACGTTGATCGGCTTGCAGGCCTTGTCGGTCGAAATGCCGATGACTTTTTCAACCGACAGGTTATTTTCGCGGACGGCCCGGACGATGTTGGCGGCACCGTAAATATTAGTTTCGACGGCCTCGATCGGGAAATATTCGCAGGACGGAACCTGTTTCAGGGCGGCGGCGTTGAATACAATATCAGCCTGGCGCATTGCCGCGACCAGAGCAGAATAGTCCCGAACGTCACCGATGCGAAAATTTAGTAGATCCTTTGAACCACGGTAAATAACGTCATCGGTCGCAGTTTCGCGGTTGAGAAACTCAAGCCGCATGTAATGCTGCTTGGCCTCGTCACGCGAAAACACCGTGATCTGCCTAGGCGTACCCATTTCGCCGGTCAACAGGCGATTAACGAGCGTTTTGCCAAGCGAACCGGTGCCGCCGGTTACGAGTATCCGTTTACCTTCGAGATTATTCATCGCCATTTTTCGTACGGTGTCGGGTCTTTTGCCATTTGCTCGACCATTTCCGGCAGACCCGCTGGGGAAATTCCTGTTGCCTCGCGAAACCTTTGCGAATCGAGGCTCCGGTCTATCTTTACCTTATCCGATGGCTCAACTTCGACCTCAAGGTTATACGCGGATCTGATCAAGCGGAGCAGATCAAATTTCGTTATCGGATCGCTCGATACGTGATAAACGCCGGCGAGGGCCGGATGATCGCGGATCACTTTCACAAGTATTTCCGCCAGTTTGAGCGTCGAAAAGCCTGAAAATATCGCCTCAGTGTAGCCGTTGACCGAGTCGCCCGCTTGTCCCAGGAACCACTCGACGAGGCTATGCTGCGTCAAAAGTTCGCGGCCGATTATCGAGGTTCGAATCGTTAAACATCCATCAGATTTCACCTCGCCAAGATTCTTGCTCATCCCGTACAGGTCAAGAGCGTCCGGCACATCTTCCTCGGTATAATTTCCCTTTTCCCCGCTAAAAACGCAATCCGTGCTGATGCAAATTAACCTCGTGCTGTATTTTGCCGCCACCTCGACCAGGCGGTGCGGGAATATCGAATTGACATTGAGAGTCTCGACGACATTTTTTGAATTCGGAAGCTGTTTGATCAAGCCGACGGCATTGACGGCCACATCGGGGCGTACTTTTTCGAAGATCGCATCGATGCCCGCGATGTTTTCGATCTCAACCTTCTCAAAGGTTTTTGAAGCGTCGAAAATGCCAAATCGGGCATAGACGGCGAGATTGTCGCGTAAAGTCGTAAATACGTCGAATTCACGCGAAAAGACCTGAATCAATTTGTGGCCGAGCATTCCGCCGCCGCCGATTACGAGAACCTTCATAAGAACGATTGAGACTTAAAGTATTGAATTATATAGCATCCGCAGTAGTTTAAACAATCACGATAAATTGGTAACGATCGTTCCGATGCTTTCATTCAGAACCGCAACGGTCGCTTCTTCGACGGCCGTATCCGCAAGCCATTTTTTCGCATACTCACGAGCGGCGGCGGACATATGCGAATACGATTCGGCGTCCATGTCGAGGCTATGATTTATCATCTTGATCCATCGCTGCGGGTGTTCAAGCGGCAGATCCCAACCGATTCCCTTTTCGGGGAGGCTGAGCCATGGCGTCCGGTCGCTTATTACCAGCGGACACCCGGCGGCGAGGGCTTCGAGAAAGACGTGGCCAAAATTTTCGCCAAGTGTCGGAAGCAGAAAAAAATGATAGTGAAACATCTTTTCCAAAGCGGCTTCGTGCGGCAGAGGGCCAAAGGCCTCAACCTCAATGTTCGAAGGAAGTGTTTTTATTATGTGCTGACATTCGGTCCAGTATTCGGGGTCCTCCAGCGGGCCGTGGATGTGGATGACGAGGCGGCCTTTGATATTATCGCCAAGCTGTTCGAGAAGCCATTTGAAGTTCTTTTTCGGCACGAACCGGGAGAGAAAGATCATCCGGGCCTCGCCTCTCTGTTTTTCCGGTTTTTCTGTTTGGGCATAGTTTTCGAGCAAGTGAAGTGCGGGCAGATCGGGCGCGACAAATATCTTGCCGCCTTTTGGACGAATCCGCTCGATCTCGGCTTTCTCAAAATCGGTTGATGCTTTCCAGATAATGTTTTTGTAAAGCCCGACGGCCTTTGCAAATCGCAGGAAAAGCTCTTTTTTCCGAATATTTTTTCGCAGCCCGGCATCAGAAATTTCGCCGCACGGAGCAACGACGATCTGCAAATTTGGGATCAGCCTCAGTTTCCGAAGCTGGAGGAGCAAGATCGTGAACGGCGAGAAAAAGCTGTTTGTATAGATCGCATCGGGAGCGACGCTCAAGATGAGTTTTCGAAGTGCCGGCAGCCGGATGTTATTGCGAGCGATATAATAGACGCTGGTTTCACTGTCCTGAATCCATTCGTTGATTGCAACCGTCGTGTATTGGGCTGTGTCCAGATTGCCGTCGTGATCGTGTGTAATTATTCGAAAATCGAACCGATCCGACAGCCGGTCGACCATATTGGCGACCGTCCTCATCCCGCCGCCACTCTTGTAACCGGGGCGGTAGTATTCGCTGAAGACGAGGATTCTAGGCCTTTTTAATGTCACACTCTTTTTTTGGCGTTATGACGCGATTTCGGGTTGTTCACCAAGTATTTCCAAATAGAGTTGGCAATAACGGTCGGCGACGATATTGGGATCGAACCGTTTGATATTTTCCGTCCCGATGTCGATAAGCCGATTTCGATATTCCGCGTCATTCATCAGCGCCAGGAACGCTCCGCGTATGCTCGCAGGGTCATAGGGATCGACAATAGCGGCCCCGCGTCCCGCAACATCTCTCATCGGCGGCAGATCGCTGGTCACGACAGGTTTGCGCATCGCCTGGGCCTCAATTATCGGCAACCCGAAGCCCTCATAGGTCGAGCAAAATGACACGATGTCAGCCTGCCTGTATTCATCGACTATCGCAATATCATCAACGGATTCGGCATTTTCAAAACGGATTGCGTTCATGTTCAGTTTAGCGGTAATTTCTGCACTTAGCGGTCCGATGATACGTAGTTTGCAATCCAAGTCGCGGAGGGCCTCGATCAGATTTGAAAGATTTTTATTTTTCGTCGTGCCGACCTGGAGAATGAGGGGACACTCAGGGTCGAATGGCTCTTCCGGTTCCGGGTTAAATCCGTCGAGCAGGGGGTCATCTATTACCCTAATTTTGTCTGCAACCTCAGGAACGTAAGTAGCTATCTCGTCGCGGGTAGCGGCTGAGACGGCGGTGACGCAGCCCGCTGCTCGAACCGGAAGGTCTAAAAATAGTTTTTTTAGAATCGATCGGCGAATTCCGGTATTCATCCGCAGAAAGACTAGGTCATGGATCGTCAAAACCGTCTTTTCTTTTGGCAGCCGCAGGGCGATGTAATGAATATCGCCTGTGATGTGATAAATATCGGCCGGTTTCGGGCGGAAGAAAAACAGGGCCTTTAAGATCGCCCAAAAACCATGACCGTAAGTTAGATTCTGGAATTCGATGTCGAAAAGCTCGGTCGGCAGCGATTTCGCGATCTGGGCAAAAACCCGCTCGATGCTCACGGCCCCCGATTTCTGCCGTTCAACAAACACTATCCGCTTTTTCATCTATGGCTATGGAGGCGACGAACTAATCTACGGATGCACCGGCTGCGGCAAAGAATTCAGTCATCATTTTTTTAGTGATGATCGTCGTACCGATCTTTCCGACGACCAATCCGGCGGCGATGTTTGCGAGTTTTGCGGCCTCAATATATGTCTGTCCCGCCGTGGATGCGGCCGCAAAAGTTGCAATAACGGTATCTCCGGCACCGGTAACATCGTAGACATCCTGCGCCAGCGAATCAAATTGAGCCGCACTCGAACCCTTGCTAAAGAGCGTCATGCCGTCCTCGCCCTCGGTTATCAAAAGCGCCTCCAAAGCGAGTTCGTCGAGCAGTTGCTTTCCGGCCAGCGAAACGAGGTCGCCGATTTCCATCTCCAATCCGCATGCCTCGGCGGCTTCCCTTTTGTTTGGTGTGATAACCGTTGCGCCTTTGTAGCGGGAAAAATCGCGACCCTTTGGATCTACAAAAATTACTTTACCGCTCGACCGGGCCAAATCGATCAAACTGCTCAGAAAATGATCCGAAAGAAAACCCTTTGCGTAGTCCGAAACAATGACTGCGTCAATATCGGGCAAGATCGCGGCGATCTTCGGTAGAATGCCGTCTGCATCCGCGTTTGATATTTGTTCGTTCGTTTCCTGGTCTATGCGGACGAGATGCTGGCTGTGGGCGACGATGCGGGTTTTTACAGTAGTCTTACGACCTGGTACTGGCGTGAGAAAGTGGTCGCCGATCCCACCTTCGGTCAATAACTGACTCAAGAGCGCGGATTCATCGTCGTCTCCAACGATACCGAACAAGACGGGCTTAACACCCAATCCCGCCAGATTAGCGGCAACATTGGCTGCGCCACCGGCGGATGTGCTCATTTTTTCGAGTTTGACGATCGGAACAGGCGCCTCGGGCGAAATCCGGGTGACGCTTCCCCACCAATACCGGTCGATCATGACGTCACCGACGACCAGGATCTTAATTTTTGAAAAATTGTCTAGAATTTCCATCCGAAAATAGTTCTAATCACTGACCTCGTCCACGGACATCAGCCAGTCTTCGATCATTTCGCACCAAATATGAGCGATCGTAATATGAACTTCCTGAACACGTGCGGTCCGCTCCGAAGGAGCAAGGATCGCGGCGTCGCAAAGCGAGGCAAGTTTCTTGCCGACTACACCGGTCATGCCGATAACTTTGCACCCGCGTTTTCGCGCCGACATCACGGCGGCGATCACGTTGGGCGAATTTCCGCTAGTGCTGATCGCGATAAGACAGTCGCCGGATACCGCGAGGGCGTCAACCTGACGGGCAAAAACCTTGTCAAAATCGTAATCGTTGGCAATCGCCGTCAACGCGGACGTATCTGTCGTCAATGCGATGGCAGGTAGAGCACGCCGCTCCACTTCATATCGCCCGACGAACTCAGCCGCCAGATGCTGGGCGTCTGCGGCGCTGCCGCCGTTGCCGCAGATCAAAACTTTGTTGCCCTGAGCAAACGTCTCACGCAGGATTTCATAGCAGTCGGTGATCGGACCGGACAGCGTTGAAAGCGCTTGATGGAAAACTGCCAAATGCTGTTCCAACGATCCCAATACAGCGGAATCGGAAAATTGGCTGTCCGTCACAACGGAGCTGTCAGCTCTTATCGCTTCGACGATCCTGGTCGAAGAATAACCATCTTTCAGCGGCAATGAAAATACCTCGCCGCCATTCGCAAGCACAAAATCCGCGCCAATTATCTCGTCCGTCTTCCAATCGCCGCCCTTAACGAGAATGTCCGGCTTGATCTGCATGATCATATTTTCCGGCGTCGGCTCATCAAATATTTCGACTTGATCGACGGAGCGCAAGCCCAACAGTATCTCGCGCCTGGATTCCTGATCCATAAACGGCCGCCCCAACCCCTTGATCTTGCGGACGGATTCGTCGCTGTTGATGCCGACGATCAGTTTGTCGCCAAGCTCTCTCGCCCGGGCCAGCAGATCCAAATGACCGGGATGCAGAATATCGAAACACCCATTTGTAAAAACAATTCTTTCCATTATTCTTCATGAAGATGCGGATTAGCTCGCCTACTATGCCAACTGAGCATCCTCGCTTTGACCCGATCCCGCGAAAAATCTGACAATCAGAATACCCAAGACCGAGATAAGACCGAGTTTGAAGAAAACCGGTATTATCAAGCCGTATGAACCCTCATACGAAACGGACGTTAGCAACATATAAAACAGGGTGACTCTCGCAAACGAGAAAGGCTGTTTTTCACGAAGCGCGCTGTAAAGTACACGGAGCATTAACCCTAAAAATATCATCCCCAGAGGAACGCCCCATGGGCCAAAATTGCGCAAGAGATCGCCCATCGGCGTCAGCGTGAACGAATTGTTCGGGAAGTTAAAATACAGATCGGCATATTTCTCCGGCGATGTCGGGACTGGTTTTTCCGGCCAAATAAATCGCGGGATCATGAAAACAACAGTTTCATTCCAAATATTATTCGAGATGCCGTAGGCTTCTTCGTACGGCGCAAGGTTTTCATAATTAGAAACAACGACGGCGAGAGGCGTTATTGAATCGAGCCGTCCCGCCAATGCCTCGAAACCCGTCCCTAGATTTGTTGCCAGATCCTGATCCGAGATCGAGGTTATGGTATCCCCGATAACGCCGGCATATTGATCAATATCCATGCGTTCCTCCGAAACTTTAATAGATCGAAAGGTTGTTCCGTATACCATGCCGGCGATCAACGCGACAATAATGAGAAGACCGCCCACGAGCGATTGCTTTGGGCCTATTTTTTTGCCCGAGCAGACATATGCAAATGCGACGAGCGTGAAAATGCTGATCAAACTGCCGCGATTGCCCTGAAAAGCGGATTTACCGAAAGATGTCGCGAGTAAAATGGCGATCACGGCATAGTGTGCCAGATTCAATTTCTTTGCTCTAAAGACGACCAGCCACAAAATAAAACTTGCTTCATACCAAAACGACGACTGGACGAGTATCAGTCCGTCAAACCTTCCGATCTCCTGGACCTTTTGATACCCGAGCAAGCCGGAGGCAAAAGCAATAATTGTATATGCCAGCCCGATCAAAAGAAGAAAGAACGCGGGCTTAAGAACCTTTTCAGGACTCCAGTCCCAAACGGGCAATAGATTCGAGATCCTTTCTCCGACCTGACGCCCAAACGGAAGGAAGAACCCCACCATCAAGCCGCCATAACCCACGATGACGTACAAAAATGTGAGCGGCAGATTGTAACGCTCGTCGACAACAAATGATAGATAGTATGGCTGAGAAAAACCGAGAGCAAGCACAAATCCGCCGACCGCAAAAGCCGGAAAGAAATACGACCAGGACGCGAAAACCAGTGGGTGAAAAGGGTCGAACGAGCCGAGTTTTATGAATTGGTAAACGATCGGGGCGAGAAGCAGAATCGCGGTGGCAAACGACCACGGTACGAGATAATAATAACCGCCCGCGACATCGAAAACCCCGCCAAGCCACATGAACAGCACGATAGTCGCTAATAAGGCTCCCCAAACGACGAATACAGACCGCAGGAGATCGGACTTTCCATCGTCCGGATTCCGCAGTCGCAGCAATTGCATTGGGCGTCCTTTCAAACTATTTTGAAACATAACTTCCGGACGCGGCCGAGTGGCGACGATTACAGTTCACTGAAAAATGATAACAGAATCCATCGTAATCTCGATTGCCGTGTTCCGTTTACACATAGCAGTTGCCGATTTTTTTAAACTCGACGGCTCAGATATAATCCTTTCAAATGAACTCGTTCAGATCCATCAAACCCTCAACATGGCTATTTTATATCGGACTGGTCGCCGCTTGTACAAGTCCGGTTTGGGGCGTCGCGTATTTCGTAAACCAGGATGGGTCGGGACATGTGCAAAGTGCTTTTTTGATCGGTGAGATCCTGCGGGGCCATCCACTGATAACAGGGATTTACGCTCTAAATTCGATCTGCGTGCCGAATTTCAGCGTTCATCTGATTCTGGCGGTTCTCCTCAATTTATTCTCGGCTTTTACGACTACCAAGATCGTTGTCTGTGCACTTTTCGCCGGTTTAGTGGCCTCGGTCGGCTGGCTCCGATTTGCCACCGTTGGAACCGAGGGGCTGAAAACTAGTTTGCTAATCGGCGCGGTTATCGGGTTTAACTGGCTGTGGCTTGTCGGCAGTTATAATTTTATTTTTAGCGTAATTATTCTCACGATCACACTGGGAATTTATTGGAATTGGCGAGAACGCCTCAATCTGGTCAGGGCCGTGGCACTCGCTCTATTGTTTGCGGCGGCCTACTTCAGCCATATTATCGGATTCGCTATTTTGGCTGGCGGTGCTCTTATTTTGGCAGTCAATTTAAGGAGCGAACTGCGTTATAGAGCCGTTGCCTGGACTTCGGCGTGTTTAGTGCCGTTTGTGCCGCTTGCCATTTGGTATCGGTCGATCAGCGATGATGGCAGCCCGGCCCTGCCGGTTTGGAGGTCTCTTTCCGATCCATATTCGCTCGCGAGTTGGGTGACCCAGTTCCGGTCCGCAGATGCATTTCTGCTGATAAGCCGGACCGCGTTTCCGTTTGTTGAGTTCCGTCATATCTGGTTTGTTATTTTCTCGGCCACGTTTTGGATGGCCGCGGCGTTTGGCATTCTTCTGTTTGTTACGATCCGGCAGGTTACTGTTTCGAAATATCTAACCAGCTCTTACTTTTCGTTTGCAGCACTATTTTTTATCTCCGCCGTGATGGTGATGATAGCGCCCGACGATTTTGGTCTGTCGCGGGGCGGGATAATTCGCGAGCGCATCTTCATTTGCGGCCTTGTCTTCCTCGTCCCGCTTTTTAGGATTGGCAGCTCGAAAACTCTCGAGCGAGTGGCTCAAACTATTCTTTTGCTTGTCATCTTATTTCAAAGTGCGGCGGTATGGGACTACGCAATCCGGGCCGATAGATCCGCGAGGGCATATATTGCCGCGAAAAGCTCGGTGAACGAGGTTTCGTCTATCGCAACGATCACGGTCTATACCGAGCACCCGCGTTTTCATTCGTGGCCGGAGCCGCAACTCAATTTATACAATTCGATCGGCAACGATGTCATCGCGTGGGATAACTACGAACAAGGACATTTCCTTTTCCCGGTTCGAGCCGGCAATAAGGCGGATAAAGACTTTATTTTCCAGCTGACGACATCCAATGTTTTTTTCGACGACGACCCGGAACCGGTTTTTGCGGAGCGGCTCGGGCGATTGGACGCGGCCCTTGGTGCTGACGGCGGCCGGATCGATGCAATGCTGGTATTGGGCGGGCGGCCCGATGTGGATGCGGTCGTCGGACGTTACTTCGAAAGTGAACCAATCTATCGAGGCGAAAACCTCCGGATGTTTAGACGCAGGAAATAAAAATCGATCGGGGTAAATTACGGTTCGCAGTGTATTATTATGAGTAAGTGTCTGCTTTTGTTTCATCGGAGAAAAGGCGGAGAAAATAAAATATATGCCGGTTGGTGGTGAAATAGAAGTGCCGCAGCGCTGCCTTTCAGTTGTCGTTCCCGTTTACAACGAGGAGCGAACGCTGCGCTTGATTATTGCGAAGGTACTCAGAGTTCCGCATCTTCTTGAGATCGTGATAGTTGACGATTGTTCGAGCGATGGTTCGCGTTCGATAATCGAACGTCTTGTTTCGGAACATGAAATAATTCGGGCTGTTTATCAGGAGCAAAACCAGGGGAAAACAGCCGCGCTAAGGGCCGGGATCGCTGAGACCGTCGGCGATATTGTTATAATCCAGGACGCCGATCTCGACTACGACCCCATTGATATCGTGGAGGTTATATATCCGATACTTGCCGGTTTCGCCGACGTAGCGTACGGTTCCCGTTTCATTATCAGGCGGGCGGCCCGCGTACTTTATTACTATCATTATTTGGCCAATAAGGCTCTCACCATGCTTTCGAATATATTGACAAATCTCAATTTGACGGATGTCGAGACCTGCTACAAAGCGTTTCGCGGCGATATTATCCGGAACATGACGATAACGTCGTCCGGATTTGGTTTTGAGATCGAGGTTACCGCCAAAATGGCAAAGCTGAGATGCGCCCTTTACGAGGTTCCGATCAGCTATTATGGCCGAACTTACGAGGAAGGAAAGAAGATCACCTATCGAGATGGAATAGCCGCGCTCTACTACATAATCCGTTTTAACTTGTTCTGTTCAAAGCAGCGTTCTTTCAAGACATTGCCCGATGTCAGTCCCAAATCCCTCCTCGGCGGTGTACCCAACCAAGATGAGCCGATCTGAGGTCGAATACGCAGGCAAGGATCTTGAATCCATGGAATTCGCCGAAAACTATCATCGGTGGATATTGGAGATATTTAAGCCGTTTTTAGGTCAAAGTATCGTGGAGGTCGGAGCGGGGACCGGTTCATTTTCGCGTCTCTTGCTGGAACTGGAACCCGCCGAACTCACGTTAGTGGAACCGTCGGCGATGTACTCCGCACTTACCAAATTCGCCGCCGGCGTGGACTCGCGAACAAAAATCCGATTAGAGCAAGATGTTTTCGCGAATGTTGCCGACCAGATTCGTTCCGATTCGCGCCCCGATTCGATCGTTTACATAAATGTTCTGGAGCATATTTTTGATGATGAGGCAGAGCTGCGTTCCGTTCATCGGACACTCGAATACGGAGGACATGTTTGTATCTTCGTCCCGGCAATACCGTTCCTGCTCAGCGATTTTGACAGGCAGATCGGTCACTACCGCCGCTATCAGCGCCGCGAACTTATTGCCAAGTGTGAAGCCGCCGGCTTTTCCGTAAAATTGGTTCGGGGGTTCGATCTGCCGGGCGTTTTGCCGTGGCTGATAAAATATCGCCTAATGCGTTCGACCACGATGGGCGGGTTCGCGGTTCGACTTTACGACAAGCTCGCGGTTCCGTTGATACGAGTACTCGAGAATGCCGTCCCGCCGCCAATTGGGAAGAACCTGATCATTGTAGGCGAGAAGGTTCGTGTGAAAACCTAGTACTGCGTAACCTACGGTTTTGAAGAAATGGGTTTAGCCATGAATTACACGAATAGCACTAATAATTTTTCTTTTTTTGTGTCATTCGTGTAATTCGTGCTAAAGCTCCTTGAACTTATGTTCCAGACCACTAGAGTCGGCACACCGCTATAATGCCGTCCGCCCACGGTGGTGCTATCCGCACGCAAATGTCATTTAACACATTCAGGAACCAACGATTGTGCGGTCGATGTTCTTTTCCGAGGTCGTAGAAAAGGAACGATTCGACATTTAGCTCGTGCCGCTTGAGCAGGAGCGACAGCGTCGAGTACGAGTAATATGCCACATGATCGGGATGGACAGGCTCGGCTTTTCCACGCTTTCCGCGCAGGCCATATTGGAAAAAGCGCATGCCGCAATAGGCGTTGATGGTTGTGATCAATAGCCTCGTTTCAGAATTCATGAACCGCCGGATACCATTGAGGAACAATCCCGGATTGTTGAGATGCTCGATCATTTCGCCCGCGACGATCACGTCAAACGTCTCGTTTAGATCGAGCGAGGCGAGATTTTCGAGATCGGCAAAGTAAAGGTTCGTCGTGCTATGAGATTTAAGCGTGTCGAGGCCTTTCTGATCGGCGTCAATGCCGTAAATGCTAGCCGCAGTTTTCTCAAGCTCAAAATGGAGAAGCATGTCGTTGTCGATCGCTTCCTGCGTGTACGGCGCGTTGGTGCAGCCGAGGTGCAGCACCTTTTTACCGGCGCACATCTCCATGATGAACTGCAATCGTTGTACCAATTGGAAGTCGTCTTTCATCCGAACAATAATAACAAATGATGGTCTCAACCAGCTGCTCTATTTTGCGGCCCGGCGTTCGCCGATCAAACTTCGGAGCACGTCCCGCTCGTCCTGTTTTAAGTAGCCGGTCGATAAGAGGACAATCGCGTAAATAGCGGATCCGATCAAGCCAACCGCAGCAAAAATGAGCCAGCCCGGCTGAAACTGTCCGAGAACTGCCCATTCGGCAACTCCGGTTATAACGACAGCGATAACCAGTCTGGAGAGCGTATTAACCCAAAACACATATAAAACACCGCCGAGAAATCGCTTTTCAGCGACGACGATGATCGCAAGAAACACGATAACACCGGCAAGCCTCGCGACGGCAATTCCGGTCGTGTTCCATTGGTCGGCAACCGCGATCATCAGCGGGGCCGAGATCGCTAGCCACAGAATGGTGACGACTGCGTTCAGGCTCGCAAGCCGATGGCTTTCGTTCATCTGCCATGCGATGACTGCGACCGATAAAATGCTGAACGTAAGGACGTGACTCACCAGTATCCAATAGGCTTCCGGCGGAAACTCTCCATGCATCCAGACTGTCAAAAATACGCGGCCTGTGACGATCGCCGTAACCATAAAGAAGCCGGTCAGAGTGAGAACTATCTTTGACGATGTCTGATAAAGGCGGCTCAGTTTCTCGCGATCGGTGAGCAGCTCATTGATCACCGGAAAGATAACAAGTACAAGGCTCGAAACAAAGCTGTGAAAATACAACCCGACCATCATGGGAACCACGTAGAACGTCAATGCCTCAAACCCGAATTTGCGGACGATCCATGCTCGTTCAAAGAGCAGCAAAACATTAGCGAAAACCTGATAAATAATGATGCTGAACGCATATTTGACCGATGCCTGCCACAGGTCTTTGTTAATGGCAAATCGAAACGTAAATTCCGGCAACAGCCGACATGCGTTAAGGTAAAAGGCTCCTCCGATCGAAAACGCAACGATCAGATTCCAAACGAGCAGCGTCAGCACTCCGTAACCGTATAAAACAATCGCCACGCTGCCGAGATTGAGGAGAAAAACGCTCAGATTTGTCAGGAATAAAAACCGGTCAAATCGCTGCAAGCCCTGCAAGACCGACTGAAACACCTGGCTCAGCATCGACACCATGATCGTAAGGGCCGCCAGATACAACGCAACGACTGCCGTGTCGTGCAGTTCAGGCTTGATGAACAGGACATCGGAAACAAGGAAACTTGCGGTGGTTGCGACAATCGCCGCCCCGATAATACCTATTCCGATGCTAAGCCATAAAGCAGCCGAAACGGTCTCGGATATTTTGTCGAAATCTCCCGACGCCTTGTATTCAGCAACATACTTGGCCGCTGTCTTGCCGATACCAAAAGTGAATGAGTAACTTATAAAACCAAGAATCAGTCCGAAAAGCCCGTAGAGTTCGCTGCCTAGTCCCCGGACGACAACGGGCGTCGCGATAAACGCAAATATTACGGGAAACACCCACGAAAGAGCGCTGTAAATGCCGTTCTTAAAGATTAGGGCCTGTCTGCCCGCAGGTTTAGTCGGCATCGGCGAAACACTCCTCGTAGGCGTTGATAGCAATGCGCGACGCTTCCCTTTCGTCAAAATGCTCCGTTACAAATGCCCGGCCAGCGGCCGACAATTGCTGACGCAAAGATGGATCGGTTTTAAGCCTGAGGAGATTTTCGGCAAGCGCCTCGCCGTTACCGGCTTCGACCAGAATGCCCGTTTTGCCGTCGATTATCGCCTCCGGGATCGCGTAGACATTTGTAGAAATGCTCGGAATGCCCATCGCCATCGCTTCCAGCAATGCGATCGGCAGGCCTTCCACCAAACTGGGGAGAGCAAATGTGTCAGCGATACGGAAATAGCTTAAAATATCCCGGCGTGACGAGCCAATCGATGCCGACAAAACAACCTGAAAGTTATCGCCAAGCCCAAATTCCGCAACTCGCTGCAATTCTTCGGAAGTTGGCAAATTCGGCAATATCCACACAAACCGAAAGTCCGAATCCTTTCGGATCACCTGTTTCGCGGCTTCCAGGAACACCCATCGTCCTTTTCGATCGATGAATTGGCCGACGCACAGGACGACAAAGTTCTTCTCCTCAATATTTAGATCTTTGCGGGCGGCTTCCCGGTCAAAATCGGAATGCAATGCTTCGTCGATCTCCGGCGGGTTCACGCACGTGTAGGTGACCGGTATTTTGTCCCAAAATGCACCCTTCACCCAGCCTTTGAACTTATTCTTCGTATCTTTATTTGAAGTGAATATATGAAATCCGGGAAGGCGTGATGCAAACTGCACCCGCACTTTCCAGATCGGCACCCGCCATGACGGAGAATTTGGTAACGCATTATGCAGGGTCACAAAAACGTTCGCTCCGAGCATTGATAGAGCCGCTATGTACATCCACGATACCCACGGACTCGTCTCAACCTGTAAAATACAATCGCGCAGATCAAACTTCCGCAAAAAACGCAGGCTCGCAATCTCGGCACGAACACGGCTCCAATGGCGTGCGAGTTTTCGTTTAAGCGTATGGGCCGGATCGAGGTCGATATAGGTATCAATGAACTCGTATCTTACGCCGATTTGATCGAGGTATTTTACGATCTCGGGCGACGACTCGCGCGGAATAATCACCAGGATGTCCCAACTTGAGCGAGCCGCTTTCATGATCCCGATGAAATAGATCTGGGCTCCGCCCCATTCACGGTAAAGCCAGTGAAAGATCAGTTGGCGTCTTTTTTCAGTCATTGATAACCAAGGAGGCAAAGGTTTTGGCGAGCGGTTCTTCGTCCTGATTGACACCCCATGCGCCCTCCTGATTTCGTCCCAGCACGTACCGAATATAGACAATCGGCACGACCAGCAATCCCTGGAGGCGATTCGGGGCACCGCCGAGATTTGCGTAGAAACGGCGGTGCAGACTGTAAAGCCCCGTTCGGTCTGAAAACAAGAGTCTAAGTTTTTCGCGAAGCGGCCGCGCTCGAAATCCGGTGGTCGTGTCGTTCGGTTTGCAAAAAACACGGGCCCGAGGCTCGACGATCAGCCGCCATCCGCTTCTCCTCATTCGCGGAGTGTACTCGGCATCGCCGAATTGAGCCAGGTGTTTTTCGTCCATAAGACCGACTTCGCGGATGGCGGCGACGGGATAAAGAACGCAATTGCCGACAATAAGCTCGACTTCCCACGGACGCGGCGGAACCGTCCATACGGTCTGATTGTGCCAATGGCGGTAGCCGCCTTTCCAAAGCTCCCAACGCGGCGAAACCTGAAATACCCGGTGCGGCGTGTCCCAATTTAACAGCAATGCTCCGATAACAGAACGCGGGTGCTTTTCGGCACACTCGACCATATTCAGAATACATTTTTCGTCAAAGATGCTGTCGTTATTGATCGCGAGTATATAGTCCGGGTCATGACGCATCGCGGCTTCGATCCCGCGATTGGTGCCGGCGGTGTACCAGAGATTGCCGTCTCCGACTACTATCTCGACGTCGGGGAACGACGCACGAATCGCGTCCGATGTGCCGTCGGTTGAACCGTCGTCGACGACGATTATGTGGAGTTCGAGGTCGGTGGTGTCGGCTCGCGAAATACTTCGCAGGCATTGCAATGTTTCGTCCCGCCGGTTAAAAACCGGCGTCACAATTTCTAGCTTTTTGAGTGGCATTTCGTGCTCAGAAGTCGAATTTTGCCGTTTGGGCGAGCTTGATATCAGCGTCGATCATGACCCGCGTCAGTTCCTTAAAACGCGTTTTGGCCTCCCAGCCCAAGACACTCTTAGCCTTAGACGCATCTCCGATCAAGGCATCGACTTCGGTCGGTCGCAGGTAGGTCGGATCAAGTTCGACGACAATGTCACCCTCGTCAAACGGAATATCACGAACGTCATAATTATCGCTAAGTATAGATCTATCGATACTTTGCACAACGCCTTTTTCCCCCGGTCCGGCCCCTTTCCACTCGACCGCGATGCCCAAAACGGCAAATGTTTCCGTTACGAATTCGCGGACCGAATGAGTTTCGCCCGTGGCAAAGACAAAATCCTCGGCCTCGCTGTGTTGTAGGATCCGCCACATGCCCTCGCAGTATTCCGGCGCGTAGCCCCAGTCGCGCGTCGCGTCGAGATTGCCGAGCACGATCGTGCCGTCCAGGCCTAATATCATTCGCGTGACGCCGCGCGTGATCTTTTTGGTCACAAATGTGGCGCCGCGTCGCGGCGATTCGTGATTGAACAAAATACCGTTGCTAGCGAACATTCCGTAAGCCTCGCGGTAATTGACGATCGTCCAGTAGGCGAAAAGCTTCGAAACACCATATGGCGAACGCGGGTAAAACGGCGTCTTTTCGGTTTGTGGCGTTTCCTGAACTTTGCCAAACAGCTCCGACGTTGACGCCTGATAAAACTTGACCTGCCGCAGACCGGTCTCTCGGATCGCATCCAAAAACCGCAGCGTCCCTAACGCGTCGACCTGAGCAGTATAATCGGGGATCTCGAATGACACTTTAACGTGGCTCTGAGCCGCGAGATTATATATTTCGTCCGGTTCGACCTTTTCGAGCAGACGGTTCATGCTGCTCGGGTCGATCAGGTCGCCGTAATGCAGAAAAAGTGTCTTGTCGAGGATCTCAGGATCGCGATATAAATGATCGATCCTGCCAGTATTGAAGGAGCTGGATTTACGGATAATGCCGTGGACCTCATAGCCCTTTTCTAGCAAAATCTCTGCCAGATAGCTGCCGTCCTGTCCCGTGATCCCTGTAATAAGCGCCTTTTTCATCTATAATTCACGCCGCAAACTGCTGTATAAACCAGTCGTATGTCTTTTGCAGACCGTCCTCAAGCGGCGTGGTTGGTTTCCATCCCATTTTCGTCAATCGCGAAATGTCCAGGAGTTTACGCGGAGTGCCGTCGGGTTTTTCCGCATCAAACCGGATCTCGCCCTGAAAACCGATGACCTGCTTGATCAATTCCGCCAGTTCGCGGATGGTAATATCCGTCCCGCAGCCAATATTAACATGAGAAACGCCTTCGTTGTAGATTGACCCGGCGTCGGTATTTTCCAATAAAAAAACGACCGCCCCGGCCAGATCTTCGACAAACAGAAACTCGCGGAGCGGTGCGCCGGTTCCCCATACGACAACCTCGCTCGCGTCTCCTAATTTTGCTTCATGGAATTTGCGGATCAGTGCCGGGATCACGTGCGACGTTGCAAGGTCGAAATTGTCACCAGAACCGTACAGATTTGTCGGCATTACTGAATAAAAATTCGCGCCGTATTGCCGGAAGTAGTTTTCGCAGAGCTTTATACCGGCAATCTTTGCAATCGCGTAGGGCTCATTTGTTTGTTCCAGGAGACCGGTCAGCAAATGTTCTTCTTTTATCGGCTGAGGTGCTAGTTTTGGATAAATACAGGAACTGCCGAGAAAGATGAGTTTTTCGGCATGATTTGCGAACGCAGCGTTAATGACATTCGCCTCGATCATCAGATTGTTGTAGAGAAAGTCGGCGCGGAACTGGTTGTTCGCCAGGATGCCGCCGACTTTGGCGGCGGCTAGAATTACGATGTCAGGTTTTTGTTCGGCAAAAAACCTCGCGACCGCCGACTGGTCTATCAGGTCGAGATCAGCGGAGGTCCTCAGGATAAGATTCGCGTAACCTGTGTCACGCAAATGGCGGACAATCGCTCGACCGACCATTCCGCTCGAACCGGCAATATAAATTCGTTTGTTTTTGAGGCTCATTCAAGGCAGAAGCCGAACGTGCTGACCGGATCGCGGGCTATTCCTTTTCTTCCGGATGAGCGTAATTACCGTGATGGTAATAGCTCTGATAGTAATAATAGTTCTCTTTAGTATTGAGATTGACGTTGTTAAGGACGACGCCAAATATCTTGGCTCCGATCTCCTGCAGCAATTGCCGCGAACGCCGAACGACCTGCCGCGAGCTGTGACCCGCGTGAACGACAAGGATCACACCGTCAACCATCGACGCTATCAAAACACCGTCTGTAAACGACGCGATCGGCGGCGAATCGACAACAACGTGAGTAAAGCGCGCCTGGAGTCTCGCAAGCAGATTGGCCATCTGTTGCGAACCGATAAGCTCGGCCGGATTTGGCGGGATCGGACCGGATGTCATCAAAAACAGCTTTGTTTTTTCGTCCTGTTTAATCGCGCTGTCGATGTCGGTGTCACTAAGCTCACTTGCCAGCAGCGAGCTGAGACCGACGCCGTTTTCGACGTTAAAGATCGAATGCAGCCGCGGACGGCGCATGTCGGCGTCGATGATCAGAACGCGGGCTCCGGTTTGAGCAAGACTTATCGCCGTGTTGGTGGCTGTCGTTGTCTTTCCTTCCGACGGGAGGCTCGAAGTAATGAGCAGCGATTTCGGAGCCCGGCCTGCCGTCGAAAGCAGGATCGAGGTCCGCAAATGTCGATACGCCTCAGCGAGGGCCGAGCGAGGGTCGGCTGAGATCAACAATGGCGAGTTTACCTGCTCTTCGTCGCCATCAGCCCCGACAAGCAAAAGCTTTCGCTTTGGTAAAGAATCGATGGTCGGGATCGCGGCGAGGGCCGGTAGCTGGAGATAATTCTCGATTTCCTCGGTCGAGCGGATCGTGTCGTCGAGAAACTCCAGAAACAACGCCAGCCCCATACCGAAAAGCGTCGAGAGAAAAAGTGCAGCCAATACCGTTAACGTACGCCGAGGCGATACGACTACATCCGAAGGGATAGCTATCTCGGTTACGCTGATGTTATTCTCCGAACCTTTTGCGGAAACGTCGTTGCCGCTCTGCTGCTTTCGCAGATTCTCCAGAAACCCTTTGTTCGTCGTGATTGTCTGTTGGAGCAGCTTTATATTGACCGAACCAAGATTTTGTCCCTGCGCTTCGTTGAATTGTTTGTTGAAATCTACGTCGATCTTTTCTTCCTGGTCCTTTGCCTGAAGGTATTTAGTCCGAAGGTTCTCCAGCGTCTCTTTGGTCTTTAGCTGCCTGAAGGCTGCGAGATCGTTTTGAGCCTTAGTCACGGCGTTCTCATAGGATTTTCGATAATTGGCGATCTGGTCGTCGATCTGTTTAAGTTCGGGAGCACCTTCTTCAAATCCCTGAAGCTTTTCTATTCGAGCGCTATTGAGATCCGCTATTCGTTTTGCCGTCTCGGTTTGTAACACTCGGATGTTATTTTCCTGCTCCGTCGTATAGCGGGCCAACGCCTCTTCAGTAAGAGCTCTAACCTTTTCCGGAGAGCCATTGACCGTCATAAAGGCGGCTTCGGCTTCTTTACGTTTAAATTCCGCATCCAACTTCTGCTTGTTAAGTCCCGAGAGTCTGTCCATTACGATCGTTTGATCATTTTCGGTTTTTAGAATCCCCTCTTTTTGGGTCATTTCAACCAAGCGTTGCTCGTCGGTGTGAACGGTGGTTTCAAGGTCGGAGATTCGTTTCTCCAGATAGTCGTTTGTTTTCTGACTGGTTCCGTTACGCTTTTCCGCATTGACCTGTACAAAAGTTTCGGCAATTCCGTTTACGACATAGGCTGCTAAATTGGGATCAGTGCTATGAAAAGCGACGTCTATTAACCTGGTGTCTTTGGTCGTGACACGCGATTCGCGAACCGGTTCGATACTGATGCTTTTCTTGATCACATCGACAAATGGAGCCAATCTAACGGCCTCGGCAATATCTTCGGAGCTGGCGACAGTCGAATTCTTAAGCAAAAGGTCGTCGGTTCCGTTCGTTTTCGGAGCGTCACTGGCCAGGCCGATCGATTTGAGGATCGACCGCAAGGCCGAGGTCGAGTTTTCAGCTTTCGCCAACTGAAAGTCCTTGTTTGCGTCGAGATTGTGCTCCTTGACGACACGCCTAAACAAGCTGTCGCTGCCAAGTAATTGGAGCTGCGTGTTGAAATAAGAAGGATCCGGATTGGCGAGCGGCCGCTGGCGGTCAGTGGTGACGAGGTCAGGATTATTCTGTTCGAGATCGACCTGAATCCGGGCCGCAGCCTGATAGATGCTGGGCTTTCGGGCCATGTAAATAGCCGTCAGCGTCGTCATAAGAACCGCGATTCCGATAACTAACCACAGACGCTTTCGGATCGCGCGCCAGTATTCGAAAAGCTGGAATCCTTCCTGCGCGGACGCCTCGCGATACGACGGATACCTACCCGGAGCAACCGGATAGTCGAACGGTGCGTCGAGATTAACCGGCTCGTTTACAGCGGTTTTTATGATTTCACGCGGTTCTTTCATGCATTATAATTTTACGGGACTCGATATATCACGCTCGGCAATGTGGTTTTGACCATTTTGCCGACGCCAAACAAGATTGATTTTACTCTGTCCTCAGATACTGCGACGATGTCGTCCGGCTCAAGGAAAGGATCTTTGATCTTGCCCTTATCTATCAATCTCAGATCAAAAACTAATTCGGAGCGGTCCGCATTTCCCGGCACTTGTCGCAGGATACGAACTTTGTCTATCCTCGCGGCCGGCAGCGGACCCTCAGCGGCTGCGATCGCCTGCATAAGTGTCGTCGGCCCTTTGATCTTGATGATGCCTTGTTTGCTAACGTTTCCGTAAACGTATACGATGTCGGAATCCATAACCGAAATGACGTCGCCGGGCTGCATCCACATGGTCTTTTTGCCTTCCTGGACATCGCGTATTTTGAAGCCCATCACCTGAATATCAGTATCTTTTTCGGGCGTGTCAGAACTTTCTCTACATCCGGAGTTACTTCCCGTACGAGCGACGATTAGACGGCTTCCCGACTCTTTATTTGGACCGCCCGCCTGGGCCAGCATCTCCAGCAGCTGATAACGGCGGTTGATTATGTAATTTCCAGGGTGCTCGACGGAACCGATGACCGAGACCGACTGCGACTTTTGCTCGGCCAATACCCTGACCTGAGGATCCTTGATGAATTTTGCTTTGTAGGCTGCGGCAAGCTCGTCGGCTAATTCAACCTCCGTCTTACAAACCGCTACGATCGGCTTGTCGAGCCGAAATAGCTGGATCGTACCCGACGGGCTGACCGAAACCTTCTGATCGAGATTGTTGTGACCAAAGACCTGAATGTTCAGAACATCCTGAAAACCTATGCGATAGCGGTCGTCTTTGGTATCGGCGCCAGTGACCAGGGAAGCGTTCACGGTCTGGGCCGGGGTCGAAAAAATGCCTGTCAGGATCAGGATGCAGAATAAAAACGCGATTCTTAATTTTCTCATAACGACTCTTAGAGTAAAGATTTGAAGATTCGGCTGAGACAGATTCTCCGCAAAGGCTTATGTAAACGATGATAATAGCAAAAAGACGGCTGCTTTGGAAACATTAGTTTTGAAAGTTCCAGTAAATTAGCTAAACTTTGAAACACACTTCGACACGCTGATGGAAACCGCAACGCCGATGCTTCGGCAATATCTTGAGATCAAAAAGCTCTATCCCGGAACCATTTTGTTTTTCCGGCTGGGTGATTTCTATGAGATGTTCAACGAGGACGCAATCGTTGGCTCTCGCGAACTGGGCATCACGCTGACAGCACGGCACAAGGATTCGCCAAATCCAGTCCCCATGTGCGGCGTCCCGTATCACGCGGCCGCAAACTACATAGCCCGTCTTGTCCGTAAAGGTTACCGCGTCGCCATCTGCGAGCAGACGGAAACCCCGGCCAAAGGGGTAAAGCTCGTAAAGCGGGAGGTAGTCCGCGTAATCACGCCCGGAACGGCGATCGATCCGCAGCTTGTCGAACCAAAAGATTCCATTTTTCTGGCTGCGATCTGCGGCAGCGGCGATACCTTTGGGGCTGCGTTTCTGGAGACGTCTTCGGGTAATTTTGCCGCGACGGAGGTCTCCGGAAATGATTCGTGGACAAAGATCTGCGAGGAGATAGAGGCTCACGCACCACGCGAACTTTTATATCCTAAATCATTGGAAAGATTAGTAGAGGGCTCGTTTGGACAAATTCGCAATAGTGATGCGGTCGGGATCTTCTCGGACCGTGATTTGTCGAATTCCGGAGTAAACTCAGCGATGACGCTGACAGGTCTGGAAGATTCGACGTTTGACGAACGCGAAACCGACGCCTTGCTCAAGCGGCAGATGGAGGTAAACGACCTCGCCGGATTTGGCCTCGACGGGCGAAAAGCCGCGATCCAGGCCGCCGGAGCCTGCCTTCGCTACGCGGAGGACACACAGCGTGCCTCGGCCGGTCATATATCGCAGATCAGCTACTTCGAATCGTCGGATTCGATGGTTTTGGACGCCGTTACACTTCGAAATCTTGAGATCTTTGAATCTCGCGGCGACCGGAACAAAAGCACGTTATTTGGCGTGATAGACGAAACCGTTACCGGAATGGGATCCCGTCTTTTGAAGCAGTGGCTTCTACGTCCCTCGTTGAAAAGAAGTGAGATCCAGACACGCCTTTCGACTGTCACCGAACTTACCGATCTGATCTTGCGTGACAAATTGCGGTTTCTGCTCAAAGAGGTCAGCGATCTCGAACGTCTTGTCGGCCGGCTGAATCTCGGTACCGCAACCCCTCGCGATTTGAACGCCCTGAAAGCCTCGATCGAGCAAGGGCCGCGGATAAATCAGGTGCTCGCCGATGCAAAGTCATTGCTTTTACAGGTGCTTACGGAAAATATTTTCGAATTGCCTGAGATCCGCGACCTTATCGGCCGTGCGATCTCGGACGAGCCGCCAATCAATGTAAGTGACGGCGGGGTGATCCGTGCGGGATTTGACGCTGAACTCGATGAAATCCGAGGTATCTCCACATCGGCCAAACAAACGATCGCCGCCTTTGAGGAACAGGAAAAAACGCGTACCGGCATTGGCAACCTCAAGATAAGGTTTAATAACGTTTTTGGCTACTATATCGAAATCTCAAAAGGACAAGTCTCGCGTGTGCCCGCCGACTACGAGCGGCGGCAGACGCTTGCAAATGCCGAGCGTTTTACGACGCCGCAGCTCAAGGAATGGGAGCAGAAAGTGCTCGGTGCCGAGGAGCGGATCGCGCAGATCGAGGCTGCTTTATTTCTGCAAGTAAAAACACGGGTTTGTGAGGAGACGCGAAAACTGCAATCGACAGCCCGCGCGATCTCCACGCTCGACGCACTTTGTGCGTTGGCCGAAACCGCGTCGCGTCGAAATTATGTCTGCCCCGTTCTTCACGACGGCGATGAGATCGAGATAAAAAACGGCCGTCATCCGGTCGTCGAGGCGTTTATTGGGAATTCGTTCATTCCTAACGACATTTTGATGAACAATTCGACGGACCGGCTTTTGATCCTGACCGGAGCCAATATGGGCGGCAAATCGACGATTTTGCGGCAGGTTGCGCTTGTTCAGATCCTTGCACAGATCGGTTCGTTTGTGCCTGCAACTTCGGCCAGGCTGCCGATCCTCGACCGCATCTGGACGCGTGTCGGAGCCTCGGATGACCTCGCTTCCGGACGCTCGACGTTTATGGTCGAGATGACCGAGACAGCGGCGATATTGCATAACGCCAGCCCCAACAGCCTGATTTTGCTAGACGAAATCGGCCGCGGAACTTCAACTTTTGACGGTTTGTCGATCGCCTGGGCGGTCGCCGAGTATTTGCACAATTCGCCGCAGCATTCGGCCAAGACACTATTTGCCACGCACTATCACGAGCTTACCGAACTAGCCGAAAATCTCCCTGGGGCCCAAAATTACCAACTTACAGCGACCGAACGGGATGGCGACGTCGTTTTCCTCCACAAAATGCAGCCGGGCAAAGCGTCGAAATCTTACGGCATTGCCGTCGCAAAACTCGCCGGCCTGCCCGGTGCGGTTATCGAGCGAGCCAAAAATGTGCTTGAAAAGCTTGAAAAATATGAGCTCGCGGTCTTTGCGGATGAGAAAAAAGAGGGGCTGGCGAAAGCGGTGGCGGGCCGCACGGCTTCGCAATATTCGCTGTTTGCCGTAACTAACGAGACGGCCATCGACGAGCTTCGCGATGTGGACATCGCCGATCTTACGCCCGATGAATCCAAGCAATTACTGGCTAAGATCAAGAACAAAATCGTCTAAAATTACTTGTCTTTGGATTGCGGCTTGACCACAACCCGCAGCGAATTCAATCCATCAGAGCTGAACTCGGCGGTTATCTTTCGCACCAACATTGTTCTCGATGCAGAATTGTCGGCTGCGATATTCGCCACTGTTTTTGTTATCCAGGCATCGAGATTAGGCCATTCAGGAAAGAGATTTCCGAGGAGTGTTATCAGGATTTTTTGATTTTCAGGACCCAACTTACCACCCACGCCTAAATTCATGCTGACGTTCAATTCCGTTAAGCCGACCGGACTGCCGAATATCTCAATTTTGGCTTTCTTATCGGCAGAAACGCCCTGCCATTTCTTGTCGCCTTGCGGCGTTTTGGTCTGATTGATAGTCGGATTGATAGTAAACGATGTGGTGAGACCCGCGACTGCCTGATCGTATGAAACGCCAATTCCAATTCCGTTTGGTATTGCGGCAGCCGCTGGAGAACCAAACCACAAAGCGGCGTACTGGCCGACGATCGCCACACCGACCTCGTCCCAGGACATGTCCTTGAATGAATCTCGATTCAAAATGATCGCATTGTGCAGATTGCTAATCTTCCACGCGTCGATAGCCGCTATTGGGGAAGCATTTCCCTTTTCGGTACGATACAGCGTTTCAAACGCCTTGCCGTTATAACCCGAGTTTAGCCGTTTAGGAGCATCGCTGACACACGGCCAGGTCTTTTCGACAGCAAAATCGTACGGACAATTGCTCCATCCGTGAGTAAAAAACTTAACGTTTTGCATGAGGTCGATCAGATGGCGGTTGGCGACCATGCTAAGTGTCGTTGACAGACGAAGCGGGGGACGCCCGCTGGCAGATCGATATTTCGTCACCAGATCGAATAACGCCTTTTCGTCAGCGGATGTCGAGTCGCCCGCACATGATTTGGCAGTGAGCGCGTCCTTGCCGGTACACGGCGCCTGAGCCAGTACGTCGATAATTCCAGCCGCAAAAATGCCTAACGTCATTAAACACAGTGATCGAATCAATATATTTCGGTAGATCATGAACGGACCCCAAATGCCGATGAATTTTACGTACTAGAAGAATATTATTCCGACATCGACCAAAAACGCAATAGTGCAAAATAGCTTCGAAGTCGGATCGTAGAACGTCTTCGAACGAGTCGCAATATAAATTACCGCCCATTTTCCGACCTCTCCTTAGGGCCAACTTTAATAAACTCAAGCTCACTGGTAAACTCGTATTTTAGTTTTAAAGCGAGTCCGTAGATGATCGAACAATCCCTGCCGCTAAATCAAAAAATCGGACAATTATTTTTTATCGGGATACCCGGATCGCAGGTTGACGCGGTGACGCGTAAACTTTTGAGCGATATTTCGCCGGGAGGCGTGTGTTTGTTTTCGCGTAATATTCGCGAGGCCGGGCAGTCGCGGAATTTGCTCGATGAGATTCGGGTGTCGCTGCCTTTGACGCCGTTTTTGAGCATCGATCAGGAAGGCGGCCTGGTTGATCGCCTGCGGCGGATAATGACGCCGATGCCGGCCGCGAACAAATTGCGAAATGCTGACGACGCTGCCAAACTTGCGTCGATCATTGCCGAAACCTTGCGAATTCTTGGTTTTAATATGGATTTTGCACCGGTCGTAGACGTCGTTGACGAAGAACGTGCGAAATATGCAAATGGTTTATTTTCAAGGGCTTTTGGAAACTCTAAAGAAGACGCTTTTGATCTCGGCGCCTGCTTTCTTAAGGTGCTGCAACGAGAAGGAGTCATTGGCTGTCTAAAACATTTCCCAGGCCTCGGAGCATCCTGTGTCGATTCGCACGAGGAGCTTCCGCAGGTCAGTATTTCTGAGGACGAACTGTTTTCGACCGACCTGTTTCCCTATCGCGAACTGTTAAAAACTGGCTCCGTAAAGGCCGTTATGGCCGCCCACGCGGCGTTTCCGCTGGTAAACTTGCAGGAAACCGACCAAAATGGGAAACTTTTACCGTCTTCATTAAGTAAGAATTTCATCACAAATCTCCTTCGCGGCGCGCTTGGATTCAATGGGATCGTTATTACAGATGACCTTGAAATGGGAGCAATCGTCAAAAATTACGGCATCGGCGAGGCCTGTAAAATGGCTCTCGCGGCTGGTGTGGACATGCTCGCCATCTGCGCCGACCCGGACGCGATCCGCGAGGGTTACGACGCGGTTATGTCGGCCGTCGAGAACGGTGAGATTGCCGAAAAAAAGATAGATGAGTCGCTTGCACGTATCTCGGCACTCAAGGACGAACTGTCCGGACCTCTTGCGTTCGACGACGCCCGGCTCGAACATCTATCAGACGAGGTAGCCGCTTTGAACGGCGATCTTAACCGGAACTAAGGAAATAAAAGAACTTATGCGTAAACTGTTTTTGCTTGTAATTGTCCTATCGTTTTTTGCTACAGCATCGACTTGCCGCAAGAGGAACCCCGAAGCCGTGACGGTCGCCTTGCCGGAGAAAATTGGCTCACTTGATACCTTAACTACGGTTGCGGCTCCCGATGCGTCGTCGGAACGGATCCGGAGCCTGTTATTCAATTCTATCGTGAGAAAGACCGAGACTTATGATTATGTGGGCGAGTTGGCGCAGGATATAAAAACATCGGACGATGGTAAGGTCATTACCTTTACCCTAAGAGATGGAGTCAAATTCCATAACGGACAGGCATTTACTTCGGCAGATGTAAAGTACACATTCGACGAGCTTTTTAAGACTGACGGAAAAAATACGTCATTCAAATCGGGTGCTTTTTTTGATACGGTACCGATCGGCAAGGCAGAGGCTCCGCTGCCCCCGGCACAGTCGTCGCCGGCCAAGGCAAACAACTCTGCCAAGCCGGCCGAAGAAGTTAAGACCAAGCGGGTTCCACATATTGTTTCTATCGAAGCACCCGATCCAAAAACAGTCGTATTTACGATCGCTCGAGCGGGCCTGCGAAACCAGTTACTGTCAAATCTAGTTGCGATACCAATTGTTGCCTCTGGCACCGCCGGGCAGCTCAAGGATGCACCGATCGGCTCCGGCCCTTTCAAGTTTGTCAGCCTTGACGCGTCGCAGAATACAGTTGATCTTGCGGCGAACACGGAATATTGGGACGGAGCACCGAAGATACCGACACTGCGAGTTAAAACAGTTCCGGATGCAACGTCATTACAGGCGGAACTTCAAACCGGCGGTGTCGATATTTCGCCGAATCCGACAAATCTGCCGCCGGACATGCTCAAATCGATGAATGGGAGCGGAAACACGAAAATAGACCAATTTGACGGGTCTAACATTCAATATCTTATATTCAATACCCAACAGGCCCCGCTCGATAATCCCAAGATCCGGCAGGCGATCGGCTATGCGATAGACCGCCAAAAGATCGTTACACAACTATTGCTGGATCAAGCGAGACCCGCCAACTCGATCTTACCTCCCGAATCGTGGGCTTACTCGCCCGGACACCAATACAGTTACGATCCTGCAAAGGCCAGGCAGCTGCTGCAGGAAGCCGGCTACAAGAACGAACCGATCGTTTTCAAATATGGTTCGGGAAGTGCGGCCATAAGTCAATATTCACAGGCGGTACAAAACTCGCTGACCGAGATTGGGTTGAACGTTCAGATCGAGACCCTTGACCGCCCGACGATCGTTTCGCAGCTTGCTCAAGGTCAATTTCAGATGTACACGGGAATCTGGGTCGGCGGAAACCAGGACCCCATCTTTCTGCGAAACCTGTTTAGCTCAACAATGATCCCGAGCTCGGTCGTTCCCTGCTGCAACCGCGGCCGCTACCGGAACGCCGAGGTGGACAAACTTTTAGAAGACGCAATGAATGAAATTGACCGGGCAAAAGCGAAGGAGCTTTACACAAAAGCCTGGCAGGACATCAGTGACGATGTGCCGCTGTTCCCGCTCTGGTATCCAGCGAATATCGTGGTTTCGAATAAGCGCATCGGCAACATCAAGATGAACGGAAGCGGCGACTGGACGTTCCTGAAGAATATTACTGTCAGTAATTAGCGGTAGATAGCTATCAGAAACTTGACAAAATTTGTCGGCAATGTAGAATCTTAGTTTGCCATGCGGGAGTAGCTCAGTGGTAGAGCGCGACCTTGCCAAGGTCGAAGTCGCGAGTTCAAATCTCGTCTCCCGCTCCAGTCTCTACAAATATAAAGGCTAAGGGATAAAGGCTAAAAAAATTTCGCCTTTCTCCTTTAGCTCTTATTCTTTCAGGTCGGCGGCGTAGCCAAGTGGTAAGGCAGAGGTCTGCAAATCCTGCAAACGCACTTTTCCACAATAAGGCCAGTTTGCGATTGAGCTGATAAGACCGGAAAGGTCGAGGAAATTGTCGTAGTGAACGCCGGTTGTTCAGCGGAACAACCGGCATTTTTTTGTTTATGAGAGGGTCAACCGATATTCCGGCGAGTAGGTGCCGAAGTCGGCGTTTTTCTCGATGAATATCGCGCGGATGTTGCCGGTTTCGGGTGCTCCAGGCGTGTTTGGCGTGATATTGAATTCGCCGGGCAGCTTTGTCAGAAACGCGGCGATTGCCCAACCTGCGGAGCCGCTGCGTTTGTATTCGACGCGAATGGCGTCCATTGACTGCATCGAACCCGCGAGATCGACCGTGTAACCCGGAGCCGTCGTGACCTTGAGGTCGGGTGCGGTCGAGCCGGGCGTCGGCGGCGTGACAGCCGTTCCGACGATCATCAGATCGGCTCCTATCGCCGGTGTGTATCCGGGCGAAGCCTTAATGAGATCGACAAACTCGCGAAACTCGTCAAAAACGCCGATGAAAATTCCGGTCGTCGGCATCGGTCTCGTTACGGGTTAAACGCATCGCCGTTCGGTAAAGGTCGTTTATGTGTCCCATCGCTTCAGCTTCAAAAATTTCGGTGTGATTTCTGTCATTTCATTGCTCCTTTTTCGTATGAAAAATAACTGCTTACAACCATTAGTCGTGCGACGGGCGAAATCCTTACAATTTTTTTAATTTTTTTTTGATCAACGAAGATTGTCGGAACCGCCTGCGGTAGCAGGCGGTTGGAGATGAGGATTAGGCGTCTTGGGATATATTTCTACGGAGTTAAACCACCCGCTACCGTAGGTGGTACTGACATTTATCGTGCCGTAGCGATCCTTGCCCGCACCGGCTGCGGCACCTCTTCGGACGAGACGGATGACGAGCGAATGGTGAGAAACTGGACGGGATCTTTTTCAAACAGCAGATCGAGCGTCCAGTCGAGGGCGACGCGGAGCTTCTTTTCAAAACGCGGCAGCTTCATCAGATAGATCGTCCGCCATAGCCACCAGGCGATGAAGCCCGAAAAGTTGTAGCCGAAAATTTGAGCGACGCCTGTTCGTCGACCGAGAGCGGCGAGTTGGCCGATAGTCTCAAAAACAAAAGGCTTTCTCGTCCCGCCGCGAATTGACGCTTTGATGTTGTGGGCCAATATCTTCCCTTGCCTGATCGCGTGCTGAGCGGTCGGCGGATAAGGCTTGCCGGATTTGGCATCGATGATCGAAGCACAATCACCAACGGCCCAGACGCCCGGGAAGCCATTTACTTCCATAAATTCATTAGCACATAGCTTGCCGCGTTCCTTATCGCACGGCAGCGTGTCTAGTAATGGATTTGGAGACGTTCCGGCGGTCCAGATCATTGTATTGGTTGTGATCTGCGTGCCGTCGCTCAGCACAACCTCGTGGCCATTCACCTCAGACACCTTGGTATTGAGATGGATCTCGACGCCACGCATAGCAAGCTTTTCCTGGGCATATTTACCAAGCTTTTGGCTAAGCTCAGGTAGGATCGTGTCGCCTGCGTGAACGAGCACGACCCGAAGCATGTCTTCGGTTAGGTTCGGATAAAACCTTAGAGCTTCGCGGATAAAATCATTGACCCCCGCGATCGTCTCAACGCCAGCAAAGCCTCCACCTGCGACGACAAAATTGATCAGCGGTGCGCGAACGTTCGGGCAACATTCGAAATCGGCTTCTTCAAGATTTGAGATCAAATGGTTGCGCAAAAATATAGCGTCGCCGAGCGATTTCATTGTGAGCGCATTTTCTTCTAGCCCCTTGTTTCCATAAAAATTCGTGACAGAACCAAGGCTCAAGACAAGATGGTCGTACGAAAGCTCGTGATGGTGATGTTCCCCACCGTGCGAGACATGTACGATCTTATCCGCAAGATCGATACCCTCGACCCGACCGTTGAATATCTGGACATTTTTCAGAAGCTTTCGCACGGGGCTGACGATGTGCGTTATGTCCAGATCGCTCGCGGCCACCTCGTGCAGCATCGGAGTAAAGAGAAAGAAATTCTCGCGGTTTACGAGCGTCACCTCGATATCCGCATCGCGGGCCAATGATTTATCGAGATTTAACGCCGTGTACAGCCCGCCAAAGCCACTGCCAAGTATAATTATTTTTATTTTTTCGCTCATATTATTGCTCACAGGCACAAATGTAGTGCTCCTTTCACAATTGCCGCCGACGAGAAAAATATTCCGCAAAAAAATCGGGAGTAAAAGTACTCGACGGATTTTTTTCCAACTACGACGCCAACTTTATTTCGAGCGGGATCGTAACGTTCAACCAGCCGATTTTAGGGTTTCATCGGGCAGCGATGTTTTGCGATCCGGACGGCCACGCCGTCAGGTTGATTGAAAAATAAGGCATTGATGTGAATCCAAAACCGAGCGCCTATCCGAATTCATGCTAGATTCTTGAAAATTTGGAATATTTTGGCCGCTTTTCATGCTCAATAGGGTGCAATCCGAAACGGGAGCAATACTATGATCAACCGCAACAACGTCAAGTCTTTCAACGCTTACGCCGCCCCGCGAAATAATCGCCACGCCATCATTTTAGCCGGTGGCGAAGGCTCGCGTCTGAAATCGTTGACGCGGGCGATCGCGGGCGACGAGCGGCCCAAGCAGTTTTGCCCGATCCTTGGTGACCGGACGCTCCTGGATGCTACGCGGGACCGTTCGGCCCTCGCCGTCCGACTGGAAAACACATATTTCAGCCTGACGCGGAAGCACCAAAAATATTATCAGCATCCGCTGTGGAACGTACCCGACCGGCAACAGATCATCCAACCCGAAAACAAAGGCACCGCACCGGCGATCCTCTACAGCCTGATGCGGCTGGCAAGCGTTTCGCCGGATGCGACCGCGGCTTTTTTCCCGTCGGACCATTATTTTTCGGACGACCAAGCGTTTATGCAGTACGTAGAGTCGGCATTCGGAGCGGCGGAAATAAATCCGTCGTCGATAGTCCTCTTAGGTATTGAGCCGGATAAGGCCGAGACATCCTATGGGTGGATCGAGCCGTCAAAATCATTTTTCGGCAACCTCTCGCAGTCGTTCAGCCGAGTCAGTCGCTTTTGGGAAAAGCCGACAGCCGGTGTCGCCGAACGTCTGATGACGGCGGGCTGCCTATGGAACAGCTTTGTAATGGTCGGCAAGGTCGACTCGTTTCTTGACATGTTCAAAAAGCAGCTGCCAGAAATGTATAGGATGTTTTCAGCGTCGGCACGGGTTTTCGGCACTTCGCAGGAAACGGCCGTCATCCGCACGATCTACGCATGGCTCGACGAGACCAATTTTTCGAGCGACGTGCTCGAGAAATCGTCTGAAAAATTATTGGTAATGCGCATCGGCGACCTCGGGTGGAGCGATTGGGGAGAGCCGCAGCGCGTGATGGGAACGCTCAACACCCTGGGTGTGCAAATGGAATGGATGCAGACGATGGCCGCATAGAAAAATATATGAAAGCAATAGCAGTAAAACCCGGAGTCGCCGACTCCGTTCATCTCGTGGATATGCCGAAACCGTCCGTTGGCGACGTGCCAAACGGACGCGGCGTACTTGTCAAAGTTTTGCGGGTCGGCGTCGATGGGACCGACAAGGAAATCAATAACGCCGAATACGGCGCCGCTCCGATAGGCGATGATTTTCTCGTTATTGGTCACGAAGGCTTCGGCGTCGTCGAGGAAACCGGGCCGAATGTACACGAACTGAAAAAGGGCGATTACGTGGTCGCTACCGTTCGTCGGCCCGGATCCAGTATCTACGACGTGATCGGCACCAACGACATGACGACGGACGACACGTATTACGAACGCGGCATCAATCTGCTTCACGGTTATCTGTCTGAATTTTACGTTGATGATGCGGATTTTATCGTTAAGGTGCCGAGCGGTCTAAAAGAAACGGGTGTCCTGCTCGAACCGATGACCGTGGTGCAAAAAGGAATTACTCAGGCCTACGAAATTCAGCGGCGTCTGCGAGTTTGGAAACCAAAACGAGCCGCCGTTATGGGAGCCGGTACGATCGGGTTGATGGCGACGCTTGTACTGCGGCTTCGCGGGATCGAGGTGGTAACATTTGGCCGCACGCCAAAACCCTACCTCAACTCCGACCTGATCGAGGAGATCGGGGCGAAATATATCTCAACCGCTGATATTTCGGTACCGGATTATGCCGAGCAAAACGGCGGATTCGATATTATTTTCGAAGCCACTGGCTTTTCACCGATCGTTTTTGACGCGATGCAGGCATTGGCAAAGAATGGCGTACTCGTACTTTCTAGCGTCACAGGTGGCGACAAAATGATCGAGATTCCGGCCGACCGGATCAATCTGGATTTTGTGCTCGGCAACAAAGTGATGGTCGGGACCGTAAACGCCAATCGCGAGTATTTTGAAAGCGGCGTCAAAGATCTATCGCAAGCCACACTCGAATACGGTGATTGGCTCTCACGAATGCTAACGCATCCGGTAAGTGGACTCGGCAATTACAAGCAACTCATTGACACTTTGTCGTCCGCCAATGGCGCCATCAAGGTCTACTGCGAGGTTGGCAGTTAGGCTATGCGAGTGTGCCATACGGAGAATTAGAGTAGACCAGGACAATTACGGCGACTGATTCTTTAATCTTTTGTCTATTTTGAAATGGAAGTTTTGGGCGGTCGTCAATCATCGGAAGCAAAAGGAGTCGATGTTATAGCCAAGCAGCTAGCTTGATGGCCACAGACGGAGGTCAAAAAGCCGTCTTTCGAATTCGCCGGTCGGCGGATCATCATCGGCGTTCAGACTGTGACCACTTTGCGGCTTAAGACGGTCGGGGGTGAAGCGGTACAGGCTCTATGATCTCCGTCATACATTCGGTATTCGGCAGGGCAAACTTGGCATGGACCCTTATGCCCTTCGTGATTTGCTAGGACACTCCGGCCTTGATATGCTTAATCGTTACGTTCACCCGTCAGACGAACACAAGGCTAACGCAATCCGACGGATGGAAGAGGCACGATCTGCTCGTTGAAAGCGGATTTCAGGATTTTTTGCAAAGAGTCCCCAAAGATTCCCCCAAAGTGGGACTTAGAGTAAAATTATTCGATTTTCGCTAAGCCCTTGCACACAGATAGTTTAGGCGGCGTAGCCAAGTGGTAAGGCAGAGGTCTGCAAAACCTTTATTCATCGGTTCGATTCCGATCGCCGCCTCCAATAACCTCAATACACACAACATTTACGACTACGCAAAGCTCGACCGTTACGGTGAGAGCTTTCCATTATCGTAACCTCTTGCACTTTCTGACTGTGTCCAGCCCCAGTTGGCTCGTACCTCCGGCTTTTATATTCATCAGGAGCAAACTTACTTGAATACTATCGTGCTTTGCATCGAAGTTCTTTAGAAATCCCAGCGACGTATCGGTACCTTCAAACCGGCTTCAAATCGCCCAGAAAATTTGACACGAAAACTACACGTAGCGATATGCATGGTGTCTGAACTGAAACGTCTCCAAAAACGTTATGTCAGACTATAAAGCTTGACGGTATGGGAGACGGCTAGCTTTTTTTTACCCAAAACTTCCCTTCCGGAACTTTAAATCTATGCATTGAACCAACAATTTTCAAGAATTAATCCGGACCGTCTTTCCTTTTAATAGAAGAACTAATCGATTTTGTGAAAATAACAAAACCGATAACTCTTAAACTAGATCAGATCGCCGACATCTTCAAAATATTAGACATAAGCGACCGGGCGGCGGGGTCAGATGATATCGTTTCCTCGAAATCGAGATCGCAGATCCAGACACGGCCCTTACCCATTGGGATCTCAAAAAGTACAGTCATTAATTGTTCCGGGACCCGCTCGGGGGCAATGTACCCATGCGAGGGAATAAAGCTGATCATGACACGAGCGGCACCGCCCGGCTTCAATCGGTGGGCACTGCTGGCTACGAAGACACGCCAATCGTTTTTACGACCCCACCATTTGATGTCCATCGGATGCAATCCGTCCGTCAACGGTGTCCCCGCGGACGGCGAAAGATCCGCGTATTCACCGGTCAAATTTTTAACGCTCAAAATATCATCCGGAAACAGATCGACCGCGCTCTTCCCGGGCGAAAACAAAACGGCCGTCGCGCCTTGTTCGACCAGTTCGCGGCCGCGACCGCCTTTTTGCAAAGTTTTCAACGAATCTTCGCCGTTAATTAGAAGGACGGTATGCGACGCGTCAGCATTTGCCGGCATCTCGTCCGAGACCATTTGGAAAATTTTGGATTCGCTGATGAATTTATGTAAATCGTTTGCCAGCGAAACCGTAACAGCACGGCTGCCGCTCGGAAGGGTTGATCGCACGGTTTTCGCAAAAACTTCGATCTTATCGAGTGTGCGGCTAATCTCGGTTTTGCTGTCGGTCAGCCGCAACACCAAATTCAAAGACTGGCGAGCATCTTTAGTTTGCGGAATACTAATGCGAACTGGCTGTCCGATAGTTGCGTAGTATGGCAGATTTTCAATTTTTCCCAGGTCGACCGCAGCAATCTCTTTTTTCGTCTTTTCGTCGGTAAAAACTGCCTGTAGGGTCAGCCCGTGTAAATCCCGAAACCGCTCATCATCGTTGGTCACAAAAACAGCAGTTTCGACTTCCTCCCCGGCTAAGAAACGCCGCCGACCTGTTTCCAAAGCCAGGCCGACCGGCGACCACGCGTCCCGCATCGCCTCGTAAACAGGGAACGGCCTTACGGTCTCGGGGTCGTAGCTGTGCGAGAACCAGCATTCGGCTGAAAACAACATAAACCCTGCCGTTTTGTCGCCCCGTTTAAACCTAAGCTGCTCAGCCCAACGTTTTGTAACGGCCCGGTTGTGTTCGAGAAAAACCGCAGGGTCAGCTCCCGGTTGGATCTCTTGCCCGACCCATGCCTGGGGCGTTTTCAGATTTTTCGTGTAGGTTTTGACAGGCAAACCGGTGTCCAGATCCGGGTAGCCGGTGGACATTTCCTGTCCGATAAACGGGCGATCCGGCGTTAAATTTTTGACATCGGCACTTGTGTCCACGACGAATGGCGAATCGGTGTACCATCCGCGATAACGGTGAATATCGTCGATATCGCCGTCGTCAATGCCATTCGGTTTGAGCGATGTGTTATAAAATTCGGTGTCGCGTTTATAAGTCGAATCCGCGACCACCGGGCGAAACGGGTCGAGGCTCCGCGTCTGTTTAACGAGTATTGAAAGCTGCTTCCATTTATCGACGTTTTTATCATCGCGGAGCAGCATTTCGTTACCGATCGTCCATAGCAAAACGCTCGGATGATTGCGTCCGCGTTTTACGACATCTTCGTTTTCCATCAGCCAATGAGCAAACATATCAGGCGGTGTGCCACCGATCTTTCCGGCCAGGGCCCACGGGCGAATGCCCTCGACGCTCACACCCAGACCGATCTCGTCCGCCGCGTCGAGCCACGCCTCGTTCCACGGCGTCGCGTGTGTTCGCGTAACCCGCAGGTTACCGTCGTGCATCGATTGGATTAGCTTTCGCGGAAGGCGCGTGTCCCATGAGTTTTTGCCGTAGGGCAATTGATTTGCCCCGCGCAGCCAATAGGGCTTGCCATTTAAGAAGAATTTATTGCCGCGTGTTTCAAACGTCCGAAATCCGACGTTGTGTGTCCATTTGTCCAAAATCGCCCCCGATTTTGATTCGAGCGTTATATCCAGACGGTAAAGATTGGGATCGGCCGGCGTCCATAATTTCGGCTTGACGCCTCGAAGCGATATTTCACGCGTCGATTTTTCCACCCCGAGTTCGACGGCGACGGGTGTGGCGGTGGCAAAGAGTTTATTGGTCTTAATATCCGTCCAACGAGCTTTCAAAACTGCGGACTGTTTTCCAGTTAAACTTCGAGTTTCGATTTGTACACGCGCTCCGTCGAGTGACGGGATAAACCAGGCGTCGTCGATAACGCCCGCATCGCGGACGACCAATTTGACCGGCTGCCAGATGCCGTGCAGATCGTAAGCACGGTTGTCGGCGTCAGGCGAGAGCGGGCCAAACATTCCTTTGCTTAACGAGAGTATTTTCGACGCAGTCAGATTTACCGTCACCGCCTGACCGAGCGAGAGCGTGGACGGCGGAATTTTTTCCATCGAAACAAATACCGCAATAACATTACGACCGGCTTTGAGATAAGGGGTCAGATCGTAATCAAAACGGCTGAACATTCCGGCGTGTTCGCCGAGCGCTTGCCCATTGCAAAACGTCTTGCTTTTCATCGCCACGCCGTCAAACTCAATAAAAATATGGCGACCTTGCGGCAAAGCGGCAACGTCGAATACTAGTTGATACCAGCCGTCTTCGGCGCGCGTCGTGTCAAACCCCAGTTTTTTAACCCGCTCGGTTTCAAATCTTTTAAAATCCTCAGAATCATCGAGCCACCATTGCGTCCGGTTGAGAAATTGAGGCACAGGAACCGGCACATAGCCGTTTTGACTAGATTCAATTTGAGGCTGTTCAGTGGCTTTGACCAGATAGCCAGGTTTATAAAGCCATTCGCCGACCAGGCTAATCTCGGAACCCGCTTTTAGCTGCGCGTCAGTAATGGCAGCCCTCCCGTTTTTGATCGCCGCTTGTCCGAGGGGCGCAGATACAAGCGAAAAGAACACCGAGATGAAAATAAGGGCGTATGAAACTTGTTGTTTAGTAATATTCACGGTCACCTTCTCTCGAAACACTAACCACCCGATACCGCAGGTGGTTCTGACTACGAATTCACGCCCGACGCAAGATAGCCGCCGTCAACCGCGATCGTCTGCCCGGTGATGAAAGATGCAGCATCCGACGCCAGAAAAACCGCCGCACCGGTCAACTCTTCTTCCCTTCCAAAACGCTTCATCGGCGTCCGTATCAAAATCTCCCGCCCGCGCTCAGTGCCGTTTAATAATTCAGTATTAAGTTCTGTCGGAAATACGCCGGGAACAAGGGCGTTGACGTTGATCCCATCTTTTGCCCATTCTGCTCCCAGGCTGCGGGTCAAAGCCAAAACACCGGCTTTTGACGCGCCGTATGCCGCGACCTCGTGAAATGCGACGAATGAAGCCAGCGAAGCGATGTTGATTATCTTTCCCCGACCCGACAGTATTAGCGGTTCGTAGAACGATTGACACGCCCGCAAGGTGCCGGTCAGATTCGTATCTAAGATCTCGATCCATTCGGTTTCGGTAACTTCGGCGGTCGGTTTTCGCGCCGTTCGCCCCGCCGCGTTGACCAATATGTCTACGCCGCCGAATTTGTCCGTTACGGCGTCGCGTAGAGCGTCTATCGACTCACGTGTCGAAATATCGACCGTCCGTCGCAGGGTCTGTCGCCCGACGCTTTCGATCTCGCCAAAAACCGCCGCAACCAATTCTTCGCGTCGGCCCGTCGCAACAACATTTGCTCCCGAACGAGCCAAAGCAACGGCGATCGCCCGGCCCAACCCTGAAGTCCCGCCCATGACGACCGCTGTTCGCTTTGACAGATCGGTGATATTTTCCGCTTTCATATCCATGTCAGTACCACCTGCGGTAGCGGGTGGTTATTGTGTAGGCAGTTGGCCGAAAGCAGAAGGCAGTTTTGCTTTAAAACTCAAGACTGATACTTAACCTAACTGCTTACTGCCTAGTGCCTACTGCTTTCTGAACAACCACCCGCTACCGCAGGTGGTTCTGACATGCCAACCCACTCGCGAAAATTGCCTGAGAAAAGTTTCGTCACATCGCGTTCGATATCTGCCCGCGTCACAGGGCGACCGTCGTGCCAGAGCGCGGCATAAGATTCAAAAAGCGCGTCTGCAATCGCGCGTCGAGCATGATCCCATTTGTAAATTAATTGGTCGAGAATGCGTGCGTCAGAGTGCTGCGGTATAAAGCTCGTTCCTAGCATCTCAAAACGTTCCCGCGTAATCTCAGTAATGATCGAAGTGTTATTCAAAAACCACCAGCAGCCGAACGGCATCAGATTCGAGAATTTCCTCGCCGCGACGCATAATTCATGCTGATTTTCGCGTGAAAGAAAAGTCGCCAAAAACTTCACATCCGGGTTTTCCGCGCAGATACGCGCAACAGCGGAAACATCCGCACGTCCGACACCGTCCCCTGCAAGTTTTAAGGCTGGGTTGACGCGGCGGCGAACGCCAACCATCAAAGCCAGCGAAAGCCCATGCGCCCGGCAAGTCGGTAAAACAGCTTCTTTGATCAATTTGCCTCGTGATGTATCTTCCGGATACGTGAAATCATCGGGCAGAGAAACCCCGAGATAGAGCGGTTTCATCCGTCCGATCCAATCGTCCAAAAACCGTCGCGTTTCCGTTATTGAACCTTCGTCCAAATTCGCCGAAACTTCATAACCTTGTTTTGCTATCAACGGCGCGGCTTCCGTCCAACCGTTTAATATCCGGTCAAGCCTTAAAGCTGCGTGAAAACGTGGATCAATCGCTTTTTCTCCGTTCCAAAATTTAATTTCGGCAACGTCAAGCGGGTCGTTGGTCATAACGATGTCGCTGACACGCGAAAGTTTTAGAACTCTTTCGAGATATTTTTCGGGTGGTTGCCCGGCGAAAAACTCGCGAGCCTCGCCCAAATCTGCCGCCTGTGGATTTAAGCCGAGCGCCGATAAAACGTTGATTACGCCACGCGTTGCTTCGGAAAGCGGTGTATTTTCTACAAAGAGGGTCTGCCAGATCAGATTGGCTTGCTCCACTTTTTCCATTCTCCAAAACTCGCCCGGCGTTGTGCTCGAATATCGAAAAAGCTCGGCAATCAGATAGTGATAATTGAGCAGCTCATCAATTCCAAACAAGCTCAAATCGCCAAATTGCGGCGGGAAGAGATGCGTGTGCAGATCGACAACGGGCATCGCCGCTATTATTTCGCCAACCTGCCGCCGCAATTCGTGAGTATCACGCGCTATGCCCGCACCATCGGTGTTAACTCGATTTTCAAATTGTTTTACCGCAATGTCATTCATTTGTTTAAGGATCCTGCCAAATTAATAAGGTATTTCCGGCATCCGCGCGTCCGTCGGATCGGCCCATCGATTGTTCGGAATCGTCGGCGTCCAGCCCTTTCGCAAAGGGTCTTGGTCGTACGGATATGAGCCGAGCCGCTTGTACAATTCGCTGTATTCGGCTAGCTTTTCGCGGTTCAATTTTACACCCAGGCCCGGAGCCGTCGGGACTTTGATCGCGCCGTTTTCGTATTTGAATTTGCCGCCCTCAATAATGTCGTCGGTCAAATGATGATAATGCGCGTCGGCCGCAAAGCTCAAATTCGGTATCACCGCTCCGAGATGCAGCATTGTCGCGAGTTGTATCCCCAATTCACCCGACGAATGCACGGCCACGCCCAACTGAAATGCTTCGCAGATTCCCGCAGCCTTAACGCAGGGCCGAATGCCGCCCCAGAATGTCGTGTCGAGCAGTATCACATCAACCGCTGTATTAAGAATATTTGCAGCAAGCTGCTCAAAGCCGACAACCACCGTATTTGTCGCGAGCGGCATCCGTACCTTTTCGCGTGTCCGCCGCATCCCGTTCAGACCGTAAACCGGGTCTTCTAAATAATCGTTGTTGATGTCCTCGATCTGCTGGCCAAACCAGATGGCCTGCTCGGTTGACCAGACAGCGTTTGGATCGAAACGAAAACTGTCGCCTTTCAAAGCGTCGGCAACGGCGCGATAACATTCGAGTTCATATTCGGGTGCAAAAACACCACCTTTCAATTTGTGCGATGTAAAACCGTATTTTGTCTTTAGATTCTTGGCGTAGTCAACTAACTGCTCAACTGTTCTAACCTCGCCGCTGCGATCCTTCGGATTTGGATAGCGAAAGAACAAATACGACGCAAACGGGACTTTGTCCTGCAGTTTGCCCCCTAAAATGTCGTAAACCGGAACATTCCATTTCTGCCCCAAAATATCCAGACAGGCGAATTCCAAAGCGGCCAGGATCTGAGTCCGGTTGTTGTAAAGCGAGGCCGTCGGGTTGGCGATCAGGAAACGCATCTCTTCGAGGTTGGCCGGATCGCGGCCGACGAGATACGATCTCATCGCTCGAAAAGCCGCTTCGGCCGATTCGCCGCCGCCCCCCATTTCGCCGAGACCGGTAATGCCTTCGTCAGTTTCGACCTCGACAATTGTTCGCACAAATCGCCCCCAATGACAGCCGTTAGCATGTCGCAGCGATGCTTCGAGCGGAACGGTCACCGTCGTCGCTTTTATATCGGTGATCTTCATTTGCTTTTCACCTGTGCAATAAACCCCATTTCCACCAGCCACATTTCACATAAGGTCGTCCACGTCTCGGTCGACCCGGGATTGTTTCGCAAGGCAATGGCGTGGCCGCCGTTCGGAAAAATATGCAGGCTCGCTGGGATATTCTTATCCAGAAGCGCGTTATAAAACATTAGGCTGTTGCGTGGATTAACGACCTTATCGTCCGCAGCGTGAACAATAAACGCGGGTGATACCGCCGCAACCTGTTTTTCCAAGGAATATTTCTCAATAATTTCTCGCGAAGGATTTTCACCCAGCAAATTCTTCCGCGTTGTCGCGTGTCCATATTCGCCCATTGTAATCACCGGTGACACGAGGATCATAAAATTCGGATGAAACGACAGTTTGTCGAGTTGATCATTAACCTTTGCCAGGTCGTCCGTCGCAATGCCCAAATTGGCAGCGAGATGGCCGCCCGCCGAAGTTCCCAAAACACCTATCTTGTCCGCCTTGATCTGCCATTTTTCGGCATTGGAGCGGATCACACGCATGGCCCGCTCCGCATCCTGCAATGGGCCAATCTCACGCTGCTTTAGATCGGGCGAATTAGGCAAGCGGTAGTTTAAAACAAACGCGCTGACACCCAAAGTATTAAACCATTTCGCTAATTGCATGCCCGAAATCTGATACGCCAGGTGTTGATAACCGCCGCCCGGACAAATCAAAACCGCCGCTCCTTTGTTCTCCTGCCGCGATGGAAGAAAGGCATAAAATCCGGGCGTACCCACCTGGTAAACACGCTCGTCGCGGATATCGTCCTTTAACTCCATTCCTTTCGAGTTTGGCATCTTGCCGTTTTCCCACAGAGGAATAAATTCCTGCGCGTTGGCCGCGAGCGGTAATGCGAGCAGAAAAATGACGGAAATTAAAAATAAACGGTTCATAGTGTCAGTACCACCTGCGGTAGCGGGTGGTTGAATCCGGTCTTGTATACCTGACGCTTACCTTGGCTACATTAAACCACCCGCTACCGCAGGTGGTTCTGACTTACGGCAAACCCTGCGGATCAACCCCAAGTGGCAGATCTTTTTCAACCAGTCCGATACGCCGTGCCGCCGAATCTTTTGCGTATTTCCAAAACCGGATCGTCCAGTCCATCGCCGCTCGCTCGGCTTCAAGATTGTCCGCTCCGCTCAGGATCAGCCAATCATTTTTTGAATCGGAAACGCGAGCAACAAATTGCTTTGCCGCTGCCAGATTCGCGGGAATGTTTGCCGAAACCTGCGTGATCAGTTGATTTGTTTTAGCCGTCCCGATGAGGATTAGAGTGCTTTTCTCGTCTTTCGGCAGATCTTTTAGTTCATAAATTTTCACGGGACGGCCAGACGCACTTTCCAAAGCGTTGACTACAGCATAGGCAGTTTCGACATCCTGTACCGGCGCTTTATCACCGTAAACGACAGCAAGTGGGCGATTGAGATCAAACGAAAAAGCATTCTCGCCATAAATCACTTTCGTTTTTGTCGTTGCGTCAATTTGCGGGATGCCGGCGAGTCGAACTTCGGCCCAACCGTAACGCAGAATTTCTCCGTCTTCCAACCGCAAAAAAACATGATAAAAACCCGGCAGCGGTTCGAACACTTTGTTGGTCGAAAGGGCCTCGATCCTGACATCAATTATCTTTGTTTCATTTGGCTCTAAATGCAAAATCGCATTTTTAGGTACAGCGAAGTCCGCGCGTAGGTTGGCGGGAGTTTCGATTGAGCTTTTCAAATTCAAAACTCGCGCGCTTGTGTTTATAACCTTAAACTGAGCCATGCCGCTTCCCTTTTTATCCAGTTCGACAACTACGTGCTCGACGTCGATCAATTTATTTGGATGCGTCGGTGCTGCATATTTTTTTATTAAGTCCGACATTACAAACGCTTCTGGTTTCGGCCGACGACTCAGCCACATCTGTTCGTAATGGCGAATGCCTTTTAGTACAGCCGGGCTCATGGCCAGCGATTCGTTAAATTGAAATTGGTACATCGTCGGCATCGAACGCGTTTTTAGAACGTTCTCAAAGATCGGAGCATAGACCTTCGCCCGATCTTCCTCAGTCATTCGTGTAAGAAAACGCCAGTTCCATTCGGTTATGACCGGCTCTTTGCCTACGCGTCGCCCATAACTTGCGGCCGCCAAAGCAAACCCTCGCATATCGGCTGGGGAATCGAGGCCGTCTGAATACGCGTGTTGGCCAATTTTATCAAACGGCACACCAAACTCTCGCAGACGGTCGAACGCACCCATATTGGTGTGTGCCGTGAGATGGACGGAAATCTCAGGTGCAACCGATTTGACGGCTGCATAAACCTTTTTCCAGTAATCCGGAGCGTCGTCGTTAATCCCGAAGATCAACACTTCGTTATCAACCTCCACGCCGTCGATCACGTCGCGGTAACGTTTGACGAGCCCGGCAGTGTCTTCCGCCGAAATGCGAGCATCGACGAGCGCCTTGAGTTTCAGTTTCCGCAGTTCTCCGAACAGGAAGTCGAGATATTCAAAACGTTTTTGCTTATCAATGCCGCTTATCAGTTCAAGATGATGCAGGCGGATCAGTTCAAACCCAAGCGTCTTTGCGATCCGCAAATCCCGACGAATGTCATCGGCGAACAATTCCCATTTATTAACCGTGTCAGCAGCGACCGGCCAATAAGAATCTCTGTCCATTCCCGGTAATTTCTTGATGTCGAAATTTTCGCCCAAGGTCGAATACGGAAAATAATTCGTGCCAAAACGCGTGTAAGAGACACCGATCGAATATTTGATCGTGTTTGCGGGAGCCGTGTCCTTTTGCGCGGTCCGCTGTAAGGCTGGGCTGTGCAAAAATTTAGTGGAATCTGCCGAAGCGGCGCCCTTACTTCGTGCGGGCTTCTGCATAGCGGGCTTTTGCACTTTAGGCTCCACATGCATTTTTTGTTCGGCGTACGAGGTGTAAGCAACAAAGGCGTTATCGGTTTGCTCGTCCGATTGCGGTTGTTGATTAAAAACAATCCGCGACGTGAATGAAACGCTCTCGCCAAACGGCATCAGGCGATTATCCTCGAGCCGTTCGGCGTAGGATTTTAAATTGGAACGAGCAATTTCGGTCAATATATAAACGTCCGCGTTTTTGGTTTGAGCCTCAAACCCGATCTGCGGAATATTTGCTCCCACCCAACGCGCCTGGTGCTTGGTCGTCGCGTCCTGATGCACCGTAAAGCTTTCGGAAAATTCGTTGAGCCACGCCGCCGAGATATTTCCGTTGAAATTGGTCTTTAGCCAATCGACGCCACGCTGCACATACCAATTGCGGCTTTCGCCAACGCGAAAGTTTGTCCAATCGTTTTCCTTTAATGCAGAAATGCGATTGTCATAACAAACCGACCGCTCAACCAATGCCGGCTGTTGCCACCGCGTAATAACCGCCGCGTAAACATTCTCTGTCTTAGCTGCGGCAACATTTTTCAGTTCGGATCTGATGTCCAAAAATCCGTCGTGAAAGATGCGAAGCTCGATCGTCAGCCGCAAGCCCGATCCTTCAGCAGTTCCGCGCCAAACATCAAAAACCATTCCCTCGGCGATCTTGTCGAACTTAATTGAATTCGGCTTAAATTGCGCCGAGAGATCTTCTTTGGTTGAGAAAGGGAGGCCTTTTAGTTCCTGAGGCTTCGAATCACGATAGACGATCTGCCACGAAAGCCGCCCGAGATCAACGCCCGCAAATTTGAATCGGACGCCGTCTCCCTCCGGTTCGAGGACAAACGACCTGTTTGACGGTTTCGACACCGCACCATTTTGCAGAATAAATTCCTGCCGCGAGGACGCCGGAATATCAGAAATAAAAACCAAATCGTCGCCGTCTTTCTGAGCTGATTTTCCGTTTGAAGTTTCAAAACTCTCACCCTTCAAATTTGCCGTTTTAACGGCAATCGGCATCCGCACCCGAAAGGGCTGATTGTTGACAAGTTCGATCTTCAACGATTGTGCCGAAACAGGTACAAATTCCACCACCGAAAGAGTGGCGAGAAGCGTTAAAAAAAAATAGAAATGTCTGCGATCAAAAATCATTTATGCGGAAAAGACAAACCCATTTTGCTACAGATGACTGGAGCGCTGGGCATCCTTGCTTGCAAATGCCGCGTGACCGACATAAACATTCGACAACTCCACGCGTAACGGATATTTTCGTGCTTCGCACTTATTGCAAGCAAGGGTGCTTGCACTCCAGTCCGAATTAGAACAGAAACTTCAGCCCGAATCGAATCTGACGCTCGCCGAAAGTGCTGACCGATTGCCCGAAATTTCCGGCCGTAAATGTGCCCACAGGGTCATTGAAATGCGGCGTGTTAGTCACATTAAAGACCGCCATCTGTCCCTGCAGCTTAAACCGCTCGGTCAGCGAAATGGTCCGTGCAAGCGTCGCATTGTAGTTTATGTAACCTGGCCCCCGCACCCTGTTTCGCGTCGAATTACCGAAGGTAAATCCTGCGGGATTTACAAAAACGCTCGTATCGAAATAAAGCTGGCCGGGGCCGAGTCCGCCGAGTCTTGTTGCCGGGCCGGTCTGATCCGGTCGATTTGCGCTTCCCTGCGTAGTCGTGTTGGTCGCGCTGGTGCCGGTTATGTCAACCGGCGTGCCGGAGCGGGCGACGAATGTGCCGCTCAAGGTAAATCCGCCCAACAGGCCTCTCCAACGAAAACCGTCCGAATTAAATAATTTGCCGCTCCTGCCGAACGGCAGTTGAATGACATGACTTACTACCAAAATATGTTTGCGGTCAAACGGCGACGGGCCGCGATTGGCGTCAATATTTATGTCGTTATTCAACGCAAACGCATCCGTATAGTCCTTCGAACTGCTCAGGGTGTAAGCAACGGTCACCCGCCCGAGTTTCCTAAAACGCGTCTCCGATTTAACTTGCAGCGAATGATAAGCGTTGCTCAGCATAAAATCGGAGAGGTTGACATCGGCGGTGCGGCCGTAGCGAAGGGAAAAAGGCCGGTCAGTGGTCAACGCACCGGGCCCGGCGGAATTTATGTTCAGCGTGCCTGGCAGACGTGTGCCCCGAGAGCCGACATATCCCACAGCCGTAACGAAGCCCCATAGATCGCGCTCGACGGTGAAATTGTACGATTGAATATAACCGCGTTTCATATTGGGATTGACCACGCCGACCACAGCATTGGCCGGAGCCGTGACGACGCCGCTCGTCAAATCGATGACCGGCGGCAGCGGAATGCCGGTCGCAAACGTGATAGCGTTGCCAAGTGCGTCTTTTGGGCCAAAGGCCGCACTAGTGCCGGCGGTGGTCAAGTCGATCTGACTGCCAAAATTCTGATTTGCCAGCGTATTTAGCGAGATCGGCACATAGCTGACGCCGTAACCACTGCGGATAACGGTTTTATTGTCGAGCCGGTAGGCGACGCCAAGCCGGGGGGCAAAATTATTCAATTGGGTCTTAACGTTTACGCGGTCATTATTTGGCCCGTAACCGCTGACCAGAACGGTGTTGGTCGCCGGATCATACCGCGACTGATCGCCCGGTTTGACGCCGCTTGCATAGGGATATAATTCGTATCGCACACCGTAATTTACGGTCAGCTTAGAACTAACCTGCCACCGATCTTGTGCAAAAAAGAAATATTGCGGCAATATGTAGCCGCCAAATTGAGGTACCGTCGAGCGGCGCACCGATTGCGGTACGCCAAGCAGGAAACCAGCAACGGCGTTGGCATTAGTCGTTGTCGGAGCCGGTTTGCCGGTCGCCGCCGTCACGCCGGTTACACCTGTCGTAAAGGTAAACAGCCCGGTCGCATTACCGCCGTTCACCTGAAATTTATCGAGCTTTAATTTACGTATGTCGCCGCCAAAGCGGAACGTGTGATTGCCGACGATCTTGGTCCAATTGTTGACGATGTTATAGCTGTTCTCGGTTATATCAAAAGGCAATGTAGCGGCGTTACCCAAAAAATCGTAACCGCTGATCGCGACACGGGGAATGCCGTTTTTGGAAAAGATATCGTTGGCAATATTTGTATTCGGAATGCCGAGACTGTTGCCCAAACCTTCCTTTGACGGAATATCGCCCGTGATGTGAACCCGCACATAACCAAAGCGAACCTCGGTAATCAAGCTGGGCGAAAAAACATGCGTCAAATTGTACGACATGCTGTCGTTTCTGCCCGGCCCAACCGACGCCGTCGCTCCTCCGCTGCTCGTCGGGCCGCCGTCGTCACCGAACGAAGGCAGATCTGACGTCAATGCCTTGAAGTAGCTGTACCGGCCAAAAAATGTGGTCTTGTCGCTGAAATTGTGATTGATCTTTATGTCAAAAGCATCGCGGTTTTGCGCAAATGACCCCGTCGCTTCGTAGTTGCTGGCCAAACCCAAATGATTTGGCAGCGGCAGGAGATTTAATAACCCGCGTGCCGCCGGACTTATTTCACCCGCCGGAACAATGTTGTTTGCATAGGCGATTCGAACGGTCGAACTGGTCAGGGACGGACGGTAGATCTGACCGTCACGACGCTGCTGAGTTGCCCCTAGATTGTTAGTATCAGTAACTGCCGTTGCTCCGGCCGGGCATCCGGGCGTCGCGCTTTTGACGGTTGTGGTGCCGCTAATGCATAGATAACTGCCCAAAACCGAGCTAAAATCTCCATTGCGATAATCTCCTATCGGCACCGACAACAGAGTATTTTGTCCGCGCCTGTCGCGCCCGCCCTGATAATCGCCGAAAAAGAATGTTTTGTCTTTGATGATCGGCCCGCCAATCACGAAACCATATTGATTGAGGTTAGTATTTGGCTGGGCGATGGTCGAGAGCGTATTTTTTGCCTTAAAATAACTGTTGGCATTATGTGCAAAAGCAGCGCCTCTTAGATTATTTGTGCCAGATTTTATCTGGACGTTAACCACACCGCCGGCAGCTCTTCCCTGTTCGGCGTCATAAGAATTGGTCGAGACATCAACCACCTGGATCGCCTCGGCAGGCGGCACGATCGCGGTTTGAGAGATCACGTTGGTCTGATTATTTATCGTCCCGTCAAGCTGAAAATTATTGTAGCGTTCGTTTTGCCCATTGATGCGACTTATGAGCGAGCCGTTTGGGTTGCCGAAACTCGAACCGACCGTCGCCGGATCGGACACGCCAGGCAGTGTCTCTAAAGCGCTCTGGTAATTACGGTCAAGCGAAAGCGGCAAATTGGCGGTTTGCTCGCTGGTGATCTGTCCGCTGACATCGGCCCGGTCCGTTTTAAGCTGAACCTGATCGCTGGTAACCTCGACAACCTCTGAAATTTTGCCCACCTCAAGTTTGGCGTCGGCTCGAACGGTCGAGTTGATCGCGACAGTTACACTCTCACGCACAAATCTCTTAAAACCGGTCTGCTCTATCTCGACACGGTAAACGCCGGGATCGACGCTGCCAATCGAAAAATTGCCTTCGTCGTTGGTTGTTACCTCGCGTTTTGTGCCGCGGTCAACGTCCGTCACGACGACGCGAACGCCAGCAATTGCCGCTCCGTTTGCGTCCTCAACGTGTCCCACGAGCGAGCCGGTGACGGTTTGTGCTTGTGCCGTTCCAATAAGAGCAGATAAACAACAAACCGCGAACGCGATACTAATCAGTATATTCCGTTTCATAATCTCTCAAGCCTCCAAATAATTCTTCATAAACATATCATTTGTTCACATCCACAACAAAATCGTTATAACAATAATTTGCAATATCTTCGGAGTGTCAGGCAAAGGCCGGAGCACCGAAGTGTTTTTGCAGTATAAGGGCAACACTGCCACGTAACCTGGGACGCTCATTAGCCTGGGCCGGTACAATTTGCGTGACCGATTGACCCGATGGCGACCGCTCGGCAATGACGCGGCTGATGATCGGATATATCCGGGCCCAGGCCTGCGTTATTTCGCCAATAAGAACGATTTTTCGGGGAGCGATGCCTATCGTCAGTATTGCCAGACCGACGCCCAGGTTGTGTGCCATCCGTTCGATCGCCTCGCCGGCCTTGCCATCGCCCTGATCGGCAAGCCGCAGGATGTCCTCAAATGAGGGAGCCTGGCGGCCGTTTGAATGGCCGTTGTTTTTAGCGGCCCGTCCGCCATTGGTCGCCGTCATATAATCGCGTATCGCCGCCGTATTCGAAGCATAAATTTCCCAACAGCCGCGATTGCCGCACTTACACAATTCGCCGTTTTCACGTATCGAAATGTGGCCAAACTCACCTGCGATGCCGTGTGCCCCACGTAAAAGTTGCCCGTTGGCGATAATGCCGGTCCCGATACCTTCGGAAATCGTTACAGCCACCAGGTCGCTGATGCCTTCACCACGTTGCTCAAACCAAATTTCAGCCAACGCACAGGCGTTCGCGGCGTTTTCAATCTCAATTGGGAGCTTCGTCGCGCTTTCCAAAGAGCTTCTGAGATCCACGTCCCGCCACCCCAGATTTGGAGCAAAAACCAACCGCTTTGATTCCGAATCGACCCTACCCGGCACGCTAACGCCGATACCTTCAAAGAAAACTTGCGGATGTGATTTGATGAGAGCGACAATGCGTTCGGTGAGATCCGCGATAAATTTATCCGGATCAGTCGCCGTCGAAAAAGATTCCTCGGCCGTAAATCGCGCGTTGAGGTCTGACAACGCTACTGTTGTTTTAGTGGGACGAATATTAATCCCGATAATACCTGTCCGCTCGACATTTAAATGCAGAAATCGGGGCTTACGTCCGCGCGGGAGATGTCCGAATGCTCCCTCGGTGACCCATTTTTCCTCGACAAGTTGATCGGTAATGACCGAGATCGTGCTTCGCTGCAGGCCCGAAAGTCTGGCCAAATCCGCTCGTGAAACAGGCTGGCGGGTTCGGATCAGATCCAGCAGGATACGCCTGTTAATCTTGCGGGCGGTTTCGCTGGTCGCGACATTAAAACTGGTCAAATCAATTTTTCGCATTTACAAAACATTCATTGCCGGAAGTAGTAAGTTTGTTCGTGATGCGAATTATATGCTCAATGGATTTTTAAGTCAAGAGAAATGTAGCTAGCTGTAGCTAGGACATAATATCTCCTATTTAGATAGCAAGGGCGATGTCCGCTTTAGGACGAAAGGCGGAAGATTGAAAGCAGGAGAGAAAACTGCGATGAGATCATACCTTGGAGCCGCATGTTGGGGGCGTATAAAAAAAATCAGTTGGATACATACGACTGCTTCGCCGGTCCTGCGATCGAGCAAGAAGGGACGGCAATTGTGTCGAGTTCGAGCTTCGGGTCTCACTAGATCGGCAAATACTCCGCCTCCGGCGAGCCATTGAAATCTAATAACTAAAGCTGGTGGCAATTGATTCAAAACAGTTTTTATTAAAATTGTGAGTTTTCATAAGACTTTCAAGACTTCAGTTTTAGCGCAGTTAGCGGTATCCAACCCCAGCGTTTTCCTGCGGCAGTATCAACATAGCCATAGACGAAAATCATTTTCCCGGCAATTTCTTCTCCGTTGTGAACGGCGTCTTTCGGATAGAAAAGGTCAATCACGGCTGTCGCATCCTTGTCGGCCGAGCGGCGAAAGACGAGCGGGCGATTCGCTCCTTTGATTCTGAATGTATCATTGCTCACGCCGGCCACGTTAAAACCCAGATTAATTACGTCATCGGCGCGTTTCAGGTAATCCGTTGACGCGACGCTTTGATTGCCGTCAAGCGGAATTTTCGGCAAAACTTTATAAGCGACAAACTCGCCGTTTTCACCCGCATAACCGAATTTGTATTTTGTTTTGTCGTCTGCATCTTTACCAATCGTCTCCTGCGGATTGCCGCCCGTAATCTCATATTTGGTAAAAGTGTCGCCCGCACCGGTCGGCATCTGCATTTTTTCGACGAATGCGGCATCGTATTGCGGGGCGTTTCCCGTTTGAATCGCCGCTGCTTTTATCCAACCCGAAGCACCGATTTTTTCCTTGCTGCCCGCCGCGATGATTTTCGTGGAAAATGCATAGTAGTAAGTTTCTTTGTTAATTTCTTTTACCTGTCCGTAATTTAATTTGACCGAATCAGAGGCAATTCTGCCCCGTGCGATTCCCGTGCCGTCATAAAGCTGCTGTTCACCGCTTTTAATCGGAAAATAAAACCAGCGTCCGGCCCTGATTTCGCTCGATGTTTGCATTAACGTGGTTGCCGGAACATAGCCTTTATCTTTGACATAAACATACTTTTCCGTCTTGTTTCCGATAGTTGTCGCCGTCTTCGTTTGCGTTAAATCAACCTCGATGTTCGCGCCGGGTAAAACTCCTTTGTCAGTAAGATTTTCGTCAAAATAATGCGTATTGGGTTTCACGGTTAAAACAAAATAATAATTGCGGTTTTCTTTTTTGACGAAATTCGGATTAACGGCGCGATAACGGTCGGGATCGCCTCTCTGTCGGTCAGTAAAAGGCAGCAGGTCGAAGCGGCTTAAACCTTGGTGACGTTTATCGGCGGGTATATAAATTTCCGACTTAAAATCAAATGTTTTTGATTGTTCAAATAGCTTTTCAAACGTCTGTCCTGCTGCATTGGGATTGACGTTTCTTAAATCGCTGTATAACTCAGGCTCTGAAATTTCACTCCGCTCAATTTCTTTCGCAGCTTTAAGAATTAAAGGTGAGGGGTAGAAATTAATCGCTAAAGCAAAAAACAAAAACAATCTTAGAATCTTTTTCATTTTCGGATTAAAAAATAAAAGAATTTATTTTCAAACAAAACAGGTAAAATCACAGTTTCATTGGGCGAAAGTTGATGGCTCGACCAATCGAAAGTGCTGCCAAAGCGCGAAAATCAAAATATCGAGGATTATTACAATTCGATGCGGCTGCCGCTTTACGTTCTAGGTCTTCCGCCCAAAATCAAAGTAGAACTTATGATATCATGTAAATAAAGTTAACATATTGTAAAGTAAATAGATTTTATGAAGGAATGGTCAATTTTGATCGTCGACGAAAATCCGGGCGACATTGTCGCTGTCGCCGATTGTTTTGCTGAGGACTATCAGGTAATGACCGCTCAATCGGGCAAGGAGGCTCTCGAGCGTCTCGCTTCGAATGAGGTCGATCTTATATTGAGTAATTTACATATTGGCGACATGACCGGGCTTGAGCTGTTCAGACAGTTGCGCATCACGCAGCCAGAGGCAATACGTATATTGGTTGCCGAACCAAAGTTTCTCACAAATATTACACAAGATATTACGGATGCAGCGGTTTATCTGGTTATCAGAAAGCCTTGGCATCCTACGTCACTAAATCTGCTCGTCAGGCGATCGCTCGAAAGCCGCGAGCTCGCGCGCCGGCACAGATATTTAAATCGCGCTCTGAAATTCTCTGACTCGATTTGGGACAAAAGCGGTGAACCCGTACAACCGACAGTCAAACAAAATCTTGAGTTTGATAAGTTGGTTTTTGTAAGTGAGAGTATGATGCGCGTCTGCGGTCTTGCTCAGCGAGGTGCCATAACGGAATTACCTATACTCATACAAGGTGAAACCGGCACAGGCAAGGAGCTGCTCGCTCGTGCCGTCCATGCATTTAGCAAACGTCGCAGTAATTTGTTCCTAGTTCAAAATTGCGGTGCCCTGCCAGACGAACTATTACAGTCCGAGCTGTTTGGACACAAACGGGGTGCCTTTACGGGTGCGATCAGCGATCGGCTCGGTCTTTTTCCCGCAGCGGACGGGGGGACGGTGTTTTTGGATGAGATCTCGGACGTTTCGCCAACTTTTCAGGTCAGTCTGTTGCGGTTTTTACAAGAAGGCGAGGTTAAGCCTCTTGGAATGGAAAAGACGCGTAAATGTAATGTGCGTATCATTGCCGCATCCAATCGTCCATTGGGTGAGTTGGTTGAAACGGGAAAATTTCGTCGTGACCTTTATTATCGCCTGCGCGGATTTGAGCTTAATCTACCTCCCCTGCGGGATCGCATCGAAGACATTCCGGTCCTGGCCGAGCACCTCGCTAACCGCTATGCAGAGTCGGTAGGGAGGAATATTCTCGGTATTGCATTCGACGTGATGCAGCGGCTCAAGATGCATCATTGGTCGGGCAATGTCCGTGAACTGGAAAATGAGGTTCGGCGCATGGTCGCGCTCGCCGAAAATGGCGAATTTTTGTCGCTTCGGCATTTGTCTGAGGAACTTGCAGCGATCGAAGTGGCGACGGTTTCAAACGGTTTTGATCTCGGTGCAAACTCCCTATTTAATACAAGCGGCACCATAAAAGACGTCGTCGAGCGGATCGAAAAACAGATGGTCTCGCAAACGCTGCTGCGAAACCGTTGGAATTACAGTAAATCGGCCAAGGAACTTGGGCTTTCGCGCGTCGGCCTGGCTAACAAGATAAAACGCTACAAACTCGGACAGGCTATGGCTGCATCACAATCTTCAAGCGGAGAATGATATGGTTGACCCAGAATATGATGTTCTTGATGATGAGTTTGTCTATAAGTCGGCAACTGAAGCATTTGAGGCTAGTCAAGGCACCTTCCGCGATCTCGGAACGACACCGCTCGCCGACCAGCTCGGCCTCAAACCCGAACAAACCAACGGCCATTGGTGCAGCCGCTGCGAAGGCATCTGGTTTGGCTACACCCTGGAAGCCGAATGCCCCGTCTGCGGCAACCGGGACGGGTGAATCCTATTTTGTGTAAAGTAAGTTTGCGCACATACACAATTTGTAAACTTAGTTGGTCTCATTTTCAGATTTCCCTATTCCATCAGAAACCACTCAAGCCTAACAAAACACTCCCTCTTAGCGACACTTGTAAATATTTCTAATGATGGCATAACTATTGCACGTATATCAGCGAATTAGTGCGATCAGATCATTTGCCGTGGAAATTGATCCACACCGCGCTAGTAGTTTTTATTCCGTTATCTTATTTGAGTTAAGTAAAGGAGGAAATGATGGCGAACTTACTCTGGTTGCAGGGCGGTGCTTGTTCGGGAAATACAATGTCTTTCTTGAACGCTGAAGAGCCCAGCGCATGCGACCTCGTGACTGATTTTGGTATCAATGTGCTGTGGCACCCGTCACTCGGCGTCGAACTCGGCGATAATCTGCAAAAGATCTTGCGTGACTGCATTTCTGGTGCGATCCCGCTTGATATTTTTGTGTTTGAGGGAACGGTTGTTAACGCTCCAAACGGTACAGGCGAATGGAACCGCTTTGCCGGACGGCCGATGAAACAATGGGTCAAGGAATTGTCCGACGCCGCTTCGTTTGTGGTCGCGATCGGCGATTGTGCAACATGGGGCGGAATTCCAGCAACCGCACCGAATCCGAGCGATTCGGAAGGTTTGCAGTTCCTAAAACGCGAAAACGGCGGCTCGCTCGGAAAAGACTTTAAGGCGAAATCAGGTTTGCCCGTCATCAATATTCCCGGCTGTCCGGCTCACCCTGACTGGATCACGCAGATCGTCGTCGCAGTTGCGACCGGTCGTGCTGGCGACATCACTCTCGACGAATTTCAGCGTCCAAAGACGTTTTTCCAGAGTTTTACGCAAACAGGCTGTACGCGAAATATGCACTACGCATACAAGGTTTCTGCCACAGAGTTTGGTCAGCGTAAGGGCTGTCTCTACTACGATCTTGGTTGCCGCGGGCCAATGACTCACAGTCCTTGTAACCGCATTTTGTGGAACCGTCAGTCGTCAAAAACTCGAGCGGGAATGCCGTGTTTGGGGTGTACGGAGCCGGAATTTCCGTTCTTCGACCTGGCACCCGGAACGGTCTTTAAGACGCAGACGATCATGGGATTTCCTAAGGAAATGCCGACCGGCGTCGATAAGGCGGGCTATATGGCAATGACAGCAGCAGCTAAAAACGCTGCTCCGGCGTGGGCCGAGCAAGACATCTTTGTCGTTTAAGGAGGCGATAAGAAAATTATGGCAGTTCAAACATTAGATATATCGCCGGTCGGCCGTGTTGAGGGTGACCTCGACGTTCGGGTTGATATTACCGACGGGGTCGTCACGAACGCCTGGACACAGGCGGAGCTTTTTCGCGGATTTGAGATCATCCTCCGCGACAAAGACCCTCAGGCTGGGCTCGTCGTAACGCCGCGTGCCTGCGGCATTTGCGGGGCTTCGCACTTAACATGCGCTGCTTGGGCATTAGACACGGCGTGGCAGGCTGAGGTTCCGAGAAACGCAATTCTGGCACGCAATCTCGGCCAGATTACCGAGAGTCTGCAGAGTCAGCCACGTTATTTTTATGGGCTGTATGCCATTGATATGACCAACAAGAAATATCGAGGCAGTAAATACTATGAGGAAGCATGCAAACGGTTTGCACCGTTTACCGGCACTTCGTATGAACGAGGGGTAACCATTTCCGGCAAACCGGTCGAGATCTACGCGATGCTCGGCGGCCAGTGGCCGCATTCGAGCTATATGGTTCCAGGCGGGGTGATGTGTGCACCGACATTGACGGACGTTACGCGTGCGTGGGGAATTCTTGAGTATTTCAAGAAAAACTGGCTTGAATCGATGTGGCTCGGCTGCTCGCTCGAAAGGTACGAGGAAATCCAGAGCTACGACGACTTTATGGTCTGGCTCGACGAGAGCCCGGCCCATGCAAATTCCGATCTCGGATTTTATTGGAACATGGGTCTCGATGTTGGCTTAGACAAATACGGCGGCGGTGTCGGCAAGTATATTTCGTGGGGCTATCTGCCGCATGAGGATAAATACAACAAACCGACGATCGAAAACCGAAATGCTTCCTTAATCATGAAAAGCGGCATTTACGATTCCGAGAGCGACACGCATTTGACCATGAGTGAAGACCGCTGCCGCGAAAATATCACTCATGCGTGGTATGACGAGAGTACTGCCGACCAGCATCCATTCGATCGCACGACGAAAGCCGTTAATAATAACGACATCAATTTCGAACAGAAATATTCGTGGGCGACAGCGGTAAAAGATATCGATTACGGCCGCCTCGAGGCCGGTCCATTTGCCCGTCAACTCGTCGCCGGCGGACATCAGGGCGAGGAATGGCAGCATTACGATCCGCTTATTCTGGATATGTATAAAAAGATGGGCGGCCCGAGCCTCCATCTGCGTCAGATCGCCCGTATGCACGAGACGATCAAACTATATAGGCAGGCAGAGCATTGTCTGCGCGAGTTCAGACTCAATGATTCGTGGTACGTCAAACCAACCGAGAAAGACGGACGCGGCTGGGGAGCGACTGAGGCAATTCGCGGTGCTCTATGCCACTGGATCGAAGTCGAAGGCGGCAAGATCAAGAATTATCAGATCATTGCACCGACGACATGGAACGTCGGCCCTCGCGATGCTGACAACAATCTCGGCCCGATCGAATCCGCTCTCGTCGGCAGCCCGATCGCTGATCCGACCGATCCGGTCGAGGTCGGACACGTCGCCCGGTCGTTCGATTCGTGCCTCGTTTGCACGGTTCACGCTCACGACGGCAAAACAGGCAAGGAACTGTCGCGTTTCCGCATTGGCTAATCGGCTCTAAATTAAGTCAGAACCGTGTTTCGTCGCACGGTTCTGACTTAGTTTTTCCTATATCTATATAATTGAACGAGAATGCACACGGAACAAGAAAATGAGCTGCGTGACGTTATCGGTAAAATGATGGCGGACGGGCTAGTAACGCAGCTTGAACCATTTCCCGAAACGCATAAAGAATTTGCCGAATTGCTTGCAGAGCTGCGCGAACTGCCAAAAGACGACCTCGAAGGCAAGCTCGTACTCTCCGGCTTTGCCGATAAACCATACGGCGAAGATCAGATGCGTTGCCTCGAATGTATGTACTATCTCGTGCACCGCAAGTGGTGCGACATACCGGAACTTGCCGTACCAGTTGAGCCTGATTGGTATTGCCGCCTCTGGCGTATCTAACCATGAATGACGACGAACTGCGAGATAAGCTCGGTGAAATGCTCGCCGCCGGTCTCAAAACCGACTGGGAAAACCGCGCTTATGATAGTGACCAAGTGACTGCCATCGTCGCCCGCCTCAAAACTCTCGCCGCCGACGACTACGAGCAAAAGCTTGTGATCGGGGGCTTTACCGACTATCCTTACGGGGACGACCCGGACATTTCACAGGACTGTTCGACCTGTATGTACTATCTAAAACATCGCAAATACTGCGAGTTACCCGAGCTCGATTGCCCTGTCGGCCCAGAATGGTCGTGCATCTTGTGGCGGATTTAATAGATGTTGACCATTATCGGCTGCGGCAATTCTAATCGAAGAGACGACGGCGTGGGCGTCTATGTCGCCCAAACTCTCAAGCAGTTTCTCGCCGAAAACCCCAGGGAAAAGGTCAAAGTTTTTGATGCCGGAACGGGCGGCATTGATGTTATGTTTCATGCCCGAGGATCGACGAGCCTTGTCATTATTGACGCGGGCAAAACCGGCAGCGAGCCGGGCTCGATCTATGAGGTGCCTGGTGACGAACTCTTGGCCGAACGCGAGGTCAGCTACAGCCTCCACGATTTTCGCTGGGATCATGCCTTATATACTGGCCGCAAGATATTTAGAGAAGATTTTCCCCGGGACGTAACCGTTTATCTGATCGAGGCCGAGAGTCTCGACCTTGGATTGGAATTGTCGCCGCGCGTTCGCGATGCAGGCGATAATGTCATCGAGCGGCTAAAAAAAGTGATAGACGAATATGAGTGATTTGCCGGAAAAACATCAGGTCACAGTCAGTCGCGGCAATATTTATATTCCGCTCAAAACCTACGATGCGTACCTGAAAACGATCGAGGCCGTTGCTCTCTTGCCACACGAAGACGGCATACTTATCTTTCCATTGATTCAGGATTCGGCCGGCGGCTTATTGTTGAAAGTACGCAACTTAACCGGAGACCGCCTAGTCCATGCACAGGAATTTTTCCGCAATAACGGCTACGTCGAAGACTTTGAAGAACGCGCCGCCGATGTTCGTTGGCTCACCGACCGAGCGGCCCTGCTTGTACGCGATGTTACGAAACGGGGCGACTGGTAACTGTAAACTTAGTTTACATATTGAAATACTAGTTGACAAAGCTATTGCTTAGGTCTAGACTCCGAAATTAAGGACATATCTACGACTGCAAGGAGCTTTACTCTGGAATGGGAACTCTTTCCGATGCACAATTTGACGCGGCTTTGAGGGCCGTCGAAGACGACGACGCGACGGCCGAAGAAAAAGCCGAAATGCTTATGGAAATGGCCATGGGCATCCAGCAAAAACCAAAATCTGCCGGCCAGATCGAGGACGCGATCAAGCTCTACGAACGTGCGAATGAGATATGCCCTGAACAAGCGGTTTTGTTGCGCGCTCGTATCAAGGCCCGTCAAGCAACGGCCTACCAAACGCTTCCGACTGGCAGCAATCAAGACCTATATAAAGCTTCAGACGCGTTTTCCGAGGCGTACACGATATTTGACCAATCCGGCCTGAAGGTAGAGGCCGCCGAAACGCAGTTAAATTTAGGTCTGGTTACGCAGGCCCTCGCTCAAAATGGTGCCGGTCGTATCAATGACGCGATTCAGCATTATCACAACGCTCTGCGAGTTTTTACCAAAGATGATTATCCGCAGGATTTTGCGATTCTTCACAACAATCTCGCCATCGCCTATCTCTCGATACCGATGAGCGACGAACGCAGCAAGATGCGAGAGGCATTGGCCGTACAGTCGTTCGAAGAGGTCTTAAAGGTAATAAATATTATTGACCACCCGAGCGAGTACGCGATGATCCAGAACAATCTCGGCAACGCACTCCAATACGCTTCGAGCAGCCACGCGTTGGCCAATAATCTGCGGGCTATCGAGGCGTACGACGAGGCACTGCGTGTCCGAAATCCGCGCGATACGCCGATGGAATACGCTAACACCGCCGCAAATAAAGCGAATGTTTTGCGGAATATACCTGACGATCCTGAGAATATCAGTAGTGGAAATCAGCAAAATCTCAAGAAAGCCCGAGATTTATATCTTGAGGCTCGCGAGATATTTCATCAGTTTGGTCAGACCGAGGGCGTGGCCAATATTGCAGAGGCTCTCAAGGAAATCGAGCAGGAATCGTCAGCCTTTGCATCGGCGGGCAATGGCCGTGTTCATTAAGAATCCATTAAGTAAAAGGTGAAGAAGGACTTATGCCAATAATTACAATTATTTTTTCGGCGATCGTAGGTATCGTTTTTGGCCTGATCGGTGGGGCTTTGGTCGGCCGGATAATCGCTGGCAAGGACCTCGGCAACGCGTTTGCCGCGATGATGGGCAGCCTTTTCGGGTCGACCGCCGCCATTCCGGGCGTTATCACCGGTATTATTATTTTGTATTTCGTGAGGTAAATCGCTATGTGGGAAATGTTTATGGGATCTACCAAGATGCTGTTCACGGGCAAGCTGTTTCGCGACAACACTAAGGTCATTTCACAATGGGCTATCGGGTTTCTGGTCGCAATAGCTCTGATTGTTCTGTTGGGAAAATTTGTCCTTCCGATCTGGCTCGCCGCGATGATCGGCGGTCTCGTAACCGGTGCCTTGATGCCGCTGCTGTTTAAGAATCTCAAATACGCCTAATGCCAGATGCAGCCGCACAACAAGAGCAGTCCGCAACCGCCGACCTCGACCGTCTGGCAGGTAACATAGATAAGCTCGAGACCATCGTCAACGGCTGGGACGAGCATTATCTGCTGACGGCCAAAGCCCTGAAATCGTCTATCGAAGACTTGCACAAAGAAGCTCTGACGCGGCTTATTCGCGCCCTAAAGGACGATCCGGCGGCGGGATTAAAGTTGCGTGAGGCATTGGCGGATCCGGTTGTTTACGGCGTTCTTCTGTATCACGGCTTGGTCAGGGAACCTCTGGAACATCGCGTATTAAAAGCCCTCGAAGCCGTCCGCCCCATGCTCCAAGGCCACGGCGGCGATGTGGAACTCGTCGCGGTCAAGCCGCCCGACACCATCGAGGTTCGCCTTGTCGGTTCGTGTCACGGTTGCCCGGCGTCGAGCCAGACGCTGACCGAGGGCATTGAACGCTCGGTAAAAGAATATTGTCCTGAAATCCTTCACGTCAATCAGGTCAGCCGCGGCAAGCCCGAAGCCGACACGAATGGCGAGCAGAAGCTATATTTCATCAGCCCGTTTGCCGCGAACGCCAGGTCGAACTGGTTAGATACATGTTCCCTGCTTGATATTCCCGAAAACAGAGTGATCGAAAAGACGGTTAAGGACCGCTCGGTTTTGCTTTATCGCAATGGCGACACGGTCAGCTGCGTCGAAAATATCTGCGCACACCTGGGCATGCCGCTCGAAATGGGCGAAATATCCAACGGCGTCATCACATGTCCCTATCACGGTTTTCGCTACATGCTCGAAACCGGCGAATGCCTGACGGTGCCGGAGGTCCAGCTCAAGGTCCACGCGGTGAAAGTTATTGGTGACCGGGTTGAGGTGCGGATAGAGAAATAGTCAGTACCACCTGCGGTAGCGGGTGGTTTAACTAAACTTGCATTCAAACTAACCTTCAACCACCCGCTACCGCAGGTGGTACTGACAAGAATGACCCAGACGCTTCGAGTAAAACTTAATTCAACAGTTCTCAATGTCGCCGATGCTGCATTGCACGTCGCACGGCCACTGTTACAACCGATGCCGGCTGTCGTTTTGGGTACGACTGACAAAGGCGTCGAGCTTGCGGTGCCGGTAACGCCTACGCCAAGCGCGATCTTCGGCACGCGCGGTGGTGCAATTCTCGAAGATGACTCGCTTTGGATCGCCGATACGGGCCATCATCGTCTGCTGGGATGGAAAACCTTGCCCACCGAAGATAATGCTCCGGCCGATATATTAATCGGTCAACCCGATTTTTACAGCGAAGGACGTAATGCCAAAGGCACGGTTACGGCATATTCTCTCAATGTCCCGACTGGCGTCGCGGCCTGCGGAAAAGGTCTTGCTGTCGCCGACCCGTGGAACCATAGAATTCTGATCTGGAACGAAACCCCGACGACGAATAACCAGCCTGCGGACATCGTACTCGGTCAGGCTGATTTCATGTCGGGCGAGAGCAATCGTGGAAATGATATGCCTACCGATGCGGCGCTGTTTTGGTGCTACAACCTGCATTGGGACGGCGAAAATCTATGGGTCGCCGATACCGGCAACCGACGCGTACTGATGTGGCGAGGCATCCCGAACGCAAACGGTCAAGGCGCAGACCTGATACTCGGTCAGGATGCCTTCACCAATCGCGACGAAAACGGCGGCGACGAACCAGACGGCACAAGCATGCGCTGGCCTCATGCTATTTGCACCTGGAGCGGCCGACTATGCGTCTCTGATGCAGGCAACAATCGCATTATGGTCTGGAATGAAACGCCGCGAAGCAACAATCAGCCTTGCGATTATGTCCTTGGTCAAAAAGATTTGACCGGTGTGGATCACAATCAGAGCAACTATTTTCCGATTTCCGCAGGACTCAATATGCCATACGGAATGACCGCAGTTGGCGATTGGCTGCTCGTTGCAGACACGGCGAGTTCGCGCATCCTCGGCTGGCACAAGGACGACCGAACATCTGGTGCCACCGCCCGACTACTCGCCGGTCAATACACCTTTCAAGACAAAGGCGACAACCGCTGGCAAATGCCTGTCCGCGACAGCATTTGCTGGCCTTACGGCCTTTACGCAAAAGGCGATACCGTCGTCGTTGCCGATTCCGGCAACAGCCGATCTCTTATTTGGCGCGTGTCGGATGAGGTCAAAGCAACGCTCTAGGTATTCTCGCGGCTTTGCCGCCCGAGCGGTGGAAAGTCTATGCCTTTCCGAGAGTAAATGTAGGATTTTTGCGGCTATGCCGCCGCTTTTAGTTGAGCATGATGCACGACTCGGCCACAAAAACAGTAAATGAAATCCGGATCGCCGAACGCCTTGTTGTTCGCGGCCTCGTGCAGGGCGTTGGGTTTCGTCCAACTGTCTGGCAAAATGCGAAAAAGTTCAATATCTGCGGCTCGGTTCGCAATAACGGCGTCGGGGTCGAGATATACGCCTGTGGAACCGAGACGAACATTAACAACTTTGCCGATGCTCTAAAGTCTGAGGCTCCGACTCTTTCGCGGATCGACAGCATCGAACGAAAGCCTTCAAAGATAGAATCCGACACAATAGATTTTCAAATAGTCGAGAGCGACACGACCGCTATTCAGACCGGTATCGTTCCTGACGCGTCTGTTTGCGAAGATTGCCGTGCCGAAACATTCGATCCGTTTGCCCGTAGGTTTCGTTATCCCTTTACCAATTGCACCAATTGCGGCCCGCGGCTCTCGATCATCGAAAATATCCCGTATGACCGTGCGACAACGACGATGCGTACGTTTGAAATGTGTGCTGATTGCCGCGAGGAATACGAAGATCCGGAAGACCGCCGCTTTCATGCGCAGCCGGTTGCCTGCCACATTTGCGGTCCGAAAGTCTGGCTCGAACGTGCCGACGGCAAGGCGATGTCGGTCGATGCCTTCACCATGCTCGACGACGCTGACGCGGCTTTGACGCTCATCCAACGCGGCCAAATCGTCGCGATAAAAGGCATCGGCGGCTTTCAATTTGCCTGTGACGCGACCAGTGAGGAAGCCGTCTCGCGTCTGCGTGAACTAAAGCATCGCGAACGCAAGCCCTTTGCGTTAATGGTGCGAGATTTAGAGATCGCAAAGACATTTTGCGAGATCGGCGATGCGGAAACCGCAGTTTTGCAAAGTTCCGCAGCTCCGGTCGTGATCCTGCGAAGAGTTCAGGGTTCGAAGGTCAAGGTTCAAAGAGAAGACGAAAAAAAGATCACACGCTTTCGGCCTGAGTTACTGGATTTGGCTTTTTCGATCGCGGCCAGTGTCGCTCCGGGCATCAAAACGCTTGGCGTCATGCTGCCAAATACGCCGCTGCTCCATTTGATCTTAAAGCGAATGGCGCGCCCGATCGTGCTGACATCCGGCAACATTTCGCACGAACCGCAGTGCGTCGACAATGACGCCGCTAAAGCAAAACTCGGCCACATTGCCAACTACTTTCTGATGAACGACCGTCCAATAGCTCAACGCGTCGACGATTCGGTCGTAAAAATTATGGCCAGTGAGCCGCGTATTTTTCGGCGGGCAAGGGGTTATGCACCGTCGCCTTTGGTGATGCCAAACGGATTTGAGCAGGCACCGCCCGTGCTCGCATTTGGCGGCGAGTTGAAAAATACATTTTGTTTGTTAAAAAATGGACACGCAATAGTCTCGCAGCACATCGGCGATCTTGAAAATGCCGAAACCCAGGCCGATTATCGTCACAATCTTAGACTGTACGAAGCGCTTTATAAGCACTCGCCTACGGCACTCGTTTGCGATCTGCATCCGGAATACCTGTCGAGTAAATTGGCCCGCGAACGCGCTGAAAAATCCGGCTTGCTGCTGATCGAGACGCAGCATCATCACGCCCACATCGCGGCTTGTCTCGCCGAAAATCAAGTCCCGCTCGATGCCAAACCCGTTATCGGAGTCGCTCTCGACGGGCTTGGGTTTGGCGAGGATGGGACGCTGTGGGGCGGCGAATTTATGCTGGCTGACTATGCCGGTTACAAGCGGCTCGGGGCCTTCAAACCGGTCGCGATGCCCGGCGGCGAGCAGGCGATCAAGGAGCCGTGGCGAAACACGTATGCTCATCTGATGTCTGAAATGGGCTGGCCGCGATTTGCCCTCAATTACTCCGAACTTGAGCTTTTCACGTTTCTCGACAAACGGCCTCGCTCGACACTCGACGCGATGATCGACCGCAATCTCAATTCGCCGCTCGTAAGTTCCGCCGGACGGCTTTTCGATGCTGTGGCTGCCGCGATCGGCATCTGCCGCGAATATGCGGCTTACGAGGGGCAAGGTGCGATCGAATTAGAAGCGATAGTCGACGAGGACACGCTTAATAGCGAGGAAGAATTGCTGGCCTACCCTTTCGCGATCCCGCGTTTGCCGGATTCAAATCTACCGTACATCGAGCCATATGCAATGTGGCAGGCATTGCTCGGCGATCTAGTTCTCAAAACCCCGGCACCGGTCATGGCCGCGCGTTTTCACAAAGGATTGGCAAAAATTATCGTTCAAATGATTGAAAAGCTGAGCAAATACGAGAGCGGCGATGAGCCAATTAAAACCATCGCTTTGTCCGGCGGCGTGTGGCAGAACAAGGTTTTATTGGAGCAGGTTGTCGGGCGTCTCGAACAGCTTGATTTCAAAGTTTTGACCCATCGCCAGTTCCCGACCAATGACGGCGGACTGTCGCTGGGCCAGGCCGCGATCGCTGCGGCGAAATTTTTGTCAGTACCACCTGCGGTAGCGGGTGGTTGATCTTTAGAGTCCGAACTTACAAACGTAAACCACCCGCTACCGCAGGTGGTACTGACAGGAGAATTATGTGCTTAGGGATTCCCGGAAAGATCATTTCGCTTGACGAAGAGATAAATAAGCTTGCGACCGTCGATGTCGGCGGTGTGCATCGGCAGATCAATATTTCGTGCATCGTCGACGACGAACATCCGCCCGAATCATGCATCGGCGATTGGGTGTTGGTTCACGTCGGCTTTGCGATGAGCCGCATCAATGAAGAAGAGGCCGCGAACACATTACAGCTTTTAACAGAAATGGGCGAGGTTCAGGCCGAGATCGCCGCTATGCAGGCCTCGGGAGCAGCCTAAAAAATGACCCAAACCTCGTCATCTGATTTTTTATATCCTTTCCTGCACGGCGAGCGGCAGGATCCGGCTCGTGTGGACGCGGCGTTAGTCGAATCAGTGAAACAAAAGGCGGATGACGGAGCGATGGTAAAAGAGGAATTTTTCTCCGCCAATGCTGAAAAGATCGTTTCTGTTGCCCGTGTCATTGCAGATGCCTACGAAGGCGGCGGTAAATTACTTTCGATGGGAAATGGCGGTTCGAGTTGTGATGCGGCACATATTGCGGTCGAATTTCAACATCCGGTCACAGCCGGAAGGCCCGCATTGACCGCGATAAATCTAGTATCAGACATGGCGATGATTACTGCGGTCGGCAACGATGTCGGTTTCGAGCATATTTATACTCGTCAGGTGATCTCGCAGGGAAAACGGGGTGACGTTTTGATCGGCATCTCGACAAGCGGTAATTCTGAAAATCTGATAAATGCATTTGGCAAAGCCAAAGAAATGGGCATCGCGACAATAGGTTTTGCAGGCGGGACGGGCGGCAATATGCTTACCAGCCCAAGCGTCGATCACTGTCTCGTCGCACCGACGGACAGCATTCATCGGGTGCAGGAATGCCACGTGATGATCTACCACATTCTATGGGATCTGGTTCATACGCTGCTAGCCGACAAACGCGGAGGACTCGTCAGTAGTTAGTAGTCGGTTGTCAGTTGTCAGAAAGAGGCAACTGACAACTGACAACTGACAACTGACAACTGATTATGAAATACGTAGACGAATTTCGCGACCCCGTAAAGGCACGGACCCTCATCAGAGAGATCGAGCAGCTTGTCCCAAAGATCGATCTCAAAGGCAAACGCTGCATACAGATCATGGAGGTCTGTGGTGGTCATACGCATTCCATCTTTCGCTACGGACTTAATCAGATGCTGCCTCCGGAGATCGAATTTGTCCATGGGCCCGGCTGTCCGGTTTGTGTTCTTCCAATGGGGCGGGTGGACGATTGTGTTGCTCTGGCCGAAATTCCGCACGTAATTTTTACGACCTTTGGCGATGCGATGCGTGTGCCCGGATCTAATAAAAGCCTGCTCCAGGCAAAAGCCGACGGAGCCGATGTTCGGATGGTCTATTCGCCGCTAGATTCGCTCAAACTTGCGCGTGAAAATCCGGATAAGGAAATAATTTTCTTTGGACTCGGTTTTGAGACCACTATGCCGAGCACTGCTCTGACTGTTTTGCAGGCACATAAGGACGGGATCACCAATTTCTCACTGTTCTGCAATCACATTACTATCATTCCGACGATCAAGGCGATCCTTGACTCGCCGCATCTTGAGATCGACGGTTTTCTCGGGCCGGGGCATGTCAGTATGGTCATCGGCATCAGGCCTTACGATTTCATCGCGGATCATTACAAAAAACCGATCGTCGTTGCAGGTTTCGAGCCGCTGGATATTCTTCATTCGATGTACATGGTAATCAAACAGCTAGCCGAAGGACGCAGCGAGGTCGAGAACCAGTACAATCGCATTGTGCCCGACAACGGCAGCGATCCGGCACTCGATGCGGTTCGTGATGTATTCGAGTTGCGTGAGTTTTTCGAATGGCGGGGCCTCGGGTCTATTGACCATTCGGGCGTAAAAGTTCGTCAAAAATACGCCGCATATGATGCCGAGGCCAAATTTCCCGTCCCAAATCTTAAGATCGCGGATCCGAAATCCTGCCAGTGCGGCGAAGTGCTCAAAGGCGTGATCAAACCGCAGCAGTGCAAGGTATTTGGCACTCAATGTACGCCAGAAATGCCTCTCGGTGCACTAATGGTCTCAAGCGAAGGTGCGTGCGCGGCATATTACAACTTTGGCCGCGTACAAATTCCAAAAAGGGAGAAGCGCGAAGCGGCAGCGGTTTAGGTTTAATATCTTGGGATTTAATGAATTGCCACTAGCTTTAGCTAGTGGTTCAGGATCCAAATGATTTCCGGGCTTTAGCCCAAATTTGGCTAAAGCCGAAATCCTTGGAAGCTAACCACTAGCTAAAGCTAGTGGCAATTCATAAGACAAAATGATTGGACGCAAATGATCTATGAGTCAGGAAAGACCAGCACATAAACTTCGCGAAACGACTATCAACATGGCCCACGGCAGCGGCGGCAAGAAGATGCGTGACCTGATCGAAGACGTTTTCCTAGCAGAGTTTTATAATCCGCTGCTTGCTCCGCTTGAGGACCAAGCCGTTATGAATCTTGCGGACCTCGGGGCTAACGGCGATCGACTCGCGTTTACGACCGACAGTTATGTTGTCAACCCGCTCTTTTTCCCCGGCGGCAACATCGGCTCCCTTGCTGTCAACGGCACGGTAAACGACATAGCAATGTGCGGAGCGAAACCGCTATATCTGTCATGCGGAATGGTACTTGAGGAAGGGTTGTCTGTTGAGACGTTGCGGGACGTTGCGTCAACAATGCGCCAAATGGCTGATGCCGCTGGCGTTGCTATTGTGACGGGTGACACAAAGGTCGTCGAACGTGGAGCCGCCGACAAATTATTTATCAATACATCGGGCGTCGGTGTAGTACCAACGGGCGTTAATATTTCCGCCAAACGTGCCCAGCCGGGGGACAAGATCGTTATAAATGGTTACCTCGGGGACCACGGTTGTGCCATTTTGCTTGCGAGGAACGAACTTGCGATCGATGCCAATATCAAAACAGACTGCCAGCCGCTGCACGATCTGGTGCGGACGATGCTTGAGGTGTGTCCCGACATCCATTGTCTGCGTGACGCAACGCGCGGCGGTTTGGCGACTGTGCTGAATGAATTTGCAGAAAGCTCCGGCGTGAACATCGAGATCGACGAAAATGTCTTACCTATTCGCGAGAACGTCAAAGGAGCATGCGAGTTGCTCGGCCTTGATCCGCTGTATCTCGCCAATGAAGGCAAGCTGGTCGCGATCGTGCCGCCCGAATTTGCAGAAAGTGTGGTTGCCGCGATGCGTGGCCACGAAACTGGTCGCGAAGCTGCCGTTATTGGCGAGGTTGTCGCCTCCCAAGATCATATTGTGTTGCTTAATACCAGTTTTGGCGGCGGGCGGATTGTCGATCTGCTCGTCGGTGAACAGCTGCCCAGGATTTGTTAGTTATGCATGAGCTTGGGATAACACGCAGCGTTGTCGCAATTTGCGCCGAAAATTCGGGCGGCGAGATGGTAAAACGCGTGACGCTTGAGATCGGAAAATTAAGTGCGATATTGCCGGACGCTGTCCGGTTCTGTTTTGACATTGTTGCTAAAGGAACGGTTGTTGAAGGGGCAACGCTCGAAATATTGGAGATTCCCGGCAAAGCTTTTTGCCGGACGTGCAGAAGCGAGGTAATTTTGTCCGATATTGTGGGCCGCTGCTCGTGCGGCAGCAACGATCTGGAGATCATTGCCGGCGAAGAATTAAAAGTGAAAGAAATGGAGGTTTGAATCTATGTGCGTCACCTGTGGCTGCGGCGAGACCGATCAAATTAGTGTTACCGACCCTGCAACGGGCGACCAGAGAATGATGTCTCATGACGAGGCCCATGCTCACGGCCACTCTCACAGCCATGAGGGAGAAGCCGAAGTGGCAGCGGTGGGAGCAGATCATGGGCTCTCACACAGTCATCAACATGAACATGGTCACGATCATCCCCTCGAGCAGGGGCATGCACACGGACATTCACATGATCATCAACACGAGCACACTCACGAACATTCATATACGCACGACGGCGATTCCGCTATTACGGCAACCCAGCACGGCCGGACGATCGAGCTTGAAAAAGAGATATTAGGCAAGAATCATCTGATCGCGGAGCGAAATCGCGGATGGCTTGCGGGCCGCGGAATTTTGGCCTTAAATCTCGTGAGTTCGCCCGGTTCGGGCAAGACCACGTTGCTTGAGCGTACTATCCTCGACCTTAAAGATCAGCTTGAGATAAGCGTGATCGAGGGGGATCAGGAAACCATACACGACGCCGAGCGTATCCGTGCAACCGGCGTAAAGGCGGTACAGATCAATACCGGGACCGGCTGCCATCTTGAGGCCGATATGCTCGAACGCGGCCTTAGATCGCTTGAACCGGCCGCCAATTCATTGCTCTTTATAGAAAATGTTGGCAATCTCGTATGTCCAGCGTTATTTGATCTCGGTGAGCGGGCAAAGGTGGCGATACTCTCGGTCACGGAAGGTGAGGACAAACCGCTCAAATACCCGCATATGTTCAAGGCAAGCGAGTTGATGGTCCTCAACAAGATCGATCTACTTCCCTATGTAAAGTTTGACGTTGAACGCTGTATTGAATACGCCGGTGAGGTTAACCCGAACATGTCCGTGATACAAGTTTCGGCGACCACCGGAGAAGGAATGCAAGAATGGTATGATTGGATCGCAAAAACCGCCGTGTTAATAAGCCATTCGCAGATGCTTTCAGTGACTCATAATAGCCAATAACCCCACTCGCCGCGAGCAATTTGCTGCTTACGGCAACATGAAACGGCCAGCACTAAGGCTCCTCTAATTCTAAGGCTGCAATGCAAAGAATTAATGTCTGTTTACACTGTTAAGTTACCAGCGTCCTTGGCTGGAAATGGAACTTATCTTCTCCTCACACTTGGTTTGATAGGAACGGGGATGCTGGCGGTGCCCGTTCTTGCAAGCTCTACGGCCTACGCCCGGGCTGAATCGCAGGCGTGGAAGCACAGATCACTTGAGGACCGTCCCCGTCTTGCCCCTTGTTCCTACGTCAGATTTCAAGCCGACCCCACTACAAAGTTTCAGTTTTACTGATCAAAATCAACTGAGAAAACATTGCATCGTGAATCACTTGCGCCACGACAAAGATTCGGCAAACGACGAAAGACAATGAGTAGAGGACACTCTTTGAGCAATTTTTGGAAGAAATTATAGTGGGTTAAACAAGGGCATCAAATCCGATGCCCGTAACTCGCTGATTTAATTGGCCCCGCAGATAAGACTCGAACAAACAACCCTTGGCTCAACAACCCAGTTCTCGCAATAATATATGTAACTCACGATAACAAAAGTCGGACGTTGCCCCTTAAAACCATCGAATTTCGTGAGTTTACCCTTTTGTTGACTCCAAAATCTGTAACCAATGATATCACCGCGTCTTATCTAAGCCTCTCGTCCGATGCCCTGAACCGGAATGTCCTGCGCGGCCAGTACGTCATGCTGCAAAGCATACATACAAGCGGCGGTTTCGTCTATCTTTCGTGTAAACGCGATCGGCCACGCAACTGTCTGCTGATGCGGATGAAAATCAACTCCAATGTATAATGTCATTACGGTTTCTCCTGTCAAAGAACAAATCCTTGTCGTCAACATTGATTCTAGTTCAACGTCACAAGAAACCGTCTTTATAACATCACGCGTGAGCAATGGCGTAAGACGCAATACCGGCGATGCGATTACGCCCTTGCTTACGCTCGGGCACCCACATTTATGGCGTTGCGGAGTTGAAAATACAGGTGCTTTCGTGCTATTTGATTAACGACGCTTTCGAAAATTCCTTTTCAATGAAAAACTCTTACGAACTCGGGCAAGACCAGTTTGACGCCCTGCTTGGGCTTTTCTCCGCCGACCGCGAGGTGGCGGGGGAAAAGTACGAGCAGATGCGGAGTGGTCTCATGCGGTTTTTTCAGTTTAAGGGATGTCACGATCCCGATGCGCTCGCCGATGACACGATCAATCGCGTGGCGTCAAAAATCGCTGACTTTGACCCGAAAAAAAACATCAAACCGTCGTCGTATTTCTACGGTTTTGCGTCAAACGTGCTTTTGGAATATAAGAGAACTTCTAGACAGGAAACCAGTTTGGGCGAAACCCAGTACCGGTCGGTCGACGTCGAAGACGTCGAGGACGACACCGATGCCCGCAGCTCCTGTTTGCACAAATGCCTCGGCGAATTGCCGCCACACGACAAGGGCCTGATCGTCGATTACTATACCCGCGAGGGGCGGGAGAAGATGGAGTTGAGAAAGCAGATGTGCGATCGGTTTGGCTGCACGACTGCGGCGCTGCACACGCGGGTTTTTCGGATAAAGGCCACGTTGCGACATTGTATCGAAGATTGCGTTAAATAAAGTTCGTAAGATTTTTGGAAATTTTTCAATATAAAGTAGGTACGCGCACAATGCAGGCGGACACGAAAAAATTTAAGCAGTATCTGTTGGGCGACCTGCCCGGCGATCAGACCGAGGCGATAGACTTGCAGATAATCACTGACGAAAACCTGGCCGAGGAACTTTCGCTTGCCGAAAGCGAACTGATCGAAGACTATCTCGAAGGCTCGCTGACAGACGACGAGAAGCGTCTCTTTGACGCAAACTTCATGATCTCAGACGCCCGACGTCAGGAGCTTAACGATATCTCACTCCTAAAAAATTACGCCCGCGACCTCGAAGCTCAAAAAAAACAGCCCGCGCCTGACGCCGCCCCGCGCTTAGGCGTTGTTGAACTCCTTAAAGCGTATCTGCGACCGCTGGCTCTGGCGGCGGCGGTTGTGGTGCTTTTAGTGGTCGGCCTGTTTTGGGCGGGATACTTAAGCGGATCGGTCTCGGCGCTTGAGAAAGAGTATGCTGAGTTGAACAAGAAGGATTTGAATAACGTCAGTGAATTAACCGGTTATTCGAACGTCATTCTGAGCACCGGCAGCTTTCGCGACGCCAATTCGGCTGTAAGGCAGAGTGAGGAAAAACTATCGGATACGGTGCTTTTCCGACTCGTTCTCCTGACAAAGGTCGGGGACGGCTCGACTTTTAAGGCGAAAGTTTTGCGTGGCACTTCGCTGGTATTTACGGTCGACGCCGCAAAGGCCTATCAAACCGGCGAGGGCCGGGATATCCGCATGCTTCTGCCGAAATCGATCCTGCAAAAAGGTCAATATCAGATCAAGTTGGAAAACGCGTCGGGCGGCGAAGCGGGGACATTTGCGTTTGTGATCGAATAAATCTCAAGCCCGCCGTCGTCTAAACAGATAAACCGCAATCAGTAGCAACGGCAAGATTCCCAGGAATAGAAAGTGTTTGTCGAAACCGTGAGCGAGCTTTGGCGGGTTTGCGAAATCACCCTCGACCGTGAACGAAGCCCAGTAAAACGGCGAGTGAAAACGCGGGTCGTTGTACATTTTTATCTGTGCCCGCCGCAGGGCCGCCGATGTTGTCAGATTGTCATCCGCCAGCCCGCGATAAAATCCGGTCATCAACTCTTTCGTCGCGTCGTCGTCAACCTTCCACAGGCTCGACACCACAGACTTTGCCCCGGCCTGCAGAAAAGCGTTATTGAGGCTCATCAGACCCTCGCCCTTGACGTCTTTGCCGACGCCTGTGTCGCACGCGCTCAGCACAACCAGGTCCGCGTTCAGATTCATTCCATAAACGTCCTGTAGCCGGATAAACCCGCCGTCATTCCGCTTGCCGTCCTGCCCATACATCGAGAGCACAATCCCCGAAAGCTCGGGCCGCTTTTCGTCGACCACGCCATGCGTCGCAAAATGCAGTATTTTATAATCGGTGATGTCCGTGCTCAAAGCCGCGTCACGATTCGCCTCAAACCCAGACCGGACCGTCGATCGAGATACGCCAATCACGTTTGAGATCGCCTGTGCCTCTTCGTTCGAGGCCGGCAGACGCGGCAGCTTGTCGATTGACTCGCCCGAACGGAATAGCCCCAGAAATGCCGATGTCAGATCGGTTTTCGTTGTATCAAGCCCGGTCAAACGGTCGTCGTCCTTCGAAAAAACCGGATCGGCAAAAACAAGCAGGTCCTTTTGCGGAGGCTTCGCCGCCGCCGGGCTGCTCTGAATTATCTTGAGGGCCGACGCTGACGGCTCGTAAACCACCTCATTCGTCAACAATATAGGCTCGTCCGACTCCGCATTCGGCATCGGCAGCGACCCGAGCGGAAAATACTGCAGCTTCCCATCCGCCACCACGATCAACCGCTTCCCGACAATCTTATCCGCCGCCTGCCCCAGCAATTCGTCACTCAACTTCCTCGCTTCACGCCCATACTCAACCTCCGCATCCGCAACCCGCTTCTGATAACCCTCCGACCCCTCCCCGACCCGCATCTCTCGCGCTTTCAGCAACCCCCGCAACCTCTCAACACGCCCCTCAATCCGCTCCCGCGAAGGCAAAACATAAGCATCAACCCCAGCCTTCCCAACCACCCATAGATAGCTCTCCTCCGCCCCAAGCGAGAATTCCATAAGTACGGAATTTTCGTCCAGCACCTTTGATTGAAACTCGCTAACGTCGAAAGGCTCCGGATTCTTGATCGCCGAGTATATCGGACTGTCTTGTTTTAACTGAGCCTTTGTGTCTTCGAGACCCCGCTGTAGTTCCCGTATTTCGTCATCAACTTTTTCAACTTCATCCGTTCCTGAATTACTATTTAGCAACTCGGTTAGTTTGGTCTTTCTAGCGTTTAATTTGCCTAATAGTTCCTTTTCCTCTCCTATTGATTCGGGCACGGCGTCTTTTAAGAAATTCGCCTCTGACAAACGCAGTGTTTCCAGCAAAGACCTGGATCGGGAACGCTCGCTGACTTGTAATCCTTGAACCGCAAAATCAGCTTCCGGCATCCCTTTTGAACTCTGGATTAGAAGCATTATAAGGAGCTCATAGCGGTCGTAAACACCTGAAAGATACGTGCTTTGGAGGTTCGAATTGGGGACATCGGAATAGAGTGATTCGGTAAGTTCTAACGACCGCTTGATATTTTTCAAGGCATCGACTCGGTTGCCATCAAAGACGTCAAGATTAGATAAATAGGCTAAATTTTGTGCCTCACCAAATCGATCGGCGATCTGTCCATTTAGAAGCAATGCTTTGATAAGACTCTGACGGGCTAGCTTCACTTTACCCTGCGAAGCAAATACTTGGGACAATTTTCCGCTGATGTCGGCGATCACTCTTTTATCATTTATCGATTCGAAATATCTGAATGCATTTCTGTAATTGCCAATCGCGTTCTCATAGTCATGTATTCGAAAGCAATAGCTACCGATTTCGGCCGACACATACGCTCGGTAATGGTCGTCGTGTACCGAATTCGCAAAGTCCCTTGCAATCCAGAATTTTTTCATCACTAATTCTTTGTTTTGTGGCGAAATGAGGGAAGTTAGAATTGCAATCCGGGATAGAGTTGCCGTGACGCCGAAGTTGTTACCACCTTTTTGAAAAAGGCTTAGTGCTTTTTCCCGATAGTCTAGTGACAGCTTCCAGTTCCCATAATCTAGATATATCCTGCCGATTCCGTTGTACAGACTAGCTTTTTCCATAAGATCGATGTCCTCAGGAAACTCTCGTTCCGCAGATGTATAAGCCTCAAGAGCCTTTTGGTTATTTTCGTAATTTGAGAGCGCAAAGCCGAGAGCTATATACGAGAGCATGGTACCGCGCTTATTATCTAGAGATCGCCAAATCGTTAATGATCGATTTATTGAATCAAGAGAATTTTTCTGATCCTCGATCACAAGATAGGCGTACCCGAGACTTCGGTAGTACTTTGCTTCATCATCTCCGGCATTTGCCTGCCTTGCAAATTCTATCGCTTTTTTCAATGCCGAAATGACATTCGGAATGTCCCTTTTGTAATAGAGATATTCGGAAGTCGCAAAAAGAAGACTTCCCTTTGCTTTTGGGTCCTCGGACGATTCCGCATTCGCTTTTCCCTCGTCCAGGTATTTTTTGGACCTCTCAAAGCTACCGGAATTGATTTCGATAAGGGCTAATTCGCACAGACTTTGGATTCGGCCAGTAAGGTAGGCCGACCGTTTTGAGATACGATAAGATCGCGAAAACAAATCTTTCGCATAGCTTTTTTCTTCAAGAATAACCGAAATACGACCGGCCTGAAGTAGATCTTTAACAGCTTCGTCGAATTCGTTCGCCTTTAACCTTGACTCGGTAGCCTCTTCGTATAATTGCACCGATTGTGATAATGATGATCTCTCCCAAACTTGCGAGAGTTGTTTTGCGTTCAATTCCGTTTCGCTAACTTGACCGGAAGAAACCGTTACAAAAACGACCCCGCTAATAAGCAAGGACAGCAAGCTGTTCATGGAGATTGTTTTAATTGAAATCTGTACCACTTACGTTGTCTGAAAACAATCGATTGCGATTGGTTCGCAATCGATTGTCAGACTAATATAAACCGTAACTTCATTCCATTGAGCTTTTATTCAGGTATTCTATCCGGCTCATAATCGTTCGGCGGAAAATCGTCCTCGATATTCAAATCCGGAAAAATGTTGCTCGTCCGTCCAAAATACTGGAAGTAGGTATCAAGACCCTTGGAGGTTGGCGGATCCAATCTCGAAGTCGGCGGATCTAGTGCGGGTTGCAAATTGAACCACTTGATAATCAGGTCAAGAGTCAAGAACGAGAAATCTATGTTATCAAAAAAATCTACCAACTGATCTACGCTTGCGATACCAAACTTCCCCTTCACCTCGAATGTTTTAAAAACAAGGTTTAGGTCAGCAAGTATTTTACCGAATTGCTTCTGGATTTCGTCAGCAGTGTCTTTTCCGTCCGTAGGTGTCATGTTCACCACATGGTCAGGACGGCTTGTCAAAATAGTGGACAGAACGAGGAACCATGCAAGCGGCCCACTGTTGACAGTAAACTTTAACTCATAATACTTCGACTTAGCCATGTGGTAGCCGAGGTAAGACCATGGATAATAGAAAGATATCCCATTGGCGAATCGATAGTCTGCTCCAATGTACATACCATTTTGTGAAAGCATACTCTTCTGTAGGCTGTCGGCAGAATGCTTAATTAAGTATAGACAAGCCTTCAGATACCATTGGTCGCGAGTAGCTGTTGCTATAGCTAAATCGGCGATCGCTCTGTCACATTCTATTTTTAAGCGCCTGCAAAAATCGACAACATCCACGAACTGGTCAAACATAAAGAGTTGACAATTCCAGTGGGATTTGAGCAAAACGTCGAAAATGCGGGAAACAACGTAGGAATGTTTACTGACTATAGTTCCATTAGCCTCATTTCCAAAGATATATATCAATGAAGCCAAGACTCCGGCGAAATGATTTAGACTTCTTGAGGCCACCCCAATGTCCGCCAATTGAACCTCGCTGAAATCGACAGAACGTCCGTCAAATGCAAACCCTTCGTTATACGACTTCAAGGATTTTTTGAAGACTTTAATAACCTTATCCTTTGTGAGGTCTGCGGGTTCCTTGACTATCAGTTCACTGGCGATTGCCTCATAGTCCCAAGTGAAATTCGGAATGCTGCCTTGAGATCCAACACAAGTATGAGCCACATCTTTGAACTGATATAGAACCTCAATTGTGTTCATGACACAACTGTCGAATGCCAGAATATCTATCTTATCGCTGTTTGGAAACGTGATGTCCTCAAGGACTTTTTCAATGCTTTGAAGGGTCATAACCCCGCTTGGATCTTCATCAAGCATCAGTGTCCTGCCCAAAAAAGAATCGCTGTGTCCAGATAAAATCAGTGCGTAGTTTGACGCCGGATGATCCCGCATTGAATCTGTAATGAACGATTTAAGTCGCTCTTCAAGAGTTATCGGTGGAACGGGTTGACGCGGAAAATTGACCGGCCTAGAACTGGTTTGATACGTTAGTTTTGTAGAGTAAGTCAGGTTATATCTCTGAATTGGCACGAAAGGGTGTTCGCCTTTGAATTCGACCGTAAAACTCACCTTATTTTTTGGCGTAACTCCGGTCGGAAATAGCCGATCTCCTTTTTTTCGAATCTTCTTTCGCATCTCTAAAATCGCCCGGACCATATCCTCACTTAGATTGTTATCGCCAGCCATATAGATCATTATTGTCCATTCTTTGTAGGCAGCGGGTATTGTTACAGTGGCCCCTCCTTTGGCAGTTAACTTTTCTTTCTTATTATTTTTGGTCGCGGTCTTATCCATTAGTTTTCTCCTAAAAAAACAAATTAATTTGGGCGTATTGGTTGGATCGAAAACACAATACCACAAAACGCTTCAATTACATTGATTTTTTTTTGAAAATCTTACGGGCGAGCAAGAAATTGCCTACGAAATACGCGAAAAGACGCGAAAGTAGGAGTTTTAATTTTCGCATATTTCGCGGGCAATCTTTTTCTACCGCAGGCTGGCATTCAACTTTGCCAACGCATCGGAGCCGGGGCAGAGGTCGGTCTTGTTGAGCGAATTCAGTGGGCGGTCGCTGGTTTGGATGAGGTTGTGGAGGTCGGACGAGGTTGGGTCCATGTAGAGCAGGCCGGTTAGGACTTCGCCTTTGCCGCGAGCGGTCTGGACGGCTCGCATGGCGGAGATGCGGTTGAGCGGATCCCAGTGTTTGTCGACCTTGTGGAGCCGAATGACAGTCCCGTCGTGCATCGTGATATCCGAAACATCACCGGCCTCGTAGGTCGTCGTGATCTCGCGCATGAGGGGCACGAAATCCAATGTCGCTGTTGCATCGACGTGTTCGCGGACGTAATCGTACGACTTGGTCGAGCCGGTGTTGTTGTTGAATGTCACGCACGGGCTAATGACGTTGAGGAAGGCAAATCCGTTGTGCTTCATGGCGGCTTTCAGGAGCGGCGTGAGCTGTTCCTTATCGCCGGAGAAGCTTTGGGCGACAAACGTCGCTCCAAGCTCGATCGCAAGGCTTGCGAGGTCGATGGCTTCGAATAAATTAACGGACCCGGCCTTGCTCTTCGAGCCGGCATCGGCGGTGGCGCTGTCCTGGCCTTTGGTGAGGCCGTAGCAGCCGTTGTTCATGACGAGGTAGACCATGTTCAGGTTTCGTCGGACGACGTGCACAAACTGGCCCATCCCGATCGAAGCCGTGTCGCCGTCACCGGACACGCCGAAATAGATGAGGTCGCGGTTCGCCAGGTTAGCACCCGTCGCCACCGAAGGCATGCGCCCATGCACCGAGTTAAACCCATGCGAATTGCTCAAAAAATAAGCGGGCGTTTTTGACGAGCACCCGATTCCAGACAGCTTAGCGACCCGATGCGGCTCGATGTTCATCTCAAAACAAGCCTGTGCGATCGCCGCACTGATCGAATCATGCCCGCACCCCGCACAAAGCGTCGAAAGCGAGCCCTCATAATAATCGACCGTGTAGCCAAGATCATTCTTAGGCAATGCGGGATGTCTGAAAGTTGGTCGTACGTATGTCATGTGTTACCTATCTAAATTCCCTTTAATCTGCCGGTAAATATTATCCGCCGTGATCGGCGTGCCGTCGTAATTGAGTACCGAAACGAGCTTGTGCGGATCAACGCCCAGCTCAATCATCATCAGGCTTTTAAATTGTGCGTCACGGTTTTGTTCGATGACGAAGAGCTTGTCGTGGGCGTCGACGAACTCGCAAAATGCCTTGCCGAAAGGGAACGCCCGCACGCGCATGGCGTCGAGGTGAATTCCCTCTGCGGCGAGCTGATCAAGGGCCTCTTCGGCGGCGAAGGTTGAGGTGCCGAAGAAGATGACGCCGGGAACGCGTACGCCCTCGTCCGCAATGAGTGACGCTTCGTCGCTCAGAGGTTCAGCGAGAGTTGAGTGTCCGTCGCCGTTTGTGACCGCTTTGCGGCCATTGCGGACGCGGGCGTCCGCGTTCCTATAAAACTCCGGCTGCGGGACCATTTCTTTCGCCGTGCCCCATTTGCGGTTCAGGCGGTCGACGTTACGGCGGTAGGCGTCGCCGTCTTCGGTGTAGACGGCGTATTCGTCGCGGGACGATCCGCGGGTCACAAAGGCGCCGACGCTCTCATGCGTACCGGGGATCGTACGATACGGGATGCCGTCGTCGTCGAGGTCGAGGTAGCGGCCGTATTTGCCGCGAAACTGCTGCAAAGGCTCACCGGCGGTCTCATCGCTGCCATCGCGTCCGGGCAGGCCCGGAGTCGAGGTTCGCCTCTCTTTGCCGTTGGTTCGCGACGAAGCGTCGCTCATTGCGGGCAGGAGTGCCCGCGTTCCGACGGCGGATGCCGCGATCGCGTCGAGTTGAGCCGACGTCAGCACCTTACCGCGCTTATATTCCTTCGAGTCGTCCCAAACGAGCGGGTCGGTGACATGGTCGTTCATGCCCAGGTCGAGGTCGGTCATCATTATGACGGGCGTCTGGAGGCTCTCGGCGAGGTCGAACGCGTCGGCGGTCATCTCGAAACACTCTTTAGGTGAGGCCGGAAACAGCAGCGGATGCTTTGTGTCGCCGTGCGAAGCGTAAGCGGCGAGCAATATATCAGATTGCTGCGTTCGCGTCGGCATTCCGGTCGACGGTCCGGTCCGTTGCACATCGATTAGCACCGTTGGCACCTCGGCAAAGTATCCGAGACCGAGGAATTCGTTCATCAGAGAGACGCCCGGGCCGCTTGTTGCGGTAAAGGCACGCGCACCGTTCCAAGATGCTCCCATCACCATCCCGATCGCGGCGAGCTCGTCTTCAGCTTGCACGATAGCGTAATTATTTTTGCCGCTGACCGGATCGACGCGGTATTTCGCCGCGTACTTCGCAAAGGCATCCACTACCGATGTCGAAGGCGTGATCGGGTACCACGCCGCAACCGTCGCACCAGCATAAACCGCTCCGAGGCCGCACGCGGAGTTGCCGCTGAAAAGAATCTTGTCGCCGAGCAGATCGCGGCGCGTCACGCGGATATCGAGCGGGCATTCGAAATGCTCGCGGACGTAATCGACACCGATGTTGAGCGCCTTGATATTCGGCTCGATCAGCTTTTCCTTGCCCTTGAACTGCTCGCCGACAAGAGCTTCGAGCACGGCGAACTCGATATCAAACAACGCCGACAACGCTCCAATGTAAACAATATTCTTGAAAAGCTGCCGCTGCCGCGCGTCGGTAAACTCGGCGTTACAGAGATTCATCAGCGGTACGCCGATGTGCGTGATGTCGTCGCGGTCGTAACCGGGCGGCAGCGGTTTTGAGCAGTCGTAGAGAAAGTAGCCGCCCTTTGCCACGCTCGCGTAGTCCTGCTTCATCGACTGCGGGTTGACCGCGATCATAATGTCCACGCCCGCCCGCCGCCCGAGATAGCCCTTTTCCGAGACCCGCACCTCGTACCAAGTCGGCAGACCCTGGATGTTCGACGGAAAAATATTCTTCGGCGTCACCGGAATGCCCATCCGAAACACAGCCTTGGTAAACAAAGCATTCGCCGACGCCGAACCCGTGCCGTTAACGTTTGCGAATCTAACTACAAAATCATTTACGCTCATTAATAAACTCAACTAAACAATCCAAGGTCTGGATTCTGCTTTTGGTGCCGGACGGCGAGAATACGAACACATTCGTCTCGTTCGATCTCATAAAGCACTACGAACGGATATTTTCTCAAGACCGCACGATGGACGTCCGGGGCAATCGTCGGAAAAGATCGAGGCCAAAGTTTGATGCGGTCGATTATCTTCTCAAGCTCATCCAAAAATTCGTTAGAATGTTTGGCTCCGACTTCAAGCACATAATACTCTGCAATCGATCGGACTTCCCTATTGGCACGCGAGTTAAACTTGACCTTCATCGGCGCCGAAATTCCTCAAGCGAATCCCAGAACTTCTCTTCCGACATCACCATGTCCGGATTCTCATCCATCTCTTTCGAGCGCCTTAACGCTAGTTCAACCTCATCTTCGTTGTCATCATCGAAAGGACTTCCTAACGACGCAATAAGTCGCGAGGCTAGATCACCACGTTCCATCTTCGTAAGGCTCATCGCCTTTTCTTCGAGTTCTGTTACAACTGACATATCGATACCTCAGGACTTCATTATATCACTGGTTTTCGTAATATCTTTTCCATCTTTTTGCCTTGTGCGAGTTCGTCAATTAGCTTATCCATCCAGCGGATCTTTTGCATGAGCGGGTCTTCGCGTGTCTAGACGCGGATGCCGCAGACGGTGCCTTTGATCAGGGAAACATTTGGATTCAGTTTCGGGGCCTGGTCGAAGAATGTCCGTAGATCGTTACGCTCCTCCAACTGCTTTTCCAAACCGGCCTGACTATATCCGGTCAGCCAACGAATAACCTCGTCGAGATCCTCCCTCGTCCGCCCCTTCGTCTCCGCCTTCCTCACAAAGTGCGGATAGGCTCTCGCAATGATCAATGCATAAACTCTTTCGGGTTTCATTAAACTGCCTAGTACACCGTATCGGGCCAAGAGCCTTGATTTGCCAGATGGCTTCCAACAATTTCGAGAAAGGAAATCAGCTTCGGACTCTTGATAATTGCATGATACTTTTCTTCTTTTGCGTTTCCATCCCAGAATTCAAACGAGTCTCGTTCAAAGCTAAACCGAGCATGTGCAAGAGCATTTCTGAGATGGTGAACAAATTTATAGAGTTCGCCGGTGAACGAACTTCGATCCACGCTAATATTTACATCATCAAGAGAAAAGTCTTTTTCGAGACGGGCATAAATTCGGTGGTTTGATTCAAGTTCCCAAAGCTCCTTGGGCACAAGAATTAGCACATAAAGCAAAACAAGAATTCTTGTTTCGAGATACACTCCAGAGCCAAGCGAGCCTTTTTGCGCTCCGTATTAAAGTTCAACTTCGCGGACAAATGGTTCTAACGCCCCTGCCTTCGCGGCCCTATGTATTATCTGAGCTTCTATATATGCGATTCTTGGAATGTCAATCATAATTTAAACCGTCCGTAACCCGCCTCTCTTTACAGAAAAGGCGGGACTACAGTTTTCTTCGTCACATGGTGCCGGAATTCTCTCTAGTTCCCGAGGCCAAATGTCACGGCTTTTTCTTTCGCGTTAGGCCGGACTTCGTCGCGGATTTGCGGACGAAGCCCATTGCGCAGTAGAACGGGCTCTCGGTGCCGTAAGTGTCTCAGTTTTCGACTGCACCTGCATATTAAAGTTCCCATACCACGCCGCCTGTTCGGTCAAACTCATCGGAAACCACTTGTGACTCGGCCTCATTTAGCGTAAACCCTCCGTTTTCAGCAGAAATATATACGAAATCAGCCTAATAATGCAAGAGTTTTCTGGTTGACGACACTCTCAACCGGGTTGGCTATGCTCCCAACCAGGTTGGCAACGGTCTCAACCGGGTTGACGATGCTCTCAACCACGTTGACAGTACTCTCAACTGAGTTGACAGTGCTCTCAACCGGGTTGACAGTGCTCTCAACCGAGTTGACAGTGCTCTCAACCGGGTTGACAGTGTTCTCAACCGAGTTGACAGTGCTCTCAACCAGGTTGACAGTGCTCTCAACCAGGTTGATTGTGCTTTCAACCTCATCCGGACTCCATTGTCAAAGATCCATTGCCCTTCGTTACGTTACCCAACCACTTTCCCACAGTTCATTCAACGCAAAACTTGTCTACAATCTTACCCTGCCCCCTGGCTATTACAACTGCCGTACTTCACCTCGCCGGCTTTGGTGACGTTGTAGAAGAATTTCTGCATGTCCCAGGCGGCGGTGGGGCAGCGTTCGGCGCAGAGGCCGCAGTGGAGGCAGACGTCTTCGTCTTTGGCCATGATGCGGGCCGTTTGCGGCAGGGCTTCGGAGACGTAGAGGTCCTGCGTGAGATTGAGCGCGGGCACCTTTGTGTGCTGGCGAAGTTCGGGCTCAGGTTCGTTGGCGATGAACGTGATGCAGCTCGTCGGGCAGATGTCGACGCATGCGTCGCACTCGATGCATTTCGGAGCGTTGAAGACCGTCTGCACGTCGCAGTTGAGGCACCGCTCAGCCTCTTTATAACCGGCGAGGGGGTCGAAACCCTTTTCGACTTCCTGTTTTCGGTTTTTCAGGGTGATCGATTTGTCAGTTTGAGGCACAACGTAACGCTGGTCGTTCTCGACTTCGCTGTCGTAAGCCCATTCGTGGATGCCCATCTTTTGCGAGATGAGATTGACGAACGGATCGAGGCGTTTGTGCACGTTCTCGCCTTTGCAGAGTTGGTCGATCGAGATCGCTGCTTGATGGCCGTGGGCTACGGCGGTGATGACGTTTTCCGGGCCGAAGGCTGCATCGCCGCCGAAGAAAACCTTTGGATTCGTTGATTGGAATGTTGTTTTATCGACGACGGGCATTTCCCATTTGTCGAATTCTACGCCGCAGTCACGTTCGATCCACGGAAAGCTGTTTTCTTGGCCGACCGCGATCAGGACATCGTCTGCGGGATAGAAAACGTCGGGGTCGCCAGTGGGAACGAGACTGCGTTTGCCGTTTTCGTCGTATTTGGCCTCGACCTTTTCGAACATCATGCCGACGAGACGGACTGGAGCGGCAAGCATCCCTGCTTGCTCTTCTTCAACCTGACCATTGGCAAGCAAGGATGCTTGCCGCTCCAGTCTCTCAACTACAAATGACTTCGGCACGTGGTTGTCAATGATCGGAATATCCTCGTGCTGGGCATCCTCTTTTTCCCATGGGCTGGCCTTCATTGAGGCGAACGGCGAGCGGACGATAACTTTTACATCATCCCCGCCGAGACGACGTGCGGTGCGGCAGCAGTCCATCGCGGTGTTTCCGCCGCCGAGCACGATCACTTTTTTACCGATCTTTTCAGTATGTTCGAAGGCAACGCTGCCGAGCCAGTTGATACCGATGTGGATATTGGCAGCACCTTCCTGACGCCCCGGCAGATCGGGCAGATCGCGGCCTCGCGGTGCGCCGGTGCCGACGAAAACAGCGTCGTAGTCTTTTTCAAGCACACCCGCGAGCGAATCGACATAATGCTCAAAATGAGTATGAATACCGAGCCGCAGGATGTAATCGACCTCTTCATTTAGCACGCGTTCGGGCAGACGAAACGCCGGTATCTGCGAACGCATAAATCCGCCGCCGAGCTTTTGTTCGTCAAAAAGATGGATTTCGTAGCCGAGCGGTGCGAGGTCACGGGCGACGGTTAACGAAGCCGGCCCACCGCCAACGAGCGCGACCTTTTTTCCATTCTGCGGAAACGGTCCTCGCGGCATGTACGGAATAACGTCATCCCGATTGTCAGCAGCGACGCGTTTCAGGCGGCAGATGGCGACCGGTTCTTGTTCTAGACGGCCCCGGCGACACGCGGGTTCGCATGGGCGGTCGCAGGTGCGGCCGAGGACGCCGGGAAACACGTTCGAATCCCAGTTGATCATGTACGCCTCGGTATATCGTCCCTCGGCGATCAGCCTGATGTACTCGGGCACGGGCGTATGGGCCGGACATGCGTATTGGCAGTCGACTACCTTATGAAAATATTCGGGGTCGTTTACGTTAGTTGGTTCCAAGCGTCTATCACCTTATCGCGCAGATTTTCTTTAGCGATAATATGATAAATGAAGTCGGAAATCTATGCCAACAAAAGATTTAGAAATGCGAGAAATTTGCGACGGCGGAGATCCGATCGGCAAGCATTAATCGACGATGCGAAAATCGACACAAAGCGGATCGTATATCAACGACCGGCAGAATTTTTGCGCTGCGATCCGCGACGGAAAATACCGCATGTGCCGCCCCAGATCGCCCTTTATGTAATATTCGACTGTCATCTTTCTACTGTCTAAGAATATTCATAATGCCGGGCAATTTCCGAAATATCTTCCCTTTTTCCAGCTAACGCATTATGATTGTGAAGGCGGCATTCGCTGCTGACCTCAGATCATAAACCGCATGCAGACATTACTTTTAGCTTCGTTCGAAGCGTTGACCGAATTGCCCGAATATATCGCGTATATTTTTGTGTTCGTGCTCGGAGCGGCGATCGGGAGCTTTTTGAACGTTGTCATCTATCGCGTGCCGAATGAGCTTTCGATCGTGCTCCCCAATTCGGCCTGCCCGAACTGCAAGACGCCGATCAAGCCTTATGACAACATACCGATTCTAGGCTGGGTGATGCTAGGCGGCAAATGCCGGAGTTGTAAGGAGCGGATCGCGTGGCGATATCCGGCGGTCGAACTGCTCACCGCATTGCTGTTTTGTTTGGTTTACTGGCAGATCGGTTTGACGCCCTATCTGCCGGTTGCTCTCGCGTTTTCGGCTGCGATGATCTCGCTCATATTTATCGACGCCGAGCATATGATCCTGCCGAACGTCATAACCTACCCGATGTTCGTAATTGCTCTGATCGTGCGGATCGTTTTTCCGATAGCGTTTGCGGGCAATTATTTTTCTGACACTACTTACGGCCCAATTTCTTCGCTGCACGGCTATCCGGTGTGGGTTGTGAGCCTGGCGGGAGCGTTATTCGGAGCATTGATCGGCGGTGGCTCGCTGTGGGCGGTCGGGGCGTTGTGGAAACTGCTCCGCGGCGTCGACGCGATGGGGTTGGGCGATGTGAAACTGCTTTTGGGCATCGGCGCCCTGCTCGGCTGGCGGCTGACATTACTGACGATTTTTGTGGGTGCATTCACCGGTGCCATCGCCGGGGCGGCGATGCTGGTTATTCGAAAAGACAAGGACATGCAGTCGCAGATACCTTTCGGTATCTTTCTTGGAATCGGGGCGTTTGTGTCGATGCTTTTTGGCGAAAGATTGATCGCCTGGTACCTAACGCAGTTTATATAATGCTGAGGCCCGCGCGTGAGCAAGGGCGTAACACTCAACACGCCAGAGATCCAATTCTTCGGTTCGCGCTTACGCCCTTGCTTACGCGCGGGCCTCTGCAATGCAATCCTCTGAGCAGTACGAATTCCCATCCCGCAGCGTCATGGCCTTGCTTTGAGGCACCCAAACACCGCATTTTGCACAATGTACAAGACGAACGTCGGCTGGGTCTGGGTTGCGGATCGTCCGTGTTGGCATCGCCGACTCCTTGGCCTCTTTCAGCATCCGGGCAAAGCCGATCATCCCCGCGATCTGTTTGCGATATCGTATTGCTGTCATCCCGAAAAGGATGAGGATAACAAACAGGATAAAAAGGATATCCGTAAATTTCATTTGCCCACACCGCCTTTGGCTGCCGCGATCTGGGACGTTAGCTCCGTAATTACGGGATCGTTAGGGCTGATCTCTTTCAATTTTGCAAGCGATCTCTCCGCCTCGGGTATTTTGCCCTGTTTGGTGTAGGTTTGGACCAAAAATTGAAGGGCCCGGTCGTGTTTAGGGTTCGCGGCCAGGACGGCCTGCAATTCGGTGGCGGCCCTATCATACGCCGCAGGCTCCTGCACATAATACGAGATGCCGAGATCGGTGCGGACGTCCGCGTCGTCAGGCCTGATGGCAAGTGCCTTTGTATAAGTATCGCGGGCCGTCTGAAAGCCCGCCGCGTCTTTCTTAAAAAAGGCAACGTCAAAGTAGGCGTTGCCGAGTGCCACCAAAACGTCGAAATCCTTTGGATCAAGCGAGCTTGCCCTGGTTAAAATTCGGATCGATTCGGCAAGCAGATCGTTGTCCTGCTTCATTGACGCGTAGCGATAGAGCGAAACGCCGAGACTCTTTTGATAGGCAAAATTCGTCGGGTTTTTGTCCGCCTCGGCAATCTTGGTTTTTAGCTCGCCGGGCGTGAGTGCGGCATCGCCATTCGGTTGCGATTGACTGGTGTTGGCCGCAGGCGGTTGGCTGGATTGGGCCCGGAGAGACGCTATTTCGGAGCTGTTCAGCTTATTTGCAAGCAGGAATCCCCCCGCAAAACCCGCGATCAGCGCCAAAATTATGAATGGAATGCTTGAACCGTTCATTACACTCGATGGTAGCAAACTCGCACGTCAATAAAAAAGCGTTGCCTGACATGAAATCAAGCAACGCAAGATTAAATCTCAAAAATGGACTACTTCTTTTTTCCGTCGGGCGCGATATACGGCAGATCCTCGGCGCGGCGGCGGATGGGCGGATCGGTTGCGCGGCGGCGCGGAACTATAACCTGCCCCCGGCGGTCCACGCTGCCAGCCGGCAAACCTTTACCGTGGACGGCCTCGACGAGTATGCGGGTTATTTCCTGTGAGAGTGTGCGATGTTCGCCCGCGGCACGGCGACGCAGCGATTCTTTGAGTTCGTTGGGAACATACGCACCAATAAATACACCTTTGCGGTTTGCCATAAAAAATTTTCTCCCGTGAATCGTGAAATCGTGAATCGTGAATAGTAAATCGAGAATATCAGATCGTTTCTTTGTATTCACGATTCACGATTCACAAAACAATACCAAGCGAAATGAAGCGCGTCTATAAGCCGAATCTTGTCTTCCGCCGAGGCGGGAGGTGATCATTCATCTAGGCCGACCGTTACCAGCCGGCTCAAGCGGCCTACCCGGAAACGCCGTCCGAATCACTTCGAACATTGAGCGGGCAGCTCAAATGACACGTTTCCCTATTTGGCCTTGCACCGCGAGGAGTTTACCTGGCCGCCGATGTTACCACCGGCGCCGGTGAGCTCTTACCTCACCGTTTCACCCATTACCTCTTGCGAGGCCGGTATATTCTCTGTTGCACTTGTCGTCACCCTTTCGCAAAGGTGCCCGGACGTTATCCGGCTCGCTGCCCTGTGGTGTTCGGACTTTCCTCCGTTACTTTCGTAAAGGCGATCACCCGACGCGCTTCATTGCAAGGCTCCAAAAGTATAATACAAAAAGTGTTGAACATTCCAATCGAATGTTCAATTACCTATTTCGATTACGTCTCCAGGCGAAAGAACCGGGTCCGGAGCCTTTCCGTCCTTGATCGCTCGCAGATCGTGCTCGGAAATATTAGGCGTTCCGTCGTCGCCCTTTCGGCTGATTGACGCCTTTTTCGGATTTCCTTTTGCTCCGCCCGAGACGATGATCGCCTGAGACAACGTGATGCCAGCCACAAATTCCTTTTGCCCGGTCGTATTTACCTTGCCTGTTACGACATAAGATCCGTTATTCGCTATAGCTTTAATTGGAGCATCCGCGGTAAATTCGATCGAATTGCCCGGATAGATCAGTATCTTGTCACTGGTAGCTTCGTGCATGCTAAATGTCTCAACCTGCGCGCCATCCGATCGATGCACGACGGCCTTGGTCGCTTTTGGATCGACTCCCGACTGGGCGCAGATGACGTAAAGCGGGATCGCCTCGCGCTGCATGCTGCTTTCGCCGGACTGGTCGACCATGCCCGAGATGGTTATCTTGTGGCTTCTATATTCGCGGACCTTGACCTGCACTTGCGGGTCGGCGTAAAGCGTGATCCCGCCGGCGAGCATGTTTGCAACCTCGTCCGAGGTGCGGCCTGCCACGACTAATGTTTCACCCGCCAGCGGAAAATCGATCATTCCGTTCGCCTTGACCGTATAGTATCCTGACGAATTGGGTGCGTTTTTTAAGTTTACGAAAATGATGTCACCGACATCAATCCTGTAAATATCAACCGGCGAAGCCGAGCTGAGGTCAATAGTTTTGGCGGCGATTTTCGCACTCGGAGCGGCCGCGGGCCGTATCTCGAAAGATTTGTCAGGCCGGACTACCTTTGAGATGGACACCTGGGCCGAGGTCGAAGCAGTCGGAACCGGTGCCGGTGCCGGTGCGGCCTGTTTCACCTTCGCGGCCGGACTCGGAAAATACGGATTGTTCTTTGCCCGACCGTCATTTGTCTGTGCAAAAGCAGTCACAGCGAGTGCGATCAGAATGGCAAACACACAGAACGAGCCTATTGGAAAACGCTTGCGGCAATGCAGACTCTGTTTCATAACGGGTTTGTAAGTTCGTACGGATGCATCAGGAGCGAGGCACCGCATTCTTTATAAACTTACAAAGCCGACCGAATTCTATTTTTTTTCGAAGCTATTGTGGGTATTTTGAGGAAAGCAAACCCGGCGGAAATAGGTGTTCCCATTCGCGCAGGTAATGGGTGCGTAAGGTTTCTTCGATCTCGTCGGCGGTTTCGAGAGTTTCGATGGATTCGACAAGCCGGCCAGCTTCGCTTACCGAGACGCCGGCGATAAGGCGTCTGATCTGCGAGATCGAATTTACGTTCATGCTCAATTCGCGTGCGCCAAGGCCGATCAGCAGCGGGACGTAGAATGCCGAGCCAGCCGTTTCACCGCAGATCGTAACGGATTTCCCCGCCTTATAGCCTGCGGCAATCACTTCTTTGATTGCCCGAATAACGGCCGGATGCAGCGTTTGATACCAATCGGCGACGGTCTCGTTATCGCGATCGACGGCGAGCAGATACTGGACGAGGTCGTTCGTGCCCAAACAGAGAAAATCTACATGGCGGGCGATCTCGTTTGCCGTGAAGACGGCCGACGGAACCTCGATCATTGCTCCGATCTTCGGGGCACCGATCGGGACACCCTCGTTTCGCAGATTCGATCCCTCCTGCTCGATGATCTCGCGTAGTTGGATGACTTCGAAAACACCCGAGATCATTGGCAAGACAATATCGACATTTTGTTGATAGGCAGCACGTAAAATTGCCCTGATCTGCGTCCGGAAATGTGCCGAATCGGTCAGGCTTAGCCTAATCGAACGGAGCCCGAGCGACGGGTTTCTTTCTCTTGAAGCGGAGCCGTCAAACTGCTCCACCGAAATATCGAATGTACGTATCCGAACGCCGTCCTCGCCCGCCGCTTCCGCGATCCGGCTGTAGACGGCGGTCTGCTCGGATTCGGACGGGAATCCGCGAAATTGGCTCAGGATCACCTCGGAGCGGTAAAGACCGACGCCCGTTGCCCCCGAGCGGGCCGCAATCTCGTAAACGTGCGGCAGATCGGCGTTGGCCCGGATCGTTATCTCGTGTCCGTCAAGCGTCGTCAAAGGCCTATCATCCGCCGCCGGAAGATTGGCGAAGAGCACCTGACTGTCCGCGACGGTCAAAAAATGTGTCATCGTACCTGCCGTTGGGCGAACGATTATCTGCCCCTCGACGCCGTCGACGATGACCGTATCGCCGTTTGAGATGAACTGCTCGATAAGCTTGACACCCGTGACGACGGGCAGCTTTAATTCGCGGGCAAGGATCGACGAGTGCGAGGTCCAGCCGCCGTGCTCGGAAATGACGGCGACAGGGCTGCGTTTCGCGAGTTCCATCAGTCTCGACGGCATCATCTCGGTGACGACAAAGACCGAGCCTGTTTCAATTTCCTCATGCATCGAACCTACTCCGAGTGCCCGAAGAATGCGTTCGGCGACATCCACAACATCGAGATATTTGTCGCTCAGATGCTGGTCTGGCACAGCTTTTTGGCGCTCGGCAAACGCCTCGGCGACCTTCCGGACGGCCCATTCGGCGTTTACGTTCCGGTCACGAATCTCCGACTCAATATTCGGGACGAGGGATGAGTTTTCGATGATCAGGAGGTGGACGCCGAAGATGCCGGACGCAGATTCGAGCGAATCCGCCGTGTTTTGCGTCGTGAGTTCCGTCAACTCAACGATCGAAAGGCTCACGGCGGCACGCAGCCTGTCAATTTCGTGGCCCGTTTTGGACGGTGTAAGGTGTATCTCGTCCGACGCGGCACGGTTGCCGTTCAGAAAAACGACGCGGCCTATGCCTATGCCGCGAGAGACCGCCGTGGCAGGGATTCGCAATTCAGATTTGGCCGGGGCCGGACCTTTTGATGATGCTTGATGTTCCAAAACGCCTTATCAAATAGATGCTATTCAATTAAGCTGCCAAGACTAAAGCCTCCGCCTCCGCCACCGCTCTGGTTCGGGAAAAAGGGTTTGAGCAAGCCGGCAAAAGCTGCGAGATTGCGGGTCTGGATAAGTATTTCGCCGGGGCCGTTGAATTCAGCCACCATGCCTTCTCCGCTTAAAAAACTGCGAAGATATCCGCTTTTCGCAGCCTTTCGAAGATTGTATTGCATGTGAGATTCCCATGCGACCAGATGCCCGGTGTCAACGACATACTGCTCGCCCGGCCGCAGTGTCCGCCGGTGGATCGCACCGAATGATGAGACAAGCAGCAAACCCGTTCCCGAGACCTGAAGCAGAAAAAGACCTTCGCCGCCAAAGAACGATTTCGAGCCGCCGAATTTGGTATCGACCACCAGCGAAGTATCGCCCGCGAGGTACGAACTCGACTGGACCATAAACGTCTGATTCTGCATCTCGATACCCGCAACATCGCCCGGAGCCCCGGGAGCAAACGTAACCTCCCCAGGCCCGCCTTTTGCAGTAAAGGTAGAAACAAATGCCGATTCCCCGCCAACCGCGCGCTTTAGCGCGCCAAATACACCGCCTTTTAGCTCTGCGACGAGGTCAACATTCCCCGACATCGAAACCATCGCTCCGGCCTCAGCTGAGATCGACTGATCCGTCCCCAAATCGACTACTGCCAATGCGAACGCGCCCTGATGCTGTATTTCCCATGTATAACCGCGTCCCTGGCCGCGTCCGTCAGCGTCGAAATGAAAGGCAACCTGAGCCGGACTTCGCGGCGGGCCACCCGGCGTACCAGGCGGTGCAAAATCGGCGGACGGTGACGGCGGTGGCTCGGGTGGAGTGGCAGCTTCGATCGTAAAACCGCACGAACCGCAAAATCTGGCGCCGTCCATTAGCTGCATCGTGCATTTCGGACAATTCATAAAACAACACCTCGCGATTTTTCGATAATGAGCTTAGAGGCGGCGTCCGCGTTCGACGCAAAGTCGAGAAAGCTTGTATCCGATTCGCTGACGACAAGATTTGCCTTCCACGCATCGACGACGGCTTCCCAGCAGTCACCGACAAGCACGAGCGGCCGTTTACCGATGACGCCGGTCGTTAGCTTGTTCCAAACCAGCGATATCTCAGTCACGGTGCCCATGCCGCCCCGAAAGGCGACAAATCCCACTGAACGCGTTATCAGGTTTTGCAGCCGGTCGTAGAAATGATCCGTCGCGACCTTGTCGGTCAGATAGCGATTCGGCTCTTTTTTGAACTGGTTCATTACGATGCCGAGCACGCGGCCGCCTTTTTCGCGGGCGCCGCGTGAGGCGGCTTCCATTATTCCCAGATATCCGCCCGTACAGATAGTAAATCCGGCCTCGGCAAGCATGCCGCCAAGTGCCTTGGCTTCGCGGTATTCAGGCGAATCTTCCTTGCATTTCGAGCCGCCGAATATGGTTACGATTTTGCCTTCAAAATTTTCGATCACGCGTATTCCTCTGGTTAAACTTATTGAGTTCTTTGAAAAACCTAAACCAGATTATGCTTGTACAAGCAAATCTCCGAAATAAATGATAAGTGATAAGGCATAAGTGAAAGGTTTGGGCGGACTTATCATTTTTCACATTTCCCTTATTCCGAAGCAGTTCCGATTTTTCAACGAACTCCTATTATATATCTCAGCAAGTCGTTCACAAACAGTCTACGCAGTTACATATTGGCAGGAACTTCATTGCCTGCCTCTTTGATCGCCTTATTTGTATCGGTCAGCAAAAGGATCACGCTGCCCACGATGAAAAAGAAAATCAACGCGAGAATAGCCGGCCGGTACGAATTTGTAAGCTGTGCGACCAGTCCGAAAACGATCGGCCCGAGCCACGACGTACCGCGTTCGGAGATCGCGTAAATGCCAAAAAAGGCAGACTCGCGGCCCTTTGGTATCATTTTTGAGAACAGCGAGCGAGACAACGCCTGCGAACCGCCCAGTACAAAGCCGATCGCACCGCTCATCGCATACGCCTGCGGGATAGTTTGCAAAAACGCAAAGCCGTAGATCACGATCGCCGACCAGATCGCGAGCGAAACGAGGATTGCCGTTTTGGAGCTGGTAAAATGGGCAATCCGCTCAAATGTCAACGCACCGACGATGCCGACGATCTGCGCTATCAAAAATGCTATGAACAACACCGAATTGTCGGCCGGCAGGCCCCTGGCGACAAAAAGCTCCTGCGTGATAAAGAGTCCCGACATGGTAATCACGGTTTGAATGCCGTCATTATAAAGCAGATATGCGGCGAGGAATCGCAGCGTGTACTTGAGCTCGAACAACTCACGAAAGGTTGCAGTCACTTCGCCGAGACCGGCCGCGATCATTCCCTTTCCTTCGGGGGCCGCTCGCACCGGCAGTCGATTTTTCAGAAACTTAAACGTGAAAATTGAAAAGACCGCCCACCAAACGCCGGAGCCCAAAAAGCATATCCGCTCCGCCATCTCAACCGTGATACCAAACGATGCTGCGTTAGACAGGAGCACGAAACTTAGGATCAGCGTCAGCGTCGCGGCCGTATAACCCGTTGCAAATCCCCAACTGGATACTTTGTCCCGTTTCTCTTCTGAGGTTATGTCGTTCAAAAACGAATTGAAAAACACGATTGACGCACCAGCGCTCAGGTTAGCTAGGATAAAGGCCACGGAGCCAAAGAGATACAGATTGCCCTGGGCGAAAAACAACAAACCGCATCCGATGGCGCCTAGATAGCAAAACACGGCCATGAAAGTTTTTTTGAGATGAGTATAGTCAGCGATTGCACCCATGACCGGGAGGACAAAGATCTGCAAAAAGACCGACAGACCGACCGAGTACGAAAACATTGACTTGGCCGTCACGAGATCAAAGCCGCCGAGGCTGATGATGACGCCGTTTTCGCCGACTGCCTGTTGGGCCAACTCAGTCAGGTATGAGCCTACCAACACGCCGAGCACGACCGCAAAAAATGCATGGTTTGCAAAGTCGTACATGACCCAACCGAAGATCTCCTTACGGTCATCTTTTCCGGGTATACTTGAATCCATTGGTTCGCTTTTGTCTGACGTGTTTGTGATACCTGTTCACAATAAAGCAGATGCCTATTTTTGTCTAATGCCGCAAGCCCGCGCGTAAGCAAGGGCGTAACATCCAACTTGGGTGTACGCCCTTGCTTACGCGCGGGCTTCTACAACACGGAAACTGACAACTGGGACCGATTCCCGTATCATTTAGATTCGCGTCGGTCGCGACACCCATTCTATGAAAGCGATGATCCTGGCTGCCGGTTTCGGCACCCGGCTATTCCCACTTACAATTGACCGTACCAAGCCCGCGATCCCGTTTTTGGGAAAGCCGCTGGTCGGATACGTTGCGGAATACGTCGCCAGATTTGGTATAACGGACGTCGTTGTCAATCTGCATCACCAGCCGCAATCGGTCATCGACGCGCTCGGCGACGGCAGTAATTTTGGCGTAAATATTAATTATACGGTCGAGCAGCCCGTTATTCTCGGTACCGCCGGCGCACTCGATTTTGCACGCGAACACCTCGAAGGCGACTCATTTATCATCGTCAATGGCAAGATCATCACAGATATCGACATCGCGGCCGCGATCGAGACACATAAGCGTTCCGGGGCAATCGCTACTTTGGTTTTGAAAGAGAATCACAAGCGAGAGAAATTCACCGTAGTTGAAACAAAAGACGGTTTTATCGAGCGTTTTGGCCCGCACGCAACGCCGGTCACCGAGGCAGAGCTTCGGGACATCGAGCATGAGATCGTGACGCCGCTCATGTTTACCGGCATCCACGTGCTCGAGCCGGAGATACTCGACCTTATCCCAAAAGGCATTTATTCCGATACCGTTACCGACATCTACATTCCCTTTATAAAGTCCGGTGGAAAGATCGCGGCCCATGTTGCGGACGGAGAATGGTACGAATTGTCGACCATACCGCGCTACCTCGATATCTCGCTCGCGATGATGGGCAGCGGCGATGTACATTTTGGACGCAATTGTGTGATGGCGGGTGCGGCCAGTCTCAAAGATTCGGTAATTTGGGACGACGTAACCATCGGCGACGGGGCGACGCTTTATCGAACGATCATCGCCGATGGCGTCACGATCGAGCCGGGCGAGCATTTCGAGAACGTCGCCATCGTCCGCGCCGATATGGTGCGGAGCTGTGAGGAAATACCGGTAAAGGCTCTGAAAGGTTATATTCAGGGCGAGAATTATATTGTTCCGTTAAATTGAGAGATTTCGTAAAAGATGTGGCCGGAATAGCTTATACGGTTTTAGCCGTACGTTTTAGCTATCAGCTATCAGCTATTTCGAATTAATTCTTTGCGACCCAAATATGTCTGACTTTCAAGCAAGGCTTGCAGAATTTCTGAACGCCCGCCGACAACCGAATAATTTCGAATCGCTGACGGCCGATGCCTCGACCCGCGAGTATTTTCGCATTGGCTGGAATGACCGCAGTGCGATCGCCTGCGTTTACCCGGAGCCTTTCGCCCCGGCCGAACAGCCTTATCTTGATGTGACAAGGCTCTTCACCGCAGCCGGTTTGCCGGTGGCGGAGGTGCTGGATTTTGACGGCAGTCTCGGCGTGATCATTCAGGAAGACCTCGGTGACCGCATCCTCATGGACGTGATGCTTGAGTCTGAAAAGCCCGCGGAAGCGAGGCTTCGCGACGAAGCGATCTCGCTGATCGCCAGGGTACAAGCGGCGACCGATAAGGCTTTTGAAATGAATTCGATCGCCTCAAAGCTCAAATTTGACCGTGAAAAACTCGAGTGGGAGCTGAATTTTTTTAAGACGCACTATTTCGAGACTTTCTTGAAAAAGCGGCTTTCGGCATCAGATGATGCCGCTATCTCGGCGGAATTTGTCGAACTCGCGACCGAACTGGAAACATTCGCAACAGTTCTCTGCCACCGCGATTTTCATGCCGCCAATCTGATGATTGACGGTCAGGGCCGAATGCGGATAATCGATCACCAGGATGCGCGAATCGGCTCACCGGCGTATGATCTAGTCTCGCTTTTGCTGGACAGGATCACATATTTGCCATCTCGCGAATGGTTGGCAGAAAAGCGCAAGTATTTTCTGGACGTCCGTCGGACGCTCGGTCTTGCGAGGCTTGATGAAGAGGAGTTTGCGTACGAATTTCGGTTGCAGACCCTCCAGCGATGCCTGAAAGCCGCAGGAACTTTTTCGTTCCAGTCCGTCAATCGTGGCAAGACGTATTTTATTCCATTTATCAAGCCGATGTTCGGCATCTCGCGGCGCGGCGCGGAAAGCCTCGGGCGGTTTCCGGTGATACAGGAAATACTCGCCCGTGAGATCGACCGGTCAGACGCGTAAATAGTCGCCGCGCCAATCTTTGATCGCTAGCTTGATGTCTTTTGGCGTGGCAAATTCGCCGTTCAATGCTCTTTCGACCAACCCGCCGAGCTCGGTGTCCGACGCAAACCGCAAGGCTATGATCTGGCCGACAGGCAGATTCTCCGCCCGACTAGCGAGATCGCTTGCGAGCAATCGGTGGTATCTAAGCCGTTCTTCGAGCCGGATTATTCGATCCTGGGCCTTTAGGGCCATGAGCCTCGCAGCGAGCCCAAGAAGTATGATCGCCAAGCTAAAGACTGCCCAAAATGCCTGTTCCCAGCGGGCATCTCCCGCATTCGTAAAAATTCGAACAACGTGTTCGAGAAAATTTATCAGCAGCAGTGGCATTACCACGAAATGAAATAACGGATACCAACGCGTGTGGTTTGAATAGGTTTGTGAATTGTCCATATTTTTTCCTTTAGCGCTGAGGCCGGCGCGTAAGCAAGGCGTAACACGCAAGTTGATAGTCACGCCACTGCTTACGCGCGGGCTTGCGGCACTTACAATTTTGTCTGAGCCATAGCCTGAGTTGGAGTCCCGGTAAAATCCTCACCCGGATTCACGAATAGATTCTGCTCAAATCGGTACTGCTTATCATATAGCTGTTTATACCGTCCGTCGAGTGCGATCAACTCGTCGTGCGATCCGCGTTCGAGTATCTCGCCCGCCTCGACCACGAGGATCTGATCGGCGCTGCGAATGGTCGAGAGCCTGTGAGCGATCACGAAAGTTGTACGGCCCTCTCGCAGACGCTTCAGGCCCTCCTGAATTAATGATTCGGATTCGCTGTCGAGACTTGATGTCGCTTCATCGAGAATCAGGATTCTCGGGTTTGCGAGCAATGCCCTTGCAATCGCGATTCGCTGGCGCTGACCGCCGGATAGCTTGACACCGCGTTCGCCGACGATGGTGTCGTAGCCGTTTGGAAACGTTTCGATAAACTCGTCCGCGTTTGCGATCTTGCAGACCTCTTTGATCTTATCAAGATTGGCCTCCGGATTTGAAAATCGGATATTGTCCAGGATCGTACCGTCAAACAGAAAATTGTCCTGTAAAACAACCCCCAAATGCCGCCGATAATCACGCAGCTTAACATCCTGCAGATCTTTGCCGTCGATCTTGATCGTACCGGCGTTATCAGTACCACCTGCGGTAACGGGTGGTTGAAGTTGCTCATGTGCGCCGCCGTTCGAAGACGGGACACCTTTCGTTTCGATGTCAGGCGTGGGGTCGCCTGTTAAACCACCCGCTACCGGAGATGGCACTGACTTGGTCGGCTGTATAAAATTGAGGACAAGACTTAATATCGTCGATTTACCAGAGCCTGACGAACCGACAAGGGCGGTCGTCGCCCCGGCCTTGGAATGAAAACTGACACCTTTTAGCACCGGCACACCCGGATCGTATTCAAAATAAACATTCTCAAAATCGATCGTGCCGTTGATCTCGGTCAACGCTTCTTTGCCGGCGTCCGCCTCGTCTTCCGTCGTTTTCGCCATGATTTCGCGAATGCGGTCGAGACCGGCGAGGGCTTCGGTAACTTGCGTACCGATCGAGGTCAGCTCGATGACCGGCATCGCCAGCAGGAAAGTGAAAGAAATATAGAGCAAAAAATCGCCAAGCGTCATCGTTCCGGCCTGTACCGCGTTTCCGCCGATGATTATCATCACGACGGCGATAGCGCCGATGATGACCGATGAAAACGAAGAGATCGCCGAAACGCCAGTGACGGTTTTCGCGACGTTTCGAAATAACTTATGGGCACCGCGTGCGAACGAAAGCTCCTCGCGTTTTTCGGCCGTATAGGCTTTGACAATGCGAATTCCACCTAAGCTCTCACCAAGCCGGCCCGTAACCTCGCCCGTAATAACCGCACGGTCGCGAAAGACCGGACGCAGCACCTTTAACGCATAAAACAAGGCCCCGCCAAAGATGAGCAGCACGACGAGGGTCGCGCTTGTCAGTTGCCAGTTGACGTAAAACAACACCCCGAGAGCAATGGTCGCCGTAACGAGACTACCGAGTATCTGTCCGAGGCCGGTGCCGACGAGATTACGGATTCCCTCGGCGTCGTTCATGATCCGCGAGATAAGCTGCCCGCTTTGCGTCGAATCAAAATACGAGATCGGCAGCCGCTCGATATGAGCCTGAACATTTTTTCGCATTTCAGTGATCGCCCGCTGCGCCGCCACACCGAGGATCTGCGAAAGAGCAAATCCGGTTACGCCCTGAATCAAGGTTGAAATGCCGATCGCCAGAGCAATCCATTTAAGCAGAGAGTAATTGTGGTTTGTAAAAACCTCATCGCCGACGTATTTCATCGACGACGGCAAAACCATTCCCGCGAGCCGCGATACAAGCATCAAAACACTGCCCACCAGCAGCCGCCAACGCGCGTTCCAGATAATCTCTTTAGCCTCGGCCCACGCGCTCGAATAATCGACCTTCTTCTTCTTTTTTTCTTCCACGATGAGGTCAAGTCTGATTTTGCGGCAGCGAAAAGTCAAATAAACAAGGCCGCCTTTGTAGATGGCCTTTGCCCAACACGTTAAGATTATCGGTTATTCGTCGTCGCGTGGCTTCATGAAATTCATAAACACGTAATTCGAAACGTTTCGCCCGGCCGATTGTCCGGCGACGTTGTCAAATCTATAGTGAATTCCGCCGTAAATGCGGCTGTTGGCCTGTTCGTCAGCCATTGCCGTAAATCCTACGTACGAACGCGTCGCTCCGCCGGCCCCGTCCCATGTATGTTGAAACGGAATATCGTCGCGTCCGAAAAACAAGGCGAGAATAGTAGACTGCGAAGTGCCGATAGCCGCGTTATTCCCTGCGTAGCTTGGATACGGAGGTGTCGGAATTAGTGTTGTCCAGTTTACGTCCGGAGCCGTGTTGGGGTTGCCATCTTCGTCGGCCCTTCGGATTGCGGTCTGTGGCCGCCACAAACCGTACACAAATTTGCTGGTAAATGTCGTTTGCAGCGAATCGTGACACGCGATGTTTAATAGCGCGAAAAGACGAGCGTTTTCCGCCGTCGTGTTGTTGCGCGAGATGGCGACCGATCGAGCGACATTGTTCCAGACCATGATCTGAACGGTCGGAGTGTTGATGTTTGCCCAGAGCCGGGCGACCATTGTCTGGTCGGCGGTCCGGGTTGTGCTGGTTGCCGAGCCTATCTCTTTTACTTCGTTAAAAGAGGCGGCATATTCGTCGCTCGTCATAGATGGCGGCGGATTCGGGGTGAATCGGCTGCTCGATGTGATGGCAAATGGCGTTACCCCGGCACGCTCAGTTTGGAAATAGATATAGATAAGCCCGGATTCACGGTGAACCGGGCGGGGCGTTGCTGATTTTGTGGTAAAATATAGACATAATGACGGATAAAGAAATAGTTACGGCCAAAAAATGGATCGCCAATTGGCGAGAAACGGGGCCGATCCTGGAGCGGCTTCGCGTTAAAGAATATCGCGCGTCAAACCTCGCTGAAACGCTTCTTTCCTTAACCGATGTTACCGGGGCCTCATTGCATGCCCACCCGCCAAAACCCGACTCCGGCATCATTGAAATGCAGCGGCTCTTTGCCAAATTGAGAAAGAATGAAGCAGGTACTTGAGGCCGCAAAAGAAATCCAGGATTTTTTTGAGGAGAACCGCTGGCGATATTGTTTTATTGGCGGTATCGCGCTTCAGCGTTGGGCAATTCCACGCAACACAAATGACGCCGATTTGACGCTCATGACCGGCATCGGGTCGGAAGAGCAGTTTATCGGGACGATCCTCGCGAGGTTTGAGTCCCGAATCACGGATGATCCGATCGGTTTCTTTCTGCCGCGTCGAATCGTGCTTATTAAAATTGGCGAAGTTGGAATCGACATTTCACTTGGAGCCTTGTCTTTCGAGGAGTTGGCAGTGGAGCGCTCATCATACTTTGAGTTTCTTCCCGCTATCTCGCTTAAAACCTGTACAGCGGAGGATCTGATCGTTTTCAAAGCATTTGCTAATCGTCTTAAGGATTGGGCCGATATCGACAGCATTCTTTCGATTCAGGAGGGGTTGGATTGGAAATACATAACTGCGCAATTAGCCCCCTTGATAGAGTTAAAAGAAGAGCCTGAGATTTTGGAAATGCTAAATAAGCTGAGGAAGCAGAACAATAGATAATACGAGCGAATGAAACAAACATACATCAATCAACTAAAGAATCACATCGGCGAAACGGTCACGCTCAAGGGCTGGCTTTATAACAAACGTTCGAGCGGAAAGCTTGTGTTTTTACAGCTCCGCGACGGCACTGGGATAGTCCAGTGCGTCGTTTTTAAGCCGAATGACGAGGCTTTGTACGATGTCGCAGATGGACTCGGTCAGGAAAGCTCGATCATCGTCACAGGCACCGTCAAGGAAGACACACGTTCGTCGATCGGCGTCGAGCTGGATGTTACTGCGCTAGAGGTTCTGCAAAACGTCCACGATTATCCGATCACGCCGAAGGAGCATGGAACCGAGTTCCTAATGGACAACAGGCATCTGTGGATCCGCTCGAAAAAACAGCATGCGGTATTGAAAATACGGCACACCGTTATCAAGGCCGTCCGCGACTATTTTGACGGCAATGGCTTTACGCTCGCCGACACGCCGATATTCACGCCCGCCGCTTGCGAAGGCACGACTACGCTGTTTGAGGTCGATTATTTTAGCGATGAAAAAGCTTATCTGACGCAATCCGGCCAGCTTTATAACGAAGCGACGGCTGCCGCGTTTGGCAAATCGTATGCGTTCGGCCCGACATTTCGTGCCGAGAAATCCAAGACCCGCCGTCACCTGACCGAATTCTGGATGGTCGAGCCCGAAGTCGCGTACGCGGGCTACGAAGACATGATGGACCTCGGCGAAGGCCTGATCTTGTCTATTGTCGAGCGAGTGTTGAATGACCGTCAGGAAGAGCTAAAGACGCTCGAACGCGACACCACCGTCCTCGAAGCCATCAACGCCCCGTTTCCGCGTCTGCATTACGACGATGCCGTCAAGATGCTGCAAGAGGGCCACGCAAAGGGCGAGCTTGAGAACAATTTCGAATGGGGCGGCGATTTTGGAGCTCCGGACGAGACATATCTTTCGACTCAGCACGGCAAACCAGTCTTCGTCCACCATTTCCCTGCCGCGATCAAAGGATTTTACTTCGAGGTGGACAAGGACCGTCCCGAATGTGCCCTCGGCATCGACCTGCTCGCCCCCGAAGGCTACGGCGAAATCATCGGCGGCGGCGAACGTGCCGCAAACCTTGATTACCTGATCGAACAGCTAAAACTCCATGGACTCGACCAGGCGACCTTCGAATGGTACCTCGACCTCCGTCGCTACGGCAGCGTCCCACACGCCGGTTTCGGCATGGGCATCGAACGCTGCACCGCCTGGATGGCCGGCATCGAACATGTCCGCGAGACTATTCCGTTCCCGAGGATGCTTTATAGGTTGAGGCCTTAAGATGACCGATATAAACAAAATAAGAAACACGGTCGGTGTTGCATTCGTGATGCTGTTTCTGTCCCTCGCTGCCTATCCGCAGGCGGAAAAACTCGTCGACTGGACAAGAGGCGCTTCTGATAAGGTAACAGTCTGGAAGAAAGGTCAATCGGGTATCCAGACCGATTTAAGGGCCGTAGAGCTTATCGGTTTTATGGTTAACGGAAAGTACATGCTCCCAGGCAAACCGTTTTCTGCGGAAGGTGACTGGTTAAAGTCCTTCACGGTTAAATTAAAAAACATTTCAGGAAAACGTATGCATCTGTGCGAATGGATTTCGTCTTGCCAGAGGCAATTTTGCAAGGTGGGATGATGGGATTTATGATCGAATCAGGCGAAACCGAGATCGTTATCGGTGATCAGCTCCCAAAAGCGATTGAGCCCGAGCAGGAGTTTGAGCTTATTCGAAGTGAGGCTCACTCCAATAATGAAAGTGATGGGGTTAAGAGGCTTACAGGAATTATGAACCTGAATACCGTGATAATCGGTTCAACGATCGTTAAATTTACGGATGGCGACGTTTGGATGACGAACAAACTGCCCAAGGCTAATTGAAAATGTCAAAATACACAGCAAAAATCACATGGGAAAGCGACTCACCGGAGTCGTTTGCAAAGAATCATTACACACGCGGGCATGAGTGGTCGTTTGATGGCGGGGTGACGGTTCGGGCTTCGTCTTCGCCGCATGCGGTGCGGGTGCCGTTTTCGGTTGAGGCGGCGGTTGATCCGGAGGAAGCGTTGGTGGCGTCGGCTTCGTCGTGTCATATGCTTTCGTTTTTGTGGGTTGCGTCGAAGAACGGGTTTGTGGCCGAATCTTACGAAGACAACGCCATCGGCGAGATGACTACTAACGCCGATGGCAAGCAATGGATATCGAAGATCACACTCGATCCGCAGATCGTCTGGTCCGGAAACACGCCGACGGCCGACGAACTTGCCGCGATGCACCACGAGGCACATGAGATTTGCTACATCGCGAATTCGATCAAGTCGGAAGTTGTCGTTTTGTCAGTACCACCTGCGGTAGCGGGTGGTTGAACGCACATTTTTGCATGCTAAGTGAAAAGGAAAACCGTTTCCTAAAGAGTTACGGACTTGGCACTCCATCATAAACCACCCGCTACCGCAGGTGATACTGATAAATACGTGCAAGATTCCTGGTCATACAAACGAGCGAAAACATACGACCGCCAGCGGAGCCGCTGGCATTTTGTTGTACGGTCTTTCGAGGTTGCCGAGGGCGAGGACGAGCCGCGCGAGATCTATTTTCGTGACGATGCCGGAACAATATTCGGAATGTTGCGGTTTGAGCGGCTCAAGGACAATCCTTATCGAGATTTTGAAGCTATCACCAACAAAATAATGAACAACAAGCCGTTTCGCACATCGCTCCTCGACATCGAAACGGCCTCGGTTTGGAGCAAAGGCTGGAAATGAGCGACATCATCCAATGCGATAACCTCGACGAGTCCATCGAACATTACACAAAGCGGCTTGGCTATCGGCTCAACATGATCAAGCCCGCGGATGCTCCGCGTGAGGCCTTATTGTCAGTACCACCTGCGGTAGCGGGTGGTTTAACGTCGGTAGGTGAGAGTGTTAAGAGCGAGAGCGAACAGATCAGGTTGGTTCTAAAGATTTCGGACTCGCACCTCCAGCCACACGCTACTGTAGGTGGTCCTGACACGGGCGACTGGATACAGGGACGTGCCGGTATGGAGTACCGCGACCTGATCCCGGGCAGGCTTGGCGGCAAGGTCATCGCTTCGCACATTCGGCTGACGAAGGGCGGCGAGGTGCCGGATTACGTCCACTATCACAAGGTCGATTTTCAGATGATCTACTGCAAGGCCGGCCGCATCAAGGTCGTTTACGAAGACCAGGGCCCGCCGTTCTGGCTCGAAACGGGTGATTGCGTCCTCCAGCCACCCGAGATCAGGCACCGAGTGCTCGAATGCACCGCCGGAGCTGAGGTTATCGAGGTTTCGATGCCCGCCGAGCACGAGACATGGGTTGAGCACGATATTTTATTACCGTCTGCCATGGTAAAACCGGACCGCTATTTCGGCGGACAGCGGTTTTTTCGTTATTCGGCGGGAGATATCAGGCGAACCCATTCGAGTGTAGCCGAAAATTTGCCTTCCGAGGAGGAGTGTTGCCGTAAATTGGCCGAATTGATCCTTAGAGTCGAGGAATGTTCGCATACATCGGACAAAAAATCGGCTTATTACCAGCAATGTTGCCAAAGTTTCGTTCAATATTTCCTTCTTAACCGTGAAAGTTAGCCTTCGTACCGCTAAATATTGGCACCGTACCGTTGAAGTTGGCCTTCGTACTGCGAAATATTGGCTCCGTACCGTTGAAGTTGGCCTTCGTACCGCGAAATATTGGCCCCGTACCATTGAAGTTGACCTTCGTACCGCGAAATATTGGCCCCGTACCATTGAAGTTGACCTTCGTACCACGAAATATTGGCAGCGTTCCGTTGAAGTTGGGCTTCATATAAAGAATGATGGATAACTTCAACTTAATGTTGGGCTTCATTCAAAGAATGTTTGGCGACTTACAAAGAAAGTTGTGCTGCTGACAAGGTATTTTACTGGCGTTTCGCTGATTCGGTGCCAAAAGTAACCGATTTCTGTCCACCCCAATAGCCATCCATATTGCCGTTCCCTTTGATGTCGTAGAGTGCAAAGCTGCATTGGTGTCCGCCAAAGCTCGCGGCGGCAATGCTGCCTTTCCAGGTGCCAAAACCTACCTGGCCTTTGCCGGTTTGCCACTCAAAATCGTATCCGCCGCCGTCTTTGGTGATCTTGAGCGTGCCGGTGTAGGGTTTCCCGTCGTTTGCAGTGCCGCTGATATTGTATTTGCCGACAAATCCAGTCCCCTCGACCCTGACGGCTTTTTCCGTGCCGAATTTATATTCGCCCCACATCGCGATACGGCCATCAAGCGATCCGTCCGAGGCGATCTTATACAGCGCAACTCCGCATCTCTGACCGCCGCCGGGGTTGGCATAGCTTGCGGCGGTCGCGTCGCCCAATTGAACGCCGACGCCATTGTGAGCACCATGCGTCGTCGTCCAGCGGAAACTGTCCACCTCACCCTGCGGAGCGATGTTAAGCACACCGTTGTACGGGTCGTTTCCGTTGACGTCAGCTCCGGTAACGTTGAAAACACCCGAGATTTCGCGTTCCGTAGGTGGCGGAGCGGGTGTTGGCGTAATTGCGGCGATCTGTTTGATACGTTCCGACGGGCCGCCGCCGCAGGAAGCCATAAATCCCAGGGCAATAGCAGCGAATAAAAGGGCTACTAACCGGCCGGATACAAAATTATGCAGCATTATCATGAATATTTGTTGATTCCCATTCCCTGTGGAATTCGTTAACCTGACAGGTCATTATACTAGGTGATAAGCCCTTGCCGGGCGATTTTCGAACATCTGTCGAGGGAATACTGCGGTAAAAATGCCGGCTCAATCTGCGGCCGACCGGATCGTCAATACAGCGATCTCCGGCGGCACCATGAAGCGGATCGGCAGTACGCTTGTTCCGACGCCGCTCGTCACAAACATATCGACATCGTTTTGTTTAATGTGGCCATATGCATATTTCTGCCCAAAAATGGACGGCACGATCGGCGCGCCAAGTATCGGAATCCAAACCTGTCCGCCATGGGTGTGAGCCGCGAGGATCAGCTTGAGATTTGGCGAAACCGAGAGTTCTCCGGTTATTATCGGCAAAATGTCTGGGCTATGTTCGAGAGCGATAATGTCGCCGTCACCTGTCGGTGCAATCAGTGTTTTTGCGTCATTCGAGGTTTCCTTCCATGTTTTATTGAGTTCCAGGTGATCTTTGAACCCGAGTAGCCGAAGGTGCTGACCGTTTTTGTCAATGATCGCGACCTCGTTTTGCAGAACCTTATATCCGACTCGCGTAAATTCCGCCGCGATACGGTCGTCGCCGTACCAGCCGTCGTGATTTCCCAGTACGGCGTAAACGCCGTAGGTCGCCTTGATTCCGCTGAGGCCATTGGCGATCGTCTCGATCGGCATTCGCAGATCCCGCTGCCTGAGCGGTTTGTCCCCAGGGGCCTGCGTGACATAATCACCGAGCAGCACGACCAGATCGGCGTTTTGCTCGTTGGTTTTCTGGACGACAAGCCGCAGTTTCTCTTCGTCGACTGCGTTCGAACCGCCATGAATGTCGCCGATCATGACGATCTTGAGGCCGCCGAATGCGGGATTCCAGCCTTTTATCTTTACTTCGCTGCTATTGACCACGAGCCGACGCGGTTCGATGTAATAAGCGTAAGCGAAGAAACCAGCCGCGGTGACTGCGAGGAGGGGAAATAAAAGCAGGATCTTTGTCATTTTTGGCGGCATGTGAATTGCCACTAGCTTTAGCTAGTGGTTTACGGTTGAAAAATTCATGGGCTTTAGACCAATCATTTTGGGCTAAAGCCCGAGGCTCATTACAAATGTGTCCACTCGCTAAAGCTAGTGGCAATTCTTAAAAGAAGAAATCGGCCACCCAATAGCTATCGAAAATACTCACCCCATCGTTCATCGACAAGTTTTACGATATCCTCACGGGCCTCGACCTCCTTCGGGTACCACGGCTTCATCCTGGCGTCGATCACTATCGGAGCAATGTAGCCGATGTGGTTGTTTTTGAGTTCGATATTTTTGGCATAAATATCTGTCGCCGGATTGAACCGCGTCCAGGTGGCCCACAGAAACTTCTCGGTCGATCTCGCTACATCTGCATCGTCGTGGACGACCACAACCTGCCAATCGTCAAATTTTCCGGCCTTAGCGATCCGCGAGGCGAGATCCGGGTCCTTTTCGTACGATTCGCCCTCGACGACAACGCAGCCACCGCAAAAGGGTTCTATACGGGCGATCCCGGCCGGGATCTCGCGTGTAAATGCACGCGTCAGCTCCCTTTTAGCATCGCCAATGCCCATCAAGATCGCCTTACTGCCGTGATTGACCTTGCCGCTGGCGTAATCGAGCGTGTCAAAAGCAGTCTGGCTAAAGACGAATAGGTCGCGGTGCCATTCGACGCGGGCGAGGATGTGTTCGAAAAGCGATTTGAAATCACGCAGATTCTTCGGTTTGTCGGTCAGCAGCAGAAATTTGGTGAGCGTCAACTGCCCTTCGCCAAGAATGCGAAACCCCGCCGACAAAGCCTCGCGTCCATAACGCTCGCGAACTATCGCAGCGGCAAGCGAATGAAATCCCGTTTCGCCATAGCTCCATAGGTCGCGAACAACCGGCATCACCAGCGGAAACAGCGGCGACAGCAGCTCCTGCAGATAATCGCCGATGAAGAAATCTTCCTGTCGCGGCTTGCCGACGACGGTTGCCGGATAGATCGCGTCTTTGCGGTGAAAAACGGCGTCGGCACGGAAAACCGGATAATCGTGCTGGAGCGAGTAATACCCGTAATGATCGCCAAACGGCCCTTCGGGTTGCCGTTCGTGCGGGGCAACGCTGCCGCAAATCGCGAATTCGGCCTCAGCGATCAGTCGATGGCGGTCGGCTCCAAGCGGATTCGCCATCGTTCCAATCTTACCATCGGCGAGCAGTGACGCGAGCATCAATTCCGGCAGATCCTCAGGCAAAGGAGCGATCGCCGACAATATCATCGCCGGTGCCCCGCCGAGAAAAACCGTCACCGGCAGCGGCCTATTCTGCTGCTCAGCCTCAAAATAATGAAAACCGCCGCCCTTGCCGATCTGCCAGTGCATGCCGGTCGACGATTTGTCGTAACGCTGCATCCGGTACATGCCCAAATTATGTTTGCCGGTAACCGGACTCTCCGTATAAACGAGCGGCAGCGTCACAAAATGCCCGCCATCCTCATGCCAGAGCTGGAGAAGCGGGAGTTTTTCAAGATCGACCTCGCTCTGTCGCGATTCGAGCACCGGAGCGTTGCGCGTGGTTTTTGTTCCGAATTTCGATGCTGAAAATGCAAGATCGCGATATTCCCACAGCTTCCCCAATTTAGGTGGCAACAGGTTTTCGGCGGCGTGAACCGCACGCTTTACAAATTCGAGCGGTTTGCTGCCAAACGCGAGATCGATGCGTTTGCGGGTGCCGAAAAGATTGGTGACTACCGGAAAATTTGAGCCTTTTACATTACGAAACAGCAACGTTTTCCCTTGAGCGTCGATAACGCGACGATGTATCTCGGCGATCTCAAGATATGGATCGACCTCGGCGTTTATCTCGACGATCTCATTCTCACGGCGAAGCGATTCGATAAATGTGCGGAGGTTTCGATGCATCCAGTATATTCAATCAGATGAACCGCGGCGTGACAACCGGTAGGGAGTGTGTTTGTAAACGCTTAAAGACAATGATTAGGTATATCCAGCCCCGTGTGATGAAGTAGCACGTATTAGATTGCACAGTCATAATCTAAACACACGCTCCCTCCGGTCATGTTTCCGTCTTTCTTATTTCCGAAGATTATCCTTGCTTAGATCGAGGACGCTGGGCCAGAACGTATTGTTTTGACTGGAGAGTAAGCACCCTTGCTTGCTCTAGACATTCTAACCAATCAGGCAAGCAGGGATGCTTACCATCCAGTTAAGAACGCTTACTTTTCAGTCATTGATAGTCATAAAACCCTTTGCCGCTTTTGCGGCCCAGCCATCCGGCGTCGACGTACTTTTTGAGTAGCGGGGACGGACGGTATTTCGGGTCGCCGAGGCCTTCGTGTAATACATTAAGTATTGCCAGGCAAACATCTAAGCCAATGAAATCTGCGAGCGTCAGCGGTCCCATTGGGTGATTCATGCCAAGTTTCATGATCTCGTCGATCGATTCTTTAGTCGCTACGCCCTCATGCAGAGCAAAAATCGCCTCGTTGATCATCGGCATCAGCACTCTGTTCGATACAAATCCGGGATAATCGTTGCACTCTACCGGAACCTTGCCGAGCTGCTCCGAGATGGCCTTTACTTTCGCGTAAGTCTCATCGGATGTTGCAATTCCGCGGATAACCTCAACCAGTTTCATAAGCGGAACCGGGTTAAAAAAATGCATTCCAATGACCTTGTCCGGGCGTTTTGTCGTCGCTGCGATCTTGGTGATCGAGATCGAGGATGTATTTGACGATAGGATCGATTCCGGACCGCAGATACGATCGAGCTGTTCGAAGATCTGCTTTTTGATCTCGAAATTCTCGGACGCGGCCTCGACTACCAACGAACAGTCGGCAATGTCGTCAAGGCTTGTCGTAGTTTTGATCCGAGCGAAAATCTCCCCCTTTTGATCCTCAGTCATCGTTTCTTTCCTCACAAAACGATCCAGGCTTTTGTCAATATTTGCCAGCCCGCGCGCGACAAAATCCGCCGAAACGTCGCACATAACAACGCTAAAACCGGCTCCCGCAGCGGTCTGGGCAATACCATTGCCCATCGTTCCGGCACCGACAACTCCAATAATTTCACTCATTCAAGAAACTTCCTTTGTAAATTATTTAATAAAGCAAACTATGAATTTATCGGAATATAACGGTCAAAACAAACGAGCGACCGGATTTACTCCGAATCGCTCATTTTTGCCTTTTTACTTTTGCCTTTTAACTTGGCCCTTACTGCCAACTATTCGGTGGTGGCGGCTGAGGCGTTGTGTTGAAAGCAGGCTGCGGAGCACCGCCCAGGTAAAACCTCTTCCCTTCGTCGCCAAAAAGAAACCACAGCCCATAGACACCCGCCGCCGTTCCAAGCGGGAACGACAGGCAGGATATAATGCTGCCGACAATGGCCCACGTCCGGGCATTAGCCCTTTCTTTGAAGAGTTTGTAGCCGCCGATGATCTGCGGGGCGACGAAAAAGGCACCGATGACCGCGACCAGCAGGATTACGACAATAAAGGCGAGTCCGACGGCTTTTTCCTCGCCTTTTTGGCCGGCGACCAGGAATCCCACGCCGATACCGCCATAGATCAAACATATGATGACCATCGCAAATGCCTGCAATCCGCCGTGGGCCATCAGGAAAATTCCGACCAGTTTGTTATGTTCTTTTGCCGTCATAATAAAACCTCATCCAATAAACGAAAACTGTCGCCCTTTAGTTGCGAAAATTTTGCGGAAGTCCGCGTGAGCAAGGGCGTAGAGAATGCTGCGTGCTACGTCCTTGCTCACGCGGGCTTCTGCAAAAAAAACTAATCGCGTTCGACGGCCAGAGCGACTGAGTTGCCACCGCCCAGGCATAGGGCAGCGACACCGCGTTTTACTCCACGCCGCTTCATTTCGTACAAAAGCGTAGTCAAGACGCGTCCGCCCGAATTCCCGATTGCGTGGCCCAAAGCGACTGCCCCGCCGTTAACGTTGACCTTTTCCATATCGAGGCCGAGTTCCTGCATTACGCCCAGGGCCTGGACCGAAAATGCTTCGTTAAGTTCAAACAGGTCAACGTCTTTCATGTTCCAACCGGCTTTTGCGAGCACGTTCTGCACGCCTTTGACCGGGGCCATCATGATCAGTTTTGGCTCGATTCCAGATGTAGCTGAAGCTACAACGCGGCCGAGCGGCTCGATTCCGAGACTTTCCGCGTTTTCGGCCGATGTAACAACAAGCGCCGAAGCTCCGTCGTTTACGCCAGGTGCATTTCCCGCTGTCACGGTGCCGCCATCCTTTTTGAACGCCGGACGCAGTTTGCGGAGACTGTCAACCGTCGTGTCGGGCCGAACCGGCTCGTCATAATCGAGAACGATCGGATCACCTTTTTTTTGCGGAATTTCTATAGAAATGAGTTCATCTTTAAATCGTCCAGCGGCCCGTGCTTCGGCCGCCTTTCGGTGCGAGTTAAACGCAAAATCGTCCTGCTGTTCGCGTGAGATCTGATACTTTTCCGCGACGATCTCGCCGGTGTTGCCCATGTGCCAATTCTCGAATGGACACCACAGCCCGTCGTGGATCATCAGATCGGTCGCGACATGATTACCCATACGAAAGCCTTCGCGCGCTGTCTGCAGAGCATACGGAATATTCGACATCGATTCCATGCCACCCGCGACGACGTACTCGGCATCGCCAAGCTGCACTGCCTGCGACGCCAACGCAACGGCCCGTAAACCCGATCCGCAGACCATGTTTATCGTCAACGCAGACACTTCGGGCGGCAGGTCGGCTTTCAACGCAGCTTGTCGTGCAGGAGCCTGTCCGATACCGGCCTGAACGACGCAGCCCATGATGACCTCGTCGATCTTATCGCCGGTGACGCCTGCTCGTTTGACCGCTTCGCGGATTGCTATTGCACCTAACTCAGGCGCCGTAAAACCTTTCAATAACCCTTGAAACTTCCCTGTCGGCGTACGCGCCGCGCTAATAATTACTGCTTTGCTCATATTGATTTTGTTATCACTCCAACAATTCAATAGTATGACGAATCAAATCGGCATTCAAATTGCCATATCTTCGATGAGATACGACAGCCGATAGTAGAAATCAAACCTCCGGATTTGTTTTTGCGTAGTAATTCGGGTAAGTTTCTGACAAATCCCTTGATTTTATATCCAAGTTCCCTGAGGCGGTCAAAAGAAAATGCGCAAAAAATTCATGTTTATGTTTTCGTCTGCACTTCGAGGTTTTTTCCTGATTATATTGGTTTCGACCTTAATCTCGTTTGTTTATATCCTTTCAATTTCCGCACAAACGGGCGTCGTTGCCCAACCCAAATCCGATCCACTCAAAGACCTGAAATACCGACTCATCGGCCCGTTTCGTGGTGGGCGTGTCGGCGCCGTCGAAGGCGTTACGGACAAGCCCAATATCTATTATTTTGGGGCGACCGGTGGCGGCGTTTGGAAAACTATGGATGGTGGGGTCAATTGGACTAATATCTCGGACGGCTGGTTCAAAACCGGCTCGGTTGGGGCTATCGATGCAGCCGATTCCGATCCGAACACGATCTATGTCGGCATGGGCGAGGAAACGGTGCGTGGCAATGTGTCGAGCGGAGACGGAGTTTACAAGACCACCGACGGCGGCAAAACCTGGAAAAATGTCGGCCTTACCGATACACAGCAGATATCGCGCGTCCGGGTTGATCCAAAGAATCCGAACCTTGTTTATGTCGCAGCCCTCGGTCACCTTTGGGGTACCAATGAGCAGCGCGGCATCTTTCGCAGCAAAGACGGGGGGAAGACGTGGGAAAAGATACTTTACCGCAATGCCGAAACCGGTGCGAGCGATCTGGTCATGGACCCGGCCAACCCTGGCACACTCTACGCCTCGTTCTGGCAGGTCAGCCGCAAGCCTTACCGTATGGACAGCGGCGGTGACGGCAGTGGGCTGTTCAAATCGACCGACGGCGGAGATACGTGGATCGAGATTACGCGCAATAAAGGCCTTCCATCAGGGGTTATCGGCAAGATCGGCGTTTCGGTTTCGCCCGTAAACACAAACCGCGTGTGGGCGATCGTTGAGGCAAAGGACGGCGGATTGTATCGCTCCGACGATGCCGGCGAGACGTGGCAGAGGACGAGCGAGAATGCGAATATCCGGCAGCGGCCATGGTATTACAACCGGGTTTACGCCGACTCGGAAAACATCGATACCGTTTATGTGATGAACGTACAATTTCAAAAATCGATTGACGGCGGGCGAAATTTTACGACGGTCGGTCAACCGCACGGCGATAACCACGATCTCTGGATCAACCCAAAGAATTCCAAATTGATGATAAACGGCAACGATGGCGGCGGAATCGTGACGTCGGACGGTGGAGGCACCTGGACGGACGTGGATCAGCCGACGGCCCAATTTTATCGAGTCGCGACCGACAATGATTTTCCATATAACATTTACGGCGCTCAACAGGATAATTCGACAGTGAGGATCGCGTCGCGTTCTGATGGGGGTGCGATTACGACGAACAACTGGTTTTCGGTTGGCGGTGGCGAATCGGGTTGGATAGCGCCGCATCCTGAGAATTCGGACATTGTCTTCGCCGGCAGCTACGACGGGCTTTTGACAAAATATAACCATCGCACCGGACAGGAGCGAAACGTAGATGTCTATCCCGACAATCCGATGGGAGCGGGTGCCGAGAGCACAAAATACCGTTTCCAGTGGAATTTCCCGATCATCTTTTCCCCACACAAAACGGATGGTAAATACGCTCTGTACGCCGGGGCACAGATACTTTTTCGCTCATTGGACGAAGGCCAATCGTGGACCGCGATCTCGCCCGATCTGACACGAAACGACAAAGCGAAACAGAAATCGTCAGGTGGCCCGATATCGCAGGATAATACGAGCATCGAGTATTACGACACGATCTTCTGCGTTGACGAATCACCCGTAAAACAAGGCGTTATATGGACAGGCAGCGATGACGGCCTTGTCCAGGTGACCCAGGATAACGGCCAGACCTGGACAAACGTTACTCCTAAGGACATGCCCGAATGGGTGCAGATCAACCAAATCAAAGCATCGCCGTTTAACGCCGGAGCGGCCTATTTTGCGGCAGTAAATTACAAAAATGACGACCAGAAGCCGTATCTTTTTAAGACCTCGGATTACGGCAAAACCTGGAAAAAGATCGTCAATGGCATTCCGGCGGATCATTTCACCCGGGTGGTCATCGAGGATCCGAACAAACGCGGATTCTTGTATGCAGGCACTGAACGCGGATTGTTTTACTCGACCGACACCGGCGAAAATTGGCAGTCATTACAATTAAATCTGCCGGTCGTTCCGATCCACGACCTGACGGTCCAGAAACGCGAAAAAGACCTCGTCGTCGCGACGCACGGACGGGCGTTTTACGTGCTGGACAATCTGCCGATCCTCTATCAACTTGCGGATGCGCAAAAGGCCGAGGCATTTCTGTTTAAGCCCGAGGATGCCTACCGGACGGCGGGCGGCGGAGGGTTTCAATTGCCGCCAACCGCAACCGTTGGAGCGAACCCGCCAAGCGGGGTGGTCGTCAATTACTACCTGAAACAAAAAGCAAGCCAGGAGGTTACCATCGAATTCCTCGACGCCGAAAACAAGGTCATCCGCAAATTTACCAAGCGGCCCGACCCCATTGGCGGTGCCCCCGCACCCGATGCGACGGCGGGCGGCGGTTTCGGTCGTGGCGGAGCGGGAGACCCGCCGGTGGCGACCGAGGCTGGGTTAAACACCTTTGTGTGGAATTTTCGCCTGCCAAATGCGACAACATTTCCCGGAATTATCCTTTGGGGCGGCTCGCTTGCCGGTCCGCGTATCCCTCCGGGCAATTATCAGGTTCGCCTGAGCGTCGGCGGAAAGGCCGTTTCGACCGAAACGTTTGCCGTCAAGGCTGATCCGCGTCTTACGACGACCGCCGACGATTTTACAAGGCAATTTGCCCTGATGCAGAAGATTAACGCCAAGCTTTCCGAAACAAACGGTGCGATCATCGAGATTCGCGATACGCGTACCCAACTCGAGAATATGTCGCGTCGTTTAAAAACGCCGGATCAGAAGGATTTGATCGACAAGGCTCGCGACATAGGCAGGAAACTGACGGATATTGAGGAAGCGTTGTATCAGACAAAGAACCGCAGCGGCCAGGATCCGTTGAATTTCCCGATCAGGCTCAACAACAAGCTCGCCGGCGTTAGCTCTTTCGTCGATAGCTCCGATGAAGGGCCGCCCGCCTCGGCCTACGTCGTTTTTAACGACATTCAGGCCCAGATCGACGCTCAACTTGCATTGCTGGCAAAGATCAAAGCGGAGGACATCGCCGATTTTAACAAGCAGTTTGCGGCGAAGGGACTGCCGGTGATCATCCTGGGTAAATAGCAACCCTATTTATCTGGCTGTACCTGTCACACAGATGGTTGCGTAGTCGATCTTTACGATCACTTTGTCTTTGAATGTTAAGTCGAGGCCGAAGATAGTTTGCGTCCCGACCTTTGGATGTTTAACGCATTCAAAAAAATTATATTCCCAGACATCTTCCAGCATAGCTGTTGGTCGTCCGAGGAGCGTTGTTACCTCGGAATCTTTCATTTTGAGTTTGATTTTATTAAGATTCTGTAACGCTTCCCTGCACGAGGCATCTGTGGTCGAAACGGGGCCAAATGCTACCGGATTCGCTATATTTGCTTGTGGAAAAACCGCGCCGATAGCGAGTACGAACATCATAAGACATCTTTTCGCATTATTCATGGTGATTTTTGTTCTCCTCTAAAATCGAATCTGACTTTAGAACGACGAAAATCACCGATTCTTGCAAATATCAATCTTCCCCGATATCCTCGTTCCAAACTTGAGGATATGCGGCGATGAACGCCGACAGCATCTCGATGCACTCGGCGGAATTCATATCGATTACCTCGACACCGTTTTCGCGGAGCCAGTCGATGCCGCCCTGGAATGTCTTGGATTCGCCGACGATAACGGTGCCAATGCCAAATTGCCGGACGAGGCCGCTGCAATACCAGCACGGAGCCAGCGTGGTGACCATTATCGTGTCGCGGTAGCTGCGTTGGCGCCCGGCCTTGCGAAAGGCGTCGGTCTCGCCGTGGATCGACGGGTCGCTTTCCTGAACGCGTCGATTGTGGCCACGGCCGAGCAGATTTCCGTCACCATCGAACAGCGCGGCCCCGATGGGAATGCCGCCTTCCGCAAGCCCTTGGCTGGCTTCCTGGATAGCAATGTCGAGCAATGCATGCGTGTCGGTCTCTGTTTTCATAGCTAGCGATTTTAACCACAAACCGCCTCGTATGCTAATCTCGTCTTGATGTCGCAGAATTTCCAAACGGGTGATTTTCTTGTTTTTCAGCTTGAGGCTGGCTTTGCCCTCCTGCGTTTACTCGCGGTTGACGACAACCACGGCGACCGGGTCTGGCACATTGCTGCCTACGGGGATTTTTTCCTCGATGTCGAGAGTGCCGAAGCCGCGTTGACCGATCTGCAAAATCTCTCGGTAAACGCCGCCCATTTGGCCTTAACCAATCGGGCATTCGAGAGTACGCAGGTGGCCAGGATCACCAATAGCCCGCTTACTGAGCAGGAAACCGTAATGCTAACCGCATGGCAAAGGGATCCGAATCACAAAGTCTCCGACCGTTCCGTCCGGCTGCTGCTGGGGATGAGATAAGTTTTATCGAGGTACTTTTGCGTCCAGATGCCTGGTGGTGTTTTCTGTCACGCTGACTGGTACGTCGTTTCTGAAATCTGGCTGATCCAGCAATTTTGAGGTTGAGACCGGCTCGACGACCGACGAAATTTCCCTTTCTTTGCCGGGAGTTCTTTGTTCCCACTGTTTTTTTAGTCTTCGCGTTCGGATGAATGTCTGAATGTGCCACCCACCCATCGCCAGCAAGAGGCCCGCCGTTGCATAGATCAGTGGGTGAGTGTCCGGCCGAAAACCGAGAAAAACGTATAACAATATAGCCAGCGTAAAACTAACTACGACAGTCATCACGGATAGGACCGTATTGACTTTGAGATGTTGTTCGGGCGGAGCCTCGCGTTTGACGGGTTTTGAAAGGTCGGGCAGGAATGTGCCGCATTGCCTGCAATAAGTTTCGGCTGACTGGTCGGCTTTTCCGCATTTTGAACAAAACATAATAGATTCCGTTGGAATGCCTTACGACCTTGTGTTGCGATAGTTCAATTAAGCTGACGTCGTTTAAGCTCTTTGGCGAGCAATTCCAACTCCCTGCTTACCTGTCCGGCGGCTGACGAATTTTCCTCCGCACGGCGAATCAGATAGGGTACGGCGTCAGCCACCGGTCCATAGGGTACGTATTTAGACACGTTAAACCCGCTATTTGCCAACACGTACGAAAGGTTGTCGCCCATGCCGTAAAGCTGTGAAAAGAAGATATTTGGATGATTAGGCGAGATACCCATTTCATTCATCAGGGACGCAAGCCGCTGGGTGCTTATTTCGTTGTGCGTGGCCGCGACAAAGGCGATCTCTTTGAAGTGGCGCATGCAATATTCAATAGCGCCGTTGTAATCGGCGTCGGTCGCCGCCTTATTTTCATGGATCGGTGACGGATAGCCTTTCTCGATAGCACGCTCGCGTTCCTTTTCCATGTAGGCACCGCGAACTAGCTTTACCGCCAGGATGTAACCATCGTTATGGGCTTGCCTTCGGCTGTTTTTTAAATATTGCAGCCTATCGGTTCGATACATCTGGAGCGTGTTAAAAACGATGGGCTGCTCACGGTTAAACCGCTCCATCATCTCCTCGGCGATGCGGTCGATCCCTTCCTGTATCCACGAATCCTCGGCGTCGATAAACACTGGCTGCCCGATCGAATACGCGTATTCGCAAATCTCGGCGACGCGGTTGTGGATGCGCTCACATTTCGCCTGACTTTTAGCGTCAAGTTTCTTTTTCGCGCTCATTCGTTCGAGCGTGCCCAATGGGGCTATACCGGTGACCTTGAAAACCGCGAATGGAATATTAGGATCGTCCTTTGATCGTTTTATTGTGCGGATGATCTCTTCTTTTGTGTGGTTAAAGTCTTCCTCGGTCGCTTTGCCCTCGACGGAATAATCGAGGATCGTGCCGATATGCGCCTTTCCAAGCAAATCGACCGTCCCTTCGCATTCCTCAATAGTCTCGCCACCGCAAAATTGCTCGAAGATCGTCGCCTTTATCAATCCCTCGACCGGCAGGCCCAGGCTCAACGCAAACTTTGCACAGCCTGTACCAATGGCATTGAGAAAAGGCGAATTGAGCAGCTTGAAAAGCCGGTATTTCTCTTTGAGTTGGGCGTTGGATTTGTCCGCAAATGCAGCCGCAGTGTCCTGAAAGTCGAGTCGGAAATCGGTCATAAAGAGGGGATTTTACCACATTTGCCACAGAGTACACAGAGAGAATGAGGGCCGGAAACATCCAGCGAAATTGTAAGTGTTAGCGATTTGGCCTATCATTCTTGTTTTATCTCTGTGTTCTCTGTGCCCTCTGTGGCTAAATTTTCTTATGGCTCAAGCACTTCCTAAAAGATCGGAAAACTATTCCGAGTGGTATAACGAGATCGTCAAACGTGCCGATCTGGCTGAAAATTCGGCTGTTCGCGGCTGCATGGTTATAAAACCTTACGGTTTTGCGATCTGGGAAAAGATGCAGCGGGCGTTGGACGATATGTTCAAGGCGACGGGGCATCAAAACGCCTATTTCCCTCTTTTCGTCCCTAAATCTTTCCTCGAAAAGGAAGAGGAGCACGCCGAAGGTTTTGCCAAGGAATGTGCGGTTGTCACACATTATCGCCTCAAAGCTAATCCTGATGGCGGTCTAATGGTCGATCCGGCGGCAAAACTTGAAGAGGAGCTGATCATCCGCCCAACCTCCGAAACCGTCATCTGGAATACCTACAAAAACTGGATCCAATCATGGCGCGATCTACCGTTGCTGATCAATCAGTGGTGCAATATCGTCCGCTGGGAGATGCGGACGAGGCTGTTTTTGCGAACCACCGAATTCCTTTGGCAAGAGGGCCACACCGCCCACTCGACCGAACAGGAAGCCGTCGAGGAAACGGAAAGGATGCTCGCCGTGTACGCGACATTTGCCGAGGAATGGATCGGATTGCCTGTTTTGCGAGGCTTGAAATCGCCGAACGAACGCTTTGCCGGTGCCGTCGAAACCTACTGTATCGAGGCGCTAATGCAGGACGGAAAAGCTCTGCAAGCCGGAACTTCGCACTTTTTGGGTCAAAATTTCGCCAAATCCTTTGACGTTAAATTCGTCAACAAGGAAAATGAGCAGGAGTTTGCCTGGGCCACAAGCTGGGGAGTTTCGACCCGTCTGATGGGAGCCCTCATCATGGCCCATTCCGACGACAACGGCCTCGTGCTGCCGCCAAAACTCGCCCCGATCCAGGTTGTTATCATCCCGATCTACAGATCGCCTGAGGACCTCGTGACCATCTCTGAGGCGGTCGCGCCCATTGTTGAAGAGCTGAAAGCCGCCGGTATCTCGGTCAAATTCGACGACAACGACAACCAGCGTTCGGGTTGGAAATTTGCCGAATACGAGCTTCGCGGCGTCCCCGTCCGTCTCGGCCTCGGCATGCGCGACCTCGAAGCCGGCACCGTCGAAGTCGCCCGCCGCGATACGCTGACCAAAGAATCGGTTGCTCTCGAAACTGTTGTTGATACAGTGAAAATACTGCTCGAACAGATACAGTCTGCGATCTATCAAAAAGCTCTCAGGTTCCGCGAGGAAAACACTCACACGATCGACACGTGGGAAGAGTTCAAAATCCAGATCGAAAAAGGCGGCTTTATCCTCGCCCACTGGGACGGCACCGCCGAAACCGAAGAAAAGATCAAAAACGAAACCAAAGCCACCATCCGCTGTATTCCCCTCGACGCTCCCGAAGAGGACGGAAAATGTGTTTATTCAGGTGCTCCGTCAACGATGCGGGTTGTGTTTGCGCGAGCCTACTAGATCAAGGTTCCTGTTTCTGTTTAACCAAATGTAGCGAGTTGCCTAGAGGCTGTAAACGGAGCCTTAGACTTGCGGCGAGCGTTGAGGTACGCATCGGATAGCGCCGAACACGCATGCTGCGAGACAAAGGCCGTAGATGGAGACGAAGGGGCCAATTTCGCTAATGTAACCGTCCTGAACCCCGTAATAGATTCCGGGCACAAGAATCGAAACGAAAAACAAGCCAAAGATTACAAAAAGCGACAGGGTAAGATAGCGAAGAACTTTCATCGAGGTACGCGGAAATCCCGCTATCTCTAACTCTGGCAGACAACCATATTTAGCGTCAATAAAAATATTTCTGTGTGAGGCAATCTATCTATTTCATGCTTTAACAACCACCGATCTTTTTGTTGCCGATCGAACACGTTTCTTTGGTGAAAGAGATACGACCGTTCGTCCCCGAAGCGGCCTGATTCTTGCGGGCATTTTCGACTATTTGGTAGTATCGTGATCAAATTGGGCTGCGAGTTCCTCACGTACCCAGCGAACCTAATCTACAATTTCATCTTTCCACATATAATTTATCGTAGGTCATACTTTTTCCAGAACGGGTGTCCGGACAGGGTCAGGCTTTCGCGCGGGAAACGAAACAACTTTGCTACCCGATAACCGTTGCTTTTCGCGCGCATCCGCGATCAAAGCATCAATGTCGTTATTGAACTTTTCGGCGTGTTCTTCGCGAACATAATATTCGTCTCCCAACAACACCTCCGGTGTACATATCACAGGCGGGTCGAAGCCGGCATCGCGGCAAATTCTCTCAATCGCTCACTGTATCGAAGCGTTGGCGATATGTTTGCAATTCCATGTTAGCAGATAATCCATTGCAATTGCCGCGGCAATCGATATGTGCAACGCATCAGTTTCTGCTTTGATCGGAAGCGGCCCGCCATGAACCAATTTTTTTGACAAGAGCGCAACCTCGTCAGGAATATCAAGTACGGGAATCCCGTCAAGAACCGCCATGTATTCGCGGGAACTTGCCGAAGTGTTCGGAGGTGAAGAAACCGGCTGAGGCGGCTTCGTCGGTCATGTAGGACGTTGCTTCTTCCAGAGTTATGAAAACACCCACATCATGCCTCTTGATTCTTCCGGGCTTCGCCCGTCGATGTGCGGAAAAGCTCTGCTTTTCCGGTAGTCTCCCCCTAATCTTCGCGGCCACGCCGCCCGCCTCCAGTCAATCTGTTTATGATCTGTGATCAAGGGTTCATCTTCTAACGAATTACCCCGCCAAAGCCGGGCATTCGAAAAGCGATAATCTTCGGCCTTTTCCTCTAGACCGGCTCTCACGGGATTCTGGTGTATGTAATTCACTTTTTGCATCATTGTGTCTTCGCCTAAAATAATAAATGCGTTCGGATGATGTTCCCATAGAGAATGTTTGTGATTTCGCCCCTTTTCCTGCTCACGCAGTTTTGCCAGCGAACTCTCGAAGTTATTTTCTTTGAGATGTCCAGAACACGCTTCGCCACAATGCCGTTTGTAAATCGTAAAACGTCAGAAATGCTTCTCGCACTGTCGGTTATCAAATGAGTGTGGTCGATCATGATGACGGAGGCTCCGGTTCCGACCAGCGAACCTTGACTTGCGTGCAACCATGTGCTATCGTTGCAACGTGGCCGATATGTGGTAATGTCGGAGAGATCTTTGAAAAGTTAGAAAGGGAAAAGTGAAAAAAGTGTGAATTATTTCTTCCCAAAAAAAGGCAAGGTGTACCACTTTTATATGTGTACGCACACAAAAAAGCCACAATGGGTGATAACAGTTGTATTTGCAGCATTTAGACTGTCCCATTTTGCCATTTTGGGACACTTTTGGGACACGGCGGGAAAAAGTGCCCCATTTTTGCATGTGCGCGAACACAAAATTGGCAGAATCGGGGATAACGGTAATATTTGCCGCATTTAGCCTGCCCCATTTTGCAAAAATGGGGCGCTTTTTGGAGCACTTGGGCCGATGTTCAACCACCCACTACCCGAGGCGGTACTGACATGAAAAAAATGTTGGGGCACCGGGACACCGAAAACATCAGCAAAAACTGAAATTCCAGACTTTTTGCCGACATTCGTCGTCTAAGTATTTGAATGCGATAAGGTTTCGCATGAACTTGGCTCTTTGAGCTATTATTCTCGTGAAAGAGCGGCGTGAAAACACGAGTTGATGTATAAAACAGAGACGGATGAGCAGCTTGTCGAATTGGCAGTATCGGTTGATCCAGATGCCTTCGGCGAAATCGTTAGAAGGTGGGAGCGGAAGATTTTTGCTCTCTGCTTTGGTATGCTCGGACGCGAGGATGACGCCCGCGACGCCGCTCAAGAGGCTTTTATTGCGGCGTACCGTAATTTGAAGAATTTTAGAGGCGAGGCCAAGGTCTCGTCATGGCTGCACCGGATAGCGGTCAATCAGTGTTTGACAACCAAACGGCGGGCGAAATCCAGAGCGGAGGATTTCCTCGATGATGAGGACGGAGCGGAGGAGCGGACATTCATCGCTTCCCCACTCAAATCACCGGCGAAGGTCATTGAGCAGGCCGAAAGGATGACGCTGGTCCGGCAGGCCGTCGGAGCCTTGCCATCCGATCTCAGGCAGGTGATCGTGATGAAGGAATTTGAGGAAATGACCTTTCAGGAGATTTCGGAGACGTTAGAGCTGCCGTTGAGTACGGTCAAGAGTCGTCTTTACACGGCTTTGAAGCAATTGAAGATGAGGTTGGAACGGACGCCGGTTGAGGTCGTATAACGAAATTAGGTGAAGTTATGTTGAATAACGGTAATAAACAGGAATGCGGGTTTGCGGACGATATTGTCGCTTATATTTACGACGAGATCGGGTCGGCCGAACGCGGAAAATTTGAATCGCATCTGGCGGGCTGTACGGCCTGCACAGATGAGTTCGCGGGCATTTCGAACGCCCGGTTTTCCATTTTCGAATGGCAGAAAGAGGAGTTTGCACATCTCTCGACGCCCGAGATCGTTATTCCATATGCTCCAAAGAAACGCGAGGGAGTTGAAACGGCTGGAATTTTTGCTGGTCTTCGCGATCTTCTAACTCTGTCAAGCTGGTCGTCAGCCGTTATGGTCGCCGGGGCGGTAGTTATTTGTATCGGTTTGGGGTTTGTCGCAGTGAACTATTTGAGCAATAGTTCGCAGGTCGCTGGCAATAACAACCCGGTTGTTACGGAACAGGCGGTTCCCCTGGTTACGGCTCCGAATCAGCCCGATGTTGCGGTGGTGCCAACGCTTCCGTCGCAAAAGGAATCAAACTTGAATACAGCGATCACCGCTTCGAACAAGACTGTACAGAATCGCGAGATCAGGCCGGTGAGGGCGACGATGCAGACCAGACGGGTTAGATTCGAAAAGAATTTGACGGCGAGCACGCAGACCGTACAGCCTTTGATCCAGCAAAAACGCAAGGCTCCCGCTTTGACAGCTTACGCTGATGAGGATGACAAGTCGCTTCGGCTCGCAGATCTTTTTGACGAGGGAGGCTCGTAAGTTTAGTTACGGGAAATGTATATGAAAACAAGTATTTACGTTAAAACGCTCCTGATTGTGCTGTTTGCGCTTGCTCTCGGCGCGGTGGCTTTTGGACAGGCCACGCCTGCGGAAACGCCGCAGCCGACGGCTCAAAAACCGCCGGATGTCCGGACGGCTGCGTTGGGGCAGCTTGGCCTTTCGCGTGAGCAGATCCAGCAGATTCGACGCGTCAATATGGAGCGAAAGCCATTAATGGATGCGGCGCAGACACGCCTGAAGGAAGCCAACCGCCTTCTCGACGAGACGATATACTCGGATCAGGCAACCGAGACGGATGTTCAGGCCCGACTCAAGGAAGCGCAGCTTGCGCAGGCTGAGGTCGCCAGGATCCGCTTTATGAACGAATTTGCGGTGCGGCGTGTCCTGACGCCGGACCAGCTCGTCCGATTTCGCGATCTGCGTCAAAAATTTGAGCTTGAGCGTGCCAACGCCAATAAAAATGGTCCGTCAAACGGCCCGGCCGCCGTTAAGCCGATGCGCGAAATCAGGCAGGAAATAAAGCAAGGCATTCGTCCAAATAAGCAAAAACCTTAGTTCCAGTGCATTGGATAATTCCTCCTATCCGATGTCCGGCCGGTCCTGAAAAGGGCCGGTCTTTCTCGTGTTTGATGTTTGGTTCGAGTTCGTTATAATCTTGACCAGACAGCAGTTTCCCGATTCTATTGGATGAACCCAATTAAGAAATTTCTTTTCGAAGTTCAGCAGATCACCAATCTATTGTGGCGCTCGATCAACGGGCTTCGAAAGCGGCCGCGCTACTTTAGTGAGATAGTCGAGCAGATCGACAAGATCGGCGTCGGCTCGCTTGGCATTGTTACACTCAACGGTTTTTTTACGGGTGGTGTCCTGATTTTACAGGCCTACCCAACGCTCGAACATTACGGTGCCCAGAGCAGCGCCGGACAGGGCGTCGCAACATCGCTGATCCGCGAGCTTGGCCCGGTTTTGACGGCGTTGATGGTGGCCGGCCGCGTCGGTTCGGCGATCTCTGCCGAGCTTGGCTCGATGGTCGTCTCGCAGCAGATCGACGCCATGCGGGCGCTCGGGACTTCGCCGGTTCGAAAACTCGTCACGCCAAGGATAATCGCACTGCTCGTCGCTCTTCCGCTGTTGACGATTTCCGCTGACATGTTCGGACTGATCGGCGGCGGGTTGGTAGCACGTCAGCTTCACGGGCTTGATACTGCCGTGTATGTCCAATCGGTGAGGGCTGGCGTCGCCATCGGCGATCTGATAGGCGGGCTAGTTAAACCTCTTACATTTGGACTGATAATCGCCCTCGTATCCTGTTATAAGGGACTGAGCACGACCGGCGGTACCGTTGGGGTCGGTCGCTCGACGACAAACGCAGTCGTCTTGTCGTCGGTCAACATAATAATTGCGGATTTTTTCCTGTCGAAAATCCTGCAAAATATCTTTAGCAGCACCTTGTTCTGATCCTTATGGCTCTTGACCTTGAATACGAACAAGCTCCGATTCCGGACGAAATCGATCCGGAAGTTTTCGGCAAACGCGTTATTCCGGCTATTGAATTTCGGGATGTTGAGCTGGCGTTTGACGATCAGGTAATTCTCGACAAGATCAGCTTTACAGTAAAACGCGGCCAGACAAAGATCGCCCTCGGCGGTTCGGGCAGCGGAAAATCGACGATAATCAATCTCGTTCTCGGCCTTATTAAGCCGGACGCGGGCGAAATATTAATAGACGGCGAGGATATTTGTCCTTTCGACGATCAGGAATTGATGCGGGTGCGCAAAAAGATCGGGATGGTTTTCCAGGAAGGTGCGCTGTTTGATTCGTTGTCGGTTTATGACAATGTTGCCTATCGGCTGCATGAGGAAAATGTAGACGAGGACGAGGTCGAGCACGAGGTTGTCCGAATGCTTCAGTTCGTCGACCTAGAAGACGCGATAGACAAGATGCCGGCCGAATTGTCAGGCGGCATGCGTCGCCGTGTCGGTATTGCGAGAGCTCTGGTTGGCAATCCCGATATAGTTCTCTTTGACGAGCCGACGGCCGGACTTGACCCTCCGACGGCCCGGACCATTTGCGAGCTTGCAATTAAGCTTCGCGACCTTGAAGATGTATCATCGATATTTGTTACCCACGAGATGAACAATCTCGACTACATTTGTTCGGAATATGCCGTACTTGATAAAGGCGGCGAGGTGCATTTCGAGGAAGAAGGCGGTAAACTTTGCCTTATCAATACTGAGGTGATGATGCTCAGGCGTGGACATATCATTTTTAGTGGAAAGGACGAGCAGCTTCGCGCGACTGACGATCCGTATATACTGCGGTTTTTGCGCGGTAAGTAAATATTTATGGCGTCGCGGCAACAAAAATTGACCTTGGGCGAACTTCGCGTCGGTATTTTTATGCTGGCGGCGCTACTAGTTACCGGATTTTTGATCCTTAATTCGAGCGGTGATTTTCATCCGTTTGAGAAGAGGATCAAGCTGAAATCGCGGTTTCCGAGCGCCGATGGATTGCACAACGGGGCCGATGTCCAACTTGCAGGTGTTTCAATCGGTAAGGTAGACGAGGTTAAGTTTTTGCCGCCGGATGCTCCCGAGGGTGAACGCATCGAAGCAACATTTCTCGTTGCTGAGCAACTCGATAAAAAGCCGATCACCGAGTTGATCCGGACCGATTCGACTGTGCAGCTAGTCGCGACCTCATTGCTTGCCAATGACAAAACGATCAATATCACTCCGGGCACGACAAAAGGGCAGCCGGTTACTGACAATTCGACACTGACATCGAGTTCCCCGATGTCGCTCAATCAGCTGACCGCCACCGGCAACGATCTTCTGATGCAGATAAATAAGCTTGCCGTACCGGCAAACGAGATCCTCAACAAGGCCAATCAGGGCGACGGAACGCTCGGCCGGATCATTAACGACGAATCTTTGTACAAAAGCCTCGATAGCGCTGTAGTTGAGACGAAATCCACGATGACGCGTCTCCAGACTATGATCGACAAAATCAATAAAGGTCAGGGCAGCGCTGGAAAACTCGTCAACGATCCCGCCCTTTATGACAGCTTGAACAAAACCGTCTCTCACCTCGAATCGATTTCCGCCGATATCAAAGCCGGTCGCGGCTCAGCCGGAAAATTTGTCAGCGACGACGCCATGTATAACGAGACGCGAGAGGCAGTGGCCGAACTTCGCAAGGCGGTCGCTAAAATGTCGGACATTGCCGATGACGTAAAATCGGTAACAGTAGATCTGAAAGACGGCAAAGGCACCGCCGGTAAGCTATTAAAAGACGACAAGCTATACGATGACGCCAGGATCGCAATAGAAAAATTTAATTCGACCACGACACGAGTCGAAGCCATCCTCGCCGACGCCCAGGCCGGCAAAGGTACGCTCGGCAAATTTGTTACCGACGAAAGCCTCTACAACAGCCTCAACCAAACCGCCTCGAACGTAAACCAGTTCACCAGCGAGGGAACGAAACTGCTCTACGATTTTCGTCAGAATCCGAAAAAATTCCTTCGCATCAAGCTCGCGATCTTCTAGTTACGCGATTATTTACACGATAATTTTCATAATCTCGTTGTATCTATACGTCGAATTGTGTATATTATGCATATGATGTTTATTTTATGCAGAATTGATGCATAAATATAGAACGTGTATGCAGAAAAGTGATCGACACGACCTTATTTTGAATTTGATAGGGTCCGAACGCATCGGGCGCCAGGATGTATTGGCGGAACGGCTGTCGCAAAAGGGATTTCAGGTAACGCAGGCGAGCGTCTCGCGCGATCTTGAAGAGCTTGGCGTAGAAAAGGTCGAGGGTGTTTATGCCTTGCCAAAAATATCCTCTCCGATCATGGAATTCGGCCTGAGATCGGTCGAAGCGGCCGGCAGCAACTTGGTCGTCGGGAAATGTGATTCCGGACTGGCGTCCGCGATAACCGTTCGGATCGATAGTGCCCGGATCGCCGAGATAGTCGGAACGATCGCAGGCGACGATACGATCTTTATTGCCGTGAAGGATGCGACCCAGCAGGACGTTGCCGTCAAAAAGATCTGGGCTTTATTTTCTGCTTAATGCGTTTGAGAAAATATGAATATTGTCGAAGTAGAAAAAATAGGATCGGTAGTATCGAGGCAAGGCTTTGGGCGATCGATTTCGGTTGCGACAAAGCTGCTTACGCCGCGCGCGGGTGACATCGTTGCGGTCCGTGCCCTTTCCGAAAGTGTCACGTACGGCAATATCGAGTTGCCATCGGGCCGTTTGGCGAAGATAGTGACTGGCGACGTTTTGCTCGGTGCTTTGGGCAAACGCCGGGCGTTAAAGGGCTTTGTCGGCGAAGTGCCGGATACGATTAAGGCCGGTGATCGGCTGCACCTCCTGAACATGGGCGGTGTCATCGGTGTGTGCAAGGGCCATCACTCGTCATTTTCGGACGCTATCGAGGTCGAGGTCGAGGGTGTCGCGTGTGACACCGCCGGAAATATCCTGAATATTGCCGATGGAGCATTGACGCCGGCTAATTCGCTTGACCCGACCGCTCCAGTTGTAATGATAGCCGGCACGTGCATGAATTCCGGCAAGACCGTTGCCGCCACCGAAATCATCAAACAAGCTGCAAACGCCGGTCTTCGGGTCGCCGCGGCTAAGCTCTCCGGCATCGCGTGTCTCCGGGACACGCTGCACATGCAAGACAATGGTGCTTTTGTTACAGCGAGCTTTTTGGACTGCGGACTTCCCTCCACCGTGGACCACGACGATCTGGCGTCAATCGCAAAGTCGATCCTCAACCATCTGAATTCGTTCGTGCCGGAATTGATCGTCGTCGAGCTGGGTGACGGGATCGTTGGCGGATATTCGGTCGATGTGGTTCTGAAGGATAGCGAAATACGCGATGCGATCTCGTCCTTTGTTTTCTGTGCTTCGGATTATGTCGGCGTTGTCGGCGGCGCGGCGGTCTTGGGCGATCTCGGGATAAACATTGACGTGGTGGCCGGATCGGTCACGGATTCGCAAATGGGCGAAGACTACGTCACGGAGCATTATGGCTTTCCGGCGGGCAACGCCCGACGCAATGGCCCGCGGCTATTCGATCTTGTTTATTCGTCGGTAAAAGAGGTTTCGATCGCCACGTAATGGATAATTCGACTGACAAAATAAGGGTTACGATATTTGGCGGCTCAGGCTACGGCGGGAGCGAACTGCTACGCATTTTGCTGATTCATCCTCGAGCGGAGGTCGTGCTTGTAACGGCGAACGAACATGCCGGAAAAGCTGTCAGCGATGTTCACAGAAATCTGCTGGGGCTGACAAATCTGCAATTTGTGACTGCCCCCGATGATCTTTCGAGTGTTGGCGATATTGACGTGGCTTTTTTCGCCTTGCCGCACGGACAGGCACTTTCACTAATTCCGCAACTCGCGGACAATGTAAAGATCATTGATCTGTCCGGTGATTTCCGGATTGACGATCCCGATATTTTCAAGGCTTTCTACAAACTCGAGTACACGGCGACGGAATTGCAGAGTGAGTTCGTATACGGCCTGACGGAAACCAATCGCGAAACGGTTCGTACTGCCAGATACATCGCAAATCCCGGCTGTTTCGCGACCGCGACACTGCTTGCCCTTTCCCCGATGGTCGCAAGCGGCCTGTTGACGGGAAAAGTCATAGTCGATGCCAAAACCGGCTCGTCGGGCTCGGGAGCAAAGGCCGCAGCGAACACGCATCACCCGCAGCGGATGAACTCGTTTTACGCCTACAAGCCATTTACGCACCAACACCTGCCCGAGATCGAGCAGCATCTTCGTACCGTCGGTGATTTTGGCAGCGAACTTATTTTTATGACGCACAGCCTGCCGGTCTCACGAGGAATTTTCGCGTCGTGTTATCTGGAAGCGGCCGTGGAAACGACGAATGAAGACCTGCATAACCTTTATCGACATTTCTATGCCGAGTCGTTTTTCGTGCGGTTGGTCGAAGGCTCGCCGGATATAAATTGGGTCAAGAATACAAATTTTTGCGACATTGCCATTCACTCAAATGGAAAACAGGTTGTCGTACTTTCCGCGATTGATAACCTTGTCAAAGGTGCCGCCGGCCAAGCTGTGCAGAATATGAACCTGATGTTTGGTCTGGACGAGACTACCGGACTCATATTTACGGGGGGCAATCCCTAAGGGATAGGGGGTAAGGCTAATAGCTATTAGCTGACGGCTGTTAGCTTCAGCCAAAATTTTTGGTGTTAAAAAGTGATGGACTTTGAAAAAGTTAAACAACTTGAAGACGAGTTTCAGTTGGCCACCTACAAGAAGATGAACATTGCCGTGAGCCGCGGTTCCGGTGCGTGGGTGTGGACGAGCGAGGGCGACAAATATCTCGACCTGTACGGAGGCCACGCGGTCTGTGCGACGGGACATTCGCACCCGCATGTCGTCAAAGCGATCCAGGATCAGGCGGAACAACTGCTGTTCTACTCGAATCTCGTATATTCGGATATCAGGGCGAAAGCGGCGGAGAAACTTGTCTCGGTGGCGCCCAAAAGCCTCACCAAGGCGTTTTTCTGCAATTCGGGCACCGAGGCTAACGAAAACGCTATGCGTATCGCTCGCATGGCCACCGGCCGGGAAAAGGTGATCACGTTTACGGGCGGATTTCACGGACGGACAGCCGATTCCATTTCGGCCACATTTTTGGGAAAATACCGCGAGATCGGGCGGCCGAACGTTCCCGGGCACGTTGCAGCAGAGTTTGGCGATATCGAGAGCGTGAGTGCTATTGCCGATACCGACACGGCGGCAATAATGCTTGAGCCGATCCAGTCGATGTCTGGTGTTCGGGAGGCTTCCCCTGAGTTTTTTAGCGGTTTGAGACAGATGTGCGATGATCTCGGCATTGTTCTGATCTTTGACGAAGTCCAGACCGGCATCGGACGTACAGGAAGCTGGTTTTTTGCGGGAAGCGAAGCGGCGGAAGGCGTGGTGCCGGATATTCTTACGCTCGCAAAGAGCTTGGGCAGCGGCGTTCCGGTAGGCGCTTGTCTGGTCAACGACAGCGTTTCCGGTCATATCAAGGCGAACGATCTGGGCACGACATTTGGCGGAGGAATGCTTGCAATGGCGGCTGTGGTAGCGACGCTTGAGGCTATCGAGAACGACGATATGATCGCCAATGCTCGTATGGTTGAGCAGCATCTTCGTGATTCGTTGGCTGGCTTTGCGGGTATTCGCGGCATTCACGGTAAGGGCTGTCTGATCGGGATCGAGTTTGACGGACCGTGCGGGCCCATCCATCAAAAACTGCTTGATAAAAAGATCATTGCGGGAACGTCGAGCGATCCAAATGTGCTGCGGCTGCTCCCGCCAATGATGATCGGCTTGGATGAGGTCGATATGTTGGTCGAGGCGTTAAAATAGTGACGAATTTTCTAAAAACATCGGATTTTGACCGGATCGAGCTGGAAAGGATTATCGAAGCCGCGATTAAAATAAAATCGGGCCGAATTGCAGACAAACCTCTCGTCGGCAGATCTGTCGCGCTCGTATTCTTTAACCCGAGTTTGCGGACGCGTGCGTCGATGCAGGTCGGCATTTATGAGCTTGGCGGTAACGCAGTAATTCTTGAGCCCGGCGGCACATCCTGGACGCTCGAACATCGCGAAGGCGCGGTCATGGATTCTAATAAAACCGAGCATCTGGCGGAATTTGTTCGCGTGCTGGAGCGTTACGTTTCGGCGATCGGAGTGCGGACGTTTGCGGAGCTAAAAGATTGGGAAACCGAACGAACGGACCCGATCCTTAATGCCTTCAAAAAGTACGCAAGTGTTCCTGTGATAAATCTCGAATCGGCAATGCATCATCCGTTTCAGGCGATGGCGGATATGATGACGATCCGCAAAAAGCTCGGGCCGGAGAAGAAAAAGATGCTCCTAACGTGGGCGTGGCATCCGAAGCCCCTGCCGATGGCCGTGCCGAACAGCTTTGCGCTAGCGGCTACCCAATTCGGCCACGATCTGAGGATCGCACATCCGGCGGGCTACGAACTCGACGACGAACTGATCGCTTTGATCGAAAGCCAAGCCGCCACAAACGGCGGGAGCGTCGAGTTTACCAACGACGTAAACGCCGCCTATGAAGGCATCGAGGTCGTTTACGCCAAAAGCTGGGGTGGCAAGCAATTTTACGGAGCGACTGACAAGGACATCGAGTTTAGGGCAAATCTGCGGAACGATTGGATCGTCGACGAATCGAAGATGGGCCGGTCTGACGATGCTATCTTCATGCATTGTCTGCCCGTCCGGCGAAATGTGATCGTGACCGACGGTGTGATCGATTCGGCGAGGTCAGTTGTAATTGACGAAGCCGAAAACAGGCTGCATGTGCAGAAGGCGATAATGATGAAGCTATTTAAAGGAGATTAAAACAACGGATTAACACAGATTAGCGCAGATTACTTCTGAGATAACGGGGGGCACAAATCTCTAAGACTTAAAATAATCCGTGTGAATCTGCGTTAATCCGTTGTTATTATTTTATGAACATCGAAAACCTCGATCTGCTTCGCGAAGCGCTTCCCTACATCCAGCGTTTTCAGGGTAAGACCTTTGTCGTCAAGCTGTCCGGAAAGGTGACCGAAGACAAGGAGAATCTCGCTTCGCTTGCCGAAGAGCTTGCTCTTTTGCACCAAGTCGGTATTCGCATCTGCGTGATCCACGGCGGCGGCAAGCAGCTCAATGAGCTTGCCCAAAAACTCGGCGTCGTCCAAACCGTGATCGAAGGCCGCCGGGTCACCGACGACGATACGCTGGAGCTTGCCAAAATGATCTTTCGCGGCAAGATCAATACCGAAATACTGTCGCAGTTTCGCCGCCGGGGCGTAAAGGCCGTTGGTTTGTCGGGAATAGATGGCGGCGTCGTCACGGCGGAAAAACGTCCGCCGCGAGATGTGCTTAACAAGGAAACAGGTGAGACAAAGATCGTGGATTTCGGACACGTCGGCGATGTCGTCAGGATCGACACCTCCCTCTTGAACACCATGCTCGACAGCGGCTATCTACCGATCATTTCTTCGCTCGGTGCCGACGACGACGGGCGAATATTCAACATCAACGCCGACACCATCGCCGCCGAGATCGCCGCCGACCTCGGGGCCGAGAAGCTAATTCTTCTAACCGACGTCAACGGCATTTACATGAACGAAGGCGACGAAGGCACCAAGCTATCGCGTCTCACCGTTTCTGAGGCCCGGCAGATGATCGAATCCGGCCGTGCAACCGGCGGCATGATCCCGAAACTCGAAAACCTCATTGGATTGCTTGAACGCGGCGTAAGCTCCGCGCACATCATCGGTGGCAAATCCCGAAACGCCATCCTCGCCGAAGTCTTCACCGACGAAGGCACCGGCACGATGGTCGTCAAAGATTAAACAAAAAAAGACAGGCTCATTAGCCTGCCTTTTTCTTTAATGGTGCTCAGGGGGGGACTCGAACCCCCACGGATTACTCCACACGCCCCTCAAACGTGCGCGGCTACCAATTACGCCACCTGAGCAATTCGATCTTTCAAAAAACTATTTCTTCGCCGGCGCCTTGATCGGGAGTTTTAATACATTATTAGCTGCCGGAGCGTTTGCAGGCGTATTCGCTGCCGGAGCATCTGTGTTAGGCGATACTGTTAGGGGAGCGGCATTTGCGTTCGTATCCGCCGGGGCTGCTGCATTTGCATTTGCATCAGGTGCAACGCTCGTGTTGGCATCGGATGTGTTAGCGTTCGTGTTCGAATTTGACGAATCCGCCGGAGCGTCCGGATTGCTCGACAAGACCGAGATATTTCCGGTCAGCGCGGGCATCGCAAGGAACAAGGCCGACAGCATGAATGTCGTAGCGGCAATGATCGTTACCTTGGACAAGACTGTCGCGGTTCCGCGAGGAGCAAATGCCGAACTCGACACATTGCTCGTGAACAAAGCTCCTGCATCTGTCTTACCCGGCTGCAACAGAACGGCCGCGATCAGAGTCAGACAAGAGAGAAAAAATATTCCGTAAAGAAAATAAACCATCTTTTTAGTAAATGGTGAATGGTGAATGGTGAATGGTGAATGGAATTCAGGAAACGCTGATTTTCTATTTACGACTCACGATTTACTATTCACTAACGAAGGTAATTCACGATCTGAGCAAAGCTCGCCGCTTCCAGGCTCGCTCCGCCGACCAATGCACCGTCCACATCATTTTGCGACATCAGCGTCGCTATATTGTCGGTTTTAACCGAACCGCCGTAGAGGATCCGAGTTTTATCTGCGATCTCCTTCCCTTGCGTTTCCGCAATGGTTTGGCGTATGTGGCCGTGCATTTCTTGAGCCTGTTCAGGCGTCGCGGTTTTACCCGTACCGATCGCCCAGACAGGCTCGTAAGCGACTATGATACGTTCCATGTCGGCAACTGTCAAACCGTCCAACCCTTTGACCAGTTGGTTTTTGACCACCGTTTTGGCGGAACCGGCTTCCCCTTCGGCCAACATTTCGCCAACACAGACGATCGCGGTAAGCCCGACGACAAGCGTCGCTTTTGTCTTTTGGTTGACGGAAGCGTCGGTTTCGCCATAAAACTGACGCCGCTCGGAATGACCAATGATGACGTGCGAACACCCGGCATCTTTCAGCATCGCGGGCGAGATCTCGCCAGTGTGAGCACCGAATTCATTCTGAGTCGCACAATTTTGGGCCGCAACGCGGATGTTCGAGCCTTCGAGGCGATCCGCAACCGTCTTAATTGCAGTAAATACGGGAGCGATAACGACTTCGCAATGGTTGGCGTTTGCGACCAGCGGTTTTAGCTGCAAAACCGTGTCGACAGCCTCGCCGAGTAGCTTGTACATCTTCCAGTTTCCGGCAATAACGGGTTTTCTCATATTATTTGTCGTCCAACGCCGCAACTCCGGGTAGCACATCTCCGGCAAGAAACTCCAGCGTCGCGCCGCCGCCGGTCGAGATGTGGCTGATCTTTTCATTCAATCCGGCCTGGTTTACGGCAGCGACCGAATCGCCTCCACCTACAATCGAGATCGCACCTCTGTCGGTTGCGTCGGCTACAGCCTGTGCGATCGCTACGGTTCCTAGGTCAAACGGTTTTTCCTCAAACATTCCCATCGGGCCGTTCCAGACGATTGTCTTCGCTCCAGCGAGGGCGTTTTTGAAAATTTCCATGGTTTCGATACCGATATCCAGCCCGACGAGCCCCGCGTTTGTAAACGCGACCGGAATAGTTTTGGCCGAGTGAAGCGGATCATACGAGTCGACAACCTGATGATCGGTCGGCAAGATCAACTCCACGCCCGAGTCCTTTGCCATTTGCTCAATCTCTAGGGCTTTTGGCATCATGTCGTCCTCGACAAGCGACTTGCCAATCGTAAAGCCCTGGGCCTTAAAGAACGTGTATGCCATCGCACCGCCGATAAGCAATTTGTCAACCTTGCGGGCGATGAGCGATTCGATCACGGGAATCTTATCCGAAACCTTCGCGCCGCCGAGGATCGCAACAAATGGACGTTCGGGATCATGAAGCGCCTTTCCAAGAAAATTCAACTCTTTCTCCATCAGCAGTCCCGCGACTTTGTCTTTTACAAAATGCGTGATTCCCTCCGTCGAGGAATGGGCCCGATGTGCGGTGCCGAATGCGTCGTTGACATAAACGTCGCAGAGAGCCGCAAGCTGCTGTGCAAAATCGGGATCGTTTTTTTCTTCTTCGGCGTGGAGCCGGAGATTTTCCAGCAACAAGACCTCGCCCGGCTTGAGTGCGTTAACCAGGCCCTTTACACCCTCGCCGACGCAATCGGGAGCAAAGAAAACACGGTCGTTTTTTATCTCAGCCTTGCCTAAAGCGGTCCCATGTTCGCTGGTACAAACCGGCTCGTCACTGCCGCTCGAAGAGACAAATTGCAGTTCCGGAATCTGCCGCAAATATTCGTAAACCGGCTTTAGAGAATATTTTGCGGCATCATTAGGCATCCCCTTTTCCGCGGCCTTCTTCTTGTCTTTTAGCGGGCGGCCGAGGTGCGAGGCGAGAATTACGCGGGAGCCTTGATCGGCGGCATACTTGATCGTCGGCACAGCACCGAGAATTCGGGTATAGTCCGCGATCTTGCCGTTCTTGATCGGCACGTTAAAATCGACGCGGATAAACACCCGCTTACCCGCGATGTCGATATCCTTGATAGTTTTCTTGAGCATAGAAATAATTCTTTTTAGGGAATAAATATCTGTGATGCGAGCATCTTGTTGGCGTAAGCGCACACGTTGGACGCGATGGCCGTTGTCTGCACGAGTGCCTTTGTTTGAATAATACAATACGAGGAGAAATAAAATGAAAGCGAAGTTACTAGGTTTTGGTCTATGTTGCGTTTTTGCGATGTCGATGTCCGCCGCCGCGCAGCAGGACTCGATGAAGCAGGATTCGATGATGAAACAGGACTCGATGATGAAAAAAGATACGATGATGAAAAAGCATCATGTCGCCAGGCATCACGTTGCCAAGCGGAAACATCACCGGCGTAAACGTCATCATAAAATGGGTTCGTAGACCAGGCAAAAAGGGCAGTCGATCCTCCCGAATGCCCTTTCTGTATTCATATCCGCCTTATTTTCAACCCGACCTGGGTTTTGAACATCACTTTATCGTTGCTGAATGAATGAGGACCTAATTCCCACGCCAGACGCGAATGTACGACGCCGTGTCGTTGTACCGAAGATTATAAGTACCGGCTCCGTACTCCTCGCACGGACCCTCGCCGACTCCGCCGCCCTCGCCGGAGCAAAAGCGAACGCGATAGCCGCGCGGGACGTAAACAGAACCTGCGTCGTCATTTTTTAGCCGGCCAAACTGCTTGAGGTCATTTCTGTATGTGCCTGGGCTAAATGACTGTTCGGTACCGCCCTCGTTGCGATCGGCATAAACGACAACGGCATTATTCGGACGGTTGTTGCCGCCATTATTATTGCCGCCGCCGTTATTACCGCCGTTATTTCCGCCCCCGTTTCCCCAGCCGCCGTTGCCAAAACCGCCGCCGGACCTCGTTACTTCGATAAATGACGCCTTGTTGTCATACCTCAAATTGAACCGGCCTTCGCCGTGGTCTTCGCACCGGCCTGAGCCGCGTCCGTCATTGCCTTCGTTCTCGCAAAGGCGAACCCGGTAACCGCGCGGGACGACTACCGAAGAAGCAGCGTCGTTCTTCATGTTTCCGAACTGTCCAGCCCCAGCAAGATACTTGCCGACGCGGTAAACCTCCGCACGACCGCGAGAATCGCGATCTTCGTAAACGGTCACACCCTGATTTCCACCGCCCCCGCCACCCCAGCCGGATGGACCCGTGACGCGGATATAGGAGGCGACATTCTGGTAACGCAGGTTGTGATTTCCCGGTCCATATTCCTCGCAACGACCGCCGCCGCTGCCAGACCCCTCAGCCTCACAAAGCCGGACGCGATAGCCGTTGGCCACGGCCACCGACGACGCAGAATCATTCCTGAGCGAGCCAAATTGCCCACGATCGTTGCGGTAATCGCCGACGTTAAAGCTTTGGTTCCGTCCCCCGCCGTTTTGCTGGTCGAAAACAACGACAGGGCCGCCATCCCACTGAGCTCTGACAAGAGTCGGGGCAACAGTCGCGAGGACAGCTGCAACCGCCGATAATAAAAGCATCTTTCCAAAATTTCTCATAGTACCTCCGTCTAAGTTAGTTAATATCCAAATGCCTGTCATAAGCCTTTCGCGGCTATATATTTGACCAGATCGCGAACGCGGCATGAGTAGCCCCATTCGTTGTCATACCATGAAAGGATCTTGATGAGTGTGCCGTCCATCACTTTCGTATTTTCTGCATCGACGATCGACGAGTGGGAATTTCCCTTGAAATCTATCGAGACAAGAGGTTCTTCGCTGACCGCCAAAATTCCCTTCATCGGCCCATTCGCGGCATCTTTGAGAACCTGATTGACTTCTTCGGTCGATGTTGACCGTTCGACGTTCATCACGACATCGACGAGCGATACATTGGGCGTCGGAACGCGGACGGAGATGCCGTCAAATTTGCCTTTAAGCTCCGGAATAACAAGAGCCACGGCTTTGGCAGCTCCGGTCGAAGTTGGGATCATCGACAACGCCGCCGCTCTCGCCCGACGAAGATCCTTGTGCGGCAGATCGAGTAGATTCTGGTCGTTGGTATAGCTGTGAATGGTGTTCATCAGGGCGTTCTTGATCCCGAAACGGTCGTGGATGATCTTTGCAACCGGGGCGAGGCAATTTGTCGTACACGATGCGTTCGAAATGATGTGGTGATTGTGCGGATCGTACATTCCCTCGTTGACACCGAGAACGATAGTGACGTCTTCGCCTTTTGCCGGGGCCGAAATGATGACCTTTTTGACGTCGCCGCGCAGATGTTTGCGGGCATCCTCCGCCTTTGTGAAAATGCCCGTCGATTCGATCACGATCTCGGCTCCAACCGACGCCCAGTCAATCGCGGACGGATCTCGTTCGGAAAATACTCGAAAGGTATCGCCTTCGACGCTGATCGAGCCTTCGCCCGCCGTGATCTTATGATCGAGATTACCCATTATCGAGTCGTATTTGAGCAGATGAGCGAGCGTTTTTGTGTCCGTCAGATCATTTACAGCGACGAAATTGATCTCGCTGTCACCCAAACACGTTCGCATCACGTTACGCCCGATGCGTCCGAAGCCATTGATACCTACCTTGATTGCCATTATGATTTAGATTCCTCCGATAAATTGCGTATATTAAAACCATCAACATATCGCAAATTAAGGGAAAACTCAAAGACGGACGCCTTCGGCGACGCGTAAGGGCCGGGCGAGATTCTTGAAACAAACACAAAACACAAGACGTAATATCGGTTTGAGATTTTAAGCAATTCAGAAGTTAAAATTGATCCGCTTCGGAGCTATTAATAATGAAACTTTCGCGTTTTCGCAATCTATTTTTATTGAATATTCTCGTCGGGGCCTTCGGTGCAACGGCTCCTTTTATTTCGGCGCAGGAACCGCAGGTTGCGAAAAATATAGGCGATGCGCGGGGTACGACTTTTGTTTCAAACGATCAAGTCCCGACCGATAAAGCGACGAAGCCGACTCTGACGGGCTCCTTAAGCCTTAGCCGCGTGGGCGTTCAGACCGCACAACCGGTCCCGCTTTCTCTTATTGATGCGATCCGCCGGTCATTGGCAAATAACAATGATATTGAGATATCGCGCGACGATGTGCGTTTTCAGGAAACCCAGGTGCGTTCGCTGCTCGGTGTATATGATCCGGTTTTCATCGTTTCACCAACGTTTTCGCGCAGCCAGACGACCGGTAATCCGGCGACGCGGGACTTTACCGTAAATTCAAATTTCAGTCAGTTTCTTCAAAAGGGCGGCGGTAACTATCAGGCTTTTTTTAACAACCAGCGTACTGAAAATGCGTTCGCCCAGGCTCAGGTCAGCTCCGGGTCGGTTTCCAGCGGATCGAGCGCTATCTATTCTTCGTCGGCGGGTGTGAGATTTACGCAGCCTTTAGGCCGAAATTTCCACATGGACAGCCGCAGACACTCGATCAACATCGCAAAAAGGCGGCTCGAACAGACCGATTCCGACTTTCAACTCAAAGCAACGACGACGATATCGTCCGTGCAGCGTTCATATTGGGATTTTGTGTTCGCCTTACGCAATCAGCAGAATCAGGTGGCAAACGTAAACCTTGCGAAGGAGAACCTTCGTCAGATCGAGGTCAAGATCGAAGCCGGAGCGGCTGCACCGCTCGAACGGGCTGAAATTGCTACCGAGCTTGCCAATCGGGAGGGCGATCTTCTGTTAGCAACGCAGCAGGTTGGCACCGCCGAGAATACGCTGAAGCAGTTAGTCATCAAGAACCCGTTGTCGGCGGAATGGTCGCAGACCTTCATGCCGACGGATACTCCGAGTGTTAGCATGGACCCGCTCAGTCTCGACAACGCGATGAAAGACGCGATGGATAACCGGTTCGAATTGCGGCGGCTAAAGCTTCAGAAAGAGATAAATACTCAGGACATCGAATACTACAAGGATCAGATCAAGCCGCAGATCGACCTCAATTCGACGTTTTCGCTAAATGGCCTTTCCCGAAGCGGCAGCAGCACCGCGACGACGACGAATCTTTTAACGGGCACGCAGAACCTTTTTCTTTTTAACAGCCTAAATGCGACCCGAACCTCGCTCGCTCTCCCATTGCTGATTAACCCATCGGTTGTTGTGCCCGCGTCGCCATCGTTTTTGTTTGGCGGTTTTAACCGGTCTCTCGCGAATATCTTTCGCAGCGACGCTCCGAATTTTTCGGTTGGCGTGACTTTTTCTTTCCCACTGAGGAATCGAACGGCAAGGGCCAATCTGGACGGTGCGAAAGTCCAGGAACATCAGATCGACACTCAACTGCGTGGGCAGGAGCAAACGATTATTGTCGATGTCAGAAACGCGGTACAGGCGGTCGAAACGACGCGGCAACGGGTACTCACCGCCAGGCGGGCACTCGAATATGCTCAGATCCAGTCCGATGGCGAGAGAAAGTTGTACGATAACGGTCGATCAACGACATTTCTTTTGCTGCAGCGTGAAAACACATTGACCAATGCAAAAAACTCGGTGATAAGGGCTGAAACAGATTACAATAAGGCAGTCGCTGACCTTCAGCGTGTTACGTCTACATCGTTTCGAGCCAACAACATTCAGATCGATTCGCCTGTCAAGATCAAGTAGTGCTTGATAACGCAATTCGTTCAAACAAAGTGCCGCGAGAGCGGTACTTTTAGTTTTGGCCCAAGTCTGCGAAAATTCATACCGTGAAGATATCGGCAAGCGTAATTGTTTACAACGAGGAAGATAATATCGTCGAATTATGCAAGTCGCTCGATTGGGCTGATGAGATCGTGATCGTCGATTCGAATTCGTCGGATCGAACTGTTGAGTTGGCTAAAGAGTTTACCGACGAGATCTTTCAGCACGAATTTAAGGGTTACAAAGACAAACACAAGTTTGCTGATGCCCAAACCACCGGCGACTGGATATTTTGGATAGACGCGGACGAGCGGGTAACGCCGGAGCTTCGAGAATCAATCGCCCACCTGAGAAAACTGGATGACGATGTTCTGCCCGACGGGTTTCGGATCGCGAGAAAAACATTCTATCTGGGGCGTTGGATAAGATTTTGCGGCTGGTACCCCGACTATCAGATGCGTCTATATCGTAAATCCGAGAGTTTCTGGGATGGCGTCTCGCCGCACGAAACGGCGCGGGTCAAAGGGCGTTTTGAGACCTTGTCCGGCGAACTGCTGCATTACACCAAACGCGATCTCAGCGACTATCATCGCGTCCTGGAGCGGTACGCATCGTTGGCCGCGGAGTATAAGGTCGAGAACGGATCAACCACGGGTGCCGCGTCCATGTTTTTTGGCCCGGTAGGGGCCTTTCTGCGTACATTTATCCTAAAACAGGGATTTCGCGACGGCACCCGTGGTTTGATAATCTCAATGTTTACGGCCTACGGCGTGTTTCTAAGAACCGCCAAGGTTTGGGAACGGAATAATATTACGGAATGAAGACTGTGATTCTATGTGGCGGCCGGGGAACCCGTTTGGGCGAACACGGAAAGTCCGTTCCGAAGGCATTGGTTCGCATTGGCGACGAGCCGATAATTTGGCATCTGATCGAGCTTTACTCAAATTTCGGGCTTCGGGATTTTGTGATCTGTTTGGGTTTTTTGGCTGATGAAATAAAGGGCTATTTTCAAAACAAACTTTCTGGATCGAATGTCCAACTTGTGGACACGGGGCTCGACGCTAATACCGGTGGCCGCATTAAAAAGGTGCAGCAATATCTCGAAGCTGAAGAAACGTTCTGCGTAACCTATGGTGACGGATTGGCGGATGTTGATCTGGAAAAACTTCTGACTTTTCATAGGTCACACGGCAAGATCGCCACTCTCACCGCGGTTCATCCGGTTTCAAACTTTGGTTTGCTCGATGTCAATGCAGATGGACGGGTTGAAAATTTTCGTGAAAAGCCGGTTTTGAAAGAATGGGTGAACGGTGGGTTTTTTGTGTTTGAGGGGGCGATATTTGATTATCTTGACGATGATTCGATACTCGAGGGCGAGCCGCTGATGCGTCTTGCGGATGAGGGCGAGCTGATGGCCTATCGGCACGACGGATTTTGGAAATGCATGGATACGTACAAGGACAGCTTGGAATTTAATGAGCTTTGGAAAGTAGGGGCACCGTGGAGACATGTGAAATAGCGATATGAGTTCATTTTGGCAGGATAGAAATACGTTCGTTACGGGAGGAACCGGATTTGTCGGCGCAAATCTCGTTGCGGGGCTTGTAAAGCTCGGAGCTAGTGTCATTTGTCTGGAGCGTGATGTCGTGCACCCCAACAGCCTTGATATTTTTGGCCTGCGGGACTCTGTCACCGTTGTTTCTGGTTCGATCGAAGATCTGCCGCTTATTGAACGCATCCTGAATGAATACGAGATCGATTCGGTATTTCACCTTGCCGCGCAAGCGTTGGTCGGGGTCGCAAACCGGTCGCCGCTCTCCACTTTCGAAGCGAATATTCGCGGCACGTATCTTGTGTTAGAGGCTTGCCGCCGATGCGAGAGCGTGAGCCGCATCGTGATCGCGTCGAGCGACAAGGCCTACGGCACGCATGAGACGCTTCCGTATCGCGAAGATTTCCCCCTCAATGCATCATTTCCATACGACGTGTCCAAAACGTGCTCGGACCTTCTGGCGCAATCGTTTGCCCGGACCTACGATCTTCCGGTCTCGATATCGCGCTCGGCGAATATCTACGGCCCGGGCGATCTGAATATGTCGCGGATCATCCCGGGAACAATTGTTTCGGTATTGCGCGGTGAAAATCCGATAATCCGCAGCGACGGATCGCCGATACGCGAGTTTGTCTACGTCGATGACGTTGTAAGCGGCTATTTGCGGCTCGCGGAAGAGATCGACAAGACAAAGGGCGAGGCATTTAATTTTGGCACGAATGAGCCGGTAAATATGCTCGATCTGGTAAATATGATAATCGGGATCTCCGGTAAAGAGCATGAGATCGCTCCTAACGTCTTGCTTAACAATAAGATCGAGCGTGAGATCGACGCTCAGTACCTGTCCGCCGATAAGATCTTCGATACGGTTGGGTGGGAGACGAAGAACGGCCTCGACGCCGGTCTCAGAAACACGTTTGCCTGGTATCAAAATAATCTCGAAAAAATTGCCTGAATTACAACTATCGATTGGCTCGGAACATCAAAAGACTTGGAATACCCGTTCGATGCGCTATATTATAGCTGGGAGCGTTTTTCATGCTTAAAGTCTTGCCTTTCACCACGATTCTGCTGTTTATTTGCTGCGGTTCCATTTTTGCGCAAAAAGGCATTGACCCTCAGACGCAAACCATTAAAGACGATGGCAACAAGGTGACCTCGCGGCCAAATGATGTGTCTCACGGATTTGACTGGGGAAGGGGAAAAACAAAGGTTCGGGACAGGTTGCCGAATCCTACTAAATTGACCGCAAGACGTGATGCCCTGATCGCCTCGATCATTGATGTGCTTCGTGAGCAAAAGATCGTGGTCGATGACGCCTCGTCGAGAAAGAAGGACGGCATTATAGTTACGCAGCCGTTTGTCTTTGCAAAAGGTTCGGTTATTACGCAAAACGAGCTTACTCGCTATGCGATACTGGAATCTAACGATTCTGCCTGGACGCGGGCACAATTTACCTTGACGATAGAGATCCAGTCGATCGACGGCATTCAGAATAATGTCTCGGTCAATGCAAAGATCGAGGGCCGTGCCAATAACGGACTCATGGCTGAATGGGTCACGGTGCGAAGCTCGGGCGTTGCCGAAGATGAATTCCTGTCAAAGCTGATCGAAGCCGTTACTGGAACTTCGCCGGAACCGACCCAGGATACGGGTCACTGATCAAACTGGAGCCGCCGTTTTTTAGTTATGTGGTTACCTCTTCGAATCATTCCTCTTCTAGTTCTCACTACCCTGTTTTGCGCGGTTGTCCCTGCTCAAAGTGCTGAGGAAAACAAGGTGGGTACCGTTCCGAAGATGGATCAGGAGAAAGACGCTGCCCCGAAAAGCGTTCAGGAAACGCTCGAAAAAATGCGGATCGACAAGGATAAAAAAGACCACGAAGAGATGGTCGACCGCGGCGACGAAGCTTTGAGAATATCCAACCAACTTGAAAAATCATTCGAGCAGAATGGCAGGCTCTCTAGTGAGGATCTGGGAAGACTCGAACGGGTTGAGAAACTTGCAAAAAAGATCCGTGATGAGCTTGGCGGACATGAGGATGATAGCGACGACGACGGCGTCGGTGCTCCTTCGTTGGATGTTGCCGTCAAGACCCTGCTGACATCGGCTAGCGCGCTTTACGATGAGCTGAAAAAAACCAGTCGTTTTACGATCTCGGCGGCGGCTATTCAGAGCAGCAATACAGTGCTTAAGCTCGCCCGGCTTCTCAAATTTACAAAATAGGTTTCGATTCCGTTATATGACCAAATGGTTCGGTTTCGCTTTGCTGATTGTCCTCCAAGTTAGTCTTACCGTCTCTTCAAACGCCCAAAACCATGATGACGATGTTATCAGCGTAGATTCGTCGATCGTGGTAATGAACGCCGCCATAACGGATGCAGCCGGAAAAGGTGTCAGAGGGCTCAATCCGAAGCTTTTTCATATCTTCGAAGATGGTCAGGAACAAGAAATAAAGTCATTCGAGGCCGAAGAAACAAGTTTTGCGGCCGTTATCCTGCTCGATACTTCCGGTAGCATGCAGGAACGCGTATCGCTCGCACGGGCGGCCGCGATTCAGTTTTTGGACGGGATGCGGGCCGACGATTTCACTGCGATCTACAAGTTTGATTCAAAGATCGAACAGCTCCAGGATTTTTCCAACAGCCGGGATGTAACCGACCACATTTTTGACATCAAGGCCGATGGGATGACAGTGCTGAACGACGCGGTATCAAAAGCCGCCGAACTGCTTTCGAAACGGCCTGAAAAACGTCGGGCGATCATCGTTCTTTCCGACGGAGCAGACACGATGAGCAAGGCCACCGCCGAAAAAGCCCTCAGGGCCGCTCTTCTCGCAAACGCCAATATCTATACTGTCGATATGTCCGCCCTCGACACGGGCGGCAAAGAGAGGATGCAGACGCAGGGAATACTCAAGAATTTTGCGGAAAAAACCGGTGGGCGTTTTATCGCAACCTCCGGCGGCCTGGCGATGCGTGAAGCATTCAAACGCATTGTCGAGGAGCTCGGGCTTCAATATACGATCGCCTACCAGCCCTCAAACACCGCAAAAGACGGCAAATGGCGGGCTATTGAACTACGAATTTCCCGCCCAAATCTAACTATCCGAACCCGCAAAGGCTACAACGCCCCAAAAAGTCAGAGCGGCGAGCGGTAGCGACCGGGGTTCCCTTTTATTTTCGGCTATGCATCGGACTAAAAACTCGTCTTATTACGCTTATTGTCATTGTGCCGCTCGATTGCCAGCTGCACCAATTCGTCTATCACATCCGGAAACGACTTTCCAGTTCCCGCCCACATTTTCGGAAAGCCTGATGCATCGGTCAGCCCCGGCATTGTGTTGATCTCGTTGACGAGCAATGCTCCGGTATCGCTCCGCAAAAAGAAATCTACCCGGGCAAGTCCCGAGCCGTCGATCGCTTTAAATGCGGTGGTCGCCATCTGCCTGATCTTGGCCGAAAGCTCGTCCGAAACCGGAGCCGGGACGACAAATTCGTTGTTGCCGGTGCCCGAGTATTTTTCAGTGTAATCAAGGAATTTTTTTGACTCGTCCCGGATGATGTATTCACCGGGCAGGCTTGCCTGGGGCGCGTCGTTTCCGAGCACGGCACACTCGATCTCACGCACTTCGAGGCCTTCCTCGACAATGATCTTTCGGTCGTATTCGGCGGCGAGGCTGATTGCAGCAGCCAGTGTTTCAGTGTCAGTGGCTTTAGAAACGCCTACCGACGAGCCAAGATTTGCCGGCTTTACAAAGCATGGAAAGCCAAGCTTGGCCGCGACCTGTTCGACGACCGTTTCTCGCGAGCGTTCCCATTCGTCACGCAAAAACCAGACGTAATTGCATATCGGCAGCCCGGCGTCGCGAAACAGTGTCTTCATAAACGCCTTGTCCATCCCGCACGAACTGGCCAGAACACCGCACCCGACATAAGGCAGATCGGCCATCTCAAACAGCCCCTGTATCGTGCCGTCCTCGCCATACGTGCCATGAAGAACCGGAAAAACAATATCGAGGGGAATCGCTCCGCCTCCGTCAAGCAGAGTTAACCCGCCGACTCCGGCATCGCCGGTCAGTGTCCCTGCCGCGTTGCCGGGATCGCCGAATTTTTCCCGAAAAACTTCCTGTGTTTCGTTCGGAAGGAGCGCTAGTGAATCCGCCGGGCTTAGCCAGCAGCCGTCATTGGCTATGCCCAACGGCACGATGTCATATTTCGCGGTATCCGCCTGCTCGATCACAGTGCGCGCGGACCTGATCGATATCTCATGCTCGCCGGACCGTCCGCCGAATATAACGCCTAGTCTTAATTTCATAGAATTCCAAACGGAAATAAAATTCTAGTCTCTAACCGACTGAGTTGCAATCGGGTCATTTCTTACCAGGTTCCGGTCCGGGACGTGTTTATGCACATGAAAAAATGAAAAAGGCCCCGTCGCGACGAAGCCTTTCTCCGGTTTCCCGACATCCGAGTGTTCGCTCAAAACATAAACGAATAAAATATATACAAGTAATTGTTGCCGGCCCCGGAATTGCCAAAGTTATACGTGGCGGTCACAAATTGACGTTTCGTGAGAGCAAATGTCACGCCGGCGGCTGAGTATCCGAATCGATTTTTCCCGGAATACCAATCGCCAACGAAGCCCACCCGTTTCGAAACCGGCTGCTCAACGGCCAGCGTGACGCCGGTTTTGGTGCCGAACGTCCGACCGCGGTGCAGGATTTGATACGCTCCGGCGGTGAGCCTCATTCCTTTGAGGCGGCTGACCGTTTTACTGAAATTTCCGTAGATCATGGCAAGTTTTCGTGTGCCGGCGGCCCGATTGAGCGGGACGAAAGCGGTTACCCCGACAGCCGCTGCGATTCCGCGTTTTTCGCTCGAGATCAGCTTTCGCTTTAAGCTGAATTGCCCCTCCAACGGTACGTTGACGCCGTTGCGGGTGTAGAAAAAGCTTACGCCGGCCTCGGTTTTTTTATTCAAACCATAGACGGTACGGTAACCATAGGATTGAAAACCACCCTTTCTATACGAGGTCGGCTTCGCGAGGAAATCGGCTTCGATATAGAATTTTTTTGCTTGCAGGGTGTCGGTTGACGGCGTGTTGATAACCGTAAGCTGGGCCGAAACACAAATTGCAGCCACGCTCGAGAGAAAAAGAACAAAAATAAACCGCGTAACGACAGTACTAATTGTCATAGAGCCTCCAGATTTATGGCACTGTTGATCGGGTCATCGTCATTCGGACACCGGGCAGAGGGTCGCTACGATAAAAACAGAGTTAAAATTGCGATTTGAGAATTCTACGCCTAAACTTCCCGAGTTTCAAGCAAAAAAGTTAGTAGAACACGCTGCCGAGCCCGTTCACCAGCATTATTCAGCTCGCAAGTCGAGAGTAGGTCGGCTTAACCGACAGACTTGGCGGTCTGTCGTACAGTTTAAAGAATCGTTTTTCCGAGAGCCGAGAGGATCAGTTCGCAGGCTAATTCAACGGTGATGTTGCTTTGGTCGAGGAGCGGATTGACCTCGACTATCTCAAAGGATCGCATGCCGCCGCGTGCCGCAATTATTTCGAGAGCGAGGTGGGCTTCGCGGTAGGTGGCCCCGCCGCGCACAAGGGTGCCCGAGCCGGGAGCGAACCGTGGATCGATCATATCGATGTCAAATGTTACGGCGTAGCCGCCCGGGGCCTGAGCGACGATGTCGAGAGCGTCGTTGACGCAGGAGCCCAAGCCCCGGCTGTCGATGTCGCTCATGGTAAAGAACCGGTCGCGGATGCCGAGTTTTTCGATCTGCGAGCGTTCACCGAGGTCCACATCGCGGGCACCGACGTGGGCAAAGTATTTACTGTTTAGTTTTGGAGCATAGCCGCAAAGATTTACCAGGTCCGGGTGGCCGTGGCCGAGAATCGCAGCGAGCGGCATGCCGTGAATATTACCGGACGGCGATGTTTCGGGCGTGTTAATGTCGGCGTGGGCGTCGAACCAGATAAGGCCGATCTCCGCTCCCTCTTTGCGGTGATGCGACGCGATCGCCGAAAACGTTGGTATAGCTATCGCGTGGTCCCCGCCGAGGATTATCGGCATTTCGCCGTTAGCGAGAATCTTTGAAAGCGCGGCAATGATATTTGCGCTTGATGCGAGCATTTCGGCGAGGTGCTTGGGATTTTCAACCGCCGCGGCGTCCTCCGGCTGGACGATCTGAGCGTCACCGTGATCAATGACGTCATATCCGAGCGCACGAATATGCCCCGCAAGATTGATACCGCGGATCTTCGAGAGCCGCATAGCATTGACGCCAAGCTCACTCCCTGTTTGCCCGGCACCGAAACCGAGCGGAACTCCAATAATGCCGACATTCTTTTCGCTCATAAAATTATGCAGAAGCACGCGCGTAGGCAATGGCGTAACACTCAACGTCCCGGCTTAGGCCATTGCCTACGCGCGGGCCTCTGCAACTTACTCTTCGCCAAATTTCTTTTCAAACAGATCGGCGATCACCGCAATGGCATTAGCTTCGTCAGGGCCGTCGGCAATAACCTGTAGCTCCACGCCGAAACTCGCGGCGATGCTCAAAACGCTGAGGATCGACTTGGCGTTTGCCGTCACTGCGTTGTCGAGCCGTTTGATGACGACGCTGCTCTTAAAACAACATGCCAGCCGGACGAGTTGGGCGGCGGCTCGTGCGTGAAGCCCGAGGGCGTTCGTGAGGCGAACGGTGGTTTCAAGCATCTTTTTTCATTTTGTGCGGCACGAGAAGCGTTGTTGCACGTAATATCGCCTCTTTTCCCTGAGCCTCGACCTCGATGGCGAGCTCGTGAAGCGAGACTTCCCTGTTAAATGACGCCAGCTTTATTACCATCGGTAGATTGACGCCGGTGACGATCTCGATATCTTTGCTGTCGAGAAACATCGCCGAAATATTGGTAGGTGTGCCGCCAAACATATCGGTCAGCAGTACGACGCCGACGCCCTGCGAGACCTCATTGATCGCACGTTCGATCTCGGCCTTTGCCATCTCGACATCGTCGTGCCAGCCAATCGAGACGGCGGTGATGTGGCTAAGGTCGCCGACGACGGCTTCGGCAGCCGCAACAAGTTCATTGGCCACCTGGCCGTGCGAGACAATGACGCCGCCGATTCGCTTTGGTTCATTTGTGTCCATTTGATCCACCTACAATTTAATGTGTCAGCCTGCTACAGCCTATTTCTGCATGTCGCGATGCGTCACCGAGGCATCGAAATCATGCTCCTTCAATATCTTTTTAAGACTGTTTGCGACCATTACCGAACGGTGCCGCCCGCCCGTGCAGCCAACGCCGATGGTCAGATATGATTTGCCTTCGCGTTGGTATTTTGGCAATAAATATAGCAGCAGATCGGCAAAACGCTCGATGGTTTCGGGTACCTCGGGCTGTTTCTGCAGAAATGAAATAATTTTCGGGTCCTCGCCGCTGAGATGTTTGAGGGCCTTATGAAAATACGGGTTTGGCAGATGCCGCACGTCAAAAAGCAGATCAACGCCGCGCGGCCCGCCGTATTTGTGGCCAAAACTCATTACCTCAACCTTTAAAGGTACGCCATCGTCCGAGCCGCTGAATTTTTGGATCAGCAAATGTCGCAGGGTGTGGACCGTGTGGTCGGAGGTATCGATTATGAGATCCGCGAGCTTTCGAATCTCTTTGAGAGCACGGCGCTCGGCCTGGATAGCGGCAAGAAGGCCTTTGCCGTTGTCGGCCGGGTGAGGGCGGCGGGTTTCCGAAAAACGGCGTTGCAACACCTCATCTGAGGCTTCGAAAAACACGACGAAAGGTGCAAGATTACGTTTGGTTAGCTTGAGCAGTTCGCCGGGAAACTCGGACAGGAAGTGGCGCTCGCGGATGTTTATAACCAGAGCGGCCTTCCCTATGGCGGGATGCTCGTCGTCAGCCCCGATCAGCAGGCGACCAAAGGTCGAAAGCATCGTCAGCGGCAGATTGTCGACGCAAAAATAACCAAGGTCCTCAAACGAGTCTGTCGCAGAACTCATCCCTGAGCCGCTAAGCCCAGTGATAATGACAAACCCTGGAAGTTCCTCGTCCTCTTTTTTCTTTGCCGGCATAAGATTCTGTTACGTTTTTGCCGATGTTACCCTGCTGCCGATCTGTTGTAATTTTCGATCAGTGTTGACTCCGTACCCGATCCCGCTGCTTTAACGATGGCCTCAAGGATCAAAGGCAGCGGCCTCATCGATGAATTTGAAATTTCGAAGTGAGGCAGTTTTACGCCCATTAACTCAACCCAAGGCATCTCGATCGCGATGCGAGTCTTTTCGCTAGTGTTTTTCGAGGGCCTTAGTTCAACACTGACGCCGATCTTGCATCGATCGATCACCGAAGCTTCTCCAAACAATTCACGGATATCGCAGATGCCAACTTCGCGAATCTCGAACAGACCTTTTAATGCTGCCGGGGCCGAACCGTAAAGTCCTGAACCGCCGCATGTTAGCTCAACCGCATCATCCGCGGCCAGAGCGTGGCCCCGCGAAACCAATTCGAGGGCACACTCGGATTTTCCACTACCCGAGTCGCCTCGGATCAACACGCCAACGCCAAAAACACTTACCAGTGTGGCATGGATCGTTTCCGTCAAATTATCAATCAAGCCGCTTCGTCCTCCGGCTCGAGCGAGGCTGCGATCTCGGATGATTTTGTCGCCTTGTGCGCTTTATCGATCACTCTCTCCTTGAGCCGGCGAGCCTGCGTTTCAATTTTATCGATCGTCTGGGAGAGCGACTGGTACATGTCCGGAATGGTCGAATTGGCGGTCAACACCTCATTTCGCCAGTTAATGATCAACTCCGAGCGGCTTAAGCCGCGTTCGACTTCGATGATGACATGAGCATTCGACGCTTTGCCTTCAAAAATAGGCTCGATCTTTTTGAAATGCTCTTCGAAATGCGATCTGATCGCGGGTGTCACCTCGATATGCCGGCCGGTAAATTCAATGTTCATATTTATCCCCTTAATTAAGTGAAACGCTGGACCGCTCAAATTACGGTCTTTCTTTCTCTGGATCCTGCGATGTTCATCTGGTCGCGGTACTTTGCGACGGTTCGTCGTGATAATTTAACTCCTTCCTTGCTCAAAACTTTGGCTATTTGATCGTCGGTTAGTGGCTTTTTCGAATCCTCGTCCTCGACCATTTTCTTGATTCGGAGTTTCAGGATGCGGGTCGAAACCTCTTCGCCCTCTTCATTTAGCATGCCTTCGCTAAAAAAACGCCTTAACTCGATCACGCCCTGCGGGGTGTGAGCGTATTTGCGGTTTACGACGCGCGAGATCGTCGAAAGGTGCATGCCGATGTCTTCGGCCACATCCTTGAGCATCATTGGCTTGATATGCTCGACGCCGTGATTCAGGAATGCGGTCTGACGTTTGACGATGCACTCGACGACTCGGTAGATCGTTTGACGGCGGTGCTCGATATTGCGAAGTAGGTCAACGGCCGAACGCACTTTATCCTTAATAAAATCCTTGGTTTCCTTGGTTGTTTCGTTTTGGTCGAGCAGCTTGTGGTAAGTCGGGCTGATCCGCAGCCTCGGACTGCCGTCGTCAACGAAAAAGATCACGTAATCTTCGTCCAGCTTTTCGATATATACCTCGGGCGAAACGAAAATCGGGTCTTCCGACGAGTAACGGCGGCCCGGAAACGGGTCCAACTCGCGTACCTTTTCGAGTTCTTTATCGAGAGTATGGATGTCAACGCCGGTCGCTTTGGCAAGATGCTGCAAGCGATGCGGCACCAGATCTTCCAGATGATAAGTTACGAGCCTTGCTGCAAGGCTCTCACCCTCGCCTTTAGCCTTAAGCTGTGCAAGCAGACACTCGTTGACATTCCAAGCGCCGCAGCCGACCGGGTCAAACTGCATCACAGTCTGCCGGGCTTCCTCGGCGGTCTCTATGCTGCACTCACTCGCATCGGTGATCTCTTCGAGCGTAGCAGAAAAACGGCCCTCTTCATCAAGATTGCCAATGATCTGGATCGCGGCCTCTTCGTGCTGGTCGTTCAGGCTCAGGAGATTAAGCTGCCATTCCAGGTGTTCGCTCAGGTTTGGCGAATGGGTCAAAAACTGCTCGAAACTCGGCGCGTCATCCTTGTATTCGATCTCCTGCGTACGGTATCCGGGGTCGAGATAGTCCTGAAATTCGCGACCGTAATCGATTTCGTCAAATGAATCGGAGGGCTCAGTGTGAACCTCTCCGCCATCGGGATCGGAAGCGGCGATACCATCAAAACCATTTTCACTTGGTGCCCCCGCCTCAAAACGATCATACTCGCCTTCGGCCTGCCCGATCTCAATCATCGTGTCGGATGTCGGGTCGTTGCCATTTTCAAACTCGGCATCGCGGCCGTCGGAATTTTGGTCGAGAATGTTGTCCGCGATCTCCTGCATTTCATCGCCGGGCTGGACCTCTTCGAGAATGGGGTTTGTCACCATTTCCTGCTCGACCAGTTCTGCCAGCTCGATCGAGGTCATCTGGAGCATCTCGATGCGCTGCCGCAACTGCGGCGTAAGCACCATCTTTTGCTGTAGCTGATGAGTGAGTCTTAAGGATGACATATCCGATAAGAGCGGTTTCGGAACGGACAGGCAGCGTTGGCGTTATGCAAATACTGTTCCTAAGCCAAATTATACCGATTATTAATTGAAAATGGAAAATCCGGAGGGCCTATAAAGCGAATCTTTCGCCTAAATATAATCGGCGAACATCCGTATCCTCGACCAATTCCGACGGTTTGCCGGAGCGCAGGATACGACCCTCGGACATGATATATGCACGGTCGGTGATGCCGAGCGTTTCGCGGACGTTGTGATCGGTGATGAGGATGCCGATGCCCTGTTGCTTGAGATACAGGATGATCTCGCGAATGTCGTCAATGGCGAGAGGGTCAATGCCGGCAAATGGCTCGTCGAGCAGAATAAATTCCGGCTCGGTCGCGAGACACCGGGCGATCTCGACACGGCGGCGTTCGCCGCCCGAAAGAGCGTCGCCGCGGATCTTGCGGACGTGAGATACGCCAAATTCCTCAAGCAGCTCGTCGAGACGAGTAAAACGCTGCTCACGTGACATCTTCATCGTCTCAAGCACGGCGAGGATATTCTGTTCGGCGGTCAATTTGCGAAAGATCGACGGCTCCTGCGGCAAATAGCCGAGACCGAGTCGGGCGCGGAGATAGACGGGCAACGTGGTAACGTCGCGTTCGTTGAGAGTGATTTGACCCGTTTCCGTCGGTTCGAGGCCGACTAGCATGTAAAAGGTCGTGGTCTTGCCCGCGCCATTGGCTCCGAGAAGTCCGACGACCTCGCCCTTTCGCACGTTCAGGCTGACGTCATCGACGACTCGGCGACGGCCGTAGGTTTTTTGCAGATCACGACCCGCGAGCATGGCCGTACCGGTTTCTGCGACGTGGCCGTTTGTTTGCTCAATACCGGTTTTGCCGTTTTTTTTGGACATGCTCTAGGGCTTCTTATCGTTAACTTTGTAAACCGTCCTGATGCGGCCCGATGTGTTCTGCTTTGTCTTGCCTTCGCTAATGACGCGATTTTCGCGCATCATAAAGGTAAGTTCACCGGCCTGTGACGAGCCGTTTACGGTATCCGTGATGGCTGCCGGATCGCCTCTAAGCACGGCCACCTCATCGCTCGAAGAGTATTGTATCCAATTTCCCGATGCTCGTCGCCCGGGCTGGGTGATAACCACGCCAGTTTCGGCTACGGTCTTGGTTAACTCGTTATTTTCGTCCAGATAAACATCAGCCGAACCGGATGTAAGCCGGTCGGTTCCCTGTCGGATATCGACGTTTTCGCGGTATTGGATTAGCCGCGTGTTTTTGTCGTAGACCATCGATTTGGCCGCAGCGTAGACGGGGACGGTGCCTGAGCTGCCTTTTTGCTTTTGTTTGGCGTTATATATGGCGCTTTGGACATTACCGTCAGCGAGAAACTTGCCGTCCGTTTGCCTGATCTGCAGCCGATCGGCCCGCACGTAATTGTTATCCTGCCAACCGCGCGCGTTGCCGGTAAACATTGCGGTTTCTGCCTCTTGGTCGAATTCGGCCGCATCGGCTGTCACAAAAACCGGTTTATCCGACGAAGCGAACGGTGCCGCGTTCTTGATCTGTTTTCGGCTGTAATAGGTAGTGCTGACGGCCCCTCGCAGATACGATTTATTGGCCCTTCGGTCAAGATCGATCTCGCGTGCCTTCGACCGTCCCTGCGAATCCCACACGGTCGGTTCACCGCCCCGGAGCCGCATCATTTCGTCGACAGCGGTGTAGGAAAATTGCGATGCTATCGCGTTGCGGTCAAGCTCGTTAAATTTAGAGTTGCCGGTCGCGTCCATCTTATCGACATCCTGAGTTTCAGCGCTGAATGATGCATTAAGCTGGTCTGCCAGGAGCGTCTGCGTGCCGCGTTTGGCTGACGGAATGGTCGGAACTCGCACGGTCTTGGTCTTTCGCCCGCCGACACAGTTTTTCGCGTTATTGCCCGTCGGGTAAAAATCGCAGTCAAATCTCGGAGCATCTATCGTCGTCACGTAATTGGTGACGGCAGCATTTAGCGGCTGGACGACAACTTCGGCATTGCCGACGGCCTCGGCCCGGCGAATACTTTTGCCGTCATCGTAAAAAGTTGTGTTTACGGCGTCGGCTGTAACCGTCTTGTTAGCCGACTTGGGGCCGTTGTTCAGGGCGTCGAGTTTGATCGTTGTTCGCCCGTCGGTTCGCAGTTTGTCAATGAGGCCCTTGTCCTTGAACAACACGCCGACGCCGCGCTTGGCGGAAAATGTGACGAGCGAAACCTTCCTGCCCTCCGCAGGTGTGATCTCGACATTGCTCGGTCCAATGGCGTTAGCGTTGACCAACTGGCGGGAGTCGTTAAAATCAGCATTGAGTTCGGGAGCGGAAACCGTCGTGGTTTGAGTGTCCGTCACCTTTCTGGCGTAAGCGTCACCCCGAACGACGGCGGCCTTTACTTTACGGTCCGCAAAAAGATCGGCGTTCAGCGTGTCGCCTTTTAGATAATCGTCGCCCTGCGTGATCTCAACGCTACCGGTCAGGGCCAGTTTGAATGCCCCCTGCTCGTAGATCGCATCGGACGATTTAATGTCGGTCGACTTGTCCTTATCCGCTGTGACGATATGAGTTCCTTTTTTCAACTCAAACCGATCCGCGTCCTTGTCATAAAGCGCGTAGCCAGACTCGATGCTAGTCGGAGCCGCTCCGTTCTCAGCCGATGTAATATGAACGCTACCGAACAACTCAAATTGCTTTAGCTGCGCGGCCGGAGCCTCGTTCTGCGGCTTTGTTTTGTCTCGAAGAAAAATTACCGATGCCCGTTCCGATGAGACATCGGTGCGGATCGGGTTTCCGGTCGATTTTGATTTCGACTCGATCGAGATGGCAACGTTTTCGTTGAGAGCGATAGTGTTGGCCGATTGATCGAATGAAGCGGAATTGGCCTTGATGTGAGCGTAACGGACATTCGATTTCGCAAGTTCCGTCGATTCAAACGTCTCGATATCGACATCCTTGAGCAGATCGACACGCTTTTCGCCGATCTTTACTGTCGCGCCAAAAGATTTTCCACGGACATTCTCACGTTCAAATTCCACAAGTTCATCCGCGTCGGCGGTTTCGTTCGCCCGATTATAGACGATGTTATTGGTCTTGATTTTCAGGGCGTCACGGGTCTCGATATTTACGTCGCCGTTCATGTACGCGGTGAAATTCTTGTTTTCGGCCGGCACATATAAAACCCGTTGGGCAGTCATTTTATCGCCCGGATTTCCGGCTTCGTCAAACACCTCTATATAGGCGTTTTCCAACTCCTGATGGTTGTCGGCGAAGGTCTTGGCATGATCGGCCTTAATATAGTATTTCGAAATGCCGCCGTCGGTTTCGAGGCGTTCGTAGCCACTAATCTCGGCGGTCACGTCGGTCGAAAGCTGGGTGTGTTCGCTCTTGAGCTTGAAGGTGGATTTGCTCCGGGCACGATAAAATCCGGCGACGACGACGAGGAGGGTCACGGCCAAAAGGCCGATCGCACCGTAGCGAAATATACGAGGCAAATTTGCCCTCAGTTTATAGCTTTTGTCGTTCCGTTCCGCCACTATCTTAATTATCCGCTCTTAAATCCTCGACCACAAGTTGCAGGCGGGTATTTCCCTGCCACGAATTCGCCTCCGCAACATAAGCTAATTCGATGCGAGAATTAGGCTTGAGAGTTTGCCCCTTTGATCTTTCGACGCCATCCCACCAAACCACCTCGAAGTTTTTACCATCGGGGGCAAAGAGCTTTAGTTTCAAATGCTTGTCTTTCATCACAAACGGTTCATCTCTCAGAGTCAGTCCGCGAGTGACAAAAATAGGTTTCGGATTTCCAGCACCAAACGGCTCGAAAGCCACGAGAGCCTCAACCAATTCGAGATCGAGCGTTTCCGGCGTCACGACGGCTTCAATATTCAACACGGGAACAAATTCGTCCGGTGTGAGCGTTGCGGCGGCGTGTTCGTTGAGCCGAATTCGCAATTCCTCGATATGCTCGGATTTGATCTTCATCCCCGCAGCAGCAGCGTGACCGCCGTATTGTTCGAAAAGATCTTTGGCGGAGTCGAGGGCGTTCAGTAGATGATAATTTGCAATGCTCCGTGCGCTGCCATGGCCGACGCCGTCTTTCAGCGAAATGACGATGGTCGGACGGTAAAGCTTTTCGGCAATGCGGGACGCCGCAAGCCCGATGACGCCCTGATGCCATCCTTCGCCGGCGACGACGACGAAATGGCGACCGTCGTGGTTTTCGGTCTCGCTCAAGGCAAGCTCGGTAATTTTTTGCTGCATCTGCTGCCGCTCGCGATTGCGCCTGTCCAGAAGGCCCGCCAGTTGTCTGGCTTTGCCAAAATCTTGTTCCTCAAAAAGCTCGACGACATGTTTTGCAACGTCCATCCGTCCTGCGGCATTGATGCGAGGGCCGATGCGAAAACCGATGTGATAGCTCGTCATATCTGAACGGCAATCCGCGACCTCCATCAGCGCTTTGAGGCCAAAGCTGTCTGTTTTCGGCAGATCGATCAAGCCGAGAGCGACAATCGCACGGTTTTCGCCGGTCAGGTTCATAACGTCGGCAACGGTTCCGATAGCTGCGATCTTGAGAAAACCGGGCACCTCGTGTTCCAGTCCTTTTTCACGCAGCAACGCATGGGCCAGTTTAAAAGCTACGCCGACACCGGCAAGATTTTTGTCGGGATACGGACAACCGCTTTGATTCGGGTTGACGATTGCGACGGCTGGCGGATTGCCGCGAGCTTCGTCCGTCAAATGATGATCAGTGACTATAACGTCCAGCCCGTGATCGCGAGCCCATTCGAGCGGCTCAAAGCTGCGGATGCCGCAGTCGACGCTGATGACGAGCGAAACGCCGTCCTTTTGCGCCCGTTCGAGTGCCGGAATATTGATGCCGTAACCCTCGGTAAAGCGGTTCGGCACATGAAATGTCGAGTCAGACCCAAGGAGCGACAGCATCTTGCGAAGCAGTACCGTTCCGGTCGTGCCGTCAACGTCATAGTCGCCCCAGATAAGGATCTTTTCACCGTTTTCGATTGCGTATTGTATGCGGTCAACCGCCTCTCGCATTCCTTTGAGAAGGAATGGCTCGTGTAGATGTTCGGGCGATGGATTGAGGAATTCGACGGCCTTTTCGCGGGTTTCGTACCCGCGCGCGATCAGCAAAGCCGCGACGATCGGCTGAACATCCAACTCGGCCGCAAGTTTTCGAACAGCGTTGTGGTCGTGTTTTTTGATCGTCCAGCGTTTTTGCATTAGGGAACGCGGACGCCCCGTCCGCATTGCTCTTGAGGGCACAAAGAGCGGACGTCGGCGTCCGCGTTCCGTCAATTAATGACCGGGCTTATCACGCCTCTCCAAAGCAAAACAAGGATCACCGTGCCCAGAATTATTCGGTAGACTATAAAGACCGCCGTCGAATTGCGGCGGAGGTAGGCAAGCAGCGCCCAGATCGAAGCATAGCCGACGATTCCGGCAACGACCGTGCTGATGATCAATGGTGTGAAACTTTCGGGCGGAAGGATTTTCAAAGCCTTCCGAAGTTCGAGCAACCCGCTCGCCGCGATCGCCGGCATCGAGAGCAGGAACGAAAATCGGGCCGCAGTCTCTCGTTTTTCACCGGCGAGCAGTCCGCCCATGATTGTCGACCCTGAGCGACTTGCTCCCGGCATTAGGGCCAGACACTGACAGAATCCCTGCACGATCGCGTCGGTTAGTCCGAGGTGACGGATGTCTTTTCGCTGTTTGCCGACCATCTCGGCAACGACCAACCCTAGGGCGATAACGATTAGCATGGTCGCGATAACCCAAAGATTTTTGGTGCCGCTGCCCTCGATAAAATCTTTGAAAAGAAAACCGACAGTGCCAATGGGTATCGACCCCAAAATAACTAGCCAGCCGAGCCATGCCTCCTCCGAAAGCCATATCGGTCTAACGCCGTCCGTTCCAGAGAATCGCATTCCACGTCTTCCCGTCAGAAGTGCAAAATGATCGCGGATAAACGCCGTAGTGATGCCCCAAATATCAGCCGCAAAATAAATAAAAACGGCGCAGAGCGTCCCCAGCTGAATGACCGCTATCGTGGCCGTTATCTGCTCGGCGTTGCCGTCGTAGAGATTTGTAAACCGGCTCGCAAAAACGAGATGGGCGGTCGAGCTGACGGGGATGAACTCGGTCAATCCCTGCACGATCCCGAGGATGATTGCTTGGAGTAGATTCATATTTTGGGGACACTGTGAAACCGCATTCTACCAAATGATTGTCGGAATCGGTAATGCGTTTAGAGTTCCAACTTTAGTTGCTAATATTTACGAGGGATCAACTAAAGTTGGAACTCAAAACCTATTCTCGATAGAGCGCTCGGCTTGAGACCTTATCATATAGCCACGCGGGCAGAAATCTTCCGATTCTCACAATTGTCGCAAGCTGCCACGGAAAGGCGGCGAATCGCTTCTTATTCTCGATGGCCCGCACAAAATAAGGGATTGCATCGTCCAGGTACATTAAAAAAGGCATTTTAGCTTCGCGACCGGCGGTGAGCGGCGTGCGGATAAAACCGGGTTGGATGATCGTCACATCAATTCCCTTCGAAGCGACATCGAGCCTGACACTTTCGAAAAAGGTCGTCATAGCGGCTTTGCTCGCCGAATAAGCGGCCGATTTTGGCAGACCGCGAAAGCCCGCCAGACTCGACACGGCGACAAGGTGTCCGCTTCCTCGTTCGAGCATTTGCGGCAGCACGGCATGAATGGCGTTGACCGCTCCCATCAAATTGGTGTCGAAAACCTGCTTGACAGCCGAAGGTTCGATATCCCGGGCGGCAGGGCCTTTGCCGCTGATCCCGGCGTTGGCGATCATGATGTCGATATGGCCGAATTCGCCGCGAAACCTGTCCGCAGCAGTATGAATTGCGGGTGAATCGACCACATCGCAGGCGAAAATACGTGCCGTTCCGCCTGCTTCTTCACATTTTGCGGCGAGTACGTTAAGCAATTCTTTTCGGCGAGCGACGAGACCGAGGATGGCTCCTTTTTTTGCCAGATCAACTGCGAGAGCCTCGCCGATGCCGCTTGACGCACCAGTTAGGAATACTTTTTTAGCTTTCCAATCCATACTTTTTTGCCGGAACGCGGGCATCCTTACCCGCATGCGAGCGTAGCTCACGGTGATGTCTTTAACGAGTCCCTAAGAGGCCGCAAGCGGCCTTGCGGGCAGGGATGCCCGCGTTCCGACATGCATCGCAAGAACGTCCAATAATGTATCTACCGTACTCAAATGCGATCTAAACGAGAGGCACGCAAACCGCAGCGTAAAATTCCCGTTCAGCATCGTGGACGAACAAAAGACGCGGCCGTCGGCCGCGATGGCGTCGAGCAATTGTTTGTTAAATATATCCGCGTCGCCGTTTTTGGGCAAATAGCGGTAGGTGACAACCGATAGTTCGGGTTCGACCGTGCTCTCGAATCCGATCTTTTGCACCTCGGCGTGGAAATATTTGGCGAGGAGCAGCTTTTCTTCGAGACAGACTCGAAACGGTGCGATGCCGTGTAATTTTAGCGGTAACCAGAGCCGCATACCGCGAAAATGTTTGGTCAATTCGGGTGACAGGTCGGCCGGCGATGGCTCATCCGTCGAGGCGGCCGCATTGGCATCCTGCATGTAGCTTGCCATGTAATAATGTGCTTCTCGCAAAGCGTCGGCGTTTTTGACCAGGACTACTCCGAGACCGTATGGGAGAAATAGGCCTTTGTGCGGGTCGATCACGAGCGAATCCGAGGTCTCTATTCCACGCAGTTTCTCTTTTCCTTCGTCGGTAAGAATGAAGAATCCTCCGTAGGCGGCATCGATGTGGTACCAGATGTCGTGCTGTTTTGCGATGGCTCCGATATCGGCCAACGGGTCTATGGCTCCGACATCGGTCGTCCCGGCGGATGCGACGACGAGGAACGGATTTAAGCCAGCGGCTTTGTCGGAAACTATCTGTTCATCGAGCGCAGACGCAACAATCCGGTATTTTTCGTCAAGCGGCACATGGCGGACGATGCATTCTCGGAGACCGGCAATGCGGATCGCCTTGTCGACCGAATGATGGACCTGTTGAGAAAGATAGATGACCGACTTTTCGATGTTTGAGGCTTTTATGTCTTTAGCGTCGCGGGCGGTAACGATAGCGATGAGATTTGCGAGGCTGCCGCCGGAGGTAAGATTACCCGCGGCCCCGGACGGGTATCCGACGAGATCGTTCATCCACCGGATCAGCATGTTTTCCATACGAACTGCACCCGGAGCCGCAAAAAATATTCCGGCGTACCGGTTAAAAATATCCGCGAGATAGTCGCCAAGCGCCGAATAATAAATGCCGCCGCCGGGAATATAGCCGAAATGACCGCCGGACGCAGGGTTTAATGCAGGTTTGTCAACGTTTTCGTGGATCAGCGAGATCGCTTCGTCAATGCCGATACCGATTTCGGATATCGGCGAATCAAGGATGCCGAGGCCGTTGTCACTGCTTGCATTGAAAGCTTTGAGAGATTCAATATTATTCAGAAATGATTCTGTATAATCGACAACTTTGTTGCGAGTATCGGCACGCTGGTCCGATGTCGGGTCCAACATGCGTGATAAATGTTCCAATTCAAGAATGGCCTTTCGCATAGGATTTGCGCAGACGCGTGACTGGCGTTGCGTTTTATTTTAAGCTTATGTTATAAACCGCTGGAGAACTAAACTTGCTTTAATCATACACAGATTTTTTAACGTTACGCTGAAGGGGTTAAATTCATGACTTTTTTTTATCGGCTTGCAGTGTTTTTGACGATGAATTTTGTGGTCTTGTATGTCTCAAGTGTGTTTGCTCAAACACCGCCTCAATCGAAGTTGGAACTGGACCAGGGAGTTTGCGCTTTTAAAGCCAAAGAATACGTCGATGCGCAGCATCATTTCGAACGAGCACTTGAACTAAAGCCAGCGGACAAAAGACTCCCAATATATATAGCCCGCTCGATTTTTTTTCAATATCACCAGAGTCTCCAGGGCGCGGCGAAACTTGAAAAGGGCAAGGAGGTAATTGCTGCCTATGAGAAAGCTTTGGCAGCGAATCCCGGCGATCACGAGGCGTCTGGTACGATCGCCGATCTTTACGCCGAAATAGTTCCCGAGCGTCTGCCCGAAATTGCTGGCGACGAAACACTGCCCAAAGCCGTACGAACCCGGATCTATACGATACTAGCAGCCAGATCGAGTACGTGTGTTCTCGACATCACAGAGCAAAACCGCGAGCTTAAACATCTGAAGGACGGCACAAGCGAGTATCGGTACACCAAACCACGTGATCCGGCCGATCTGACAAAAGCTCAAAACTGCGCCCGTGCGGGAATAAAGTTTGTCGAAAAATCGCTTGAATTAGGTCCTGGCGAGGAATCAACCTGGTCTTATAAGGCTACATTGTCGTTCCAAATGGCCCACCTGGCTGAAATGGAGCAAAATATGGTCGAGGAAGCCATATATAAAAAACGGGCCGAGGGAGCTCAGGCGGTTTATAGGAAAATCAACGCTGAGGTGAGGGACAAGCAAAACAAAGCTGACGAGGAAGACCTTCGTAAATGGAAAAATGGACCCGAAAACGCCCAGAAACAAGTAACTGCCCTAGCAAATTTCATCGCTACGGGAAAACTAGTAAAGGAACCCGTCGACTCTGCTGAGTCCGTTGTCACATCTCCAGTGGAACTGCTTGTCGCTCCCGGAGATTACTCTGGGGGAATGGAGGAAAAAAGAAGGCCCGAACCGAATGAAAGTGCAAAAGTACCTTGGAAGATATTCACTTCTCCGGGTGGAGAATTTAAGGCTCTACTGCCCTCCCTTGTGGATAGCTCTGGCCCGCTCGTCTCTGCGAGGGACGAGAATATACATTATCAGATCGCGTCCATAAAAAGGCCGCCGGGAGGTCCGCCGATAGACGAACGAGCTGTTCTTGCGACTGGAGCGTGGAGCATGGTAGATATTGCTTGTAATTTTATCGTAATGGCAAACAAACGATGTGAAGTAGCGCTTGAAGGTGACATCAACGTCGGTGGGCATCTAGGTCGACGATATCGGATAAAAGAGTCTCGGTGCGGGGATATCTTCCCGGGTATTATCGACGCGGTGTCAACCGTTGACCGGATCTATGTCATCGAGATAACCGGCGCTGATGAAAATGATCCTCGCGTACGCGCGTTTCTAAAGTCGTTCGTACTTACTAAGTAGCCGCACGACGTGCACCAACTGCGGCTAGGTCCGATGGAATCAATCAAATTTCAACTACGGTTGTCACGATAACCGGCTTCGAGCTAAGTTCTTTCTGCACAAAGCGTTTCAGGTGGATTCTAAGGTTTTCCTTGAAGACATTTCGATCCGCGATGTGTTCGGGTTTCATGTCTTGGATCGCCTTCGATATAGTGTTGCGGGCGTCGGCGGCGAAGCCGTTTAGAGGGTCAAGCCCGGCGACACCCTGATATGTGATCTGCGGTTCGCCGGCGAGTTGATGCGTCTTTTTGTTGACCGTAACGACCAGGGAGATCGCACCACCGTAGGCCAGTTTTTTGCGTTCGCGGACGATGTCGTATTCGATCTCGTCGCTCGATTCCTCGTCGATAAAGGTTTTGAATAACTCGTGTTTTTCGACGATCTTCGCGGCGTACTGGTCGATCTCAAGCACATTGCCGTTTTCGATCAGGATAATGTCTTCGTCAGCGTAACCAGCGACGTGGTTTTTGATAAATTCCTTTTGCCGGAACAACATCCGGTACTCGCCGTGGATCGGGACGACAAATTTCGGCCGCGAAGTCTCGACCATTATCTGGATATCGCCCTGCGAAGCGTGACCGGAAACGTGTACCAAGCGTCGTTTTTCCTCAATGATATTGGCCCCGCGCTTATAAAGATGACCGATCAGGCGGCTGATTCCCTTTTCATTGCCCGGAATAATTCGGGCTGAGAGAACGACGGTGTCGCCTTTCTCGATCTCCATCCCTCTGTAGGTTGAGGTTGCCAGATTCCACAATGCTGCACGCATTTCGCCCTGCGAACCGGTGACGAGATAGCAGATCTCATCGTCGTCGAGTGCTCGTGCGGTGCTGAGCTCAACCATCGTGCCGTGGGCGATTTTGAGCAGCCCCTGCTCCGCGGCGATCTCGACATTTTTTTGCATTGACCGTCCGCAAACACAGACCTTACGGCCAAATTCGTGTGCGATGTCGAAAATTATCTGCAAACGATGCAGCGATGACGAAAATGTCGAAACAAAAAGCCGCCCCTCGGTCTGCTCAAATATTTCCTTGAACGCCGGTATCACCGCCTGCTCCGAAGGCGTTCGGCCCGGGACAGTCGCGTTTGTCGAATCGCACAGCAATGCAAGCACACCTTCGTCGCCGATGCGGCTGAGCGTTTTCAGATCGTATGGCTTTCCTATTACGGGTGTGTCATCGATCTTGTAATCTCCGGTGTGAATGATCGTGCCGACCGGCGTGTGGATAGCGAGCGAGAAGCATTCGACCAGCGAATGCGATGCGTGGATAAACTCAACCTCAAAATGCCCGAGCTTGATCCGGTCGCTCGCCTCGACACGATGCAGCAGAACGTCGTCGAGCATATTGGCTTCGCCAAGGCGTTTTTCGCATAGCGCAAGGGTGAATCGGGATGAATAGACCGGCAAATTAAATTTTTTGAGAATGTACGACAGTGCTCCGATGTGGTCCTCATGACCGTGCGTGAGGATGATCGCGGTCAGATCGTCGCGATATTCCTCAAGAAAATCGAAATTTGGGATGGAAATATCAACGCCGTAGGGCGTTTCTTCGGGAAAACCCATACCGGCATCGATAATGATCATCTCGTCGGCGTAGCGGATGCCCATGCAGTTCATCCCGAATTCGCCGATGCCGCCAAGTGGAATTATTTCTATTTTACTCAAATTACCGTCCTATTCAATACTTACATCGAATTGAGCAGTATAACATAGTAAGGTTTTGGCGAATCAAAGCAGTTCTTCTTTGCGGTCTTCGCGGCTTTGCGTGAAGCTGGTTTTCTCACGCAAAGCCGCGAAGACCGCAGAGAAAGAAAAAGGATCAAGAGGAGTATCGTTAGACAATGTTTTGTGGTTTTGTAAAGAAAATGAAACCACCAAACGATTTGAAGCGTCTCTTTCCTGACAGCGAATTTCGAGGTCAAAAAGATATGAAAAAGCAGCTTTCGGACGAACAATTTGATCAGATGATGAGCAGCCTTTTGAATGACGCCGCGTTGGACGAGGCGACTGTCAATCAGGTTGCCGATTCACCGACATTGTGGTGGGCCGTTCAGCGGCAGATAAACCGCGAAAAGGAAGTATGCGTGTCGCCGTGGCCACCGATCGGCAAATTTTGGCGTTGGCTGATGCTCGGCGTTCCCGCGGCGGTGGCGGCAGCGGTGTTAATCGCGTCGTTTGCTTTCCAACCCTCACCGGTTGAGCAGCAAATTGCTGTTAATGTTGCTCCGATGGCTGATCAGGTTAATCATTCGCAACCGGACGTTGCTGCACCGACGACGAGTGTCGAGAGCCTGTCACCGAAATCAGTTAACAAGTTACCGGTTGCGATCAAATTTGCGACCGTAAAAAACGCGGAAAGGAAAGCAATTTCAATAACACGAGCTGCCGCACCGACCGTCGCAAAAAAATCGTCTGAGATAAAAACAGATTTTATCGCTCTTTCGTACGCACGCAATCCGGACAGCGGGCAGATCGTCCGCGTCAGGGTGCCGAGTTCGATGATGGTCACGCTTGGCCTTGTGGCCAGCGTCGAAAAGCCATCCAATCTTGTCGACGCCGAGGTTTTGGTGGGCGACGACGGTCTGACGCGTTCTATTCGGTTTATTCACTAGGCCTTATTGGAGATTATTATGAAAACGAGATCATTTTTGGCAGTCATTTTGGGACTTATTGCGGGTGTCGCGACATTTGCGCAGCCTCCGGGCCGTGGTCGACCGGGGGGCGAAGGCCCGCCGCGTGATGGTCAAATGCGTCCGGGCGGAGACGGACCGCAGCAGAACGGCCATCCCCCAAAGGACGAGTGGATGAAGCGCCTCGACACCAACGGTGACGGCAAGCTCGATGCGTCGGAATTACAGACCGCTATCGATACTTCGTTTAAGGCGTGGGACAAAAATGGCAACGGCATGATCGACGCCGGCGAAATGCCTCGTCCGCCCCGTCCGAATGGCCCAGGCAGCCGTCCGCAGGGTCCGCCCATGGGCCAGGACTTGAGACCCGAAGGTCCTCTTATAGGACAAGGTGATAAGCCTCAGGGCCCGGGTCAGCCGGGTGACAAAATGCTGCCGCCGTTCTTTTTCGCGGACCACAACCCTGGGGGAGCGGTGACGAGCCGTGCCGATTTTGAGCTGACAGTTAAGGGCGTTTTTGCGGAAATGGACAAGAATGGCGATGGCGTCCTTTCGGGTGACGAGCTTCGGGCGCCTAAGCGTGAGGGCGACACTCCGGGACGGCATGAAGGCCCGCCCCCCCCGCCAAATGGCAAATTCATCGCCGCCGAATTGAGATTCGGCGATAAGCTGATCAAAGGTCAGCCGTTTTCGGCCGACACCGTGATCGAAGACACTCGCCGCTTGTATGACGGCACGACCGTCAATAAACGGCTGAAAGGAGCGTTTTACCGCGATGCCGCCGGTCGGACGCGGCGTGAGCAGCCTCTCGAGATGGTCGGCGGTGTGAGCATTGCCGGAGCCGACGGAAAGCCGCAGATGCTTGTTTTCATTAACGATTTTGCGGCACACACGCAATATTTTCTGGACACTAACAACAAGGTAGCCAATAAACACGGCATCGCCGGAAATGCTCCGGGCGAGCAGCGAACACCTGCCGATGCGCGGACCGAATCACTGGGGTCAAAGACCATCGAGGGCGTTCAAACGGAAGGTACGCGAGTAACATTTGAGATCCCGCCGGGACAGCTTGGCAATGACAAGCCGATCCAGGTTGTGACGGAAAACTGGTTCTCGTCCGAATTGCAGATGATCGTGTTATCAAGGCATCTCGATCCGCTTGCCGGTGAACATGTTTTCAAACTCGTAAATATCAAACGTTCCGAGCCCTCGGCTGACTTTTTCATCGTGCCGAACGGTTATAGGATCGAGACCGGGGGAGCGGAACGTGGTCCGGGACACCAGTAGTTTGCAGTTTGTTGGCGGCGTCGGTTACACGAGAAAATGCACGGAGAGGTTCTCAATATCAGCTCGCAAGCGAAAGTCCAATTTTCCGCGATTCCCGTACGGGGTGAATCACGAGTGTCCGATGAACAACTTGTTCAATCGGTGCTCGGCGGAGATGAGACGGCGTTTACGGAGATCTTTGAAAGGTATAAACGGCCGATGACGCGTGTCGTCAGTAGATTTTTCCGTGATCTGACCGATGTCGAAGAATGCGTACAGCAATGCTTTACAAAGACGTATTTTTCGCTCAAAAACTATCGCGGCGGCGAGGAAAACTCGTTTCCAGCGTGGATGACGCGGATCGCGGTAAACGTTTGTTACGACGAATTTCGTCGAAGAGGACGCCGGTTGGAGAATCTCTTTACGGAGATGAGTGACGCTGAGAACGACTATCTCGAAACCGTCGCGGACGGTCGCCAACCGTCGGCGGAGACCTCGCTAGTCGCGTCTCAGTTGGCTGAAAAGGTCTTGTCGATGCTTGATCCGCAGGACAGATTGGCAATGACACTGGTTTATACCGAGGATTATACATTGAACGAAGTTGCGGATGCCATCGGCATCACAACGAGCAATTTGAAATCGAGATTGTTTCGCTGCCGCAACCAGATAAGACATCGATTCGGGCATTTATTTACATAAATTAATTTTGTTTTTGGAGTTGGTTATGAAGAAACTGAAAATATCGGTGTGCGCGAGCTTTGCCTTGATCTTTGGTACATTCGCACTTCTCAGGTCCGATCCGGTAACCGGACAGACCGGCGGCAATACGCTTTCGGCGCCGACTGGCGTCACGGCGACCGAGAATGTTTACAATAACAAGGTCGGCGTTTACTGGGATGCAATTCGCGGGGCGACCAATTATAGGGTTTTTCGAAATACTACAAACGATCCGGCAACCGCGACCGATGTCGGGATTACAGCCGCGAATTCATTTTTCGATTTTGGAGTCCCACCCAGTCAAACATTTTTCTACTGGGTCAGAGCGGAAAATGGAACGTCCGCCAGCGTGTTTAGTGTATCCGAGCAGGGTGTTCGAGCGAACACCAGCCAGCAGGGACCTGTTGCCCCGCTCGACCCGCCTCCTGTCCCGCCGGGCAATCCAATCACCGCGGCGAAGACCTATCTTGGCAAAACTTTATTTTGGGATGAGCAGATGTCGACATCGCGGACGGTTTCGTGCGGCTCGTGTCATTTTGCGGGAAACGGCGGAACGGACAAACGCTCGGTGGCCGCTGCTGCTGCCTCGTTTAATCCGGGTCTCGACGGGCTGACGAATACGCCGGACGACGTTCGCGGTTCGTTGGGCATTCCGTTTAGCAATGCCGATGGAACTTATGTTTTTACTGCCCCATACGGCGTCAACGACCAGGTGACGCCGCGAAAGACGGTGTCATTCATCGACGGCGGTTACTCGCCCACGCTGTTTTGGGACGGACGGGCGACAGGCAGTTTCGCGATCCGATCACCAATGCGGTGATAATCAATAATGGTGCCGCTCTCGAAAGCCAGGTGCTCGGACCGCCAACCTCGACAACCGAAATGGGCCACAGCGGCCGCACGTGGACCGATGTTGCCAGCCGGATCAGCGGCGCTAAGCCTCTGGCACTTGCTCCTTCGATGCCAACGGCGTTATCGACTTGGATCAACGGCCGATCCTATCCCGACCTTTTTCTCGAAGCCTTTGGCACATCGGACGTGACGCCCGCCCGCATTGCAATGGCTATCGCGACTTATGAGCGGACACTTTACAGTGATCAGACTCCTCTTGACCAAGCCAACGCCGGTATCGGTGCCCTCACAGCTGCCGAACAGCGTGGACGCGAGATATTCACCGCCAACGGCTGTGCATTATGTCATGGCGGGACGCTCGCTACCGATAATGTGTTTCATTACGACGGCGTTCGTCCGCCAAACGAGGATACCGGACGATTTCAGGTTTCGGGCAACAACCAGGACATCGGGGAATTTCGGACACCGAGTCTGAGAAATGTCGAGCGGCGTGGCTCATATTTTCACAATGGACAGTTTACAACGCTTGATCAGGTCGTCGCATTCTACAACCGTGGCGGCGATTTTAATGCTCCGAACAAGCCTGCGGCCGTTCATCCCCTCGGGTTGAACGCCCAGCAGCAGGCCGATCTCGTGTCATTTCTGAAGCGGCCATTTACCGACCCGCGAGTCGCCGCCGAGGCTCCGCCATTCGACCGCCCGGCCTTGTATATTGAATCAAACCGGGTACCGCAGATAAGCGGTGTCGGCAGGGCCGGTTCCGGAGCCGCGATCCCACAGATAAAAGCGGCCTCGCCGCCGATAGTCGGCAACCCGAATTTTATAGTCTCAGTCTCGGGTGCTATGGGTAACGCGCAAGCAGTGTTGGTGATTGACGCCGCCGATTCAGGCGTCACAGCCTCGATACCGGCGTCGGGATCGCTAACACGCGTTGTGACGAACACACAGAATACCGGTGCCGGAAACGGCTGGTCGTCAGTCAGCATTGCGATACCGGACAGCGTGGCGGTGACCGGCCATACATTTTTTGCTCGCTGGTATATTCAGGACGCGGGTGCGGCGAACGGGTTTTCCGTGTCGCAGGCCGCTCAATTTACGGTATTTGGCCAGCTACCCGGAGCGTCCGTATTCTCGGTGGCGGGCCAGATCTTAACGCCGGACGGCAGAGGATTGAGGAATACGACGGTAACTTTGATCGATTCGCAAGGCGTCGCACATCGGGTGACGACAAGTTCATTTGGCTTTTACAGCATCAGCGATGTGACGGCGACCGGCACTTGTACGATGACTGTCTCGTCCCGATTTTACAGGTTTGCCACGCAATCCTTCTCGGTATCGGGAGACCTGACAAATATCAATTTTGTCGGGCTGGAATAATTAGGAAGTGTCTTTTTTGGCCCGGGCGGTTTGTGCCTTGCTTATCGTCCGGGTCAAATTCCACCATTCGTCAAGCGTTAACGTTTCCGCCCTTCGGATCGCGTCGATCCCGGCCTCGCCGAGAATGTCGTTTGCGTTTTCTACCGTTTGCCTCAGATTGTTGAGCATCGTCTTGCGTTTTTGGGCGAATGACGAGCTGATGACTTTCCTGAAAAGCGGATAATCATGCAAAACACCCGGCTTTGGCGTGAGCCGTACAACGCCGCTCCAGACCTTCGGAACCGGTTGGAACGCACCCGGCGGAACGTCAAATAGATATTCGGCCTCAAACGCATTTTCAACCAGCACACTCAGAAAACCACGCTCCTTGCCGCCCGCCGGAGCCGTTATTCGTTCTACAACCTCGCGTTGAAACATCAGGATAATTTCGGAGAATATTTCGCGTTGATCGATCAGCCGCTGTAGGATCGGTGTCGAAATATTGTATGGCAGATTTGCGACGAGCTTGGCCCGTTTATCGGCCACTGCGTCTCCGAACAGGTCAGCAAAATCAACATTTAATGCGTCAGCCTTTACCAATTCAAAGTTGCCGGCTGAACCAAATCGTTCGTTAAGGATTGCGACCATATCACGGTCAAATTCGATCGCGATTACATGACCCGCCTGCTCAACCAAACTAGCAGTTAAAGCTCCCTGCCCAGGTCCGATCTCGAAAACGGTATCCGCGTCAGTAAGAGCGAGAGCCCCGACGATCTTATCGACGAAAGAACTGTCACGTAGAAAATTTTGGCCGAGCGATTTTTTTGCGCGAACTTGCATTAGGCTCGTGAATACCCGGTGATCTCGATATCATCGCCGAGATTTGAAATGCTCGTATCAGCGAGATGGAAAGCAGCTTTTAACGACATCGCCCCCTGTCCGGCAATGGCAGCGGGTGCCTTGTGTCCGCCAATGATCAGCGGTGAAATTACAAAAGTGACCTTATCCACCAGATCGGCATCGACAAATGAACCGGCGACCTCGCTTCCGCCCTCTACCAGCACGCTCTGAATACTTCGCCGCTTCAGGTTCCAGAGGACCATCGTCAATTCGTCGCCCCCAAAATCGGATATGACCACCTCGACGCCGGCGTTTCGCAGCGGATCCAACTTCGCCTCGTTTGTATTATTTGTAAACACGATGACCGGAGTCTCGCGCGCGCTGCTGGCGAGTTTCGATCCAGGCGAAAGGCGAAGCGCGTTATCTAACACAACCCGCACCAGCGGCCTGCGACGCGGCTTGCCGCTACGGTCGGTCAGGCTGGGGTTGTCGACTGCGGCCGTATTTCCGCCGACGAGAATCGCGTCGTGTTCGTGACGGAACTCCTGCACCCGTGCACGCGCCGCCTCACCCGAAAGTGCCGTTGAAACGCTGTTGTTAAGAGAAATCCGTCCATCAAGCGACATCGCCATCTTCAAATGGACGAAAGGCCGCTGTTTTCGATGCCAACAGATGAATTTTTCGTTGAGTCTGGCAGCTTCGTTAGCCAAAATGCCAGTAACCACCTCAACTCCCGCATTTCTAAGCCGCTCAAAACCTTTTCCCGACACGAGGGGATTCGGATCCTCGATCGGACATACAACTCGCACGATTCCCAGATTTATCAACGCTTCGGTACACGGCGGTGTTTTGCCGTAATGGTCGTGTGGTTCGAGCGACACGTACGCCGTGCCGCCGCGTGCCCGTTCACCGGCTTGTTCGAGTGAGATGGCCTCGGCGTGGGTGACGTTGTTGTAGGTGTAAGTACCTTCGCCAACGATCTCGCCGTCGGCGGATACGATAGCGCAGCCGACGAGCGGGTTTGGGCTCACCAAACCGACACCGAGAGCGGCGAGGTCCAATGCACGTCGCGTCAGTGCGAGATCAAATTCTTCAGATTCCTGGTCCAATATTTTTAGCAAATCATCCGAAATAAGTTATAAGTGATAGCTGATAAGTGATAATGCCCGGACTTATCAGCTATCACTTATAACCTATCAGTTATTCCGAAGTTCTTTAATTAAACAATCCGTTGACGTAACTCTCCGGATCGAAAACCATCAGATCGTCAACCTGTTCGCCGATGCCGACGTAGCGGATCGGGAGGTTTAGTTCCTTGGCGATAGCGACGGCGATGCCGCCTTTGGCTGTGCCGTCGAGCTTTGTCAGGACGATGCCGGTCACGTCGGCGGTTTTCATGAATTGGCGTGCCTGTTCGAGCCCGTTTTGGCCGGTTACGGCGTCGATGACAAGCAAGGTTTCGTGCGGTGCGCCTTCGACCTCGCGGGACGAGATGCGTTTCATCTTTTCAAGCTCGGCCATTAAATGGGCTTTGTTGTGAAGCCGTCCGGCCGTATCGACGATCAGTACGTCGGAATTTCTGGCCTTTGCCGCTGCCAGAGCGTCAAAGAGCACAGCCGCAGGATCGGTTCCCTGTTTTTGCTGGATCAATTGAACACCGGCACGTCCAGCCCATATCTCAAGCTGGTCGTTGGCGGCGGCGCGGAAAGTGTCGGCGGCGCAGATCAGAACATCGTTGCCCTCAGTTCTGATACGTTGCGCGAGCTTGCCGATCGTCGTGGTTTTGCCGACGCCGTTGACGCCGACAACCATCAGGACATAAGGCTTTATCGCCGGATCGACAATCCGCTCGTCGGCTACGCCTCTTTCTTCGGAATGGTGAAGAATATCGAGTAGCTCGCGTTTCATCGCGGCTTTTAATGCGGCGAGGTCCCCGATCTCTTGCCGCGAAACACCCCGCCGGATCGCATCCAGCACCTGCAAAGTCGTCGCAACGCCGATGTCCGTCGAAATGAGCATTTCCTCGAGTTCGTCGAGCAGCTGGTCGTCGATCTGCTTGCGGCCCTCGAAGATCGTATCGAGCCGATTGTTGATCGAATGCCGCGTTTTCTCGATCGCCTTGCTAAAACGAACCCCGATCTCACGCTCAACCGCCTCTTCCTGTGCCTTCAGCTCCTCGACCGATTTATCGAGACCAAGCACCGAGCTTGAAAATGTATCTTCTTTTTTCCTACGCCAAAAGAACGCCATATAGTTTGTTACCGCACCGAATCCACAAACTAAAGAGTATAAAAAAATATCGCACGCTGAACAACGTGCGATATTTCCCGTCTCCGGTTAGGTTATGGACGTGAGAACTACTCCAGTCCGGTAAAGTCGACATTCGCAAGGGTGCCGTCGATCTCCACGATACGTGACGCGAAGCGGTATTGCCGTGAGGCGACGCCGATCGTGTAGCTGGCACCCGTTGTGATGTCGTCGAACGTGTAGTAGCCGAACGAGCTGGTTGTAACGGAGCGTGCAAAGCCGCTGCTGTCGACGATAGTGACCGTGGCGTTTCTCATACCGCGACCGTCCGGGGTTGTTACACGGCCTGAGATTGACGCTCCGGCTGTTGCCGGGATTGTGATTCTCCCGTTCTGGTCGAAGGTCGTGCCGAGGATCAGTCCGTTTGCATCGGCTGAGAGGCCCTTGACCACCGAGTTGTCGAAGGTCACCTTCGATTCACCGGCAGTTGCACCAGAGCGCATGTGGAACGTCACCCTCGCGATGCGTCTTGCACCTTCTCGAATCGCCGTTATGGAATCGCTCGTGCCGTTGAAGTTTTCAACGATACCGATCGTTCCGTTAGCTGCTCCCTCGGCGTTGACATTCAGCACCGTTCCCGCCGGTGAATCCGTTCCCAACGTGATGTCGGGGTTCGAATTAACACCGCTGACGTCGCTGATGCTGACAGCGGTCGGGTCGAAATGCAGAGTGTACTGCGTTCCGGCTTCGTTGCCCTGAGCCGACATCTCGATCTCGACCGTGATGTCACGACCGGTTGTCGCTCCCGAAACAACTTTGACGACCCTCGCTGCCGCTGCCGATTCCGGCTCAGGCACCGTTGCTGTCGCATTGCCTGATGCGTCTTCGGGGCCATCTGTCGACGTGCAGTTCGCTCCAAGATTTGTGATCACGAGCGGGCCTCCGGCCGGGGTCGGATCCCAGACGGGCGTATTTGGATTGAAGTCGGTCGCGGAATCGTGCCGTGCGTAGGCGTCGATCGCGT
>JBBRPZ010000007.1:0-186674 GCA_038227175.1 Pyrinomonadales bacterium | reverse complement strand
TTCTTCACCGGCTACCGCCCGCAGTTCTACTTCAGAACAACGGACGTCACGGGAGTTGCAAACTTGCCCGCAGGAGTCGAGATGGTCATGCCGGGCGACAACATCCAGATGGAGATCACGCTGATCGCACCGATCGCCATGGAAAAAGGCCTCCGCTTCGCCATCCGCGAGGGCGGCAGAACAGTCGGTGCCGGTACGGTTTCGGATATTGTGGAATAACGTCAGTTGTCAGTAGGCGGTTGTCAGTTGTCGGAAATTCCGATGCTGATAACTGACAACTGACAATCGACAACTGAAAGATATGTTAAACGAAAAGATTCGCATCAAGTTAAAGGCCTACGATCACCGTGTGTTGGATCAGTCCACCGCTGAGATCGTGGAAACGGCGAAGAGAACGGGAGCAAGGATCGCAGGGCCGATACCCCTTCCGACCGTCAAAAACAAATGGACGGTATTGAGATCGCCACACGTCGACAAAAAGTCGCGTGAGCAGTTTGAGATCAGGACGCACAAGCGTTTGATGGACATTCTCGATCCGACGGCCGAAACGGTCGATGCGTTGATGAAATTGGATCTGCCGGCCGGTGTTGATGTAGAGATCAAGGCGTTCGGGAAGAATTAGTCGAGAGAGTCTGGAGTGTCCAGAGAGTCGGGAGAGTCGAAGAATGACTCAGGACTCACCAGACTCACCAGACTCACCAGACTCATAAGATTATGATTAGTGGAATCATTGGTAGAAAAATGGGGATGACGCAGCTTTTTGCTGAGGATGGCACGGTAACTCCGGTTACGGTCATCAAGGCGGGACCCTGCGTTGTCGTCCAGACGAAGAGTGCGGCGGGCCGCGATGGTTACAACGCTGTCCAGCTCGGACTTGTCGAAGACAAGCCGATCCGCCTGAAAAACGTTTCGAAGCCGCTTCGCGGACACTTTGAAAAAACGGGTGGCGGCACACCTCCGACTCGTGTTTTGAGAGAGTTTCGCTTGGGTGAAGAGCCTGATGCCGCGATTGGTGACCAGATCAAGGTTGACGTCTTTGCCGACGGCGACAAGATCGACGTTGTGGGGAAGTCAAAGGGGCGCGGTTTTGCCGGTACGATCAAACGGCACAACTTTCAACGCGGGCCTGAAAGCCACGGTTCGATGAACGTTCGTGCACCGGGTTCGATCGGCCAATCGGCTTATCCTTCGCGTGTTATTAAAGGTACGCGGTCGTCGGGACATATGGGCGACGAGCGGGTTACGGTCCAGAATCTGACAATTGCGCGAGTCGATGTTGAAAATAATTTGTTGATGGTTCGTGGAGCCATCCCGGGGCCGAATGGCGGCCTGGTGATGGTTAAAAAAGCTTAGTTAGAGTGCGCGATTTATCGCGTAAATACGGGCTAAAGCCCGCACTCTGAACAACGGAGAGAATATTATGCCTACCGTAATGGTTCGCAATTTGAAGAATAAAGAGGTCGGCGAGGTTACGCTGCCCGATGCCGTTTTCGGTGTCGAGCTTAACGAAGCCCTGATCCACTCGGCGGTGATGAATTATCAGGCCAACGGACGCCAGGGAACTTCGGCAACGAAGACCCGCGGTAACGTGTCTGGTTCGGGCCGCAAACTTTGGAAGCAGAAGGGAACGGGACGTGCGCGTATCGCGTCGATCCGCTCGCCTTTGTGGAAGGGCGGAGGTAACGTTCACGGACCGCAGCCGCGCGACTGGTCATATCAGATGCCGAAGAAAATGCGACGCGGTGCGTTGCGTTCGGCGTTGTCGGAAAGATTGCGTGAAGGCAATTTGCTGATCATCGACGAATTTACGTTCAAATCGCCGAAGACCAAAGAGTTTATCGGTGCTGTCAGCGGACTCGCTCTTGCGACGAGCAAAAAGCCGGTCAAGACGCTGATCGTCGATTCGCTCGACAACCTGAATTTGATCCTGTCGTCGCGAAATGTCGAAAAGACCAAGGTCACGAATAGTTTTGGGCTGAACATCTACGACATCATCTATCACGAGAAACTTTTGATCTCGAAAGCGGCTCTCGAAGAATTGACAAGCCTGCTCGACCCGAAACGCGAGAGTGGTGGAACGGTTGTAGAAGCAGTTGAAGCGAAGCCGAAAAACAAGGCAGAAGCAGTAGCAGAGGCAGTCGAGGAGAAGCCGAAAGCGAAAAAAGCGACAGAGGTTCCGGCAGAAGTAGTTGAAGAGGCTCCGAAAGCTAAGAAAGAGGCCGCACCTAAGGCTGAAAAAGCCGCGAAGCCCGTTGCGGAAAAAGCTGAAAAGCCAGCTCCGAAGAAAGCCGCGAAGAAGGCTGAAACGGAAGTCGAGGTTGAAGCTGCTCCGGCGGTCGAAGTAACCGAGGAGGCTACTGACAATGACTAATTTAGCTGTTTGGGACATTTTGAAATCACCGGTCGTTACGGAAAAGAGCGTGATCCTGAAAGAGGATTCGACGGACGAGGATAGCGGACGCGTTCAGGGCCAGGTGCTGACGTTCAGGGTTGATAAAAAAGCAACAAAGCCGCAGATCAGGTCAGCGGTCGAAGAGATCTTTAACGTCAAGGTCTCCGCGGTTCGTACACTACAGTACGACGGAAAAGTCAAGAAGCGCGGACGCATCGAAGGACGCAAAGCAGCTTGGAAAAAGGCTTATGTAACTCTCCGCAAGGGCGAGCCGATGGTTGATTACGCAGAAGCGATCTAGTGAGTGCGGAATGCGAAGTGCGGAATGCGGAATTAAAACCGTGAGACCGTTTCGGAATCCGATTAGTTGAAAATTTTAGGAGCGGGGCGGACGCAGAGAATAAAAGACTCCGCACTCCGCACTCCGCATTCCGAACTTGAATTATGGGAATCAAGAGATTAAAACCGACATCGCCGGCACGACGCTATCAGACTTATCTGACGCGCGACGAGTTGACGAAGGGAGCAACACCCGAGAAATCGTTGCTCGAGCCGAAGAAGAAGATTTCGGGCCACAACAACGACGGACGTATCACGGTTCGGCGTCGCGGCGGAGGCCATAAGCGGCATTACCGGATCATCGATTTCAAGCGTGACAAATCCGGCATTCCCGGAAAGGTCGCACAGCTTGAGTACGATCCGAACCGCTCGGCTCACATCGCCCTGATCAACTATCTCGACGGCGAAAAGCGTTACATTATTGCTCCCCTTGGCCTTACGGTCGGAACAATGATCCTGAGTGGCGAAGAGGCTGACATTTTGCCGGGAAACGCTTTGCCGATCAAAAATATTCCGCTCGGCACGCAGGTTCATAACATCGAGCTTCGCCCGGGAAAAGGCGGACAGATGGTGCGTTCGGCAGGTGGCTTTGCACAGATCGTCGCAAAAGAAGGCGATTATGCTCAGCTCAGAATGCCTTCGGGTGAGACCCGCAAAGTTCCGGTCGTCTGTATGGCGACTGTCGGACAGGTCGGAAACACCGAGCATGAAAATGTTTCGCTTGGTAAAGCCGGCCGCAGCCGCTGGCTGGGCCGCAGGCCCAAAGTTCGCGGCGTAGCCATGAACCCGGTCGATCACCCGCATGGTGGTGGTGAAGGTAAAACATCGGGCGGACGTAATCCGGTAACCCCGTGGGGACAGCCGACGCGCGGATACAAGACCAGGCGCAACAAGCGTACGACCAATATGATCGTGCGGGATAGAAGGAGTAAGTAAAGGATAAAGGGTAAAGGATAAAGGATAAAGCAGAAATATCAGCCCGAGTCCGTCGCCCCGTCATCCCTGATTTAAGAATATGCCACGTTCATTAAAAAAAGGACCGTTTATCGATCTTAGCGTTCAAAAAACGCTGCGCCGCATCCTTGAGGGTGGGCCAAAGCCGCCGGCGATCAAGACTTGGTCGCGACGCTCGACGATCTCGCCGGATATGGTCGGTTTGACCTTTGGCGTGCACAATGGCAAACGCCACATTCCGGTATTTGTTACCGAGAATATGGTCGGCCACAAGTTGGGTGAATTTTCGCCGACGCGTATGTTTAAGGGCCACCCGGGAACGAAAGCGGAGAAGATGGCTAAGAGGAAATAGTGGTAAGAGGTAAATGGTAAGTGCTTAATTGAGCGATTTACCACTAACCGTTAACCATTAACCATTAAATAGTATGGAAGCTGTAGCAAAAACAAAATATCTAAAAGGCAGCCCTCGCAAGGCGCGGCTTGTGATCGATCTGATTCGCGGCGTCAATGTGTCGAGAGCCTTGTCGATCCTCAAATTTACGGACAAGCGGGCGGCCGATCCGATCTCGCAGTGCCTGAATTCGGCGATCGCCAACGCGACCTTTAAGGCCGAGCAGCAGAATATAGCCATTGATCCTGACGATCTGTGGGTGAATCTGTGCTACGTCGATATGGGTCCGCATAAGAATCGCAGCCGTATGCGTCCGGCACCGCAGGGACGAGCATATCGTGAGCAACGGCATTATTGCCACATCACAATTCAGGTGACCAGCGACGAAAAGCCCAAGACTGAAAAGCAACTGAAGATCGAAGCGTCTATGGCCACACGGCCGGTCGGTAAAAAGCTTGCGGCCAAGGCAGCAGCCAAGGATACCAAGAAAGCTCCGAAGGCTGAAAAGGTCGAAACCAAGTCTGAACCGGTTGTTGAAGTAGTCGAGGATACAACGTTCCCGACGCCGGTCGAGCCAACGGCCCAGAACATAATGGCGACGCTCGATGAGATCGCCGAGCATCCGGTAGTTGACGCCCCGACGGAGAGCGAAACCGCAGAGGCTATCGACGCTTCCGAAAACGCCGAAGTCGCGGATGCCAAGAACCTTTCGGTTCAGACCCCGGCGGCGTTGAATGAGACTAAACCGGCCGATGAGGTCATGGAAAAGACGAACGAGGAACTGGAAAGGCAGTAGGCTGTAGGCAGAGAGAGTGGGCAGTAAAGGCGAAACTGCCTACTGCCAACCGCAACTGCCAACTGATTAAAATATGGGACAGAAAGTTCATCCATACGGCTTTAGGGTCGGATACAACAAAGACTGGCACTCGCATTGGTTTGCGAAACAGGACTTCGCCGCCTTTCTGGCCGAAGACCTCAAGCTCAAACGCGAATTGAAACGCAAATTCAGCGGCGGCGGCGTCTCGCATATCGATATCGAACGCGCGGCAGCTCGTATGAAGATCATCATCTACACCTCGCGTCCCGGTATCATCATCGGACGCAAGGGGTCGGAGATCGACAAGCTTCGCGAAGATCTTTCGCGTGATACGGGCCGCGAAGTGCTCATCTCAATCCAGGAGATCAAGCATCCCGAGCTTAACGCTCAGCTTCAGGCCGAAAAGATCGCACAGCAGTTGGAGAAGCGTATCGCTTTTCGCCGTGCGATGAAAAAGACGATCGAGGAATCGCAGCGTTTTGGTGCACAGGGAATCAAGGTAATGATCGCCGGTCGTTTGAATGGAGCCGAGATCGCCCGCACCGAATGGAATCTGCAGGGCCGTCTGCCGCTGCACACGCTCCGTGCGGATATCGATTTTGGCTTTGCCGAAGCGTTGACGACATTTGGAATCATCGGCGTCAAGGTTTGGATCTATCGCGGTGAAATTCTCGATCCGAACGCATCGATGGCCCGCGGAACGACAAGCGATCCAATGAACGAGGTCAAGGTCGAACGCGGTGCGAGACGTAATGATCGAGGTCCTCGCAGAGATGATCGAAGATAGTGGTAAGTGGTAAATGGTTAGTGGTGAATTAAGAGCATCGATTCACGATTCACGAGGTTTTTATTATGTTACAGCCGAAAAAGGTCAAGCACCGGAGAGTAATGAAGGGCCGTATGCGCGGTAAGGCGACACGCGGCGAAAAGCTCAGTTTTGGTGATTTTGGCTTAAAAACATTAGAGGCGGCCTGGATCACCGATCGTCAGATCGAAGCGGCTCGTATCGCAATGACGCGTCATGTAAAACGGGGCGGCAAGATCTGGATCCGCATTTTTCCGGACAAGCCGATCACCAAGAAACCGGCTGAAACACGCATGGGTTCCGGTAAAGGGGCTCCGGATCATTGGGTCGCCGTGGTAAAACCAGGGCGCGTTCTCTATGAGATCGAGGGTGTTGAAGAGGGGTTGGCACGCGAGGCGATGATGCTCGCGGCGCAGAAATTGCCGGTCAAAACCAGGTTTGTCACCCGTGCGGACCTCGAGGGAGGCTTAGTTTAAAGAGATGAAACGCAAAGAACAACTCGATCAGCTTCGAGACATGAGTGAAACGGAATTAACCGATCAGGCCGACGCGTTGAAAGAATCGCTGTTCAGGCTAAAGTTCCGCAAAACGCTCGGCGTTGGCGAAGCGATAAATGATATCCGCCGTGAGAAAAAGACGTTGGCGAGGGTTTTTACCCTGCTTAACAACAAAGACTCGGAGGCCAAGACGGCCTGAGGTTCGGAGTTCCACCTTTAGGTGGCCCGGCGTGAGATGGAAAGAGGCCAGCTAAAGCTGGAACTCCAAACATAAGAAAATGGTAAAGAAGAAAAAAGACGAGACTGAAGAATCAGTAGTTGCGGTCGAGGAGACGGCGGTTGAAGAAACTGCGGTTGAGGCAGCGGCGGAAGATGTCGCACCGGCAGACGCAGAAGTAAGTACTGAAGTCGAAGCGGCTCCGGCTGAAGAAGCTACTGTTGAGACCGCTCCGGTTGCTGAAGAAAAGCCGAAGAAATCTGCCAAGGCTGCTCCGAAAGCAGCTAAGACGGACGATACACCGACTGCGACCGACGAAAAGAAGGTTCACAAGCGGGCTGAGAAGATCGGCATCGTCGCTTCGGACAAGATGACGAAGACCGTCACGGTTCGCGTCGACCGATTGGTCAAGCACCCGGTTTATCGCAAATACGTTAAGAAACGCAAGAAATTTATGGCCCATGACGAAATGGGAGCCAAGATCGGTGACAAAGTCAGGATCGTAGAAACGCGACCGTTGTCGGCAAGAAAGCGATGGCGCGTTGTTGAGATCATTCAAAAGGCAGAGCTATAAAGTTTAGATTGCGCGATTTATCGCGTTACGGGCTAAAGCCCGCACTCTGAACGGGAGAAAGTTATGATTCAGATGCAGACCTCGTTGACGGTCGCAGATAATTCGGGTGCAAAGCGTGTGGTGATGATCATGCCGGTCGGCGGTTCGACGGCAAAGATCGCACGGCTTGGCGACACCATTAAGGTTACGGTCAAGGAAGCTTCGCCGGACGGCACCGCAAAAAAAGGTAAGGTTTATAACGCCGTTATCGTCAGGACAAGGAAAGAAGTTCGCCGTAAGGACGGCACCTACATCCGATTTGACGAAAATGCAGCGGTGCTTATCAAGGACGACGGTTCGCCGGTCGGAACGCGTGTTTTCGGTCCCGTCGCCCGCGAGCTTCGCGAAAAGAATTTTATGAAGATCGTGAGTTTGGCACCAGAGGTGATTTAATGCAGAAACCCGCGCGTAAGCACGGGCGTACCGCATACGTTGAATGTTACGCCCTTGCTTACGCGCGGGCCTCTGCAAAAGAAAGAAAATGAAAACGGAAAAGACAGGAACAGTAAACAGCAGGATCAAGCGCGGCGACCAGGTCGTATTTATTGCGGGTAAAGAATTTAACCGCTATGACAGCGCGGGTAAACGCCAGCCGTATCGCGGCAAGGTAGTCGCCGTCGATGCCCGTAACCACAAGGTCAAGGTCGAAGGTGCGATGATAGTCAAACGTCACCGCAAGCCCGTTCCGCAGATGAACCGCGAAGGCGGCATCTTCGAACAGGAAGCCTGGGTCAGTGTTTCGAATGTCGCGTTGATCGACCCGGAAACGGGAAACCCGACCAAGGTAAAGTACGAAGTGCGTGACGGTAAGAAGGTTCGGGTCGCGAAAAGCGGGAAGTTGATCCCGGAAACGGCTTCGTATAAGAAGGAAGCTAAGAAGAAGGTTGACGACGAAGCACCTGCGGAAGAGGCAAAATAGAAACAGTTACGAGTTCCAAGTTCCAAATTTAAGAACAAGAACTCGAAACTTTGAACTAGGAACTGGAAACTAAGAAAATGGCCAGATTAAGAGATAAATACAAAAAAGATATCGCTCCGGCGTTAGCCAAGGAGTTTGAGATCACGAACCCGATGGCGATCCCCAAGATCGAAAAGATCGTGGTCAACATGGGTTTGGGCGAGGCTTCGGCAAATGCCAAGATCCTCGACGTTGCGACCGAAGAGCTGAGATCGGTTACCGGCCAAAAGCCTGTGATCACCAAAGCCAAAAAGTCCATCGCGGCGTTCAAACTGCGTCAGGGAATGGCGATCGGTACGATGGTCACGCTTCGCGGCGAGAGAATGTACGAATTTCTCGACCGCCTGATCTCGGTCGCTCTGCCGCGTGTTCGCGATTTTCGCGGCATCTCGGGCAAGGCGTTCGACGGACGCGGAAATTACACGCTCGGTATTCGCGAGCAGTTGATCTTTCCGGAGATCGATTTTAACAAGGTCGATAAGACACGCGGAATGAATATTTCGATAGTAACGACGGCTAAGAATGACGATCAGGCCCGTTCACTGCTCAAGGCGATGGGGATGCCGTTTCGGGCGTAGTCCGGGGTCCAAAGTCCCATGTCCAAAGTCCAAAGTTTTTTGGAACGGATTTCGACTTTAGACATTGGACCTTAGACATTGGACTTTTAAGTTTATGGCAAAGATAAGCAAGGTAGTTAAGAATAATCGACGCAAAGACATGGTTGTGCTTTATAAAGTACGCCGTGCCGAGTGGAAAAAGATAGTCAATAACCCGAAATCGACGGTCGAAGAGGTCGATGCGGCAGTCATTAGACTGCAAAAGATGCCGCGTGACGCATCGCCCTCGAGGGTACGCAACCGCTGTTCGCAGACGGGACGCTCGCGTGGATTCTTGAGGAAATTTGGGGTTTCTCGTATCGCTCTGCGTGAATTGGCGCTTCAAGGCCAGATACCGGGAGTAGTTAAGTCGAGTTGGTAAGAATGTAATGATCTTTGATCTTTGACCGTTGATTTTTGAGAAATCGAATCACCGTCAAAGATCGAAAATCAAAGATCATTTTACGGAGTAAAACAGTAATGACAGATCCAATAGCCGATATGCTTACGCGGATTCGCAATGCTATACGAGCGAATCACACACGCGTTGATATTCCGGGCTCAAAGTTAAAGATGGAATTGGCCCGCATCCTCAAGGAAGAGGGCTATATCAATAATTACACGACCAAGGGCGAGGGCGTGAAATACATGATCCGCGTCTTTCTTCGCTACGATGCTAAGGGCGTTTCTTCGATCACGCATTTGTCGCGTGTGTCGCGTCCCGGCCGCCGCGTCTATGTCGGCTCCGATGCCATTCCGAAGGTCCTCGGCGGCTACGGCGTGAACATCGTTTCGACCTCGCATGGTCTCATGAGCGGAAAACAGGCCCGTCAGACGCACGTCGGCGGCGAGATATTAGCGGAGATTTATTAGAGTTAAGAGTGCTCGATTTATCGCGTTCTTACACGCTAAAGCGTGCACTCTGAACGAGAGGAATTATGTCACGAGTAGGAAAAAAACCGATATCGATACCGTCAGGGGTGACCGTGACGATAAACGACTCGGAAATGGAATTTAAAGGGCCTAAGGGCACGCTGAAAACGCCGATCCCGGCGGGCGTATCGTTTAAGCAAGAGGACGGAACGCTGACCGCGGAACGTGCGAGCGATGATGTCGCCGCGTTTCACGGCCTCGCGAGAGCCCTGGCAAATAACGCCGTTGTTGGCGTGACCGAGGGCTTCACACGCGACATGGACATTGTCGGAGTCGGTTACAAGGCCGATGTTCAGGGCAAGAAGATCATGTTTTCGCTCGGGTATTCGCATCCGATCGAATATCCGCTGCCCGACGGCATCGACGCCAAGACCGAACGTGTCGGCACAAAAACGTCGATCAACCAGTACCAGACGACCATCACGCTGAGCGGCATCGACAAACAGATGCTCGGCCAGGTCGCGGCGGAGTTGAATCGGCTGCGTAAACCCGATGCCTACAAGGGCAAAGGCGTTCGTTACGCGGAGAAGTTGTATAGGTTGAAACCGGGCAAGACCGGTAAATAAGGCGTGAATCGAAAATCGTGAATCGTGAATAGTAAAACAAAAACGATTCACGATTTACGAATCGCGATTCACGAGGAGATTATGGGACAGAAAAGTAGAGCAGATATTCGGCAGGGTGTTCATAGCCGCATTCGTAAGAAAGTTAAGGGTACGGCTGACAGGCCGAGACTTGCGGTCTTTCGCAGCCTGAATCACATTTACGCTCAGGTCATCGACGACAAGACCGGCACGACGCTGGCGACGGCGTCAACTACTGAGAAAGCGCTTGGCATTAAGGCCGGCGGCAATGTGGAAGCGGCAAAGACTGTTGGCAAAGCGATCTCGGAGCGTGCCCAAAAGGCAGGCATCTCGAGTGTCGTGTTTGATCGCGGCGGATATTTGTATCACGGACGTGTAAAAGCGTTGATCGACGCCACCCGTGAAGCTGGATTGAACAAACATGAGGCGAAGGAGTCAGAACCACCTGCGCAAGCGGATGGTAGTGCGAAAGAAAACGCCTAAAGGCGGCACTCTTACTGGAAAGCAATGACAAAGAATAAACAGAAAATTTCTCCGGGCGGATTGATCCTCAAGGATCAGCTTATCTCGATCAACCGCGTCACCAAGGTCGTCAAGGGCGGTAAGAATATGTCGTTTGCGGCACTGGTTGTCGTCGGCGACGAAGCCGGACACGTTGGTTTCGGTACCGGTAAGGCGAAGGAAGTTCCGAACGCGATCAAGAAAGCGGTCGAATCGGCCAAGAATAACCTGATCCGCGTTCCGCTTATCGACGGCACGCTGCCGCACGAGATGATCGGCGAATACGGTGCAGGACGCGTCCTGCTCAAGCCGGCTGCCGAAGGCACAGGCGTTATAGCCGGTGGTGCCGTTCGCGCCGTGCTGCAGAGCCTGGGCGTTCACAATGTGCGTACTAAGATCCTCGGCTCGAACAACAATCACAACGTGATCCGCGCGACATTTAACGGTTTAATGCGGATGAAAGACCCGATCGAGGTTGCTCGGTTGAGAGGCAAGCAGGTTGAGGAACTAGTTTAAGAGTTCGTTGAGTTCGTAGAGTTCGTTGAGTGTATTATTTCTCAACAGACTCAAAAAACTCAGTAAACTCAATAAACTCTAAAGAGTTATGGCAAAGAAATCAGAACAGGACACCGGCGGAAAGATCAAGATCCAGTATTACCGGAGCATGATCGGCTATTCCAAAAAGCAGAAAGAGATCGTCAAAAGTCTCGGCATCACCAAACTCAACCAAATCATCGAACGGCAAGACACGCCTTCGTCGCGTGGTGTTGTGAATAAAGTTCCGCATCTGTTGAGAATAGTTGACTAAGGCGCGTGAATCGTAAATCGTGAATCGTAAATAGAGATATCTGCCGCGATTCACGATTCACTATTTACGATTAACGAGGAAAAAAATGGCACTAGCATTAAACAATTTACATCCGGCAAAGGGTTCGACGCACAAGAAAAAGCGTATCGGCCGCGGTCCAGGATCGGGAACCGGCAAAACTGCGGGTAAAGGGCACAAGGGCCAGAAGTCGCGTTCGGGCTACAGCCACAAGATTGGTTTTGAAGGCGGACAGATGCCCTTGCAACGTCGGCTGCCAAAGCGCGGTTTTACCAATATCTTTAAGAAAGAATGGATCGAGATCAGCCTCGCTAAGATCGAAGAGAATTTCCAGGCCGGTGAAACGGTTACGCCTGAGATCCTGCACGAACGCGGCCTGATCAAAAAAGCCAAGCACGATCTCGTGGTTCTTGGAACCGGCGAGGTGCAAAAACCGTTAAATATTTCAGCCCACCGCTTTACCAAGACGGCGAAGGATAAGATCGAGAAAGCCGGCGGGAGCGCGACCAAGATTGAGAAATACGCCGTTGCTGAAGCGGCTTAGTCATAGGTCCTTCGTCATTGGTCTTTTGAAAGCAAACTGACCACTGACCACTGACAAATATATGGAGAAGTTTTTCGGCGCCATACAAAACATGTTCAAGATCCCCGAGCTGAGGACGAGGATCCTCTTCACGCTTGGGCTTCTGGCGGTTTATCGTTTGGGTGCGCACGTCCAGGCACCGGGTATTAACAAGGTACAGCTTGAAAGGGTTTGGAGCGAGGTTGCCGGTACGCTTCTCGGTGTTCTCGACCTGTTTTCGGGTGGTAATTTCCGGACGATCTCTGTTTTTGCTCTTGGTGTGACGCCGTATATTACCGCGTCGATCATTATGCAGCTCCTGCCCGTTCTCTCTCCTGCAATGAAGAAAATTCAGGAAGAAGGCGAGGTCGGACGGCAGAAAATGAACCAGTGGACACGGTACTCGACCGTTGTTCTTTGTGCGGTTCAGACATTTTTTGTTTCGACGTGGCTGACGCGAAATCAGATCATTCCTGGCACATGGTGGGCGACGGCTATGATTGTCGTGACCTTGACGACCGGCACGATCTTTGTCATGTGGCTCGGTGAACAGATCACCGAACGCGGCGTTGGAAACGGTATATCGCTGCTTATCTTCGCGGGTATCGTTATTGGTTTGCCGCGAGGTATCCAACAGATCTATGGTCGTGTCAGCACGGGCGACCCGATGCAGACGCTGGGCGTTGTCTTTCTGGTCGTTGTCCTCGTTGCGTTGATCGCATTGATAGTCTATGTCGAATCGGCTCGGCGAAATATCGCGATAAGCTACGCCAGTAGGCGTGTCGGTAATCAGACATTTCGCGGCCAGGAAACGAGTCTTCCGCTCAAGATCAACATGGGTGGCGTTATTCCGGTGATCTTCGCTTCGTCGGTATTGGCGATGCCGCAGACGCTGTTTTCGGCGTTCCCGGCGGACCCGGCAAATCCGGATTCGGCGTGGTCAAAGGTTTACTCTTTTTTCCAGCAGTTTCACGGCGGTGACCCCTATTACGAGCTCGTGTTCCTGTCGCTGATCGTCATATTCACCTTCTTTTACATCACGATTATTTTCAACACGGACGAGGTCGCGGACAATCTACGTAAGCACGGCGGGTTTATCGCCGGCATTCGTCCCGGTGCTCCGACGGCGGAATATTTGAATCAGATATTGACGCGGTTGACGACGGTCGGTGCGTTATACCTGGCGTTTGTCGCGTTTCTGCCGCAGCTGCTGTTGAGCGGATTTAAGGTCGCCCGCCTGCCGTTTGTCGGAGCGGCGGTCGATAATTTTATGTCGGCGACGCCCGGACTGAGCTGGATACCGACGGGATTGGGATACCAATTCTATTTCGGCGGCACTTCGCTGCTCATCCTCGTCGGTGTGGCGATGGACACTGTTTCGCAGATCGAAGCACAGCTCGTGATGCGTAACTACGAAGGTTTTCTGGGGGCAGGTTCGCGATTACGCGGCCGACGAAGTTAGAGAATTACGAATTACGAATTACGAATTACGAAATTAGCCGTAATTGTTAATTCGTAATTCGTAATTGCTTTTATGGATAAGATCATCGTATTGATAGGTGCTCCGGGTGCCGGAAAGGGAACGCAGGCGAAGTTATTACAAGAGCGCCATGGGATTCCACACATTTCGACGGGCGATATATTTCGCGAGATGAAAAACGCCGATTCGCCGCTCGCTCACGAGGTGCAGGCGATCATGGCGTCGGGAAAGCTGATTTCGGACGACCTGACCTATAAGATCGTCCGCGAGCGAACATCGAAGCCGGATACGACGGGAACATATCTGCTCGACGGCTATCCGCGAACCGCCGTACAGGCCGAGCAGCTTGAGGAACTTGCCAAAGAGCAGAATAGAGAGATCCAGGCGATCGAGGTCGATGTGCCGCGTGACGAGCTATTGAAAAGATTGACTGGACGGCGGAGTTGTCCGGTTTGCGGCGAGATATATAATATTTATTCGAAGTCGCCTAAAGCTGAGGGTTTTTGTGACTTTCACCCCTACGCTGCTCTTGAGCATCGGGCCGACGACTCGGAAGAAAAAGTCATGGTGCGACTTGCGACATTCGACGAATTGACCAAACCGCTGCTCGAGTATTACGAAAAGTCGGGCCGCTTGAAGAAGATTGACGGCACGGGTGAGATCGAGAATATCTACCGTGAGGTGCAGGAATTAATTTAAGCCACAGAGGTCGCAGAGAACACTGAGAAAAAAGATTCTATATTCTCCGTGCCCTCTGTGTTCTCTGTGGCGACTCAAATGTTTTCTTCGTGGTTAAGAAATTTATTTGGTAGAAAGATGATCATCGCAAAGTCAGCAAAAGATCTCGACAAAATGCGAGCCGTCGGCGAGCTGATAGCCGAGGTGCGAGAGGTTTTGCGGGGGATGGTTGAGCCGGGCATTTCGACGATGGATCTGAATAACGCCGCCGAAAAAATGATTCGCGATGCTGGTGCGATACCGACGTTTATTGGGTATCACGGCTTTCCGTTCGCGATCTGCGCTTCAGTAAATGAGGAGATCGTTCACGGATTTTCGAAAACGACGCCGATGAAAGAGGGCGATATTTGCTCGCTCGACATGGCGGCGACGTATAACGGTTTTGTCGGCGATACCGCGATGACTGTGCCGGTGGGCGAGATTAGTGATGATTTGAAACAACTAATTCGTGTGACTGAGGACTGCCTTGAGTTTGGCATTCAGGCTTCGCGGGCAAACGGGCGGGTTGGCGATATCGCTTGGGCGATTCAGCAACACGCCGAAAAATATGGCTATGGTATTGTCCGCGATTACACGGGTCACGGCATTGGCCGCCAGATGCACGAGGCCCCGCAGATACCCAATTACGGGCGGGCCGGGACGAAAGAGAAGATTCGCTTAGGGTATTGTTTCGCGATCGAGCCGATGCTCAATCTTGGAACCGAAGCGACAAAGACTTTGAGCGATAAATGGACGGTTGTCACCTTGGACGGAAAGCCTTCGGCCCACGCCGAGCACACGCTCGCCGTGACCGCTGACGGACCCGAGATATTGACATTGACGAAAGAGCAGAAACGGCTCAGGCAAGCCACTCAAGTCGAAACCGCTTCGGCGTGACTTGAAAGCGCGGGCAAAAAGGGTTAACATTAACGGTTTGTCCAACTAATCAGCCGGTTGGCATATTGGGTAGGTCGAAAGAGGAAGCGATAGAGGTCACCGCGACCGTGCTGGAAACATTGCCAAACGCAATGTTCAAGGTCGCTATGGACGAAAACAGCCACGAGGTTTTAGTTCAAATTTCGGGTAAGATGCGGAAAAATTATATTCGCATTCTGCGGGGCGACGAGGTTCTTTTAGAACTCTCGCCATACGATCTAAATCGCGGGCGAATTACATATCGCTATAAGTAGGCGGAGGTAAGAGAGATGAAAGTTAGACCGTCAGTAAAGAAAATGTGCGACAAGTGCAAGGTTATTCACCGCAAAGGCATCGTGCGCGTAATTTGCGAGAACCCGAAGCATAAGCAGAGGCAGGGATAGTATTCAGTGAAAAGTGAGTAGAGAAAAGTGATTTTTTTTCACTTTTAACTATTAGTTTTTCACTACTCAGGAGAAAATATGGCTCGTGTAGCTGGAGTTGATCTACCGCCCAATAAACGGGCACAAATTGGGATGACCTATATCTATGGTGTAGGTAAATCGCGTGCGACCGCGATCCTCGAACAGGCCGGTATCGATATCAATCACCGTATCAAGGACCTCGACGAAGATCAATTAAATAAGATCCGCACGATCCTCGATACCGAGGGCGATATCGAGGGCGATCTGCGTAAACGCACCCAGATGGACATCAAGCGTTTGATGGATATCGGATGCTATCGCGGCCTGCGTCACCGACGCGGCCTGCCGGTTCGCGGACAGCGCACCAGCACCAACGCACGTACCAGAAAAGGGCCGCGCAAAGCAGCCGTGGCGAAGAAGAAGGCACCGGGTAAGAAATAAGTTACAAGTTTACAGTTCCGAGTTCCGAGTTTTCGGAATTTCAACTCGGAACTTGGAACTCGGAACTCGGAACTAAATACAATGGCAAAAGCAGCAGCAAAAAAGAAGACTTACAAGAAGAAAGAGAAAAAGAATATACCTTACGGCATTGTTCATATCGCCGCGTCGTTTAACAACACGCTGATATCGATCACCGATGGTGAGGGCAATTTGTTGGCTCAATCTTCGTCCGGTGCCCGCGGTTTCCGTGGCTCGCGAAAGGGAACGCCTTTTGCGGCACAGCAGGCAGCGTCGGAAGTAGCACGCAAGGCAGTCGAGGCCGGCATGCGTGAGGTCGAGGTTCGGGTCAAAGGCCCGGGCGGCGGCCGCGAGTCGGCGATCCGTGCGATCGCACAGGCCGGTATCCGCGTGAACGCGATCCGCGACACGACGCCGATCCCGCACAACGGATGCCGTCCGCCGAAGCGGCGAAGAGTTTGATGTCCAACAAACTTTAGTTTGTTGAGCGACGCGTCAAACTGAAGTTTGACGGACATTTTTATCGAAAGGATGAAGGGCCAATGGCCCGTAAACTTTTCCGTATATATACGGAGGCAGAAAAATAAAATATGGCTAGATATAGAGATGCGGTGTGCCGTCTGTGCCGCCGCGAAGGTGCAAAGTTATTTTTGAAGGGCGACCGGTGTTTCAAACCGTCGTGCGCCATTGAGAAACGCGGTACGAACCCGCCGGGACAGCACGGAGCTGCCCGCCGCAAGATGCTCGCCGGTTACGGTGAACAGCTTCGCGAAAAGCAGAAGGTAAAGCGCATTTACTTTGTGCTTGAAAAACAATTTCGCAATTATTTCGAAAAAGCACGCCGTCAGAAAGGCGTTACCGGCGAAAACCTGCTGTTTATGCTCGAACGCCGCTTGGACAACGTTGTCTATCGTGCCGGTTTTTCGACTTCACGCCGCCAGGCTCGCCAGTTGGTCAACCACGGACATATCACCGTCAACGACCGCAAGGTGGATATTCCTTCGTTCCAGGTCAAGGCCGGTGACACCATCGCCGTCAAAGACCGTAGTCAGGTAAATACACACGTCGAAGGCGCGTGGCAGACAGCTGTCGGCCGCGGTCGCCCGTCATGGCTGAATGCGACAGGCAAAGAGCTTTCGGTTTCGGTTGCGAGTTTGCCGCAGCGTCAGGACGTCGACGCAAATATCAACGAACAGTTGATCGTTGAGCTTTACAGTAAGTAGTAAACAAGAGTTGGCTGAAGTAGCCGGGGCCGAAGAGGTTGTTCTTGTCGGGCACGCCCCGGGGACAAAGCCAACTCGTATGACCTTTTAAACAAGAACAAATATGACAAGCAATAATTGGACAGATTTCCAAATGCCGGGTCGGCTTAATGTCGACACGGAAACGTTAACTCCCCGATACGGAAAATTTTTTGCGGCCCCGTTCGAACGCGGCTTCGGAACAACGATCGGTAATTCGATCCGTCGTGCACTATTGTCGTCGATCGAAGGTGCCGCGATTACGGCCGTGAAGATCGAGGGCGTCGAACACGAATTTTCATCGATCAAAGGCGTTGTCGAAGACGCTACCGACGTAATTTTGAATCTCAAGCAGGTGCCGATCACGCTTCACGGCGGCGGGCCGAAAACGCTTTCGATTAGCAAGAAAGGTGCGGGCGAAGTGACGAGTGCCGATATCGAGGGTGACGGTGACGTTGAGATCCTTGATCAATCGATCCATATCGCAACCGTTAGCTCGGGCGGCAGCTTAAACATCGAGATGCGTCTCAAGCAGGGACGCGGTTACGTTTCGGCGGAGCTTAACAACGACGAAGACCTATCGGTCGGCTACATCCCGATCGATTCGGTGCATACGCCGATCAAGAAAGTGAATTACAACGTCGATAAGACGCGTCAGGGTTCGAATACGGAATATGACCGTTTGACCGTCGAGGTTTGGACCGATGGTTCGGTCAAGCCGGAAGATTCGATCGGCCTCGCCGCAAAATTGGTCAAAGATCACATGTCGATCTTTATCAATTTCGAAGAGGAAGAAGAAGAATACAAATTTGAGGACATCGCCCGTCCGCCGCTGATGCGGAACGACCTGCTCGACAAATCGGTCGACGAACTCGAGCTTTCGGTACGTTCTTACAATTGTTTGAAGAACGCCGATATTCGCTCGATCCGCGATCTGATCCGGCGCAGCGAAAAGGACATGCTCCACACCAAAAATTTTGGCAAGAAATCGTTGACCGAGATCAAGGATATGCTCCACGGCATGGGACTCGATTTCGGAATGGATTTTGACGAACAGGGTAATCCGATCCCGGGATCGGGGGGAAGAGATTTAGATTAAGGGTAAAGGGTAAAGGATAAAGGGTAAGGTCAAAGAAGTGGCCGACAACCTTTATCCTTTATCCTTTCGCCTTTATCCTTTACTGTTATGAGACATTTAAAAGCACATCGTAAATTAGGACGCACGACCGCTCATCGCATGTCGATGCTGCGCAACATGGCGACTTCGCTGATCAACGCGGAAAAAGAACATATCGTCACGACGGTTCCGAAAGCAAAGGAACTGCGTCCGTTTATTGAAAAGGTCATCACAATGGCGAAAAAGGCTGCTAACCTTGAGGGCGACGATACCGTTCTGCGGGGCGTTCACCTTCGGCGTCAGGCGGCAGCATTTTTCCACGCCGGAAACAGTACGTTCAAGGCCGAGCAGAGCCGTTTTCGCGGGAATAAAGGCGAGCCCAAGGACAAGATCGAGCGCACAGCCGGTGTTAAGGCGGTGCAGAGACTTTTTAATGAGCTGGGCCCTCGTTACAAAAAGCGCGATGGCGGTTACACTCGCATTATCAAACTCGGACACCGCAAGGGCGATAATGCCGCGATGGCTGTGATCGAACTTGTGGACAACGTTCGGGAAATGGCTGCTAAGGGCTAATTGCTGAGGAGGCCTGCCAATGAGCGAAATATCGGCTTCGGCGAAAGCAAAGGACGGCGAGATGGTGGTCGAAAAGAAAAGCGGGAACGGTGCGAAGAAACAAAAGCAGGTGACCGATCCATCGCTAAACATGGACGAACTGCGCGACCTCGCTAATCTCGTCATCGAGCACGGTTTTACCGACTTTGAGTTTGAAAACGAAAATATTCGCGTGCGGCTCAGTAAAATGAGCGGCGGTCCGGTCGCTCAGGCTTTTCAGCCCACTGCGACAGCTCCTGCGGCAATCGTCGCACCGCCCGCGACCGAAGTCGCACTGGTCGAGCCGACTGCTGACGCCGATGCGGGACTCTTTAAGATCACCTCGCCGATCGTTGGAACATTTTACCGTTCATCAGGGCCGGATAAGAACCCTTTCGTCACCGAAGGCAGCAATGTCTCGCCGGAGACGACTGTCTGTATCGTCGAGGCGATGAAGCTAATGAACGAGATCCAGGCCGAAGTTTCGGGCGAGGTTGTCAGAATATACGTCGAGAACGGCCAACCGGTCGAGTACGGGCAGCCGTTGTTTGGAATTAAGAAATAGTCCAAAGTCCAATGTCCAAAGTCCAAAGCCGGATTATCGATCTGAGTGAGACTTTGGGCATTGGACTTTAGGCTTTGGACGGACTTTTATGCGTGAGATTCGCAAAATTTTGATCGCTAATCGGGGCGAGATCGCTTGCCGGATAATGTGGACGTGTAAGGAGATGGGCATTAAGACCGTCGCCGTCCATTCCGAGGCTGACCGCGAAGCTCTGCACGTCAGATTTGCCGACGAAGCGATCTGTATCGGGCCGGCCTCATCGGCCGAGAGCTATCTCAATATTCCCTCTATCATCAGCGCGGCCGAGATAACTAATGTTGACGCTATACATCCCGGTTATGGCTTTTTGGCCGAATCGGCCACGTTCGCAAAGATCTGCGAAGACTGCAATATCAAATTTATCGGCCCGCGTCCCGACGTGATCGCGATGATGGGCGACAAGGTCGAGGCGCGCCGGACAATGACTGCCGCAGGTGTTCCGATTCTGCCGGGCAGCAAGGAGCCGATCGAATCAACGGAAGAGGCATTGGCGTTGATCCGCGAGATCGGGCTTCCGGTCATTATTAAAGCAGCAGCGGGTGGCGGCGGACGCGGAATGCGAATTGTCCGTTCCGAAGACGACGTTGAAACAAACCTCGAAACCGCCCAGAATGAGGCACTTGCCGCGTTCAAAAACGGTTCGGTTTACATCGAGCGCTACATCGAGCGTCCGCGTCACATCGAGATACAGGTTTTGGCCGACGAGCACGGCAACGTCATTCATCTCGGCGAACGCGAGTGCACGATCCAGCGTCGCCACCAGAAACTTTTAGAAGAAGCTCCGTCGCCCGTCATCACGCCCGAACAGCGTGAGAAAATGGGTGCGGTCGCCGTCAAAGCGTGTCAGGAGATCGGTTATTCGAGCGCCGGCACGTTCGAATTTTTGCTTGATGAGGACGGCAGCTTCTACTTCATGGAGATGAACACCCGGATCCAGGTCGAGCATCCGGTGACCGAGATGGTCACTTTGGCCGACATCGTTCGCAATCAGATTCGCGTCGCGACCGGCGAGAATATTGGTTACACGCAGGACGAGGTCCAGATAGTCGGCCACTCGATCGAGTGCCGAATAAATGCCGAGGACCCGGTGAAATTTACGCCGAGCCCGGGCAGGATCACGGCGTTCAACATCCCCGGCGGGCCCGGCGTGCGCGTCGATACGGCTGTTTATCCGGGTTATGTCGTGCCGCCCTATTACGATTCGATGATCGCAAAACTGATCGTCCACGCCCGTACGCGTGAACTCGCGATCGCTCGCATGCAGCGTGCTCTTGAGATGATGGTTGTCGAGGGGATCAAGACCACGATCCCGCTCCATCAGGCGATAATGGCGGATGAGAATTTCCAGAAAGGCAATTTCTCGACCAAGTTTATGGAAGAGTTTAAGTATTAAAAGATATAATACGAATAACGGAGGCGTTATAGTATGACCGATCAGGAATTGAGAAATTTGGTTGCAGAAAATGCGCGAACGATTACGCGAATGCAGCAAGAAGCGGAAAAGCGTAGCAAAGACGTCGATAAGCAGCTTAGCAAAGTTGGCCGAGAGATCGGATGGATCGGTAACACATTTGGTCGATTTACCGAAGGCTTATTTATGCCGAGCCTCGAAAAGATTCTTTTCAAGGATTTTGGCCTGGACACGGTTTCCCCGCGAATTCAGCGTCGTCAAAACGGTTCCATGGTCGAGCTGGATGTCTTGGCGTTTAGCAATGGTGGCAAGAATAGTGCCGTGGTTGTTGAGATCAAGTCAAAACTTCGCGACGATGACATTAAAGTCTTCTTAAACCAGCTTGCGAACTTTCCAAAACTGTTTCCCGAACATAAGGATAAAAAACTGTACGGAATGATTGCCGCCGTCGGTATTTCGGCCGAACAAAAAGTTGCTATGGAAAAACTGGGAATTTATGTTGTTCAAATCAAGGACGATGTATTCAGACTTGTCTCGAAGAAAAATTTCAAGCCAAAGGATTTTGGGCTAAAGCTATAATGACTTTTGGGTTGTGCTGTCGGTAAATTGCCCTACGTGCTTGGTTATGTTAAATTTAACGTAGCAATTTTAACGAAATTGTTTAGATTTTAGAAATTAAATTTTCGCGGTTACCGCACAAGTTTGCGGAGTTACTGCGAGCAAGGAGAGGCTAGTTAAGCAAGATAAAAATGTCTACAGTTAAAGAATTAAAAGAACAGATCGTGGGTGACTACAAAACTCACACATCGGATACGGGGTCGTCTCAGGTACAGGTTGCACTGCTGACGCAGCGCATCAATGAATTGACCGCGCACTTTAAGATCCACAAGAAAGATAACAACTCGCGAAGAGGCTTGCTCATATTAGTCTCGCGTCGTAGAAAACTGCTTGATTACCTCAAGCGCCGCGATATCGGTGAATATCACGAGATCATTAAGAAACTCGGCTTACGCCGGTAAGAGTTCATTGAGTTTATAGAGTTCATTGAGTTTATTGAGAAATTCTCAACGAACTCACAACCCAAAAAACTTAACGAACTAAAGAATAGAGGCCGCTTCGGGCCTGTCAGAAAATAGAGATCTTCGCGAAGAATTTGCCGGTGGTTGCTGAACGTGACAGCACTTGAATGCCGCCGAGCAATAGAAGGTCATCGCCACAACCAATTGTTTGTCAAAGACGAAAGGGCTTCACGGCACGCCTTTTCGTCTTTGTGTTTATTGAGGACAAGAAATGACAAAAAAATATTTGAATGAATCGATCAAACTGGGACTGAAAGACTTGATCGTTGAAACCGGCAGAGTTGCCAAACAGGCCGATGGTTCGGTCGTGATACGTTATGGCGACACGATGTTGCTGGTCGCTGCCGTCAGTGCCCGCACCGCTCGCGAGGGTATGGACTTTTTCCCACTCACGGTCGAATACCGTGAAAATACATTCGCCGCTGGGCGTATTCCCGGTAACTATTTCCGCCGCGAGGGCCGCCCGGGCGAAAAAGAAGTTTTGACCTGCCGAATGATCGACCGTCCGGTACGGCCGCTATTTGCGGATGGTTACAGATTTGAAACGCAGATCGTTGCATCGGTCATTTCGTCCGATGCCGAAAATGACCCCGATGTTATTGCGATAACGGGTGCGTCGTGTGCTCTGTATCTTTCGGACATTCCATTTCACAACCCGATCGCGGGTGTCCGCGTCGGTTTGATCGATGGCAAATACCTGATCAACCCCACCTTTGAAGAACGCCGCGAATCCGAGCTTGACCTCATCGTCGCCGGAACCGAAGAAGCGATCTGCATGGTCGAATGCGAGGCCCGCGAAGTCGACGAAAAGGTCATGGTCGAGGCATTGATGCTTGGCCATCGCGAGATCAAACGGTTGTGCCTGTGGCAGAAGGAACTTGGAAAGGCGCTGAATATTACTAAGCGTGAATTTGCACTGCCTGAACTAGACAAGCATATCGTTGCCGATGTCGAGAAGACGTGGACGGACAAGCTCCGCACGGCTCTCGATTCGACCGGCCGCGACAAGATTGAGGTTTACGCCGGACTCGACGCTCTTAAGAAAGAGGTCGTCGAAAGCTATCCCGAGGACGATCCGGGTGCACGAGGCACGGCAGGCAAGGCTTTTGGAAAATTGAAAGAAAAGATCTTCCGCGAGGACATGCTTGGCAACAAGCGTCGTCCGGACGGCCGTAAATTCTCCGAGATCCGCCCGATCAACTGCGAAGTCGGTTGGCTGCCGCGTGTTCACGGCTCCGCCCTCTTTACGCGTGGCGAAACTCAGGCTATGGTCAATACGACGCTCGGCACAAAGATGGACGAGCAATATATGGACGACTTAGAAAAGGGCGAGGTAAAACGCCGCTTCATGCTCCATTACAATTTCCCGCCGTATTCGGTCGGCGAAACGGGCCGCTTTGGCTCGACATCGCGACGCGAGACGGGACATGGTAATCTTGCTCGCCGGGCGATCCAGTCGGTATTGCCCGATGAGGCAGATTTCCCGTACACGCTACGTATCGTCTCCGACATCACCGAATCAAACGGTTCGTCGTCGATGGCCACGGTCTGCGGCGCCATCCTGAGCCTCATGGACGCTGGTGTGCCGATCAAGAAGCCGGTCGCCGGTGTAGCGATGGGGCTTGTTATGGAGGGCAACCGCTACGCGATCCTGTCCGACATTGCCGGAGCCGAAGATCATTACGGAGACATGGATTTCAAGGTCACCGGAACCGCCGACGGTATCACGGCCTTGCAGATGGACATCAAGGTTGACGGCATAAACGCGATGATCCTGCAAGAGGCGTTGGAGCAGGCCCGCAAAGGCCGTCTCCACATCCTCGACATCATGACCAAAGCAATCGCTGAGCCGCGTGCTGAGATCTCGGAGTTTGCTCCGCGTATCATCACGATGATGATCAACCCGGAGAAGATCCGCGACGTTATCGGCAAGGGCGGTTCGGTTATCCGCTCAATCACCGAAGAGACGGGTGCGAAGATCGATATTTCCGACGACGGAACCATTTTGATCGCGACCGCCGACGGCGAAGCCGCTCAGATGGCGATTGCCCGCATCAAGGCACTTACGGCCGAAGCCGAGGTTGGCGAGACGTATATGGGGACGGTTTCGCGGATCGTCGACTTCGGTGCGTTCGTTGAGATCATGCCGGGCCTCGACGGTCTGCTGCACATCTCCGAGATCTCGGACCGCCGCGTCAAAGACGTGCGTGACGAACTTAAGGAAGGCCAGCAGATCCTAGTCAAATGCATCGGTAGAGAGGGCAACAAGGTTAAGCTTTCGCGAAAGGCCATTCTAGCTGAGGAAAAGTCAAAAGCAGCACCTGAAGACGAATAGAAATAAAAATCGCCGTTTGGCGATCATAATTCAGGAAATCGACGCCGGTTATCACTATCTTGTGATAGCCGGTTTTCTTTTTTTCCAAATTTGGAAAAAAAAAGGCGGAAAACTTGAAAATTTATGGAAAGACCCGGGTATTAGGTGTCTTTTCCTGTTGAATTAACGAAAGTGGTTTATTTTTGGCCCGGATAAAACAAATTTACCAGGAAATACGTGCATTTTAGATGTTTTCCGTTAAATGTTCGGGAGTGCCCCAAAAACTCAGTTCGTTTAGTGAGTGCCAAACCGTGAAAACCCGTAAGTTTTCGCCGTAATCCGTTAGTTAGGTTACAGACATGAAAAATATTAACTTTAGAATATTACTCTCGGCCATCTGCGTGGCATCCGTTTTGGCGGGCTTTACAACGATAAGCGCCGGCCCTGTTCGCTTTAACCAGGTCGTTACGATCGTGGATGCGAAGCCGGGCAAGGCGGAGACGGCTATAGTCGGTAACGACGATGACAAGAAGAAATCCGACGGCCAAACGCGTCAGGATAACCGCGTCATCACCGAGACCAAGAGCGAGATCGTTCAGGACGATACCTGCGATTGCGTCGAGCCCACTCACCGTGGATTTCCAAAATGGATATTGCTCGGGTTAGCGGCGATCCCGATCGCCTTTATCCTGATACATCACAAGGATACGCCAACACCGACGGCCACGATTCCAAACATGACGCCGACACCGCCGCAGACCCCGACGCCGACGCCTCCGGGCATGACGCCAACGCCCACGCCACCGATGACGCCCACGCCAACGCCGCCACAGCCAGTACCGGAGCCGGTGACGATCCTGCTCTTTGGAACAGGTCTGGCATCGATCAGCCTCGCTGCTCGCCGCAAGTTTGGCAAGAAGGGTGAAAAGTCGGATGAAAAAGATGGAGAATAGAGTTATGATGGGCAAAAGCGTCGCAGGAATCGATTTCCGCGACGCTGCCATCGTAACCGGTCACGCGAAAGATTTGGGCGGAAAAACAGATTTTTCGCCAGAAAGAGGATATAAAATGCGAGTAATAAGAAACAACTTTCTATTAGTGGTAGGGCTTGTGATGATGCTTGGGGTTTCGACGGCGTTTGCGAACGGCGTCGATACAAAACATTCCAAGGATACGGGAACCCTCACGGTGCGAACGACGCCGGCGCCTTACGCTGTCAAGATCGATGGCCAGTATGCCGGCATGAGCGGCGTCAACGACCCGGCGGTGTTTTACCTCGCTCCGGGCATCCACACCGTCGAGGTTGCGGGACCGAACGGCACCGCGTTTACAAAAGAGATCGAGATCAAGCGCAACCTGAAACACTGCATCTGCCTCAAGCTTGTCGAGGAGACGAAGACGCGGCCATGTCCGTACGATTTTCACCTTGACGGCCCCGGACGGGTGCAGGAAGGCGACCTTATTACATTCGCGGCGATCAATTCCGGCACGGCCCCGATCCCGATCCGCTATGCGTGGCGGGTCAGTCCGGGCCGCATAACGAGCGGTCTCGGAACACCTTCGATCACGGTCGACACGGTCGGCATGGCCGGACAAACGATCAACGCCTCGCTGGACGTTAACGATGACGTCTACGACAACAAATGCAAGCAGGTGATCGAGGTTCCGACCGACGTGACGCCGCTGCCGAAACCGGAGCCGCCGAAGGGATTTAAGTGCGACGAGTTTGCATCGAAATCACCAGATGACGACAAGGGACGCCTCGACAACTGCGTGATCCAGGTCCAGAATACGCCTGACGCACAGCTCTACGTCATCATCTATCCGGGAACGGACAAGATGAGCATGACGCGGAACACGTACGACCGGCTATCCAAACGGGCACTCGACTACATGGTCAAGACCCGCGGCCTCGACCCGAGACGCATCTCGATCGTCAAAGGTGGAAACCGTGCAAGGACATCCTACGAAATATGGATCATCCCGCCGGGAGCACAGCCGCCGGTTGTGCAGTAACAGCGGTTACCTGACTAATGAAAGGACGGGCTCTAGGGCCCGTCCTTTTTATTGTTTTCTAAAGGATTGACACGTAACCGACGACAAATTATTATGTGTATGTGGAGGGCAAAGTATACACATTATGCGTACCAATATCGAAATCGATGACAAGTTGATGAAGGAGACATTGAAAGCCACTGGCCTAAAGACAAAACGTGAAGCGGTGGAATTGGCAATGCGAACTCTTGTTCGTCTGAAAGGGCAAGAAGAGATCAAAAAGTTAAGAGGGAAATTGCATTGGGAAGGTGATCTTGAGGCTATGAGGCTAGACAAATGATCTTGATCGATTCGAGCGTCTGGATAGATTATTTCAACGGGATCGATGCCCGTCATACTGAGAAACTGGAAAGTATTATAGGGATTGAGCAGATTGCTGTTGGCGACCTGGTATTAACCGAGGTGCTTCAGGGGTATCGAGACCAAAATGAATTCTTCAAGGCTCTAAAATTCCTTAGTCGATTTGATCTTGTCGCGTTGGCTGGCCCGACTGTCGCGATAGAATCCGCTCAGAATTTTGTAAAACTACAAACGCTGGGCTTTACCGTCCGCAAAACAATCGACACAATCATTGCAACCCGATGCATAATGAGCGGTTTTGAATTACTTCACAACGACCGCGACTTTTTACCCTTTGAGAAACATTTGGGTCTAAAATGCCTGAATTGATAACAAAATACGCTTGAAATATGCCCGCACCAAATATCGAAACTATCGTCTCTCTTTCAAAACGCCGCGGATTTGTTTTTCCAGCATCCGACATCTACGGTGGGCTCGGCTCGTCGTGGGATTATGGGCAGCTCGGCGTCGAGCTTGCCAATAATATCAAGCGTAGCTGGTGGAACTGGCTCGTATATGAACGCGACGATGTCGAGGGTATTGATTCGTCGATAATCCAAAACCGGATGGTGTGGAAATACTCCGGCCACGAGAACACGTTTTCCGATCCGCTCGTTGATTGCCGCGACTGCAAAACACGGCTTCGTGAAGACAAACTGGATCGTGATGGAGACGGAAACATCGTCTGCTCGAATTGCGGATCGAAAAACCTGACCGAGTCGCGTCAGTTTAATATGATGCTGCGGACGACGCTCGGTGCGGCGTCGGTCGATGAGGATGAGACCGCACTCGCATATCTCCGGCCTGAGACCGCGCAGGGAATCTTTATCAATTTCAAAAATGTCCTCGATACTTCGCGGCGAAAGCTGCCGTTTGGTATCGCGCAGATCGGCAAGGCGTTTCGCAATGAGATCACGCCAGGCAACTTCATTTTCCGAACTCGCGAATTCGAGCAGATGGAGATGGAGTATTTCTGTCGTGCGGAGGACGCTCCGAGACTTCATCAGGAATGGATAGATGGTTTTCAAGGATGGATAGAGTCGCTTGGCGTCTCGGCTGCGAATCTGTCGCTTTATGAACAAACCAAAGAGGAACTTGCGCATTACGCCGAGCGCACCGTGGACATCATGTACCGATTTTTCCCCGAACGCGAGGACGAGGACAAGCAGTGGGACGAACTGATGGGCATCGCAAATCGTACGGACTATGACCTGCGCGTTCACTCGAAAAAGCCGGAAAATACCGAAGGTAAACGTATAAACTCCGATTCGACTGAGGATCTTTCGTACTTCGATCCGCAAACGAATGAGCGCTTTTATCCATACGTCATCGAGCCTGCGATCGGCGTCAACCGTACGCTGCTTGCGGTGATGATGGACGCCTACACCGAAAAAACGAACGACAAGGGAGAGGTTCGCGTTATTCTCAAACTCAAATCGGAACTCGCCCCCATTAAGGTCGCCGTGCTGCCTCTTGCTAAAAATAACGAGGGCATTGTCACGCTCGCCAAGAAACTCAAACACGACCTCCAACCCGGAATGCGTACCGTTTACGACGACACCGGCGGCATCGGCAAACTCTACGCCCGTCAGGACGAGATCGGCACACCGTTTTGCGTCACCGTCGATCACGAATCGCTCGAGGATAATGCCGTCACTGTCCGTGATCGCGACACGTGGGAGCAGGAGCGTGTTAGTATCGACAATCTCAAGGACTATTTGCGAAAGCGGCTCGAGTCGGAGCTGCCTGCGTAAGCGGGCGGCATTCTTCTCGTCGTACCCGCCCGCCCGCTTACGCAGGCGGTTCTGACAAAAAGCTACCGTCGATGAAACTTGACTCACTTTTAAGCTCACGGCTTTTGCGATACGGCATATCGGTCGCGTCGGTTTTGGTCGTGACTTTGGGGTTGATCGTACTCGAGACGCGAGTAAATACGACTACGGTCGCGCTCGCTTTGTTGCTGATCGTGCTGTCGTCAGCGACTTTTTTTGGGCGAAATCCGGCATTGCTAGCGTCGTTTGTTGCGATGCTTTGCTTCAACTATTTTTTCCTGCCGCCGGTCCACACATGGACGATCTCGGAGCCACAAAACCTCGTGGCGTGGGCGGCGTTTACGTTGACGGCGCTTGTTGCGGGCGAGCTTTCGGCATATGCGCGGCGGCGTGCACGCGAATCGGAACGGCTGTACGAAGAGCTTCAAACCGCATTCAAGTCCGCGACGCAGGCTGAGGCCTTGAAACAGAGTGAAAAGCTCAAATCGGCTCTGCTCGACGCCGTGACGCATGACCTGCGGACGCCTCTGACGTCAATCAAGGCTTCGGTCACGACCTTGCTCGACAGCGAGGGCGGCCACCGCACGATCGAGTTGGACAGCGAGGGCCGCGCCGAATTTCTCGACATCATTAACCAAGAGACCGACCGGCTGAACAAGTTTATCGAGGGTATGGTCGAACTTGCCCGCGTCGAGGCCGGCTCGGTCAACGCAACGGGAACGATGTCGAATGTTGAGGAGATCATCTCGATCGCGTTCAGCCGGGCCGAAAAGCTGCCGGGCGATCACAAAGTTGAGCTGCGGATCGAACCCGATCTGCCGCTGATCCGCGTCGACGCACGGGCAATGGCCGAGGTGGTTTATAATCTGATCGAAAATGCGGCGAAATATTCGCCCGACGATTCGACGATCACGATCTCGGCGTCGGCACATGGCGACAGCGTGCTGATCTCGGTAATGGACGAGGGCAAAGGGATTCCGGCTGATATGCGTGAACGGGTATTTGAAAAATTTGTCCGGCTCGATGACGATCAGACGGATGGTTTAGGACTGGGCCTCGCCATCGCTCGCGGGATCGTTGAGGCGCAGAACGGCCGGATCGAGATCAAAACCGGGGACAACGAGCGGGGAACTAAGGTAGTCTTAGCGCTGCCGATCGGAGAGTAATGAGCGAAAACAAAAAAGTGCTCATCGTAGATGACGAACCGCAGATCACGCGTGTGCTGCGGCACAGTCTGACCGCGCATCGTTACGATGTGCGGACAGCGGCCGACGGTGTTTCGGGGCTCGAAACGTTTCATGATTGGCACCCCGATCTGATAATCACCGATCTGCAAATGCCGGAGATGGACGGCATCGAATTTTGCCGCGAGATACGCAAGGTCTCGACGCTGCCTATCGTCGTGCTCTCGGTTCGGGGCGAAGAAAAAACAAAGGTTCAGGCACTGGACGCCGGAGCTGACGACTACATAACCAAGCCGTTCGGCATCGACGAGCTGCTCGCCCGCGTACGTGCGGCGTTGAGGCGTTCGCCGTCGAGCGTGGATGACGAGCTTGCGATACTTGAGGAAGGCGATTTCAGCATCAATCTCGCAAAACGTGAGGTTAAAATCCGTAAGGAAGATGTCCATCTCACGCCCAAAGAATTTGACCTGCTCGTCTTCCTGTTCCGCAATCGCGGCAAGGTCATCACGCACCGCTCGATATTGACAGCGATCTGGGGCGGCAATTTTACCGAGCAGACCGAATACCTTCGCGTCTTTGTCGGCCAGCTTCGCAAAAAGATCGAGATCAACCCTTCGAAGCCGCATTACATCACCACCGAACCGTGGGTCGGCTACCGCTTTCTCACCGCCGCCGAGTAAAAATCTTTACGAACTTTTTATACAAGCCTTAGCTATCCCTTAGCTTTGCGTCGCTATTCTCATACTTGTTGGGCCAATTGCGGCTGACAGGGGTAGGCGAAATGAACGACCGAATCGAGACAAAAGCAGCACAACTAACAAATTCCGACGTATCAGCCACCTGGCTGCATAGAACAGAAGCGAATGTGCGGCTGCGGAAAATGCTGTTTTCCGCCTTTGCGGCGTTCGGCGTTTTTGGCGGCATCTCGGCCCTTTTCGTCGGCATCGTGTTCGTCGTACTCCACAGCATGGTCGCAGGCGACCGCATGTTCGATATGCTCGGCACCGGGCTGTTGATCGCGGCGATCCCGATGATCTTGATCGGCTCTATTTTTATCGACAAGATCGAGGAGAAAAATGTCTAAGTTGATTTTATTAGCGACGGTGATCTTAGGATCGGCCGTTTTTTGCGGCGCACAACAAACGATCTTTAACGTGCCGACGACCGACGTTTTGAATCGCGGCCAGGTCTATGTCGAGGTTGATGCCTCATTCAAAACAAATAACCAGATCGCGTTGCGAAGGTTTTCGAGCTTTGTCCCGCGTGTTGTGGTTGGCGTCGGAAACAACGTTGAAATCGGCCTCAATGTGACCGGGAACGTCCAGCCCGGATCTGATTCAACCACCCTTTCGCCCACAGCGAAGTGGAAGTTTTACGAGAACAAGAAAAAGGACGTGGCGTTTATCGCGGGTACAAATCTTTTTATTCCTGTCCGCAATCGCAGTTACAACATCGGCAGTTATTCATATCTCGCGGTCAGCAAAACCCTCAACAAAACGCGGTTCACGGCCGGTGGGTATGTAGCGAGCAAGAACGTTTTTGCAACGAATGCCGTGCGGGCAGGCGGCCAGTTTGGATTCGAGCAAACGGTTAATAAAAAGCTCACGTTTGCCGCCGATTGGATCACGGGCAAGAATTCGGCAGGGTACCTTTCGTTCGGCCCTATCTACAAACCGCATCCGAAAGTGACGGCGTACTTTTCGTACTCGGTGGGTAATACTAATGTTTCAAAGGGCAACCACTATTTCTTATTCGAGCTTGGCTACAACTTTAACTAATTCAACATGAGCGATCTAATTTTTATCACAGCAATTATCGTATTTTTCGGCGCCGCGATCGCGTACATCGCGTTTTGTTCGCGGCTCAATAAAGGAGAGACAAAAGAATGAACATCGAAACGATCTTCGCGGTTGTCTGTTCGGCATTTTTACTTGTTTACCTCGTGTACGCATTGCTGCGGCCCGAGAAATTCTAAAGGTTCACAATGACTTTTAACGGAATACTTCAAATCGTAATTTATCTCGTCATCCTGACGCTGCTGACCAAGCCGGTCGGCGTTTATCTGATGCGGGTCTACGCGGGCGAACGCACGTTTCTCGATCCGCTGTTTAAGCCGGTCGAGCGTGCGGTCTACTGGCTGACACGCGTTGACGCCAGCAAGGAGATGAACTGGAAACAATACGGCATCGCGATGCTCGTTTTCAGTATGGTCTCGTCGCTTGCTCTGTACGCGATACAGCGGCTCCAGTACTTTTTGCCCGCAAATCCACAGGGTTTTGCAGGGCCGTCCGAGCATTTGTCGTTCAACACGGCGGTCTCGTTTGTTACCAACACAAACTGGCAATCCTACGCCGGCGAATCGACGATGAGCTATTTCACGCAGATGGCTGGTCTGACAGTGCAAAACTTCAAATCGGCCGCGGTCGGAATGGCTCTCGCGGCGGTCCTGATCCGAGGCCTCTCGCGTTTCGAGACGACGGAACTCGGCAATTTTTGGAAGGATACGGTTCGCGGTACGCTCTACGTCTTGCTGCCGATTTCTTTCCTTGCGGCTGTTTTCTTTGTGTCACAGGGCGTGGTTCAGAATTTCAAGCCATACGATACGGCTCAGCTTACCGATCCGCAAACGATACAGGTTGATAAAAAAGACGATGACGGCAACGTCGTCACGGACGCCAATGGCGACAAAGTCAAGGTCGACAAGTTGATCGACAAACAGACCATCGCTCAAGGGCCGGTCGCTTCGCAGCTCGCGATCAAGATGCTCGGCACCAATGGCGGCGGTTTTTTCAACGCCAATTCGGCTCATCCGTTCGAAAACCCGACGCCGCTGTCCAATTTCGTACAGATGCTGCTTATCCTCATTATTCCGGCGGGCTTTACATATATGCTCGGACGAATGGTCAAATCGCAGGGCCATGGCTGGGCGGTGTATTCGGCGATGATGATACTGCTTGTGACGGGTGTTGCGAGCATCTACTGGGCCGAATCGCGAGGGAATCCTTTGTACCCGAAAAACGTCGATCAGGCTTCGGTAGGCGGCAATTTTGAGGGCAAGGAGACGCGATTTGGCATTGCTGATACAGCCTTGTTTGCGACGGTTACGACGGACGCTTCATGCGGTGCGGTTAACTCAATGCACGACAGCTTTACGCCGCTGGGCGGGCTGGTGCCGATGGTCAATATCCAACTCGGCGAAGTCATTTTTGGCGGTGTCGGAGCAGGAATGTACGGAATTTTGATCATGATCATTCTGACGGTATTTATCGCCGGACTAATGGTTGGACGCACTCCTGAATACGTCGGTAAAAAAATCGAGGCGTACGACGTTCAGATGGCGATGCTCTACATCCTGATCTTTCCGCTGGTAATTTTGGCGTTGGCGGCTGTTTCGTCGATCGCTCCGGATTTTGGCCTTACGTCACTTAATAATCAGGGTGCTCACGGCCTGTCGGAGATCTTGTACGCGTTTACATCAGCGACCGGCAACAACGGCTCGGCCTTTGCGGGGCTGAACGCAAATACGTTGTGGTACGACTCAACGATGGGCGTCGCGATGCTCTTTGGACGATTTTTTATGATTATTCCGGTACTGGCGATCGCGGGCAATCTGGCTCGTAAAAAGCTGGTGCCCGCGAGCCTCGGCACATTTCCGGTTAACACCGCACTTTTCAGCGTGCTGCTCGTCAGCATAATTCTCATACTCGGCGCATTGACGTTCTTTCCGGTACTGAGCCTGTCACTTATTTTGGAGCATTTCCAGATGACGGCGGGTCAGACGTTTTAGCCACAGAGAACACCGAGAAAATGAGATAAAGACAAATTGTCGGGGATCCTCAATTGATTGTTGAAAAAGCCATTCTCAGAAATCTCTGTGGTCTCTGTGGCAAATAAATAAAATGAAAAACGCAATTTCTATTTGGGACAAAAATATTATCAAACAGGCGCTCGGCGGTTCGGCGCGGAAGCTCGATCCACGAAAGATGCTCAAGAATCCGGTGATATTCGTCGTCGAGGTCGGTGCGGCATTTTTGACCGTGCGGTTGGTCACGAGCATTTTTTTGGGAGCGAGCGGCGGCCATCTTTTTGAAATACAGATCACGCTTTGGCTGTGGTTTACCGTGCTTTTTGCAAATTTTGCTGAGGCAATGGCCGAGGGGCGCGGTAAGGCCCAGGCTGACACGCTGCGTAAGGCAAAGACCGAAACGACTGCCAATATTATCCGTTCCAACGGAAACACCGAGACTATCGCGGCGACCGCGCTGCGCAAAGACGACATCGTTATGGTCCTCGCGGGCGAGTTCATCCCCGGCGATGGCGAGGTTGTCGAGGGCGTCGCTTCGGTTGACGAATCGGCCATTACAGGCGAATCTGCTCCGGTAATCCGCGAATCCGGCGGTGACCGTTCGGCCGTTACCGGCGGAACGCGTGTGCTGTCGGATTGGATCAAGATACGGATCACGTCAAATCCGGGCGAGACATTTATCGACCGGATGATCGCTCTCGTTGAGGGTGCTTCGCGACAGAAGACTCCGAATGAGATCGCACTAAATATTCTGCTCGCGGGGCTGACCATTGTTTTTTTGCTGGCGGTCGTTACGTTGCAGCCATTCGCGATCTATTCGGGTGCTCCACAGACGATCTTTGTACTTATTTCGCTGCTCGTGTGTCTTATACCGACGACGATCGGCGGCTTGCTGTCGGCGATCGGCATTGCCGGAATGGACCGGCTTGTTCAGCACAATGTACTCGCGATGTCAGGACGTGCGGTCGAGGCGGCGGGTGACGTTAACACACTATTGCTCGATAAAACTGGAACGATCACTATCGGTAATCGCCAGGCGTCTGAGTTCATTGCTCTCAAGGGCGTAAACGAACAGAGGCTTGCTGAGGCGGCTCAATTGTCGTCTTTAGCCGACGAGACGCCGGAAGGACGCTCGATAGTTAAACACGCTCGCGAGCGATATGGCATTGCGGAATACAAGGTTGATTCGAAAGCGGAATTTATCGCTTTCACCGCTCAAACCCGCATGTCCGGCGTCAATCTCGACACCCGCGAGATCCGCAAAGGTGCAGTCGACGCTATCGAAAAATACACCGGTAGCAATCCACAGTCCGCCGCAGAACTTCGTGAGGTTGTCGAACGCATCGCCCGTGCGGGCGGCACGCCGCTCGTCGTTGCGGACAACCACGCTCCGCTCGGCGTCATTTATCTCAAAGATATCGTCAAAAGCGACATGCGTGAGCGCTTTGATGAGCTTCGGCGAATGGGGATCAAGACCGTGATGATCACCGGCGACAATCCGTTGACGGCGGCATCGATCGCCGAAGAGGCGGGTGTGGACGATTTTCTTGCGGAGGCGACGCCGGAAGACAAGATGGCCCTCATTAAACGCGAGCAAGCCGACGGCAAGCTTGTGGCGATGACGGGAGATGGGACGAACGACGCTCCCGCCCTCGCCCAGGCCGATGTTGGCGTCGCAATGAATACCGGCACACAGGCCGCGAAAGAGGCCGGAAATATGGTTGATCTAGATAGCGACCCGACCAAGCTGATCGAGGTTGTCGCGATCGGGAAACAATTACTGATGACACGCGGAGCTTTGACAACGTTTTCTATAGCGAATGACGTGGCGAAGTATTTCGCGATCATTCCGGCGATGTTCGCCGGTACATTCCCCGTGCTTAACGCTCTAAATGTGATGGGTTTGCGGACATCTCAGTCGGCGATCCTTTCAGCTGTGATTTTCAATGCACTTGTGATCGTTGCGTTAATTCCCCTCGCACTTAAAGGTGTCAAATACAGGCCGATGTCCGCGTCGTCTCTATTGCAGCGAAACCTGCTGGTGTACGGACTCGGTGGCATTATCGTGCCATTTGTTGGCATTAAGTTGATCGATATGATCGTCACTGCCTTGGGCTTGGCGTAATAAATATATGAAAGACCTTATAACATCAGTTTTAATGATTTTGGCATTGACCGTTTCAGTCGGCATTTTATACCCGCTCGCGGTTTGGGGCGTATCGCAGGGTTTGTTTCCAAGAGCCGCGAACGGTTCGTTGGTCGAGGTCGGTGGAAAAGTTGTCGGCTCGGCCTTGATCGGACAGACATTCACGTCGCCGGGATATTTTCACTCACGCCTGTCGGCAGCAGGTGATGGTTACGATGCTGCCAATTCAAGTGGCTCGAACCTCGGCCCGACAAGCAAAAAGCTTTTCGATCGCGTGGCGACCGACACCGAATCGATGCAGGCCGAGAATCCGAACTCCAAGGTTCCGGCCGATCTGGTGACATCCAGCGGCTCGGGCCTCGACCCGGAGATCTCTCCGGCGGCGGCTGAGTTTCAGGTTCCGCGTGTGGCAAAGGAACGTGGTATGAGCGAATCGGATATTCGGAAGCTGGTCGCACAATTTACGTCCGCACGCGACCTCGGGTTTATCGGCGAATCGCGAGTAAATGTTCTATTACTAAATTTAGAATTAGATAAAATAAAGACTGCGTCACGTTAAGTCTGACGACTGACCACTGACATCCGACCAATGTTTGTAGACACCGAAACAACCGAAATACCCAATCGGGGTGATTTTCGCCCGACGCCTGAGACGCTGCTAAAAATGCTGCAGGAGACCGAGCGGGCGAAACTGCGTGTTTACATTGGTGCGGCGGCCGGTGTCGGCAAGACGTATCGAATGCTTGAGGATGCTCACCAGCTTAAGGAGCAAGGGATTGATGTCGTGATCGCGGTCGTCGAGACGCATGGTCGTGCCGAAACCGAGGAGAAGGTCGGGCATCTTGAGATAATTCCGCCTCAGACGATCCTCTATCGCGGCAACACATTCGAGGAAATGGATCTCGAAGCCGTAATTCAACGCAAACCGGCTGTCGCGATCGTTGACGAGCTGGCCCACACAAACGTCGAAGGCTCCAAAAACCAAAAGCGATACGATGATGTACTCGAATTGCTCGACAACGGCATTTCGGTCGTCACGGCAGTTAATATTCAGCATATCGAATCGCTGAATGACGTTGTCGCTCGGACAACGGGCGTACAGGTCCGCGAGACGATCCCCGATTCTCTACTCAGGCGTGCGGACGAGGTTATTGACGTTGATGTTTCCGTCGATACGCTCCGAACGCGTTTGCGGCAGGGCAAGATCTACTCGGTCGAAAAGATCGAGCAATCGCTGAATAATTTTTTCCGAAAGGGAAATCTTTCCGCGTTGCGTGAGTTGTCTTTACGACAGGTGGCTCAATCTCAATCGGCCCAGGATCATGAGTACCGCTGCCGTGAAGGCCTCGAACAGGCGGTAATGCCCGAAAAAATAATGGTCTGCATGGCGTCACGCGGGAGCGCGAAAAAGATACTTCGCACGGGGGCTCGTATCGCGGGACGTTTTGCCAGCGAAGATTGGGATGCCGTCTATGTCGAAACCTCGGACGAGGAGCCGGGCCGGATCACCCCTGAAAGCTATTCCGCACTACGGGAAAATATTCGCTTTGCAAAATCGATGGGAGCCAAGATCGTCAAGCTCAAGTCTAACAATGTCGCCGACGCCCTGCTCGAATACGCTCGCGAAAACGGTATTACTCACGTCATATTTGGCCAATCGGCACGCTCGCGGTGGCAGATATTCTGGAAAGGCTCGATCATCAATCGATTCCTACGCGAGGTAAAAGACGCCGCTGTCCATGTCATACCGCTTGAGAAAGAAGATTAGTCAAAAGTTCCCCTCGAATTGCTCCCCGCCAGCCATCTTTATGATTTCTTTATAAATTCCTTATACTTACTTTATAACTCCTTCGCTACACTTATGGGTTTTACGCTGTGAAGGACGACAGCGTATAGGTCTGGCCAGATGCCGGTAACCCTGAGTTTTTAGCATGATTAGTTCACTTAAGCGATACCTGGTCGGACACCCTATCTCGACCGAGCAATCACAACATGAGCGTTTGAACAAGAAAACTGCTTTGGCAGTTTTTTCTTCGGACGCCTTATCGTCCGTCGCGTATTCCACCGAGGCCATCCTGTTGGTGCTGCTCGCGGCCGGGACGATCGCCACGGGTTATCTGATCCCGATCGTGATCGGTATCACGGTGTTGCTCGGCATACTGGTGCTTTCATACCGCCAGACCATCCATGCCTATCCATCGGGCGGCGGCGCCTATATCGTTGCTAAAGACAATCTTGGAAATTCGGCGGGGCTGATCGCCGGGGCGTCTCTACTGGTCGATTACATCCTAACGGTCGCCGTGTCGATCTCTGCGGGCGTAGCTGCGATCACGTCGGCGGCACAGGGCACAAGGTTCGAGTTTCTCCAGGATCACCGCGTGCTGATCTGCATAATTCTGGTCGTGTTCATAGGCGTAATAAACTTGCGCGGCGTCCGCGAATCCGGTGCGATCTTCGCCGGGCCCACATACCTGTTCATTTTTGCGATGCTCGCCCTCGTTGCAGTGGGGTTTTTCCATTACTACACGACTGGTGACGTAATGCCCACCCCATCGGCGGATCAGGTTCATTTCGACGAGAGTGTTGGAGGTATAATGCCGGGCGGGCTGACGGGATTTGCGCTTGTCTGGCTGTTGATGCGAGCGTTTGCGGCCGGCTGTACCGCCCTCACAGGCGTCGAGGCCATCTCGAACGGCATACCTGCGTTTAAGCAGCCAGAATCCAAGAACGCAGCCCAAACGCTAACTTGGATGGCCGCGACGATGACCGTGCTCATCGTAGGTACGGGATTTTTGGCTTACAAGATCAACGCCCACCCGCTGCCGGACGAAACGCTCGTTTCGGTAATGACCCGCCACACTTTTGGCACCGGCGTATTCTATTATTTTGTGCAGTTAGCAACGGCCGCGATCCTGGTGCTGGCCGCTAATACTTCGTTCGCGGATTTCCCTCGTCTGTCGAGCCTTCTGGCGGCAGACCGATACCTCCCACGGCAATTCGCCAATCGAGGCGACCGCTTTGTTTTTTCGAACGGTATCATACTGCTCGCCATCTTTTCGATCGTACTCATTATCATCTTCGGCGGTTCCGAACAGGCGATGCTTCCGCTGTACGCCCTTGGAGTTTTTCTTTCGTTTACACTGTCGCAGGCCGGTATGGTCATCCACTGGATGCGCGCCCGCAAGGTGACCGAGGCCCGCGAACGTATTCTTGCCCAGGAAGAATCCAGTCGCATACATATGACGGAGGATCCGACCGCCGCCTCGCACGCGGCCGAACGCCTAAAGGCCATTGAGCGGGACGAGGGCGGCAACTGGCTGTCGTCCATGATTATAAACGCAGCCGGTGCGGTCATAACTTTTGTCGTATTTCTGGTCATCGCGGTGACAAAATTTACGCACGGGGCCTGGGCGGTCATCGTGCTGATCCCTCTCATAGTTCTGATGTTTCGAGCGATCAACAAGCACTATCGAATGGTCTCAGCGCAACTCTCGTTGGAAAAGGCGATAAAGCCTGAGGGCGATAAGTCGCCGCGGGAAAATTACATTATCGTGCCCGTCGCCGGCATCCATCGCGGTATCATCCCGGCGCTCAAGTACGCGCGCGCTCTTGCCGGTCCGATCAATACGAATGTCATCGCTATCTATATCGAAGTAACCCCTGACAACACCGAAGAGATCAAGCGGCAATGGAAGATCTGGGGCGAAGATATACCTCTGTGCATTCTCCCGTCGCCATACCGTTCGATCACAACGCCGCTGCTTAACTTCATCAATCAGGAGGCCAAGAGTCATAAACGGTCTATTACGACTGTTGTCCTGCCCGAGTTCGTCCCTCGTGTCTGGTGGCAGCAGCTGCTGCATAACCAAACCTCACTCCTGATAAAAGGAAGACTGCTGTTTTCGCCGAACATTGTCGTCACAAGCGTCCCACATCACCTGCGTCGCTAGGCGCCACTTCGTCAAACCAAATGGCTCCGTTGCTTTTTGCGATCCGAATAGGGCAGAATCGAATCTTTGCTTGAGATGACCGATTTGCCCCCAAATATTACCCGATTGGCCGAAGCCGTCCGAGCTATCGGCGGCCGTGCGATGCTTGTCGGCGGCTGTGTCCGCGATGAACTGATGGGCGTTCCGCACAAGGACTGGGATGTCGAGATCTATGGTGTTGAGTCAACCAAGCTGCTTGAGATCGTCAGCGAATTCGGTGAGGTCAACGCAGTCGGCGAGGCTTTCGCGGTTTATAAGATCGGCGACGATCTCGATGTGTCAATCCCGCGTCGCGAGCGAAAGTCGGGACACGGTCATCGCGGTTTTGCGATCGAGGGTGATCCGGCGATGTCGTTCGAGGAGGCGTGCTCGCGGCGTGACTTTACGGTCAATGCGATACTGAAAGATCCGTTGACTGGCGAAATCGCAGATCCTTTTGACGGGCAGAGTGACATCGGGCGAAAGATGTTGAGAATGGTGTCGCGTGAGACATTTGCCGAAGACAGCTTACGCGTCCTGCGTGCCGCACAATTCGCCGCGCGATTTGAATTCGATATCGAGGCCGAAACCGTCGAGTTATGCAAAACGATCGATGTCACAGATTTGCCAAAGGAACGCGTCTGGGGCGAGTTTGAAAAGCTGCTGTTGAAACCACTGCGTCCGTCGATCGGACTGAAATGGTTTTACGATTTGGGTGTCATCAAACAGATCTTTCCCGAAATGCAATCGCTCGTCGGTGTTCCGCAGGAGTCGGAATGGCACCCCGAAGGCGATGTCGATGTCCACACGCTGATGGTTGTGGACGAGGCCCGAAAGCTGATCGACGAACTCGACTACCCGCGCCAGGTTGCCGTCATGCTGGGGTCTCTCGCCCACGATTTCGGCAAGCCGCCGACTACCGAATTCATTGACGGACGAACGCGTTCGCGTGGCCACGACGAAGCGGGTGTCGAGCCGACGCTGTCATTTTTGGATCGGCTTGGCATTTTTACGCTGGACGGTTACGACGTGCGAGATCAGATCGTCCAGCTTGTTCGTTATCATCTAAAACCCGGCGAGTATTTCAAAGCTAAATCGCCGGTCGGCGATGGAGCGTTTCGCCGTCTTGCTCGAAAGGTCGAGCCCGATCTGCTTTACCGCGTGGCCAAGGCCGACAGTCTGGGCCGCAACCCCGACTGGCTCCCGAAAGAGAAATGGTTTGGTTCCGAGGCCCAGGAATGGTTTATCGAAAGGGTTCGCGAACTACAGATCGAGAAAAAGGCCCCCGATCCTATCCTGATGGGCCGCCATTTGATCGAGCTGGGACTGACGCCCGGGCCGCAGTTCAAGCAGATCCTGGACGCGGTTTACGAAATGCAGCTTGATAACAAGATCATTGATATGGACGCAGCCGTCCGCGAGGCGCGGTTAATGATCGGGTAAGATCATCATGCGGCAACTGGTTCTTGGCGGGCGTTCTGTAAGCTGATCCAGACGCTAAGACTGGCAAAAAATAGCGTGAACATTCCGTACCCGGCGCTGCCCAAAAAGAGCGTGAAGTGTCCGCTCTGGACGGCATAAAGTATCGAGGTGAACAGCAGCGTAAATAGCTGCACAATCGCGCAGTTTCGGAAGAACGCGGCACAGTCCCGCCGCATTTTGCCGAAAGCCAAAATGCATGATAAAAGGAGCGCGACAAATGGAATTATCACGCCCGCATGCGGGAGCAACGCCTCAAGCTCCGTGACCTTGGCCCGCTGGACGATCAGCGGGGTGAAACCGGCCGGGTCGTAAAGATAGAAGGGAAGTGTAACGGCGGCGAATACGACGAGAGCGACCCCAACATACTTGACGGCGTCTTTCCAACCCGCGTTTTGAACCAGAACCGAGAAAAACAAAGGAAGAATAAGCAGGAAATTTGAACGTGATGACAATCCAATTCCCAATAATATCGCGGGCAGCAGTCTTTGCAGCATCGATGACCGAGGATCGGTGACAGCCCTGACGGTCAGCCACAATCCGATGATGATATATATCGAGTTCGTTATATGGTCTGAGCCGGTCACAAGTACCTGGTAAAAAGTCGGACTTAGAAGCGAGACCGTTAGGATCGCTCCAAGAGCAAAAATGCTGCTGCTCAGGATCCTACGCGTTGTTAGAAACAATATTGCCAGCCAAAAAATATTTTGGTACTGTATCAACCCCAGCAAAACGAAAGGTACGGACAGAACAATCGTGCCGGGCATCGGTGACAGCATCCCGCCGAGATAGGTCAGCTGGTAATACGGATATTCGCCACGCAGCAACGCGGACGCTCCGACGATCATTGCATCGTCGATGTCGCTGCCGCCGCCAAATCGCCCCGAATTTGCAAGCGGATATCCAATGGCGGCTATTAAAATGAGTATCAGGAGAACCAAGACACCCGCGATCATGGCGGATCGTTCACTAACCGACGCAAAGCGTTTGATAACGACGCGGTCGCACAAATACAGCACCGTCAGACCCGCAACGAAGTAGAGTGCAATACCGGGAATACGCGCGTACTTCAAAACTATATCGAAAGACGGAACCAGCGAAAGTACCGCAAAGCCCGTGATAGCAGCATATCGATGTGTTGCGTTCTCGTTCATCAGGGTCCGGTTGAAAGAAAAGGATCGAGATTCCGCTCAGCGAAATCTCGATCCCAATGCATTACGTGGCTCACTAAAGACAAGCCCCTCTTATGCTTTTCCTTCCAAAAACGCCTTTAACCGACGCGATCGTGACGGATGCCGCAGTTTGCGAAGAGCTTTTGCCTCGATCTGCCGGATGCGTTCGCGGGTGACGGCGAAGTGCTGGCCGACCTCTTCGAGCGTGTGCTCGGAGCCTGTATTTCCCAGGCCGAAACGCATCTTGATGACCTTTTCTTCACGCGGCGTGAGCGTTGCGAGAACCTCGTCGGTGATCTCGCGGAGGTTTGAAAATGTAACAGACTCGGCCGGATTTAGTATCGATTTGTCTTCGATAAAATCACCGAGATGCGAGTCTTCCTCTTCGCCGATCGGGGTTTCGAGTGAGATCGGCTCCTGGGCAATTTTCAGGACCTTTCGCACTTTCGATACGGGAATATCCATCCGTTTTGCTATCTCTTCGCTCGACGGTTCGCGCCCCAGTTCCTGCACGAGCAACCGCGAGGTGCGGATGAGTTTGTTGATCGTTTCGATCATGTGCACCGGGATACGGATCGTGCGGGCCTGATCGGCGATCGCACGCGTGATCGCCTGGCGGATCCACCACGTCGCGTAGGTCGAGAATTTGTATCCGCGACGCCACTCGAATTTATCGACCGCCTTCATCAAACCGATGTTGCCTTCCTGAATAAGGTCGAGGAACTGTAGACCGCGATTGGTGTATTTTTTGGCGATCGACACAACGAGCCGAAGGTTGGCCTCGACCAGTTCGCGTTTGGCTTTGTTGGTCTCGGTCTCACCGACGCTGATCGTCTGGTACGAACGCTTGATCTCGACCGTCGGTAAATGGTATTTGACCTCGATCTCGACAAGAACTTCGCGGTACTCAGCAATCTTGGCATTAAGCTCTTTCTTTTCAGCGGTTGGTGGTTTCTTTTCAAGCTTTTCCTGAGCCCGGGCAATTGCGCGCTCGGGCTTTCGGATGTCGTCGACCGTCTTGCGGATCGCAGCGATCAAAACCTGACGCGAACGCTCGGTCAAATTGAGGTGCTTGATCTCCTGCGCGATCTCGAGCCGCAGACGGGCTGTCTTTCGCCGCAGGGTGAGCAGCTTTTTCGATTTCTTACCGTCGGCCTTTACCTGTTCGGCAATCAGCTGATTCCACGTCTTGAGGGCGTTGGTGTAATGCTGACGGATGCTCTCGATGCCCTCGAGCGTCCACCGCATGTATTCCTCGGCCTTGTCTTCTTCCATCGAGATCTCGGCTTGCTCCGAGAAAACAACGGTTTCGCGAATGCTCGCTTTGCCGATAACAAGGTCGTCGCCGATCTTTAGCAGTCGCTCGACGGCGATGGGCGAACGCGATATCGCTTTATGCGTTTTGATCTGCCCGCGTTCGATGCGTTTGGCGATCGTCACCTCGCCCTCGCGATTGAGGAGAGGGACGATGCCCATTTCCCGTAAATAGAGCCGGACCGGGTCGTTGGATTTGTCCAAAACGCCGGCCGACAGATCCAGATCGAGGTCGTCTTCGTCGGCGGCGACCTCTTCTTCTTCGTCATCTAAAGCGAGGCTCGACGCACGCTCCAAAAGCTGGGCGTCGGTCTCGGCAACGGATATATTTGCACCCTCAAGGCGCTCCAAAACGTCCTCGATGTCATCGGGCGACATCATGTTTTCGGGGAGTTCGCGATGGAGCTGGTCAAGGCTCAATCCCTTCTTCCGCCTGCCAAGAGCCAGCAGGCGATCCATTAAGTCTTCTTTTTCGTCGTAATCAGGCATATTATCTGTAAATTTAATTTGATTGCATCGCCACGTAAATCGTTGGTCGTAATATAGTTATATACGCCAAATACACCGAAAATGTTTCATTTCGGACGGGCGGGTTCAAACCGAAAAGTATATCACATTTCGGCAATGCGCTGCTGCAACGAGCGGCGGATTTTTTCGAGTTCGAGCTGTTCGTAGGTCAGTTGACTAAAAAGCTCCGGGTCGCTGCCCGTCTCGGCAAGCGTCGCCTCGCGGCTGATCTCCATGATCCGGTTATTGATCGCCATATTTCGTAAGGCAAAGACGCAGTTTTCAGCGTCGTGGAGCACGCCGTCTATCGCGTCCTCTTTATTACGTCGCGGCTGTCCGGTCAGCAACGAATGTGCGAGATCGAGGGCGGCCTCGTCATCGCCAATATGTTCGAGCAGCGTTTCGGGCGTGATCTCGTGTTTTGACCCATGGATGGCGTTAAAAGCCGAGAATATTTCCGCTGTCGAAAGCTCCTCAAAATCGCTCGGCTCAAGCTGCGGTAGGATAATATCACGCAGATCGCGGTCGAAAACGAGCAGTTCGAGCAAATGGCGTTCGGCAATAGTTATCTTTGCCCGGGCGGCACGCGATACTTTTTGAGAGAGAGTCTGTGTTTGTGTGTGTTGACCGCTTGATAGTGAATTCCATAACTCGCGCTTTAGTGGAGCGTCATCGACATTAAAATACGTCATCGCCTGGTCGAAGCTCTCTCTTTTCTGGATGCTATTGCGAATGGCCGCGACGACAGGCAGAAAATCTTCGATGGCTTCGGCCTTTTGCTTGGCGTTGTTGACATTGCGGCCCGCGACCGACGATTTGAGTGCGAACGACAGAAAAGGCTCGGCTTTTCCGCGACGTTCGTTGTACGTGTCAGTGCCGTTTTCGCGGATGAAATCGTCGGGATCCTTGCCATCGGGCAGCACAAGTACCTTAATGTCGAATTCCTGCGGCAGCAGGTGCTCGATAGCCCGCCGGGCAGCTTTTATACCGGCAGAGTCGCCGTCGTAATTAATCACGACGCTTTTGGCAAAGCGGCTGAGCAATTTCGATTGCTCCGGCGTAAACGCCGTGCCGAGGCTCGCCGCCGTGTTCGTCACGCCAAATTGAGCGAGAGCGATCAAATCGAGATAGCCCTCGACGAGGATCGCGAATTTTCGCTTGCGGATCTCGTCTTTGCCCTGAAACAATCCGTAAAGATGCTCGCCCTTTGTATAGGCGGCGGTCTCGGGTGAATTGAGGTATTTCGGCTGATCGTCGGGGTCGAGTGACCTCGCACCAAACGCCACCGGACGTCCATTGACATCCAAAACCGGAAACATTATCCGTTTGCGGAAACGATCAAAAACCCTTTCTTTTTCTTCATTTACGGAAACAAGACCAGATAGCTCGATTAGCTTGTCGTCGATGTTTCGCTCGCGAAGCAGCCCAAGCAAGCCGTCCCACTTGTCGGGTGAAAAACCGATATGAAACGCCTTTTGAATCTCGTCCGAGATGCCTCGCTGTTCGAGATACTTGCGCGCGGCTTTTGCTTTCGCACCCTTGGCTTGTAATTCGGCTTCCCAAAATTCGAGAGCGATCTGGTTTAGCTCGATGATCTGGTCGGCAAGTTGTTTTTTCTCCGCGCTTCGCTTACGGCTTACCTCATAATTTTTATCGTCGACCGGCTCGGGCAGCATCACGCCGCTGATCTCGGCGACGCGTTTGATCGCCTCGGGGAAGTTGAGCCCCTCCATTTCCATCAAAAAACTATAAACGCTCCCGCCCTTGCCGCAGCCAAAGCATTTGTAAAACCCCTTCGCCGGGCTAACGGAAAACGAAGGCGTTTTTTCCTGATGAAACGGACAGCACCCCATCCAATTCGCCCCTTTTTTCTTCAACTCCGCGTACGGCTGTATTATCCGCACAATGTCCGCACGGTTTTTCAGATCGTCGATAAAGTATTGTTCGTAGAGCATTTACTATTGTTTAGATGGAATTAGCCACCACTGTTCGTCGCGTTCATGTACAAAATGCCGACGAATAAATTTCAACCTCTTTTGGCCGATGCCTAATTTGTCAAGGGCGTTTCGATGTTCAATAACACGGTTATTGAACATCGATAAAGAGGCATCAATAATTACCTTTCCCCGGAAAGTCGGATTTGCGGACATGAAATGTGAATACCATTCCAGATCGAAGTACCTCGGACAATATTCGTCAGTGGTAAGGGATGCACTCAATTCGACAGGTTTCTTTAGTCCGGATAATTTGTAATCGGGTGGCTCGATCTTAATATTTGTGTCTTTCGCCACAAGGCAAAATTTTACCTGTACATCTGCCGGTAGTTTTTCGTCGGGACCGAATATAAATCTAAATCTACCAGCGGGACGTTTCCTCCAACGAGAGCACCCTTCGATCCTCCGTTGATTTAGGTATTGAGTGATTCGCGGACCGTACAAAATAACCAACCCGAACGCATCTTCCCTTTTATCAAGAGTCTCATGAAGCGATTCAACTTTATACATCAACGTATCATTTGAAACGCGTCCAAAATCATCAACAATCAACCAGCGATCATCATTCTGAGCAAAGCTAGAAATCACGAAAAACAAAACAATTATTAGGATGTATTTCTTCGTTGTTTTACCTCCGAGAACCCGTGTCGTTCCACAGTGGACAATGCTGGGACAGTTCGCGGCACAAGTTTATCTATAACTTTATCGCGTACCGATTACCAAGACCCCAGCCTTTTCAGGTCTTCTTCAAACTCTGTGGCGTCGTATTGAAAGATAGAAACGCCATATTTGCCTACCGACTCTATAAACTCCCGTTTGGTCACATTGGCCAGTTCAGCGGCCTGGCCTGATGAAAGCTCACCCATATCGAAGAGTTTCGCGGCAAGAATCAGCTTTAACTCCGCCCCTCCTATATTTAATCCGTCTGGCAATGTTATTTCGATGGTAATGCTCATTTTATTCACTGCTTCATCTCCGCAATTGTAGCTCCGTTGCCGCCTTGGTTTGACGGGGCGAAGCCGTATTTTTCGACGTGCGGATGGCCCTTTAGGAAGTGGTGGACGTAGTTCTTTAACGCACCAGTGCCGAAGCCGTGGATGATGCGGACGCGAGGGAGCGAGGCCATGTAGGCTTCGTCGAGAAAGCGGTCGATCTCGTATTCGGCGTCGGCGGTGGTCTTGCCGATGAGGTTAAGCTCGGCACTCGAGTCCAAGGTCTCACGTCCAAGGTTCAAAGCCGATTGTGCCCTTGTATCTCTGGGCTTTGGACTTTGGGCCGTGGACTCGTTTTCGTCGGCGAAGCGAAGGTCAGCGATCTTTTCGCGGAGGTGCATGCCGCCAACGAGGATTTGGGCGATGTCTTTGTCGATCCGTTCGACGGTGCCGATGTTGCCGAAAGATGTGACGACGCGGGAGCCGATGACGATTGCACTGCTCGTTTCGTTCGCCAGGAACCCAGTCGCAACCGTTCCCGGTTCTGACTTCTTCGTTCCGACTTTGGACATTGGACTTTGGACCTTGGACACCAGAGCACGGTTGAGTTCGGCCTTTCTCGAAAGTCGTTCTTTGTCGAGTTTGTTCTTGAGGGCCTTGTCTTCCAGCGTTTGCATGAACGCTTTTGACTGGCGGTCGAATTCATCGACGGCACGGGCCAATTCACCCTCGAACTCTTTCTGACGCGATTTTTCTTTCTTGACGGCCTCGATTTCAAGGCCGGCGTATTTCATCGCGACGGCCTCGCGTTCCTCTTCCAGGGCTATTCGCAGATCGGTCGCGATCTTAGTCTCGGTTTGGAGCTTTTTGAGGTAATTTTCGGCTTCCTGGGCTGAAATGTCGAGGTTTTCGCGAGCGACATCGATGACCGCTTGCTCGATGCCAAAACGCCGCGCGATTTCGATGCCGGACGATGCACCGGCGAGGCCGAGGAGCAGTTTGTAGGTCGGTTGGAGTGTTTTTTCGTCAAATTCGACCGAGGCGTTGATGACGCTTTCGTCGTTTGCGGCATACATTTTCAGTCCGCGATAGTGCGTCGAAGCGATGAGCTGAGCACCTTTGCGGCGAAAATGATCGACGATCGCGACGCCGAGGGCCGAGCCTTCTTCGGGATCGGTTCCGGTGCCGGCCTCGTCAAGCAGGACGAGCGATGGCGGCACGCACGTCGCGATCATCGAAGCGATGTTCGACATGTGCGACGAAAAGGTCGAGAGATTGGCCGAGAGCGACTGGTGGTCGCCGATGTCCGCAAGAACCGAGCGGTAGAACGGGATTCGGGCTTTCGATGCTGGAACGGGCAGGCCTGAGATCGCCATGAGACTCAATAGTCCGGCGGTTTTTAGCACGACGGTCTTTCCGCCGGCATTGGCACCGGAGATGATCATGACGGAGCGGTCGCGGGTGAGGCCGAAGGAACTCGGTACGATTTCCGTATTGTTCGAGGTCACACTCCCTACCGGTCGTGTTTCCGCCTTTGGTGCCGGCTCTCGTAGATTTTCTTCGAGGAGTGGATGCCGGGCATCGACTAAGTCAAACGCGTCGTCGTCGGTGATCTCGGGTACGACGGCGTTGAATTTGCGGGCGAATTCGACTTTTGCCTTGATGAAATCGAGGTCGGCGACGGCGTTAACCGATGTTTCGACGGCGGGGAGCTGCTCGCGAAGCTCTTCGGTCAAAGCGAATAATATGCGAGCGACCTCGCGTTCTTCTTTGCCTTTGAGGTTTTGGAGCTCGTTATTGGCCTCGATGGCTTCGAGCGGTTCGACGAAGACGGTCGAGCCGCTTGATGAAAATCCGTGGGCGACACCCGCGACACGCCCACGAAAATCGGTCTTAACGGGAATGACAAATCGGTCGTTACGGACCGTGACGATCTCATCCTGGATCGCTGTTCCGGCGGCACGCATCGCGGCTTCGAGCGATTTGGTCAGGCGGCCACGTTGGGCACTGATCTCGCGGCGGAGTTTTGCCAGCTCCGGTGAGGCTGAATCGTCGATCTCGCCTCCGGGCAAGAGCTTTTTATTGATCTGATTGATGACCGCGAGCAGGGAAGGCGGAATGTTCTCAACAATTTGCCAGAGCGTCTGAGCCGTTTCTTTTTCAGGCTGTATAGCCGAACGGGCAAACAGTGCTTGATTGCAGACGCGTCCGATCTCCAGCATCAGATCCGGTTCGAGCGATGCATTTTGGATCTTTAGTATCGCGACCGCGTCGGACGGATCGCCGAGACCGCTGAACGACCATGTGACCTGCTTTTCCTCGTTGATAGCGATGGTTTCGGTGATCGCGGTAAGAGATCTGTCGAGTTCGCGACGGTTTGTGAGCGGCCGCAGAAGCGCAAACCGGTCAATACCCATCGGAGTCTGAGCGTTGCGGCTGACAAGCTCAAGGAGCCTGTCGTACTCTAATGTTTCGAGTGAATAGCTCACAAGATCGATTTAAACAACGGATTAACGCAGATTGCCACGGATTACAGAGGTAGTTTCACATAGCTCTTCCGCGTGAATTTGTGTAAATCCGTTGTTAACTCCTAGGCTTTAACTTCGACGCCTTTCCAAAACGCGACGTAACCTTTGATATTGTCCGCATCGGGTTTTGTGTCGGGGTAATACCACGCTGCATCTTTATTTGTGTCACCATTTACGGTGACATCGTAATAGCTCGCGGTGCCTTTCCACCCGCACACGGTGTGAGTCTCGGATGGTGAAAAATATTCCTCTATGATCGAATCGGCGGGGAAATAATGGTTTCCTTCGACGACGACCGTTTCGTTGCTTTCGGCGATGGTTTCGCCATTCCATGTTGCTTTCATAAAGTTTATTCGAATGAGGCCCTTACTTACGTGCGGGCTACTGACACGGTTACAAAAATCTCTCTCTGACATCCGGTGTTGGCAGCATACAGGCGTCCTGTCTTCCAAATAATCGATAGCGGTATTTCGCGAAAAGCCGGTAAAAGAAATCGCGAACGAACGCCGGGACGATCATAAACACACAGCCGAGTGACCATACGCCGCCGAGGCCTTTAGCGACCCGCAATCCGGCCGTCGAGTGCGTGTACGCCCGGTCGTTTTCGATTAAAATTATCGAATCGACATCCTCGCCAATGCCGTATTTGGCCTGCATCTGCTGCCCGATCTCCGATTGCAGCGGCGCAAACTTAAACTTTTTTTCGCCGTCATGGCGAATGATAAAGTTCACAGCACCATTGCAAAAATTGCATACGCCGTCGAAAAGTATGACCGGGTTCATATAAAAAGTTTACAGCAAATTTCGGTTAGGACTTAATCGGTGACATATTAAAAATTACATGATGGATTTCGGATAGATTGGTGAAAGGCGAGCAGATAAACTCTGGAACATGATGAACGAACAGCAGCAGACAGCAGATTGGCAATGGCGGGCGGTCGAAACCAAGAACGGGGAATTCGACGGTGCGTTTTATTTCGGGGTCAAAACGACGGGCATTTTTTGCCGCCCTTCGTGTTCATCACGGCCGCCGAAACGGCAGAACGTGGCGTTTTTCGTCACGCCTGCCGAGGCTGAGAACGCTGGGTTTCGAGCGTGTCTCCGATGCAAGCCAAAAAACGCATACGAGCCGAGGCTGACCGCAATTTTGACCCAGAAAGCGTTTGAATTATTGCAGTCGGACGAGATCGAGATATCGACTATCGACGAGCTTGCGGTTCAGCTAGATGTCAGCACGGGGCATTTACAAAAGACATTTAAGGCCGTGCTCGGTCTTTCACCAAAGGAGGTTATGGATATGTTTAGAATGGAAAATTTTAAGGAAAATGTGCGGGAAACCGACGTTACGACGTCGCTGTATGACAGCGGATTTGGATCAAGCCGGTCGCTGTACGAAAAGGCTGGCGAAAGGCTCGGGATGACGCCGGCGACCTATAAAAAAGGCGGAAAAAATATGAAGATCGATTACACAATTGTTGACTCGCGGCTGGGCAAACTGATGGTCGCGGCGACGGAGAGGGGCATCTGTTCGGTAAGCTTTGGCGACGACGAGGCAGGGCTGAGAAACGAGTTGGAAAAGGAATTTTTCGCGGCCCAGATCGAAAATAGCGATGTTTTATTAAAGGACGCGGTGACCGCTATCCTGAAAAGCCTCGACGGTGAGAAGACCATCCTCAATCTGCCGCTCGATCTGCGAGCGAGTGCGTTTCAGATGCGTGTCTGGTCGGAACTGCGGAAGATACCGCGTGGCGAAACACGTTCATACGGCCAGATCGCGGCGAATCTCGGCAATCCAAACGCCTTCAGAGCAGTCGCCCGGGCCTGTGCGACAAACCCGGTCGCCCTGGTCAATCCATGTCATCGCGTCATTGCAGCGGACGGTAAATTGAGCGGCTATAGGTGGGGAATTGAGCGAAAGGCGGAGCTGTTGTCGCTGGAAAAAGAGAGTGCGAAATGACCAAAGCAAAACAGACACACGACAGGGCGGCAATATTTGCCGCCCTCGACTGGCGGCGGATCGCGGGCGATATGCATGAGAAAGGCTATGCGGTTGGGCCAACGGTTTTACCGCATCGCATGATATTTGCGATGGATTCATCGCGGATTACGATAGGCCGGACATTTATCGAAAAACGGTGGTGATGGAGCGGCATCGTTTCGGGCTTGGTGAGTATAAATATTTCGATCATCCGTTGCCACCGATAGTTCAAGTTGTTCGCGAAGAGGTATATCCGTACCTTGCTCCTATCGCGAACGATTGGATGAGATCATTAAGAATTGACCAGCGGTTCCCGGCGACATTCATTGAGTTTCGCGAGCTTTGCCACGCAAACGGTCAGCAAAAACCGACGCCGCTGATCCTCAAATACGGTATTGGCGGCTTTAACACGCTGCATCAGGATCTTTACGGCGACGTTTATTTTCCGATGCAGTTGGCGTTTTTCCTGAACGAACCGGACGAGGATTATACAGGCGGGGAATTTGTCCTGACACAGCAAATGCCTCGCGCCCAGTCGAAAGCGGTTGTTCTAAAACCCAGCAAAGGTGACATGATAATTTTTACGACCAATTTCAGGCCGGTTCGCGGCTCACAGGGTTTTTACCGGGCAAATATGCGGCACGGGGTAAGCGAGGTGCTCAGCGGCGAACGGCATACTCTTGGCGTTATATTTCACGATGCAACTAGCTAACTTGATCTCAGTCACGAGAGGCCGCATAGCGAGTTACGATTTGGCACCGTACTGTAATATTTTGTAAAGATTTCATTTTACTGTAACGCGTACTTTGCTATCGGAAATTTTTTTTGTACTCTCATTCGTAACAAGCAATTTAATCTGGTTCCAAGTTGGCTTCTCGAGAATAAAGTTATGAGATCAAAGCTATTTTTGCCGCTGGTGGTGGCTGTCTGTTCGTTTTTTGCCGTCGCGGCAAACGCGCAGAGCTACGCGATAACAAATGCCCGCATAGTCACGGTTTCGGGTGCGACTATAGATAAAGGCACGATTGTCATACGCAACGGGCTAATCGATGCGGTTGGGGCAAATGTCGCGACGCCCGCCGATGCCCAGGTTTTTGATGCGACGGGTTTGACTGTCTATCCGGGATTTTTCGACTCGCTGACAAGTCTTGGCCTGGCAGCACCGGCCCCCCAGGTTGGTGGCGGTGGACGTGGCGGCGGTCAGGCTGCGGCGGCAGCGGCACCTGCTGTTCCCCTGGTGATGTCAAATTCAAATTATCCGGCCGGCCTCAGACCGGAAGAAGTAACAAGCGATGACCTTCGGGCCGGTGAGACTCAGTTTGAGACCAACCGGAATGCGGGTTTTACGACCGTTTTGTCCGTCGGCCGTACCGGAATCTTTAACGGTCAATCCGCCGTGATAAATCTCGCGGGCGAAAGTGTGTCGGACATGGTGATCAAATCGCCGTTTGCCGAGCATATCTCATTCGTCACGCTCGGAAGCGGTGGCTATCCGCAGTCATTGCTTGGAACGTTTTCCGCACTGCGGCAGATGTTTTACGACGCACAGCGATTACAGGAATGGGAAAAGAGCTACGCCGCAAACCCCAAGGGAATGAAACGGCCCGAGTCGGACAAATCGCTCGAGGCTCTTTTCCCCATCGTTAGCGGCAAAATGCCGGTCGTTTTTAACGCCAATACCGAACGCGAGATCATCCGTGCCATCGACCTTATCAAAGAGTTTAGGCTCAACGGCATCATCGCCGGTGGTCAGGAAGCGTGGAAGGTCGCCGACCGGTTGAAGGCAAATAATGTCGCCGTTTTGCTCTCGCTAAACTTTCCAAAACGCATGACCGCATCATCGCCGGATGCGGATCCTGAGCCGCTCGAAACTCTCCGCACGAGGGCCGAAACGCCAAAAGGTGCCGGAAAATTAGCGGCGGCGGGCGTCAAATTCGCTTTTGAATCCGGAGGGGCGACGGCGATTGGCGATTTTTTTACAAACGCGGGCAAGGCGGTTGAGGCCGGTTTGAGCAAAGACGCGGCGGTACGGGCAATGACGCTCGGAGCCGCAGAAATTCTTGGCGTTGACAACCGGCTTGGTTCGATCGAGGCCGGCAAGATCGCTAACCTGGCGATCGTCAAAGGCGATCTGTTTGGCCGTGACAAGTTTGTGCCGCAGATCATAATCGACGGCAAGGTCTTCGAGCAGAAAGAGCCCGTCAGACCGGCAGGCGGCGGACGCGGACAAGGCGGCGGACAAACACCTGCGGGCCCAAGTCTTAGCGGATCATACACGATCAATATCGACGTTCCGGGTTCACCCGTGAGTTCGACGCTTAATTTGACGCAGTCGGGTTCGGGCTTGACAGGTACGATGGCGAGTTCGGCAACCGGTTCGGCGGCGATACGAGACGGAAGGGTAACCGGTAACAGCTTTAGCTTTACGACGACGGTCGTCTTTGGCGGTGCAAACCTCGACATCACGGTCAGCGGCTCGGTCAGCGGCAATACGATCAGTGGGACCGTCGATTCGGCGGCTGGTGCGGTGCCATTTTCGGGTACAAAGAATCCATAGGCAGTTGTCAGCGGTTGGTTGTCGGTGGTCAGTATTTTTTTGAGGCTTAGTAATATGAAAAAGATAACGGTATATTTTGCCCTACTATTTTTGCTCCTTTCGAGTCTGCGGCTTCCAGTTGCGGCGCAGTCGAAAAGTAGCGTTTTGATCAAAAACGCAACGGTGATGACGGCCGTCAAGGGGACGCTGGAAAACACGGACATTCTTGTCGAAAACGGTAAGATTACCAAGATTGGCAAGGGGCTTACGGCCCCGGCCGGTGCCAACGTGATTGACGCGACCGGCAAATACGTGACGCCGGGCATCATCGATTGCCACTCGCATTCGATGCTCGACGCGATCAACGAGGGTGCATTCTCCGTCACTTCGATGGTTCGCACGCGGGACATGCTCAATCCGACCGACATCACGATCTATCGGGCTTTGGCGGGCGGTGTAACCTCGGCAAACCTGCTCCATGGGTCGGCAAATTCGATCGGCGGACAGAACACGACCGTCAAATTCAAATGGGGTCATCCGGTCGAGGATTACCCGATTGCAGATGCACCGCCGGGGATCAAGTTTGCGATGGGCGAAAACGTCAGGCAGACAACGCAGGCTCCCCAACCTGGACGCTCGCTTCGTTACCCGCGAACTCGTCAGGGCACCATCCAGACGATGCGCGATGCATTCGTCCGGGCCCGTGACTACAAGCAGGCGTGGGATGATTATAAGGCTGGTAAGACAAAGATCCAGCCGAGAACGGATCTCGAACTCCAACCTCTCGTCGAGGTGCTTGAGGGCAAACGCCTTGTTCATTGCCACGGCTACCGCTCGGACGAGCATCTGAATTTGATGCTGCTGGCCGACGAATTCGGCTTTAAAATCGCGACATTACAGCACGGTCTCGAGGCTTATAAGATCGCTCCCGAAATCGCGAAACGCGGCACCGGCGTCTCGATCTTCACCGATAGCTGGGGTTACAAGCTCGAAGCCTACGACGCCATTCCGTACAACGCTTATATTCTGTGGAAGAACGGCGTTAATGTGTCGATCAATTCCGATTCTGACGAACGCATGCGTCGCCTCAATCTCGACGCTGCCAAGGTCGAAAAATACGGGGGCGTGCCGGAGCAGGATGCTCTGCAAATGATCACGCTCAACCCGGCAAAGCAGCTCGGTATCGACAAGCGGACCGGTTCGATCGAGGTTGGCAAGGACGGCGACCTTGTTATCTGGAACGATCATCCGTTCAGCGTTTTTTCGCGGGTTGAAACTACGCTTATCGAAGGCGAAGTTTACTTTGACCGGAAAAAGGACGCTCAGATGCGTATTGATGTGGCCAAGGAGCGTGAAACGCTTGAAAAACTTGATGTCAACAAGGCACCGGGCACCGGCGGCGGACCGCCACGCATACCTGCTACCACTCGGCAGGCCGAACGCGATGATGCCGAATACGGCGACGGAGGACACCAGCGATGAATATTAAAAATTTAACGCAAAGTCGCAGAGACGCAAAGACGCAAGTCAGAGTTATGAAAAATACAGATTTAGAAAGTGCTAATTTTAATACCTTTTGCGTCTTAGCACCTTTGCGTCTTTGCGTTGTAATCCTCTTTTTTGTTTTCGCTGTTTTCTCCCAGAATGACGGTGCGGAGCAGAATAAGACTGGCAAAGCGGGGACTTTTGCTATTGTAGGGGCACGCATCGTGACCGTTTCGGGAGCAACTATTGAAAACGGTACTGTTGTGATCAAGGACGGCAAGATCGCTGCCGTCGGTGCCAGTGTGGCCGTTCCTGCGGGTGCCGAAAAGATCGATGGCAAGGGATTGAGTGTTTTCCCCGGAATGATCGACGCAAGTACGAATATGGGCTTGGCGGAAATCACGCTTGGCCTGGCGGCATCAGTCGATCTGACCGAGGTTGGTGAAATGAACGCCGACGCAAGAGCTATCAAGGGCATTCACCCGCATTCGGCTCATGTCAACGTGACCCGGGTAAATGGCATTACCACCGTGCTGTCGGCCCCGACCGGCGGCACGATCTCGGGCCAGGCGGCGGTCATCAACCTCAACGGCTCGACGCCCGATGAGATGGCTGTTATCAAGGATTTTGGACTCGTCATTAATTTTCCTTCGGTTGCCGGTGGTGGCGGACGAGGCGGCGGTGGCGGCAGGTTTGGCGGTGCCACCCTGGACTTTAATCAGGCAGTTCAACGCCGTGATGCGGCGGTCGAGGAACTGAAAAAGACATTTCGCAACGCCGAGGCTTACCTTCGTGCCAAAGAGGCGTACGCCAAGGACAAGTCGCTGCCCTATGTGCAGACGAATCAGAAATTAGAAGCGATGGCACCTTACATTCGTGGCGAAAAGCCGATAATCTTCGGTGCCGAGCGGGAACGCGATATCCGTGCGGTCGCCAAATTTGTTGGCGAAATGAAGGTCAAAGGCATTATCGACGGCGGCCAGGAAGCCTGGAAAGCGGCGGACGATCTTAAAAAGAACAATATTTCGGTCGTCTACACGCATATCTACAGCCTGCCGGTTCGGGAGGATGACGCATACGACTATCTGTTTGAGGCCCCGTCGAAAATGCAGGCGGCCGGCGTTAAATTCTGCATCTCAACCGGCAACACCGGCCCCGAGGTTCGCGATCTACCCTATCAGGCCGGTATCGCGGGTGCGTTTGGATTGTCAAAGGATGATGCTCTCAAATCGGTCACGCTCTACGCGGCCGAGATCCTCGGATTGGCCGATAAAATGGGCTCGATCGATGTTGGAAAGGTCGCAAACATCGTCGTCGCTGACGGCAATATCCTTGAGTCGCGTACGAACATCAAATACCTATTCATCAACGGACGTTTGCTGCCGCTGACGAGTCGGCATACGGAGTTGTTCGATAGCTTCAAAGATCGTAAGTGATCTGTTGTCCAGCCGATTTTGAGGGCCCAAAAGTTATCTTTTGGGCTCCTCTTATTTTTCGGGTCAGATGTCTTGCATAAAGTAGGGAATGGAGCTATCAGTATTACATGCTAAACAGTAACCAGTTTTTTCAGAATGTTTCGCAGCGGCTCGCGGCGAATTCTTATGCACCGCTCGCTCCGCAGACGTATCAACCGCTCGGCTTCAAATTTGGCGTGCGCCGGTCAGGGTTTGAGCTTTCAAAATTTGGCGTCTGCGAAAGATTTTTTCTCTTCGCTGAGATCCCGAATCTCGACGCGACAGTTTTACAAAGCTATTCAGCCGGTGCATTTCAGTTCGCGAATAAAAACAAGAGCACGCCGCTGCCTAATGGTCTATTTTCATGCGTTTTTTGTTTCGCGGTCGTGGTTACCGAAAACCTCGATCCGCAGCTTGCGCAGGCGATCCGCGATTCGTCACCTATCAAGCACTGGTCGGCTTTCGAGATGCCGGTGGTTTATGATGTTGCAAACGGCGGGCTTTATTATTTCGAGAAGACGCCTGTTTGGGGAGCCGCGTATTACGCAGGGTTCAGACAAGAGGTGAAAAATAATCTTGGGTAGAACTTCACATTTCCCGCAACGGCGTCACGTCAATTGATGATGAATGCTGAAACGGGCGATGCAATCGCTACTATTTTTTCTGCGGAATTTCCTCGCCTTCCTCGAAAAACTCAAGCGAAGCCGAATTCAGACAATACCGCTGTCCGGTTGGTGGCGGGCCGTCGGGGAAGACGTGTCCCTGATGGCCGCTACAGCGGGCGCAGCGGATTTCGACGCGGCGCATGCCATAGGCGTTGTCCTCTATGTTTGTCAGATGCTCTTTGTCGAACGGCCGGTAAAACGATGGCCAGCCGGTGCCGGAGTTGAATTTGTGACTTGAACTGAACAGCGGCAGACCGCATAACCGGCAGGCGTACGTGCCGTCCATTTTGTTGTCGAGCAGCGTTCCGCAAAACGCGGGCTCGGTGCCGTGGTCGAGGAGAATGCGGTGTTCTTCTTCGTTCAAGTCTTGAGCCAGCCGGTCGATGGCCTCTGCCGATAATGGCGTAATGTCGTATCCCGATTCAGATTTTTCCATGTTTTGTGTTTTCCCCGTGTGCTAATGCGAACTGTATTATCGACGCGTTCCGTACCCCTTTCTAAGCCTGAATATTGCGTAACCGATAAATCCAATGCCGAGTAAAATTTCACCGATCCGTCCGGGCCCGTGACCGCTCGGCAACAGGCCGTTTTCGGTCGCGGCACTCGCTAGGAACCATATCCCGATCAGCACCCAAAAGAACCCCAGAAATTTCACTTTATACTCTCCCTGCTTCCAGATTGAATTTTTACGCAAAGCCGCTAAGAACGCAAAGGAAATCCGCAATCCGCACTTCACTCATCCCCACCAAAAAGCCGCGGCGATGATGCAGTAAAGGCCGATCAACGCGAGGCCTTCGAGCCAGATCGATTCGCCATCGTAGATGATAAACGCCGAAACGATCACCGACAACAGCAGCGCGGCGAGCAACATCGGCGCCAGCACGAATGATAATACCGCACCGCCAAGCACAAACGACAGGAGAACCAATACGGGGAACAATCCTAGAGCGATCTGCAGCGAACTGTTGAGGATGACGCTGACGGCGTAATCCGCCTGGTTTCGCCATGCGAGCTGGATGCCGATCAGGTTTTCGATCGCATTTCCCGCCACCGCAACTACGACAAGTCCCGCAAACGTCTCGGATATTCCAAGCGTTTTCATCGCCGGCTGCAGGGCCTCGACGAACCAATCCGAGACAAATGCCGCCCCGGCACCAGCACCCGCGAGCACTATAATCGTCAATTTCATCGACCACTCGGCGTGGCCGACCTCTTCTTTTTGCGGAGAGACCGATGGGTCTCCCTTTACCGAAAAATATATGCTTGCCGCCATCAAAATGAGTAGGATCACGGCAAGAAAGATGTCGAGGCTCGCGATATGCGGCTCGGCGGGTGTGTGGAGCTCCTTTGCGAGAGTCGGCACGACCAATGCAGCCGACGCGAGCAGCATGAGAGCGACGATCATTTTGGGCGGCTCGGATTTGAATCGCTGCGTGCCGTTTTTCAGACCGCCAAGAAATAATGCAAGGCCCAGCACGAGTACGGAATTTCCGAGTATCGAACCGATCAGCGCGGCTTTAACGACCTCGTCCAATCCCGCACGCAGGGCAAAAATACACACAAATAGCTCCGGCAAATTACCCAGACCCGACTGTAAAATACCTGTCGCCCCTGGCCCGAGACGGCTGCCAAGCTGTTCAGTTGCGTCTCCGACTATCACCGCCAGCAAAGCAAGAGCCGCCGCCGTCACTACAAAAGCAAGCACAGCATTCGCACCCGCATAATGAAGTATGCCGGAACTGACTGTAACGGCAGTGCATAAGACAATAATGATTTTTTCTTTCTTTTCCATTCCGAAGTTACAGGAGATTTTACGCCGTGACGGTCAGGCGAGCAACAATGCCGCCTATTTTATCTCTTGCGTCGTCGTGTAAAACCGTGGAAAATAGCGGAATAAAAGTTGAACAAAAAGATTTATCTCTTGGAGAATTGCAGGGCGTATTTCACGTCAAGCTGGGACTTGGGTATTTGGTGCCTCACATTGCTCTGCTCGCGGTTGCTTTGCTTGGCTTAGCGATCTATCTCGGGGCCGATCCGGGTTGGAAAACATACGTTTCCGCAGTGGCGTTTGCCTTGTTGACCGCTCCATTTTTATTTGCGTTATGGAAAACGGTTCCGACCTGGATGGACGAATTGAGCGTTTATGAAAAAGGGTTTGTCTATAAAAACCGTTCCGGCCTATCGTCGTGTGCATGGGGTCAAATTAAGGACTCGGGCGGCGTGCTCGATGCCGGAAACCGATTGAAAATCACCTCGGTTGAAAAACGCGACGGCGAAAAGATCGCATTTGCCTACAAAATGCGCGGTCTCGACCTACTAGACCATCTCTACGCCGAATATGAATTCGACAAGATACCGGACTCAGAAAAAGCAACGCTCGCGGATCTCTCTGCCGAACCGAAAACCCTCGGGACGCTCAAGCATGCCTATTATGTAAAAATGGGGTTTTTGGATTACATCCCGCTTGTGATGCTTTTTTTTCTGGCGGTGTTTGGCGTAATGATCTATGCAACCTCAAAGGACATACTTGCGTTATTTGTGTGTTCGCTGCCTCTCGTTTTGATATTTGCGCTTGTCCTCAGATCGACGTTCGGCGATCGTCGCGATGTGCTGACCATTTACGAAAATGGCTTCACTTATTCAGATCGCAAATCGTTGGAAACGTGTTTATGGAACGAGATCGAGGATTATGACCAGACAAGCGGCGCTTTTGGCGGGGCGGATAAATTGACCTCAATAAAAAAAGAGAAGGGCCCCTGGATTTTGCTTGCGACCAATATGCAGGGCAAGGCGGACTTGTGGCCGCATCTTCGTACGGTAGTTAAGTATGACGGGCCAGAAAAATGACGCTCGTTGACCGGAAATTTATTTTTTCTCAAGTTTTACCAGGCGCTTTTCGACATCTCTCAACAGTTTGACCAGATCGCCGAGTCGCCTAAACGCCGCAGTCGAACGCAACCAATCTTTACTATCAAATGCCGGAATACCCGAAATAACCTTGCCCGGCTCGACATCGTGCGAGGTTGCGGATTTGGCAGTGATCACAGCGTCGTCGCCGACTTTGAGATGGCCGGCGATGCCGACCTGACCCGTTAAGATCACGCGTTTGCCGATGTGCGAGCTGCCCGCGAGGCCTGTCTGCGAGCAGATTAGAGCGTCTTCGTCGACGGTACACGAATGGCCGATCTGGACGAGATTATCGATCTTGGCACCGCGTTTGATGCGAGTTTCGCCGACCGAGGCACAGTCGATAGCCGTGTTTGCTCCTATTTCGACATCATATTCGAGCACGACGCGGCCCGTCTGCGGTATCTTTAACCACCGTTTTTCTTCCGTCTTTGCGTAGCCGAAACCGTCCGAGCCGATGGTCGAATTGTTGTGGACGATACACCTTTCGCCGATCTCGCAGTTTTCACGCACAGAGACACCCGAGTGTAATACCGTGCCGCGTCCGATGCGGACGTTTTCGTAGAGCGTTACGTTCGGATGGATCTTGACTCCGGTTTCAATCACGCAATTCTTGCCGATGACCGCGTTCGCCTGTATCTCGACACCGTCAGCGACCGTCGCCGATACATCGACAACGGCGGACGGATGAATGCCGGGCACAACGGGCGGTGTCGGGAAAAACAGACGCAGAGCGAGCGTGTACGCGACGTAGGCGTCCTTGGCTCGCAAAATGGGGATATCGTCGCGGTGGATCTCGACGTTTTCATGTAGAAAAATCGCGGCCGCAGCCGTTTTTTTGACCTGCGGCGTGTATTTTGGGTTGGCGAGAAACGTTATGTCGCCGGCTTGCGCCATGTCGAGACCGGCAGCCGATGTTATCTCGGTGTCGCCGGAGCCTTGCGAGATGGTTGAGGCGGTCGCCGCGGCTAGCTGTGCAAGTTTCATTTAAATATTGTTGAAAAAAACAGCACCGATGTGCAACACTAGTTTTAGCAAACAAATCTGTCCGCTCAAAGTTTCCACGCTTTGAATTCCGCGCTCCCCGTTTCGCTTGCCAATTTATCAAGGAGTAATCAAAGGTATGAATGATCCAATTTTAAATCAACAGGGTAAAAAGTCGCCCGCCGAGGGTGTATATCGGCAAGAGTTAATTGACGGCCAGCCGGTCGCGAAAACGGCGGGAAACAGGTGGCACAACCTGATCGCAACCAACATTGCCATCGCCGTCGGCAGCCGCCTGTCAGGTAACAAAGCGGAGATCTATGTCAACGGAATGCAGGTCCAGCTTAGGAGTGATCTGATCTGCTATCCGAACGTGGTTATAGTGAATGGGGCCCCGACGTTTGCGGATCAAGACTCCAATATTTTGCGAAACCCGACCGTCGTTTTTGAGATAATTTCGAATACCACAAATCTGTCGGACAAGACGCAAAAGCTCGAAAGTTATCTCGCGATACCAAGCGTAAAAGAATGTTTTTTGGTTAAGGCCGATGAAATGCGTGTCGAGCAATATGCCCGGCAAAACGCCAAACAGTGGCTCTACCGCATCTACGACGAACGCGACTCCGTTATCCCGCTCGACGCGGCGGGCTGCAAGGTGTCGCTGTCGGAGATCTACGCAAATATAAACATCAAACAGGCTGAGCTGAGTTCGAAGGCGGTCAATTAGTCACGTTTGGTTGCAGGAAAGGGCCGTTATGCGCTAGGTTTTTTTGAACGCGGATTCGGCGGATTAAAACGGATAAGAATTTCTATATTTCTTATCCACCCAATCCGCGTTCAAAAAAATGTCTAATTTAGTGCACGTTACGGCTTTCCACACACCAAAAGTTTATTTGATCATCGTCTGCTGCTCGGATTTGACCAGCCATTTGCCGTCTTTCTTTACAAAGGTGTCCGTGATCCGTGCCTTTCCGGATTGTCCGGTTTTGAGAGTTACGATCTGTATGTACCTAATGACCGCCGTGCTTTCGTCGTGGCTGACAAGCTCCATCTTGTCCATCTTCCACGATTTGATTCGGGTCTCTTTTTTAATATCGGCGAGCACCTGATTCTTATTCTGGACTTTCCCATCGACTCCGGTAAGTTCGAAATCGTCAGTCGTGTTTTTTACCAGCAACGTAATATCGCCATCAAAGGCGGCCTGCGTCAGATCTTTTTCGAGCGTGACCAACTCCAGGAGCACCGCATCCTTGCCATCAGCCTTCGGCGACGTGCCGGAAGGAGCTTGCGCAGAATTAGACGCCGCAGGGTTTCCTGTCTTTTCGCCAAGCCCGCAGACATACATCACCGCCGCGATCATGATGAATGCTAATGTTGATTTCATGGAATTTGACCTCCCTGTGACCAAAGAATTATGCCGTTTGATGAATGGTATGCCTATCTTTGTCGTACGTCAAAGGGCGTCCGCTACATCAAATTGACGGGATCGATCTCGACATAAATTGACCGCATCTCGCAGCCCTTAGATTCGGCGTCAGCCAGGGCTATCTGGAGCGTTTCACGCAGTGAGCGGCGGGTCGCACCTTTGAGAATGATCTGCACGCGGTACTCGTTTTTCAAACGGGAGAGCGACGCCGGTGCGGGGCCTAAAATACGGCAATGTTTGGCAGCGTTGGCTGCGTCCAAGGCATGGCGGAGAATATTTGCGTTTCGCATTGCCTGAGCATGGTCGCGGTGTTTTATGATGATGCTCGCGAGTACGAAAAATGGCGGGTAGCCGAGGCGTTGGCGATATTTGATTTCTTCGTTGTAAAATCCTTCGTAATCCTGCTCCTTCGCGTATCGCAGAGCGTAATGTTCGGGGTAGTACGTCTGGATTAGGACGCGGCCGGTCTTTTTTCCGCGTCCCGAACGGCCCGCAACCTGCGTTATTAACTGAAACGTCCGCTCCGCCGAACGCAGATCCGGCAGCCCCAAACCTATATCGACCGAGATCACGCCGACGAGCGTTACGTTTGGAAAATCATGTCCTTTCGCAATCATCTGCGTGCCGACAAGCATGTCGATGTCACCCGACGAAAAATTTAGCAGCACGTCTTCCATCTCGCCCTTGTGGGCCATCGTGTCGCGGTCGACGCGTTCGATGCGCAGGTTCGGGAATTTTTTTTTTAATTGGTCAGCGATGTTCTCAGTGCCTTCGCCGACAAAATAGAGAAATTCGCTTTGGCAATGCGGGCAAAGTTTTGGCGACGGTTCGCGGTAATTGCAGTAATGACAGACGAGGCGGTTGTCACGGCGGTGAAATGTGAGCGTGATGTCGCAGTTTTTACATTTGAGCGTCTCGCCGCATGTCCGGCAGAGGACAAACTGCGAGTAGCCTCGTCGATTAAGGAGGATCATCGACTGCTCGCGGCGGGCGTGGGCTTCTTTTATGGCGTCGAGCAATTCGGGCGACAAAGCCACGTCCTTTCCGGCACGCTTAAAAACCTCCCGCATGTCGATTAATTTCGCCTCTGCCAGACCACGGCCCCCGATACGGTCGGGTAGGTGCAGATATGTGTATTTGCCGGACTGAGCGTTGTAAAATGATTCCATCGCGGGTGTCGCCGAACCCAAAACGACTACCGCTCCGGCCAAGTTTGCACGCATCACGCCGACATCGCGGGCATTGTAAAACGGCGATTCGTGTTGGCGATACGATGGATCGTGTTCCTCATCGACGATCACAAGCCCGATATTTTCAAGCGGAGCAAAGACAGCCGAACGTGTGCCGATCGCGATCCGGGCATCGCCGCGGCGAATGCGACGCCATTCGTCAAATCGCTCGCCGGGCGATAGATTTGAGTGCAGTATCGCCACATCCGACCCAAAAACAGCCCGCAAACGCCGGGAAAAAACGGGCGTTAGAGCAATCTCCGGCACAAGCATCATTGCCGAATGCCCCGCGTCGAGAGCAAACCGCATCGCCCGAATATAGACCTCGGTTTTGCCGCTGCCCGTTACGCCATGAAGCAAAAAAGCCTTGAAAACGCCGTCCGCCGCAACCGCCGCCGTGATCTGATCTAACGCCGCCTGCTGCTCCGGCGTGAGCGTGAAATCGTCGAGGGCGGGGAAGTCGGCCTTTGAGAGCGGGTCTCGCATTACGTCTTCGACATAGACTTCGAGCAGACCCCGTTTGACCAGGGTGTTGATCGGTGAAGCTCCTACATCCGCCTTTTCGATGAGATCCGTAAACAGCATTCCGTCACGGGATGCAATTAGCAGTTCAACGATCTTTTGCTGATCGTCTGTCAGCGGCTGCCCGGGAGCACCGGGATCAAGCGGCAGCAATCGTACTGCTTTTCGCCGTTTTGGTCGGACTTTTTCGGTGTTTATCCCGGCTGGGAGCGAGGCTTTGAGCATTTCGCCCCAAAAGGACGCGTAATAATCGGCGGTCCATTGAGTCAGCTTTAAAATTTCGGGCGTGATAAGCGGTTCGTCGTCGGAAACCTCGATGATGTCCTTGATCTTCGATTCGTCAAACTCAATAGCGGCCGGCAGCTCAGTATGCAATTCGACGGCGTATCCCGTCAGGCTGCGCCTGCCAAACGGCACTTTTAGTCTCGCCCCAAGCTTGATCGACCCGCGCATCTCCTCCGGGATCCGATACGTGAACGAACGCCGCAGCGGAATCGGCAAAACGGCCTCGACGTAGGTTGGCTGCGGTGAAATTTTCGCGGCTTGCGTGGACATTTTCTCCTCTTTGACCAAAATGATAACCTAAAGATAGTGAAAAATTGATAATTGAAAATGGAAAGTTAAGATTTGAGACATTGTCTCTCATATTCTCCATTCTCAATTGTCCATTATCAATTATCTTATGGACGATCTATTCACAACCGGCAAACCAAAAAAGGGTATAAATCCCGTACTTATCGTCGGTGCTCTGATCGGCATAGCGGCGATCGGGCTGGCGATATGGCTGCTTTCGTTCAAACCCTCGATGGAGGATCAGACGGCTAAGATACTCGAAGGGTCCTTCAAAGAAGGCACGCCCGCGTACGCCGAGCTAAACAAAGACATCGTCATCTCGACCGACGACAACACCGTCGAATCGCCGATGGGCACGGGCAAAATATCGATGTTCATAAACGGCAAGATCCGTAACAGAGGCACACGCACGATCAATATTCTTGAGGTAAATGTGTCGGTCGTTACGCAGTTCAACCAGCCGCTCCGTGAGCGAAAGATCCTCGTAGTTCCCGTTCAGCATTCGTCTCTTGGCCCCGGCGAGATCATCCCAATAACGCTAACGTTCGACGGTTTTTCGAAAGACGACGACCGGGCGAATATCCACTGGAAAGTCACGGCAATAAAAGCAGAATGATACAGAAGCCCGCGCGTGAGCAAGGCGTAACATCCAACTTGCGAGTTACGCCCTTGCTCACGCGCGGGCTTCTGCAATCGTGTGCCTGTTTATTTTACGGTTTCTTTGACGAATAGTTCCTCAAGCGATTGTTTGACCGGCTGGATCGAGATCAGGTTGCCGCCGGCGTTTCTCGTGACGGCGAGGACGGCGTCAATGTCGGATTCGTCGAGGACCTGGATGATTGCTCCGTTTGGTTCGGCGGTAATGGTGGCACCGGCGATGAATTCGATCTGTTCGTGGATCGCATTGGCAGCGACGCCCTGGATGCTGATCTCCAGCGTGCGGTGGGCAACGTCTTTGGCAAGAAGTTCGTTGAGATTGCCGCTGGCGGCAAGTTTGCCATTGCGCAGGATCGCGACCTCGTCGCACAAGGCCTCGATGTCGGATAAGATGTGAGTAGACATAAAGACGGTCGTGCCTTTTTCCCTTAGAGATGCGATCAACTCGCGTATCTCACGGCGGCCGACCGGGTCGAGGCCGCTCATTGGTTCGTCCATAAAGACGATCTCGGGGTCGTTAATGAGCGATTGGGCGAGGCCGACGCGTTGGAGCATGCCTTTTGAATATTTTCGTAGCTGCCGTTTCCAGTCTTTTTCTTCCAGACCGACGGCAGTGAGCAATTCTTCGGTTTTTGATTTGCGCACGGCGGCGTCAAACCCGAAAAGCTCGCCGAAATAATTCATCAACTCCCGCGCCGTCAGATAATCGTAAAAATATGGATTTTCCGGGCAATATCCAATTCGCCGGTGCATTTGCACATCTGCGATGTTGCAGCCGAGTATCTTTGCTGAGCCCTCGGTCGGAAAGATAAGGCTCATCAGCAGCTTAATGGTCGTTGTTTTTCCGGCCCCGTTACCGCCGAGAAAGCCGAATATCTGGCCGCCCTTCACATTCAGCGTCAGATCATCGAGGGCTCGGACCCGTTTTTTTCGCCAAAAGCCGGTTTCGTAATCTTTTGAAAGACCGCTGATCTCTACAACGTATTCCATAGTTTATTTTCTGGGCAATTTGGTATGTTCGAGGTCGAGTGCAGCACGGCAATTTTCCTTGTCGAGCAGATAGGGCGCGTCGGTCGGATCGACGAGGCGGTTAGCCGGGTCAATGCGGAAATCGCGGCCATTGGCCAAGCGGACGCCGCGGAGCATCGGAAATATCTCGTTCAGAGAATTCGCGCATCGTCCCGTTTTTTGCTTGAAATCGGCGAGAGCCGCGTCGATCGCGGCGCGTTCGTCGAGCGAATCGAGCTCGTTCAGGTGGAGCGTCATGGTGAGACGTATATTTTGATCGTCGGAATCGTCGAGCATTCGCTGGAAAATCTTTCGCGAGGTATCGCGGCTGCCGCCCTCGGTCAGCATCGACGCGGCCATCATTTTCATAAACGGCGCGGCATCAGCGATCTCGGAACCTTTTTCATACATTGCCGCCGCTTTTTCGTAGTTGCCCATTCGCCAATATATATACCCGAGCTGCTGATAGAGCCGCCATTCGTTCGGATTGTTGGCAATGCCTTTCTCGGTTAATGCAATGGCCTTTGTGCGGTCGATAGCGGGCATAATAATCGCTCCGTAGGAATAAGCGGCGATAAAATGCGGGTCGAGATTGGTCGCGGTGTCGAGATAGGGGTAAAGGAGCCGAGGGTTGAGGACACTGAGATCGTCGATGTTTTGGAACGCGTCCCCCGATTTGATCATTTTGTCGCCGATGTATTGCAGCGATCGCACCCAATACCAGTCTGCTATCAGGCCCTCCATCCCGAGAGCGTACCCCTTCAAACGCGAGCCGTTTACCGAGAGGTCGCCATCGTCGAAACCTTCGGGAAGCGGAACCCGGGTTTTTTCGAGAAAATTGCCGAGACCGAAAATTGCTGCGAAACCCAGCACGATCAATGCTCCGGAAACGATTAGTTGGATTCGGCTGCGCTTCATTTTTCTATAAATTGTTACAACTACTTAAAATTACGTCGGCTTAAAATTGTGATGGAGACCGTCAATAATATAACGATGTAAACGACCGCGTACGCCGCCGCTCCGCCTAGCAGCTTGAGCGGAGCGACATCACCATTTGCACTGTTGGTTATAAAACTGAAATTGGATAAATTTGGCAGCAAATAATAAACGGCGTTAAAGAAAGCGATTGCCGTCTTTGACCCCAAACCCTGCGCCAGGTCACGGAGGCTTGAGCTAAAATGCCCGATTATAAATACAAAAAAGGTGAGCAGGGCCGACAGCGCCGGAGTCGAAAAGGATGAAAACATTATCGCGACCGCCGTAATTATGGCCAGCTCCAGAAATATTAAAAAAACAGCCCCCCAGATCGTCGCCGCGAGCCGCCCACCGCCCACGTAGAGGAGCGCGAGCGACACTCCTAAGCCCATTACCGCGACATTTACACAAAGCGTGAGACACAGTCCGAGGTATTTACCGATGATAAATTCGCCCCGACCGACCGGTTTTGAAAAAATAGAATAAACCGTGCGCTTTTCGATCTCTTTCCAAACCAGGCTGACGCCGACGAATATCGAGATAAACGTCCCAAAAACAAGTATCGAGCTTAAGCCGAGGTTAACAATGACACGCGCCTCATGCCCGTCCGTCAAGTCGCCCAAAAAGATCGCACTCGCCGTGATCAGCAGCACGAAAAGTATTAAGTTGTAAAGAATGCGGTCGCGCACCGCCTCACGAAATGCGTTTTTGGCGACGGCGATGGTCTTGAGGAGTGTACCGCTGGACATGAGATGCGTGTGTATAATAATCGAGATTTAACTCACGGTTATTTTACAACAATTTCCCGAAAATTCACGGCGCGTGCCGCACTGCGGCGAAAAAATAGGACGACAATCGCACTCCAACAGAATTAGCCGCGCTCGGAGTGAATTCTGATGGGCCAGCGATGAATTAGAGTTTTATCGGTTTTGGTGAATTGCTCTTTAATTTTTAATATCGGTTTTTCGACCAAGTAAAATGATAGCGCTGAAACGGCGAAGGTCAGACTCAACGCGACAATAATCTGAATGGAGATCGATTCAAAAGTGCTCTTGGCGAATTCGTAGACTGCGAAGTGCCAGAGGTAAAGACCATACGATATTAACCCGAGCCATCTCAGCGGTTTCAATTCCAGGAATTTATGAGCAATAGTGTTTTTGTGAGATATGAGCCAGAGAATCATCACCGCAACCGAAGCGGAAAAAAGGGAAAGGCTTCCGTAGTAAAGTGATACATCGTCGTGAGAAAAACTGAGAAAAACGGCTAGAGCGACAGCACACGCAACTAACGAAACGCGAGCAAAGGCGGCGGATAAAAAAAATCGCGTAGGGATAAGTTTCCAGCAATAAACCATCGAAGCAAGGCAGCCGATCAAGAGCGCATCTATCCGAGTGTCGGTCGAATAATAAAGAATGTCGGTAGTCGTACCTAGAGCCGCTCTGATGCCGCGCTGGGTTATAAGAACGAGAATGAAGATGGCTGTCCCGGTTGCAATTTGTTTTCGACTTCGATTCTCGGCAAAAGCTTTGACGAGAACTAACGACCAAATGATATAAAACTGCTCTTCGATTGCCAGCGACCAGGCATGATTTAAATTGCCCGTTAGGACGCCTCCCGCCGCATGATGCCAATTCATCAGATAAGTCGCCGCATACACGAAATTATTATTGTCATAAATTATCGCTGCCTCGTTTGCCGGAAGAATATAACTGCCGAGAAAAAAAAGCGTTATTAGAAAAACCCAAAAAGCGGGCATGAGACGCAGCGTGCGTCTAATATAGAAGTTTTTCAAGCTGATTTTTCCACTTTGATCATGTTCCTTTACAAGTATGGATGTGATCAGAAATCCGCTCAGGACAAAAAACATATCGACGCCGAGAAATCCGCCTTTTACCACAATATGTAGATTTGGAACGAGGTGTTCCAAGTGATAGCACATTACGGTGATCACCGCTATTCCGCGTAGGCCGTCGAGGACGGGAAAATGTCCGAAATTAACTTCAGCATTTTCGACGGGTTTACTCACATCGGTCGGAATATTTATCGCAATGGACATGTTCGGTTTACATTAATGATGCAAAAGGAAAAGAAAACCACTAACGCTGTAAGTAGTGAGGCTATATTTGCAATTCTGACGTATTGTGGTTCCTCAAAGGTAAGTCGTATCCGCGCTTTTTCTTGGCCTAACGGAATAAGAATTGCTCCGTTTTCGTCTTTGCCAACCGTGACAGGCGTACCGTTAAATATTGCTTTCCAATGAGGATAATAAAAGGTTGCGATGCGGAGTTCGGTGGGAATGCCCGGCGAAACGGTGAATATGCGATTTTCGCTATTCCAGACATTTACCGCGACGTCGCGGTTTTCGGCTGCGGCCCTTGCCGAATTATCGAATGCCTGCTCCTGACTCCAAACCGGCCACCAGCAATCATAGCTTTTTCCACCCTCTAAGGTTTCGATCCGTTTTATAAGATCTGCGCGACTAATGTAGACTGCGGGTTTAATTACTTGAGTCGCTGTAAAAACGAAACACGCGATAACGAGACCAGCCGCCAAAATAGCGATTGGTCGACGCTTCGAGCGAAACACTTCCGCTAATTCCGCGTGAGACGCGGCAACGAGGAAACTTCCCATCAAAGTTATTACAGACAGCCAGCGCCACGGAAACTGCGTTTGCTGTAGGGGGATAAAATAATTCCAGATCGGAAGGCTCAATGGCGTCGCAAAGAAGATAGCTGTGCAGAACGTCGCTATTGGAGCTTTCAATACCTGTATCTCATCCCTTTTCCACCGATAAACGACCAAAAGTAGTCCCGGCAGGAATAAGCCCACGGTCATCAAAAGCATCAGGTCGCTGAACCACAATGACCGCTCGTCGTAATCTCTCGGCGAGACGTATAGGAACGCAGCAAGAAAGTTCGTGTGAAAATCGTAGGCGACCGAGCGAAACTTATCCGTTGCATGGTTAACGAAATCCAGTTCCGTCGCCATTCGGATCCAGTAAAAGGAGCTTGCCAGCAATCCGAGGCCGACCGAAACAGCTAAACGCAAAGCACCTCGCAGGCCATCTTTTTTGTTTAGAGCGACGATCGAGAAACAGAGAAGGCTAATTGACCCTATTACGGTCATTGGGAGATGCGTCAAAATAAGCAATGCATATGACACGGCGAGCAGCAAAACATCGCGGTTATGTCCAAAACGGCAGATGCGGGTCACGAACAAAAAACAAAACGGCAGAATCGCGGCGGCCGCAAATTCCGCGTAGGTAAATGCGTTGAATATCTGGTTTACGTGGTACGGTGCTGCGATATAACAGGCGGCTGCCAAAAGCGAAGCGTTCGGTGAGAAATATTCCCTCGTCCAAAGATAAACTCCGATTCCGCTCAGAAAAAACCAAAAGCAAAATGTTATAAGGCTTGCGTCGTACCAATTGCCCGTGGCCGATTCGGCTACGACAAGTACGTAATACGAAAACGGCGGATAAAAGCGGATGCCGACATCGCCAAAACCACCGTTTGAAGCGGCGGACCAGCGTGGGTAAATTACGCCGTCGGCGACAGCTTGTTTAAAAGTTTGGGCGAACTGATAATGCTGCGGCAAATCATTGCCATTGGGTATGCCGTTGAAGTACATCGGCATGACGACCGCCGCCGAAACACAAAGCAACAATATTATGTCGAGGCAAAACCTGTTCCTTCCATTTTTTTCCGCGCTAAACATGGTTTAAGGTTAGGTGGCTAAATCAAAAAATGGGACCGAATTAATCCGATCCCATTAGCACAGATGAGGCTTCGACAGGATGCCACATGATTTAGAGAGCCAAAAAAAGGCGGGAACTTTTCTAAAGAAATGTTTCCCGCCCTGATCTTATGGGAGTTTGCTTGTTTAGTTTTACAATACAGTGTTGGTACCGCCTAACACACCGGCTGCAGTGGTGAGAGCATTGGCTGCACCGGTTTTTAAGACGCCGTCGGTTTCTACGCCAAAATCGCGTGTTCCTGTAGCTGTCACACCGCTCGACGCGGCGGGGTTTGACTTGGCCGCAAATATTGCCGGGGTAGTCGCACTAAAGACAGCGGCCGTCGAGGTGAAGACGTAACCGCTCTTACCGGTAGCGGACGAGAGCGTTGCGTCCACAAGACCCGTGTTTGTGGTGAGGTTGATGATCGCGGGGGCGTAGTTGCCGCTGCCGTATGTTGACTGATAGGTCATCTGAGCACCGTGGATGGTTCGCATTGCCGAGATGGCGGAACCCTCGTTAGCGGCACGGCGTGCGGCAAGCAAATTGGGGATAGCGATAGCGGCGATGATGCCGATAATCACAACAACGATTAAAAGTTCGATAAGCGAGAAACCTTTTTGATTTTTCATTCTAATTCACAGTCTCCTAAGTTTTCTAAAAATCTATGTACCTTTCCCAGGCCACTATTGCTATATCAAGTGCCGTGCCATTACGTGGCAAGCGACTGCAATTCACGCTAAATGATTGTATTTACTGGCTTTAAGTCGTGGAGAGAAGGCTTTGAGGCGGGAGTAAGTTAAGGTTGTGGAAGGCCTAAATCACAGTTTTTGGTAACTGCGTGCTGACAATAAATGTCATAAAAGGGGAAAATGCCTTTTATTTCGCATTAATTCGCTAGGGGGGGGGCCGTGACGGTTTCGTCCGCGCTCGCATAATGGATCGTTAGGGTCAAATCCGCTCGTATGACGCCATCGGTAGACACGCCAAAGCGATGATTGCCCGTGCCCGTGATCGGATCGGACGCTATGGGGATCGCCGAAATGAAAAACTGTGCCGAGGCTGTTGATGACGACTGTTCACGACCCCCGACGAAGCTATAACCGCTTTTGCTTCCGCTGCCAACAGTGTCATCAATCAGTTTCGTACTGGCCAGGGAGCTAAGGGCCGTAAGCGTGCCAGCCCCGACATCCCCGGCATATTCTCCTTTGCCATAGCTCGATGCATACGTTACCTGGGCCCCGTGCAGGGTTCGCAGGGAAGACACCATCGATCCTTCGTTCGCACTCTTGCGTGACGCCAGATAGCCCGGTACAGCGATCGCGGCAATTATGCCGATGATAACGACGACGATAAGTAATTCGATTAGTGAAAATCCTGCTTTGTTGTTTTTCATTGTTTTGGGGGAATTCCAGCGAGACTGGAATTTTGTGGGGTGTTTGAGGAGACGCCTGTATCCACTTTCAAAAAAAGGTAGAAAGTTCGTTAGTCCGATCCCCGCATTTTTGCGGAGAGCGAGCGGACGTTGTGTTTATCGAGGAGATGCCTGAGCGAACGCACGGGCATTTGGAGCAGGTCGGCGGCCTTTGTCTGGTTTCCGGCGGTTGTCCTCAGGGCCTCCACTACATAGGTCTTTTCGAGATTCTCGAGGTGAGTGACGAGGTTGATGCCCGAATCGGGCAGGCTAAATTCCGCGTTGATGCGCTGCGGGTTGTAATTCGTAATATGATCGGGCAGCTGTTCGGACTGTATCTCGTCCGACCGCTCGAGGGCTACGGCACGCTCGATAGTGTGCTCAAGCTCACGAACATTGCCGTGCCAGGCATAATTTTCGAGTAGTTGGATCGCTTTTGGCGAGATCGTCAGGTCCTTTCCGGCCTGATCGCAAAATTTTCTGACGAAATGATCGATCAGATCGGCAATATCCTCGGTCCGTTCGCGAAGCGGCGGCAGGTGGATCGGGATGACCGAAACCCGATAATAGAGGTCTTCGCGAAAGGTGCCTTCGTCGCTCATTCGCTTCAGATCGCGATTTGTCGCCGCGATGACGCGGGCGTCGATCGCCAGTTCGTCGTGGGCACCGACGGGCCGCACGCGTCGCTCTTGTAGCACGCGCAAGAGCTTGACCTGCATGGCGGGTGACATTTCGCCTATCTCATCGAGGAAAATGGTGCCGCCATGAGCCGCTTCGAATAATCCTTTGCGGTTAGAATTGGCACCAGTAAACGAGCCTTTAATGTAGCCAAACAGCTCCGATTCGAGCAGGGTTTCGGTAAACGCTCCGCAATTTATCGAGATAAATGGCTTCTCGGCACGCGGGCTGAGGTCGTGGATGGCCCGGGCAACCAATTCTTTTCCCGTGCCGCTTTCGCCAGTCAGGAGAACCGTCGACTGGACCTCGGCGACTGTTTCGATCATCTGAAAGATCGCGTTCATTTTGGCGGACGTGCCGACGATGTTTTTAATGCTGCCGCGTTCACGCTGGGCGCGTTTGAACGCGCGGTTTTCATCGATCAGCGCCTGTTTCTCAAGCGTCTTGCGGACGATCAACTTTAATTCCTCGACATCGAACGGTTTTTGAATGAAATCGTCCGCTCCGAGCTTAAATGCTTCGCGGGCCGTCTCGACCGAGGCAAACGCTGTCATCAATATCACGCCGACATCCGGCAAAGTCTCGCGGACGGCGCGCAGCATTTCGATGCCGTCCATATCAGGCATCTTGACGTCGGAAATGATAACGTCGGCGGGCTCTGTTTGGAGAGCTTCGAGCGCCTGACGGCCGTTCATGGCCGTGCGGATGCTGTTGCCTTGTTCTTCGAAAACAAGACTCAACAATTGGCGATAACTTTGCTCGTCGTCAACGATTAATATGTTTGCCATTGGAAACGCCGGGTGAAATTCGACAGGAACGGAAACCATCGCAGAGAACAGACCCAATTTATATTGTCACAAAAAAGGGCATAACTATTCAAGAAGAATTTTTCGTGTCTGCCACGTTCAAAAAATCAGTCAGTTTTGAAGAAGTCACGGAACCAGCTATCTTGAAGGCAGATTCAACAGCGGTCCGGCGGTTATCGCGAGGCAGATCGAGCGTTATCGTCGTCCCTTTGCCCTCCTGGCTGCGGACATTTATTACGCCATTGTGGTCTTTAACTATCTGGTAGACGATCGACAATCCGAGGCCCGTGCCGCCCGTCGTCGAATTCGAAAACGGCTCGAAAAGCTGTTCGACCTGTTCCGGTGTCATCCCGTTTCCGGTGTCTTCAAAGACGATCCGAATGCGGTTATTGGGTATCGTTTCAAGACCGACACGAAGCTCTCCTCCGTCCGGCATTGCCTGGATCGCGTTGCGAGCCAGATTCCAGAAGATCTGTTTCAACTGGGCCGCGTCCGCCAAGATAACGATTGAATCATTACCCAGATCGTCGATCAAAATATGTTCGTCCCGCACGTCGGGACTGTGTTTCAGGAGGGTAATCGTATCTTTGATCGCGTCGCCGACGTTGGTGTCCGTAAAATCAACCGCCGCGGGGCGGGCGTAGCCGAGAAAGTTTGTGATTATACTGTTCAACCGGTCCGATTCGCGGAGGATGATGTCCATCAGGCTTGCCTGCATGGATTCGGGCGGCATATTCGATTCGAGCACCTGGATCGCTCCGCGCATCGCTCCGAGCGGATTGCGTATCTCGTGGGCAAGTCCGGCCGCGACACGTCCGACAGCGGCAAGCCGGTCCTTGCGGCGGACACTGTCCTCCATCGAGCGGATCTCGGTCAGATCCTGAAATGTAATGATCAGCCCCGACGCCTCATTCGTCTCCGAGAAAAGCAACGAGACGCTAAAACCTATGCGAACAGCAAATCCATCGGGTGTTATGAGGTCCGCCTCAAATCTCGGCAGCTGCTCGCCGTCACCCGCAGCCGCCAGCGAAATGTCGATCTGTTCCCTGATGTCGCCGAAGAGGGAATTGATCGACTTGCCCTGCACCTGATCGAGTCTGTACCCCGTGATCTCGCTGGCTGCGGCATTAAACGAATAGATCGTGCCTTCGAGATCGGTAGTTATGAGGCCGGAGCGGATAGATTCAACGATGCGTTCGTGCAATACACGGAGATTGGCCAGCGTTTTCGCGGTTTCTTCCAATTCCTCGCCCGATGAACGCCTGTCGGACAGCCTCGACGCGAGCAGACCGACGACCAGCAGGGCCACGAGATGAAAACTTACGATCTGAACCGCCTTGCCCGCCGCCTGTGCCGGGCCGAAGGTGTCGATGACCGCATTTCCGGTGAGGATCGCGAGCAAAACGAACAGAAACGAGCATTCGACTGCCATTAACAGTGTCGAGAGGGGTTTTATGAAGAAGCTCGCGACACTAATCAGAACGATATACAACGTTATGTAAGGCGAACTAAGGTCGCCGGTCCGCCAGATCAGCCATGTAATCAACAGCGAATCGAGAATGAACTGGCCCCGGATCTGGAGCGAGTAATTCTTACTCAGCCGCAGTAGGAAAAAATAGACGATCGTGAGCCCGACGGAGATCAAAAAGACCAGAAACAGGCCCTGGGGGAAGTTTTCGAACGATAGCCGCAACGTCCCGCTATTCCAGAACCAGCTCGTGACAAGCAGCAAAAAAATGACCATCAGACGCCCGATTATGAGCGTCTGGATGCGTTGCATTAGTTTGGAATTGGCCGCCGCCTGCTTTTCGTCTAAACTAAACATTCACTATGGAAAAAAACTATAGCCGGAACAATTCACCCACCCACGACGTGCGGCCCTGGGGAAGCTTTACCGTCCTGGACGAAGGCGACAATTATAAAGTAAAAAGAATTGAAGTGTTACCGGGAAAACGCCTGAGCTATCAGCGACATTCCCGCCGCTCCGAACACTGGTATGTCGTAAGCGGTATAGCTAAAGTAACATTAAACGGTGTTGAAACACTAGTCAATTCTGGCGAGGCCATCGATATTGCCCGCGAAACCGCCCATCGCGTCGAGAATCCCGACGCGGAGCAATTGCTCGTTTTTATTGAGACTCAAACCGGGGATTATTTCGGCGAGGATGATATTGTCAGGCTTGAGGATGATTTTGGGCGTGAATAAAAACGGTATTCACCACAAAGACACAAAGAACACAAAGCAATAACTCAGTTTTTCTTAGTACCCTTTGTGTCTTTGTGGTGAAAATTCCCGATTATTCGCCGGATGCCGCCGAGGCTTTTATCTTGACAATTCGCGCAGCGGCTTGACCGAGATCGTCGGCGAAAAGGTCCGGATCATATTCAAGAAATGGTTTATGTTTGCTCCCGTAACCCGTTAATACCATTGCGGTTGCGATCCCGGCCTTTTGACCCAGCTTGACGTCAAGGTCTTTGTCTCCTATCGTCCAGGATCGTGTCATGTCGATATCGAAATCCGACCTAGCGGTCTCGATCATGCCTAAATTTGGCTTTCGGCAATTACACCCCGCGTCGGGCAGGTGCGGACAGAAATAGAATGCATCGATCGCTCCGCCGAGCTCGGCCTGGATCTGATCGTGGACGGTGTGCATCGCTGCCTCCGTATAGACATCCCGGCCGATCCCCGACTGGTTGGTGACGACAATTATCAGAAAGCCATTATCTTTCAAAAGTTTGAGAGCAGGTGCGGTAAAGGGAAAGATACGCAGATCCTCGACGCGGGATAGATAATTGACCTCTTCGATCAAAGTCCCGTCGCGGTCGACAAATATGGCTGGCTGTTTAGTCGTCATAAAAGATTTTCAACGCTAAGACGCCAAGACGCAAAGGTAAACTTTAGACAAGGTTCATATTTAGCAAACTTTGCGTCTTTGCACCTTAGCGTCTTTGCGTTAAAATTCTTACTCAGCGTCTTTGCGACTTTGCGTTAAGAATTTCAGCGCGGCCTCGAACACTTCTTCTACCGAGATCCGCGTCATGCAGCGATGATCAATCGGACAGTCGCGCAGCATGCACGGTGAACATTCTACCTCTTTTCGGATAACTTCCGCATTTACGCCAAAAGGCCGGGTCGTTTCGGGGTTTGTCGGGCCGAATATTGCTATGGTTTCGGTGCCTACGGCCGGAGCAACGTGGGCGAGGCCCATGTCGTTGGAAACCAGCAGATCGACGACGCTCATAATGGCGACCGCCTCGCCGAGATCGGTCTCGCCCGTTAGGTTTTTCGGCGGCGTTTCACAAAGCTCCGAAACCGTGGCTGACACGTCTTGCTCGTCCTTCGAACCGACGAGGACGACGTTGACGTCAAGTTCGGTTTGGAGCAGGTCGTTGAGTCGGGCGTAACGCTCGGCCGGCCAGCGTTTTGCCCGCGAATTTGTCGATCCAACGCCGAGGGCAACCGTCTTTTTTGAGAGATCGGCACCGGCCCTCGACAAAATGTCGCGGGCGGCTGCTTTTCGCTCGTCTGAGATATTTAAGGTCGTGTCCGGCAATACTTGTGAAACCGTGTCGCGGCCAAGCATGCGTTTTTCGACCTCGCTGATGATCCCGAGATAGTAAAATACCTCGTGCCGGCGGTTCTTCCATTCCGGTACCGCGATCGGATCAGTCAACAGCAGCCCACGAGTGTCTTTGTTATAGCCGAAACGGCGCGGGATGCGCGAGAGATACGAGGTGATCGCCGATTCGAACGAATTCGGGAGCAAAATAGCTAATTCATAGCCGTCGTCACGCAGAAACTGGGAATTGTCGTAAATATCCTTGATCTTCCAGCGATGTGGGTCGAAGGTTACCAATTCGTCAATAAAATCCGCATCGCGAAACAATCCATCCGCCCACGAACGAGTGTGCAGCGTTATCTGATCCCCAGGAAAAATCCGCCGCAGTTCGCGCAACGCGGGCACCGACATCACGGCGTCACCGATCCAATTTGTGCCACGAACGAGTATTTTCATGAGGATAAATTGGGGCTCATGTCAGTACCGAGAGCGGTAGCGACCCGGGTCTTGACGCTAAAGATAAGGACCCCGGTCGCTACCGCTACCGGTTCTGACTAAAAGAGCGTTTTTAAACCTTCTTCCAAACTAACCTCTGGCGACCAGTCCAGTTCCTGCGTGACGAGGCTGAGGTCCGATACGTAGTCCATCGGGACAGGAGCCGGGGTCTCAGTTTCCTCGTCAATCACGGCTTGTAGACCTGACAATTTTTCGAGTTTGTTTACAATTTCCCGCAATGATAAAGCATTTTTCGCTCCGCCGCCGAGATTATATATGCCGTGGCGAATCACGGAATCCGAAAACGCCTGACATGCCTTGGAAAAATCGTCGACATGCAATAGATCACGCAGTGGCAGGCCTTTTGCGGGCAGAGCGAGTCTCTCGCCCATGTTTAGTGCTTGGACGTAATGGCCGACGAAGTTGGAAAGATTATCCTGACTCGCTGGGGCGTAGACAGTCGAGAGGCGAAATATACACGAGCGAAAGTTTCTTGCGTTTGCGTAGTATTCGACGTAACGTTCGGCGATGAGCTTTGACCATTCGAGGGCCGTCTGTCCGGCGTAGAGAGTTTGACAGGATTCCGGAACTTCCTGGAAACCATCAGCAAAGCGCCCGTAAACATCTTTGGTCGAGGCGAAGATAAAGACCGAGTTTTCCTTCATTTCACGCAGCAAGTTTATGGTGCCTTCGACATTTGTCAGGAAAACGTGGCCGGCTGATGCGGGATTTTTATCGAGATGAGCCGCGAGATGAATAACGACGTCGTACTCGGCGATGCGGGTGACGTCCTGAAAATTCAAAATGTCATAACCCGCCCGACGCGAAAAATCGTCGGCATTCAAAAAGCTGCGAACATGCGTGCCAAGAAAACCGCTGCCGCCGGTGATTAAGATCCTCATACAAAAGATTTTAACGCAAAGACGGTAAATAAATGGAAAATGGAAAACGGAAAATGGAAAATTAAGCGTAAGACATGCTCTTATATTTTCCATTTTCAATTATTCATTTCTAGATATTCTGTTTCAGGATCGCGTAGCACGGGCAGGACGCTCTTTCGAGGGCTTTGCGGTCCAGGATCTCGAGCTTTCCGCGGGAGTAGCGGATTACGTCCTGTGTTTGAAGATGAGATGCGGCTTTGGTCACGCCCTCACGTCGGACGCCAAGCATGTGCGAGAGGAAATCCTGCGTTAAACGAAATTCATCGGAGCGCATGCCGTCGGCCGACATCAGCAGCCAGCGGGCGAGGCGGGCTTCGAGCTTGTGAAAACGATAGCAGACGGCGGATTGCGAGATCTGCGTCATCAGCGATTGGGCGTAATGCTGGAGCAATTTTGTTAATTCAGGATTCTTGCTGCAAGCGGCGAGGAAATCGCTTGTTTTCATTTTTTGTGCCACGCCCTGGCCCTGAACGACGGCGCGGTTACGGGATTCGGGCGAACCGAGAAATGTCGATAAACCGACGACGCCTTCAAATCCGACAATCCCGACCTCGAGTACAGATTCGCCGCCAAGCGTCGCCAGGATCGAGACGATTCCGGTGTCCGGAAAATATACGTTTTCGATCGTATCGCCCGCCTCGTATATCTTTTCGCCGAAGTTTAACTCGAAAGGCTCCAGCTTTGATTTGATACGTTTGGATTCCTTCTCAGGCAGAGCGGCAAGTAAATTATTGGAACGTACCTTTTTGGATCCTACATCAAATGGCATCGAGTTTCTCCTAGTGCAACGTGTTAAAACAGCAAACGGCACAAAAAGAAGTTAGCTAAACTAATCTCGATGACGAATGAACGATTGATGACCGTACCGCACGATCTTGAAACTAGGATAATGCAGAAATAAAGACTTAACCGTGCGCTGCCGCACGGACAGGAATTTTTAACGCAAAGACGCTAAGGCGCAAAGACGCAAAGGGGAAGATAGAAATGGATCAAAATTTAGTTATTTGCTTTAAAAACCTTTGCGCCTTAGCGGCTTTGCGTTAGTTTCTTAAATATATAACTTCTTATTTTTGCGGATGTAATCGCCGAGCAGACGGTCGTATTCGTCGGATACGACTTGATAGCATTCGCAGCAGACCTTTTCGAGGCCCTTTCGGTCGAGTATGGTGACGGTGCCGCGTGAATATTTTATATAACCGTTGCCCTGTAAATGCCCGGCTGCGACGGTGACGCCTTCGCGGCGGACGCCGAGCATATTTGCGATCAGGTCGTGCGTCATCACGAGCTTATCGGCGGGTAGCTGGTCGTGATTGATCAGCAGCCAGCGGCATAGCTGTTGCACGACGGTATGGAGTCGATTGCAAACGGCCGTTTGCGAGATCTGGGTCATCATCGACTGCGTATAGCGGAGCAGCACGTCCTGAAAGATGCCGCCGCGTCTAAACTCGACAAGCAAATCGTCTTTTGTCATCCGCATTGCGTCGCCGGAGCTTTGCACGATCGCCCGGCTCGACGTTGTTTCGCCGCCCATATAGAGGGCCATCCCGACGAGGCCATTGTTACCGGCGATACCGATCTCGGCCGTTCCACCGTTTTGCATGATGTAGAGCAGCGAGATTATCGCGGTGGTGGGAAAATATATGTGCGACATCGTGTCGCCCGATTCGTAAAGCACCCTACCCAGCTTTAGCGAGACTAATTCCAGTTGAGGTCTGATCCGTTCAAAGTCTTCGTCGGGAAGAGCCTCGAGCAGATGATTCATCATCGAATCTTTTGTGACCGCGTTATCTTTTGCTGTATCGGCAGCCATTCGGCTCTCCTTCTAAATTCTAAATATCATAAAAAGTAATATTTTACAATAGCAATACTATATCAGTTTCTTATGTGCGGCGCAATGGTACATATAGATTTTTTTTATTAGAGTTCTTTGAAAAACCAATTGTTGGCCTCATGCCGGGTGGGCCGCACGAACATATGGGCGACCGTGCGCTACCGCACAGACGACTCGGGTATAGCGTGGTAATTTAGGTCAGTCATCCTAAACAATCGTAAACCTCGGACCGCCCGTGAAACCCGAAGCCGCCAGGGGCAAAGTAATCAAAAGTCTGGCTGTCAGAAAAAGGAGTTACATGAATATAAAAGTTATGTCGGCAATTCAGGCATTCATCGATTTGAACGAAGACGAAAAGCGGGATTTTATGAACGAACTGACGGAATACTGCCTGATTGTGCCGAAAAGCGAGCGGACTAGGCGGTTCGAAAATTCTCTCGAAAATTTCGATTTGCCGGCTCATGTTGACTTGAGTTAGGCGGTGCCCGGATAACGTCCTCTATGTACGCAGCCGTACTGTCTGCTCAAACGCCGTAAAGCAGACTTATCATGCGGTATTCGGAAATTTCAGGAGGACATTGATATGGGAGTTGGCAAACTTGTAGGTGCGGGGGTTATTACGTGGGCTTTAGGCGGCGGTGCTGTTTTATTTGTGGTTGTTCTTTTATTGCTCAAGGCGTGTTAGATATTTAGCTATCATTAACATGTATCACTAAGGCTTCGCCGGGACGGCGGGGCCTTTTTTTGTGGCGGACTGAATAAAACTAATCCGGAAAAAAAGGCGGGGACCGTTTCCGGTCCCCAGTGCGGGAAGGTTAACCAATACAAAATAAACAAATTTACTGACTGCCGCCTCGCCCGGAACCGTTATCTGATGTTCGTCCGATCGGTATGCCAAGGGAAGCGACATTGATTAAAGAATAGTGTCTCTTTGCCTAATCGTCTGTGTGGTGCCACACGCACGGCGCAAATGTGTGTTACTATCACGGCACGGGCGACAACAGACTTTCTAAGATGGACTTCAAGGCGGGTGACGATTTGGTCTGAGTCGAACGACACCATAATGTCCAAAACGCTCGGAACACCTCCGGAAATCACGAACGAACTCCTCGATGCCCTGCCCGTCGATCAATTTAACAAGATACAGCCCCTGCTCACGCTCGTTGACCTGGAAATAGACGACACCCTGTGGGAAATGGACGAGATACGGGAGTATGTCTATTTTCCGACTACGGTCATGGTGTGTTTTCTGTACGAGACCCATGAGGGAACGTCGATCGAGGTCGGCATGACAGGGCGGCAGGGAATGGTCGGCGTCGTGACATTTATCGGAGACGCCAGAATGGCTAAACGGGCGGTTGTCCAGAGTTCGGGACAGGCCTACCGAATGAATGCCGAGGACGTTCAGAAGTGTTTTGAGGAAATTCCTGAGTTCCGGGATATCTGCATGCGTTATACGCAAACGCTGATCGCTCAGATCTCACAGAGCGCAATCTGCAACCGACTACATTCGGTCGAACAGCAAATTGCGCGATACCTCCTGGTAAATCGCGACAACCTGCGTGTGAGCAGCTTTAAGATGACCCATGCCCGGATTGCGGACGTGCTAGGCGTCCGGCGCGAGACGGTTTCCCTTGCTGCCCGCCAACTACAGGATCGCGGGATTATCGCCTATGACCGGGGAAATCTCGACCTTCTTGATCATAATGCACTATTGAAGGCTTCTTGTGAATGTTACGAGGTCGTGAAGACGCAGTATGACCGGATTTTAGATGAATACCTCTTACAGCACGACGGCTGACGGCCGCAGGATATGGGAAAAATAAAACGCCGGCCGTGTTTTTAAATACGACCGGCGTTCTTATCTGTATCGGGTATTGAGGATACAGAAATTTAACCCGCGGGGTCCTGTATCTCTGTCAGGGTTTGCGGGGACAGGTTCAGAACGTTGTCGCCGACCTGTACGGACACAGGCGAATTCCACACAGTAAAGCCCTGGCCCGACCTTGTCATGCCAAAAAGGTAGTAACCATTCGGCTCGACGCCGCTGAGCTGGGCTTTGCCCGAGCCGTCGGTCTGGCCGCTGTATTTGATGTGCTTTCTGATTGCGCTGAACGCCGAGCGGTTAAATTCGCCGTAGCGGTCGGGAAAGACGAGCGAGAGCCCGAGGCTGCCCGTCAGTGACTGGCCCGCGATCGGGTCAACGCCCGCCGAACTGAGGATCGACTCGATGTCCTGATCAAGAAGATAGAATTTTTCGTTTCGCACCGCCTGTGTCGAACCGTTTCGGGTGGTGAGCTTGGCGACAAGCGCGACCTTTCCTTTGGTCGGCGACTGAGTGACGGTTGTCTGCGTCGACGGAACTGTTGTCTGCGTCGGTGGTGCCGGAGCTGACGACGGCACCGTCGTCGTTGTCATCGGCTCACTCGGACGCGACGGGGCGGCGGGGCGCGAGGCGTTAACGTTTATTGTGGTTGCTGCCTGGTTGCCAGTGACATCATCGTTTCGTTTGACCAAAACGTAGATCAGCATCAACAGAATAACGGCGAGCATCCCGATGGGAATAAACGCCCATGTCGGAAAACCGTCGCGGGTAGGCCCGTTGTCCACCATGACGACCTGTCGCTCGACGACCGGTTCCACATTGGTCGGTCGACCACAATTCGGACAGGCTACCGCGTTATCGGATAATTCGTGTGCGCATTCGGGACAATGTAATAGTGACATGTTTATTTCTCCTAGGTGTTTGACGTGACCGGCTAAAAAATAGTCGAACTTCGTCGGGCCGGGTGATAATGCCGCGTAATGGCCCGGCGGGGCGTTAACAATCGCCGAACCGTGGCCGACAGGTTGCTAAAGCCATCCGATTTGACGACAAATGCATTCGCTCCTGCGTCCATAGCGTTTTTGCGATCGACATCTCTGAACAATGCACTGTAGATGACTATCGGTGTGTTGGGGTCGCCTAACCTGATCTTGCGGCACAGCTCCGGGCCGGTCATCTCCATTAGGCAGTACTCCAGGATAAATAGATCAAACGCCTGTCGGCGAATCCGAACCAGGACATCGGCTGCACCTCTGATACAGACAACATCGAAATTTTCTTCATTCGTGAGAAATGAATTTTTTATCCACTCGCACGATTCGACGTCGTTATCGACATATAAAATTCCCGGGGGACTAAGTCCAATCATTTCAATACCGCCTTATAAAGCCAAAGTACTCGTCCTATTCCACTAAAATGATTATAACGAGATCGCGGTCGCTCTTCTGTACGGTAGCGAACAGAGTGTTATGAAAAATTGGTCTAGAGTACATGCAATTGACCTGAAAAAGGGGAAATTATGACAAAAGATGTAATCAATGTAGACGGCGAAGACGTTCTTGTCAGAGAAGACACGGCAAAGGCTTTCCACGGCGTCCATTGGGCCGTAACCGTGATTATTATTTGCCTCGCAATTATGCTTTTTGTGACGGTCGGCCTGTTTTATTCAGCGTACCGCAATGGCGGTATTGAAAGTCCGGCTCAGGCAAGTAATTCAAACACGCGTTAAATTTGCTCTCACGGTTTTAATTAATCCGGTCACAACGACCTGGAAAGAAAAAGGAAAAAAAAACAATGCTTTGGACTATAGTCGTAATACTTTTTATTTTGTGGGCTTTGGGGATCGGTTTCGCGGGGCCTATGGCGGGCGGCGGGCTGATACATCTCATTGTAGTTGTTGCTGTAATCGTTTTGATCTTACAGCTTGTTCGTGGACGTAGAGTTTAGGCAGGCATTTAAAATATGAATATCGTAAATAAAGACGAGATCAAGGGAAAGATTAAGCAGGCAACGGGCACGATCAAGGACAAGGCCGGTGAACTGACCGGGAACAAGCGTTTGGAATCCGAGGGCGAGGCTGAGAATGCCGAGGGCGATGCTCAGGAAGCTTGGGGCAGGGTCAAACGAAACGTTTCTGATGCTGTAAAAGATGTTGCAGATGCGATCAACAAATAACCTGCGTGTCTCGCTGGTTTAGACAAAATAAAAAGGCCTCGCGAAACGCCGGGGCCTTTTCATTCCCACGTTTTGTTACTATATTTTCTCAAGGATCAAAATGACATCTGACTGGCATAAAAAATCGAGCGACGTAAGAACATTTGGACAAAGGGTCGCCGACATTGTCGCTAACGGCATGGGGTCGTGGGCGTTTATTATTATTCAATCCGTGATCGTGACGGTGTGGATCGCCGCCAATTTTATAGGCTGGCGGCTTCAATGGGACGTTTACCCCTTCATCCTGCTGAATCTAGTGTTTTCCACCCAGGCCGCGTACGCCGCACCGATAATAATGATGAGCCAGAACCGGTCCGCCGAGCGTGACAGACATCACGCTGCCGCAGATTACAAGACGAACCTTGCGGCAAAAAAAGAGATCGAAGAATTAATGGTAACCCTCAACAGGATGGATGTTGAAAAGCTGGACAAGATAATCGCCCTGTTAGAAAAGGCAAAACCCGCACCCAAGAAATAACGGCGCGTTAGCACGATTAAATCAGGATATTATCCCCGACCTTGACCGAAACCGACTTGATACCTCTTTTTATCGTAGAGAGCTAAGTAGAAATTTAGATTAACATTAATGGGGCCGTTATATTGAGGTCGGCATGGGCGATCTCGATCATTTATTTGCCTTTACTAATAGAGCTATAATGACAGCAAAAAAGCCGACCACCAAAAAAAGCGTTAGCAAACCCAAATCAGCAGGCCATGATCAAGCTCTGGCGGGCGAAACTCGTAAAAACGTCAACAAGATCATCGAGATCGAAAAAGCTCAAAAGCAAAACCGGACGACCGGCGCGAAGATTTCCGAAGGGATCGCGGCCTTTTGCGGCAGCATGGTCTTTGTTTATGTGCATCTTGTGTGGTTCGGCGGATGGATACTTGTCAATTCTATTATTCCGGGCCTGCAGTTTGATCCGTTTCCGTACACCTTCCTGACATTGGTCGTTTCGCTCGAAGCGATCTTTCTGTCGACGTTTATCCTGATAAGCCAAAATCACGAGACGCAGTTGACCGAACGGCGCAATCATCTTGACCTCCAGATAAATATGCTGGCTGAGCAGGAGAATACAAAAATGCTGGAGCTACTCGGCCTTATTGCGGAGAAGGTTGGTGTAGCGGCGGATGATCCGGCAATGGAAGTCCTTAAGGAAGAAATCAATCCCAAAACGCTGGTCGAACAGATAATGTCCGCGACCGGATCGGACCCTAATGACGCAAAACCAAAAAGAAAGTAGATATAAGTTTAATCAATATTAAAGGGGAACAATGGCTAAGAAAAGAGAAACTACAAACAAGAAATTACAAGATCTGGAAACAAATAAGGAAGACGGAGCCGATCAATTCCTGACAACCAATCAGGGCCTCCGCATCAACGACAATCAGAATTCGTTGAAGGCGGGTGACCGTGGCGCGACGCTGCTCGAAGATTTTATCCTGCGTGAGAAGATCACGCATTTTGATCACGAGCGGATTCCGGAACGCATCGTCCACGCTCGCGGCGTCGGGGCACATGGCGTTTTTGAGTTGTACGAGTCGATGGGCAAATACACCAAAGCGAAGTTTCTAAACGACACGACTCGAACAACACCAGTCTTCGTCCGCTTCTCGACCGTCGCCGGTTCGAAAGGATCGAGCGACCTGGCTCGTGATGTGCGCGGTTTCGCCGTCAAATTTTACACCGACGAAGGTAATTACGATCTCGTCGGGAATAATATTCCCGTTTTCTTTATTCAGGACGCGATCAAATTTCCCGATCTGGTTCACGCCGTTAAGCCCGAACCGCACAACGAGATTCCGCAGGCCGCATCGGCCCATGATACGTTCTGGGATTTCGCCTCGCTGATGACTGAATCGACGCACATGCTGATGTGGGCGATGTCGGACCGGGCAATTCCGCGTTCGCTGCGTATGATGGAGGGTTTTGGAGTCCACACATTTCGCTTTATCAACGAAGCGGGAAAGTCGTGCTTTGTTAAATTTCACTGGAAGCCGCTGCTCGGTATGCATTCGGTCGCCTGGGATGAGGCAACGAGAATTTCCGGTAAAGACCCCGATTTTCACCGCCGCGACTTGTCCGAAGCAATAGATTCGGGAGCGTTTCCCGAATGGGAGTTTGGCGTTCAGATCGTTGCTGAGGAAGACGAGCATAAATTCGAATTCGATCTGCTCGACCCGACCAAACTCATTCCCGAAGAACTCGTTCCCGTTAAAATCATCGGCAAGATGACGCTCAACCGCAACCCGGACAATTTCTTTGCCGAGACCGAACAGGTCGCTTTTCATCCGGGTCATATTGTTTCCGGCATCGATTTTACCAACGATCCGCTGCTCCAGGGGCGCTTGTTTTCCTATACCGACACGCAGCTATCGCGATTGGGGAGCCCAAATTTCCACGAGATCCCGATCAATCGCTCCATCGCACCCGTCCACAATAATCAACGCGACGCACACATGAGGATGACGATCGACAAAGGCCATACCGCGTATGAGCCAAACACGGTCAGCGGTGGCTGTCCGTTTCAGGCGATGATGTCGGACGGCGGTTTTCACTCGCACGAAGAGCGCATCGACGCCAATAAGATTCGCGGGCGAAGCAAAAGCTTTTTCGACCATTTCAGTCAGGCCACACTTTTTTACAACAGCCAGTCCGAACCGGAAAAGACGCATATCGTCAATGCGTTCAGTTTTGAGCTTGGCAAACTCATGACCGATGCGATCCGAGTGCGGATGGTCGGCAATCTAACACAGGTGGATAAATCGTTGGCAAAACGTGTTTCGGATAATCTCGGTATCGCCGTGCCGAAACCTGAGGAGATAATTAATCACTCTTTCCCGGCGGACGCCAACCCGAAAGATTATCAGCCGATTAAGGTCAAATCGTCTTTAGAATTTTCACCGGCGTTAAGCATGGCAAACACGGTCAAAGATACGATTAAGACCCGCTGCGTGGCGATACTTGCAGCGGACGGAGTTGACGGGCAGGCTCTCGCCTCGATGAAGGCCGCTCTCCTAAAAGCCGGAGCAAAGGCGAAAGTAATTGCTCCAAAGCTTGGCACGATCAACGCCGCTGACGGCACTGCAATCAAAGTCGACGAAGCGTTTTTTCTGGCGACGTCAGTCGTGTATGACGCCGTGTTTATCGCTGGCGGCACACGGCTGGCCGACCAGCCCGAAGCAATCCATTTCGTCAACGAAGCCTACAAACATTGCAAAGCCATTGCTGCAACGGGCGATGGCTCAGGATTACTCGCAAAGACCTTTGTCGATACCACCGCAGATGGAATTGTGACCGATGGAAAGAACTTAGGAAAGGATTTTATCGCGGCCATCTCGCAGCACCGCTTTTGGAGCCGCGAAGAGAAAGCCAAGATTCCGGCTTGAGTCTGAGGTGATAGCATCAGTGACCTGAGAACTAAATTTGAATTTATAAGGGGAGGTGAATTATGTCAGAAGAAAATGGAACGGGCAGCAATGCCGTTTGGGCAATAGCCTTGATCATAGTCGTCGCAATCATCGCCGGGGTTGTTTACTACAGCGGAGTTTTAAAGCCTAGCGGAAAGAAAGAAATCGATATTAACGTAACTGCACCCGCGGCACCGGCTCGTTAATTAAACAAATTGATTTTTTGTTCAAAAGGTTGTCTATTAGGCGGAGCCGCGCCAAAAACGGAAAAAAAGACGGGCCTGGAATGACCCGTCTTGTCACAAGCACCTAAGGTTAATTGCGATTGACGCCGATATTCGCCGGTGCCGTTGCCGTAATATTAAACGTCGAACCCTGGCCGAGCTCGATGCTGTCACGGCCTGTAATGAGCACCGAACCGGCTCCTGCTCCGGCACCGACGCCCGCTCCGATAGCGGCACCCTGGCCACCGCCGGCGATAGCTCCGATGATCGCGCCAAGCACGGCCCCGATCCCGACACGCGTAGCGGTGGTGGTTGTTTGATTGGTGTCGCGAATGGTGCCTTCGTTATTGACGGTAATGGTGTCGCCGTTCGCAGCAGTCGCGGCGTCAATGATCCCGCCAAAACGGTACGTCCGCCCGTTCATTGTTAGGGTATCAAACTCGAGCGTGATATTTGCACGCCCCGATACCCGGCCCGAATTGGCCGTCTGTGCGACCCGGCCCTCTATCACGGCCCCGCGATATTGAGACGGCGATAACACCTCCATCGCGAACCGGTCGCCGACCTGCGATGCCCTAGTGCTAACCGCGCCGCGCAAGCTGGCCGTGAGACGCGTTCCGTTAGGGATGAAAAAATCATTTACCCCGCCGGTGTTTCCGGTGTTGCCGTTGCCGTTATTTACCGTCGACCATTGAGCCGTATTGTCGACCTTATCGTAAACGCTTGAGACCGTGACCGTCTCATTGCGGTTTTCGAGGTATATACGTCGCGTGACGCTCAACTGATTGTTGCCACTTGGTGCAAACGTAACATAAAAGTCGTTCGTCCGCTCGCCTTCATAATTGATCGTGACGCCGCTGTTATTAGCGGTTGCGGTCGTTGTTATCGTCCGTCCCCGTTGGTTTGTCTCGGTTCGCGCGACCCCGTCGGCCTCGAATGAGACCTCCGGCGAATTGCTCGACGCAATGCTCACGGTCCGATTCACCTTTTCGATCGCGATCATGTCCGGCGACGTGAGACGCCGCTCCAGATTTCGTCGAATGCCGTCGCGTTCAGCTATCGTATAAGATACGAGCGAACGATCGATCACGTCCGCAACATTGTCGCTGCGGTTAGCGTTGAGGCGATATGTGCCCGTTATTCTGGCGTCGATGCCTTTATTATTCGGGTATGGGTAGTCCGGATTTGTCGGCGGCTGCTGATCCCAATTCCAACTCACCCTGTAGTACGACGCGAGGGTCGAAAGGTCCGTCTTCAATGCGTCCCACTGCCGTTCAACGGCACGCGTCATGCGATTGCTCGCCATAAATTGATCGATATACCGGGCACGGTTTAAAACTTCCGAAGCATCGGCAACGGTGGACTGGCGGCTGTCAAAATGCTGGTGAAGCCGGTTGGTGGCTTCAACAAATTGAACGAGGGATGAATTGATCGAATTTTCGGTACGGCTGCCGACATTGCTGTCATTAAGCGCATTTTCCATCCCCTGCTTGTACAGAACCGTCTCAGATTCAAGCTGGTGGATGAGATTGCGCAGTTGCTGGTCCGTAGCGGCGTATGTCGGATTTACTGGTGTAACCGGCTGGCTCCAACTCCAGTTTACCCGGTAATAGCGGGCGAGCGTAGTAAGGTCGGTTTTCAGGCTAGTCCACTGGGTCTGTGCACGCGTGGACCTCCGGTTGCGGGTCATAGAGCTGTTGATCAAGGACGCCTTGTTCAATAGTTCCGAGACCTCATCGCCCATTCCCTGCCGCGCGTCGAATCGCCCCCGAAATGTGTCGGTCGCGGTCTCAAAATCACCAATGAGATCGTCAATACCACCTTGAGGGTCATTATTGTTGACCGGGTATTGAGTGCCGTTTCTCTGGATTTCCTGTTTGAAAGCGCCGCTTTTTGTTTCGATCCGGTTCAGGAGCGTCTGAACTTGCCGGTTCGTAGCGTATTGCCGAACCGTTTGAGCGGTTCCGCCGCCAACGGCCAATAGTGTGATGACTATCGATATAAGCGTTAATTTTCTAAATGCTTTGTTTTTCATAATTTTTTCCTCTTTTCCATGCCGTATCGGTTCCGACCCTGGGGAAAGTGGTTCCGCAATCGCGTGAGTAGTGTAATAAGCCGCTGTGCTATAGCTACTAATGATGTCGTAAAGATTTGCAGGTCGGACACATAGCGGTAACAGGAATAGGTTACGTGAATATATCGCCGCTGTATGTACGCTACCTAACGAACCGAATGCGACCACCTCGATCTTTAGTCGTTCGGTGTGTACGCAGCACACACACCGATCCGGGATATGGTTATAATCTCCAGCAACATCACATCTAATAGAGAGTTTCGATTTCGACGACGGAGGGATAAAAAGTCGAACGCCGGTTGCTCATCACATGCGACCGGCGTTCGACTTTGTTGGGAAGCAAAATGTTCTTCACTTGAGCTTAAGAAGTGAAATCCGCTGCTTCCCATTGAAATGACATCCACTCGGACGACATTACAATGTTGAAAATAATATCGCGGTCTGATCGATGCGTATGTACTCTAACGCACATAGCCAGAATTTATAAGTTTAGCGGGAGCGAGGCATGCAATGTGTTCGTTCGACACTCAAAACACCTCGCTCCCATTTGGAATGCCAATCGGTGGGATGGCACTCCGAAACGACCGTATACAATGACCAAATAATAATAAAAATAAAAATCGCCGTATGTGCGGCACCGTACAGATGTTGGCCGAAAACCCGCGTAGATTAGTAATTAGCCATAGAACACGTTTGATCAGTTTGAACGTCGAAAACTGAGTATCTGCTAGGAACTCAAATCCAGAGATACCCAAATATCCTCTGGATTGCAATGGCTGACTTGATCGCAGACGCGGTTATTGCGATTGGTGAACTATGAACGCGATTTCCATTTATACAAGGGGGATAGTTAACCAATTTCTAAACCAACTAAGATCGTCCGCGATTTTCGGTGGTGGAATAATCTCACGAAAGTTCCACCCCATTTTCTTTTTATCGATCGTCGCCGCGAGGCGAGGGAGCCGTAATGAAAATCCTCGATTTTCTACGATCGTATTTACGCATGTTGTTCGGAGTTGTGTCGGGTTTCCGCGAGACGTCATATCCGATCGGCCCGAGATAGCGTTGGCGTCATGATCGGTACAGGGATCTTTAGAAAGTGGTTAGGCGGAGGAATTTATGAATATATATCTGCCGCCAAAAATGCAACGGATCTTATTTTGGGTTCTAAAGATTTTAAGAATTGGATGAAGATTTGAAAAACGGCTGCCGCGTATGATCACTGCCCCGGTGATTTGACCTCATCGGGAGCGATTCGCGAAAGCCGATGCGGAGGATGGGAGTTTTACTTAAGGGGAAAACTTCCATCCTCCTCAATTTTTACATACGGGGCTGGATTTTGGATATTTTAACAAACATGAAAGGTGGGATCGGTTCCATCGACACGCTTGAGCGGATCGCCGGTGGCGACCGAAACGCCGTTATGGAATGTTCGGTGATCCACGGCCCGCTGATCTGGGCCTGGGCGCAAAAATTTACGGATTCGACCGACGCGGCCGAGTCGGCAGCACTCCAAATACTGAACGACATTCGCGACTCGGCAAAAGGCTTCGACGCCGCGAAATGCAGCGAGGTAACCTTCATCAAACGGATCTGCATCCGCCGCCTAATTGGCGTCGCCGCCCGCTGATCAAATCATTAATCCACCAGAAAAGAGGGTCTGATAAAGTCAATGATCCGCCCAATCCGCGTTCAAAGTCCACTTGAATATCAGGCTTGTTCGATTTTTCGGATAGCCTCTTTTTTATTGTACGAATCCCGCGCCAGCCAATTAATGTCAAATAGCTAGACATCCAATAGCAAAACTCTATAGAATTCTATAGGCGGCTTAGGTTTTTCCGCTCTATCCGCCGCTTGTCCAACCACCGATGTCCGAACAACCAAATGTTCAGAGCAATAGATCGAAGATGCCGCCCAAAGGCTGGGTCAAGGCTCGACGTCCGGCTGTTTATAAGGCTCCGCCGAAATCGCGTTTTCGACGGCTCTTGCGGTTGATATTTAACGGCTGGACTACCTCGGCGTCGGCGATTTTAATGTTGACGGGATTTTTGATCCTGACCTATTTTTGGTTCGAGTTTTCGGATCGCATCGACCGCAAGTTGCTCAGCGGCGAGGTTTATACGGCTTCGGCGGGGGTTTACTCGGCCCCGAAGACATTAAAGGTCGGTGAAACTACCTCGTTGCCGGAACTGATCGACTATCTTAAATCCGCCGGATATATCGAGAAAAATAGTCAAGCCGACGCCTCGCGCAGCCGTTATTCGGTCGACAAGGATCAACTCGCGGTTGAGCCCGGTTTGACGGGAACCATTGACGGTAAAAAGGTCTTTCCGGCGCTGACGGTTAAGTTTTCAAAGGACCAGAAATCCGTCGCCGCGATAGGCGACCGCGACGCAAATACGCAGGTAAACGAGACGAAACTTGAGCCGAAAATATTGAGCTCGATCGCCGCCGAGGGGGACGGACGGCGAAAGACGGTTACTTATAACGACATTCCGCCTTACCTTGTAAAAGCGATCACGACGACCGAGGATCGTGCCTTTTTTGAGCACTACGGCGTAAATATTCGCGGCATCGCCCGTGCCCTGTGGCGGCGGTACGATCCCGAGGAAGGCTCGCGGATCAATAATCAGGGCGGCTCTTCGATAACCCAGCAGCTAATAAAAAACCTGCTCCTGAGCAACGAACAATCGATGTCACGAAAGCTGACCGAGGCCTATATGTCGGTGATTGTCGAGACGCGGCTTTCGAAGCAGGATATTTTCACGCTCTATGCGAATCAAATCTATCTGGGGCAGCAGTCGGGTGTTTCGATCTATGGCGTTGGCGAGGCTTCGAATGCTTATTTTGGCAAGGACGTGTCGCAATTGACGCTGCCCGAGGCGGCATTTATCGCCGGTATTATCCGCAGCCCGAACCGTTACAATGCATATAAGCATCCGGACAAGGTTCAGGAACGGCGAAATCAGATACTTGAATCGATGGCCGAAACCGGCGAGATCACACAGCAGCAACTCGGCGAATATCGAAACATGCCGATCACGCTCAGACAAATCTCGAATACCAAAGATTTGCTGGGAATGCCGTATTTCTCGCAGTATGCGATCGAAGAGCTCCCGAAACTTGTCGCCGACCCGGAGGCCGTCCAGCATCTGCGGGTGTATACCTCGATCGACCCCGACCTTCAGCGGATCGCCTACGAAACTGTCGCGAAACGCCTCAGTGCCCTCGACAAAAATTTCCCGAAAAAGCCAAAAGGCAACCTTAACGCCGCACTTGTCGCGATGAGGCCAAAAACAGGCGAGATAGTCGCGATGGTCGGGGGACGCGATTACGAGCAGAACCAGTTTAACCGCGCGACCGACGCGATGCGCCAGCCAGGATCGGTCTTTAAGCCTTTTGTTTACACGGCGGCGATCAATTCGGCATACGATTCGAGCTCGCGGCAGTTTACGGCGGCGACTATCTTTAAGGACGAGAAAAAGACATTTACCTACGGAACCGAGAGCTACTCGCCCAATAATTTTGGCGATACATTTTCGAATAAGGAAATAACCTTACGAGACGCTCTCGTGCACAGCAAAAATGTGATTACCGTGGATCTCGCGATGCAGCTGAACGTGGGAAAGGTACTAAATCTCGCGAATAAAGCGGGGATGCCAAAAGTAGAAAAGGCCTATCCGTCGATGGCCCTCGGTACGGCAGAGGCGACGCCGTTACAGGTCGCGACCGCGTACACGATGTTCGCGAACCTCGGCGACCGCGTCATGCCGATGCCGATAACGAGGATAGCGGCGGGTGACGGCCGTACAATTACGGCGCCGTCGCCCGATCGCAAGAATGTAGTTCGCCCGGATGTCGCCTATGTGATGGACGACATAATGAAAGACGTCATCAATCGCGGCACGGCGGCCCAGGCTGGCGCGTGGGGTTTCAGGAACGTTGCGGGAAAGACGGCTTTTGCGGGCAAGACGGGCACTTCGCGGGATGGATGGTTTGCCGGATTTACACCGGACCTTGTGTGCGTCGTTTATGTCGGGTTTGACAACGGCGACGATCTCGATATGAAAGGCGCCGAGTCGGCAATGCCGATATGGGCCGATTTTATGAAGGAAGCCCTTGCGTCGCACCCCGACTGGAATGGCGATTGGACGATCCCTGCAAATGTTCGCAAGGCTGAGATCGATATTCGAAATGGTGCGCTGATCCGCGAACTCGACGCCGTCGAACCCTCGCCGACACCGACGCCAATTCCGACCCCGACCCGGCCAAAAGGAGTCGACGCGGATCTTTATTACGAAGAACGGCCGCCGGAGCCAAAAGATATTTACGTGACCAGCGTGCCGGCGGAGTTTCGCCGCGTCGAGATTTTCATCGCCGGGACCGTGCCAAATCGTTCGCTGTTGCCGATCCCGGACGATAATCCCGAGTTGAACAAGGGTGAGCATTCGACACCGTCACCGACGCCGCTTTCCGGTACGTGGCAGGACCGTGCCGAACCGCCGCCGATCCCCGAAATGCCTGAAATGCCGCCGGCGTCCACTCAGGGGCGTCCGCGCCCGGCCGAAAAAAGCGGAACGATCACCATCATGATTTGTCCGTTAACGGGCATGCGGGCTACATCGCATTGCCCTAACCCAGAGGCGAAATCATACCGATCAGGGGCCGAGCCGAAGGAATTCTGTCCATTCCACCGTTAAGAAGACAGTTAACCGTGAAAAACGCAAAAAAACGCGAAAAAGACTTCTGATTCTTTTTCGCGTTTTTCATAGGTTTCGCGGTTAAAATCTTATTCCGCTTCGGCGACCGCTACCGCAACTTTGGCTTTGGATGCGTTCTTGGGAACTGGCTTCTGGTAGGCCTTGCGGGCGATGAGCGTGATCGAATTGATCTTGATGCGCTTGCGGCCGACGCCTTCCGGGTCTGAGTGTTCGTAATTAAACGAATACGTGAAATGCCCGGCCGAGAGTTTTTTGCAGTAGTCGTCGGGAAGATGGAACGACACGGCGTCCGCGTAGTGTCCGAGACACTGATCCGCCTGACCCAGCAACTCGGGCGTCTCACCTTCGAGGTAAACGGGTACACCTTCACCGATCGGGTCGCAGCGGCTGTATAGATCGCCGAGCACATGCCGACGTGATAGTGATAGCGGACTGTATGACATAGCTTGAGCATACCACCTTTCGCCCGTTTTGTCGTAAAAAAAGATGCCCACCGCAATTGCAGTAGGCATCCGTTCAAACTATTTCGGGCGTAGATACTACCAACGACCGCCGCCGCCACCGCCGCCGCCGTAACCGCCGCCGCCGCCATAACCGCCACCACCACCACCGCCGCGATTGCCGCCACGGCCACCGCCGCCGCCGCCGCCGCTACGATTTTCCTGGGGCTTGGCTTCGTTGACCTTCAGAGCGCGTCCGTCGACCTCTTTGCCGTTAAGCTGAGCGATCGCGGTTTCGCCGTCGGCCTGATTGGCCATTTCGACGAATCCGAATCCGCGTGAGCGGCCGGTTTCGCGGTCTTCGATGATGTTGGTCGATTCGACCGTTCCAATGGCGCCAAACAGATCGTTAAGATCCTGATTGGTCGTCGTGAAGGAAATATTTCCTACGTAGAGTTTCATTGACATTTTATTTTACCTTTCCCTAAATTGGGGATTCTAAAGAAGTTTCGAACCGGAAACGTCATCCGCTAGGGATAAAGGCCGGGTTTCGGATACTCAAAAAACGAGAGCCACTTCTAATAACTAAACGGGACCTGCTCTCAAACTTATCCAAAAACCGTTAAAGAAAGCGCGTCCATCAGACGCGAGAGAAGGATTAACACAGCTATGATGCACGTTACACGTGTTAATAGCAAGGGATAAAATGCAGAAGCCCGCGCGTAAGCAAGGGCGTAACATTCAACCTGTGAGTTACGCCCTTGCTTACGCGTGAGTTTCTGCATTAGGAATTCATCTGCTTATGCCGTAATCCTGACCTATTTCATATCGAGGCTCTTCATCAGGAAGCCGTAGATGTCGGCTTGCTGTTCGATCTGTAGCGCCGTTGGGAGCCCGGCTCCGTGGCCGCCGCGGACCTGGATGCGGATCAGCACCGGTGCGTCGCCCGCCTGTGCGGCCTGCATCGCGGCGGTGTATTTGAAACTGTGAGCAGGGAAGACGCGGTCGTCGTGATCCGAGGTCGTCACAAGTGTTGGCGGATATTTCGTGCCCGGTTTCGCATTGTGATACGGCGAGTATGCATACATCGCTTTGAAATCGGTCGGGTCGTCAGGTGAGCCGTAATCGCTCGTCCAGGCCCAGCCGATCGTAAATTTGGTAAAGCGAAGCATGTCCATCACGCCGACCTGCGGAATGGCCGCTCCGAAAAGGTTGGGATGCTGGTTTAGGGTTGCGCCGACGAGCAGGCCACCGTTCGATCCGCCTTGGATGGCCAATTTCGGCGTCGACGTGTATTTGTTCTGGATCAGCCACATCCCGGCCCATGCAAAATCGTCGAAGACGTTTTGCTTATTGAGCCGAGAACCGCCTTCCCACCATTTCTTGCCGTACTCTGAGCCGCCGCGAAGACACGCCGAAGCGTAAACGCCACCCATTTCGAGCCACGCGATTCGCGAGGCCGAGAAACCCGGTGTCGTCGCGATATTAAAACCGCCGTAGCCGTAAAGAATGGTTGGATTTTTGCCGTCGAGTTTGAGACCTTTCTTATAAGTCAGAAACATCGGGATCTTCGTACCGTCTTTGCTCGGGTAAAAGATCTGCTTGACTTCGTAGTCGGCGGGGTTGAACTTGACCTTTGCCTGGCGGAAGAGCGTGCTCTTGCCGGTTTTCATGTCGAAGCGATAGATCGTCGGCGGAGCGTTAAAGCTCGAATACGAATAAAACGTATCGGTGTACGAACGTTTGCCGCCAAATCCACCGGCCGTGCCGATGCCGGGAAGAGCAACATCACGGACGAATTTGCCGCTCGTCTCGTAGATCTTAAACTTTGTGTAGGCGTCATGCAGATAGTTCGTGACGAACTGGTTGTTTATAAAGCTGACGCCACCGAGCGTGTCGGCGGACTCCGGGATAACGTCGCTCCAATTTTGAGCCTGCGACCGAACGTCGACCTTTGCTACTTTTCCAAGCGGTGCATTTCTGTCCGTTTCAAAGTAAAACACAGAGCCATCGTTACCGAGGAAATTCCAGCTGTTTTTGAGATCGGTGATGAGCGGCAGGATGGCCGAGTCCGGTTTTGTGAGGTCTTTGAAATAGACCATGTTCATGCGCTCGGTGCCTTTGCCGACGGTTATCAGCATCCATTTGCCGTCCTCGCTGATCTGGGCTCCGCTGAAATACTCCTTGTTGTCCGGTCGCTCATAGACCACCGGATCGGTGGATTGCGGCGTGCCGAGCTTGTGAAAGTATATCTTTTGGAAGAACGTGGCCTCTTTCAGCTCAGCCCCTTTCTGGGTCGCGGCGTAGCTGCTGTAATAAAAGCCGGAACTGTCCTTGAGCCATGCAAAGCTGCCGTGGCGGTTTGGCTCAAGAGTATCCGGCAGCAATTTGCCGGTCGCGACGTCCATCACGTGCCATTCGGTGCGGTCGCTGCCAGCTAGAGCGACTCCGTAGGCCCATAATTTACCGTCATCGGTAAAGGAGGAGCCGCTCAATGCCGCCGTGCCGTCCTGCAAAATCTTGTTCGGATCAAAGAATACTGTGCCCGGATCGCTGATCGAAGTCGTTTTATACAAAACGCTCTGATTTTGCAGACCGTCGTTCTTTGAATAAATATAAAAATTGTCGGTGATCTTCGACGGTGCCGATAGCTTTTCGTAGTTGGTGAGCTCGGTCAGACGAGCCTTTAGCTTTTCACGCTGTGGGATAGTCGAGAGGTACGAACTGGTGAGCTTGTTTTCTGACTCGATCCACGCTTTGGTTTCGGCCGAATCGGTTTCTTCCATCCAGCGATACGGATCGGCAACGCTCGTGCCGCTGTAATTATCAACCTGATTTCCCCGGCGCGGTTTTGGGTAATCAAATTTGCCCTGGGCGGCCGCGGTCGCGACGCCAAAGGCGCTCACTAACAGAAAAAACAAAGCTTTTTTATACATGACACGAAAATACTCCTCAATGAAAAAGATTTTCGCTAAGTATAGAACGCTTTATTTAGAAAGCAAAACTCCGAGAAGCTGGCGGCTTTCTTCTGCGTTAGAACCTACCGCCGGGGCTGTCTCGGCCATCGGGTCGGTGAGCCAATTCTTGTGTTCGTAGAGGGCGATCTCCATGTTTTCGACCGTCTTGGGTTTCGACATCAGATAACCCTGGCCATAATCGCAGCCAAGATTCTTAAGCAGCGAGAGCTGCGCACGAGTCTCGATGCCCTCGGCGATGACCTTTTTTTTGAGATTTTTGGCGAGCGAGATTATTGTTTGCAGGATCTCAGAATTTTCGCCGTTCTCGCCGACGCTGTAAACAAAAGAGCGGTCGATCTTCAGCGTGTCGAAAGGCAGGCGGTGCAGATAGCTCAGGCTCGAGTAACCCGTCCCAAAATCGTCGATGCTGAGTTGGACGCCGAGTTGCTTTAGCCGGTTGAGCATGTTGATCGAGTGCTCGGCATTTTCCATGGCGGCGCTTTCGGTGATCTCAAGTTTTAGCGTCTTCGGCGCTATTTTGGAGACGGCAAGAGCGTTTTCGACGTCGTCCAACAGGTCGTCGTTGGACAAATGTTTGCCCGAAATATTTACGCTGACGACGAGTTCCCTGTATTCCGGGCCGATCTTTTGCCAGCGGGCGATTTGATTGGTGGTCTCCTGGAGGATCCAGACCGTGATCGGAATAATAAGACCGGATTCCTCGGCGATGGGAATGAATTTGTTTGGCGGGATATTACCGAACTCACCGTGGTTCCACCGCAAAAGGGCCTCGACGCCCATCAGCGAACCATCCTGCAGCGAAATGAGCGGCTGGTAATGCATCGAGAATTCGTTACGTTCGACGGCGTGGCGGAGATCGTTTTCGAAATGCACACGTTCGAGAAAGCGTTCCCGCAGGTCTTTGGTAAATATGGCGACGCCGCTGTCCTTTTCCTTGGCGTAGTGCATCGCGATGTCGGCGTCGCGAAGCACCTCTTCGGGCGTGTTGTATTCCGTGTCGCATGGGGCGATGCCAATGTTTACGCTGATCGAAATGCGGTTGCTGCTCAGGCTAAAGGGCTGGGCGATGTTGTCGCATATACGCCGGGCTACCTTCTGAGCCTTACCGACCGTGCTGAGACCCTTGAGAATTACCGCGAATTCGTCCCCGCCGATGCGGGCGACCATGTCGGTTGCGTTAAGCATCCTGACAAATCGCTTTGCGGCAACCATTAGAACTTTGTCGCCGAGCGTATGCCCCAGGCTGTCGTTAATATTCTTGAATTTCCTGATATCCAGAAACAGGACGTGAAACGTCGCCGACGGATCGTTTTTGTATTTGTCGATCAGCCCCCGCAACATATCGCCGAAATGCTTGCGGTTAGGCAGATCGGTCAGCGAATCGTAGAGAGCTGCATGCTGCAAGTCCTTTTCACTTTTCCGAAGGGCTTCGTTCGCCTGCTCTTCTTTTTCGAGCGTTTGGGCTAGGTTAGACGCATATTTCTCCGCCTCGCGACGGCGTTCGCGTTCGGTTTCGGCCTTTTCACGTTCGGCCGCCTCGGCCTGGATGATCGCGTCGCTAACGTCGCCCATGGATTGCCGGTAACTGAAATAAACGAGGATCAGGCCAACAGCGGCTATACCGATCACCAAAATATCAGATTGATTATAGAGTTTGAAGACGACGCCCGTCAGGCAGACGCCCGTAAACTGTGTGAGCGAACTCGAAAGGCATTGTTTCTTCCAAAATTCCCAGATGCTGTCGCCTGTCTTGACCTTTTGATAAAAAGCAGCGAATGCCGACGATCCCAGGAATTGAGTCAACGCCAACAGCCCCAGGACGGTTATCAGCGATCGGGTGTTTAAAAGGTCCGGGTCAACCCCGTATAGAGAAGAGGTTGTAAACACAACGGCGTAACTGACTGCGGTAACGAGAGCGACCGCCGACGAATTTAACAGGACGATCCAACGCCCCTTCATGACTCCCTGATCCTTTAAGTAAATACAGTTTGCAGCTGCTTCAATAAACGCGGTCAGAATCGCCAGTTTTCCACCATAGATCAGGAATGTAAGGAAAATGATCGATTCAGAAAAACTGAACGTCAATTTTGAATGCGGGAGTGTCAGGCCCGTTCGTGGCGTTATCAGGACGGAAAAGGCCAACACCAAGAAATACCCCAGGGTGAACGAATCCTTTGGGGCGGTTAGAACCGCAAAGCACGTAACGATAGCGCCAAGGCTAATAATCACAAGCTTTGAATATTCTGCAATTTTTTTTCTGTCCATAAAGAAGCCAGTGGGTGTGGCAGGCGAAGGGCTGGTTTGCGAGGCTGATACAACCAGACCTTTATGAGTTTAACACGTTTAACGGTTAAATATCTACATAAAATTACCAGTTTCGCATTCGATGTGGATACCCTCTATACACGAAAAGACTGTATAGAAGGTATCCAATTGTGTAAACGTAAGAAAAACAAGATTTTAGTCATTACTTTCTTGAAAAGTGGTAACAAAGTATCCAACGAAAATAAGTTCAAAAAAATTCGAGATAAATGATTTTGATTGCCCGTAAGTATTGCAATCACAAGGGTTACAGCGACGTGTAATCCTCTGGCACGCTTTGGCACGCGGGTTGTAATAGAGAATGGCAACGGAGCAAATGGCTTTGATAAATAAAAAACTTTAGGAGAAAAAAAATGACAAACACAAACAACGAATTAAGAGGAATCCTGGTATCAGATTATGCGGCAACCGAATTGAGAGGCATCCTTGTATCAGACTATGCAGCAACCGAATTGAGAGGCATTCTCGTATCAGACTATACCTCAACCGAATTGAGAGGCATCCTAGTTAGTGACTAATAACTAAGCCCTCGTTTCCAACCGGGAGGGAACAAAAAGCAGCCGCATCGGGGAACCGGAGCGGCTGTTTTTTCATATTTCAAGGGATTTAAATAGAGAATAGTTAGACAAAATGAATTACGTGGGAGAAGTCGCAGAACTATTTCGCTCCCGATGCGGCTATACAAAAATTTTAGGCGCGACGGACTACACGATAATCGCCGAGTGGGAAAAACAGCAGATACCGTTCGCTGTGGTAGCCTCCACAATTCACGAGATTTTCGACCGCCTTACCGCCGACGAGCCAACGATCGACTCGATCAGCTATTTTCAGGAGACAGTCAAACAAAACTTCCGAGCGTGGCTACAGAGCGGCGAGATAAGAGCTTAGACTTTCCGGTTTTTAGCTGACGGTGAAAGCCTTCTTAGATTTTCGACTGCGACAGGCAGCAATCCGATCAGCTGGTCCACATCCTCGTCCGTATTGTAGCGCCCAAAGCTAAACCGGATGGCCCCGCGGGCGAGCTCGTCATTGCGTCCCAGGGCACGGATTACCGGCGAAGGCTCGAGTGAGCCGGAGGAGCAGGCCGAGCCGGTCGAAACGGCGATGCCCTGCATGTCGAGATTGATCAGGAGGCCTTCGCCCTCGATTGAGCAGAATGAGATGTTTGAGATATTTGGCAGGCGGTTTTCGCGGTCGCCGTTGAAGACCAGATCGGGGATTGTCTCGGCGACGGCATTTTCGAAGCGGTCTCTGAGGGCGCGGATTTGTAAGAGTGACGCGTTTACGTGTTTCTCTGCGGAGGAGAGTTCGCCGCAAGAAACGCCTGAAGGCGTCGCGCTAACGAGGTCGGCGTGGGCCATTTCGCAGGCTTTTCCGAAGGCGACGATGTTGGGGACTGACTCGGTGCCGCCGCGGCGTTCGCGTTCCTGGTGGCCGCCGATGTTTTGCGGATGAAGCCGAACGCCCCGCCGGACATAAAGCGCTCCGACACCTTTTGGAGCGTATATCTTATGCGCCGACATCGATAACAGATCGCAGCCTGTCTCTTCGACATCGACCGGCATTTTCCCTGCGGCCTGAACCGCATCGGTGTGAAACCATATTTTTTTCCCGCTTTCACGCAGCGATTTTACAAAACGCCCGATCTCGACGACCGGCTGGATGGTTCCGATCTCGTTGTTCGCGGTCATTATCGAGATGAGGGCCGTATCATCGGTGATCGCCTCCCGTACATCTTCAATCCTGACAACCCCATTCTCGTAAACTGGCAGATAGGTGACGGAAATCCCGTGTTTTTCGAGGTCCTCACAGACGTTGAGGACGGCGGAATGCTCAATTGCGGATGTGATGATGTGTGGGTTCAGAGTGCGCGATTTATCGCGTGCAGACGGGCTGACGCCCGCACTCTGAACTAATCCTCGGATCGCGAGGTTGTTTGCCTCGGTTCCGCCGGATGTGAAGACGATCTCGTTGGGCCTCGCGTTTATTAACGCGGCGACTTGATGCCGTGCTTTATCGACAGCCGCACGAGCTTCCTGGCCGAAGAAATGAATGCTAGACGCGTTGCCAAATTTTCCCATCAAATAAGGGAGCATGGCCTCGACCACGGCCGGATCGACGGGCGTGGTAGCGCTGTTATCAAGATAAACGCGACGGAACATAACACTAGTTTAACGCGTTTAGTGTTGTTGCTGAAACAAAGGGCAATGATATAGATTAGAAGATGGTTTATTGCGTCTAGTTTGGCCCTTAAGCCGAGGACAAAATATGGATTTTGCGACAAAAGAGATCTTTAAGCGATATGCGAGCATTATCGTCGGCAGGCCGATATCGCCAGTGTTTTTAAATATTCTGGTCACGAGCGTCTGCGACATGCGTTGTACGCACTGCTTTTTCACCGAGGAACTCGACGACCGGCCACGTAAAAAGCTGCAAATGAAAGCCGACGAGATCGCGAAGATATCGGAAACGCTTGGCGGCAATCTCGGCGTTTTGGTCCTCGCGGGCGGTGAGCCGTTTACGCGAAAAGACCTGCCGGAGATCGTTCGTTCGTTTTACGAAAATAACAAGCTCGACTCGGTTTATCTGATGTCGAACGGACAGATCCATCCACGAATTTTCCCGGACGTCGCCCGCATCATGGACGAATGTCCGAACCTGAACGTCACGGTCGCGCTCGGTATCGATGGAATGAAGGACGCGCACGAGAAAATTCGCCGCAAAGAGGGAAGTTGGGACAAAGCGATCCACACGGCCCGCACTTTGCAGCAGATGAAAGCTGAGCAGTATCCGAAACTCGATATTCAGACCTGTACATGCGTGATGCATTCGAACGAGGACACGATATTTGATTGGTACGATTTCCTCAAACACGACCTCAAGCCGGACAAGGTGAATATCAATTACATTCGCCCGCCTTCGGCTGACCCGATCGAATTGCAGTTTGACCATAATCGCTACAGCCAACTGGCGAATATGATCATGGATGATACCAAAAACGCCGCGCTGAAGAACAGCTACGGCGGGAAATCGGGTGTTTTCAAAGCGGCGGTCGACATCTATATGCACGACATAATCGCCAAGACCAAGGAAGAGAACAAGGCACAGCTCAAGTGTTACGCCGGCTCGGCCGGTGCAGTCATCTATGACAACGGTGCATTGTCGTCGTGCGAAAACAAAGCGGACGTGCTCAATCTGCGTGATTACGACTGGGATTTTCAGGCCGCATGGAAGACCGACATGATGGCCGCCCGCCGCAAAGAGGCTGGAGCTGGATGTTACTGCACTCACGAATCCAATTGTTTCTACCCGTCGCTGCCGCTGAATCCGGGCCACCTGATCAAGATCAAACGCCTCGAAGGCCAGATGAAAAAAGCCGCCAAGGAAATGGGATTTGCCGCCGCAAGGGAAGTTGCCCTGAAAGCGTAATATTAAAGATCCTTCATGCAGCCTAATACCCCAAAAATTCTCATAATCTCGTCCGATACCGGCGGCGGGCACCGTTCGGCGGCGAAGACCATTGCCGACGGGCTGGAGAAATTTTGGAAGGGTGAGTCGGCGGCTGTCCGAACGATCAAGGCGGTCGAGGACTCGCACCATATAACCGACAAACTGGTGAGACTCTACAATTGGGTGTTGCTCAACAAGCAGCACTGGATGAAATATCTCTATTGGGCGATCAATAAGATCCGGCCCGAGACACGCGAGTTTTTCATGAAACGGTGCATCGGGTTTTGCCGTGACTCGTTCGAAAAATGGTGTCCGCACATCGTGGTTAGTGTTCATCCGCTGACGCAGCATATCTTTGCACGCATCTTGAAAGAACTTAATCTGATAGATCAGGTTCCGCTTGTAACCGTTGTGACTGATCCGTGTTATGGATTTTGGAAAGGGTGGGCGTGTGATGATGTATCGCTATATCTGGTAGCCAACGACGAAGCGGAGCGGCAACTTATCGATTACGGCATATCGCCGGAAAAGATCAAGATCTCGGGCATGCCGGTCAACCCGAAATTTCACGAGGTGGATGAGCAGGACGCCAAAAACGCCCGCCGAATTTATGGACTCGACCCGGACAAATTTACGGTTTTCGTAAATGCTGGCTGGATCGGCGGCGGCAACATACCGAAGATTTTTAAGGAATTTGTCCGTGGCGAACTCGATATTCAGGCGATCTTTTTGGCGGGCAAGAATGAGGAGCTTCGGCTTGAGGCTGAGCGAATCGCGAAGACCGCGAAATTCCCGGTCAAGGTCATCGGCTATTCCGAGGAGATCGAAAAGGTGATGCAGTCGGCAAACATTATGATTTCAAAACTGGGTGGGCTGACGACGTTTGAGGCGCTGGCCTGCCGTCTGCCGATAATTGCGGACGCGACAACGGCCCCGATGCCGCAGGAAGCTGGGACGTCACGGCTGATCGAAACACGCGGTGCTGGCATATTGCTAAAACGATCGATCGATATCGTCCCGACGATTCAAAATCTGATCAACGACAACGGCGAATATTCGCGAATGAAAGCCGCGACGATCGGCATGACGATGCCAAATTCGACGGAGTATATTATTCGAGAAATCAACGCCCTTTGGCCCAAAGCTCAGGCCGCTGCCGCCCGCGTGTCCTAACTAGAGAGCGATCAGAAAATTCATATAGAAATTCGCCAGTTTTGCTCCCGGTGTCGCGTTTGCGGCTTGGATCATCTTCAGAAACGTTTCCTTCCCGAGGTTCTGGACGTAATTTTGTATGGTTTCCGTTATTGTGGCGGTTGCCACGAGTCGCCAATTCAGCGTCGCTCGCTGTAACTGGGCAAAATTCTTGGCAATTCTAGGGTCGTTTTTCGCGTCGTTCCAATTATGGTCACGGTTTCGCCCAAACACGGTCTCGGTTCCGTCTATCCTGTGGCCATGAATGCCAAAACCGAATGATTGTCCCGACGGAGTAACCAAGGTTGCGGCCAGCGAATATCTGATATTTAAGCCTCCAGCGTTGTGCATGTGGCCCGAGAAGACGTAATCACCATTTGGTTTAGCGACAATATCCATATTTCCGCTGATCGGGGCCCAGCCATCGGTATTTAGTCTGGCCCCGACATGATAATCCTGCTGGAGATCGTGCGGCAGAACGAAACCAAATCCGGCAGCGCTATGACCGGCACCGGCCGGGCACGCTCCTTTTGACGGGTAGCCGTCGTAGAACATGCCATGGCATTTACCGCAGTAACGCCATTGATTCTGGTTGTTGCCATCGGCCGCTACATCATGCGGAAGCCTGAAAACAAAGCCTCGGGCATTGTGGCCGCCGCCCCCGGGACAGCGTCCCTTATCGGGAAAGCCGTCAAAAAACATGACCTCGCATTTGTCACAATAACGCCAGTTGGTCTGAGCTTTAGGAATTTCAGGAAGGCCGTACGGTAATTGGAAAACAAGGCCCTCAGCCTTGTGTCCACCACCGGCCGCACAGCGACCTTTCTGCGGAAACCCATCAAAGAAAAGGGATTTACATTTCTCACAATAACGCCAGTCGGCCTGCATATCCGGGGCGGGCGAAGGCTGCGGAATGGTCCCGGCCATTAGTGAGCCAGAAAAGATCGGCAGAAAAAATGGAGCGGCCACTAGAGGCGCACTTTTTATCAGGAAATCGCGGCGATTGGTTTTCGACATTTTAGGACTTTTCCCTCCTGGTTAATTTATTGATTTAAGGAAAGATAGCGGTAAATTTTGCTGTTGTCAATAAAATTCGTCACTGAGTGGATAAGAGTGCCTATTCCACGATTTCACTTTTCGCTCGGATTTGATTAACCTCTATTCTTTGGATAAGTTTCGAAGAGGGAAAAAAATTGACGCTTTTATTGGAAGGAAAACGTGCGTTTGTGTCAGGCGGCACGCGCGGCATAGGTGCCGCGATTTGCGATATTTTTGCCCGCGAGGGGGCCGATGTCGCATTTAATTATCATTCGCGTGATGACCTTGCCGAGGAAGTTAAAGGAAAGATCGAGGCCCACGGTCGCCGTGCGCTTGCGTTTAAGACCTCCGTGACCGACCGCTACGGGATGAAACACGTCGCCCGCGAGATCAAAGAGGTGTGGGGGCCGATCAATGTCCTCGTCAATAACGCGGCGGTCAACAAAGGTGATAATTTTGCGACGACCACCGATAAATCATGGGATTGGGTTGTCGATACTAACGTCGGTAGCCTCTTTGCGGTCACAAAGCCGTTTTATAAGCAGATGATCCGGGCGAGGGAAGGCTCGATCCTGAACATCACATCCGTCGGTGCGATCCGCAGCCTGCCGACATCGGTTCACTACGCTACGTCGAAAGCGGCGATGATCGGTTTTACGAAATGCCTTTCACGCGAAGCCGGAAATTTCGGCGTTACCGTCAACGCGATCGCGGCCGGAATTTTCGATACGGACCTAGCCCATACCCTGCCCGAGCGTCTGCTCCAGATGCACGATTTTTGGGTCTCAAAAGGCCGCTTGGGCAAACCGGAAGAGCTTGCCGAGTACGCCGCCTTCATGGTCAGCGACCGCAATAGCTTTATGAACGGTGAAGTCGTGATCGTTGACGGCGGTGCTATCACCTAGCCGGATAAGCGAAATAAGCGAAATGAGCGACTTTGACGAATACGAATTTCGAAAAAGGGTCGAGGGCCTTTCGGATGACGAGTTGATCGCACTGGTCAGTATAAATGCGCGAAACTTTGTTCCCGAGGCCATGGAGATCGCGAAACGAGCCGTTGAGTCACGCGGGTTGGCAAACGACATACAAAATGTGATTGTCGATGTTTTCCTGAACTGCGCAGGCTTTGCTGGGCGGCTGATATTGCTTGACGAACAGATAATGTTTCTCTCGACAGGCTTGCGTGCCGTCTCCGGCAAAGGCGGCGGCGGTTTGCTCGGTTTTATCGGAACGGAAGGGGCCGTTGCCGAGCGAAACGTAGCGGCGAAAAAGATGGATTTTTCGGCTCTCGACAATGAAGGTAGTTGGATCTATTACCTCGATCAGGTTCAGAATTGTGCGGCAAAGACGTCATTGCTTGGCGGTAAGGAGCTGCTGTTCGAGGTTCGCGAAGAGGACGGACGCATTATCAACGGCACCGTCAAATGCGGCGACCTATACCAAGAGGAATTCGACAGCCTGCCGGGTCGGATATTGGAAGCTAGAGGAAGAATAGTAAAATGACTTCCTAGAAATTCTGCATTTTTACCTCTCAAGTACTTTATCCATAGCCACCCAGCCCTCGTTCAAAAAAGGCCGAAGCTGAGAGTGCCCCGACAGAAAAACGGGTCAGCCATCGTGGCCAATGGAAAACTTCCGAATTAGAGGTTAGAATCATGGGTCAATCCTAAAAATTAACGAAGAACATTTTAGAGGAGAAACACCATGAGAAAAAGTCCTATCGGGAAACTTATTTTGGTATTCACGGTCTCGGTTTTGTTGATACCGGTCGTTTTTGCGCAAAATCGCGCAACTAATGATGTTGAAACCATCACGAAGAGAAATGCGATCGAGGCCGAACTCGAGTCGGTCGCGACGATCTACCGCAAAGTGATGGTTCCGATGCGAGACGGTAAGCGAATGGCCGCCGACATCTACCGCCCTAAGGACAACAATAAACAGTACCCGATCATATTCTCTCGGACTCCGTACAATTTCAATTTTTGGGATGTCCGGCTCGGTGCTCCGCGCGACATGACGACGATTCTCGACGCCGTCAAACGTGGTTACGCTTACGTCATGATGAACGAACGCGGCCATTTCTTTTCCGAAGGCAACTACGACATCCTCGGGCCGCCGACGACCGATGGCGACGATGCTATTACGGCGATGACAAAACAGCCATGGTCAAACGGCAAGGTCGGTACGATTGGCTGTTCGTCGACCGCCGAATGGCAAATGGGTGTCGCGGCTCGCGGCAATCCGGGCTACACGACGATGATCGCCCAGAGCTTTGGAGCCGGTGTCGGGCATGTCGGGCCGTACTACGAACAGGGAAACTGGTATCGCGGCGGCGCGGTGCAGATGCTGTTCATCGCGTGGCTCTACGGCGAACAAAACCAGGTGCGACCTACGTTTCCTGCCGATGCTACGGCAGAGGATCTAATTCGGGCGTCGAAATCGTTCGATCTTGCGCAGCAATCCCCGCCCGTGGATTGGGCAAAAGGGCTGCGACATCTGCCGGAGATGGACATCATTAAAGCCGTTGACGGCCCGCGTGGCATTTTTGCAGACGAAATGCCAAATACGACGGGCGGTGCGATGATCAAACGTGCTCCGAATGACCCGGCGTGGTTCAAAGGCGGCTTGTTTCATGACAACATGAAGATCAATATCCCCGGATTTTGGTTCATGTCGTGGTACGACGTTTCAGTCGGGCCGAACCTTGCGACTTACAATCACGTCCGCAAAACCGCAAGTCCCTCGATAGCCGACCAGCAATACGCCGTTATTGCTCCGACACTCCATTGCAGCTACACGCGAGCAACCGAAGACACTGTCGTCGGCGAACGCCACATGGGCGACGCGCGGCTCGATTACAGCAAGATGACGTACGACTGGTTCGATCATTTCCTGAAAGGCGAAAACAACGATGTCCTCAAAATGCCAAAGGTCCAGTACTATACGATGGGCATGAACAAATGGCAATCGTCCGATCAATGGCCGCCAAAAGGTGCCGAGCCGATGAAGTTTTACTTGTCGAGCGGTGGCAAGGCCAATACAGGTAACGGCGACGGAGCGTTGACGACGGTGCCGCCCGCGACCGATATGCCCGATAGCTTTACCTATGATCCGATGAATCCTGTCCCCTCGTTTGGCGGTAACGTCTGCTGCACCGGCAACGCCGTCACCGGCGGTGCTTGGGATCAGCGTAAGATGGAGGAACGTCCCGATATCCTCGTCTACAGCTCCGACGTGTTCAAAGAGGGAATCGAGCTGAGCGGCCCGATCGATGTCAGCCTCTATGTTTCGTCGGACGCAAAGGACACCGATTTTACCGTCAAACTGATAGATGTCGACGAAACCGGCAAGGCCTGGAATCTCGACGAAACGATTCAGCGCATGCGTTACCGCGACGGCTACGACAAGCCGCTGACTTGGATGGAATCCGGCAAGGTTTACAAGATGTCGTTCCAGCCGATGAACACCAGCAACTACTTCGCCGTCGGCCACCGATTGCGGATCGAGATCTCAAGCAGCAATTTCCCCCGCTTCGACCGCAATATGAATACCGGCGGAAAGAACTACGACGAGACGACCGGTGTCATTGCACATAATGCCGTTCACCACTCGAAGCAATATCCGGCTGAGGTGACGATTTCGGTTGTGAGAAGGAAATGAATCCATAACCTAATCGGAATCGTCATGGGCATGGGAATGTAATCGGAACGCGGACACTCTTGTCCGCTTCCTTGTCAGAACCGGGAGCTATAGCGACTGGTTCCTAAATCAAGAGGCCTCGTCATCCGACGAGGTCTTTTTCTTGCTTCGTGCTAATATTTTGTTTGTATGGCGACGGAACCCATTGCGATACTTTCTTAGTCCGGCAGGCTGCCCGCAAAAGGATATAACGATATGGAATGTATGTACTGCAAGGGAAAAATGGAACGTGGCGTGGCGCCGTTTCACGTTGATCGAAAAGGCTATCATATTGTTTTTGATGAAGTCCCGGCGCTCATCTGCCAACAGTGCGGCGAAGTCTATTTTGACGAACCCCAAGTCGATTCGATCCAAAATGCCGTTCGAGCTGTCGATGCCCAAACCGAACTGATAGCGGCTTAAACTTAAAAAGGTGAAAGAAACAATGAGAGATGAGCGAGTCACTTACACGCTCGAAAAGGACGGCAAATTCTACATTATTGAGAATGTACCTGCGAGGATCAGTTCGATAACCGGCGAACAGTTTTTCGCCCCGGCAACCGTCGACCGCCTACAGAAAATTATCCTGATGGGCAAAAAACCTGAGAAAACAATTGAGACACCTATTTTTGAGTTTGCGGCTTAAGGACTATCCACATTTTCCATTCTCCACTTTCCATTTTCCATTGGTGTAGTGGGCGGCATGGGAATGGGAATAACCTAAACCCAGCGAAGCTTTCCCCGCTTTGCTACGAACGCAGTTTGTTCGCTGTAAAACAGAAAGGCTTCGCTCAGCAATGGGCGAAGTCTTCTTCAGTAGTTAAGTATTCTATATGAAAGAAAAGCTAATCTACCCAATACTCGCCGGATTGATTCTAGTGATCGTCACGACGGGGATTAACTATTACTACAATCGAAGTGTTCCGGATGTTAGGTACACGCTATCTGATCCGGTTCTCGTGAGTTCTCTGAACCCAGATGGCAGTCCGGCATCAGTGCAACAGCTCGACGTCAAGAATTTGGGAACGGCCAAGTCAGAACAAATTCGAATCAAGATTTCCGGTCCGGTTACTACCTATAAGGTGGAACCTTGGGCGCACAATGACCAGCCCTCGGTCTCCATGGATAGCTCTCAATTCGAACTGGTTTACCCCGAATTGCCGCCGCAGGGCACTTTCAAGATAATTGTCCAGCCCTCTAGCTTTGACGTGAATGCATCGAATCTCTCCGTGTCCGATAATTCCGGGCCTGCTACGGCGGCATTATCAAAAAGTTCTAGCTCGGTCCCAATATCATCGTGGATGGCAATTCTCTTTTATTCCCCATTATGGATTTGGTACATCGTCGTTATCTTGACCAACCGAAGAGAGGGAGATTTACGCTATTTGAGTGTCGGCGAGCTCGCGAATAAACGTCGCTCCTCGTACATCCGAAAGGCCAAATGGAGCCGAATTCACCGAGATGCGTTGGACTATATTATAGCTCACGACTCTTACTCTTTAGTTGCAACAAGTTCCTCACGTGCAATTTTATGCACCAAACGCCCTGAACCGATTCAAGAGGGCGATTGGAATCAAATAATAGAAAGAGCCTCTGCCAGGTTCAAACAAATTTGTACTCAGGACGTGGCTATGTGCGTTCGAACTCAAAGACTTTTTGAACTTGGCGGGCTTATCCCGGATGCAATGTTGACGGCAGACCGAAGTACGATACAGGAAGCAATAGACGCTCATTATTTGACGTTCGTGCAATACTCACGCAATGTTGAGACGACCGTTGGCGTGCTCAAAGACGGGAAGCCAAATATTATATCGGATGATGGTTGGAAAAAGGTAGAAGATTGTTTGCAAGCCGAATTATTCAAAAACTACGAACACGTCCTTTTCATGGCGTCGAGTCCGTTCGACAAAATTAAAGACCTAAACATCGAAGTGTTGACGGCAGACCAGCAACGCACGTTGAAAATTGACGCTTACGAGAAACAATTTGACAAACAACGGGCGATTTCTACAGCAAAAGAGGCTGAGAAGTTTTTAGCTACGGATAAGCCTGAAGGCTTTGAGCAACAGCGATATGAGGTCATTAGATCCAGAGCAGAAAAAATAATATCCGAGAGTAAAAGTGGCAAAGCAACAGATTAATTAACTTAGATAAATCACTGTCCCGTAATAAATATAAACGGGGAAGACGGGGTCAGGCCTGTGATTCTGCGATCTTAGCGACTCCGCCGCTCTATTTGCGGAAATGCTCTGCTTTTCCGGCACGCTTCCCCACCATTTCTTCGTCATTCCGAAGGGCACTTCGCCCTAGTCGTTTACGGCGTAATCGTCGCCGTAGTACTTGCTGGTAATGCTCGTGTGGAATTGGATGGATGAAACCGGTTCATACTTCGGTTTGCCGAGGCCCGGCAGGACCTCTAAGATCTCGTCTTCCCAGGTATAGATATTCATCGGCATCGAAATTCGGGGTTTGCCAAATGACGCACGCGTCATCGGTTTGGACACCCTGTGGGTTGTTGACGGGAGTCGATCGTTGGTGATCCGCTGCATATAATCGCCGGTATTGAGCACGATCGTGCCTTTCGGAGCATTTAGCCTGATCCATTTGGCGTTTTCCTGGTTATAGACCTGCAGTCCGTCTACATTTTGGGCCGGCAGAAATGTAAACAGATCTACGTCTTCATGGCCAAGCATCCGCCCGGCGCCTGATAATTCATCTTCGGCCGAGATGGGAGGATAGTAATTTAGCCTGAATCCAAAATTTGTTTTAGTGAGCTTTTCATCAAACAGATGAGGGTCACAATTCAAATAGCGGAGGATACTCTGCATTATCGGATGTATCAGTCGCTCCTGACTGGTCACCACGCTGCGAAAGACGGGCTCGTATTCAGGATCGATCCAATAGTCGCTAACCTTGTACGCCGGATCCTCGCCGAGATCGAACGCTCGCCGGCAAAACACCCAGCCTTCGACCAGGTCCGGATGGATGTTTGTCGTCTCCTTGATCGGGAAATAGCCCTGATTTACCGAGCCGAACCTTTTCGCCTGGTATTTGAGCCGGTCTTCGACAGTGGTTGTTTCGAAAAGTTCGACCACTTTTCTTTCGGCTGACTTGTAAACATCGGCATCGATGCCGTGACCTTCGAGGATCGCAAACCCGATCCCTTCCAGAGCGCCGCCAAGTTCTGTAGCAAACTGCCGTCTTCCCTCTTCGCCGCCTTCGAAAAACAACCTCAGGTCACAGGTCTCGATCCGGTAGTCATCATCAAACATCTCCGACTGAGCGTGCTCGACAAGATGATACCGTTGATCCTTCGTAACCTGATCATACCGTCGGAATTCCTGATTTTGGGCGTGGATTCCCTTCTCTTTTGGCGTTTCTGACATTTCAACCGATATTAACACGACAAGAACATTTCGAGCGCCGCTTGAGGGTCGGGCATCGGGGTTAGGCCTCCGATTTGTGCGATTCTTTTGAGTCTACGGAGTGGACGGAATATCTTTTACCCCATGTACAGCGAAGCGGAACGTGAGGATATGGGAATGATGAATTCAGAATGCAGAATACCGAATTTCGAGTGTGTGAAACACACGGCATTTGCCGCACGCTCCGCAATCTCGACTTATTGGTTCGATCTATCTACACGTTCCGCCTAAAGCTTCACGTGTAGCTACCGCTGTTACCGCCCGCTCCGAAGGCTCAAGCAGTTTTCTTGCTGCTTTGCCGATTTTGCGTGACTGGTGATTCTTGCGGCCCCCGGAATAAAGCCGTATGGAACTATAACGCTTTGACCAAGCGTCCTCGCGGCGTGCCGTTTAATTTTGCGGCTCTCTTTGGAGTTTTCTTAAGGGCTTTTGCCCAAACCTTGGGCCAATCGTCAAAACTTATCTCAGAACCGTCAACGATCAGCGTATAAAGTTCATCCGCCGGAAAGTCGTTAAGGCGGATCGAGATCGCCCTGCCTTCGAAAACGGTTTTATATGGATACTCAGTGTCGTTCGAAGCGGCCCATGTTATCGGTTTGGCAAAATAATCTTTTATGTTCATCCCATTCACAATATACACCGCTAAAAATCAAAAACCAAGCTTCTTGTCGATTCCCGCGTTTGTGCGGTACGAACCTTTGATAATGGCTTCAAATATTTCGTTTTCCGACAAACCTTCGGCCTTAAGGCGCTTCTTTAGAAACGCAAAAGTCGGTCCATTTGGCGATCCATAAACCGCCACGTCCCGCTGCCTCAACTGCTCGCGTTCTAATTCGCTTTCCATAAACTCTCTCGCCACGCGGCGGCGGTCGTGTCGATATTTCCACGCCATTTTTGCACGCTCCGCCAGCCAGATGCCATCGCGTTTCCATTTTCTATTGAGTTTTGGGATTTCAGCAAGTTCGTCGAGGTACCATTTACGAATCTCCTGATTTGTCTTTGGCTGTTCCCTCAATCGTCGATTCCTCACATGGTGAAGCGGCAAACCTCAACCGCAAAAAGATCCTTCAGGTTGTCAATTAGAGCAATTAGGTTGTCACGTCAAGGCTTCGTACTCTCGACCTAACTCCGCCTGCCACGGGAGGCTCCGCTACTTAATTCCAACCATGATTATCGTGAACGAGCCTGGAATAGCGCGACCGCGGCCGGGAGTTCCTCCTGGTGGAGTCGGCGGCGGCGGTCCGATCTCCGACGCCATCGCGAACAGATGGCCGGTTTTGCTGTCGAAGGCGATCGTGCGGGCTCCGTTTGAGGGCCACGTCTTCAAGTTCTGTACGACCTCGAACGCTGTTGCACTCTTTTCCTTGAGGATCGTCATCGTGCCGTTGCCCTGTGTGCTGAACGCTTCCATCGTCGCCGGGTTAAAGGCCGCGCCGTCTGAGCCTCCGGCAAGCGGGAGCCTTGCGAGAATCGTACCGTCTTTGGCACTCAAGACGACAAACGTTTGGGGCGGCTTCGCGTTTGGATCGGGCGGCGGCGGCGCGGGTGCCGGCTGACCGGGCGCAGGCCGAGGCGGGGCGGGGCCGATGGCGTTGCACGCAGCGAACAGGATCTGATTCTTGATATCGAGCGCCAGTCCATTGCACCCGCCGTTATCGCCGAACTTGTACGTCGCTTTTATCTTCATTGTCTTGGCGTCGATCACCGCTACGCCGCCCGGGCGGTCCTGGAGAACTTGGTAGACAGTGCCCTTGCCATCAGCGATGGTCTGCTCGGGCACACCGCCGAGATCGATGTTGCCGAGTACCGTCCCATCCTTGGCGTCGACGACCATAAGGCTTTTGGTCGGATGGCTGCCGATGTAGACGCGATCGGTGGAGTTGTCGCAATAGATGCCGTCGGCGCTAAATCCAGTCGGCACTTCGATCGTCTTGATGAGCTTCATCGTCTTGACATCGAACATCGATGGCTGTGGATGGTCGCTTGTGAAGCCGTGCCCCGACTTCGAGCACACGGTGGCGCCGTTGCCGCCAACGCCAGGAATAGTCCCGACAGGCGCTAACGTGTCCAGATCGAAGATGGTCGTTCGTTTTTCGAAGGCCGGCACTTCGGGTCTCGTCTCCGTTGCCGGCTGCGCTTGCGCTTGGCCGCGCGTGATATACAGTCGCCGACCGGCCGTGTCCGCGAAGATGTAATCCGTGCCGCCCTCGCCTCCGACCTTTGCGGTCTTGAGTATCTTGTACGGTCCGTCTGTTGGGGCCTGGGCCAGTCCAAGGGACGTCAAAAGGACAATTACGCCGGCGACGAAAAGTGCAGTTCGTTTCATTAGGACACTCCTTTGAGATACTTTAATACTTTCGTTGTAACACCTTTTTCATACAGGCGCAAACGAGATCTAAGTGTCTCGCAATTTGATTCATCCGGCGATGGCGTATTGCGAAATAATGAACACATACAGCATCAATCGCGTATGTCTTTCTTGATAGTGCTGATATATTGAGGTTAATGATGGATTGTCCTAGTTGTGGTTCGCAGGTGGCTGACGGTCAACAATTCTGCCGCGAGTGCGGGGCGGGTTTGACCGCTGACGCATCGAGCCTCCGCATTCCTCGTGCATTTTGGGGAATGACGCTGGCGTTTGGCGGTATATTGATCGCGTTGACAGGCTCAATGATCGAAGTACGAGCGGTCGTGATGATCGGCGTTATCATGTCCGTTCTCGGCATGTTTTCGATAGCGGCGATGTCAATTCTGAATCAAGGCCGGAAGCAAGGCCCGCGTGTTTCGCGTAGAAAGGATTCGCTGCCAAAGGCCGATACAACAAACAAACTCCCGTCGATGCCCGCCATCGACCATTTCCCAAGCGTCACCGAAAACACAACAAATCTACTCGAACACCCTGAGCCGCAAAGCGCTAAAAGAAATTAGCCACGACATATAGATCATGCGTTAACGTAAAACAAGGTGTCTTACGCTGAAACCGCTATTTCTCGAGCCGCTCCTTTGCACGGTCAATGAATATCTTGATCATCTCGGTGATGCGTTTGGTCATTTCGTTGCTGATGAGGCTTTCGCCGGCGAGGCCTGCGAGGTAGTGGAGGTCGCGGGCGGATTTGCGGCGGAGTTCGACCATTTGCGAGAAATGGACGATGGTCACGTTTTTGGCCTTTTCGAGGAAATCGGCCGAGTATCTCAGGAAATTTTCGGTTTCGACGCGGATCGGCGACCATTCGATACGCTCTTCGGACTCTTCGGCCAGCTCGACGGCAAATTTTTGCAGCATTTGGCCGACGAATGGTATCTCGGCCTGTATTCGCCAATGGGCGATGCCTTTGGCGTCGGTGTGGATCTGCATGACGCCGGGCATCATCTCGGCAAAGTTTGTAATGTCTGAGAAAAACTCGCGTACATTGTCAATGCTCGACCTTACCTCGATGTCGTCGGTGTAGCCTGCTCGTACTGTAAACATAAATTATCGTTGTGGTTATCGCTAATTTTGCTAACCTAATATGATATTAGCCTGTCGCCGTTAAAACGTAAAAACGAGGGGAAAGTTTTGAATACAACGCATACCTGCCCAAGCTGTCAATCTCCCAAAATGAAAGACTGGGAAGAACTGACCGACGAGCAAAAGATGGTTGTCGAGAGCCTGCCAATGTCCGCCCAATACCCGCAGAAGACGAGAAAAAAGCACCGCTTTTGCACACGATGCTGGTTTGAGGACGCGTCGCCACAGTCGACGATGGTTTAGGGCACCGGCTTGACCGAAAAATCAAAGAACGTAGCCCCGACCGAATTGCCAGTCCCAAGCAAATAAAATCCGTATTCACCGCTTTTGAGCACCTGTTTCGGCGTTACTTTGAAAATGCCGTCCCCGACCTTTTCGTAATTGAATTCGACAAGGTTGTCGTCGGGGATGCCTGTTTTCGAATAGTAGGAATTCGATTTATTGACGGCGATCTCGCGACTCTTGCCATGCACGTCAAATTTGACCATCTGAAACTGGTTGACCGAGGCCGGGAAATACTTGATCGTCGTCATCGTCCGGTCTTTCGGATTGAGGTAGAAATAGAAAACAGGCTGCGGTTCTTTGACTATCAAATTTGCTGATGAGCCGGGAATCTTAACCTTTTCCTTGCTCATCCAGATGCCGTAAGTCAGCTTGGTACCGGCCATACCAGCCGTGCGGCCTCCGGTTACGGCGTTCGATTCGAGCTCCGTCATCGTCTTTTCACCTTTCTTTTCAGTGTAGAGATAGATGCCAATATCGTGCGGCGTCAGCGGATTATTCGGATCGTCGGTGGCGTTTGTGGCGACGCTGCGGCTGCGGGTTTCGGTCGGCGGCGGATCGGCCGATTCGCTATAGCCCTGCATTGCCATGAGCACCTCTTCGTTGATGCCCGACTCCTTAAGGCGGATAAGCTCACCTGTTGTAAGGTTAAACCTTGATTTTGATGTTCTGATCTTGGTAACAATGACATTTGTAGTAAGGCCAGCCTTAACCATCGAAATGACCGAGTCGTTGGTAAGGACCTCCGCACTAGCTTGGGCCAATATTGCCGAAGCCGCGCCAAACAGTAACAACGCCAGCAAAATTGGGAGCAACACGATGCGAAAGCTAACTTTTACTCGTTTCACTGAAATCTTCTCCTTCGCGTGTGTATTTGTCGGATTGGTTGCGAATGTATTTCTGAAGCAGAAACAGGGCTACACGTTGCCTGCGTTCCGAAGAGACAAGAGAAACACTTATTTTGAGCCTGACCGCATCTCGTCGATCATATTGGCGATCGTCTGCTTGAGATGGGCGGTAACCGCCGAGTAAAGTTCGTCGTGCGTCGGCTCACGCGATGGGAGATGAGGGATGAGGGATGAATTGCCTGAAGCGGCCTGACCCATTCCTATTTCATTCTTCATCCTTACGCCCTCATCCCTCAGCATGTCTCGTGCGAAGAACGGTTTGCCGATTTGGACCTTTACCTTGGCCGGGCGAATCTTCCACGATTTGCGGCCCCAGACGTTTTGGAGCCCGTCGAGCGCGACGGGGACGATGGGCAGATCGAGTTCGGTCGCTAGGATCGCGGCCCCTTTTTTGAAATTGTGCAGCTCGCCGTCGAACGCCCTTTCGCCTTCGGGGTAAATGTTAAGAATCTTGCCGTTTCTGAGACCTATCGCCCCGGCCTTCATTGCTTTCATCAGTTCGGTGTCCGGGTTGATCGGGATGACGTTCATCATCCTGGCGACGGCTGCTAGAAGGCGGCCTTCGAAAAACTCGCTTGCGCCGACGTGAAAGCTTTGCTTAAAGATGTGATACGGATAATTCGAACACAGAACGAACGGATCGAGAAAACTCTGGTGATTGGGGCAGATAAGGAAAGGTTTATTGAGTTTGTCGAGTTCTTTGAGTTCGTTGAGACCTTTCACGTCGAGCCACATAAAGACGCGGAAGAATAGGTTAAAGCATTTGTAGACAAGGAATGCGAATACTGAAAACACAGGACGGTCGCGGAGTACGCCTCGAACCTCTGGGAAATCGTCGTTGGCTTCCGTAATGATCTTGTTCCAGTTTAGGTCGACCGAAACGGCATCAACCTCGGCACCGCCGTGTTTGTTGACAAGTTCGATGACATTGGCGACGGTCAAGGCGGTGGCGGCTTCGTCACCGTCGAATTCAGTCGTAAACGCCTGCTCAAGCGCGGCAAACATCTCCGCGCGCCCGAGGCTGTCGAGGCCGAGATCAATCTCCAGGTTCATCGCCGGGTGGACGGTGTCGCCGTCTTTAGCGTTATTTTTGATAGCGGCAACGACTGCTTTGGCGGTACTCGTATCGAGCAACGCGCTGTCTTCGGCAGTAAAGTCCCAGGTTTGGTTTTCCTGCGTATCGCCCTCGATGACGCCCGTTTCGATCTCTTTTTTAAGTTGAAAACGCTTGATCTTGTTCGTCGCCGTTCGCGGCAGCGGTTCGGCCCGGATCATGTAATCGCGGGCGCGCTGATATTCGGGCAGCTCGCGACCAAGATTGTCGAGAGCGTGGCGGACGGCCTCTTTGGAATTGGCGATCTTCGCGGTTTTCAAATAGGCAAAATCGGGTACGACGACGGCCGCCAGTTTTTCGGCACCCGCGCGAGCCTCGCTCTTGTCTTCGATGCCGATGATCGCGAGTTCGGCGACCAGTGGGCATTTAAGGTAATGGACTTCGAGATCTTCGGGGTGAACGTTCTTGCCCGACGGCAAAACGATCACGTCCTTGCCTCGGCCAACGATGTAGAGAAAACCATCCGAATCAATCTTTCCGAGGTCGCCTGACCGAAACCAGCCGTCCTCTGTAAAAGCATCGGCGGTCGCCTGCGGATTTTTGTAATACCCGTCAAAGACCATGGTGCCGCGAATAAGCACCTCGCCGACGCCCTCTTTGTCTGGGTCGAGTATCTTGATCTCGGCTCCTTTCATCGGCTTTCCGACCGAACCGACGCGGTTGTCGTCCTCGTAGGTTGCTGTGGCGGCGCCGCTGGTTTCGGTTAGGCCATAGCCCTGAATAATCGTGAAGCCGAGCCGGTGAAAATCTTCGGCGACCGCATCGTCAAAACGCGAACCGGCGGAGATCGCAATACGTAAGTTTCCGCCGAAAGATTCGTGAACCTGTCCGAACAATTTTCGACCGAGGTTGATATGCAGCTTGTCACGAAAAAAGCCGTTCGTCTTGAGCATCGCTCGAAAAACTGCCTGCGCCGATTTTGGCTTTGCTCCGACAGCGTCGAATATTTTTTTGTGAAACAGATACCACAGCCGCGGCACCGTCGTCAGGATCGTCGGTTTGAAAACCTTCATCGACTCGCTCAACTCGCCTGGTGTCAATTCCTTCAAATATCCAACCTGACATCCAAAAGTGGTGGAAACCCACAAATTGATGATCTGTAAATAGGCGTGAAACAGCGGCAGCAAGCTCAAGATAAGCTCTTTGTCAGAAAGTTTTAGCACGTCGTTTACGCCGGAAAGCTCGCCGACGATGTTGCCGTGCGTCAGCGGGACACCCTTTGGCGTGCCGGTCGTGCCGCTTGTGTACATGAGCAGTGCAACGTCTTCGCCGGCGGCCTTTGGAACTTCGGCGGCGTAACTTTCGGGGAAATCGGTCGATGACCAGTCTTCGAAGGATTGAAACCTGTCAGAACCGCCTGCGTGAGCGGGCGGCGTGGACGAGCTATTATGTGCGCCGCCCTTTCCCCCCGCTGACGCAGGGGGTTCTGACTTTGAAAGCGACCACACTACAGCGGGGATATTACGCGCCAGCTTTTCCTCGATCTGCGAAAACCGCTCGGTTTGATCGGGCGAAAGGAATGCGACCTTTGCTTCGGAGTTTTCGAGAAAATTTGTGATCGTTTCGATCTCGCCGTGCGGATCGAGGGGGACGCAGACGGCCCCGTGATACAGGGCTCCGAGATACGCGATGGCCCACGACGGATGGTTTTCGCCGATCAATGCAACGCGGTCGCCGAATGCGACCTTTTCCTGGCCGAGGCGGTAGGCAATCGAGCGGATCTTGTGCAGCATCTCGGCAAACGTGTAGACCTCGTTGTCGCTGCCGACGACACGCATCGCGACTTTCTCCGGGCGCTGTTCGAATGCGTAGATCAGCATTGTGCAAAATGTTTCCGCCATAATATTTTCCGTCGCTATTGTGGTCTAATTGGCAAGCAGTTTCAAGGCCAGATCACGGGCCTGGACACGTGGTTCGGGCATTGAGGTCGATTTCAGATGGGTTATTGTTAGCGTTTTAGTATCCGGTATCTGACGAGACCGGCCACGACATTTTGACCGATAACCAGAGGAAAGGCCGATGTTTCCGTTTTTGGCCGGGTAACGATTATCGTTTTTTGCTCGCCGAGATTGAGACTCACGGTTACACGTTCAAAGGCTCCGGCAAAGCTGACTCCATCCACGACTCCGCTTGTCAATCGATGGTAATGCTGCGTCAGGTTTTCCGGTTTTCTCAAAAACACGTCTTCGGGGCGGAATACGAGTGTTACCTCGTCGCCATTTTTAAGTTTCGAGGGATTGTCGAGTTCGAGCCAAATGTCACGATGCGAGAATTTTTCGTCTTTGATCACGCCCTCGATCAAGTTGGCGGCTCCAAGAAATGTAGCGACGTGTTCGGTGCGCGGATTGTTGTAAATTTCAAACGGTGTGCCGATCTGCTCGAGTTTGCCGGCGTTGAGAACGGCGATGCGGTCGCCGAGTTCGAGGGCCTCTTCCTGGTCGTGGGTGATGAAGATCGAAGGGACCTTGATCTCTTTAAGCAAAGTGCGAATCTCGCGGCGGAGCCTGCCACGGATCTGGGCGTCGAGAGCTCCGAAGGGCTCGTCAAAAAGCAAAACCTCAGGCTCATAGGCCAGTGCCCGCGCGATCGCGACACGCTGCTGTTGCCCGCCGGAGAGTTGCGAAGGGTGTTTTTTCCGATGATCTTCGAGGTGTACCAACTCGATCAGCCGATTGACGGTATCTTTGATCTCACCGCGTTTTTTATGCCGAATACGGAGGCCGTAGGCGATATTGTTTTCGACAGTCATTTTGGGAAACAGCGCGTATGACTGAAATATGACGCCAGTCCCCCGTTGCCGCGCCGGGAGATGGGTAACATCTTTGCCGTGCAGAACAACCCGCCCTGAATCCGGCAGATCGAGGCCGGCGATGATCCGAAGGATTGTTGTTTTACCGCTGCCCGAGGCGCCGAGCAGCACGACGATCTCGTCTTCGTCCACCTCAAAGCTGATATTTTGTAGCACCGTTGCCGGACCAAAGCTCTTGCTGATCCCTATTATGGTCACAGCGGCCTTGCCATAGTTCATCGGCGTTACGTGGATGTCGTGCTCCATAGTTCTACTATTCGGCTTCAAGCCAGTCTCGTGCAAAGAACAAAATGCTGAAAATAACAAACGAAAACAGGGCGAGGACGATGGCTATCGCGTTTGCAGCCTCGACCTGGCCTTCGTTAAATTTTGCAAAAATATACAGTGGCGCCGTTTGGGTTCGAGATGCAAGATTGCCCGAAACCAGTATCGTCGAACCAAATTCGCCCACGGCCCTTGCAAAAGTTAATAACGCCCCGCTAACAATCGCGCCGCGAAGCGAGGGCAGAGTCACGTGCCAGAACGTCTGCCAACGGCTTGCACCCATCGTCGCCGAAGCCTCTTCGAGTGAGCGATTCATTGTGTCAAAGACGGGCTTTATCACGCCAAAAGCAAGCGGAAATGTGACGAATATATTCGCGAGGATGATCGCCCACGCCGTGAACATTATTTGCGGAACGTTGTCGACGCCAAAGAGACGCGAGAGAGTTCCGTATGGTCCCCAAAGCAGCAGCAATGCAAAACCGGCGACCGCCGTCGGGATCGCTGTCGGCAGCGAGATGGTCACGATCAGGGCGTTGCGCCCCCAAAAACTGTATTTCGTCAGAACGTAGGCCGCGAAAAGCCCGAATATAACGTTAAAAACAGTCGCCCAAAAGCTGGTCACGATCGAAAGTTTGAGGGCAAAGATAGCTTCGGGAGCTGTCAAAGCCGCCCAAAAGCTAACCAGACCGTTGCCGGTTCCGAAAATGAATATCGAGGCGAGCGGCAGAAGAACAAGCGGCAGCATAATGCCGACCATGACGGCAATGCTTAGCGGCTTTACAACGTCGAAGCCGTGTACGTGTCTGACACTTGAAAGATTTGCACTCATTATTTGCGTTGTACCTGATCGCGGAAAATTTTCTCGATTATATCCGGGTACGCCTTTGTCCAGCCGCCGAAATAGTCGACCGTAAATGGCTGCTCGATCTTGGCAAACTCTTTATTTTCGTCATTGTATGCCTCATTGGTGACAGATCGGAAATGAAATTTTACGAATGCCTTCTGTGCGTCGTCGCTCCAGAGATATTTTAGGAAAGCCTCAACGACAGGTCGTTTTCCGGCGTCGAGATTACGGTCGACTATTAAGGCCGGATGCTCACTGAAAATGGTCGATTTTGGCACGATGACCTCAATCGGGCCGTTTGTCTGTTTCATTATCAATCCTTCGAGTTCGTACGTAATAAGGGCGTCGCCCTGACCCAATTCAAACTGGGTTCTGGCCTCGCGGGCCGAGCCCGGCGACGATATTACATTTTTCCAGATCGCCTGTAGCGTACTGTTTGCCCTGACCGGATCGGCAGTGCCGGTCTCAGTCTCGGATTTTTTCATTTCCGAGCCGTATATAGAAAGGATCGACCATTGTGCGCCGCCGGAGCTGACCGGATCGGGATGGATGACCTTGACGCCCGGTTTAGCAAGGTCCGTGAAATCCTGGATGCCTTTTGGGTTACCGGCCCGCACAAGGATTATGAATGGCGTTTTATTGACAATGCCTTTGTTCGGCGACTCCCGCCAATTTGCCGGCGATGCCTTTTTTTCCACCAGACGGTCGGCATCCCGCTCGATAGAAAGAATAGCGAGATCGGCCGGTGCGCCCTGGATTATTTGATTTGTGACTGTTTCGGAGCCGGCAAAAGACGACACAAATTCGATCTCCTCACCATGCTCCTTTTTCCATTTAGCCTTAAACGCCGGATAGATTTCTTTTTCTAAGGCTTCCTTCATTATCGAAAAGCCATAGACGGTAATCGTCCGGCTGTTAGCTCCACTGTCGGGACCGCTCGGCAGACAGCCCGCCATCAGGAGCGCGAAGAGTATTAACCCGGCAAGAAAAGGCTTTGAGATCAGTTGCATCGCAGTAATCATCAGTCGAACTACAAAAAGAGGTTGTGAAGCACATTTTCACAACCTCTCGGGAAACGTCCTTCTTCGTTAGTGCCTACGAGGTTAGCTGTCGGGCTGGAAGCGAAGAATCTTCTTCTGTAATTCAGATACGCCCCTGTCTTGCCTACATGCAAAACCTTGGTTCCCCCGTGCGTCTTCCTGGAAGGGAAACCGCTTCGGCAATTTATTTAACGTAAGTTTAATGGAAAGGATGCCCTTATAGCAAGACTTTTTTATACCAATTTGGCAGATTTTGGAACCCGAATCCGGAGAGCATTTGGCACAATTTCATAGGTTGCCGGTAGTTTGCCGGGCAGCTCGCCGTCGGTCTCAAGGAGAATCTCTTCTGACGGATCGGCCGCTGCGATCTCGATCCTTTTTGCGCGCTTGCTATTGACCTCGTCGAGCCGATTATGGGTGCCGCGATAGAGCGTGAGGGCGTTGACGATGATCTTTGCGCCGCTGATATCGCCAATATTAACGACATCCAAAAAGCCGTCGTTTATTTTCGCTTCCGGGGCGATCATCATGCCGCCGCCGAAGTAGCGTGAGTTTGCGATACAGAAAGCTATAGTTTGCAAAGTGTGTTCGTCGCCGTCCTCAAAACGAACTCGAACTAATGCCGGATCGAGACTGATCACCTCCTGTAGAGTGGAAACCGCAAAATTAGCTTTGCCGCGAACAGATTCGACGGGCAGCCAATCAAAAACCTTGGCGGATTTTACTCGTTTAATGATGTCGGCGGCGAGGCCGACAGATGAGACGTTGAGGAAATATCGACTTATCGTTTCGCCCGCATGGTCGCTGAATGTGACCTTTCCGACATCCATTCGCTTTGTCTGGCCGTCGCGGAGAGCGGCTGCGGCCTCGCGATTTGTGTTGGGCAGGCCCAAAGTACGGCGAAAATCACCGCCCGTACCCGACGGAAGCACGCCAAGCTCAGCGTCCTCCCCCGAAAGCAAAATGCCGTTCGCGACCTCGTTGATCGTGCCGTCTCCGCCGCAGGCAATGATGAATTTACGACCCGACAGAGCCGCGCGGGTCGCTATCTCGATGCCGTCGCCCGCGCTTTTGGTAAACGCCACGCTGAACGGCCCGAAATGCGAGCGCAGTTCGCTCGCCGTCAACGACCATTTCTCACGCGTCGATCCTGACGCGGATTTGGGGTTGACGATAACGAGCGGCAGCGACGTGTCGCTTGTCGTGTTATATTTACTCTTTACCAAAATTGTTTCCGTCGTTTGGTGTTTTAATAATGCCTTATTAAAAAAGAGTTAGCCACGAATTACACGAATGCCACGCATAAAATATTTGTGTAATTTGTGTAATTCGTGGCTAAACTCTTGATTTTAAGCTCACACGTTTTCGGGGACTAATTAGTCGCCTGTTTTGATGCTGCGGCCATAAATTCTTCGATATCGCTCATCTTTCGCGGCAATTTTGCAGTCATCCACTCGACGCCGGTCGGCGTGATTAGCATGTCGTCCTCGATACGAACGCCGATATTTTTGTATTTTTCGAATGCCGGCCGCACCTTTGCGATAAAGGCCTTGTTTGCGGGAGTATCTGGCAGATAATCAAGAGCATCGGCCCGAATATAAATGCCCGGCTCATTTGTGAACGTCATTCCGGTCGCAAACGTCGAAGTAGTGCCAACGTCGTGAACATTCATGCCGATCCAATGGCCGAGGCCGTGCATGTACCAGATGCGAAACTGCTGCGAATTTTTGTCAGTGATCAAGCCGAGTTTGAACAAACCGTCTTTTAGAACGGTATCGGCCGCGTTGCTCAATTGCGACATCGTTGCTCCGGGCTTTGCGAGCTTTGCCGCCGCTTCCTGGGCGTCGTAAACGATTTGGTAAATATCGGCCTGTTCCTTTGTGTATTTACCGTTGACCGGAAACGTCCGGGTCACGTCGGCCGAATAATGGTCATACTCGGCGGCTGCGTCGATCAGCAGCAGGGAACCTTTGGTGACCGGACTCTGCGATTCCTCGTAGTGAAGCGTCGTTGAGTTTGGCCCGCAGCCGACGATCGACGGATAGCCCCAATAATCAGCGTTTCGGCGTCGGAACACGTATTCGAGTTCCGCCTGGACCTCAAATTCCATTGATGCTCGTCCGGCGTTTGCCTGCGCGCGCATGTGAGCCTCGGTCGAGATATCGACGGCGTGCTGGAGCATTTTGATCTCGTAAGGCGATTTTATCTGCCTGAGATCTGCAAATATCTGCTGGGCATTCACGACCCTGTAGGCGGACAATCCGGTCGAAAACTCTTTCTCGACGCGGAATTCACGCATTCCGTCCGCGTCTCCATCACTTTCGGGGAGCAGCAAATAAACGTTTTGAATGGACGGATTAGTTTTGGATTTCAGGGCGTCGAGAAATGCGGTCTTTTTGGCGGCATCAACCACCGTCTTGATGCCTGAAATTTTCGACGCGTCCTCGTTCGAATACATCTTGCCGTTCCATGTCTCGGTACGTGGGTCGCGTTTGGGCAGATAGATCGATTCCGTGACCTCCCCACCGTTCTTCATGATGACCATCGTCGCCCTGGCCTGCTTTAGATTGGTCAGGTAATAGAGATTATTCTCTTGCCGGAAGACGTAATCGACATCGTTTGTGTAAAGCTTCGGCTCGGCACTGAACAGCACCAAGACACTATTGTCGTCCATCTTGGCCTCGACGGCCGCCCGGCGGCGTGCAAGCTCGGCCTGCCGCTCGACATCGCTGAATAGCGGAGCCGGCGGCGTCACGAAGATCGATGTCGGGCCAACTGCGGCACTCACCGGCAAAACGTTAGACGCCATTACGAGAAGTGCGATCAACGCGATAGATCTTTTCATTTCCTTACCTCAAAATCTGTATCAATGTGCGACGTATTTCCAAAATAATCGGCAGCAAAAACCCGCAAGGTATACTCGCCGCTATCAAGAACGGCGGGATCGAAGAAATCTTGCTTGTACGTGTCTCCCTCGCCCCGGTTGGTAACAATATAATTAAAAATTGTTTCGCCCGTTGCTCCCGATTTGCTGCCTTCGGCGTAGACAAACGGTACAGCGTTAGCGTCGGGCATCCGGTCGAACTTTATCGTCCATTGTATATCTTTCAATGGCGAACCGTCGCCGTGCAATATCTGGTATCCGGCCTGATAAATTCCCAAACGGCGGCGCGCAACGTTGCCGTCGACCTGGTCGTATGCACGCATGACGATGCGCGTTTTGCCGGAGAGTTGAATACGGCCTTTGGGCGATTTTGTTTCGATCTCACGCCAATTTTCATCTGTCAACGTGACCTTTTCGATGGTTGGTATGCGGGAATCCGAGATGCCGGGGAAAATGAGAGCATCAAGGGCATTCATCTCGGAGCCGCTCCGGCCGGCGATGAGGTGGACGTGATTCATCGGGTTTAAGGTGCCGATCGGCTCGCCCGCTTTAAAGGCTGCCCCGCGAGGAACTCGGACATCGACCATCTTTCCTGTCGGATCTTTCGTAAAAACGAAACGGGTGTCGTTGAACGGAACTCCGGACGAATTGCGGCCGAGGCGAACGTGGATATAGCCCATTGTCGGCAATCTCAGCAGCTCGCGGAGCGTGCCGAAATTTTCGGCGGAGATCGGTTTCAAGACCTTTTCGTCGCGGACGAATCTCGCCGTCTCACCATAAGCTCCGGCAATGTCGAGTCCATTGTGAAAATGGATATCATTGTCGCCGGGGCGGATCTCGCCACGCAATTCGGCAAGGGTTCCGGCGATCTCGCGCTTCGCCGTTGGTGGATCGTACGGCCAGCGAGCGGGCTGCAGCTTACGAAATTCTTCGGGCTTGTCGCGAAAAGCCTCGATCTGTTCGGGGGTGATGACGGATCCCGCATTAGTCGGCATGATCTGTCGGACAACGCGATTGTCACTGTCCGCGATAAGCAGATCTCCGGCCTCGGCGAACGCGAGTCCCGATGGGCGATTAAATCGCGAAGCTCTAATCTCGCCGTCCTGAATGCCGCGACGTTTGTTCGAGATCGTCTTCACGAGAGGGAAAATGTCGCCCGCGATCATGCGGATCGCGTTACCGTCCGTGACAAAAACCTCGCCGAATTTATCAACGCCTATCGCTGCCGGTTGATAGAACGACGCCGAGAGCAAGGTGCCGTCTTTAACATCGACCTCGCCGCTGCCCGCAAACGTCGAGACAATGCCGTTTGGTTCTACGACCCGTACCCGAGCATTGCCCGTGTCGGCCACGAGCAATTTGTCATGCCAGATCGCAAGACCGGTAGGTGTGTCGAATTTTGCGTCGCCGCCGACGCCGTTCGCAAATCCCCGCCCGCCGCCCGCTAATGTTGATACAGAGCCGTTCTCGATAACTCGAATGCGGTCGTTGTAGGTATCTGCGACGAAGATCCTGCCATCGTCGCCGACCGCCACGCCAACCGGAGCCTCGAACAAGGCCTCCGCCGCTTTGCCATCGGCAAAGCCGGGCCGGCTATCGACACCCGCAACATTAGAAACCTCACCCTTCGCACTGATCGATTTGATAGAATGAGATCCCGAATCAGCCACGATCAAATTTCCCGACCAGTCAAACGCGATCGCCGACGGCGTCGCCAGACCGCTGGCAAATATAGTCGGAGTACCGGCCTTGATCAGCCAGATGCAGCCTTTTTGGCCGTCGGAAATGTAAACTTCACCGCCTTTTACCGCGATGCCGAACGGCTCGCCGAATTCGAGATTCGTACCAGCCATCGTCAAGGCGTATTTTAGTTGGGAGCGATCCGGAGACGGTCGAAAAAACCACAGCGCGGCGATCACGCACGCCGCCAAAATCAGGCCCGCCGCGAGCACGATTAGCAAAATTTTTATTATCGGAGTTTTTCCGGTTAGGGTCGGGTCCATTTAATAGCAAGAAAACACTCTTTTCTGTTACTATATCGGCACAGCAATTATTGCGGAAGTCTACACGTAGGTAATGCGTGAATTTTTCGACAGGAGATAAAATTATGTTTTCATTACAGGATCTACTAGGTCAGGAACAGGGAACTCAGGCGGTCGATCAGATTAGCCAAAATGTTGGTGCGGATAGCTCATTGGTAAATTCGGCGATACAGATGGCATTGCCTTCGCTGCTCGGCGGGCTTGCCAATAACGCTTCGACGCCGGAAGGTGCGGAGAGCCTCAACAACACGCTCGACCAGCATCACGATGGCAGCATCCTCGATAATCTCGGCGGCCTTGCCGGTATGATCTTTGGCGGCGGCGGGCAAACCACTCCGGCTCCGCAGGCCGACGCGGGCGGCATTCTCGGCCACATCCTCGGCAACAGTCAAGGCCAGGTTGCTCAGGATGTCAGCAATAAAACCGGTCTCGGGATAGGACAGGTCGCTCAGATCCTAATGATGCTGGCTCCGATCGTTATGGGTTATCTCGGTCGTCAAAAGCAACAGCAGGGCGTCGGTGCCGACGGACTCGGAGGCCTGTTGGGCGGATTGCTCGGCGGCGGCCAAGCTCAGGGACAATCGGCCGGCGGCTCGGTTATAAATATGGCATCGAGCGTCCTCGATCGCGATCATGACGGCAGTGCGGTTGACGATATTGCCTCGATGGCATTTAAGTATCTTACAAACAAGTAAATAAACGGGGATCCGTAGTCGCTAATCAGCCACAGCTCGCGTTCGGCGCGGGGCTGCGGTTCGTTATTCTGTGAAACAAATTGATCTCCCAGCGCGTAACCTTCCGACAACATATTCAGTGCTGAATAGTTCGAAAATAATCAGATTTAAGGAATTTTATGATCTTTACTAAGTTAGCTCACCGCTTTTTTGCCGCCGCAATGATCGCCATGTTTGGCTTAACAGCGATTGTTCAGGCCCGGCCCATGCCGTCGAATGTTTTTGTCCAGCAGGACGAGAAAACGAAATTGCCACCCGTCAATTGGGTTCGCAGCCGAACGATCGACATCAAGCATCTCGATATCGACCTCTCGTTTGACTGGGACAAGGAACAGGCGGTAGGCAGTACGGTCGTCACTTTTTCGCCGTTTGAGGACGCCGAGCATTTTACACTTGATGCGGCGATGATGACCATAGAGTCGGTTATGTTGGTTGGCGGCGGGACTTTGAAATACGCTTACGACGGCAAAAAGGACAACGACAATCTTGATATAATGCTCGACCGCAAATATAAGGGCGGTGAGGAGATTAAAGTAAAGATCGCGTACAAAACGAATTATGTAAACAAAGCGGACGCCGATACCGCCATCGGCAATTTTGGCCGCGGCATTCGTTTTATCAAACCGGACAAGGATAATCCGAACAAGCCCCGGCAGATATGGTCGCAGGGCGAGAGTGAATTTAACCGTTACTGGTTTCCCTCGTACGATACGCCAAACGATTTTCGCACGACCGATATCAAGGTGACGGTCATAAAACCATTTTTTGTAGTCTCGAACGGTAAACTCACCGACACTAAAGAAAATTCCGATGGTACACGTACATTTCACTGGGTGATGGACCAGCCATATTCCAATTACCTTTCGTCTATCGTTGTGGTCGAGACCGACCCCGTGATGCAGGATTTTGACGGCACCCCGGTTATGAATTACGGCTACGTCAAAGAGAAAAAAGAGGTAGCGGCGACGGTCAAGAATCTTCCGTCAACGATCAGGTTTTTCTCTGAGGTGACCGGAGTTAAATATCCGTATCCTAAATACTCGCAGGCATTTGTCGAAGATTTTGGCGGCGGCATGGAAAACATCTCAGCGACGACGCAGATCGAGGAGATGATCCACGACGAACGCGAATTGCTCGACGGTGACAGCGAATCGCTCCAGTCACACGAGCTTGCCCACCAATGGTTTGGCGATTACGTGACATGCCGCGATTGGGGGCAGATCTGGCTAAATGAGAGTTTTGCAACCTATATGCAGGCGATGTGGGATGAGAAATTAAAGGGCCACGAAGAGTTTCTCTACGCAGATATTCGAAAAAATCACGACGATGTCCTCGGCTCTTGGGCCCAGGGACAGCGGCGTCCGATCGTGACTAAATATTACGCTAATAAAGACGCGATGTTCGACAATTACGCCTATCCGGGCGGCGGTTCGGTGCTTCATATGCTCCGCAAGCAGGTCGGTGACAAACTTTACTCGGCCGCGCTCAAGAATTACCTGACGACCAACGCCCACCAGCCCGTTTCGACGGAAGATCTGCGGATCGCGTTCGAAGAATCGACCGGGCAGTCGATGGACTGGTTCTTTGACGAGTGGCTTTATAAAATGGGCCATCCGGTTTTTGACGTAACTCAGTCTTATGCCAACGGAAAGCTCACGCTCAACGTCAAACAGACGCAAAAGATCGACCTGAACAACGAATTTCCGCAAACCGAATTTTTCCAAGGTTATGTTGATGTCGAGATCGACAATCAGATAAAGCGTGTCTGGCTCGACCCGAAAGCGGAAAATGTTCTGACTTTCGACTCGGCGGCGAACCCCAAGCTGGTCAATTTCGACTTCGAGAGCACGTGGCTTAAAGAGATGAAATTTGAGAAATCGACCGACGATCTCCTTTACCAGATGGCCAACGACAAGGACGTTCTCGGCCGCCGTTGGGCGATGAGCGAAGTCGAAAAGAAAGCCGTCGCAAAAGACCCCGACAGGGCGCGCATTGTTACGGCGATCATGACATCGGCCGAAAAGGACCCGTTCTGGCGAATTCGCCGTGCGGCCTTGTCGGTCATCGCAAACATCTACTCGCCCGACCCGCCGCGCGGTCAGGAGCGTGTGACCCCGACCTTCGACGCGTTGGTCGAACCGGCAATCATGCGGCTGACAAAAGATAGCCGGTCACTGATCCGTGGCGAGGCGATCAGGCTGCTTGGCGAGACTAAGGATTCAAAATACGCCGATCTTATGCTTCCGGGACTGACCGATCAGAGTTATTTTGTTATCGACGAGTCGGCGATGGCCCTCGGCAAGACCAAAGACGCCCGTGTCTATGACGCCATCTTTAAGCTGACGACTACTCCGTCGTGGAAGGGTCGCATTCAAATCGCCGGGCTCGACGGCCTTGCCGAACTCGGAGATAAGAGGGCGTTTGATGTGAGTTTTAAGATCTATACGGACAAGACACACGCGATGGGCGTCCGGGCAGCTGCGTTAGATGTGATCGGAGCCACCGGGAAAGGCGACCCGCGAGCCTATCCGCTGATCTTTGAAAGATTCAAGGCGGCGTATGAGGCGAATAACATTCAGGAGATCGTTAACGTCATCCAGACAATCGTCAGACTAGGCGACCCACGAGGCCAGGAGGCGTTCGATATGTTCAAGACAAAATTCAAGGACAATCCCCGGTTGATGCAGTTTGTCGCAGTTCAGGAAGCACTGTTCAAGGCGGCGATCAAGCCATAGTCAGCGTAAAATTGTCTGTAAAATGACCACTCTGCTTAAAGGGTGGTCTTTTTTATTTGTCATAATATATGATTTGTGTCATGCTATCTCAAAATGGCATAATATGTAGAGCGTGACATTATGCAAACAAATATTAGAACAAAAGTGACGCAAGGCGGCAGGATCGTTATCCCTGCAGAAATGCGAAAGCAGTTGGGGATAGAGATAGGTGAAGACGTAAATCTATCGCTGGAAGATGGCTCGGTAAGGATAATGAGTCAAAAAGAATCGATTCGGAAGGCCCAGGAATTATTTAGAAAGTTTGTCCCAATGGGTGGTTCGATTGTTGATGAGCTAATCTCTGATCGACGAAAGGAAGCCGAAAATGAATAGCAACGTTCTGGATTCGTCCGCCGTTTTAGCAGTTTTGCACCAGGAACCCGGAGCCGAAAAGGCCATTTCATACTTTTCTGCGGGCATCATCAGCAGTGTCAATGTTGCTGAAGTTTTAACCAAAAGCATTGAACGTGGCCACAGCAGAAATACGGCGACTCAATCATTTAACCTACTGCAATTGGAGGTTGTTGATTTCGATTTTGAACAGGCCGCAAAGGCTGCCGAACTCAGGCCATTGACAATGCACTTGGGACTGTCCCTCGGAGACAGAAGCTGTCTGGCGTTGGCGATACTGCGAGAAACACTTGCGGTTACAGCCGATAAAAACTGGAAGAAGCTGACAGTGTGTGCGGTCGAGTTGATCAGATAGTTTTGACTTTTTGCGGTCAAAATGTTCATATTACACTATAAAAGTGGTGAGTTATTGCAACTTGCGGCCACATAAAATAATCCGCTAAACAGCAAAGAGTTTAACTCGAAAGTTTGATCGAAACTCTGTGCTTGTTTGGCACAGAGTTTTTTGTTTCTTCAATGGCGAAGACTGACTACAATTCGGTCGCGGGCAGCACGTTTCGAGGATCGAGGCTTTGAGCGATGGCGTATTTGTGATCGCGATGACCTTGCTGGTACCCAAGAGGCGTAAGGAAATTCATAGCGAAGAATCTGCATGAATGCCGCCGGAGAGAGCTTAACTTTCGAATCAATGAAATTTTTAGATCTGTTAAAAGAAAAGGTCATCGTCTTTGACGGTGCGATGGGGACGTATCTGCAATCGTTGAATCTCTCGATCGACGACTGGGGCGGGCCGAATTTTGAAAATTGTTCGGAAAATTTGCTATACACGCGCCCCGATGCTATCGAGACCGTGCATACGGCGTTTTTGGATGTCGGCTGCGATGTTATCGAGACCAATAGCTTTGGCGGGAGCGAGGTCGTACTTTCCGAATTCGGTATTGTTGAGAAAACGTACGACGTAAATCTGAAGGCGGCGCAGCTTGCCAAACGGATCGCCGTCGATTATTCGACGCCGGACAAGCCGCGATTTGTCGCGGGTTCGATAGGGCCGGGCACAAAGCTGCCGACGCTTGGACATATTACATACAACGATCTGAAAGACGCCTATCGCGAGCAGGTTCGAGGCCTTGTTGATGGCGGCAGCCATTTGATGATCGTTGAGACTTGTCAAGATCTGCTGCAAACGAAGGCGGCTTTGGCCGCGATATTTGAGCATTTCGAAAAAAATAAGATGAAACTGCCGGTGATTGCGCAGGTGACGATTGAGATATTTGGCACCATGCTCAACGGCACTGAGATCGGTGCGGCATTGACGGCGCTCGAGCCTTTTCCGATCGACGTTATCGGGATGAACTGCGGCACCGGGCCTAAGCACATGGCTGACAGTTTCCGCTATCTCTGTGAAAATTCGCCGATCCCGGTCAGCGTTTTGCCGAACGCCGGACTGCCTGAGGTTAAGGACGGCAAGCAGCATTACGACGAGACACCGGAGAGTTTTGCAGTACAGGTAGAGCATTTTGCAAAGGATTTTGGTGCAAATATCGTCGGCGGCTGCTGCGGCACTTCGCCTGAGCATCTGCGTCAGGTGATCGAGCGTGTCGGCGGCATGTCGCCGAAACAGCGAAACGCGAAACTTGTCCCGTCGGCTTCGTCGATCTATTTTCAGCAGCCTTACACGCAGGACGCGTCATTTTTGATTGTCGGCGAACGCGTGAACGCCTCCGGGTCGAAAAAAATGCGCGATCTGCTCGAGGTTGAGGATTGGGACGGCCTAGTCAACCTTGCCAAATCGCAGGAAAGAGAGGGTGCTCACATTCTCGATGTCAACGTTGATTTCGTGGGCCGTAACGGCGTCGCAGATATGCACGAGCTTGCTGCCCGCTTAGCGACGAGCGTCAAGATCCCGCTCATGTTCGATTCGACTGAGTGGGAAAAGATGGAAGCCGGCCTCGAACATGCAGGTGGCAAATCTCTCTTAAATTCAACAAATTTTGAGGATGGCGAGCCGCGTTTCCTGAAAGTTTTGGACATTGCCAAACGTTATGGCGCGGGTATCGTCATCGGCCTAATCGACGAAACGGGAATGGCCCGCACAGCGGAAGACAAACTGCGGATCGCTCATCGAGCTTACAAACAGGCGGTCGAGAACGGCATTCCAGGCCACGACATTTTCTTCGACCCGCTTGCTCTGCCGATCTCGACGGGCATCGAAGAAGACCGTAAAAACGCTGACGAGACGGTTAAGGCGATTCGGCAAATGAAGGCTGAATTACCGGAAGCCAACATTATCCTGGGTATTTCAAATGTTTCATTTGGCCTCAGTCCGGCGGCCCGCGTCGTGCTTAATTCGGTGTTTTTGCACGATTGCGTCGAAGCGGGGATGAATTCGGCGATCGTCAACGCGTCGAAAATACTTCCGCTGATGCGGTTCAATGAGCATGAGATCGATACAGCCCGGGACCTGATCTACGACCGCCGAAAGTTTGACGGCGATGTATGTACTTACGATCCGCTTGGCGAGTTTACGACTATGTTCATGGGTAAGACCGCTCAGTCGATCAAGCCAGATGTCTCGAACATGACGATCGAGGAAAAGCTCAAGCATCACATCATCGATGGCGAGCGCATCGGCCTCGAAGATTCACTGAAAGTAGCTCTGGAAAAATATCCGCCGCTGGAGATCATTAACGACATCCTGCTCGACGGCATGAAAACGGTCGGCGATCTTTTCGGTTCGGGCCAGATGCAGCTGCCGTTTGTGCTGCAATCCGCCGAGTCGATGAAGGCGGCCGTCAAATTCCTCGAACCGTTTATGGACAAGGTCGAGGGATCGAACAAAGGCGTGCTCGTGCTTGCGACCGTCAAGGGCGACGTGCACGACATCGGCAAAAATCTCGTCGATATTATCTTGACAAACAACGGCTACAAGGTTGTAAATCTCGGCATTAAACAGCCGATCGACGACATTCTGCGTTCTTGGGAAGAGACCAGCGGCGACGCCATCGGCATGAGCGGCCTGCTCGTAAAATCGACGCTCGTCATGCGTGACAATCTCGAACTAATGAACGAACGCGGCATTAACGTGCCGGTCATTTTAGGCGGAGCTGCACTTAATCGACGCTATGTGGATGCCGATCTCGTGCCGCTTTACAAAGGCAAACTCTTTTATGCACGTGATGCCTTCGACGGTCTGCACGCGATGGACGAACTCACCGGAGGTGAGCAGTCCAAAGTCCAAAGTCCAAAGTCCAAAGTCGCAATGGCTGGGAACGGATCAGTACCACCGGCGGTAGCGGGTGGTTTAAGTGACGCCATCGAAACCGTCGCGGATGCCGAGGATCTCGTGGGTGAAGACGCCAAACTCGGCACAGCCGCTGCTCGTGTCTCGACGCGTTCGTCGGGCGACACGACTCACACCACACGCTCTGACGTTGCCGAATTAACCGAAATTCCGACGGCTCCGTTCTATGGCTCTAAGGTGGTTGAGATCAAAGACCTCACAAAGGTTTTCGATTTTATCAACGAGACCGCTTTGTTCAAGGGCCAGTGGCAGTATAAGCAGGGCAAAAAGTCTAAAGAAGAATACGACGTGATCTTGCAGGAGACCGTATATCCGAAATTTGCCGAGGTCAAGGCCAAGGCGATTCGCGAAAAGCTGCTTGAGGCCAAGCTTGTGTACGGCTACTATCCGTGCCAGTCGAGCGGCAACGATCTGATCATTTATCAGGACGACGAAAAGACCGAGCGGATGAGATTCACCTTTCCGCGGCAACCCGCCGATCAGCGCGGCGGCAAAAATCTGTGTCTCGCCGATTACTTCAGGTCAGAATCGCCTGCCTCAGCGGGCGGCACGAGCACTGTTAATTCGAACATTGGATTGAACAGCGGCGCCACACCACCCGCTTACGCAGGTGGTTCTGACATGGATGTTGTTGCTTTTCAACTCGTCACGATGGGCCGCAAGGCAAGCGAGCATTCGGCGGCATTGTTTAAGGCTGATAATTACACTGATTACCTGCTGTTTCATGGTGTGTCAGTCGAATCGGCCGAGGCATTGGCCGAGATGTGGCATAAGCGTATTCGAGAGGAATTAGGCTTTGCCGGAAATGACGCCCCGGAACTTGCAAAACTATTTCATCAGGGCTATCAAGGCTCGCGATACAGCTTTGGCTATCCGGCGTGTCCGAATATAGAGGATCAGACAAAGCTTTTTGAACTGCTTGAGCCCGAACGTATCGATGTCGAGCTGACCGAAGAATTTATGCTCGATCCCGAGCAATCGACCTCGGCGGTAATCGTCCATCATCCCGACGCCAAGTATTTTAATATTGAATAGGTAACGAAACGGCCCTTCGTAGACGGGCATTTTGAGCATAATATTCGTTGCATAGATAAAATATCTTGCATTAACAACACAAGTGTGGTAGACTGCAAAAGTTGGGATCTTTGTCATGACGACAGAGTGGTTCTTTGACAACCAAGGGAGTAGAGCATCATTTCGTCAGGCGATCTTTCATTTGCGACGGAAAGCTGAAAGAGTGTCCTATTTTTGCATTGTGCACCCACACAAAATTGTCAAAATAGCACTTAACCATAGTAGTGGCAAGATTTAGAGTGTCCCACTTTGTCATTTTGGGATACTTTTGGGGACACCTGCGGGCAAAGCGCCCCATTTTTGCATTGTGCGCGAACACAAAATTGTCAAAAACGGGCCTAACTATATTATTGCAATGATTAGACTGCCCCATTTTACAAAAATGGGGCGCTTTTGGGGCAGCTTGCCGCCCTCTTTCCATTTCAGCGATCGCGGTTCGGTTTTCGAGAAAAAAACTGTTACGTCAACGCGGCCCCACTCGAAGAAATGCTAAAATCTGCTTTCGGCAATGACTGGATCGATCGAAATAAAAAGTGAAAACGCTATTGTGCCCGTCGATAAGACGGGTGCTTTAGTGCCGTCGGTCGACGAGATCGGTGTGCTCACGACGACCGAGCGGCTCGGATTTCGGCTGACTCACCGGATGAATTTGGGCGCGGCGAAACGGCTAATGACGTTTTGCCAGCGTCACATCGGCTCGCTCTGGATATATCTCGCGACCTACAATTTGATGAACGTTTTCGGCATTGAAAATGTCGAAAATGCCGAGATAGACAAACCTCTCATTCTCGTCGCTAATCACCGTTCATTTTTCGACATGTACACGGTGTCGAGCGTTATTTTTCGACGCACAAAACGGCCGGTGACGCTTTATTTTCCGGTGCGCGGCAAATTTTTTTACGATAATCCGCTGGGCTGGCTCGTCAATTTTGTGATGGGCTGGTTTTCGATGTACCCGCCGTTTTTTCGCGAGGACCGCGAAGCGAAAAAGAGGGAATTCGACAAATTCTCGATGCGTCGGCTGGTGCAGCTTTGCAAGACAGGTCACGGTCATATGATCGGTTTTCATCCGGAAGGAAAGCGTAATCGCAACGACGATCCTTACGATTTTCTGCCGGCTCAGCCGGGCATCGGCAAGGTCATTTACGCCGCGAAACCGCAGGTAATTCCCGTATTTATTGCGGGCCTCGGCAACGACTTGCCGAAGCAGATATTCGGTAACTGGACCGGCGGGCCGAAGGTCCGGATTTGGTTCGGCGAGCAGATCGATCTGACGGAATTTTATGTTAAAGGGGACCGCATCCGGACGCATAAAGAAATCGGCGATTTTTTGATGAGCAAGATCGCCGAACTGGGCGAGCAGGATAGAAATAAATTTGTGGGGTGATAACCTGAAATAGTGGAAGGCAAGTCAACCGAACAATTTAACGCATTCGACAAACCGCGATTAGAGATGTCGCCGCGCCGCCGTTGGGCGGTGACTGTTGGGGTTATGACCGGCATGGCTATTGCCGCTCTGGAGGCAACAGTAGTCGGCACGGCGATGCCCACGGTCATCGCGAGTCTGGGCGGGATCAATCATTACAGCTGGGTGTTTTCGGCCTACCTTGTGACCTCGACGGTGACGGTGCCGGTATGGGGCAAGTTGTCCGATCTGTATGGACGGCGGCTGTTGTATCAGGTCGGGATTGGATTCTTTCTGATCGGGACGCTGTTGTCGGGACTTGCCGGTTCGATGACGCAGCTGATCGTTTTTCGGGCCATACAGGGCCTCGGGGCGGGTGCTCTCGTTCCGCTTGGAATGACGATCATCGGCGACACGTTCACGATCAAAGAGCGTGCGAAGATGCAGGCGTATTTCAGCGGCGTTTGGGGCCTGTCTAGTGTGATCGGGCCGGTTCTGGGTGGCTTTATTACGGACCAACTCTCATGGCGATGGGTGTTTTTTATAAATCTTCCCGTCGGGGTCGTCGCGGCGATCATTATCGGTTTTGCGCTCAAGGAGCCGAAGCGGACGGAAAAACCAAACATTGATTATCTCGGAGCGGCCACGCTGATGCTTGCGATAAGTTTGCTGATGCTCGGCCTCGTCGAGGGCGGCAATTCGATGGCGACGCTACTGGCTCCCGAAAATCTGTTGATACTCGGCAGCAGCGTCGTGCTACTCGCGATCTTTGCGTTTGTCGAGCGGCGAGCAAAAGATCCCATGATACCGTTTCGCCTTTTCCGAAACCGCACGATCGCCGCGGCGACGATAGCGGGCTTTTTTGCGGGTATCGCGATGTTCGGCGGCATCTCGTTTATCCCATTGTTTGCTCAGGGCGCGTTGGGAATGACCGCGACTCAGGCCGGGTCACTGCTGACACCGCTGATGCTGAGCTGGGTTTCGATGTCCGTGATCGTCGGTAGGCTGATGCTAAAGATCGGTTACCGGGTTATCACGATCGCGGGTTTTGTCGTCATGGCGTTCGGGTTTATTCTTTTGACGAATTTTCATCGCGAGACGCTGCACGTCTGGTTATATGTGGACCTCGCGATGATCGGAGCGGGGTTGGGGCTCACGATGTTGACGCTGTTGATCGCGGTCCAACAGTCCGTCGAGCGAACGGACCTTGGGGTAGCGACGTCGCTCAATCAATTTTCGCGGGCGATCGGCGGTGCGCTCGGTGTTGCGATCATGGGCGCCGTGTTGACGGCCGGTTTGTCTACGCAGCTCCTGAAAGCCGCGACCGGTGCCGGCAGCATGTTGACAGCCGAGCAGGCCCAGAGCCTCGCCTCAAATCCAAACGCCCTGATCGAGCCTTCGGCTAAAGCGGGTCTTCCAACTGCAATATTGCCGATATTGCAGGATTCGATGGCGGCGGCAATTCAGCCGGTGTTCTGGGTCGTGGTGCTGGTGTGTATTTTGGCGCTGATCGCGAGCTTTTTTCTGCCGAAACAACGTCGCGGAGTGGATGATGCCGCAATGGAAGAAAATGTCGGCGAAACAATGCTGATGGCCGAGCAAACGACGATCAATGCCAGAAATCAGCCAGTGGCGGAGGCCGATTAGTTTTGAGTCTTGCTCGTGCCGGCGGTGTTTGAGTTTGATTGGTTCGTCGCAACCTGAGTCTGCGATCCCAGCTCTTTCTGGATCTCCTCGGGCGTTTTCCAACCGGCTTTTCTTAGCAGCTCGACCGCAAATTTTATCGGTACCGACATGTTTGCAGCCGTATTCTCAGTAAACACGCCAAAATTGACGCCAATTACTTTACCAGCCTGTCCGAACAACGGTGCGCCCGAGCCGCCCTCGGCCGTTTTGGCGTCGTGAACGATCCGCCTAGCATCAAGGTCGGTGATCGCTCCCTGTGTTGTCAGCGGAACGATCTTTTGCGATTGAGCGAGAAAATTGATGAGGTTTTGCCGCGAGTTGCCAAACCGCTGATTTATCGATTTGGCCTCGTCGTCGTCGACCATCGCGAGCAGCCGATCGGGGCCGCTGGGGTAGCCCATCGTAACAACGGTTTTGCCGATCGCGGCGGATTCGGTGTCAAAATCAATCGGGATTGACGGTATCTCAGCCGGCATCGTCGACGGATCGATGGAGCCAACGGCGACATCGTCGCGGACGCCGACCTGTTTGACCTTGAGCGCAAACGGTTGGGCAAATTTGGGGAAATAGATAACGAGCCGTTTGATGCGAGCTCTGCCGTTCGCGGAGGTCATCATTTGTTTGACCTGATCGTCCTCTTCCCAGGGTTGGACGACGTGGCGATTCGTGACGATGTAGCCGCCGCCGACGTGAAAGCCTGTACCGATAAAATCGTATTCGACGGTCGAGCCGTTGCCCTCGGTTGTCAGGCCGATCTGCGGCGGACCGGTCGGGCGGCCCGGATCTTCGGACTGGGTCGGCTCGTACGGGTTTGGATGCATTGACTGCTGATCGGCGTAGCGGAGCACTTTGCCACTCTTTTTATCGACGAGATCATAGACGCCAACGATCAGGCAGACCGCTCCACCGTATTCGACGCGCAGGTTGGGCGCCAGCGACACCGTTTTCATCATGTCCTTGTTGGACTTATCAAGTTCGCCGATCTGACCGCTGGTCTGGTCGAGCTTTTCTTCAAGTTTCTTGATTACCTCGCTCTGCTGCTCCGACTGTTTGCGGCTCTCGCGAAGTTCTTTGCTGACCGCGTAACCGATATATAACACACCAGTTAGAAACCCGATCGCAAGAACGAGGGCGATCAGCTTGGTCGTTACGGAGATCTCTCGCGACAGTTCGCGGACAAACTCACGCAGGAAAGCTTTGGCGTCATCGCGTTTGGCCGAGGTGGCTGATTCGAGCGCGGCGTCCTCGATAAATCGAGAGATATGCGGCTGCTCGCGGTTGGTGGTGATGAGCGAGGATTTGGTCTCAAGCGAAAAGAACGAAAACGAGATGTCCGAATCGTCCACCGCGATCACATCGCCGTCAGCGATCGCGATAAAGCGACGCATCGGTTTGTCGTTTATCCTGAGTTCAAGAGACGGATTGAAATCGATAATCCGGTAGGCTCCATCGGCGTTTTCAAGGTCAAACCAAACGGCGGAACCATCAGTTTGCGCTGTATGGATCTGGAGGTCGGACGCCTCATCAGAACCGACGCGGATGCGTTCCTGAGAGAAGAATTCGGTCCGTTTTTCGGTGCCGACCGTGATGTGGATGATAATTCCTAATGCCATCGTGTAGCGAAGCCGTGTCGAAGTGATTCTACCACAATAGGGAATACGGCCAGTGTGATTTTTGCGATGATCGTGGCAAAATAATTGTTAATGGCTAAACCCAAATTCATCGACGACCGGGCCGAACTCGAAAAGCTGGCGCCAATGATTCTGGCTCCGATAAAACGGCACGTTTTCGTCTGCGACGGCAAATCCTGCGCGGCGGTCGGTAGCGCCGAGGTCAAGGCCGAATTCGAACGCATCCTCGAATCCAAAGGTCTGCGTCAGGGTAAAGAATCAAAAGGCCGCAACCCGATGGGCGAAATCGTCCTCACTGATTGCGGCTCAATCGGCTTCTGCTCCGTCGGCACCGCCGTCATGGTCTATCCCGACGGCACAATGTACGGCCAGGTCACTCCGGAAGATGTGCCGGAGATCATCGAGGAACATCTGGAGAAGGGAAATGTCGTGGAAAGGCTGGCTCTGATTAAACTGCCGGTAAAATGAATAGCTAATAGCTGTCAGCTAACAGCTTAAATCCATACATTTTTCTAGCCCCGCATCGCCGTCAATAGCTCATCCACCACCTTCTTAGCATCGCCAAACAGCATCAGCGTATTGTCCTTGTAAAACAGCGGATTATCGACGCCCGCGTAGCCGCTGGCCATGCCGCGTTTCATGACGATGACGTCGCGGGCCTCCCAGCAGTGGAGTACCGGCATTCCGGCGATCGGCGAGCTGGGATCGTCCATGGCGGACGGATTGACGATGTCGTTGGCACCGATGACCCATGCGACATCGGTGTCTTTGAACTGGTCATTGACTTCGTCCATTTCGAAGACGATGTCGTAGGGAATATTGGCCTCGGCGAGCAGGACGTTCATGTGGCCGGGCAGGCGTCCGGCGACCGGATGGATGGCAAATTTTACATCGACGCCTTTTTCTTTAAGAATTTTACAGACCTCGGCCAGCGAATGCTGTGCCTGTGCGACCGCCAGTCCGTAGCCGGGAATAACAATGATCTTGCGTGCCTGTAGGAGCAGATCGGAGGCTGCCGGAGCCTCTATCGAATGAACTTCGCCCGCTGGAGCCGACCCAGCGGCAGGCGACGATCCACCTTCGGTGCCAAACCCGCCGAGCATCACGCTGACGAAAGAGCGGTTCATACCCTTACACATGATGTAGCTGAGAATCGCACCGGACGAGCCTACCAAGGCACCGGTGACGATCAGCAGATCGTTGTTAAGCATAAAGCCCGCCGCCGCCGCCGCCCAGCCCGAATAACTGTTGAGCATCGACACGACCACCGGCATGTCGGCACCCCCGATAGCCATGATGAAATGAAGACCGAGTACGCCCGTGATCACCGTCGCGATAAGGAGCGGCCATTGCCCGCTCGCCGGCGTCGGCGCCATAAAGAACGCAACTCCGAGACCAATGGTAAGGAGCAAAATGATGAGGTTGATCAGATGCCGCCCGGGCAGCATAAAAGGTTTGCCGCCGATAGAGCCGCGCAGCTTTAAAAAAGCTATAACCGAACCGGTGAATGTTACCGCTCCGATGCAGACGCCGACAAAGATCTCGCCGGTATGCATGCTGTGCTCGCCACCCGTAGTTACGGGAGCAGCGGGGTCAAGATAGGTCGCAAACCCAACCAGCACAGCGGCCATCCCAACAAAGCTGTGCAAAACCGCCACCAGCTCCGGCATAGACGTCATCTGCACCCGCGAAGCCATGATCCCGCCGACAACCAACCCCGGAATCAACGCTCCAGCAAGCAGCACATAATTGCCGTCTTTGATATTAAAAACAGTCGCGACCAGCGCGATGACCATGCCGAGAATGCCGTAAACATTGCCCCGGCGTGCAGTTTCCTGCGTCGACAGCCCACCGAGACTCAAAATAAACAACGCGCTCGCGGCGATGTATGCAACTATGATCAAACTTTCTTTCATTTTCTAAACATCGCCAACATGCGATTCGTCACCAGGAAACCGCCGGCGATGTTGATCGCGGCTATCAGTACGGCGACCGCGCCGAGTATGGTTGTTGCCGTAAGATTTGTGCCCGATAGCTGTAACATGCCGCCGACCAGAATAATGCCGCTGATGGCGTTCGTGACGCTCATTAATGGAGTGTGCAGTGCCGGTTTGACGTTCCAGACGACCTGGAATCCGACAAATATCGCGAGCATGAACACCGTAAAATGCGATAATTTGCCCTCGGGGACGACAAAACCAAGCCCTAGCAGGACAAGGCCGACGACGACCAGCACGACCGGACTAATGCCGCCGCTCGTTCCGTGGCCATTCGGGGCGGCTTTGGCGACGGCGACGCTGGCTGAGCTTTTGGTCGGTACTCCGGGTTCCGGCGGTGCCTGCGGCGTTGGCGGCGGCCACATCATTTTGCCGTCGTGCAGGACGATCGCACCGCGAATGACCTCGTCGTCGAGATTGATGTGGAGTTCGGCGCCACTTTGTTCCTCAGCGTTGTTTTCTTCCGGAGCGCGGCCCTTACTTACGTGCGGGCTACTGACACTCGCGCTACTGGCACTCGGGCTACTGACAAGGTCGCCAAGTAAAGCGACGATCGTCGAGCCGTAAAGCTGGCTCGACATGCTCGCCATTCGCGATGGCAGATCGGTGTACCCGATGATCGTAACGCCTTTGTGATGGACTATTTTGCCCGGCTCAGTTAACGCACAGTTGCCGCCCTGTTCGGAGGCGAGATCTACGATAACAGAGCCAGGTTTCATCGATTCGACCATTCCCTGAGTGATCAATTTTGGTGCGGGTTTACCGGGGATCAGAGCGGTCGTGACGATGATGTCGACGACCATCGCCTGGGCGGCGAACAAGGCCATCTCGGCCTTGAGAAAGTTGTCGGACATCTGCTTGGCGTAGCCGCCTTTGCCTTCGCCTTCCTCTTTAACATCGAGTTCGAGAAACTCGGCGCCCATGCTCGCGACCTGATCTTTCGTTGCGGAACGCGGGTCAAACGCCTTGACTATCGCCCCGAGCGATCGAGCGGCACCGATCGCCGACAGCCCCGCGACACCGGCTCCGATGACCATTACTTTTGCCGGATCGATACGTCCGGCGGCTGTGATCTGACCGCCGAAGAAACGCGGAAAATTATTCGCCGCCTCGATCACGGCTCGGTAGCCGGCAATATTTGCCATTGCCGAGAGCGTATCCATTTTTTGGGCGCGGGTAATGCGCGGGATGCAGTCCATGCCGAAAACGGTAGCCTTTCGCTTGGCGAGCAGGTCGAGAATTTCGCGATTTTGTGCCGGCCAGACGAATCCGACGAGCCAGCCGCCCTCTTTCAAAAGGTCCGCCTCGTGAACGCCCAGCTCCTTATTCTCCTCAGGCGGACGCACCTTGAGGATCACGTCTGAGGTTGCCCATAGCTCTTTGGTGTCGTCGATGATCGTCGCTCCGGCCACGCGGTATTCCCCGTCGATGCAGTTGATCCCGTGGCCGGCGTGAGATTCGATCTGGACATCGAAACCCAGCTTTTTGAGTTTCAAAATTGTCTGCGGCGTCGCCGCAACGCGCTTTTCGCCGGGGTGGATTTCTTTGGGGATTCCGATTGTCGTCATAAATATTTCCCGATTTAGACAGGACTGTATGTGAGATTTGTTGTAGAAAATTTTATTCGATATGCCGGTTTCAGACAAACCGCGCCGTGTCGACTTTTCACATTTCTTAAAAGCCCAAAACAAAACCCGTGCAATCGCAAATAAACACGATTGCACGAGTTGAGATCGAAAGTGTTTTCTTAAGGATGATTAGGAACCAACCTTAACCGTCACTGATGTTGCTGATCCTGTAGCCTTGTACGATGCCAAGGGTTGACTGGCCGGGCCGCCGGCATTTGAGCCGTCGGTGTTGAATTTGGAATCGTGCCACGGACAGACAAATTGTTTCGAGTCCGCGTTATATTTGATCGGCCCGCCTTTATGTGTGCATTTTGCCGAAACGGCGACAAAAGCAGCGTCTTCCGTTCGAAGGATCACGATCTTACCCGCAGACGAATCGACCGTCGCCGTGCCGCCGACCTTGTTCAATGGACTTTTGTCGTCGATCGCGACCGTAATGTCCTCGAAAGGCGATGCAAAAGCAGAACCCGCCCCTGACAACGTCAAAACCAACCCACCGGCAAGCATCGCGGTCTTGACTAAAAACTCGCGACGTCCCGAACAATCAACAATTTCATTACAATCTTTCACAAATAATTTCCTCCGAGTCTATGATGCAGAATTGAGCAATAAGGTCTAAAGATTACAACAAAAGGCTTTTCATCGCACGTAATCGAGCATAGCGCCGCCAAAAAAAATGTAAAAAGAACAAAGAACCATCTCGCCAGCAAATACCGCGATAATGAATTTCCAATAATTCATCTTGGTCGTCCCCGCAAGATAGCAAACCAGATCGGTCGGTACCAGCGGAAAAAACGCCCACAACGCAATGAATAGAAACCCAAGCGGGTGTTCCAACCTGGCTTTTATCCGGTGCGTAAACTTAGGTTTATGCTGCTCGAAAAAATCACTAAAACCGAGATATTCCGAAAAGAAATAGATCATCGACGACGACAGCATGATCCCGGCTATGGAGACGCAGAGAACGGAAATCGGCTGGCTTGGAAAAAGCAAAGTTCCGGCAATAACCAACGGCGTGCTGGGCAGAAGAGAAAAACCCCGGAAAGCCGACATTACAAGATAAACGAGCCATATCTCTCCCTGAAACCTGAGCAGGAAATCCGCAATATTGGCCGGTGTAAATGCCTGCGGATAAACCAAATATGAAACGACACCCGTCAGCAGCGTGCCGAGCCACATCGCGAGGCTTATGTAACGCAAGGCGGTGCTGATCTTTGCCGGAGTCGATCTTTGCTTCATTGCGGATCAAAGCTCGATCTTGGAAAACGAATAGCTGCCCAAAGCGACAAACAGCAAAGCTGCGACGAACAGCACGCTAAAGCTGAGTTCGAGAGGAAATTGACTGGTTCCGATCAAAATATTTCGCAGACCATCGACGCCGTAAGATAGCGGGTCGATATGCGTAAGAAAGTTAAGGACCGGCGGCAAGCCGCTCAACGGAAACAGGGCCCCGGAAAGAAAGTAGATCGGCAGCACAATAAAATTCATTATAAGCTGCATGCCCTGTATATCCTTGAGCTGCGAGCCGATCGCAACGCCAAGCCCGGCAAAAACGATCGCCGTCATTATCATGAAAACCAAAGCGAGCGGCAGCGTAAGCCAATTAACAGGTCGAAATCCGGCGATCAGACAGATGACCAGAACGAGCAGCCCCTGGAACGTTGCGACAGTCGCTCCGCCGAGTGTTTTGCCGATCATGACGAAGATGCGCGGCACCGGAGCAATGAGCGTTTCCTTTAGAAATCCGAATTGACGGTCAAAAAGCAGTCCGATGCCAGAAAAAACAGATGTGAAAAGCACCGACATCCCGATCACGCCCGGAGCGACGAACTGAAGATAGCTGCCGTTGCCCGCCTTTTGAAACACCGGCCCGAGGCCAAAACCAAGCACAAGCAGATACAGCAGCGGCTGGCCCAGCGCCGCGACGATCATCGAACGCGAACGCGTGTATCGTTTTAACTCTCTCAGCCAAAGTATATAGATCGCGTTCATATTATTTACTCTTATTCCACATTTGGGCGAACTGACGAGTTTGATCGCCCGCACCGGCCTTTTCATCGCGGATCGACGAGCCCGTCAGTTCAAGGAAAGCCGCTTCAAGTGAATCGGTCGAGGTCTGCTGTTTAAGCTCGTCGGGCGATCCCTGGGCGATGATCTTTCCGTGATCGATCACGCCGATCCGTTCGGCGACACGCTCGGCTTCGTCCATATAGTGCGTGGTCAGAAATACCGTCACGCCCTCGGTCTCGTTGAGATTTTTGACATGTGTCCAAAGCTGGTTGCGGCTCTGCGGGTCGAGCCCGAGCGTCGGTTCGTCAAGGAAAAGTATCTTCGGCGTATGCAGAAACCCGCGTGCGACCTCGAGCCTGCGTTTCATGCCGCCGGAAAATGTTTTGACAAAACCTTTACGCCTGTCCCACAGCTCGAACAGGTCCAGCAGCATCTCTGTCCGCTCGTGACGCTCTTTTCGCGGTACGCCATACAGCACGCCGTGGAGATCCATATTCTCAAATGCGGTCAGCTCGCCATCGAGGCTCGGATCCTGAAAAACGATGCCGAACCGCTTGCGAACTTCGTTGGATTGTTTCGTCGGATCGAGGCCGTCGATCTCGATCCTGCCGCTCGTTGGTTTGAGCAGGGTCGTCAGCATCTTGATCGTCGTCGTTTTTCCGGCGCCGTTAGGCCCGAGAAAAGCAAAGATTTCGCCCGCCGCAACGTCAAAAGAAACGTCATCGACAGCCGCCATCTCGCCGAAGTTTTTTACAAGATTCTCGACTTTGATCATGTATTAAAAGCCGTATCCGACATTTTCTGCTGCTTTTGCATCCGCATCCAGGTCTGGTTTCCAACGCAAAACGGGTTTGCGAGCAGCGGTCGCTTCGTCCAGACGTCCGATGCGTGTCGAATGCGGGGCGTTGATGACGAGTTGCGGATTTTCGTGAGCTTCGCGGTCGATGTCGATCATTGCCTCGATAAATGCGTCGAGATCGGCGCGGCCGACGGATTCGGTCGGCTCGATGAGCATCGCACCTTCAACGACGAGAGGGAAGTAGACGGTCATTGGGTGAAAGCCGTAATCGATCAGGCGTTTTGCGATGTCGAGCGTGACAACGCCCTTTTTTGACTGCTTTTTATGTGAGAAGATCGCTTCGTGCATACAGTCGGATTCATAGGGTTTGTCATAGGCGTCGGCCAGGCTATGCGACACATAGCGAGCGTTCAAAACAGCAACTTCGGTTGCTTCTTTCAGACCGGTGTCGCCGTGGGTGTAGATGTACGAAAGTGCACGCACCATCATGCCGAAATTGCCGTAAAACGCCTTTACACGTCCGATGCTTGTTGGAACGTCGTAGTCAAGTCGGTAATGCGGCTGGCCGCCCGCTGACGCAGGCGGTTCTGACACGATCCGAGGCGTCGGCAGAAACGGAGCTAGTTCGGCGGTGCAAAGACACGGTCCGCAGCCCGGGCCACCGCCGCCGTGCGGCGTCGAAAATGTTTTGTGCAGATTGAGATGAATGACATCGACGCCCATGTCGCCCGGACGGGCGATGCCAACCAGGGCATTCATATTCGCTCCGTCCATATATACGAGGCCGCCGGCCGCGTGAATGGTGGAGCAAATCTCTTTGATGTTGGTCTCAAAAATACCGACGGTGCTCGGGTTTGTCAGCATTAATCCGGCAATATGGCCTTCGTCGCAAAGCTCGCGAAGATGGTTCATATCGGTTAGGCCTAAGGCATTTGAGCGAATCGTTTTGACAGTAAATCCTGACATCGCGGCGGACGCCGGATTTGTCCCGTGTGCCGAATCGGGAATGAGCATCACACGGCGATCTTTCGAAGCTTCGCCGTCACGCTGATCGAGAAACGCACGGATTAGCATGACACCGGTCATCTCGCCTTGTGCTCCCGCCGCAGGTTGCAATGAAATTCCCGCGAGGCCCGTGATCTCACATAGATCTTCCTGCAAACGATAGATCAGCTCAAGAGCACCTTGTGTCTCCTCCGCAGGTGCGAGCGGATGAAGGCCAGCGAAACCGTTAATGCGGGCGACCTTTTCGTTAAGTCGCGAGTTGTACTTCATCGTGCACGAACCGAGCGGATACATTCCGAGGTCGATCGAGTAATTCCACGTCGAGATCCGCGTAAAATGCCGAACGACGTCGACTTCGGAAACCTCAGGAACGCCTTCGAGATCGTCGCCACGGCGTAATTCCGCCGGCAAAATATCGTCCGTCACGGGTACGTCGAGTTTCGGCAGACGATAACCAATGCGTCCGGTCTGCGACCGTTCAAATATCAGCGTTTCATTCTGCGTCGGATGCTGTGTAACTTTTTTAATGCTCATATATCAATTTCGTATAGTGTCCCACGTGTCCCAAGTGTCCCACGTGTCCCACGTGTCCCAAAACATACTTACGCCTATGCTTTGGGCAAACCTTTCCTCGCGATATCCTCGACGGCGTTGCAGAAACGATCAAGCTCCCACAGCGTTGTGTAGACATTCGGCGTGATGCGAATGCCGGTAAATTCTTCGTGAACGATCGGCGTCGTGATGATCATATGCTTGGACATGAGATAGCTGCCTATCGCTCCGGGGTCGACGCCGTCGATCTTGAAATTGGCAATTGCGCATGACTGCTTCGGGTCGAAAGATGTGTTAAATCCGACCTTCGGCACGTCCTTGAGGCGGTTCATCCAATAACGCGACAAATATCTTAGCCGTTCCTCTTTTCGTTTGCCGCCGATGGCGTTGTGGAACAGGATCGCTTCACCAATAGCGAGCCGCATTGCCGCCGAATGTGTTCCGATCTCCTCGTATTTCCGGATGTCGTTTTTGTTCTTGTCCTCCGATGCCATCAACGCCCAGACCTTGGGGATCTTGTCTTTTTTGACGTAGAGCATTCCCGTACCCTTTGGCGCGTAGATCCATTTGTGCAGCGAAGTACCGTAATAATCGCACTGCAGATCGTCGCGTTTGAAATCGATTTGGGCGAATGCGTGTGCTCCGTCCACGATCGTCTCGATGCCCCGGGCACGAGCCATCTCGCAAATTTTCTTGACCGGCAATATCTGCCCCGTCAGGTTTATCTGGTGCGAAACGAGGATCAGCTTTGTCTTTGGCGTAACTGCCTTTTCGAAGGCAGCGGCGATGTCGTCAACATTCGCGGGAGCTATCGGTATCTTGATGAGATTGAGCTTTAACCCCTCGCGAAGTTCTCGCTGTCGCAGCGTCGTCAACATTCGCGGGTAATCTTGCGTCGTTGTCAGGATCTCATCACCCGACTTGAAATCCATGCCCATGAGCAGAATCTCAAGCGACTCAGACGCATTCCGCGTGATCGCGATCTCCTCGGCGTCACAGCCAAATATCTCGGCGAGGCCGGTGCGGATCGTCTCCGACTGCGGCTCAAGGATTCGCCACATCGTGTACGCCGTCGCGTCTTCCTGCTGCCAGGTGTAGCGAACAAATGCTTCGGTGACCATTCGCGGGCTGGGTGAAACGCCGCCGTTATTCAGATTGACCATCCCGCGGGTTACCGAAAACGCCTGTTGGATAGTCGCCCAATAATCCTCGTCCAACGCCACCTCGACCGGCGAGAGATTATCCACTGCCTTTCCCGCCGCCTGAATGTTTTCATATAGCGAGCCGATTGCGGCTGATGTCAAAGCCATTAAGCCTAGCCCTTTGCCGGCGGACATAAGAAATTTCCGGCGATCAAATTCGTTTCGAATAGTCATAGAAAATTCCTCCTCAACCCATCTGCGTCTCTGCGCGTTTCAAGCAACTCTTAGCCTGTCAACCAGCGCGTCGATCTGCTCTCGCGAATTCGTTTCTGTAACGCAAACGAGAAAATCGTTGTCGTGTCCGGCGTAATACTTCGAAAGTGCGAGACCGCCGATGATGCTGCCCCGCGTACGCACATTTTCCAATATCTCAGTAGCCGGACGCGATCCGCGAACGACAAACTCATTGAATATCGGTGCCGAGAACGGGAACGAGTAGCCGTCCAACTCAGCGATCTTTTTCGCGGCGTAGGCGGCTTTTTGAGCATTCTGCATCGCCACTTCCTGCAAGCCTTTTTTGCCCATCGTTTCCATGTAAATGGTCGCGGCGAGAGCGATCAGGCCTTGGTTTGTACAAATGTTCGAGGTCGCTTTTTCGCGGCGAATGTGCTGCTCGCGAGTTGATAAGGTGAGCACGAAACCGCGATTTCCGTTCTTGTCGTATGCCACGCCGCATAGACGGCCGGGCATCTGACGAACGAATTTGTCCCGCGTCGCAAACAGCCCCACGTGCGGGCCACCGAAACCCATCGGAATTCCCCACGATTGGCCTTCGCCGACGACGATGTCCGCACCGCAGGCGCCGGGCGATTTGAGTAGGCCGAACGAGATCGCTTCGGTCACGATGACGACGAACAAAGCCCCGACGGCGTGAGCTTTTTCAGCTAAAGACGTCAGATCTTCGACGCAGCCAAAGAAATTGGGTGACTGGACGACCAGTGCAGCGGTCGTGTCATCGAGTGCGGAAAGGTTACCGACGCGGCCCGACGCTTCGTTAAATCCGATCTCCACGATCTCGGCCTCGCCGTGCTGTGTGTATGTCCTTGCGACTTCGCGATATTCGGGATGAACGCTGTCGGCGACCACAATCTTATCCCGCCGCGTCACGCGTTGGGCCATCAGATATGCCTCGGCCATTGCGGTGGAGCCGTCGTACATAGAGGCGTTCGCGACCTCCATTCCCGTCAACTGGCAAACGAGTGTTTGAAACTCGAAGATGTATTGCAGGGTGCCCTGCGAGATCTCGGGCTGATACGGCGTGTAGCTGGTGAAAAACTCAGAACGCTGTATCAGGTGATCCACGATCGTCGGCGAAAAATGCGAGTAAACGCCGGCTCCGAGAAATGACGGTTTGGTCGATGCCGTGTTCTTTGCTGCCATCGCTTCCATAGCGGCGATAACCTCGCTTTCGGCCAACGGCTCGGTGATCTTTAAGGCACGATTTAGCTGAACGTCGGACGGGATCGAGCGGAACAGATCATCGGCCGATTTGAGGCCGACGACGGCGAGCATCTCATCGCGTTCTTCGGATGAATTTGGAATGTATCTCATTTATAAAATTGCGAAAAAATTAGTCAACAGGCGAAATACTGATAATACCAAACAAGTGGGGCTGAGCGAAAAATCGAGCAATGAAGTTCGTCTAATAACAAAAATTATCCGACCATCCATTGTTTTCCCGCGTCTGTGTCGTCCTAAAAAGAGATCACAGTTTTGGCTTTCCGCTATTTTTATTTTTCAAAGATCAATCCGATATCAAGGCATATCGAAAAATGTTGCAAGCATGGCACAGTATCCCGTCAATAGTCAATATTTTTGTATCTAAAACAAGCCAAAAAAGCCGCCTTTGCAGACGGCCGCTCTTTTGCAAAAATTGATCCCTTGGCGAATCTAGTTTTTGAGACCCAGGCCAAGCACAGCATTCGCTTCCTGCGCCAAAACTCCCTCGGCTGCCCGGTCGACGTTGCTTTCGGACTTAGACGCGGCCTTATTTTGCAAGGTCGTTTGCCCCGATTTGAGCGAAACGAGTTTGAAGTCGATCTGAGCGTCGTAATTGCCGCCGACAGAAGTATTGGTCACTTTGCCAAACATCCCGCCGATCTTGCCCGCCGTAGATTGCTTCAGCTTCGAAAAATCGCTTGACAATACGAAGTCGCAATTCGAACTCCGGGCGTCGGACTCGCTCGTAACTGCTACACCTTCGATATTGCCGCCGGTCAGCTTTTCGGCGAGGAACGTCTGCATATTCGTCGTTGATATGGCCTCGCCTCCGTTATTTGTCGGAATAAGGACGCCGATGCGGATAACACCGGATTTTTTTGGCGTCTGCGTATCGCCCATCGAGGACACGCCGGTCATTTTCGGGGCTGGTTTCTGAGACGGTTTTTCCTCATCATCTGATGCTCCACGCATCATCGCCGAGAAATCAGGACGGCCGTAAAGGTCCTGCGATGAATTGGCCACTGCGTAGCCGGTCGGCACGTCAAATAACGTGTCGTCCAGCGTTGCCTTGGTAAATTCGAGCGTACTGATCGACTGTGAAAAGTCTTCGCCTCCGCCTGATTTCATTGTCGTCGTAAGCTCAATTGCAAAGCCGAGTTTGCCTCCACCCGACGATTTAAGGATTGTGCGGTCCATGCAGCCGCGTTTGGGTTCGTTCATTCCGGCCATTGGATTTCGCGGCATCGCCATCGGGCATGAGAACAACGGCAGATCGACGTACCAGCCATCGGTCTCGATACTCATGTCGTTTTGCGAGCATGCGTCCGGTGACGATTGCATTGTCATCGAAGTCTTAAGACGACGAGCAGTGAGGCCGAACATTTGTTTCCGTTCGCCGGTGTCATTGATCGAGGTTGTCATCGTGACGGTTCCACCTTTTGTGATCTTTCCCGCAGTTGTCGGCCCGGTCGGTTTTGAGGCAGGAGCGGGAGCCGAATCATCGGTCGCAAACGGCTCGATGAAATACATTTTCTTTTTATCACTGACCTTGACATTGCGTTTCATATCGCACTGTTCGATATCGGCGACATCGCCTCCCATTCCCATCATCCCGCTGCTCTCAGTTCGCTTTCGCGAGCCTTTGACGTAAACGGTCGAGGTCATGTTTTGGCCCATCATTGATATGGTTTGTTTGATCTTGTAGTTTTGAGCAAACACGGTAGACCCCGCGGTGCCGAGAATTAGCGAAAATCCAAAGAAAATAGTAGCTTTTCTTAACATAGCGATGCTCCAGAAATTAAGTGAAAATGTTTGAAATAGAGATGAATTATGAACGGTCCATCCCTGGATTTTTTTATACTCAGCGAATCGCAGGTCCTCTTCTAAATTTAAAAGTGCCGCTCACGGTATAAGTTTCCAGCTTATCCGAATCATCGGTGCCCACTTCGCAGATCTCATTAAAGGTCCCGTTGATGACGCCTCCTGCAAGCGGCATATTAGAAATGTCTATCGATCCGCTCTTGGCATAAAACAGGGCTTTTGGGAACTCGCTGGTCTCGATGTTGAATAGAGCAGTACCTTCGCCGATGCCGAGAGGATAAGTCCCCGCCGCAGCTCTCGGCAGCCGTCCGTTAATTGAGATCTTCCTTTCGTCTTTGTCGTTGTCGGCCCTAAAACCGATTGTCAGCAGCCCGCTTTCATTATCCAGAAAGAAACCAGCAGAATTTTGAAACTGGGTCGATTTGATCTCAGTCTTATTGCCGTTGTGTTCGATTGTTATATCAAATTCGCCGTTTACAAAAGATGGTGCGGGCGGTGGCACCTTTTGTTTTTGAGCGAGACACGATAGAGCGGTGATGAGCATGAGGACAAAAACTAAAGCTGTCGATTTCATTGATCTTCCTCTTTTAGATTGCATTTATAGCGAAACCTCGACCTGAATGCCGCACGAAATATCGGTTTTTCAGGGATTGCCAAGTGACGGATCGCTTTTCACATAATAACACGATCCCAGCTTGAATATGAGATGGAATAATAACGAATTTCTGGTTCGGGATATTTACGCACTTGCTACAAGATATTCGTCGTACTCTTCAGCGGAGAGCATGGCGTCGGCTTCGCCGGGGTTGTCCATTTTTAGTTTGATCATCCAGCCGTCGGTGTACGGTTCGTTATTGACGGCCTCGGGCGTGTCGTTGAGGCCGTCGTTGACCTCGGTGATCTCGCCTGCGATGGGCATAAATATCTCGGAAACGGCCTTGACCGATTCGACCGAGCCGAACGCCTCGTGTGCCGAAAGCTTGTCGCCGACCCGAGGCATGTCGATATACACGACATCGCCAAGCGCATGCTGGGCGTAATCTGTAATGCCAACCGTAGCAATATCGCCGTCAACGCCGACCCATTCGTGGTCTTTGCTGTAACGTAGGTTTTCAGGAATGTTAGACATAGGGAATTATGATGACCTCAGTTAAATTAAAATCCAAAAGCTATACGGGCCGCTTGTAAAAGGGCGTTGTTACGACCTTTGCCGCCAGATGTTTACCCCTCACATCAATTCTAATTTCTTGTCCCGTTTTTGCAAAGTCAACCGGCAAGAATGCCAGTCCGATGTTCTTTTTCAGAAATGGTGCAGGGCTGCCCGAAGTAACGACCCCGACTTTTACTTCACCCACATAGACGTCATAGCCGTCGCGGGCAATACCGGGCTCGGTCATTTCAAATCCGGCGAGTTTACGCGACAGACCTTTCTCTTTAAGAGCGGCAAGGGCGTTACGGCCGATAAAATCGCCCTTATCGAGCTTGGTTATCCATCCGAGATTTGCCTCCAATGGCGTAATATCGTCGTCGAGTTCGTGGCCGTAAAGCGACATAGCCGATTCGAGCCGCAGCGTATTGCGGGCCGCGAGCCCGCAGGGAAGTATGCCTTCCGTCTCGCCGTAGCTGCCGATTTCGAGAAATTTGTTCCAAAGCTGCGCGGCGTATTTAGGAGCGGCGTAGACCTCAAAACCGTCCTCGCCGGTGTAGCCCGTGCGCGAAATGATCGATTCGACACCGTCCACCCAACTTTCAGTAAAGTGATAGTATTTGATCGCCGAAAGGTCGGTTTCGGTCAGTTGCTGGACGATTCCCAGAGCCTCGGGCCCCTGGATCGCGATCTGACAAAATTCGCCGCTTGCATTCGTCAAGGCACAATTGTCCTCGTCGCTATGGTGTAACGTTATCCATTTCCAATCTTTTTCGGTCGTCCCCGCATTGACTACAAGCAGCAATTTTTCCTCAGCAAAGCGATAGACCAGCAGATCATCAACCACGCCGCCGCCGACATTGGTCAGGGCCGAATAATGAGCCTGCCCGTCGACAAGCTTCGTTACGTCGTTGGTCGTCAGACGATTGACAAAATCGATTGCCCCCGGCCCGTCGACCCAGATCTCGCCCATGTGCGACACATCAAAAAGCCCGGCCCGCGTCCTGCAACGCATGTGTTCCTCAATAACGCCGGCCGGATACTGCACCGGCATATCCCACCCGCCAAAATCAACCATCCTGCCGCCCATCTGGCGATGCACCGCATTAAGCGGCGTATGTTTAAGTTCGGTTTCAGACATATTAGTAAGCAGTGTAATTTAGGCGAATTTTGCGCACAAGTGAGTGCGTGAGATTTCAGCCAACGCTGGCCAAGAATGGAAGGTGCGAAGTTTTGACTATTTCATCAGTGCTTTTTCCCGTCGGGTTTCGGAACTTCGGCGGACAGTTTCGTGGCGGCGGCTGAGATCTCGGCGCACATTTCGAGCGAATCGAGGATGGGCCCTTTTTCCATTTCGTCTTTCGTCTGATCGAGCAGCATTTTCAACGCCGGTTTGAAGCGGTCCGACGCGGTGGCCAGGTGGCGGACGGCCTTTGGAAAAAGCTCGGCAAAGCTCGGCGGTTTCTTTTTGCTCTTTTCGTCGTCAATATTGACGACCATCGAATCGGGGCGTTCGGACAGGTTGTCGATATCATCTATCGCCTTTTGCAGGATACGTTTTATGTCGAGCGACAGCTGCATCCGCGTGCCTTCGGGCAGGGGGCCCCATGCCTTTGACTCGGGCTTTGTTCCACCGCCGACATTGACCTTGAGCACGCCAAATCTCCGGTCGGCGGCGTGGATCAGGACGTCGACGCGCTGATCGATCTGCTGGGCGTCGCGGATCAATTCGATCTCGCTTTCGGTGAGAAAATCACGCGATTGCGCGGCGAGCCGCAGCGGTGCAAATGCAGCAAAAGCAATAAGGCAAATCAGAAAAAAACAGATTTTCATTATATTAAAAATGCTCGCCGGGTTTTGGAACCCGGACGACGGTATTGCCGAACATCGGCTCCACCGCCCGCGAACGCGAATCGCGGACATAGAGCATCAGCTTGCGGACATATTCCTCATACCGCGTCGGCAGATCTCGGCGAATGGTTTCGAGACGCGGTTCGAAAGTCCGGAGGCCAAGCTCTAAACGCTTGTAATTGTCCAGGACCTTTCCGCTTCTTGAGTCCTGTTTGCCGAGAAAATCGAGCGTATTGTCGAGCAGCCCGTGAAAGCCGCCAAGCTCTTTGAACATGCCGTCAAAATCTGTTGCCGAAGTAAGCCGCTCAGCCTGTCCGAGCCGCCCGTTCATCAATTCGATCGCGAGTTTAGTGTGATTCTTGACGTCCAGAACACCGGTTAGCTGCATCTTTTCTTCTTTAGAAACGGTTCGCAGCGGCGGCGGAGCCTCATCGGGCGGAGTGTCTTGGGCCGAAACGGCAGCGACTAGTAAAAAGTGAATAGTGAACAGGGAAAAGAAAAAAGCAGAATATCCCAAAAGCAAGCGAAGCCGACGCTCGCAAACCCAATTCTTCACTTTTAGTTTTTCACTATTCACTTTCACTATCACTATTCCATTTTCACTGATTTTTCTTCCCTTTGCCGTCTTTTATTAGCTTTTGCAGCAGAGGCAGCCGGAGGTTTACTTTTTCAAGATCCAATTTGTTCTGAGCGGGGTCGGCCAACCGCATGTATTGCTGATAGTTTGCCATTGCGTCGAGATATTCCTCAAGCTGATCGTGTGCGATCGCGAGGAAATAATATGCCGCCGGTGATTTCGGCTGTCTGACGGTAAGCCATTCAAATTCGGTTTTGGCCTCGGCATAGCGTTTCAATTGGAAGAGTGCTGTTGCCAGATTAGCATGAGCCGTCCAGTTTTCGGGAACTATTTTGATGATTTTCAATAAAATAACGACCGCCTGGTCAAACTGCTTTCCCTGCACAAGAGCCGCGGCGAATCCGATGGCATGGTTAATATTCGACGGCTCCGCGTCCGCCGCCCGGCGGCAAAAATCGAGTGCCTTGGCCGGATCGTCTTTTCGATATTGCGTACACAGGCTGCCGAGAATCGCTGGGTTTTTCGGGTCGGTTTGAAGCTGTTTTTCCAATTCGACCGTAGTTTTTGAAGCTCCGGCGGTGAGCTTTGCCCTGAGGTCAATGGCCTCTGGCGAAGGCGTAGCGTTTGCATCCAAAAGCTTGGCTGCGTCGTCGAGTTTGCCGTCGTGGGCAAGTATTCGCGCCCGGATCAACAACGCCGCCTCGGACCCCGGCGAGATTCTTTCGAGCAAACCCGCATCAGCCGCAGCCCGGTCGCTGTCGCCGTCAAAGAGGGCAATGTCGGCGGATTGGGCGATCGCAAATTTATTTTTCGGATCGAGAGCGAGGGCCTTATCGATACTGGTTCGCGCGTCGGTCCCAAGATTTACGGCACGTTCCAGGGCCGCCCGGGCGGCCCAGACGGACGCCGGCGGACTCGCTTTTGTCGACAGGCCCATGATCTTTGACAGCAATTCATTCAGGACGGCGGCGGTGGCGTTGGTTTTCAAACGCAACTCGGTCATCGCCAGCAGGGCGGGGAAATTTTGCCCGTCAAGCTCGATCGCCTTTGTCAAAATAGGCTCGGCTTCGCCGTACTTGGCCCGTTGCACGAGCACCGACCCGAGACTCGCAAGGGCCAGCGTCCAGTCGGTACGCAAAGCGACGGCACGCCGAAATCCCAGTTCGGCATCGCCGGTTTTGCCAAGCGAAAGCAGGGCCGTGGCATGCTGAAATTCGGCCTCCGGAAATTCCGGCATTATTTTCAGGGCCTTTTCGTAGAGCAGTATCGCACCCGGGAGATCGCCTTTTTCATGTATTTCCTGTGCCTGGTTGAATATCGCGACAGGGTCATCCGTGGCTTCCATACCCTGCGCGAGACACATATTTATCGAGAGACCGAACACGACGACGGCCAACACGCCAAGCCGTTCGATCTGCGATCTAAAGTTTGTTCGTGTACTGCTCATGGACTTACGAAGATATTCGAATACTAGCATTTGGAGACGGCAGCGTCTAATTTATCGGCGCTCCCGTGTACCATTTTCAAACCATATGATTTGCGTTCTCTATTTAGTGTAAGTTAAGATTTTCGCATTGAACGCGTCCCTGTTAACGTAATTTTCCTGCCAAAAATGGTCACACTCTGCAAACCAGAACTGTCGAACCAAGGCATATGAGCCACCGGTTAAAGAATTCTTAATTTTGGTCTGTAGGATGCGGGTATTAGATTGATTGTTGGTTGGAGTTTTATAAGGGAAAGTTATTAAGATATTAGATTATTAAGAAAAAATTAGATTCTGGAGAATTTTAACCATGGCAAATCCGATGGCTGACGAAATGCGGAGGTTTCGGGGGAGTGACGAGAAGAATCCGTTCGAGGCGATGAGCGAACGCTTTGACCGGGCGGCGAAACTTCTCGGTTTGGAAGACGATCTTTACGCGGTTATGCGTGTCCCGGCCCGCGAACTTAAGGTTTACATCCCGGTACGCATGGATTCGGGACATATACAGGTTTTTGAGGGCTTTCGTGTCCAGCACAACTTTGCCCGCGGCCCCGCAAAAGGCGGCATTCGGTATGCTCCCGACGTCACCCTTGATGAGGTTAAGGCCCTGTCTGCCTGGATGACATGGAAATGCGCCGTGGTGAATGTCCCATTTGGCGGGGGAAAAGGGGGAATCATTTGCGACCCGCACCAAATGTCGCAGGGTGAACTGGAGCGGATGACGCGGCGATATACGTCCGAACTGCTTGATTTTATCGGCCCGGACAAGGATGTGCCGGCACCCGACATGAACACAAACGAGCAAACGATGGCGTGGATTATGGACACCTATTCCATGCATTCGCGCCACACGGTGACGGCAGTCGTCACCGGAAAGCCCGTTGCGCTGGGCGGTTCGCTCGGACGCCGCGAAGCCACGGGACGCGGCGTCCTGTTTTGCATCAATGAAGCGATCAAACGATTTGACCTGACACCTGACAAGACGCGCGTTGTTGTTCAGGGTTCCGGCAACGTTGGCGGTATCGGGGCCCAATTGTTACACGAGCATGGCTATAAGGTAGTTGCAATATCCGATGTCGGGAGCGGGATATATAATCCCGATGGGCTCGATATTTCAAATGTGCTCACCTACCTACAGGCGAATCGCACGCTCGAGGGCTATCCCGGAGCGGAACAGGTTTCTAATAAGGGCCTGCTTGAGATCGAGTGCGATGTGCTCGCTCCGTGCGCCACGGAAAACCAGATCACCTCGGAAAATGCCGATCGCATCAGGTGTAAAATTCTTGCCGAAGGAGCTAACGGGCCGACGACTCCCAAGGCCGATAAGATATTGCATGATAAGGGAATATTCGTCATCCCGGACATCCTTGCGAACGCTGGCGGCGTCACCGTATCGTACTTCGAGTGGGTCCAGGACCGAATGGGTTATTTTTGGTCTGAGGCCGAAGTTAATGCCCGTCTTGAGGACAAAATGGTCGCAAGTTTCAACGAACTTTGCCACTACGCCGAAAAGCACGATGTCGATACGCGGACAGCAGCCTACATGTTGGCCATCGACAGGGTAGCGTATGACACCAGAATGCGCGGCATTTACGCATAAAAAGTATGGTCAAAAAAGGGAATAGTGCTTGATTTTGAATAAGATGTGCGATATGGTCTTATCCGAGGAGTGTCAAAAATCTTGAAATCAATCGTTGACTTTGACGCGTTACTTCTCTATAACTTAACTTAAGTATTGATTTACCTTATTGGTGGCCACGTAGAAGTTTGGGGGACTTAGCCTTTTGGCCGGTTCGTCATCGTGTGGAATAATAGGGTAGCTCGTTTGGATAACGCAACCATGTCAGCCGTTTCCAAGAGCTACAATTTTGAAATTGAATTTTTTATTTTCGGCGGAGGAATGTGATGAAACTCGCTACTAAAGCGTACTTGGTAACGCTTACTTTACTACTGCTCGTGTTTGCGGTGCCGGCACAAAAGTTGTCGGAGAAAGATGACCGTAACATTGCGCCAGTCGTTGGAACGGGAGGTCAGATATCTGGCCCGACCGGACTTTTTACGGTAATCGACGGTAAGACCCTGAGAAAAGGGGAATACACGCTCAGCGCCGCTTACAGCAATTATGACCGGGATCCGGGTAATGTCGATATTGCGACAATACCGCTGAGCTTCCAGATCGGGCTGTCGAACAACGTCGAATTATTCTTTTCGACCGAAGCGTGGAAGGGCGTGAAAGTGAATTCACCGCGGAGCCTCTCAGGCTTTTACCTTCCCAATTCGCAGGTTCTGATCAACGGTGTACTGACAAGCGCCCCAGCGATCGTCCTGGCACCTGGAACGGGTGGTGCCTATGTTAACACGGCGGTCTATCGTCCGCCGGGCGCACCTTTTACGGCGTTCCCTTATACGGGTGGAAACGCTGGAACGTATGGCTTTAATGCCCCGTTCTTCTCGGGTCCGGCATTTGGATTTGCCGCCGGCACGAACGCAACGCTTGGCGGACCGCGTCTGAGTGCTAATGGCGGAGCCGATGCCTTTCCGGGCGTAGGTTCGGTCTTTGGCAGCATCCTGCCGGGTATCGTTTTGCAGACCGCACCGCTTCTTTGCCAAAATGGCGTTAACAATTGCGGAACCATTCCGACCTCGTTCACCAATGCCCCCTCGTACCTGCCGGAAATGCCGTTTCTCAATCGTGTCTACGGCACATCGGCATTTAACAGCTTCACGGGCGGCCTCAAATGGCGTATCAATAACCCGCTGGCGGCTACGGGCTATGGTGTAGCGTTGTGGTACAAGTGGTACGGCGATACTGCCTCGACGACCTCTGGATTTAACCAGTTGCAGCGTGGTGCAGGGCCGGGAGCCGGACGCGGAGATTTTGGCGGAACCATGTTTGTCGACTCGCGTCTGGCAACGTGGGCTAATTTGTCCGCTAACGTAGGCTACACGGTCACATCGAGAGCGAAAGGAAACTTTGGCGGAACGAATTACACGATTCTCGACCGTCCTGATGAAATGCTGCTTTCGATCGGTGCTGATTTCCCGATGAACAAACATTTCCAGCCGATTCTTGAGTGGAGTTATCTGAGATACATCGGTAGCCGTACGCCCAATGCATTGGATCAGGATCCGATGGACGGAATCGCTGGCTTCAGGGTCTACCCTGCTCGCTGGTGGGGAATTGGCTTAGCCTATCGCTACAACTTTAATCAGCAGGATTCGAACTACTTTAACAACGCTCAAAACAGCAATTCGGTCAACCTCGTCTGCGGAGCAGTCTCCGCCAGGGGATGTACCGGAGTTACGCAGTCGTTCTCGTCGACCGGCGTTCCCAATGGATTTGATGTTTCCTCTAACGCCAACGGTTATATCGCCCAAATTTGGGTTGGTCGCCGCGACAAGCGTCAGGGAGACATTCTTAACAAGCCGGCTAACGTCGATTCGGTTGATTTGAATACAACCCTTATCACGTTGCCGTGCCGTCCGGGAATGGTCTCGAAATCGGGTGCTTGCAACGACGCTCCTAAAACGATCAGCGTCGCGACTCACGCCAGCGATCCTGAGAACGACGTGTTGACATATAACTACACCGTTTCAGGCGGACGCGTTGTCGGAACGGGTGCAAACGTTACATGGGATCTGAGCACCGCTCAGGTCGGGACCTACACGATCACGACCGGTGTCGATGACGGCTGCGGAATCTGCGGCAAGACCGATACCAAGACGATCAGGGTTCAGGAATGTCCGGATTGCTTCAATCCTGAAAAGCCCTGTTCGTGCCCGAGCCTGTCGGTTAGCGGACCTTCGGGGGTAACGAACCCCGGTGACGCCATGACCTTTACGGCAAGTGCCAGCGGCAACCTCACGTACAACTGGACAGTTTCGGCGGGTACGATCGAGTCTGGTCAGGGTACGCCGGTTATCACGGTTCGCACGACCAAGGAGATGGCTGGAAGTAACGTTAAGGCTAGCGTGACTATCGGCGGAACCGAGCCGAGATGCAACTGTACGACGGAGGCTAGTGAAACCGCACCGGTGCAGTCATCTCCGACACCCAGCGTGGTCGAGGAATTCGGTAAGGCTCCAAATGATGACGTTAAGGCACGTGTTGACAACTTCTATATCCAGTTGAACAACAATCCAACAGCCCAGGGCTACGTCATCAACTACGGATCACCTGCTGAGATCAAGGCCCGCAAGGCTCAGATCGACAAGGCGATCGCATTCCGTAAATACGACCGCAGCCGATTAGTTTGGGTTGACGGACCGGACAACAAGACCGGTATCTCGACTAAATTCATCCTCGTACCGCAGGGAGCCGATAAACCGACTCCGTAACGGACAGCAGCTTTGCGTCTCTTCGGAGATGTGAACATTTCAAAAGAAAAGCGGTTGGGGTGGTCATCACGTAGCCCCAACCGCTTTTCAGCGCTAATTTTTTTCTTTGATTTGGCCGGTTATTTTTGTAGAATTAATGGCAGATAGTCGCGTTGGATAAATTCAGGGGCTCTCCGGGTTTATTTATATGACCGCAACCTGTGGTCGGCTATCGTCATCTTACCCGTTTGGGTACAAATTCTTCCGGTTTTCAACTTCGATTCGCATCCAACACTGGCTCAGAGGAATTCTCAATTATGGTAAAGATGTTTAGAAACAGATCGGCAATTTCGCTCATTCTTACAGTGGCGATCATTCAGAGTTGCTTTGCGTCCGTCGGGGCGGCTTCGCCGGATACGGCCGCGGATGCAGGTAAATTTACCGATTGGCAGGTCGTCGGCCCGAGCGGCGGCGACGTGCGTGTCGTAACGATTGACCCGCGAGACAAGAATCGGTTGTATATCAGCACTCTTGACGGCCAAATCGACACATCGGCCGACGGCGGCAAGACATGGCGCTTGCTCGTCAATCTTAATCAGCCGGAATTGATCCTGGATAATCTTCTGGTAGATTCCCGCGATTCCAAAATCATCTACGTGTCCGGCCAGCGGGCCCAGGCTCCCGGTGGATTTTTTCGAACGACCGACGGCGGCGCAACATGGAAGGAATCCAAGGAACTTAAGAACGAGTCGATCAACGCTCTCACGCAATCGACATTCGATCCGAATGTCCTGATAGTCGGTACGCGGAGAGGTGCCTTTAGGTCGAACAACTCGGGTGCGGATTGGGAAAAGATTACGTCGCCCACGATGCCGGTGGACATCGATTCGCTGGCGATCGACCCGCGCAGCAATAACGTCATTTACGCCGGAACGCAATACCGGCCCTATAAATCCACCGACGCCGGCAAAAACTGGAGCCTCATCCGTGACGGGATGATCGACGATTCCGATGTATTTGCGGTCGATATCGACCCTCGCAATCCGGAGCACGTCGTCGCGTCGGCATGCAGCGGAATATATGAGACCGTCAACGGCGGCACAAAATGGGCCAAGATAAACGGCATCCCGTCGCAATCGCGCCGGACCCGCGACATCATGCAGCACCCGACCATTCCGGGGACGATCTATGCCGCCACGACCGAGGGGTTTTGGATGACCTCGAATGGGGGTAAGACATGGTCTCTGACCACTCAGCGTGAACTGGAGGTCAATTCCATAGCCGTCCATCCGGACGAGCCGAACCGGGTGTTCATCGGGACGAATAACTACGGAGTAATGGTCTCGAACGATGGCGGCAGGAGCTTTGTCCAATCGAGCGGTAATTTTTCAAGTCGGTTCACCTACTTTGTAACACCCGATAAACAACAGCCAAACCGCCTGTACGCGGCGACCCATAATACGGCGACCGGCGGCGGATTTTTCTTTGTCAGCAATGATGGCGGCGCAACCTGGCAGCAGGGCAAAGGTCTCGATGTCATTCGCGTCCGGCCTTTCGTCGTCCAGCAGGACGATACAAATTCGAGTCTGATGTATCTCGGCACCAATGTTGGAATGTTCAAATCGATTGATCGGGGGAATTCATGGACACAAATGGTGGCACCCAAACCGGTCGTAAAGGCAAGAGTACCGGCCCGCAGGGCGGTGGCAAAAAGGCCAATCAGGAAAGCCGCCGTTACACCAAAAACGACAACGGCCATCGCTCCGGCAGGGCCGAAGCTAATTCCAATTATTACGGATACCGTTAAGGTTCTGGAAGAAATTCCCGGCGTTAAAGGCGGTCTGCTGGCCGGGACCGACCACGGGCTTTACCGGACATACGACGTAACCAAGGGTTGGGAAAAAATATTTTTGGGTGCGGGCATAAATGAAAATATTTTCGTTGTCCATGTTTCGCCCGCCCGGCCGCAGACGCTGTGGGTCGGAACCGCGACTTCGGGAGTAATCGAATCCCAGGACGACGGTAAAACATGGGTAAAAACGAGCGGAGCGGTCGACAATATTCCCGTAGCCTCGATCACGTCCGATCCAAAACGGCCGGATTACATTTACGTCGGTACGATCCAGGCTTTCTATTTGAGCCGGGATGGCGGGAAAACGTGGAATCGCCGCGGAGGCAATCTTCCGCTGGGTAATTTTACGAGCATTCTGATCAATCCCAATAATACGGATGAGATTCTGGTTTCGAGTGCCCTCGACACCGACGGCGGCGTGTTTATTTCGACCGACGCAGGTAACAAGTGGAAGCGGGTCGATACCAAGGAAATGAAGCTCGCAAGCCGCCGCATCTGGTCAATGGCCTTTGATCCAAAGGATCCTAACCGGATATTTGCCGCGACTCATTCATCCGGCGTCTATCGTATCGAGCGGTCCGCGGTGGCGGTGTCCGACGCTCCGCCCGCAACGACGATCGGCAATTAAACAGGAACCGAATTAATATTTTGATGAGGCGGCGAACATTGGCCGCCTCTTTTTTGTTTGTAACTTGGAACTTGGGCTTTCGGCACCTATAATTTTAATTAATAGGAGTCAAAATTTTGAAGCAAGAGATCGCCCGCGATCCGTTACGCGGAAAAGTTCAACTGCACGTCTCGGATCTGCCATTTTCCGAGATCCCGCACCAATCACGGCTCTTTCTCGAATATCAGAGCGACCCGCTCTCCCTTAAGCGTTTTTATCCAAATGCCGTCGCATCGCCGGCTGACGTATCGTCGTTTGCCAGTGAGGTTCTCGCAAATTACCGTACCGACCGGGCCGCCCTTTGCGACGCGCTGACCGAGATCAATACTGCGGCCGGGGCCGGAAGCAAGACATTTGAAAACATCGAGCGGCTGCGAAACCCCTCATGTGTTGCCGTTCTGACCGGTCAACAGGCCGGGCTGTTCACGGGTCCGCTGTACACGATCTACAAGGCGTTGTCGGCGGTAAAGATGGCCGAGTCGCTGAGCGAGGGCGGCATTCCTGCGGTGCCGGTGTTTTGGGCCGCGACCGACGACCATGATTTCGAAGAAGTGTCAACGGCAATAGTTAACGGCCGAACCAGCGAATTGGCCAAAGTGAAATACACCGCGAGGGAACAGTTTTCCGGCATGCCGGTCGGCAATGTCGTGCTCGAAGATTCGATAGTTGGCGTTATCGAAGAGCTTTTCGGCAATATGCCGGAGACTGAGTATTCGGCGGAGCTTCGGTCAGGTTTGATGGGGTCTTGGGCTGAGGGTATGGGATTTGGCAAAGCGTTCATGAAAACACTTGCGTCTGTCTTCGCCGAATATGGGCTGATATTTATCGATCCGATGCATCAGGGCATTAAATCATTGTCGTCGCCGATCTATGCCGACGCGATCGAGCATGCCGATGAGATCGTTAAGAGTATTAGAACGCGAACTTCGGAACTTGAGCATGAGGGATATTACGCGCAGGTTTTGGTCGAAGAAGACTATTTCCCTTTCTTTTGGATCGACGACAGCGGTAAACGTGTTGCACTAAGAAAGGTCAAGGCGAATAGTTATCGGTCCAAAGACGGCGGGACCGAATTTTTGACCGCCGATCTTCGGTGTATGGCCGCGAAAAATCCGGAACGTCTCAGTCCCGGGGTAATGCTGCGTCCGGTCGTTCAGGACAATTTACTGCCGACCATTTGTTATTTTGGCGGCGGGGCTGAGATCGCGTATTTTGCTCAAAACGCCGAGGCGTATCGCGTTTTGAACCGGCCGGCGACGCCGATATTGCATCGGCAAAGTTTCACGATCGTTGAGGCAAAGCAGCGTAAGGTGCTGGAGAAATTTGATCTGGAATTAAAGCAGCTTTTCGACGGCCTGGAGAAAACGGCACTTAGTCTGGCGGAGAAAAGTGTCGCATCGGAATCGGCGGGGCTATTTGCCGAGGTCGAGGAAAAGATTAATACCGAATTGAATCGGCTCGACCAGCACATATCGCAGATTGATCCGACCGTGGCCGACAATCTCGCAAAACGCCGCCGTAAGATGATCTATCACATCGCGACTCTCAGGAAGAAAACGCTGCTTGCGAAGCTCCGAAACGACGAGGTCACGACCCGCCAGATCGAAAACCTTTTTGCGGCCCTATGGCCGAACGGCGGATTGCAGGAGCGCACTGTGAACGTCTTTTCATTCTTAACTAAATTTGGCCCGAATTTCATCGACTGGTTGTACGAGGCGATTGATCTTGGAGACAAAGGCCATCGGATTATCGATCTGTAAAATGAATAAGATCAAGCTTTTACCGGACAATTTGGCAAATCAGATCGCGGCTGGCGAGGTCGTCGAGCGTCCGGCGTCCGTGATCAAAGAGCTTGTCGAAAATGCCATTGACGCCGGTGGAACGCGTATCCAGATCGATGTCGAACTCGGCGGCCGCCGCCTCATGCGTATTAGCGACAATGGTGACGGCATGAGCCGCGACGATGCGATCCTCGCATTTGAGCGGCACGCGACATCGAAGATCAAAACGCTCGAAGACCTTGGCCGGATCGGAACGCTAGGGTTTCGCGGTGAAGCGTTGGCGTCAATTGCTTCGGTAGCCAAAGTCGAACTCATAACCAAAACCAAAGATGATCCGGTCGCAACGCGTGTCAATATCGAAGGCGGGAAACTGATCGATGTAAAGGATGCCGCGCGCGATACGGGAACGACGATCACCGTTCACGACCTCTTTTTCAATACTCCTGCACGGCGCAAATTTATGCGGTCCGAGGCGACAGAGAACTATCATCTGACCGGTATTGCGACCCATTACGCCCTCGCTCATCCTGAGATCGCGTTTAAGATGACGAACAATGGCCGCGAGGTGCTGCGGCTTTCGCCGGCGAAAGATCTGCGGGAACGGGCGTTCCAGATCTTTGGTGCGGGACTTCTCGACAGCCTGCTTCCGGTCAACGGCGGTCGTGATTTTGTCGCTCGCGTGACCGGATTTGTCTCAGCCCCACGCGAACGTCGCACGACCCGCGATGCTCAATATTTCTTTGTAAATAATAGGTTTGTGCGAGATAAAACGATTGCTGGTGGCTTGCTCGAAGGCTATCGTTCGGTGCTGCCTCACGGCGTCTATCCGGTCGCGTTCCTGTTTCTCGAACTGCCGCTTGAGGAGATCGATGTCAACGTCCATCCGGCTAAGACGGAGATACGCTTTCGACGCGGAGAGGCTGTAAAAGATGTGATCGCTGAAGCCGTTCGCACCGCTCTGGCGAATGCGGGAATTACGGGAGATGCAAGGCCGACCGAGGATGTTTCGGAGCCTGTCACACATGTAGAAATGCCATTCAGACCGCCGGAGCCTGAATATGAGCAGCAGGGAATCGAATTTGCGAATGAAACCACCGCCAGCCGTGTGCCGGCAAACGCATCGAGTTCTCCTCCTGACAGCGGAATTCAAATTTCGGCTGCCGACGACCTGACGTTTGTAGATTTCGCAGAGAGTGCGGCGGCAGAGTCGTTCGTCAGGGAAGCGACCGCGCGGCAGCTTGAATTCAAAGAAGCGGAGCGAGCGCAATCGCGCAGTGCGATCGCAGGATATGCCGAACTGCCGCCCGTTAAGTCTGCCGCGAACATTGCCAAGCCGGTCGAGGTCGAGCAGATCGCGGCTTCTAAAATAAGGCCTCTGGGTCAGATGCACGACAGTTTCATCATTGCGGTCGACGACGAAGGTCTGCTCCTGATCGATCAGCACGTCGCACACGAACGTATCCTATTCGACAAATATCGCCAAAGCGAAACCGACCGGCCTATAGAATCGCAGAATCTCCTTTTGCCCGAAACCATCGATCTGTCGCCCGCACAATCCGAAGCGTTCCAACTAATTGAGAACGATCTGGAAATTCTCGGTTTTGGAGTTATGAAACTGTCTGGCCGCACGATCGCTATAAAGAGCATTCCGACCGATCTTCCGACATCGGAGGCTCGTAATCTGTTCGCCGAGATTCTGGACACGATCGAGTTGGAGAAACGCGGCTCGCCAAAATCGACGCTTCGTGACGATATAGCCGCCAGTCTCGCGTGCAAAGCGGCGATCAAGATCAATATGACGCTCACGCAGGAGAAAATGCATTGGCTGATCGACCGGCTGCTGGTTACGAGTTCGCCGACCACGTGTCCGCACGGTCGGCCGGTTATTTTACGGCTTTCTATGCGCGACATCGAACGCGGATTTCACCGAACTTGAGTTTTGAGTACCACCTTTAGGTGGCCTCGCCGAATATTTATGGCTGATGACAGTCAAGACAAATTGATCCGGGGCGTCGGCGTCACCGGAGCCACGACGCTCAACATGATCGACATGATCGGCGTCGGGCCGTTTATTACCATGCCGCTGATCATCGCTGCGATGGGCGGCCCGCAGGCGATGCTCGGGTGGATACTCGGTGCCGGCCTCGTAATTTGCGACGGGCTTGTCTGGGCTGAGTTGGGGGCGTCTATGCCCAAATCCGGCGGCCCGTACAATTATCTGAAAGAGATCTACGGTGACCGAAAGCTCGGCCGCCTGATGTCGTTCCTTTTCATTTGGCAGTTGACGTTTTCCGCCCCACTCTCAATCGCTTCCGGAGGGATTGGTCTCGCGCAGTACGCGACATACATCTTTCCCTGGATGGGAACGTCGTCGAAGGTGATCCTGCCCGTTCTCGGCACTGTCGAGATCAACGCACTCCCCGTTGTCCTGGCAGCGATAGCCGCTGTCGGTTTAGCTGTCTTCCTGCTTTATCGCCGGATCACGTTCATCGAAAAGCTGTCGAAATTTCTGTGGGTTGGCGTTGTGATAGCGATATTGTGGGTGATCTTTGCTGGAGTTACGCATTTTGATCCGAAGATCGCATTCGATTTTCCACCGGATGCGTTTACCTTGCGGCCCGCATTTTTTTATGGGCTTGGAGCGGCTCTGCTCGTGTCGGTTTACGATTATTGGGGCTATTATAACGTCAATTTCTTTGCCGGTGAGGTCAAAGAACCGGAAAAGACGATCCCCAAGGCGATCATCTACTCGATCCTTCTCGTCGCCGCGATCTATATCGTGATGAACATCTCGATCCTCGGAATTATTCCATGGAGAGAGTTTGGCGAGACCGCAAACTCCGATGCCCGCAAATATGTGATCTCGTCGCTGATGGAACGCCTATACGGCAGCACGGCGGGCGTTATAGCCACCATACTGATAATGTGGACGGCCTTCTCGTCGGTCTTTTCTCTTCTTTTGGGATATTCCCGCGTCCCGTATGCGGCGGCGCTCGACGGCAACTATTTCAAGGTCTTTGCAAAGCTGCATCCGAAAAACCGCTTCCCGTACGTGGCTCTGTTGACGATGGGCGGGATTGCGATGTTCTTTTGTTTCTTTAGACTCGCGGACGTGATCGCCGCCATGGTTGTAATTCGGATCATTGTCCAGTTTTTGGCCCAGATTGTCGGACTGCTGATCTTGCGAAAAACGCGGCCGGATATGCCGCGTCCGTTTAAGATGTGGCTCTATCCGGTGCCTGCGGTCGTCGCTCTCATAGGATTTCTGTACGTTCTTTTCTTGCGCGACGGTTTTCTGGATCAAGTCAAATATGCCGCTGTTTTGATCGCGGTTGGATTGGTAATATATTTCGTGCGGTCGTATCGCCGCAAAGAATTTCCGTTTGAGCCAAAGGCTATCATCAATGAAAGTTAATATACGCCCGTTTCGATTTGTTAATACTCTTCCTGTATTCGCTTTGCTCTGTGTTTCGCTGTCTCTGCAGTTAGCCTTTCCCGAGCCGGCAAACGCGCAGGTCCGGCCCGTCAATGATTACGGAGCGCTTGGTCTGGGGCGGCTGCTCAAACGCATCAACACAACGGCTAGCATCATGATGATCGGCGCTCACCCGGACGACGAAGACTCGTCGCTGCTCGCCTATCTTGCTCGTGGCGAAAATGCCCGGACAGCCTACTTAAGCCTCACACGCGGCGACGGAGGTCAAAATATCATCGGCCCCGAGTTGTTTGAGTCGCTCGGCGTTATCCGTACGGAAGAGCTTTTACAGGCACGGAGGCTGGATGGAGCCGAGCAGTTTTTCACGCGGGCGTTCGATTACGGCTTTTCCAAAACACTTGCCGAGGCGAAGGCCAAATGGGATGAAAAGGTTATTACCTGCGACGCCGTCCGGGCGATCCGCGTCTTTAGGCCATTGGTAGTTATTGCCCGATTTTCCGGCACGCCGTCTGACGGTCACGGACAACATCAATACTCGGGATATATCACGCCGCTTGCGGTAAAAGCGGCCGCTGACCCAAAACAGTGCACCGACGCCGGTCCCGCATGGCAGGTGCAGAAGCTTTACCGTGAGATCGGCGGGCAGCCGACATTGAGGTTAAACACCGGGACTTTCGACCCAATGCTCGGCCGCTCGTATGGTGAGATCGCTATCGAAGGCCGCAGCCTGCATCGCTCGCAGGGCGAAGGCCGCATCGAGCCGCGTGGCGACCAGTTTTCAAACCTGACTCTGATCGACAGCACAGTTCCGAAGGTCGCAAACGAAACGAGTCCATTTTACGGTATCGATACGACATTGTCAGGAATTTCAAAGACCTACCACAACGGCGGCGATCCGGTGAGCGAATCCACGATCCAGCAACTTATGACAGCGCAAAAGTCTGCCGATCAGGCGCTGAATGAGTTTGATTTCCGGAACCCATCAAAAATTCTAGCCGCTCTGGTAAATGGCTATGGAGCACTTAATAATTTGTCTGGCTTGAAGAATGATGCAGAGATACAAAATGCTGTGTCGATTCAGGCCAGCCTATTTGATCAGGCTATTATGAAGGCAGTTGGCCTTCAAATAGACGCACTTTCTGACGCTGAAACCATTGTTCCCGGAGAATCGCTTTCCGTCACCACAAGAGCCTACCTGCCTAAAAATCTGAACGTCTCCATCAAGAGAATTGAGATCGAAAAGCCCAGCAACTGGACCGTAACTTCGCTTGCCGAACCCACGGAATCGAATGCCGGTGGACAAACTCGTCGTGATGCGGCAAATGCGACGGCGAGATTTAAGATTGACGTTTCGCGAGATGCAGCCGTCACGCAGCCGTATTGGTTATCCGAGCCGAGAGACGGTGATTTGTTCCGCTGGTCAGCGTCAACCGCTCACAGTCGGCCTTTCGATTTCCCCCAGTTATCAGCATCTGTAACCGTAGAGGTAAACGGAAAGGAGATCGTTTTTTCGCAACCGCTGCAATATCGCTACGCGGACCCATCGCGTGGTGAGATCCGACGTGAGATCAACGTCGTGCCAGCGTTGTCGGTTAGTGTCGATCACGATCTGTTGATAGTCCCTCAGAGCGATAAGCCTCAGACCCGAAAACTGTCGATTAGCGTGACCGATAATTCCGGTAAAGCCGTGAGCGGAGTTCCGGGCGTGAATATTCCGACTATGCCGGAGTGGAAATACACGTTCGATTCGCGGGCAGTGGACCTTAAAACAAAAGGCGAGAAAACAAGTATTTCTTTCGACGTGACCATTCCGGCCAAGACCAAGCCAGGACTGTATCATATCTATCCCAACGTCATGGTCGGTGAGTCGTCAGCGTCCTCGACCATGAATACCGTTGCCTATCCGCATATTCAGACGCATCGTTATTACACACGGGCCGAGACGCTGGTCAGTGTTCTTGACCTCAAGGTTGCTCCGGTTCGAGTCGGTTACATAATGGGCAGCGGCGACGAAGTGCCGGAGGCGATCAGGCAGATGGGGTTGATCGTGACGTTGCTTGATGAAAAGGACCTTGCGTCGGGTGACCTGTCAAAATTTGACACGATAGTTATTGGTATAAGGGCATCCGAAACGCGTCCTGACTTTGTCGCGAACAACCAGCGGCTGCTCGATTGGGTAAAGAACGGCGGCACGTTGATCATGCAGTATCAGCGCGGCAATTTTGCCCAGCGTGGCCTGACGCCGTTTCCGGTTGATACGACCGACAAGCAGGGAACTGCCGCCGGCAGCATTGCCCGTGTCGTCGACGAAAATGCACCGGTCAAGATCCTCGAACCAACGCATCCGGTCTTTAACTTTCCGAACAAGATCGGTGACGACGATTTCAAAGGCTGGGTGCAGGAGCGTAACGCCTATAACCTCGTCACTTTCGACCCGCAATACACGCCGCTGCTTGAATCACACGATGCCGGCGAGCAGGAAAACAAGGGCGGCCTCGTGCTGGCAAAACTGGGCAAGGGCAACTACATCTATTGCAGCTATTCGTTCTTTCGCCAGCTTCCGGCCGGTGTCGGCGGAGCGTATCGGCTGTTTGCGAATATTCTCAGCTTGCCGAAAGCGAGATAGGAGAGTAGCCACGAAAATACACGAAAAGACACTAAACGGAAAGAATTCCTGTTCGTGTTATTTAGTGTATTTTCGTGGTTACTGATCTAATCGATCACGACGAGAATGTCACCTGCACCTACGGTGTCGGATTCGGCGACGCGGATCTCTTTGACGATGCCGTCTTTCGGAGATTTCATTTCGTTCTGCATTTTCATGGCTTCGACCACGAGGACACCCTCGCCTTTCAGGACCTCGTCACCGGCCGCGACGAGAATGCGAACGACCTTGCCGGGCATTGCCGTCTTGATTTCGGCTACTCCGTCTGCGTGCTCGGCATCGACGGATGAGCCGCGAAGCCGTTTTGGATCGGCAATCTCGACCTCGAATTCGTGACCGCCGATCGTTACCTTTGTACCGCCGGGCGAGACAAAAGCCTCGGTCATCTTACCGCCGCTTCGGAATGTATAGATGTTCGGCTCCGGCTGCGAAACGTCGAGCGTGTACTCGCGGCCATCGACCGTCGCGGTGACTATGCCGTCACCGCGAACGATCTCGACCTCATGCTTTTCCCCGTCCAATTTAGCGATTAATTTCATGAAAAACGACCTAGACCTTGTTCGGCTGCGGCGTTATGCGTAGGTAAGGCTTGACCGCATTCCAGCCGGCGGGGAATTTCGCCTTCGCATCCTCATCCGAAACCGACGGAACGATAATGCAATCGTCGCCATCTTTCCAGTTGACGGGGGTCGCGACGCTGTATTTTGCGGTCAGTTGCAGCGAATCGATCACCCGCAGCAGTTCGTCAAAATTGCGGCCCGTGCTGGCCGGGTAGGTGAGCGTGAGCTTGACCTTTTTGTCCGGCCCGATGACGAAAACCGAACGCACCGTAAATGTGTCGCTTGCGTTCGGGTGGATCATGTCGTTGAGGTCGGAGACCTTGCGATCCGGGTCGGCGATCATCGGAAAATTCACCGCTGTTCCCTGCGTTTCCTCGATGTCCTTTTCCCAACCAATATGCGATTCGAGCGGGTCGACGCTGAGGCCGATGATCTTGACAGTACGCTTGTCGAATTCGGGTTTCAGCCGTGCGGCCATGCCGAGTTCGGTCGTGCAAACCGGCGTATAGTCTTTCGGGTGCGAAAACAGCACGCCCCAACTATCGCCGAGCCATTCGTGAAAATTGATAGTTCCGTCGGTCGTCTCAGCCGAAAAATCCGGTGCAACATCGCCTAATCTGACAGTCATAAAATTACCTCCAAATGATTTGTAACTAAAACTAAATTATAACCGAAAAGATGTGAACAAAAAATTAATCTTCCGAGCAATTAGTCCGTATTATCCGCATCGGTTTCATCGTCGGCTTTGCGAAGCCGCAGAAGGTGGATCTTTTTCTCGTCGGCTTTGAGGATCTCGACATCCAGGCCGTGGAGGCTTAGTTTTTCGCCTTGTTTCGGGACGTAGCCGGCTTCGCTGGTGACGAAACCGGCGATGGTCGTGTAGTCGTCGTCTTCGAGGTTGAGGTCTACGAGGCGTTCGATCTTGTCGATCTCGGTCGAGCCTACTACGTCCCAATAGCCGCCCTCGCCTTCGATTATTTCGATGATCTCGTCCTGTTCAGTGTCTTCGTCCTCGATCTCGCCGACTATTTCTTCGAGGATGTCCTCGACGGTGACGAGACCGGCGACGCCGCCGTATTCGTCGATGACGATGGCGATCTGGACGTGGTTGGTCTGCATGTCTTTTAGCAGCTCGGCGGCGGTTTTTGTTTCGGGCACGAAGTAGGCGTCGCGGACAATCTCGGTTATGGGGCGGGCCTCCTTTCGGTCGGCCCATGACTGGAGCAGGTCGCGGACGTAGATCATCCCTTCGATATTGTCCATCGTTTCGCGATACACTGGCAGGCGCGAGTATTTTTGCTCGATGATTAGGTCGCGGGCCTCTTTTACGCTCGAACCGGCCGGGATGCCGCAGATCTCGGTTCGAGGCGTCATGATCTCGCCGGCACGCGTGTCGCTAAATTCAACCAGGGTCTCGATCATCTCGCGCTCTTTTTCCTCGATGATTCCTTCGGCCTCGCCGACCTCCATCAGGGCTTGAAAATCCTCGGCATTGTCGTCGGACCTTTCTTCGGCCGAATCGGGCGAAACGGTCGCTTCGAGCTTTTGCCGGGCCTTAGAACGCGTCGTGATCGGCTCGACAAAGAACGAAACGAGCGCGTAGATCGGGCGGATCGCCGGGAGCAGGAAGAGGAGCTTTCGCTCGGTATTATTACGAACGAGAAGCCTTGGGATTATCTGCCGGAATAACACGGTTGCTACGACGCCTACAATCAGGGCGCTCGCCAGCAGCTTCCATTTTGTCTCGGTAAATTGAGAAAAGATGACCGTAAGCAGGACGGTAAAAAAGATAAGGAAAATCTGAATGACCGACGAGAGAGCGAAGCGGAATCGAGGTCGGTTCTCAAGCACCTCCCGCAGGAATTTGGTCGAATTTTTCTTGTCGCCAAATTCCTCATCCGTCGATATACGCCGTAGACCGACGTCCGACAAATGCGAAAACGCGGTGTCAACCGTCGCGAGAAAAACCAAAGCGAAGAGAATGATCACCGCAATGATTATTTCAAATTCCATATTGTGTTGATTTTACGATGTTGACAGCTTATTACAAACATTCGGTCGGTAATATGGCAATACCTAGTTTGAGGGATTAGATCCCAGACCCGCTTCGACACGTTCGAGTCGCATACGAGCACTTTTGATGCGGCCATTTTCTTGCTTTTGCGACGCGGTCAGGCTTGCGTAGCTTTCTCTAAGAAGCGGATCAGCCTCGGTAAGTTTTTTTTCCTCGAGCAGCACTTCGCCGAGCGCCCCTTCGGTCAGTGCCGTCATAAAATGTCCTTTGGGCAGGTTTTCCCGTCGTAATCTCAGAGCTTCGCGAAGAACGGATTCGGCATCAGAGGCGTTGCCGCGCTTATTCAGGATCAGCCCTTGTATCGTTAACGCGGTCGCAAAGCTGATGTATTTAGGGCCGGATGTCTTTCGATAATTTTCGAGGGTCACGTTGATCTTGCGTTCGGCTGAAACGTAGTCGCCTGCGAGGTAAGCCACCTGGGCCTGTAGACGAATATTGTCGTAGATCGAAGTGTTATCCGAGCCGTATAATTTGCGGTAAAGATTTTCGGCTTCGACCAGATTGGCTTCGGCCTCTTTCAATTCGCCCTTTTCCATTAGTATCGAGCCGAGCAGCGTCATGGCGGACGGCAACCCCGACGCATCGTTCTCCGGCAGATTGCGAAGCCGCGAAACGGCTTCCTGTTGAGCCGACTTGGCCTCGTCAAACTTACCCTGATCAAGCAATATCAAAGTTAACAATGAGCGTGCCGAGTCAACGGAATCGGGTGCCCAGCGTGTAAAAATTTCGACTGCTTCGCGCAGCAGCAGTTCGGACTCTGCCGCATTTCCGAGTGCCCGGCAAACAAGGGCGTAGTCCATTAGTTTGCCCGCAAAAAAAACAGGTTCAATACGCTGGTGTTGAAATTCGTCCCGTAATTCCGAAATTCGCCGTTCATCGATTTCAAGTGACTTGTAATATTCGGCCTTGGTTAAATACAAAGTAGCCAGGTCGAATTCGGTTTTTAGAGTCTGGCGGCTGCCGCTGCCATACAGCGCTTTTTGCTCGTCGACGGCTGTCAGCAGCAACCGCTCGCCTTCGCCGTACATTCCCTGTGTCACATAACACTCACCGATAACCTGCCGGAGCTCGGCACGCACATCAGGCTGAGAAACCAGGTCGTCGCCGTCGAGCCGCGCCGCGGCCTGATTCAGAATATCGACAACCGATGCCTGGACGCCTTTTTTGCCACCGCCACCGCTGCCCGGAATCGCGGTGAGCAGCATTTTCTGCAAATATTGATTAACCGCCTCGGATTTTGCCGATTCGCGCCGGGCAATCGCTCCCTGCCGAAGCGATATTGCCAGTCCCGTCAACACCGAAATTATTACAACAACCGCCGCCGCGACGGCCAGGCGGTTACGTTTGACAAATTTTGAGGCGCGGTACGAAAAGGTATTGGGACGGGCCGAGATCGGGCGGGCGGCGAGATGGAGTTCGATGTCTTTCGCAAAGTCCTCGACAGAGCCAAAACGGCGGTCCGGCTCCTTGCGGATCGCGACTAAAGCAATGTTATCCAGGTCGCCGTGCAAATGCTGCCTCGAATCGCCGCTGTCAATACTTACCGAGCTCGGTTTTGCCGGTTCGGTGTGGTTTATTGTCTCGAGTACCTCTTCATAGCTTTTGCCCTCAACATCAAGCGGTTTTTTGCCGGCCAATAATTCATAAAAAACCACGCCTAGCGAATATACGTCGCTGGCGGTCGTGATATTTCCACCCTGAATTTGCTCGGGCGACGCATAGGCGGGCGTGAACGCCCGCAAAGCTGTTTGCGTCGTTGACGCATCCGACTCGAAAGCTTTTGCCAGGCCAAAATCGAGGAGCTTTGGCTCGCCGCTGCTGGTTATCAGGATATTTGACGGCTTGATATCGCGGTGGACGACCAGATTGCGATGCGCATACGAGACGGCCGAGCATATTTTGAGAAAAAGCCCCAGCTTGTCGGATATCGACAATCGATTTTGGTCGCAATATTCAGTGAGAGTCGTGCCATCGACGTATTCCATCGCAAGGTACGGCTCGCCTTTTTGGCTTACGCCGCCATCGTGTAGAGCCGCGATGTTGGGGTGATTGAGAGTCGCGAGGATCTGGCGCTCGCGTCTGAATCTTGCGAGCATCTCAGAATCGGCGATCGACTGTCTGACGATCTTTAGGGCGACTGTTTGCTCAAATTCGCCGTCGTCACGCTCGGCCAAAAACACGGCGCCCATGCCGCCGCTGCCGATCTCGCGGATTATACGGTAATTGCCAAAGCGTTGTTGGGCGTAATCGCCGTTATTGTCATCGATCTTCGAGGCAATATCGATGACGTTGTTTTCGATCAGATTTTGCGGCTCGGCCGAGGCGGCAAGCAATGAACTAACCTCGTCAAAGAGACGGGTGTTGCCGCGGCATCGCCTTTCAAGAAATGCGATGCGCGTGTCGACGGGTTGCTCGACAGCCTCCGCGAAGAGAGCCTTTACTTGTTGCCAGTCAGGTTCGGTCATTTTGCGAATCATTGCTGCTAAGCTCGCGTTGAAACCACGCTTTGGCGAAAGTCCATTCGCGGCGAACGGTGGTCTCGCTAACCTTCAGAATATATGCCGTTTCCTCGATCGTAAGGCCGCCGAAAAACCGCAGCTCGACGATCTTTGCCTGTCGCGGATCGAGCTTTTCCAGACTCAGTAATGCTTCGTCCAATGCCACCAGATCGATCGGGCGGCGATCGGGCAGGCTGACCGCTTCGTCAAGAACCAGCTTATGCCCGCTACGCTTTTGCATGTGTCTCGCACGGGCATGATCGATCAAAACCTTGCGCATGACCTCGGCCGCAACCGAAAAAAACTGGGCCCGGTTTTGCCACGACACGTTTTTCCAATCGACCAGCCGCACATAAGCCTCGTGGACAAGCGCCGTCGCCTGCAGCGTATGGTCGCTGCGCTCCTGTCGCATATACGAACCCGCGAGTCGGCGAAGATCGTCATACACGAGTTCGAGCAGACGCTCGGGCGACGTTTCCGTACCCGCGCTCATCTCGTTTAGTAATTTGGTTACTTCGTCTGTCGAACTCATGCCTTTATTTACAGATTTAGCTCTCATTATACGGGCAATTCAAAAAAACTAAAAGATTTTTCCAGGTCGTGGGCGCATTTGCCACTTTTTCTCGCCCTATATATCAAAAGGCAAACCCAAAAAAAGGATGGTGAATATGAAAAACACGAAGAATTGTGAATCGACCCGGCAAAATTACCGAAGATTTGTTTATCTGCCGTCGGTTATCGCTCTCTTTGGGATGGCGAGCCTGTTCCTGTGCCAGCCATCGGCACAGATGCGGGGCGATGACCGCAATTTCAACGACACTCTCGCCACCGCCCCACAACCGGCGGCTCCCGTCGCGACCTTTACCGTAATAAACACGAACGACAGCGGTGCGGGCACCTTGCGGCAGGCGATAATCGATGCGAATGCCTCCGCCGGTGCCGACGCGATCAACTTCGCCATCCCCGGCAGCGGGGTTAAAACTATTGCCCCGCTGACTACGCTGCCTATCATCACAGACACGGTCACGATCGACGGTTACACGCAATCCGGCGCGAGCGTTAATACGCTGGCGGTTAACAGCAATGCCGTCCTGCGGATCCAGATCAGCGTCGGGCAGCTACCTACTAATAATGTTCCGCGTTATGGGCTGAGGATCGATGCCGACAATTGTGTCGTCAGGGGGCTGGTCATCAATCAAGCCCAGGGGTTTGGTAATGTCGATATCAGATATGACAGCGGAGGCATCACTGTTCACGGAAGGGGAGCCCTGATCACGGGAAACTTCATCGGCCCCGATCCCACCGGAAATTTTGGCGGTGGTGCTGGTGGACCAGGGAGTACAAACGAAAACGGGGTATCGATCCTTGGCTCCGGCTCCGGCAATACGACCATTGGCGGGACGACACCGGCGGAGCGGAACATTATCTCAATCGATTTCACGCCGATTCTAATCGTCAATAGTTCGGGCAACACCGTCGTCGGCAATAACATTGGGCTCGGCGCCGGGGGCAGTCTACTCCTGTTTACAAGCGGAACCATCTCCACCGGGAGCGTGGCGATCATTGGCGGCGCGAACAACACCATCGGCGGCACCGCCGCCGGGACGTCAAATCGGTTGATCGGCGTTCGCCTGGGCAATGAGTACTTGTTGAATCCGCCAACCGTCAGCGTCCCCGACAACAATCTGATCCTTGGCAATTCGTTTATCGTCCCCGGTATCCGCAGCATATCTACGGACAATTCGACGAGTGCGCGAGTCCAGGACGGCTTCGGACCGAACGTCACGCAGGACCCCCTGGACGCCGACACAGGCCCGAATGGCTTACAGAATATTCCGCAGATCATTTCCGCTACGACGACAGGCGGAACGACCAGCGTAACGGTGCGCCTGACGACCGCCGCCAACCAGACGTATCGCGTCGAATTCTATTCCGACCCGGCACCCAACTTTCAGGGGTCGGGAACGGGCCTGACGTTTCTTGGCTCGGCGAGCCTCGTGACTAACGGCTCCGGGTTTGTCGAAACAACATTGCCGTTATCGGCGGTGCCTGTGGGGCAGTGGATCTCGGCGACCGCAACCGGGCCGAATGGAACCAGCGAGTTCTCGATGGCACGTGTCGTGCAAGACCCCGCCGCGGTTGGCTTGTCGCTGGTCGTCACCAACACAAACGATTCCGGGGCCGGGTCGCTGCGGCAGGCGATCCTAAACGCCAATACGATGATCAACGGCGGCACGCCGGATGTCATTACATTCAACATCCCAGGCGGCGGCGTAAAGACCATCGTGCCGAACAGCACGCTGCCGACCATTGGCGAGGCGGTGGTGATCGACGGCTATTCACAGCCGGGCGCGAGTGTCAACACCCTCGCGACGGGCGACAACGCCGTCCTCCTGATCCAATTGAGCGGGACGAGTGGGTTGCTCGACACCACGCGCAACCAGTTCGCCGGCCTGTCCATTCAGGCAAGCGATACCACGCTTCGCGGGCTGGTGATGAACGGCCCGTGGGGTACGCCAAGTGCCGGACTTAACCTTTTTGTGCTCTCCGCCGCGTCGAACGTAAAGATCGAGGGAAACTTTATCGGCACAAACCCCACCGGCACGGCGGCGGGCGGCCAGGGCGTGGTGGGGATTTCTTGCGCGAACGTTTCAAATAGCACAATCGGCGGAACCACGCCGGCGGAGCGAAACATCATCTCCGGCAGCTTTAACGGCGTCACTATGTTCGGGCCGCGGATGACCGGGAACCTGATCCAGGGCAACTACATCGGCACCAACGCAAGCGGCACGGCGGCCATTACCGCTAATTCGGTGTTCGGCATCAGGCTGGAATCGTTTGTCTCGAACAATCTCATCGGCGGCACGACCGCCGCCGAGCGGAATTTGATATCCGGCAACGCTGCCGCCGGGATCGGTTCGACTAACGTCGCGAACCTGGGCGTCGCCCTGTTCACGCTCGGCGGCGGGAATCGCGTCCAGGGCAACTACATCGGCACCACTATAGACGGCAACTCCGCCGTGGGCAATGGCAACGGAATCGACTTTGCATTCGCGGAGCTGCTCGGCGCCGACACGGTGCTGATCGGTGGAACCGCAGCGGGTGAAGGGAATCTCATCTCAGGCAACATGTTATCAGGGATGGTTTCAGACACGGGCGGGGCTTTCGTCCAGGCACCGGCCGGATCGATCACGGTTCAAGGCAATCGCATAGGTACTAACGCCGCCGGCACCGCCGCCGTTCCGAATCAACTCCAGGGCATTTTTCACGATTTTTTCGGGACCAGGCTGATCGTCGGCGGAGCCACCGCCGCCGCGCGGAACATCATCTCGGGGAATCTGGGCAGCGGGATCGTGGCCAACTCTATATTCAATCCGACCGTGGTGCAGGGAAATTACATCGGCACGGACATCTCCGGCACGCTGCCGCTTGCCAACGGCAGCCACGGCGTTCTGGCCTCGGGATTCACCGCGCAGATCGGCGATCCGGCGACGCCCGGCAGCGGAAATCTCATCGCCTTTAACACCAATAACGGCATCGCCGTCACCGGCGCCGGCAACGCTTTTAGCCGCAACAGCATATTCGCAAACGGTGGCCTCGGCATTGATCTGGGCAACGACGGCGTGACGCCCAATGATCTCAATGACCCCGACACCGGCCCTAACAATCTGCAAAACTTCCCCGTGCTGACATCCGCCGTATCCACTGCGGGCGCGACTACTATTCAGGGCACTTTGAACAGCACGGCGAACACGGCATTTCGCGTCGAGTTTTTCTCGAACCCGTCATGCGACCCATCCGGCAACGGCGAAGGTCAAATCTTTCTCGGATCAACATCAGTTACAACAGTCGGCAATAACGCTCCAATTAACGTCATATTACCGGTCGGCGTAACGCCGGGCCAGTTCGTCACCTCAACGGCGACCGACCCAGGCGGCAACACTTCGGAATTTTCTGCATGCGTGTTAGCAACAGGCTTAGCGACTCCAACTCCAACGCCGACCTCCGCCTTGTCCATTAATGACGTCACCGCCAATGAGGGCAACAGCGGTACAAAAACGTTTGACTTCATCGTGAGCTTGTCGCAACCGAGCATAACGACCATCACGGTGGACTTTGCCACGGCCGACGGTACGGCGACGGCCGCCAGTGGCGACTATGTGTCCAAGTCGGGAACGTTGACCTTTGAGGTGGGCGAAACCTTCAAGATTATTTCCGTCACAGTAAATGGCGACACGATCGTGGAGCCTGACGAGAACTTCTTCGTCAATCTGACAAACCCGACCAATGCCACGATCTCTAAAGGGCAAGGCATCGGTACGATCATTAACGATGATGGTCCGTGCAGCCTGGTTGTGACAACCATCGCCGACAGTGGCGCGGGCAGCCTGCGCCAGGCGATCAATTGCGCGAACAACACTGCGGGAGCGGACACGGTCACATTTCAGCCGGGTGTCACCGGCGTCATTAATCTCCTCTCAAATTTGCCAGTAATCAACGACACCGTCACGATAACGGGCCCCGGTCCCAACATGATCACGGTTAACGCCAGTACGATCGTGTGCGCGTGCAGCCCTTATGGCCTCCAAATCAGCTCGACTACCGCTAACATCTCTGGGTTAACCATTTCTGGGAGCATCCTTGCTGGCGTTAGCGCCTTCAACTCGGCGAACGTGAGCCTCGACAATCTCATCATCTCCGGCAATGGAGGAGGAGGCGTCGTCGTATCTGGCGGCACTCTAAACGTTAACAACTCCACGATCACAAATAACACCAACACGGAAAACGGCGGCGGCATCAGCATGACTTCCCCCGCGACCGTGAACGTCATGGGCTCGACGATCTCGAACAACACGACCATACGGAACGGTCTGGGCGGCGGGGGCGGGGGCGGGGGAATCTCTCTGCCCTTCGCGGGTGGTACGCTGACCGTGACGCAAAGCACGATCTCGGGGAATCAGGCTGAGAGCGGCGCTGGCATTTTCAACGGTGCTGGAAACGTTACGCTAACCGATGTCACAGTGATCTCAAATAAATCGACTGCCAAAGCCTCAGGCGGCAGCACGGCGATTGCCCGGGGCGGCGGTATCACCAATTTTGGTACCCTCACGCTGACGAAGTCGGCCCTGATCGACAACATTGCAGAGGCGATAACCGGCAAGTCCAGCGTTCCCAGCGTCTGCACCGGAAACACAACCGGGGTGACGGGCAACGGCCCCGCGACAGCCCAAGGGGCCAACATATTTAACAACGGCGTCCTGTCCGTGACCAATGTCACCATCAGCGGGGGCTGCGTTGACGCTGAGTCCAACTCCGGAGCGGGGTCACCTGGCCCGGTGATCGCGAATGGGTCCATCGCACAAAACGGTGGCACTGCATCCCTCATGAATGTCACCTTGGAGAAAGCTCAGACCTCCGGGAACGGAGCCGTCGGCGGCAGTATTGGCGGCTCAGCGATCTCTACCAGCGGAGGGTCCGTAACGGTGAAGAACACTATCTTTGCTAACTCTCCGGATTGCCTTGGAGTAGTCACGTCTGCCGGCCACAACCTCGAAACAACCGCTACTTCGGCCACCTGCGGCTTTAGCGGGGGGCTCGGAGATGTGATCCAGAATAACCTTGATACGTTTCTTGGCCCCCTGGCTCTGAACGCACCGGGCGCGACAAAGACTCGCGCTCTGCTCGCTGGGAGCGCGGCCATCAATGCGGGCGACAATAGCCTCGCTCCTGCCACAGATCAGCGGGGCGTTGCCCGGCCGCAGCCGGCAGGCGGTATCGTGGACATTGGAGCATACGAATTTCAGGGCGCAACTCCAACTCCGACCCCGACCCCTACTCCAACGCCGACTCCAACTCCAACACCGACGCCGACGCCGACTCCTACACCGACGCCGACGCCGACTCCAACACCGACGCCGACGCCGACTCCTACACCGACGCCGACTCCGACGCCAACTCCAACACCGACGCCGACACCGACACCTACACCAACACCGACGCCGATGCCGACCCCAACACCGACGCCGACGCCGACGCCTACTCCGACGCCGACGCCGACGCCGACACCGACTCCAACGCCGACTCCAACGCCGACGCCGACCCCAACGCCGACGCCGACTCCACCTCCTACTCCGGTTCCGACGCCGACGACATCGATCTTTTTTATCGATGACGTATCGCACGACGAGGGAAATTCGGGGACAACGCCGTATGTCTTTACGGTCTCAAGGCAGGGAGCGGTTGGTTTTACATCCTTAGTGCAGTTCGAGACGCGCGAC
>JBBRPZ010000006.1:0-195326 GCA_038227175.1 Pyrinomonadales bacterium | reverse complement strand
TCAAGTAATAAGTGCAACAAAATGGTTGAAAAAGACCTCGTTAGGTGTACGGAAGCCGAGACACTTGCGAGGCCGGTTGTTAAGACGGTCGTTGACGAACTGAATATCGTGGTCGGAGAGAAAAGAGAAATCGGTTTTTTTAGGGAAATACTGACGGACAAGACCGTTGGTATTTTCGTTGGTGCCCCGCTGCCAGGAGGAGTACGGATCGGCAAAGAAGAAGTCGGCATCGAGACGTTTGGCGATGGTTTCGTGGCTGCGAAACTCGAATCCGTTGTCCGAGGTGATAGTAAGTACCTTGTCCTTGAGCGGCATTAGTAGTGCACAGGCGGCCTCGGCGAGAGTGGAGGGCGATTTGTTTGCGACTTTCTGAAGCAGGCAGTAACAGGAGTGTCTTTCAACAAGCGAAAGAATGGCACCGCTCTGCCGTCGGCCGATGATAGTATCGGCTTCCCAGTCGCCTACGCGGGAGCGGGTTTCGACGATCGAGGGCCGCGTCGAAATGGGACGACGAGTGTCCCATCCGCCACGTTTGCAATACTTATGGATCCGCTTGCGGTACGTATGCTGACGCCTCAGGCAAATGTAGAGGACACCCCCTTCGCGTTTGTTTTTATAGACATAACGATAAATGGTTTCGTGGCTCACGCACGGCAACCCTTCTAACTTGAGCCGGTCCGATATCTGCTCCGGCGTCCACTCGATCCCCATCAATCTCTCGACCCTCGCCCACGTCTGACTATCGATCCGGTGCTTTCTCTTTTCCCGATGCCGCTCGCGTACCGCCCTCACCGCACGGGCCGCATTGTATTTCCACCGCCCGCTGCCATTCCGAGCGATCTCACGCGTTACCGTCGATTTGTTAACCTCGATGCACATCGCGATCTCGCTCTTCTTCATTCCAGTTCTCAATAATGCTCCTATCTGGTATCTTTGCTCCTGGGTAAGTTGTTTGTATCTCACTGTTGCTCCTTTGATCTCGCAGTTAAAAGTCGCTTCAAATTTACTTCGACTTACCCTCTTTTGCGAAATCTCAAAAGTTGCACTTATCATATGAATTTACGAGCACAAATGTTGCAGGAATGCAACAAAAATGATACGATGAAACACAGGTCGAACGGTCGGCCCGGATCTTTGAAAACATGATTTGGGACAAACGGGACGCGTGGGACAATCGGGACACGTGGGACAGGCGGGACACCTGCCATGTGGCACCCAACTAATATTCGGCTTAAGAAAAAAGCCCCGTCGAGTGACGAGGCCATTGTATGGTTAATTTCGGAACGCGGTGCGGATCGATCCCGCGTATCATGCATCGCTTGGCTCAAATGCGTGCTCAAGGATGACCGCCGTTATTCTCATTGTCCGAATGCCGGACGCGGGGACTCCGATCTCCTGCTCCTGGTAGCCGATCTTTAACGAGCCATCTTCGAGCCCAGCAACTATAAAATCGTCGAGGCCGATCATTTGCAGAGACGCCGGTTCATCGATAAATGTCGCGGTCCCGTTGATCTTTTGCTCGTTGCAAAATACGGGCATCACGCCTTCGGGAAAATCGTAATTTACCTCTCGCGTCTCGAAAAGGTATGCGGTATCTATGGAATAATTCATCTGAAAGCAGACTAACCTAAGTCGCAGTGCGAATCAAAAGTTGATAAAACGGCGATTCGAAATCAAGCCGACACAGGCCAGCGAAAGGCGGAAACCGGCAAGATCTTCTCGATGAGCGTAGAAATGAAAAAGGCGGCCGAAGCCGCCCTTTCTAGCACGCTGGTTAGTTAGATTTACTCATCTTCCTCATCGGTGCGGTCGTCCCCGAGGAACCGCGGCGAGTAGTTGATACGGCGTTTTTCTTTGAGGATGCCGTCGTTGAGGCTGCCTTCGACCAGCTCGTAGCCGAGCAGAGCGAAAATTCTGCCGCTTAGGAAGATCGGGCGGGCGTTGCCGTACCAATCGACGCACGACGCACGGCAGCCGTCATTGGTTGACGCGTTTTTAGTTTCGAGTTCACCGACCTGATCGAATTCGAGGCCGTTGTTCTTTAAGAAGAGGATCGCGGCCGAGTCTTCGACCAGATGCCGGTAACCGGCGCGGCCCTGGCGAGCGATAGGCAGGCCGAGCAGGCCGCTGTCGTCGCTGTCCGGTTTGTAGAAAAAGCCGTGGCTGCGAAGCTCGCCCTGCGACGCACTTTTACGGATGTAGCTTGGGCGGACGGTCGGATCGTCGCCGAGCTTGACGGGCGAAAAGTAGAGGTCCGTACCGTTTGTGCCGACGACGACGGCTGCGTTGCCGAGCTGTTCGATGCGGTCGACGCTGTGGTCGAGATGCAGTTTGCTGACCTCGCCATTTTTCCAGTTGACGGCAAAAAGATTGGCCCCATCGACTTTCTTTTGTGCTCCCCAGCCGTTGCCGGTCCCGTAGAGCATATAGTCGCCGACAAAGCTGTTTTGGAATGTGTAGCCCTCGGGTTTTGGCATTGTGCGGTAATTGCTGCTGCGGGTAGACTCGCTGCCGTCGGAGAATCGCTCCGCCGGAACACGCAATAGGGCAACATCGCCCGCCGAAGTCTCAGCTCCCCACATCTGATCGCCGGCGCTGTCGGACCGGACAAGGACGTTGAGCTGGTCGCCGTCGCTTTCGAGAAATGAGAATTGATCGACCGGTGCACCTTCGACGCCGAGCGCGCTTGGGGCTGAGCCGTCCAAAGGCATTTTGAAGAGCATCGAGTCGGTGGAAGCTTTGCCGTCGTGATAATTCCAGTCGGTTGTCCATACATACACCGACTTCTGCGACACGTAGAATACGCGTCCGGCGGCGGCGAGAACTGCGGTGCCTTTGCACGCCATGTCGCGTGTCGAAAGGTCGCAGACCGTCACGGTATGCAGGGCCGATGTCGAATCATGGCCTTCGGGACGTTCGGGGCGATAGACGCTCGTTGCGGACACAACTGACTTAAATTCGCCGTCTTTCGCACCCTTATGCCACTTGCGAACGGCAGGGAACTGCTGCTCGGGGTCGCCATAGCCGAAATATTGCGGCGTGTAAAAGACGAGTTTGTCGCCGATCAGACGGCTAGCGTAGTTTCGCGACGAATAATAGTCGTTAGAACGCAGATGATATGTCGATCAATACGCCAGATCGCCCCGCGAATCAATGTCGAAAAGATTGATCTCGGTGCCGCCGCGGCCATAGCTGTAGCCGATGACGACGACGGTGTCGTTCGACACCAGCATTTCGTCATACCAATCGTTGCTCGGGTTAATGCCGGGCGGATAGGCGTTTACCGAAGACGTCGCCCGAAGCGAATTGTCGCCGACCCTGACCGTAAAGAGGCGTCCGCGTCGCAGGATCACGAGATGATCGCGGTGGACCTTTACAATGCCGCCTTCGTCGACACCGGCCATCTGGCTATTTGTTATTGACTCTTTGTCCTTACCCGCCTTGGAATCCGCAGAGACAGATTTTGCCGCAGCCGACGGAGCCGTCGTTGGCTGGCCCGCAGCGCCCGTATTAGCGAGGGCTCCCTGACTCATCGTCGTCTCTCTTTGCCGCTCGGCGCCGACCTTTTTCAAATGTTCTTTGAGTTCGGCGTCGGAATTGAACGACCGCATTGTCTTTTTTGGTTTGGCTGATTCGACGACGGACGCGGTTGTCTCTGCAAACCAGCCCGACATGATCATGCGAAAATTTGTGTACGAATATGCATAAATACCTGCGGTCAATACCACGGTGCCGATGATGAACGATCTTTTCATAATGTCTCCCTGAGCGCCGCCCTATATAGGGGCGGTCGTTTATAGATTTCGTTACATTTGAAAGAACGTTGGTTGGTCGGGTGGCTTGCGGGAAAAATTGTCGTGAAAAGAAAAAAAAGCTGCCAGACAACTCAGTTATCGAACAGCCTCTATTAATTGACCAAGCCCTTACTTACCTGCGAGCTACTGACACTAGGCACCTGCTCCGTGGCATTTTTTGAATTTCTTGCCTGAGCCGCAATAACACGGTTCGTTGGGCTTCATTTTGGGAGTGTCCCGGACGAACGGTGTGTGGCGGGCGGCTTCGGCACCGGCGACTTCGGCACCGGCCATAGCACCGGTGAATGCCATTCCGGCGGCCTGACGGCGGGCACGCTGCATCTCTAATCGTTCGAGGCGTTCGATCTCTTGCTGCTCGTCTTTGACGACGATCTCGAGGTGCATCAAGGACTTGGTAGTGTTGGTGTCGATGCGGTCGAGCATGTCCTGAAACATATCGAATGACTGCTTTTTGTACTCGACGAGCGGGTCTTTCTGGCCGTAGCCGACGAGGCCGATGCCCTGTTTGACCTGATCGATCGAAAGCAGATGGTCTTTCCACTGCGAATCGATGATGTTGAGCATGATGTAACGCTCATACGCCCGCAGGCTGTCGTCGCCGGCGAGTTTTTCCTTTGCTTCGTAGTTCGACTTAGCCTTTTCCCAGATCGCGTCTTCGATCTGGTCGGCGTTCATCCCCTTGAAATCGACATCGGCATCCTTTGCGGGATCGATGGCATAGATGTTCTCGATCTCAGCCGCGTAGGTATCGACCTCCCATTTGTCCGGTCCAGTCTCGGTGGAAAGAAAACTGTGCGTCAGATCGTGGAGCAGATCTCTCGCGACGCCATTCTCGCCAAGCAAATATTCGCGATGTTCAGGTTCAAACATCAGCTGCCGACGCAAGCCGTAGATCGTTTCGCGTTGGCGGTTCATCACGTCGTCGTATTTGAGGACGTGTTTGCGTGTCTCGAAATTGCGTGCCTCGACGGCTTTCTGAGCACGTTCGATCTGTTTCGACACGGTTTTCGATTCGATGGCGACGCCTTTTTCCATGCCAAGCCATTCCATCATCGAGCGGACCTTGTCGCCCGCGAAAATACGCATCAGATCGTCTTCCAATGAAAGCACAAACCTTGACGATCCCGGATCTCCTTGCCGACCGGCACGGCCGCGAAGCTGATTATCAATACGGCGTGATTCGTGGCGTTCTGTGCCGAGAATGTGCAAGCCGCCGGCTGCGACGACCTCGTTGTGCTCCTCGGCAACGACGGCTTTTGCCTTTCTGAGTTGCTCTTCGAATTGCTCTTCTGTAGCCTCGTCCGGATTGATCTCCATCCGCTTCAGATAGTCGCGGGCGAGCGCGTCTGGGTTGCCGCCGAGCAGAATGTCGGTTCCGCGACCGGCCATGTTGGTAGCGATCGTGACCGCACCTTTGCGGCCCGCTTGGGCAATGATCTCGGCCTCCTGTTCGTGATATTTGGCGTTGAGAACTTTATGCGGTACGCCGATGGCCTTGAGTTTTTCGGCAACAAGCTCAGAGTTTTCGACCGATACCGTACCTACAAGGACGGGCTGGCCTTTAGCGTGGAGTTCCTGAATCTCCTCGACCGTCGCGTCCCACTTTTCGGGCAGTGTGCGGTAGATCATGTCCGGTGAATCGACGCGGACCATCGGCATGTTGGTCGGGATCTGGACAACGTCGAGAGTATAAACCGTGCCAAATTCCTCGGCCTCGGTCTCGGCCGTACCCGTCATGCCGCCGAGTTTTTCGTACATTCGGAAGTAATTTTGGAGCGTGATCGTTGCGAGCGTCTGGTTTTCGCGCTCGATCTTGACGCCTTCTTTGGCTTCGACGGCCTGGTGCAATCCGTCCGACCAACGCCGTCCGGCCATCAAACGCCCGGTGAAATCGTCGACGATGATGACCTCGCCGTCCTGCACGACGTAATGATGGTCGGCCTTATAGAGCATATGGGCCTTTAACGACTGCTCGACACAGTGCAGCAGATCCATGTTCGCGGGGTCATAGAGATTGGAAACGCCGAGCAGTTTCTCGGCTTTAGTGACACCGGCTTCGGTCAGCACGGCGGAGTGATTTTTCTCGTCAACGAGATAATCGCCGGTCGTGACCTTGGTCTCCTCGTCCTTGTGGCCGAGTTCGAGACGCGGAATGATCTCGTTGGCGGTGTAATATTTGTCGGTCGCCTCGTCCGAAGCACCCGAAATAATGAGCGGCGTCCGGGCCTCGTCGATAAGGATCGAATCGACCTCGTCGATGACCGCGAAATAATGATCTCTCTGAACGAGCGATTCGACATCAAACTTCATATTATCCCGCAGATAATCGAAGCCAAACTCGTTATTCGTACCGTACGTTATATCACTACCGTAGGCGTCTTTGCGGGCGACATCATCCTGATCGTTCTGGATGACGCCGACCGAGAGGCCGAGAAATTTATGTATCTTGCCCATCCATTCGGCGTCGCGCGAAGCGAGGTAATCGTTGACCGTGACGACGTTAACACCGCGACCGGTCAGGCCGTTGAGGTACGACGGCAGGGTCGCGACGAGCGTTTTACCTTCACCGGTACGCATCTCGGCGATACGGCCCTGGTGCAGGGCGATGCCGCCGATCATCTGCACGTCGAAATGCCGCATGCCGGTCACGCGTTTCGACGCTTCGCGTACCGTCGCGAAAACCTCGGGCAAGATGTCGTGCAGGATCTCCTGTTCGGCCTTGCGGCGTTCCTCTTTGTCGTCGATGGCATCGAGATGGTTGGCGATGATCTCTTTGAATTTCGGCGTCTGGGCCTGTAATTCCTCGTCGGACATCACCGCCACCTTCGGCTCCCATTCATTGATCTGTTCAACGATCGACTTAACATTCTTCAAAAAAATGTCACTGCTCGATCCAAAAATCTTCTTTACTAATTTATCTGCAAAACTGTTTACAGCCATGATTTTCCTCTTATTGGTTCCACAAACTTTAGTTTGTATGCTCGTACCGCAGGCCCAACAAACTGAAGTTTGTTGGACATTTGCATTTGACTGTGGCGAATTTGAATTGCCCGCCGCTACTTTGCGTCAGAGAGAAGCAGCGAGTCGAGCCCGGCACGGGGAAGGCGGGTGACGATGAAAACCTGATCGTTTTCGGTCTTAAACAGGGTACTTTCGATGATTCTTTGCCGTAAACGTCCGTTCTTTTCGGCGGAGTAAAGCTTGAGAGTATCAGCAAGTTCACGAGCGAGAGCTACAGCGTTTTGAGGCGACTGCTTTACGACCGCAATGTTGACGGAAAGCCCGACCGTTTTGTCGAGCTTAAGGTTGTAACGTGAATCGACGGCGGTAACGCCATTGAATTCGTTATTGGAGATGCAATCGCCGAGCGAATAGCCAAAAACCATGCTCCGGCTGAATTGCACTAACGCCGGACGTGACAAAGGGTTTTCACTGACGAATCTGATTGGCGTGTAACGGCCCGCCATATTGCTGTCAACACAGGGCAGCATCGTGCTTTGGGCGACGTCGAACACGTCTTTGTTGAGGTCAAAATTGCCCTTACTCCGTAGCCGCTGCAAATTGACGAGAAAATATTCAACATCCTGTAGATAGCCCTGAACCGCGTCAGAAACCGTCTTAAGTCCGTCGTCCGGCTTTTTATCGAGATTGTCCTTATGCTCGATTTCGTCCCGGACATTGAACTGCTTCGTCATCGCCGCCTGGGCCATTACCTGCGGGGACGCGCCGACGAGCACGAGTCCGAGGTACACGCCGAGGGCAGCGATGAAAAATGCGGAATTGTTGTTCTTACGGTTGTTCAAATCTATTCTTTTGCCGCGTTATTGACGGGTTTGACAATCGCGTTGCCGTTTGGCTGCCGGGGCTCTTTGGCCTGTTCGGCGAGCTTTCGCTGGATCATTTTTTGCGCGATGTCCTTTGGCACCGTAAAGGTGATCAGGATCTTTTTACCATTGGTTTCGACCTTTGCATTTTCGAGAAGCACCAGATCGTCCTTGTCGTTCTGATCGGCGTTTTCGCCGCTCTTTTTCATTTTAGCGATCGAGATAATGCCGTTGAGTCCGCTTTTGATCGTATTGGCATGATTGGCGTCATCCATGTCAGATTGGACAATAGCGGTGATATTAGCGTCGTCCTGCTGCAATGACAGATTAAAGTCCTTGCCCGTAAGCGCATTCAGGTACTGCAAATAGCCGCTTTCATTGATCGCCTCGATGCCATTCTGGACGACCTTGATCATGTTCGGATCGGGACTCAGGGCTGTAAGATATTTGAACGTTTTCGGGTCGAGCTTGCCTTCTTTGGTCAATTTGCCTTTGGCGTTGACGATAAACTTGGTGTCAAGATTTACCGCCTTTTTAGCGAGCAGATCGTTGACGTTATTGGCCAGATCGACAAACGGACGCTTGTTGATGTCGAAAGTGGTCTGCGGATCGGTCGGGTCTACTTTTGCCGGCGGATCTTTCTTAACGTCCGCAACCTTCGCGTTTGGATCAGGCGTCGCTTTTGGCGTCGCTGGTTTTATGGGCGTAGTTTTTGGAGTGCGTATCCTGCCCATTCCTGGGAATTTCGGTCGCATCGGGTTGTCGGGCATTCCCGTCCGGTCGTCGATAGTTGGCAGATCGCCATCGATGACGTTAGGATTTGCCTTTGGAATATTTGGTTTTGTATCGATCAGGTTATTTCCTAACGAGGGCGTCGTGGTCGTGATGTTGGGCGGAAATCCTGACATGTCCGGAAACGGCGAATTGTTGGCCTGTACGAGCATAGCATTCGTCGGCTGGCCAATCATCGGGACGTACTCTCCGGTCGTTTCGTCCTTGAAGCTGCCAGGATATTGGAGCTGGGTTTCGACATTGCTGACATCCACGTATGTAATATCGGCATTCCCGAGATCGGTCTTGTCGTACGCCTCATCGACGTATTGACGATCCGTGCCAAAAAGCAAGCTGGTCACATATACCGTATCCAAAACCTGACACACGCGTCCGACAAGCGGGCTGTCACAGCCCTTAGCGGTCAAAACCGAGGTCTGCGAAAAGATCAGCAACGCCAGAAGATTAAACGCCGACGCTATGGCCAAAATCTTATAAATTCGGGGCGAAAATTCCCAGTTTTTCAACTCGTAACCACGAAAAAGATCGTCACCCTCGATCGACGAGGTGACCGGGGCCATTTCGAATTCCGTATTGTATAAAGACTGCTCTAACATATAAAAAATATTGCGTCCCGAATCAGCTACAAAATACCCGCTTCGGAAATTAGACGCCAGTGTCCCGCAAAAAGTTGCGAGGCAATTGAGTATTTTAACATCATTTGGCGGCGATTGGAAGGATTCGACTTCTTGTTATTAAACCACTAACATCTTCCGTAATGCCTCGCTCCGATAACCGAGATCGCCAACGTAACCGCCACGCGCAAAATCGATCGCGGCCTAAAGGTGAACGAAGAGATAAACGCTTTTTTGCAGGCGAAAGTTCCACACCCCGAGTCGTTACGCCGCAGACGCCACGGCAGGCCCGTGCGATCGAACGCCTGCTATCGGGCATCGGTGTACCCGAACTCAAGCCATTCAAACCCGACAATTTCCAGCTCGAAGCCCTCGCCGCCATCGAGACCGAGGATGTGTTGGTAACCGCGCCGACCGGCAGCGGCAAAACATGGATCGCCCGCGAAGAGATCCGACGAATGCTGGCCGCAGGTAAGCGGGCGTGGTACACGACGCCGCTCAAGGCCCTGACAAATTCGAAATACACCGAGTTTGGCATTGAATTCGGAGCCGAAAACGTCGGCATCCTGACCGGCGACCGTAAAGAAAATACCGGGGCCCCATTGATTGTCGGGACGACGGAGATCTATCGAAATCAGCTTTTCGACGCACTACGCGAGGGTGCCCAAGTCGAGACGGATTTTGTCGTTTTGGACGAGGCCCATTATCTTGCTGACGAGGAGCGCGGCCACGTTTGGGAAGAGGCGATCATCCTGTCTCCGCCGCGAATAAGGCTGCTTTTGCTGTCGGCCACGGTCGGTCGGGCCGAGGAATTTGCGGCGTGGATCGGCGATATTCGCGGTACAAAGGTTCGCGTAGTGAAAGCCGGGTCGCGTCCGGTCGAGTTGCGGGCAGCGTACATCTCGCGTGATCTTCAGCTTTTTCCGCTACTCGGCGAGGACGGGAAATACAATCGCGATCTCGACCAATTTGCGAGGCAGAGGTCCGAGGGTTTTCGCGGGCGGCGACGATAGTTCTCAATAGCTCTGCGTAAAACTCAGCGGCCTCTGCGTTAAAAATCAGTCAAACGCAGAGGCCGCAAAGATTTTCGCAGAGATCGCCGAAAGAAATTACTTTATTTTCGCAACCAAGGCATCAATATCAGCCTGCGGAATAAGCAGGTCGAGCGAGACGTCGCTGCCGTGGAGATCAAATTTGGCGTTCTTGATGAGGCGGCCGTAGACTTGCTGGTCGGCACGTTTTGAGCCGCCGAAAACGGCTTTTCCGATGATCTGAAGGCCGTCGAGGGTGTCTTTTAGGCTCACTGCCTGATCGGGCTTTTTCGTCCGGGCGGCAACATGCAGGGTCGTTCCGATGGCCGCTACCTCAACCGAACCGGACAGCAACTGGATCGAATCGATACTCGCCCCCAGATCGTCGTTGTCGAGCGACACTAATTTCGCCATTCCGTCTGGCGTTCGCAAAGCAAAGCTCATCACGGCCGTTTCCTTTTGCGACAGCAGGCCGGTCAATTCGGCACTGACATGCGACTGGCCAAGCAGCGTTTCGTGGATACGGGCAAGGCAGCCGATGGCCAGGGTGTTTTTGTCGAGAGCGGTGACGGCAAATTCCTTTGTCATTTCGCTAAAGACGTGGTCAACGGTGCCCGCGACCTGCGAATTCGGATTTTTGGCCGCGACTTTTGCGGCGATATCCTTTGGCGTAAAAATGTAGACCGTGTGATCCGAGAGGGTCTCGACGCGATAGGTGCCATTTGAAGCTAGTTTTGCAATCGCGATCAACGCACCGGCGCTAATGTCGCCGCTGGCTATCGCGACCGGCTCGAAATCGGTCTCTTTTGCCGAGATCTGTTTGGAAGTCACGCCGACCGCGACCTGTTCAAATTTTCGGAGATCGATACCGGTACGGTTTTCCATCTCACTGATCTTCGCCATGATCTGGCCGAGAAGAGGCTGATTGGCCGATAGTAGCTTGGGCAGGGCGTCATTCAGAAACCGCTTGGCGTCGAAAACAGCGACTCCATCGGATGCCGGCAGCAAAGTCACGAGCCGGGTAGCCTGACTCTTCTTAACGGCGTGCCGCCGGTTGTTCGTGGCCGCGAGGCCAGCAAAATTTAACAGCAAAACCGCGATAACAACGACGGCAAACGATCTGGTTTTCATTCTTTTACCTCAACAAAAACTCCGGACTTACTTCCTAACGATAACAGATGCCTCAAAGTTCGAGAATAGTTGGCTGGTTAATCGGGCATCCGAATAAAAGACGCAGCTACGAGGCCAAATGTTAACAAGTCAAATTTTTATTTAGCCACGAATGCACGAATGAAAAAAGAAATAATGCGATCTGACAAAGCATTCGTGCATTCGCGGCTAATCTTTCATTTTCCGCTCTTTACTACCTCGAATTCGAATTGCAATTCCTTACCCCGGATGATGTAGCTCAGATACTGCTCCCAGAATTTTCGCAGGAAACGCATTTTCGGGCTCCGCTGGTCGAGATTTACTAAAAACTCAATACCCAACACCCTCCATAAACCGGCAAGCGAAACGTATGTGCGAATCGGCTTGAGCTGAATGTCCGTATAGAAATCGAACACCTGACAACCGGGCATAAAAGTATTAAAAGTATAGGAATTTATATGATTGCGGTGCGTCGGGTCGTTGGCCCAGTCGGGGTTCGTGTAATGCGGCGTGAGCAGCTTGATACGCCCGCCGTTGCGGGTTACCCGGTGCAACTCACCAATAAACGCCATAACATCGGGTACATGCTCGACCACGTGGTTTGAGACCACAAAATCAAACTCGTTATCGGGAAACGGATAGGGAATAACCCCCAGATCATGGATAACATCAGCCGCCGTGCGCGGGTTATTATCGAGCCCGATCGCACCCGTCGTTTTATTGGCCCCGCAGCCGACATCGAGGATTTTGGTCATCGGGATTCAATTTAATGCAGAAGCCCGCGCGTTAGCAAGGGCGTAACCTTCAACGTTCGTGTTACGCCACCGGCTCAACGCGCGGGCTTCCGCACTTCAGACAGATAGTAATGCCACAGCAGACGCGCGGCGACCGAGCGGTGTGGTTTCCATTTTTCGGCCATTGCAATAAATTCGTCCGACGACGGACGCGGCTCGCCGCTCAATTTATGCCATGCGGTGTGGAGGGCGACATCGCCCTTTGGCATAACGTCGGGCCGGAGCATCGCCATCAAGAGATAGATGTCGGATGTCCATTCACCGACGCCTTTCAGTTTGATAAGTTCGGATTTTACTTCTGCATCCGAAAGGTGCGTGAGGCTGTCGAGGTCGATGCGTTTTTCAAGCACCGCTTCAGAAAGATGTCTCGCATAAGCCGTCTTTTGACGGCTGAAACCGACGATCTTCAATTCAACGTCATTGAGTGATAGCACATTCTCAGGCGTCACATCGCCGAGCCGAAAACATAATTTATCGTAGCAGGCCTTGGCAGACGCAAGCGAGACCTGCTGTTCAAGAATGATCTGCAGCAACGTCGCAAAGCCCGTCGGCCGATCCCACAGCGGCGGCGGACCGTACGTTTCGTGAACGCGGGCCATGTGCGGGTCGCTCGCGGCGAGGGCCAGCGCAAAGCGTTTTAGCGAATTGTTATTTAATGCTTTCAATGTTTTTACCAGATCGACGGAACGGCGGATTCGTCAAATTCGATTGACTCTCCGTTCGGTAAAATGTGAACGATCCGTTCGACGCCCTTCGCCCGCAGCATCGGAGCGAGCATGCCGACGCGGTGGCAGTTGGCTCGCGGGATTGTGTGATCGGAAAGCGGCTTTGATTCAGAACACATCATCGCCGTGCGGGCGTCCGAGGCGATCTCGATGATCCGGTCGATCCCCGCCGCCAAATCTGCGGGTTGCGGCTTATTCTTGCCGCCCGTTTCAGGCAGATGCTCGTAGCCGATGCTGTTTTCGTTCAATAGCTCATGCAAGACCAGACCATTGAATTGCGGCCAACGTGATCTCGCAAAAGCTCTGACATCGCAGATGAATTCGATCTCGTACTTTTGAAGAAGTTCGAGAAAATAAGCAAAAGGATGGCGGCCGTGGCCGATGGTGTAAATTGAACTCACAGGACGATTTTCGTGCTGACTTAAGTAATATACAAACGATGTTGTGGGAATTTTCTGCTTTCAGGTGGTATAACAACCGCCAGTCACTATGGAGATGCGTCGTACGCTTAACGATCAAGGATGACCAGTATAAGAACGACCAAGATATATGAGACCGACAAAACCGTCTGCTTTACGAAGACTTTCCACCCTTTATCCCGGAAAAGCCGCCATGCAAAGAAGTAGGAATACATCACCGATACCGACGTATCGACTATGTTAAATGCCGTCATCACTTCCGGATACTTTCCTGTAAACGGCCCGAATATCAGTGTTCTCCTTGTTTGTTTTTACAATTAGGGCCTGAAGTTAATATGGAGGTCAAGTTCTTTTAAGCTAGAAGAATGTGACCGAAGCAAAGTGAAATTGTCGGTGAACTAGTTTCGCTCGATGACGACATTGATCCGTTCGTTGCCGTCAATTGTAAATTCGATTTTCATGCTTTTATCTTTTCGCTCTTTGTCGATGTTAATCCAATTGCAAAGGCTGCCCTTATTTCTGATAAACTTTGCGGATTTTCGAGTGCGGAGAGATCGCCGGGGTCTTCGCCGAGATAGGCCGAACGGATGACGCGGCGCATTACTTTGGCGTTGCGGGTTTTTGGCAGGGCCGAGACGAAATGAATGCGTGAGGGGGCGAGAGGCTTGCCCATGTCTTTGGCGACGAGGGCTTTGAGTTCGGACTGGAGAGCAAGCATCCCGGCTTGCCCGTCTTTGTCCTTGTCATCACGAGCAATCAGGGATGCTTGCTCTCCAGTCAAAACGCAGAATGCCACCATTGTTGTCCCTTTCACATCATCGGGGACGCCGATGACGGCGGTTTCGGTGACGAGCGGATGGGCGACGAGCAGGCTTTCGACCTCGGCGGGGCCGACGCGTTTGCCTGCGACCTTGAGCGTGTCGTCGCTGCGGCCGAGGATGAACCAGTGGCCGTCTTTGTCACGCATCGCGAAATCGCCGTGGACCCAGATGTTTTTGAAACGCCGCCAATAGGTTTCGAGATAGCGTTCTTTTTCCTGCCAAAATCCGCGCGCCATGCCGATCCAGGGCTGACGGATCACAAGCTCACCGACCTCGCCGGGAGCGACGGGGTTGCCGTCTTCGTCGAGAATATCGACGTCCATTCCCGGACACGGAGCTGGAAAAGAACACGGTTTTATCGGCAGCAGCGGGTTGCCCATCAGGATGCCGCCGGAGATCTCGGTGCCGCCGCTGTAGTTTATGATCGGCAGCTTCGAGTTGCCGACCTTTTCAAAGAGCCACCACCACGGAGCCGGATTCCACGGCTCGCCGGTCGACGCGAAGATGCGTATGGAAGAAAGGTCGTGGCGTTCGTTCGGCGGAGTATTGTCAGTACCACCTGCGGTAGCGGGTGGTGCCGTTTCCGCATCGACTAAAGAGCCGCCCGCTACCGCAGGCGGTACTGACTCGCTTGCCGACAATGATCGAATCAGAGTCGGCGAAATGCCCAGGATTTCGACCTTGTGCTTGGCACAAAACTCCCACATCCGGTCGTGAGTTGGGTAATCGGGTGCCCCGTCGTAGATGCAGATCGTCGCGCCGTTTATCAACGCCCCGTAGATCAGCCACGGCCCCATCATCCAGCCGATGTCGGTGTACCACGAGATTCTTGTGCCTTTGCCCACATCCGTACCAAACGCCATGTCTTGCGCCGCTTTAATAGGAAAACTCGCGTGCGTATGAGCAATGCCCTTTGGCTTTCCGGTCGTGCCGGAGGTGTAGAGGATAATGAGCGGGTCTTCGGCGGCGGTCGCCTCGGCGTCCCAATTTTCCGTCGGAGCATCAAAGCATTTCTCTAACAGAACCTCGTAATCAACAATTCTTGGATCTCGTTTTTCGAGATGATGACTCGAACGTTGAATAGCAAAAACCTTTTTAATTGTTGGAACATTCTGTACTGCTTCGAGGGCAACTGAAAGAGCATCGAACTTCTTGCCGCGACGAGGGAAATAATCACAGGTAAAGATAGCTTTGGCACCAACGGCATTCATCCGACTCGCAATTGCCTCTACGCCATAACCTGAAAAGACAGGAACTGCGATTGCTCCAATTCTATTTATTGCGAGTATTGCGACGACTGTCTGGAACATCATCGGCAGGTGAAGGCCAATCGCATCGCCCTTCTTAAAACCAAAAAGTCTAAGGCCTTCGGAGCATTCCCGTACTTCGTCAAAAAGCTCACCGTAGGTGTAAGTCATTACATACGGAGAAAACGTGCCGCTTTCAAAAGCAATCCTTTCGTCACCGACGTCCTCGCCTTCTTCCCCTTCCCAGATCACCGCAGGCTGGTCTTTCATCTCGTCCGTTTGCCAGCGGTCGAGGCACATTGTGGTTATGTTAAGGCCCGCCGAGGGCACACTCCCTACCGGTCGTGTTTCCGCCTTAGATCCCGCGAACCAAGTTGGAAACTCAACGCCGTCGGTGGTATCGAGCAGCTTTTCGTATGGCGGATCGAATTTGATGTCGAGAAACTTTATAACATCCTCGGTGAATTTTTCGACATCGTCGATCGAATACGCGTAGAGTTCGTCCCATGTCGCGACGCCGACGGAGCGCATAAATTCGGTAAGCCGGGCACGTTCAATTACATCGGGCGTTGGCGTCCAGGCGATGGGTTGGTCTTCGAGGAGATTTGCGTCGTTCATAAGATTTTTTGCCTGCGAATTATGCGAAAAGACGCGAATAAAAATCAAAGCGGACAGAAAAATTCTCTTACATTCGTCTCATTCGTGCAATTCGTGGCAAAATATTGGAAATGGACGAAAATGCATCACAGATTGAGCTTCCAAACAATCTTTTTGCCGGTAAAACGGCGATCGTTACCGGCTCGTCGCGAGGGGTTGGACGGGCGACTGCATTGCGGTTGGCTGAGGCGGGGGCGAATCTTGTTGTAAATTACCTGAGCAACGACGCCGAGGCCGCTGAAACCGTTGAGATGTGTATCAACAAAGGCGTCGGTTCGTTTGCTGTGCGGGCTGATGTTTCGGAATTTTCGGGGGCACAGGAGATCGCAAAGCAGGCCCTCGAACGGTTTGGACGCATCGATTTGCTCGTGTGCAACGCCGGTGTTTGGGACGGGGCACCGATTGAAGACCTGTCGGAGGAGCTTTGGAATAAGGTTATCAACACCAACCTAAAATCGGCGTGGGCAATGACAAAGGCATGTGTTCCGGCGATGAAAAAACAAGGCTCGGCGGCTATCGTGCTGGTTTCGTCGACCGCCGGACAGCGCGGCGAGGCAAATTATTCAAACTATGCCGCTTCGAAGGGCGGGCAGATCGCGTTTACCAAAGCTCTAGCGACCGAGCTTGCCCCGAAGATCCGCGTCAACGCCGTCGCCCCAGGCTGGATCGAGACGGCGATGGTTCGCGAGGTTTTCCAGGACCTGGAGTACAAAGAATCGGTCCTCAGTTCGATCCCGCTGCACCGCATGGCGACGACGGACGACGTAGCGATGTCTATATGTTTTCTGCTGTCGGACTGGGGGAGGCATATCACCGGTGAAATTTTGAACATTAACGGAGGTGCGGTGCTGTGTGGGTAGCGCGGCTGCTGACGAAAAGCCCCACCCGCTAGAGCAGGTATTACCGACATTTTAGGCGCGGCGTATTTTACTTTGTGGTTGACACGCCGCGAAGTGATGTTGTAGGTTAGTTAAAGCCTGAAAAGGCTCGATTTGATGAAAAATATTATCCGCATGCCGATAAGCTGTTGCCGCATTATTATATGCGTCACGCTCGATGGCTTTGGATAGAATCCCGAAAGGGAACTTGAAAACCAAAAAAGCGTGGCGATTTAAGGCAACTTGCTCCACGATAAAAACTGCTAAAGACTAACGATGTCAAAAACGTCGTCAAAAAACGAGGATCTTAAAAAAGCTCTCGTGCATCTTTAGCACGAGGGCTTTTTTTGATTTTTAAACCTATGAAAAAACGATCAATCGAAACAGACTTGGTACATGCTGGCGAGCGTCAGCCTCTGCCGCAGGGGTTGCCCAACGCGACGCCGATATTTGCCAATTCGACCTTTGGCTACGCGTCGATGGAAGAGGCGGACAAGGTGTTTAGCGGCGAGCTAAATGATTATATTTACACGCGTTACGCCAATCCGACAGTCGTCGCCTTTCAGGAATCGCTGCGGGTGCTTGAGGGCGGCGCGGTTGCCCGGGCGTATGCGTCGGGTATGGCTGCATTGCACGCTGCATTACTCGCAAGCGATCTGACGGCGAGTTCGGTTGTTATCGCTTCGCGTGATCTTTATGGAGCAAGTTACGACTTGCTCTACAAGGTTTTCGGGGCGTTTGGCGTGAAAACGCAGCTTGTGGATTTTGCCGATTTCGACGAGCTGCGAACGAAAACGGCAGAGTTGAAACCGCGTGTTCTGCTCGCCGAGACGATCTCAAATCCGCTGCTCAAGGTGCTCGATATTGCCACTGTCGCCGAGATCGCACATTCGGTCGGAGCGAAATTTATCGTTGACAGCACATTCGCGACTCCGTATCTCTCGCGGCCGCTCGAATTTGGTGCCGACTTCGTCGTTCACAGCGCGACCAAGTATCTCGGCGGCAATGCCGACGCGACCGGCGGCGTTGTCGTCGCCCGCGACATGACGGACGAACCGGCCCTGACGAGCGCGATGAAACTTGTCGGTGGCATCCTCAGTGTTTGGGAAGCTCACTCGATCTCGCGGGGTATCAAAACCCTCGCCCTGCGGCTCGACCGACAGTGCGCTAACGCTGAGAAATTGGCCGAATCGCTGTCCTGTCACGTGGCGATAGCCAAAGTTTATTATCCGAAATTCAACGATAACGGCGTGGCCGAAAAGGTGCTGCGACAGCCGCTTTACGGCGCCTTGCTGTCAATCGTTCTCAAGGACGACACACGTGAGGCCGCGTGGGCTTTCATGAATTCGCTGGAACTAGTGGTGCGGGCCACGACGCTTGGCGATGTGTTTACGACGGTTTCACACTCGGCCTCTTCGTCGCATCGGGAATTGACCGAAAAACGCCGCAACGCCCTCGGTATTACCGAAGGTTTGGTGCGTATCTCTGTCGGAATCGAGGATGTCGCAGACATTTTGGCGGACATCGAACACGCGTTGGCGAAGTAAGAGGCAAAAGGGTGAAGTCAAAAGTAAAAAGTCAAAAGGCAAAATGTTAAGAGTAGGAAAAGAAAATCTGGATCGGATTACGGCACATGCTGAGCGGGATTATCCGCACGAATGCGGCGGTATGTTGCTCGGACATTTTGATGCGGAAACCGGTAAGACGGTGACCGAGACTTTGCCGATGGAGAACACGGCCGATGTTGAGCGGCGGCATGACCGAGTCCTGATTGCACCGCGTTCGGTAATGCGTGCCGAGCGTTATGCCCGCGAGAAAGGGATTGACGTTATCGGGTATTACCATTCGCATCCCGAGGACGAGGCCGTTCCTTCACAATTTGATCTCGATCATGCGTTGCCGGTCTGGTCGTACATTATCGTTTCGGTCCGAAAGGGGAAGGCGGTCGATTGGAATTCGTGGGTGATGGAGGACGACCGTTCGAAGTTCAATTTGGAGGAACTGGAACGCAAGCCATGAGTGAAAATCAGCTGTTAGCTAATGGCTAATAGCTGTCAGCTAATTATTTAACCTTTAAGTATTTTATTTTGGAGAGAAAGAATTATGTCAGTAACTATTTTGATTCCGACGCCGCTCCGGCAATTCGCGGGCGGCAAATCAGAGGCAGAGGTCGAGGCGGCTACGGCGGGCGAGGCTTTGGACGCGTTGACGACGGAGTTTCCAGAGCTAAGAAAACATCTATTTACCGAGCAGGATGCTCTTCGCAATTTTATCAATGTTTATGTTGGCGATGAGGATATACGCTATCTCGACGGAGCCGCAACAGAGGTTCCATCGGGGGAAACGGTAATGATCGTGCCGTCGATCGCCGGTGGCAACAGCGTGGCAGAGGCGCGATCGACAGGTGGTCCGCCGGAACTTACGACTGAGGAATATCAGCGATATTCTCGGCACCTGATCCTGCCGGAGGTTGGCCTCGAAGGGCAGCGAAAACTGAAAAATACACGCGTTTTGACCATCGGCACCGGCGGACTCGGATCGCCGCTCGGACTTTATTTGGCTGCAGCCGGTGTCGGGACGCTCGGCATTGTTGATTTCGATGTCGTCGACCGCTCTAATCTCCAGCGACAGATCATCCACGGCACGAAAGACGTTGGCCGGGCAAAGATAGCATCGGCCAAGGACCGTTTGGAAGACCTGAATCCGAACGTAAAAATTGAGGCTTTTGAGATCGCTTTGACTAGCGAAAACGCACTTGAATTATTTAAGGATTTCGACGTCATCGTCGATGGCACTGACAATTTTCAGACGCGATATTTGGTGAATGACGCAGCCGTTTTGACCAGAAAGCCCAATGTTTACGGCTCTATCTTTCGGTTCGAAGGGCAGGCAAGCGTCTTTTGGGCGGAACACGGCGCCTGTTACCGCTGTCTGTACCCGGAACCGCCGCCGCCGGGCCTCGTTCCGTCGTGCGCCGAGGGCGGAGTGCTCGGCGTGCTGCCGGGAATTGTAGGCACGATACAGGCAAACGAGGTGATCAAGGTCATCCTCGGCGCCGAGGGTATTTTGCTCAATCGGCTACTCTTGTTTGATGCGTGGACGATGAAATTCCGTGAGCTAAAGCTCCGCAAAGATCCGAATTGCCAACTCTGCGGCCCTAACGCGACTATCAAGGAGCTCGTCGATTACGACGCTTTTTGTGGCGTGAATCTGCCGGAGTCGGAAGCACCGGCATTAGACGAAATTACCGCTTTAGAACTCAAGGCAAGGTTCGACAGCGGAGACGACTTTCAGTTAATCGACGTTCGCGAACCGTTCGAATATGAGATCGCGCGGATCCCGAATGCCAGGCTGATACCGCTGGGGCAGATCGTTGCCCGCTCACAGGAGATTGATCCATCCAAAATGGCGGTTATGCAATGCAAAGGCGGCGTTCGGAGCGCAAAGGCGATCGAAGCGTTGAAAGCTGCAGGATTTACGGGCCGATTGATAAATCTAAGAGGTGGCATCGGTGCATGGTCGGACGAGGTCGATCCGAGTGTGCCGAAGTACTAATATTTTTGCCACAGAGGACACAGAGAAAGATGAGAAGAAAACGAAACAATGACGCAAAGCAGTGATCCGCACGTTGCTCGTTACGCCCTTGCTCACGCGGGCTTCTGCAACCAAATCTCTGTCTCTGTGTGCTCTGTGGCTAATCATTTCCGAGGAGAAAAAATGTTCGAGATAGATTTCACATTTAACGAACCGTTCACACTCGAATCGGGCGATGTTTTGCCCGAGGTCCAGTTGCGTGCGACGGTCTATGGCAAGCTCAATGAGGACCGGTCGAACGCGATTTTGGTCTTTCACGCGCTGACCGGCAGCTCGCGGATTGGCGATTGGTGGAATGGCCTGATGTGCGATGGCTGTGCACTGGACACATCGGAATTTGCTTTTATTTGTGTGAATTATCTCGGCTCATGTTACGGATCGACGAGTGCCAGATCGCTAAAAAAACGCCGGACAAAGGGCAGCGATGCGCCGCTCGTTACGTTACGCGATATTGTACGGACGAACGTGCATTTGCTTGATTATCTCGGCATCAAGAAATTCCGAGCGGTCGTCGGCGGCAGTGTCGGCGGGATGCTTGCGTTGCAGTTCGCTGCCGATCATCCGGAATTGACTGCGGAATGCATCTCGATCGCGGCAACGCCGCTTTCGGCGATGGGGCTCGCACTAAACCATCTTCAGCGGCAGGCGATCAAAAGTAACGATCTCGAAATGGCCCGAAAGATCGCCGTCGTCTCGTACAAATCGCCCCGGCAATTCGACGCCCGCTTTGGTCGCAAGCCAAACCGCAACGGCGAAGACCCGTACGCAAAAAGTGACGACCGCTTTGACGTCGGCGGCTATCTCGATCATCAGGGCGATGCGTTTAGCGAGCGGTTTGAGATCGAGAGCTACGATCTGATCACTAAGGCGATGGACCTGTTTGACCTGGATGACGACGATATTCTGCGGGTGAAGACAAAGGTCTCGCTTGTCGGAATATCGAGCGACTGGCTGTTCCCGGCGTCGGATGTACGTCGTTTGTCGCGGCGGTTTCAGCAGAATGGCGTTGACGCGGCGTATTTTGAGATCGACTCGGATGACGGGCATGACGCTTTCTTAAGCGATATTGCCGAAACCTCGCGGGTACTACGCGAGATATTGGATATAAAAGAGGACAAAGCGGAGAAGTATTTTTTTCCAAATGTAAGGAAGGAAGCTGAGGCCGTCGGCCTTTACAAATAACGGCGGAGCGGTTTGTGCGTTTAAGAGTTTTGCCTGCGAATTACGCGAAAAGACGCGAATATCAGAAATTTCTTATTCGCCACTATTCGCGTAATTGGTGGGCAATTCGTTTAACATATCATTGCACCTTGAAGCAATTTGCTTTAATTTTACAGTTTAATTGTGAGCGATATTTTTCAACCGATAGTAATGAAATTTGGTGGGACGTCGGTCGGCGACGTGGCCGCTTTTGAGCGTGTTTTTCACATTGTTTCGACGCAAATTGACCGGCGTCCGGTCGTTGTTGTTTCGGCGATGACCCAGGTAACTGACGCACTGCTCGCGGCGTTTGAGACGGCCAAAAAAGGCAATCCTGAGGCTGCGGCCGCATCGCTTGAGCCGCATTTTGAGCGGCACAACGCGGTCGTAAAACAGTTCATTCCCGAAGACGCCTCCAAAACCATTAACACCGAACTCGAATACGCCCGGGAGGAGCTAGCCGATCTGCTCGTGCGTGTCTCACGCCGCTCACTGCCCCTTTCGATGCTGAAGGACGCGGTCGTCTCGTACGGCGAGCAGCTTTCGTCACAGCTGCTGACCGAGGTTTTGAAGTCTAAAGGTTTGAACGCGAGACAGGTCGATTCGCGGCGGCTGATCGTGACGGATGACGAATACGGTGCCGCAACGCCGATCTGGGATGAGACCGAAAAGCTTGTAAAACTTGAGCTTGAACCGCTCATCGCCGTTGGCGAAGTGCCGATAATGGGCGGCTTTATTGCGGCGAGTCGCGGTGGGGAGACGACGACGCTTGGACGCGGTGGCTCCGACTATTCGGCGGCGATCGTCGCTGCGTCGCTGCGGGCTTCAGAGTTGCAAATTTGGACTGACGTGACCGGTGTAATGACTTGCGACCCGCGAATCTGCGGCGACGCACGGACGATACCGATATTGAGCTACGAAGAGGCGGCGGAGTTGGCCTATTTCGGTGCAAAAGTCCTCCACCCGAAAACGATCAAGCCGGCGGTCGATCACGGCATTCCGGTCCGCGTGTGCAATACGTTCGAGCCCGGCGAAACGGGCACGATGGTACTCGCGACCTCCGAACATGCTCCAAACAAGATCAAATCGATCGCCCACAAAAAGAACATTACCATCCTGCGGATCACTTCGGCGCGGATGCTCGGAAGCTACGGCTTCATGAGCGCCCTGTTTCAGGTTTTTGAACGATACCGCAAGGTTATCGATGTCGTCTCGACATCTGAAGTCTCGGTCGCCCTGACTCTCGACAACGCTGATTCGCTCGAACAGATCGTCGCCGACCTGACGCGCCTCGGCGACGTAGAGGTCGAACACGGCTACGGCGTCGTCTGTGTCGTCGGCGAGGGCGTGCGCGAAGGCATCGGCCTCGCGTCAAAAGTCTTTTCAACCATCGATAACATCAACATCGCCCTCGTCTCGCACGGTGCGTCGAGCGTTAATCTCACGTTTGTAGTGAAAGAGGAATTTGTGCCGGATGTGATTAAAAGGCTGCATAAGGAGCTGTTTTGATATGGTAGAATTTGGTTGAGGAAAAGTTATGTCAGTCGTAGTCGAGATCGAAAACACCGTAAATTTAAAAAGGGCCCGCACACTCTTAGGAGCCAATTCAGACGGTGAAACCCTAGAAATGGCGCTTGAGAAAGTAATCGAGGTTTACGAACCGCAGACAACGAAGTCCGAGTCGACGGAACTTCCCGATGAGTATTGGGAGGCTCTATTTTCGCAGGAGCCGATGCTTCCAGCTGGTTCAACTAGTCAGGCAGTAATCGATGATCGAAACGAGGCTCGATATTGATGTCATTTTGGGATAGCAGTGCAGTCGTGCCGCTTTGCCTTAAAGAAGCCACCTCATCCGAGGCGGGAAAGCTATGGAAACGATTGGCGGAACGAGTAGTTTGTTGGGAAACCCCAGTTGAGATTATTTCCGCTTTCGCCCGTCAAGAGCGTGAAGGGAACATTAGCGTTCAAAGAAGACAACAAGCCGAATTGCTTCTTACCGCAATCGAAAAATCCTGGATTACGATTGCTCCATCGACCCGAATAATTGAACTCGCCCGCACATTTCCATTAACATGCGGCCTAAAAGCCTTGGATAGCCTGCAACTCGCAGCCGCACTGGTTTGGTGTAAGGAATTTCCCAAAAACAAAAATTTCGTAGCCGCTGATCGGAAACTTCTCCAAGCTGCTGAAGCCGCCGGGTTCACGATCCATGATTTGTCTTAGGTTTCTCTGTGTTCTTCGGTGGTGAAAAACGATTATGGATCTATTTGAACTAACAAAATCCCTGATGAATATCCCGTCCGTGTCAGCCGATGAGGAAGCGGTCGGGCTGTTTTTGCGTGATTATTTGCAATCGCTTGGCTGGACGGTTGAGATGCAGGCGGTCGAGGGTTGCGGCGGCAATGTGATCGCGTATTTGAACGACAACCCCCGTGTTTTTCTCTCGACGCACATGGATACGGTGCCACCGTTTATTGCTGCGAGCGAGACGGACGAGAAAATTTACGGACGGGGGGCGTGCGATGCTAAAGGAATTATTGCAGCTCAGATTACCGCTGTCGAGGAATTGCGCGAGCAGGGAATCGAGGACATCGGACTGCTTTTTACGGTCGATGAAGAGCGAGCGTCATGTGGTGCGAAGGTCGCGAATCTTCATCCAATCGCCGCAAAATGCGAATACCTGATCAACGGCGAGCCGACGGACAACGACCTTGCTATCGGCTCAAAAGGTGCGTATCGCGTCAAGATCAAGACGACGGGCAAGGCGGCGCACTCGGCGTATCCCGAGCAAGGCGATTCGGCGATCGAGACACTGCTGGATATTCTGGAGGATGTTCGGCACACGAAATTTCCACATGACGAATTTTACGGCGAGACGACCTGCAATATCGGTCTGATCAGTGGCGGACTGGCGCTAAACGTTGTTCCACCAATGGCCGAGGCGAGCCTGCTGATCCGTCTGACGACGCCAACCGAACCGATTCGCGAGGCGCTCGACGGTATCATCCGCGGCCGCGGCGAGATCGAGGTTTTGTCATACAGCCTGCCGGTCAGGATGCTCGAGGTTGATGGTTTTAAGCAAAAGGTTGTCAGATTTACAACCGACATCCCGCACTTGACGAATTGGGGTCAACCGCTGCTGCTCGGGCCGGGGTCGATCCTTGTGGCACATACAAAGGACGAATTTGTAATGAAACGGGAACTCGAAGAAGCGGTCGGGTTGTATGTCAATCTGGTAAAGAAATTGCTCACCACAAAGGCACAAAGTACACAAAGCGATTAATGTTTCTTTGTGCTCCACTTATCTTTGTGGTGAAATTGCCATATGAAGATCGCATTGATCGGCTACGGAGCGATGGGAAAGCTCATCCGCACGCTTGCCGAAGAAAAAGCGCATACAATCGCCGTAGTCATAGATGACTCGGCTGCGGGTTTGTCGGCGGCGGATCTGTCGCAGAAGTTCACGGACGTCGATGCGGCGATAGATTTCACAACCGCCGAGGCTGTCCGACGAAACGTCGAGTCATGCGTACTCGCCGGTGTGCCGCTTGTCGAAGGCACGACGGGCTGGAACGCGGAACGTGCAGACATCGAACGGATTGTCCGCGAAGGGCTGGGAGCGATGGTTTTCGGGGCGAATTTCTCGATCGGCGTCAATCTGTTTTACAGGATAGCCGATTTTGCGTCGGAGCTTTTTGCCAAATTTCCCGACTTCGAGCCTTTTATCGAGGAACAGCATCATTCCCGAAAAAAAGATAGCCCAAGCGGGACGGCGTTGAAACTTAAAGACATTGTCGCCGAACATATCGACACTGACTTTAGCGTCTCGGCGACGCGGGCGGGTAATATTCCGGGAACGCACCGCGTCGGATTTGACGGCCCGGCGGATCAGGTTTTGCTCGAGCATGCGGCGCGCTCGCGAGAGGGTTTTGCCGCCGGATCGATCCTCGCGGCGGAGTGGATCGTCGGGAAATCGGGGTTTTACGAATTCGGCGATGTGATGGACGAGATTTGTCAGAACCACCTGCGGTAGCGGGTGGTTTTAGCGGAAGATCACAATCTTAAAGAAACTTGAAGGCTCTTAAACCTTCTGCGGCGCAAGTCTTCAACCTTCAACCACCCGCTACCGCAGGTGGTTCTGACTTATGCGGCCTCGAATAAAAATCTGCTGTATCGCAAATGAACGAGAAGCCGCTGATGCGATAGCTTTCGGTGCGTCGGCGATTGGGCTTGTTGGGGCGATGCCGTCCGGGCCGGGGCCGATATCGGACGAGGAGATATCGAGGATTGCACGAACCGTCCCACCGCCAATTGCGACGTTTTTGCTGACGAGTCAGCAAACTGCCCGGGGAATTATCGATCATCATCATCGGACGCAAACCAACACCATCCAAATAGTTGACGAGTTAGAAGGACGCGATTATTTATCGATCCGGGCAGCTTTGCCTAGTGTCAAGCTTGTCCAGGTGATCCATGTCGTGGGCGAGCAGTCGGTTGATGAGGCTGCCGAATTGGCCGAGTATGTTGACGCGATCTTGCTCGACAGCGGCAATCCAAACCTCGATATCAAAGAGCTTGGCGGCACAGGTCGTCGGCACGACTGGCGTTTGAGCCGGCGAATAGTCGAAACGTGCGGCAAGCCGGTTTTGCTTGCGGGCGGGCTGAATGCTGGTAATGTCCGCGAAGCTATCGACACGGTGCAGCCGTTTGGGCTTGATCTGTGTTCGGGTGTACGGACGAGTAGAAAACTCGATCTAACAAAGCTCGAAGCATTTTTCTCCGCAGTTTATCGCGACTAGCGGGAGATAACCCGCTGCTGCCAGCCAATTAATCTGTCAAATAGAGGCACACTCCCTACCGGTCGTGTTTCTGCCCGTCTTTTTGTGTTAATCTGTGAGCAAAAGCCCCAACTGCTGCCGCAGGTGGTACCGACTTTATGACGATGAAAATTGAATGGATGAGCGGGTGCGCTACGGCGCTGGTGACGCCTTTTAGAAAGGACGGCTCCGTAGATGACGGCTGTTTTCGAAAACTGGTCGAGCGGCAGGTAAAGGGCGGCATTAAGCTGCTCGTTCCGTGCGGCACGACCGGTGAAAATGTGACGATGGATGAGACTGAGCGGCTTTATGTCATCCGATTAACTGTCGAGATAGCCAGGAAACTTAAGGCAAAGGTGATTGCCGGGACCGGAAACAACAACACCGCCGTGTCGATCGATTTTACGCGAAAAGCGAGAGAGGCCGGTGCGGATGCGGCTTTGCTGGTCGCTCCGTATTACAACAAACCGACACAATCCGGGATGTTTGCCCATTTTTCGGAGATCGCCAAATCCGTAAAGGGTTTTCCGATAATGCTTTACAACGTGCCTTTGCGAACGGCGTCGAATATCTCGGCTGAGACCACGCTGCGGCTTGCCGCTGCCCACGAAAATATTGTTTCGACAAAAGAGGCATCCGGAAATTACTCGCAGGTGATGGAAATCCTCAAAAATAGGCCAAAGAATTTTACAGTATTTTCGGGTGATGATCTTTCGGCCCTGCCTCTAATCTCGCTTGGGGCAGACGGGCTTGTTTCTGTCTGTGCCAATGAAATCCCGACCGAAACATCGAAAATGGTCGAGCACGCCCTGAATGGTTCGTTCCATTTCGCCCGCAAGATCAATTACAAAATCCTGCCGCTGATGGAAGCGAATTTTATCGAATCCTCACCCGCTCCGTGCAAATTTGTGATGAAAGAAATGGGATTGTGCGAAGAAAATCTGCGGCTGCCGCTCGTACCCGTGACCGCCGAAACGCGTGCGAGATTAAAAGCGGTAATTAAAGAACTCAATCTTTAGGATGGAATATCGGCCTGCACAAAATACGGATTTTGAGGCGGTGAGGAGATTCCTCGTCGAAAACGGCTGGGAAAGGCTGACCGCAGATGCGGAGCGGTTTCGCGTGATGATGGAAAATGCCGACCGGACCGTCCTCGCGGTTGAAGGCGAAAGAATTATCGGTTTCGCCCGTGCCCTATGCGACGGAGCGTCGAACGGCTATATCGGGACCGTCGCTGTCGCCGAAGAGAAACGCGGGCAGGGCATCGGCCGCGAACTTGTTCGACGGCTGATGGGCGACGATCCCAATATTACCTGGGTGTTGCGATCCGGACGCGGCAGCGGCGAGTTTTGGAAGAAGATGGGGTTTGAAGTTTCATCGGTCGTTATGGAACGAACGCGATCGGGATAACTCTATGAGCGATATTGGCCTAAATTTATCCGGTATTATCGCTCTGTTTGTATTCCTACTAGCGGCGGCGGGTTTGGGCCTCGGCGGATTGGTTGGCTTGGCAGTCGCTTTTTTCAAAGCGTTGAAGGACGGGCAGACCGCAAAGCAACAAGGTGCATTTGCGTATTTTATCGCTTCTGTTCCGTTGATACTTTTGAATTTGATCGCGTTTGGCATTTTGGCTTACCTTGTCGATTCGAACGCCGGTGAGACAAACGAAATGATAGACAAAGCCGCTGCTTATGTGTGGCTCCCGTTACAGCCGATCACGTGGATCATACTTGGTGTAGTGATTAATAAACTTAAGAAATAATGAGTCTTCAAGAACGAATTAGCGGCCTTTTCACTCAAACCGAATTTTCGGCAGATGACCGTGCAGTTTATGAGGATTTCAAATCCGCGCTTCGGCGCGGCGATATCCGCTCGGCCGAGCGTGACGCGGTTGGCACATGGCACGCCAACGCCTGGGTCAAGCAGGGCATCCTGCTCGGATTTCGCATGGGCAAGATGGTGGAGATGTCAAAGCCGACTGAGACCTTGCAGTTTTTTGACAAAGACACATTTCCGCTGCGGCCAATGTCGCTCGATGACGGCGTGCGGATCGTAATGGGCGGATCGGCTGTTCGCGATGGCTGCTATGTGGGTCCGGGCGTCGTTGTCGTGCCGCCGGCTTATATCAATGTCGGGGCGTATGTTGACGAAGGCACGATGGTTGATTCCCATGCGTTGGTCGGTTCGTGTGCGCAGATCGGTAAGCGCGTACATCTGTCGGCAGCGGCTCAGATCGGCGGTGTTTTGGAACCGGTTGGTGCAGTGCCTGTGATCATCGAGGACGACGTGCTTGTTGGCGGAAACACGGGAGTTTATGAAGGAACTATCGTTCGCGAGCGTGCGGTGCTGGCAAGTGGGGTGATACTGACGCGGTCAACGCCGGTGTTCGACCTGCCGAACGCCCGCGTTATAAAAGCCACCGAGGGAGCCTCACTTGAGATCCCCGCCGGTGCTGTCGTTGTCCAAGGCTCGCGTGCCGTAACCAAGGATTTCGGCAAAGAGAACGGCCTTTCGATCTACTGTCCCATCATCGTTAAATACCGGGACGATAAAACGGACGCGTCCACTAAACTGGAAGACTATCTCCGTTAGACAGACGTTTTACTGCGCGCCTTTTATTACAAAACACTTCTCGAGCGTCGGCGGTATGTTCTGATTTTGGGTCTGAGTTCCCTGGAGCGTAACTTTCTGACCTTTTTGCAGCTTTGCAGACTCTTCCGTTTCCGGGTTGAACCGACAGTTAACGTCGTCATCCTTACCATTTCCGGACAGCGTATATACATGATCGACCCCGGCCCCGGTACCGAGTTGGGTCGTATCCATTCTCGTAATGGTGCCCGTGAACTGGATATTCTTATTCAGGTATTTAGCTGAAATTGATGCAGGATCCTTTTTCAAGAGCGCGTCGTAGTCCTTGTGAAGGTCTTCAGCGGACATAGTAAAGTCGGCCTTGGGCGGCGTGCCTTGTTTAGCAACCGGAGCGGCGCTTACCGGCGAAGCGTTAGCGGCGGGCGACGCAGGGGTGGTTGCCTTATTTGCCGGCGCGTTTGAATTAGATGAATTCGCTGCACCGCCGCAGCTTGATAGAGTTAGCCCTCCGATAAGCACGATGAATGCAGCCGCAATCTTTGTAGAATTCATATTTTTCCCCTTTTTTGACAAAACCAAAACAACGTCAATAATTTAGAACAAAAAAGCGAAAAAGTAAATAGTTAATAGCGCTCTATCCATTGAACTCAGATAATATCTCTTGTGTCACTATCTCTTGTGTCACTTTGGCTGGGACGAACATTGCATTAATGGAAGAACATGAACAATATGGATTGGCTAGAATCAAAAGCTCATCAGGCGATGATCGATAACGGCTTTGAGCCGGAGTTTTCGCCGGAGGTTTGGGATCAGGTAAAAAGCATCCAATCGAGGCCCGCTGTCACGGCGGACCAGTCGATAAAGGACATGCGGTCGTTGCTTTGGTCGTCTATTGATAACGCAACTTCGCGTGATCTCGACCAGATCGAGTTTGCCGAGGCACTGCCAAATGGCGATATTCGCGTGCTTGTCGGCATCGCGGATGTCGACGCGTCGGTTGCGAAGGATTCGCCGGTCGACAAACACGCCTCGCAAAATACGGTGACGGTTTACACCGAGAGCAAAATATTTCCGATGATGCCCGAGGAGCTTTCGACCGATCTTACTTCGCTAAATGAAGGTGTTGACCGTGTAGCGGTCGTTGCCGATATGACGATCAAGGAAAACGGCGATGTGCCGGAGAGCACATTTTACCGGGCGTTGGTGCACAATTTTGCCAAACTCGCGTACGAAGATGTCGGAGCATGGCTGGACAATAAAGGCGCAATGCCCGCTAAGGTGGCAAATACTCCAGGATTAAAAGAGCAAATCGAATTGCAGCAGCAGGCCGCCGTGCGTCTTCAAAAATACCGAACGGCAAAGGGCGCTCTCGATTTTGAATCTATCGAATCGACGCCGGTTGTCGAAAACGGCCAGATCAAGGGCCTGAAATCGGTTGAGCCAAACGCCGCCCGCAAACTGATCGAGAATTTCATGGTCGCGGCGAACGTCGAGATGGCCGAGTTTCTCGAAAATAACAACGCACTTTCGCTCCGGCGTGTCGTCAGGGAGCCTGAGCGTTGGGACGGCATCGTCCGCGTCGCCGCCGAATACGGTGTTAATCTGCCGCAGCAACCTGATCAGACGGCACTAGCGGCTTTTCTCGATACGCGGCGAACAGCGGACCCGGTCCATTTCCCTGATTTGTCGCTCTCGATCATAAAGCTGATCGGCAGCGGCGAATATGTAGTCCAGCGACAAGGCGAACACGCGGGCGGGCATTTTGGGCTGGCGGTTCGCGATTATGCGCATTCGACGGCTCCTAATCGCCGCTTTACCGACATCGTCGTTCAGCGTTTGGTAAAGAGAGTGATCGACAAAACACCGTCGCCGTACACCGGCGAGGAACTCGACGCGATCGCCGCACATGCTAATGACCAGGAGCGTGCTTCGCGAAAGGTCGAGCGCAAAATGCGAAAGATCGTCGCGGCGACCGTCATGCAGCGGCATATCGGCGAGAATTTTGACGCTATCGTCACCGGCGACACGTCTGCCGGAGTCTTCGCCCGTATCCTGCGTCCACCGGTTGATGGACGGATTGTTCAGGGCGAGCAAAACGTGCGCGTCGGTGACAAGGTCGGCGTCCGTCTGCTCTCGGCCAATCCGAACAACGGCTTTATCGATTTTGCCGTCAACCACTGAAACAGCCGCTAGTTTTCAACTCGCCCGCAAATTGGCTAATATATAGGTCGAGGTAATAAAATATGGCTGAAAACGACGGCGAAAACGAACCAAAACACAGTTTCAAAGACAGCATCTCAGGGCTCGGCCAAAGGATAATCGGAGAAATCGAGGAGTTTGCCGGAGTGGTAAATGCCGATCCGCTCGCGCAGGCCGAGGGTGAATTCAATGTCGAGGTCGGCACGATTCGAGAGGGCCTTGAAGAATCCGAGGAAGAAGAGAAGTAAACGATGACGCCTGCGGAGAAGGTAGAAAACTTTGTATTGCCGCGACGAATGCGTGGCTTGCAGCCGACGCTGATCCGGCAGTTTTTTGAGCGCGCATTGCCGGACAGTATCAATTTTGGGTTGGGAGAACCTGATCTGCCGACGCCGCAGTTTATGCGGGCCGAGGCGGCTCGGGTCACGCTTGAAGAGCAGAACGGCTATACCTCGCATCCTGGTATTCCGGCACTACGTCAGAAGATCGCGGAGCAATATCCGCACCTGAATTTGCCGATGTCTGGCGTCGTCGTGACCGTCGGTTCGCAGGAAGCGATGACGGCGGCGTTTATGTGTATCGTGGACGAAGGCGACGAGGTGTTGATACCGAACCCGAGCTTTCCGGCGTACGATGCCTGCGTCAGGATCGCTCAGGGTGTTCCTGTTCCGTACAGACTGCCAGCCGACAAAGACTTTGCATTTGATATTGAAGAATTTAAGGCAGCTATTACGCCGAAAACAAAGGCTGCGGTCGTCATCAGCCCGTCGAATCCGACCGGGAAAATATTGACGCCGGATAATCTGCGAGAGATCGCAGAGGTACTAAAGGACACGGGAATTTACCTGATCTCGGACGAGATTTACATCGATCTTTATTTTGGCGAACGGCCGCATTCGGCTTCGGAATATTATGATAAAACTGTAGTTATCAATGGTTTGTCGAAATCGCTGAGTATGACCGGCTGGCGGCTCGGCTGGGCGGCGAGTTCGCAGGCCGACATAATGCAGGCCATTCAGGTGCTGCATGGTTTTTTGACAGTTTGCACATCGGCTATCACGCAAAAAGCAGCCTTGCTCGGCTGGACGGCAGAAGCCGAGGCCGCAAAACAAAACGCCCGCGATATTTATAAAACACGCGGCGAATTTCTCGTGAATTTGCTCAGTAATGAATTGGGTTTGCGTGCGACATCGCCGGAAGGTGCGTTTTATACGATGCTCGACGTGCGGAGTTTGGGTGACGATTTAGAAGTCGCGGAAAAATGTCTGGAAAATCGGGTCGTGACGGTTCCGGGAGTTGCTTTCGGCTCGGAGGCAAAAGGATTTTTGCGGATCTCTTTCTGCAATACTGAACAGAAGATGATCGAAGGTGTTCGGCGTATGAGAGAGGCCCTGGCAAAATAGCTTTTACGTTCCTTTCAATTCTTTTTCAACCTCGGACGGCAGTTTGGCGTAAAGTTTCCCGAGTTTTCCCGTTTTTTGTAGATCCGTCAAAATTGTCGCGCTTTTGGTCAGCCAGTCCTTTGCAAGTAGGACGGCGTTCGACCGTTCGTCACCGGAAAGAGCGCTTATCAACTTTGACAGATTCTTTTCACCTTCAAAATAGATTTCTGCAAGGAGGCGTTGCTTTCTGACATTTTCCTTATTTTTTTTGACGCTTTCTTCAGCCAATTGAACCGCTTGACGAAAATTTTCGGCCGCTTCACGAAACTTTCCTACGGCCGACAAGCAATTTCCAAGACCCATGTAGACTGGCGCGGCGTCGTATTCAGACGCCGTTTTTTCATACATTTCGCGAGCCTTGCGGAAATTATCGATAGCTCCGTCGCAATTGCCGGTGTTGGCCAGGGCCGTTCCTAAAAATTCGTGCGTCATCATAACATCACGATAGTTCTCGCCGCTTTTCGGGTCGGTCTTGAGCAAATTTTCCGATATTTCCATAGCCTTCTTGTGATTCTCGACCGCATTCCCCCCCGCATTTGCTTCGGCTTGTACACGTCCGAGCCCATTGTAAGAAACACCTAAAGACCTCTCAATAAATTTGTTTTTTGGATCAGAGAGACTCATTTCCTGGAGCCTTTTGATCGCCTGTTGTTGGTAAGCAATTGCCTCGTCAAATCGCATCTGATCGGACAGCGGATACCGAATTACGTTGTACGCGGCGAGCATGTTTAACTTGGTTTGCGAATCATTCGGTTCGGTTGCGATAATTTTTTCGAATGCGGCGATAGCTTTTTCCCCTGTCGCGATCGACGCATCGTACTCGCCTGTCGTGGACTGGAGCATTGCAAGATTGGTCGTCCAGGTTGCCAGCGACGATCGGCGGCTTGAATTTCCCGGGTCAGCGACGATCAGCGTCTCGCCGAGATCGACCGCCCTTCGGTAGCTTTCGAGTGATGTCGGGATATCGCCCAAATTCGCATAACCTTCCATCCCGGTAATGTCGCCGAGGCGTGCGTAGTTTTCAGCAAGCCCGTTGAGATAATTTAGATTTTCAGGATCGGATTTGTACAGCGATTCACGAATATTGATCGCGTATCGATAATTCTCAAGGGCCCGTTCCAGGTCGTTATCCGTATACTGCATGTCCGCAACGCCTTGGTAACCGTTCGCAAGTTCATTTTGCAATTCCCGATTGTTTGGGTCCCGTTTAATAAGAGTCTTGCGTATATCGAGTGACGTTTCATAGCTTTTCGTCGCCCCGGCAGTGTCACCCAAATTCGAAAAATACGAATTTCCCTGGATCTTGCCGATCTTTTCATAAGCAGTCGCAAGCTCGCGGCTAAGGGCATCGTCACCTTCGGATTCCTGGGATAATTTGTCGAGATATTCGAGTGCGCGTCTAACAACTAGTTCGCGTGCCGGGGTCGCACCGGGCAGGTTCTCTATCGCGTCGTGAAACTCAAAAAGAAAGGAGTTTGCGAGTTGGCGGACATCGGTAAAGCGGCGTTGGGCCTTATTCCGCTGGTAAAGCGTGGCGAAGAGTCCGCCGATTAAAGTGACCAATATCAGGGCGGCGGCGGCAACGGATATGTTATTTCGTCGTATAAACTTTGAAGCTCTATAGCCCCAGGTGTCGCTACTGGCCGTAACGGGTAACCCCTTGAGATGACGACTGATGTCTTCGGAAAACTGTTCGACCGACGCGTAACGGCGTTCAGGCTCCTTACGTAGGGCTTTGAGGATGATGTTGTCGAGATCGCCGCGAAGTAATTTAGGGGAATCAGCGATGCCGGTCGACACCTCGACCGATCGTTGTTTGCTTTGCACAGGAGTTTCCGGTTTCGACCTTGTTTCGGATCGCCGGTTAACCACGGTCGAAGGCCGAGATGGTTCAGTCTCGCAAACCGCACGCATCATTTCTATGAGACTATTTTCGCGAGTTTTATGCGGACGTTCGCCGGTCAGTAGTTCGTATAGGATTACACCCAGCGTGTACACGTCGGTTGCCGTCGTTAACTTATCGCCTCGATATTGTTCGGGCGAGGCATAATCGGGTGTAAAGGCAAAATTCCCAGTCTGAGTCTTGTATTGATCACTGGAATCAAGAAATGTAGCGATGCCAAAATCGAGCAGCTTAACGACGCCGTTTTCGGAAACTAGGATATTAGACGGTTTTAGATCACGGTGGATCACAAGATTCCGGTGGGCAAACGAAACCGCCGCACAGACATCGCCGAAGAGTTCTAATCGACGCACGAGATCGAAACAATTCTTAGCGGCATAGTCCACAATTGGAATGCCAGCGACAAGTTCCATAACGAAATATGGAAGGTGGTCGTCCGTCGTGCCGCCGTCGATAAGATGCGCGATATTTGGATGATCGAGCGTCGCCAATATTTGACGTTCCTTGACAAAACTGCGGAGGATCTCATCGGAATCCATACCCCGTTTTATCAATTTCAGTGCGACCTGATGGCGAAATTCGCCGTCGGACCGTTCGGCAAGGTAAACGGCTCCCATGCCTCCTACACCCAGTTCGCTCAGTATCCGGTAATTGCCGATCACGCGTCCGATGTTAGAGGGTTTGACATCGGCGACCGCCGCAGCCGACTCCAAAGCGTTCTCGTCTTTACGGTCGAATTGCAGTCGTTCGTCAACCACTGTGACTAGCAGATCAGCGCCGGAGCCAGAGATGTCAACGATCGTACCACGTTCATCGAGCGGGATTTCGAGAGCATCCTCCAGGATATCTCTCAGCATTTGCTGGCGTTTTTCGTCCATCATCCGGTTGTATCGAACATGTTGAAAAGAATAAGTTTCACGACCCATTATTCGCGTTTGATCGTCGCGCGCGAACTTGAATTTCTTCAACCGGGAGTGCAAACTTTATAACTGCTCCACAGTTGTGGCTTCCTCGCGATGCAGGGTAACCGGTTGAGCATAAGATTTAGCGCCTAAATTAACTATCTTTGCATTCTTTTTAGCATAAATCTCAAAAGTTTGAAAGATTTTAGCCTTCGCAAAATAAATCACTTCCGTTACATACAAAAGACATAGGATTTCCCATTTATCAAATGTCAACATACTACCGGGGTCGGCGGGGGCGTTTAACCAATGTTCACCTTTTCTTTTTGAAATGGCTAAATTAAACTCTATGGGTTCGCCATCTTTTTAAGGGACGAAAATATACAGTTTTTATGAGCCGAAAGTATAAAGTAGGAATTTTAGGTGCGACCGGTACCGTAGGGCAACGATTTGCACAATTGTTAGAGAATCATCCGCAGTTTGAGATAACGGCGCTGGCAGCGTCGGATCGTTCGGCCGGTAAACGTTTTGCCGAGGCTTGCGCGTGGAAATTGCCGGGGTCGATCCCGGAGGGCATTCGGGACATCGTCGTGACGCCGATCGAGCCGCCGCTTGAGTGCGATATTGTTTTTTCGAGCCTGCCGTCGAGTGTCGCTCGCGAGACCGAAGAGGCGTTTGCACGGGCGGGTTATCCGGTCATCAGCAATTCGTCGAGCTATCGCATGGACGAGGACGTGCCGCTGATCATTCCGGAGATCAACCACGATCATGTGCGCCTTATCGAGCGTCAACGTGAAAATCGCGGATTTGCCAAAGGTTTTATCGTAACCAATCCAAATTGTGCGGTGATCAGTTTTGCTCCACCGCTCGCGGCTTTGCATCAGCGTTTTGGGGTTGAGTCCGTTATCGTTACGACCATGCAAGCGATCTCCGGGGCTGGTTATCCGGGCGTTGCTTCGATGGATATTGTGGACAATGTGTTCCCGTACATCGCCGGCGAAGAGCCGAAGGTAGAGACAGAAGCACAAAAGATATTGGGCAGCTTTACGGACGGTAAGATCGTTAAGGCCGATTTTGCCGTGTCGGCGCAGTGTTTCCGGGTGAACGTCGTGGACGGACACATGGTTTCGGTTCGCGTTAACCTGGAGCAGACCTCTACGCTCGAGGATGTGGTTGACGCTATGAAATCGTTTCCGTCGCTCGATCTGCATTCGTCGCCTGCCACTTTTATCGATGTCACCGACGAGCCTTCGCGTCCGCAGCCGCGGCTTGACCGGGACAAAGGCAACGGCATGACGATCACGGTCGGACGGGTTTTCCCCGACAATATCTGCGACTATCGTTTTGTTGCGCTCAGCCACAATACCATTCGCGGTGCCGCCGGCTGCGCAGTTCTGAACGCGGAGCTGCTGATTTTGAAAGGTTTCATATAAGCCATTCCTTTAATAGTTTTGTAACCGATTTGTATAGACAAATTACTACACAATGTTATGATTGAATTGATCGATGGCTTCGATTGGGACGATGCAAATATTGGCAAATGTCAGAAGCATGGGATTTCTGTCCAGATGATCGAGGCTTTTTCAGGCGTGATTTGCGGATACATCCCGATATCACACATTCGAATACGGAAAAAAGATTTATCACGATCGGCAGAATGGAAAATGGAAGGGCAGCATTTGTAGGATTTACGTATCGTGAGCGTAAACGAGGCTTACTAATCAGACCAGTCACTGCACGATATATGCACGATAAAGAGGTTCGAAAATATGAGTAAAAAGATGCCAAAATTTAAGACGGATAAAGAGCTTGAGGAGTTCCTGGAGAAAGATCTAAGTGAGTATATTACCCCAGAGAACTTCAAACCAGTAACATTTGAATTCGAGCCTAAAGAGAAGGTTGTTAACCTTCGCATGTCAACCGCACTTTTTGACAGGATCAAGAACGCTGCCGAGAAGAAAAAGATCCCTTATCAGCGTTACATACGACAGACTCTGGAAACATCCGTACAAGGATAACGATGATCGAACGCTACACGTTACCCGAAATGAGCGACATCTGGTCGCTGGAGAATAAATTTGAGAAGTGGCTCGAGGTCGAGATTGCCGTTTGCGAGGTTCATGCCGAGGACGGCACGATACCCGCTGATGCTCTTGCCGAGATAAAGGCGAAAGCGGCGTTTAGCGTCGAGCGCATCGGTGAGATCGAAAAGACTACGGATCATGACGTGATCGCCTTTACTACGAATCTTGCCGAAAACATTGGTGAGGCGTCGCGGTTTGTCCATTACGGACTGACGTCTAGCGACGTTGTCGATACGGCGAATGCGTTGCTGTTGGACGAATCGTGCGACGCACTGCTAGCGAGAATACACGACCTTTTGGAGGTACTAAAACGCCGCGCGTATGAATTCAAAGACACGCCGCAGATCGGGCGGACGCACGGGATTCACGCCGAGCCGACTTCGTTTGGGCTGGTTTGGGGTCTTTGGTACTCCGAAACAAAACGCAATAAAGAGCGGCTTGAAAAGGCGCGTCAGCAGATCGCGGTTGGTAAAATCAGCGGGGCGGTCGGGGCGTTTGCACACCTGTCGCCAGATGTTGAAGAGAGAGTTTGTGCGAAATTAGGTCTTAAAGCGGCGGATGTTTCGACCCAGATAATCCAACGCGACCGGTACGCCGAATATCTTTGCACTCTGGCAATTGTTGCATCGACATTGGAAAAGATCGCCTTGCAGGTCAGGCATTGGCAGCGGACGGAGGTTCGCGAGGCACAGGAAGCATTCAAAAAAGGTCAGAAGGGTTCGTCTGCGATGCCACATAAACGCAACCCGATTCTCTCTGAGCGTATTTGCGGCATGGCCCGCACTGTGAGGGCCAATTCCATTGTCGGGCTTGAGAACGTCGCCCTGTGGCACGAACGCGACATATCGCATTCGTCCGCCGAACGAATCGTGTTGCCCGATTCGAGTGCAACCCTTGATTACATGCTCGCTAAGACGACGAGCCTATTGGATACGCTGATCGTCTATCCCGAAAATATGCTAAAAAACCTCGGCCTTACGCGAGGATTGGTTTTTAGTGGACAACTACTGCTGGCGTTGACGCAAAAAGGCGTTTCACGCGAAGACGCATACGCATGGACGCAAGCTATCGCGATGAAAGTCTGGGACGAAGGCGGCGATTATCAGGAATTAATAAAGAGAGACGCGGACATCTCATCGTACCTTTCGGAGGAAGAGATTGCCCGCGTTTTTGATTTGCGATATTACCTGCGCAATGTTGATAAAGTGTTTGACCGGGTGTTTGCCTAAGCAGCGATAAGTTCCGCAATAGGCTCTGGAAGCGACACACCGTTTGCGTTGTACGACTCGATCATTAAATCCAAGGCAATTTCCGCCTCCGCTAGTGCATCTTCGCGTGATTCACCAAAAGCAGATAATCCCGGGAAGTCACGACAAATCGCGATAAACCCCTCATCTTCCTCGCTCCAGAAAATTTGAATTGTATATTTATTTTTCATGTTTACTAAGATTAATGGCTTGCAATAATTGTCTAACTTGATATTGTTTCGACTTTCCTTTCACATTCTGAAAATTCATAAATGGAAATCGAGCAAAATTTGGACGCAAATTCTTGTAAATATGGTGCGATCCATTTTGCCTTGTCAAAATAATACCCGTAACATTCAGCCAGTTCGCACACATCGGAAACACTAAAATTATTGGCGGATCGCCTAGCTTTCTCAAGCAGTTTATCACATTTATCCATGTCTAAACTTCATGAAAACGGGCAATCCTGGGCAAACCATATTGCCAGAAATTGCCCGCTTCTTTGATCTGCGACACTGTCCATGCAATGTCGGTAAAGTTTTTGATCGAGTCTTTAGTTAGTTTGACCAGTTATCGGCCATGTTCCCGATGATCGGCAGTTTAAAGATCTGGCCCTGAAAGGCTTTGATACAACTAATGACCAAACCGACAAATGCCAGCAAAGCAAAGAGAAGGAATACGAGATAGACAAAAAAGCTCAGGAAGCTGAGCGCCGGCACATTCAACGCGGCCGCAATGACCACAATGAGCATTACGAGTACAAACGTGACGATGTAGCCAATAATGATCAGCGCACTCAGCAACAACGATTGAAACGCATGAAACCGTGGTAGCTTGTTGGTCTTATCGGTGGCGATAATCCCGATGCTTACAATGAGGTGGCAAAAGCACACCGGAATGTAGGCAAGTCCCGCAGCTACATTGCTATCAAGTCCGAACGCAGATTTTCCAGAGTTTTCCATTTTTTTGACCTATCTCCTGACCATTGACCTCGGTCGAGTTTTTCCGACTAGTTTGACCAGTTATCCGCCATGCCGCCGATGATCGGGAGTTTGAACATCTTGCCCATAAAACCCTGAATGCATCCGATGATTGTACAAACTATAAATATGAGGAATGTCCCAATATAGACCAGCGATCCCAATATCGATAGAATTCCTGAATTAGCTGCGACTCCGGCGCCGACAATTACGATTCCGATAACGTAACCAATGATAAGTATGCCGACCAAGAGAAGCGACTGAAAAGCCGAAAAGCGCGCGAGCTTATTCGTCTTATCTGTCACGATGATAATAATGCTCATAATCAGATTAACCGCGCATATCGGAAGATATGCGAGTCCCGCCGCGACATTTGTATCGAGTCCGAGAGCGGACTTTCCAGAGTTTTCCATATTCTTTTAAAATTCTCCTTTAGGTTTTGAATTAAACAGTTTGTAGCCGAAATTTAGAGTGAAATCTAACACAAGACTTTGATAAATACAAACTTTTGCGTAACAATCTAGAATTTATTTTGAGTTACACAATGAAAGCAAAAGTATTTGTCACACTAAAGCCAAGCGTGCTCGATCCACAGGGTAAAGCAATTCATCATTCTGTAGAACTGCTGGGGTTCAAAAATCTTGCAGATATTCGGCAGGGAAAATATTTTGAGCTTGCGTTTTCGGACGGGGTTTCGTCGGAAGAAGCTCGCGAAGCGGCGGAAAGAATTGCCAAAGACATGCTGGCGAATCCTGTTATCGAGGATTTTCGGGTTGAGGTGAGCGAGTAGTGGAAGTTCGACTTAAATTGGCCGACGTTGTCGCAGCTCTTGGCGATATGTGGTCATTGGGGATTATCGGCAAATATGCAGTTGGCGGAGCGACCGCGGTCTCATTTTATTCGGAACCTATAGCTACAAAGGATCTTGACATTTTTTTTTCAAGCCTCCGCAGAGCGGCCTCGGCCTATCACTTGAGTCAATCTACAGTTATTGTCTTGAAAAAGGTTATACTTATGACCATGAATTTATAATGATTGGCGGATGGCCCGTGCAATTTGTCGAATCGAGCCACGATCTGCTCTGGAAGGACGCACTGGCGAATGCCATAACCTTTTCGTTTGATGAGACCAGTATCGATGTGCTGCCACCGGAACATCTTGCTGCAATGTGGGCAACGGTCGCGCGTCCAAAGGATATTCTGAAGATTCAACATTTTGCCGAAAGCGATGTTCTGGATGCTAAGAAACTGAAAAATGTCTTGAGTCAATTCGGTTTGATGGAAATCTGGCGAAAGATTCAAGGAGGATTGCCAAGTGATCTCAAATTCTGAAGCAAATCCACACTTAAAGTTATCCTGGAACAAAAGCGAAAATTTCGAAACCACGCTCGCGATATGCCGTTAACGGACAGACTGCGACAACTCGAAAGTTTGCAGGAGCAGAGTTATGAAATTCTTCGTATTCGTGAAGCAAACGGCGGAAAGCCGATTCCGCGGGGGTGGCAAAAATGGGCGGAGGCTCAGCACCGTTCCTGAATTAGATAGACTTACAGCATATAAATGAAATTCGGAGTTGTAGTATTTCCCGGCTCAAATTGCGATCACGACGCTTATCACGTCGTGTCAAAACATGTCGGCCAGCCGGTGGATTTTATTTGGCACAAAGAGACCGATCTGAGCAGCTTTGACGCGGTGATCGTGCCGGGCGGGTTTTCGTACGGCGATTATCTGCGGGCCGGTGCGTTGGCGCGGTTTTCGCCCGTGATGGAATCGGTGCGGAATTTTGCCTCTGAGGGAAAATTCGTATTTGGTATCTGTAACGGCTTTCAGATTTTGTGCGAAAGCGGGCTGCTGCCCGGAGCGTTGCGGCGAAATGCTGGACTTCACTTTGTTTGCCGGCACGTAAATCTCAAAGTCGAGAATAAAAATACGCCCTTTACGACCGAAGTCGTTACGGACAAGGTGCTCTCGATCCCAATCGCCCACGCCGACGGAAATTACACATGTGATGACGAGACATACAATATGCTCGAGGAAAACGGGCAGATCGTTTTCCGATATTGCGATGAAAATGGCGAGATTGTAGACGACGCGAACCCGAACGGTTCGCGGTCAAACATCGCTGGCATATGCAATCAGGATCGAAATGTTCTCGGCATGATGCCGCACCCCGAACGAGCGTGTGAAGAACTGCTTGGGTCGAATGATGGGCGTGATATTTTTCGGTCGTTGACTAATGCAATAGACAAGATCGCTGCGTAAATGTGAAAGTCTTATGAATTGCCTCCAGCTTTAGCTGGAGGTCAAGTCACCAAATTTAAATGGCCCTAGCCAAATCTCCCGATCGTTTTCCAATCAAGTATTTTGGCTAAAGCCAGTCGGAATTAATCTTGTCTTAATATTGGGCTGAAGCGCTCTTTGTGCTGGAAGTTACCTTCACCTGAAGGTGGAGGTAACTCATAAAAAGCCTGGTCCAGACCGTTAGTCTTTATCGCTTCCTGTTCCGATCCGCACACCACCGTTGGTCGTAACGACACGTATCGGTGCTCCACCGCCGTTGATGTCGGTACTGATACGCGAGGCGCGTCGGCGTCCGTTTTCATCGCTCTTTGGCATTTCCAGACCGCGAATATCGCTGCTAAAACCACCGTTGACCGTGCCGGTTTCGACATGGGCTGCGTAGTTTTCCGGCATCTCGATGTTGACGCCGCCGTTTGTCGTCGTAACGTCGAGGCCACCGCCTTTCCAGCCTGTACCGGCGAGTTTAACAAACACGCCGCCATTCATCGTGCGGCCTTTGTAGTTGCCCGAAACGTTGCTGAGAAACACGCCGCCGTTCTGTGTCTCAAATTCCGCCGTGCCGTCAACATTGCTGATCGAAACGCCGCCGTTGTGAGCAGTCAGATTGAGATTGGTCGAGCGGGGAACGCGAATGTCGTACGACACGGACCAGTTATTGTCGCTGTCGCTATTTTCGGCCCGGATCTTGCCGTCGGTGCCGATCTTGACATTTGACGCGAGCGACTTTGCCGCCTCGTCAGTCTTGCCCCACGCCTGGACGCAAGCACGGATCAGAACGTCCGAGCGATCCTCGCCTTTGACGCTGACGCCGCCATTTTGACGACCGTCGACATTCAGGCTGCCGGTAGAGACGACCGTCATTTCGCGCAACTCATTGGTCGAAACGCGGTCGTCACTCGACCAGTTATTCGAGCTGCAAAAGCCCTTGTCTTTGTGTTCCGTTTTATGCTCGGCCTTTTCAGCCTTAGCTCTGCTTTTTGCGTCGTCCTGACCAAAGGCCGAGACGGCGGCGGTGCCTATGACGAGTGCCATCAGGGCGACGGCGAGATACGATAGGTTGCGATTGATAGATTTCATTGGACGAAAACCTCCGGAGTATTTTTGATCTAAGAAAATTATCTTTTCTAGAACCAAAACACCGCGGCGGGACGTTTCGTGACAATTTAGTTCAGAGTGCGCGATAAATCGAGCATTCCGAACTAGGCTTTTTGAGAATCGGTGACGCGTACTGTCAGGCCTACGGTGTCTAACTGCCAATCGAGGACACTGGCGCCCTCCTCTGCCGACAGCGCCTTTTCGACATCGGCCCGGCGCCCGTCTTCGCAGAAAAACGCGATGCAACCACCACCGCCGGCACCGCAGACCTTGGCCGCGACCGCTCCATTTGCGAGAGCGACTTCGATCAGATGGTCCATCTGCTGCGTGGTGATGTTTGGTGATAGACGTTTTCGATTTGGAAACGCCGCGGCGATGACCTCACCGGCTGCATCCCACTCGTCTGCGAGCAGGGCCAATCTCAAATTAAGCGATGTATCGCGGATGCTGTCAAATATATCAAAGGTCTCACGGTCGCCGTCGATGTGACGTTTCGTGATCTCCCAATTATTTGTGCCTGAATTGCGCGGCTCACCGGTGTAGCAGATGGCGATGCGGCGTTCGAGCGTGGCCGTATCGATATCCAAAGCCTCGCGTCTCATGCCCTCCGGACTGAAATGGATGCACGCGACACCGCCATACTGGGCCGAGTAATAATCCTGATAACCGGTCGGAACCTTGATAACCTGGCATTCGACGGCAGCGGCTATCGGGATGAACCGGTCCGGGCTGTAACGCTCGCCGACCAGCTTATTCAAAGCTCCGATGCAGGCAATATTCAACGTCGACGATCCGGCAAGGCCCGCTCCAGCGGGTGCTTTCGATTCGGTAGTCATCTTGAAGCCCGTTGTCGGCCGAAAAAAATAGACTAGCTTGGAAAGCAGTTCGAGCCGCGTCTCATCGCGAAGGCTGTCGATGTTGGCGACGGTCGTTTCTAAACGTTGGTCCTGATCGATGGATTCGAGAATTATCCGGCCGTCATCGCGCGTCTCTATGCGGCAGTGGGCCTGTAGACTTACCGCAAAGTTTACCGTTGCCGCCCCTTCGTGAAAGAGGAATAACGGCGGAATGTCAATTGTCCCGCCGGCCAAGTCAACCCGGGTCGGCGCGGATGATTCGATTATCATAAGCAGTGGTCAGTGGTCAGACTTTTTCGCCCCGTCTCCTCGTCTCCCCTTCTCCCCATCTCGTTCCTCACGGTTAGGCTCGCGGGTCAAATGCAGCCGCTCGCCGAGATCGTGAAGAGTGGTCTTGCCGATATCTTCGACGGCCAGCAGCTTTTCTTCGATTTTTTGAATAGTTTCCAGCTTGGCGTCCTCGACCCTTTCGGACAGCCAGTAGCGTTCGATCACATAGAAAATGATCACGCCGATCATCACGATGATGAATAGGGCAAAACCGATCCGCTTATAGTCGCCGATCATCGACGTGATCGCCCCGCTAAAGAAATAACCGGTACCCGCCAGCATTGTCACCCACAGCGAACAGCTCAATGCGCTCAGACCCAAAAAACGCAGGAACGGCATTTTCCCGACGCCGTAAAATACGCACATCGCGACGCGGATTCCGTAAATGTACTTGGAAATAACGATAGCCGAGCCGCCAAACTTATCGATCAGCTTTTCTATTCGCGGCTGCGCGACCTGATAAAAACGATAATCTTTTGCGTTCTCGTGCAGCAGACGGCCCATCAGGTAACCAAAACTGTCTCCGACAATGCCGCCAAATGTCCCCGCGAGAAAAACCCAGAAAAAGCCCCAGTTGCCAAATAACCCGCTATGAGCCATCACACCCGACAACAGCAGCGTTATATCACCCTCAACCGTGCAAAGCGCAAAGACGGCGAATATCCCCCATTCCGCAATTAAATCGTAAAACTGTTGTTCCATATTGCAGGGCAGATGTACGCCGGGCCAAGCGGAAGAACTGCATTTCAAAGAGTAACTTTCAGAACTAAATCAGTCAATTACAGAGGTTCGCTGAAACCTTTGAATATGTTTATATAGTCGTAATTAAGCAACTCGGTATCGAGGTGCTATTCTCTAACAATTATGAGTTTTGAACGAGGAATTTTGTAATGCTGAGGAATTTTGTACGCCCTCGGCGGGTGGTTATTACCGGCATTGGCTGTGTGACGCCCATCGGGGTTGGCCGCGACGCGTTTTGGTCGTCGCTGCAGTCGGGAGCAAGCGGTGTTCGCAGGATCGAAAGCTTTGATGTAGCGGATTCGGCGGTGAAGATCGCGGCCGAGGTCCGCGATTTTGACGTCGAAACCCAACTCATCCAAAAGGATCGCAAACATGTTCCGCGCACCGTTCCACTCGTTTTAGCGGCCGCCCGCGAGGCTATGGCGGACGCCGGGATCGAAACCGAGGATATGCCGATCGAAAAACGTCGGACGATCGGCGTCGAGATCGGAACGGGCGGCGGCGGGCTTGCCTTTGCAGAAAAGCATTACGAATACTGGTTTGTCGGGCCGAGAACTCACGCCAGCGTTTACATTATTCCGGCTTCGACACACGGGGGACTTTCGTCCGAGATTTCGATGGCCTTGGGGCTTCGAGGGCTTTCTCATGTAGTGTCGACCGGATGCACCAGCTCGACGGACGCAATATTTTACGCCGCGCAGCACATCGCTCTCGGGCGTCAGGATGTAATGATCACGGGCGGTGTCGATGCGCCGCTTGCTCCGGGCATTTTGGCGGGATTTAACTTGATGACCGTTTTGACCAGAGATTGGAACGACGAGCCGCATCGTGCGTCGAGGCCGTTTGCCGTTGGTCGTTCGGGAATTGTGGTTGCCGAGGGCTCATATATATTCGTCTTCGAATCACTCGACTCGGCCCTGGATCGCAATGCTAAGATATATGCCGAAATAACAGGTTACGGTGCGACTTGCGACGCCTATCACCGCGTCCGTCTCGACGATTCGGGGATCGAACCTGCGCGAGCGATGAATCTCGCACTCGAAGACGCGGGACGATCCGCCGAAGACGTCGATTACGTCAATCTCCATGGCACTTCGACTGTCTTAAATGACAAAATCGAAACCGTCGCACTCAAAATTGCACTCGGTGAACATGCTTACGAAACACCCATGTCGGCAACGAAATCGCAGATCGGTCATCCACAGGGTGCAAGCGGCGCGGCCGGGCTGAACGCCACGCTTTGCGCTATGACAACCGGAATCATTCCGCCAACTATCAACCTCGACGACGCCGATCCGGACTGCGATCTCGATTATGTTCCGAACGTTGCGAGAAAAGCCGAGGTTAACATCGCACTCTGCAACTGCATCGGATTTGGCTCGAAAAATAGCGCTCTGATTGTCGAAAAATTTGTTCATTGATAATGTTTTCGAGATTCAAACAACGCAGCACCGAACTCGAGCGTCTCGACACCGGCGATTTCACACCTGCGGAATATGCGAAATGGCAGCGCGAAATGCGTGTCATACATCGAGTGTTTGGAGAGATGCGGGCTTTGCGAAATTCGCTCGTGCGAGACGTGGTGGATTCGGGCCAGAGGAATGTTTCGGTGCTCGACGTTGGGGCCGGTTCTGGTGAATTACTAAAGTCGCTCACCGGACATCTCAACAATCCATTTCTAGTGGGCGTTGAACTTAACAGGGAAGCTGCGATATCCATTCGCGAAGCGGGCATGAACTCGCTGCAGGCCGATGCGATGAATTTGCCCTTTGGCGACGACAGTTTTGACTACGCCTTTTGCTCGCTGTTTCTGCATCATCTGGACGACGGACCGGCCGTGACGATGCTTGGCGAGATGAGCCGTGTGGTTCGCAAAAAGATATTTGTCATCGACCTGAACCGCAGTCCGGTCGCGTATTATTTTTATAAGATAGTGGGCGGCATGTTTTTGCAGCCGTTTTCGTTAGAGGACGGGGCACTTTCGATACTTAGGAGCAGACCTCCCGATGAATTGGAGGCTCTAGCAAAACGGGCGAACCTCAAAGACATCAGAGTTCAGCATTCAAAGGCCAACCGCCTTATTCTTTCGGGCAGGAAATGAAATGACGGAGAGATCGTTCGACGTATGCATTGTAGGTGCCGGCCCGGCGGGAGCGACGGCGGCTTTGCTGCTTGCTCGGGCGGGAATGGCGGTTGCGGTCGTTGAAAAAGCGGCGTTCCCGCGACGCAAGGTCTGCGGCGAATATCTCTCCGCAACGACGCTCGATCTATTTGGCAAACTCGGCTTCCTTGATGAATTCTCGAAGCTGGCAGGTCCCGAGATCTCACGCGTCGCGATATTTGCCGATGAAAATGTAATGACCGCCCCGATGCCGAAGACCAAGCCGCCGCAAAGCCGTTGGGGACGAGCGCTGAGGCGAGATGTGCTTGACGAGTGGCTCTTGGGAAAGGCCGTCAAGGCCGGTGCAGCCGTATTTCAGCCGTGGTCGGTTACAAAGATCACTAGACGCCGTACTGACAGCATTGTCCAACTGGAATCGAAGGAAACTAACGAATCAGTCGAGATTAATGTCAGAACCGTAATAGCCGCTCACGGATCGTGGGAGATCGGCGGGCTTCCGACGCAGGCAAAAAGACAAAAGCCTGCGGGAAGCGATCTTTTGGGCTTTAAGGCACATTTTCGAAATACCGCTTTGCCGGCGGATCTGATGCCAATGCTCGTTTTTCCGGGCGGATATGGAGGGATGGTCAGTTGCGATAAAGGTTTTGTGAGTTTGTCGTGCTGTATCCGGCGGGAATCGCTCCAGGAGATCCGCCGCACGTTCCCGAATAAAAAGGCCGGCGAGGCCGTCCAAAAGCATATTATCGAAACAACAAAAGGCGTCAGCGAAGCCATATCGAAAGCCGATCTGTGCGGTGAATGGCTCTCGGCGGGGCCAATCCAGCCGGGATTTCGTTTGAGGTCGCAGGACGGGATGTTTGTCGTCGGCAACGCGGCGGGCGAATCACACCCGATAATTGCCGAGGGCATCAGTATGGCGATTCAGTCGTCGTGGTTTCTGAGCCAGCGACTTCTGCAACAGCCCGACCGAGCTTTCGACGAGGTTGCTGTTGCATATGACCGGGATTGGCTGGCGGCATTCGGGCCACGGATAAAGGCCGCGAACGTTTTCGCGTATCTAGCTCTCAACGGCCGCGGTCACGCCGCAATGGCTAAGGCTCTCGGCAAATTCCCATCGCTCCTGACTGCCGGTGCAAGACTTAGCGGTAAGGTTAACCGGATCGCAGTAGGCCAAATATCCGTTTGACACTTAAACGGCCAGTGTCTAGAATCCTCGTTAGTCAATACAGACATCCATAAGGCTTTTTACGATGAGCGATATTACCAATAGCGCGACGATCCGGGTCGGAGTTGAGATTTGCGCCTCCGCGTTAAGAGCGGTTTCGATTGGTCAAGACAACAAATTGGCGGGGCAACGCACCATTGTGTCTGACCGTACGCAGCAGATGCTGCCGCAGATCGTTGCTTTGATCGAGGGGCTGAGAAAAGATCTGGGCGAATTTGATCGAATTGGCCTCGCCTTACCGGGACTAATTGACAAAGCATCGGGCAGGGTGGCTTTTTCCGCTCATTTCCCGGAACATTCAAGCGTTGATCTCGTCAAGGATATTCGCGATGCAACGGGCCTTGCGGTCTCGATCGAAAACGATGCAAACGCCGCCGCATATGGTGAATTTATTCTCGGGGCAGCTCGTGGAAGCGATAATTTTTTCTACGTGACTCTCGGCGAGGGCGTCGGCGGGGCCTTTGTTTTCGGCGGCGAGATCTGGCGCGGTGCCGCAGGTTTTGCTGGTGAGTTTGGCTACATTACGATCAACTCCGAAGGCATGAGACTGGAGGAGGTCGCCTCAACCGACAACATTATTCGCCGCACACAAAGCCGCTTTCGTCAGGACAGCACGTCGTCGCTGAACAAGCTGTCGGAAGAGGAGATAACGCTCTCGGCCATCATCAGGGCTGCTCAAAATGACGATGATTTTTCTCAACTGATGCTCGAACGAACCGGCATCTACGTCGGCACCGCTATTGCCAGCGTCATTAATCTTTTAAATATCGAAAAGATAATCGTTGGAGGCGAAATAATGGAGGCCAAACAACTGGTGCTCGACGCGATCATCGAGCGGGCCAGGGAGTTGTCATTTGCACCTTCATTTGAGGCAGCCAGCATCGTCGAAGGCGAACTCGGCCCATACGCCGCCGCCGCCGGAGCGGCGCTTCTGGCGGATCAATTCAGGTAATAAGCAATAATCGAAAACAATAATTCAGCTTATTAATCAAACTTATTTAGTGAAAAATTGCACAAGCAAGGTCTTTTCGACTATTTTTCTATTGTGCAATTTGCGGATTTTATAAGTTTTAGTAAAATCGTTTACAGCTTTACGGTTCGCAACAAAGTTTCAAACTGGCACGTCGATGTTTGCTCATCTCGTTTTAGAGATATGAGGGCAGGCGAGGCCGGATTTCTGTAAGTTGTCATCCGCGAGAAGACTAAAAATGGCACAATTCTTTAATAAAAGTGCAAACAACATCGCCAGGATCAGTATGGTCGCCGCAGTGGTTTTGGCTGGGGTTGGGGGCTTTGCCTTTACGCAGATCTCAAGGTCGACATATTTGACCGGGCGATATCAGGAAAAGCAGCAACCCGTCCAGTTTAGCCATAAACATCACGTCGGTGACGATGGCATTGATTGCCGTTACTGTCACCAAACGGTCGAGACGACGGCTTCGGCGGGGATGCCTTCGACGCAGACCTGTATGAATTGCCACAGCCAGTTGTGGGCGGACAGCCCTTATCTTGAGCCGGTGCGGGCGAGTTTCCGAGACAACAAGCCGATCGAATGGGAACGCGTACACGACCTGCCGGAATACACTTATTTCAATCACAGTATTCACGTTGCCAAGGGTGTCGGATGTTCGACATGTCACGGCTCGATCGACAAGATGCCGGCCGTTTATCAGGAAAATACGCTCCAAATGGAATGGTGTATCGCCTGCCACCGCGCTCCTGAGAAATTTATTCGTCCTAAATCAGAGATCTTTAACATGGCCTGGCAAGACGGCGACCTGGACGACAAGGAACGCGACAAATTAAAAGTCGATCTCAAGATACGCAGCAAGGAAATGATGACGAGCTGCTCGACCTGTCACCGGTAGGAAACACCGGTATGAAATTAGAAATTAAAAATTCAAAAATTAAAGATTGACGCGGAATTTTTTGTATTTTGAATTAAGGAATATTAATGCCCAGTCCGGAAAACACAAAAAACTTTGCCGCGCTTCGAGACAGTATTCTGTCGAAGAGCGGGAAGGAATACTGGCGAAGTGTTGAGGAATTTGTTGACGCTCCTGAATTTGAGGAGTTTGTGTCCCGCGAGTATCCGCATGAGATCGAGGAATGGGACAATTCCTTAAGCCGCCGTAATTTTGTCAAAGTTATGGGAGCGTCGCTTGCTCTAGCGGGCCTGACGGGATGTGTTATTCAGCCGGCGGAGAAGATTGTCCCGTATGTAAAATCACCCGAGGGGATGCTGCCCGGCAAGCCGAATTTCTTCGCGACCGCGATGTCGATAGGCGGCGTCGCCAACGGTCTCTTGGCAAAGTCATTCGAAGGACGCCCCATTAAGGTAGAAGGTAACCCGGATCATCCGGGCAGCCGCGGGGCGACCGACGTTCTTTCGCAGGCGTCGATCCTGGGGATGTACGATCCCGACCGTTCGCAGGAAGTCACATATCGCGGTACGCCAAAAAACTGGGAATCTTTCATGACCGAATTGCGGGGTGCGATCGACGAAAATCGTAAGGATGGCGGAGCCAGCGTCCGATTTTTGACCGAGACCGTAAACTCACCGACGCTGATCGATCAATTCAACAAGGTCAAGGCCGAGTTGCCCAACGCAAAGTGGGTCCAGTACGAGCCGATCAATCAGGACAATGTTTTGGCCGGGGCCAAGATGGCGTTTGGCTCACCGGTTCGCACGATCTACAAATTTGATAAGGCCGAACGCATTTTGTCGCTCGATGCCGATATTTTCTCGGGCTATAACATTGCTTACATCAACGATTTTGGAAAAGGCCGTGCCTTTAGCGAAGAACATAAAGAGATCAACCGGCTTTATTCGATCGAGACAACGATAAGTCTGACCGGGGCGAAGGCCGATCACCGCCTCGCGGTCAAGCCGAGCCAGATGGTTGAGATCGCAAAAGCGATCGCGAAAGCGGTCGGCGTTGCCGGGGCAACATCGACCTATACCGAAAATGCAGCATGGATCGCCGCGATGGCCAAGGATCTGATCGCGAACAAGGGCAAGACGCTCGTCGTGCCGGGCGATAATCAGTCGCCGATGGTTCATGCCCTTGCCCACGCGATGAATGCGGCGCTTGGGAGTGCGGGCCAGACGGTGGTTTACGCCGATCCGATGTCGCCGAATTCGGACAGGTCGCAAATTGATCAGCTCAAGGAACTTATAGGCGATATCGACGGCGGAAAGGTCAAAATGCTTGTCATTTTGGGCGGAAATCCGGTTTACAACACGCCGGCCGACCTCAAATTGACCGAAGACCGGTTGAGAAAGGTGGCCTTACGCGTCCATCTAGGTATCTATGTGGACGAGACAGCGGAATTGTGCCATTGGCACGTTCATGAAAAGCATTATCTTGAGGGCTGGAGCGACGCTCGGGCGTTTGACGGCACGGCATCGATCGTCCAGCCGCTGATCGCACCGCTTTACGATGGCAAAAATGCTCACGAGGTCGTCCAGCTCTTCCTGAAGGAGGGCTTTGACAAGAAAGACTACGACATCGTTAAAGAATACTGGCAAAAGACCAACATTACACCGGCGGCGGCGGTAAAAACGGAAGCGAAGTCTGAGGCAAAAACAGAAGGCAAGGCTGAGGCCCCGGCCGCTAAGACTGATGCCAAGGAAACTACGCCTGCGGCTAACACGGCAGCAAAAGGGGCCCCGAAAACCGCAGCGAAACCAACGGTCCCGGCCGCAAACACGCCCACGGCGGTTGCTCCGGCCGCGATAGCGGCGAGGAATTTTGAAGACAGTTGGAGAAAAGCGGTCCACGACGGCCTTATCCCAAACACGGCCTCGGCGACCAAGACGGTTGCGGCGAACACGGCGTTCCTGAGTCAGCCGGAAACCAAGCCGACGGGAAGTGGAGCGGTCGAGATCACGATCCTGCCCGATCCTTGTGTCTACGACGGCAGATTTACGAACAATGGCTGGCTGCAAGAGTTGCCAAATCCGTTGAACAAGGTGACGTGGGATAACGTCGCTCTCGTGAGTCCGAAAACGGCGACGGATCTCGGTATCAACCAGGGCGGCGATACGCGAGAAATGATCGGAGCCAAACAGGGCACGACGTTTATTAACACAAAGGGTGGAAATCTTTTCTCCGATCTGGTCACCTTAAAATATCAGGGTGCCGATATACAGAAACCTGTCCCGATGTGGATCGCTCCGGGGCAGCCGGATGGCGTTATTACGCTCTACATGGGCTACGGACGAACGCGGGCGGGCAAGATTGGGACCGGTCTCGGATATAACGTTTTTGATGTGCGCCGCTCCGATGCGATGAATTTTGGCTTTGGCGACATCGCTAGAAAAGGCGGGACTGCCACGATAGCGTCCACCCAAACGCATTTCAACATGGAAGGCCGCGATCTGCTGCGAGTCTGGGACCTCGAAGAGTTTGAAAAGAACCCAACGCTGGGCCATCAGGAAAATGAATACAGCAAATCGATGTATCCGTTCGATGAGCACCAAGCCGTTTACGATAAAAATCATAAATGGGGCATGACCGTTGACCTCAATTCGTGTGTCGGCTGCAACGCCTGTGTCTTGGCCTGCCAATCTGAAAACAATATTCCGGTCGTCGGAAAGGAGCAGGTCGAGCGCCATCGCATGATGCACTGGTTGCGGGTCGATGCTTATTATGGCGGTGACAACATTAACGATCCCGAAGGCCCGCATTTTCAGCCGGTTCTCTGTCAGCAATGCGAACAGGCGCCCTGCGAGGTTGTCTGTCCTGTTCACGCGACCGTCCATAGTGCCGAGGGACTGAACGACATGGTTTACAATCGCTGCGTCGGAACCCGATATTGCTCGAACAACTGCCCTTACAAGGTTCGCCGATTCAATTTCCTTCTCTACCAGGATTGGGACACGCCGCAGTACAAGCTGATGCGTAACCCCGAGGTCACTATCCGCAGCCGTGGCGTGATGGAAAAATGCAACTACTGTACGCAGCGAATAGCGGCAGCGAGAATCGAATCCGAAAAAGATGGCCGCCCGATTAGGGACGGCGAGGTTGTTACAGCGTGCCAATCGGTCTGCCCGACAAATGCGATCATTTTTGGAGATATGCACGATCCGAACAGCGCTGTGGCGAAGACGAAAAAGGATCATCGCAATTACAATTTGCTCAACGAACTAAATACGCAGCCGCGAACGACATATCTTGCGGGGCTTAAGAATCAAAACAAAGAGATGCCGGATTACCGGCGCACGATAATGAAAATAGACGCCAAAACGGAAGCGGAGACGACGGAACCGGGAGGCGAAGGACGCTAAACTAGTTTCGAGTTTCGGGTTTCAAGCTTCGAGTCTTTTACTCTGAACTTAAAACTCGAAACCCGGAACTCGGAACTACGAGTTTTATGAAGGCTGAAAAAGAACTTCAACAGAAACTTCACCCTGCGATGATCGAGGGCGACCATGATTTCGCAAGCGTAACCGATAAGATCAGTGACGTGACCTTAAAGAAGCGCACGCCCTTTCACTGGTTTATTGGGTTCGCGATCGCATTTATGGTCGCGCAGCTGTTGTTGTTCACGGTCATTTGGCTGGTCACAAAGGGAATCGGAATTTGGGGCAACAACCAACCGGTCGGATGGGCTTTTGATATTATCAATTTTGTATGGTGGATCGGGATCGGACACGCCGGAACCTTGATCTCCGCCATTCTATTGCTCCTGAACCAAAAGTGGCGAACCTCAATCAACCGGTTTGCTGAGGCGATGACACTATTTGCCGTTGCCTGCGCGGGCATGTTCCCGCTCCTTCATACGGGTCGTCCGTGGCTGGCCTATTGGCTGTTCCCGTATCCGAATACGATGTCCATCTGGCCGCAATTTCGCTCGCCACTGATGTGGGACGTTTTTGCTGTCTCGACGTACGCGACTGTTTCGGCCCTTTTCTGGTATGTCGGACTGATTCCCGATCTCGCGACGCTGCGTGACAGGGCAAAGAATAAATACTTTAAGTTTGTTTACGCGGCTCTTTCATGGGGCTGGCGCGGGTCGGCAAGGCACTGGCATCGTTACGAACTCGCATATTTGATCCTGGCAGGAATTTCCACGCCGCTCGTGCTTTCCGTGCATACCATTGTCTCATTCGACTTTTCGGTGGCGCAGGTTCCCGGCTGGCATGCTACGTTCTTCCCGCCATATTTCGTTGCCGGAGCCATCTACGCCGGGTTTGCAATGGTTTTGTTGCTGGCTATCCCGCTGCGGAATCTGTACCGGATGCAGGACTTCATTACCCATACCCATCTCATATATATGGGCAAGGTAATGCTTGCGACGGGCTTGATCGTCGTGTATGCGTATGTGATGGAGGCATTTTTCGGGTGGTACAGCGGTTCACAGTACGAGTGGTTCATGATAAAGAACCGAATGTGGGAGGGGCCCTACTGGTTTTTCTATTGGCTGCTGATTTTTTGTAATGGCCTCTCGATCCAGCTCCTCTGGTTCAAGAGGTTTCGCGAGAGCGAGTTCTGGCTCTTTACAATTTCGATCATTGTCAGCATCGGCATGTGGCTGGAACGTTTCGTGATCATTGTTACGAGTTTGCAACGCGACTTTTTGCCGTCGTCATGGTCGATGTATTCGCCGTCCGTATTCGACATCTCGATGTTTACGGGCACACTCGGATTCTTTTTTACGCTGATCTTTCTGTTTGTCCGATTTGTGCCGGTTATCTCTATATTCGAGGTTCGAACGCTGTTGCCCCAAGCCAACGTGCATGGGCATCAGCAGGATTTTGAGGAGAACGTTAACGAGGTCGAATACACGTACGACCGCACGGATCCGCCTAACCAGTAGGCAGGAGCAGTAGGCAGATTATGTCTGAGAAACTTTACGGGATAATGGCTGAGTTTGACACGCCGACGCAATTGGTCGACGCGGCCCGGGTTGTGCGCGATGCGGGGTATACGAAAACTGACGCGTTTTCACCGTTTCCGCTGCACGAGATTGACGAGGCCCTGGGCATCAAGCGCAGCATACTGCCGTATTTGATATTTACCGGGGGCATTACGGGCCTTTTGTCCGGATTTGCTCTTGAATATTATGTTCACGTGATCGATTGGCAGATCATCGTCGGCGGTCGTCCTGCTTTCAGCCTGCCGGCATTTATTCCGCCGATGTTTGAACTAACAATTCTGTTCGCGGCGTTTACGGCTGTTTTCGGAATGCTTTTCCTGAATGGCCTGCCGGCGCCATATCATCCGGTTTTTAACGTGCCGCGATTTGCGTTGGCGACGCGGGAAAAATTCTTTTTGCTGATCGAGTCCGAGGACGCGAGGTACGATTACGCAGAAACAAAAAGTCTTATGGAAAGCCTGGATCCGCAGGAGGTTTTTGATGTCGAAGAATAAGTTCCAAGTTCCAAGTTCCGAGTTCCGAGTTAGGGACTACTTGGCTTTCAACTTGAAACTCGGAACTCGAAACTCGAAACTCCTTATGCTTACTGCCTTCTGCCTACTGGCGGCGGGGTGCGGCGTACGTTTTGATATGCAGGACCAGCCGCGGTATAAGGCCTATAAACAGAGCGATTTTTTTGCTGACCATCGCGGATCGCGAGATCCGGTCGAGGGAACTGTTGCACGCGGCCAGCTCCACGACAATAAGGCTTTTTATACAGGCAAGATCGATAATCCGAATCCGAACGCTCCGGTTACGACGACGACCGATGCAAAGGGCAACACGCTTGTCGCGACCTTTCCGAACGATATTGACGAGTTTCCGGTGCCGGTCACAAAGGAACTGGTCGATCGCGGTCAGGAACGCTACAACATCTACTGCATCGTGTGCCACGGTCCGGTTGGAAACGCCGACGGAATGATCGTGAGACGAGGATTTCCGCAGCCGCCGACATATCACGACGACCGCTTGCGAAATGCGCCGGTCGGCCATTTCTTTGACGTGATCAGCAATGGCTGGGGCAAGATGAATGCTTATGCCTATCAGGTGCAGCCAGCCGACCGCTGGGCGATTATTGCGTACATCCGTGCTCTACAAGTCAGCCAGAACCCGGACGAACATTTGAAAATGAATTCAAAACCAGAGTCGAACACGGCACCTCCGAAAAAGGACGAACCTAAAAACGCCAACACGAACGGAGGCAAACGCTAAATGGCGAATCTTGATAGTTATCGAGCACCGGCCGAGATCAGTCGATGGCGAACGCTCGCCCTCGGCATCGGCGGCATTGCCCTGATAATTTGGGCAGTCGGTGCTTATTTCAATACCGAACAAGCTCTGCGTTCGTGGCTGCTGGGCTTCATTTTCTGGAGCGGCATCTGTTTCGGCAGCCTGGGTGTATTGATGCTCCAATATCTGGTGGGCGGAGCATGGGGCGTCGTTATTCGCCGTACGCTCGAAGCCGCGACCCGGACGCTGCCCGTGATCGTGATCTTGTTCATTCCTATCGCTATCGGAGTCTGGACGCGAACCTTTTACGAATGGACGCATGTGCCGTTTACAGACCATGTCATGGAGCAGCGCGGCGTATTTATGACCCCATGGTTTTGGGTGATCCGATCAGGCATTTACTTCGCTCTTTGGGGCGTGATGATCTATTTGCTCAATAAGTGGTCGGCGAAACAGGACGAGACCAACTCGGTAGAAGAATCCCGACTTGTTTTAGAAAAAGCGTCACGATTTTCAGGCCCGACGATGGTGATCTACTGTCTGGTGGTTACATTTGCGGCGGTGGATTGGGTGCTGACACTTGATACCCACTGGTTTTCGACGATGTGGGGATTGCTGTTCGTTGCCGGATGGGTACTTAGCTGCTTTTGCTTTAGCGTGGTTATGATGGCGTTTCTTTCCGACAAGGCACCGATGAACAGTGTTTTGGGAAAGCGTCATTTTCACGATCTCGGAAAATTGATACTGGCTCTCGTTATGGTGTGGGCATATTTCAATTTTTCCCAATTCCTCATTATATGGTCGGGAAATCTGCCTGAGGAAACGGGTTGGCTCCTGACCCGAATGAAGGGTGGCTGGGGTTATATGGGCATCGGGCTTATTTTGTTCCATTTCGCGTTTCCGTTTCTGATCCTGCTCCAGCAGGACTTCAAACGAAAGGCAAATTGGATCGGAATGCTGGCGGCAAGCATCCTTGTGATGCGCCTCGTCGATATGTTCTTTCTTATCGGCCCCAGCAATCGCGTAGCCGGGGGCGGCATCGAACAGGGAAGTTTTTACGTAAGCTGGCTGGATATTGTCGCACCCATCGCGGTAGGCGGGATCTGGCTATGGTATTTCTTCGGGCAATTACTCAAGTGGCCGCTCGTTCCGGCGAAGGATCCGTATTTTGAAGGTGCCGTCGAGCACGGCAGGGGACACTAAGCGCGAGAAGGAAATATGTCGTCAACGAAACACGAAAATTCGGCGCCGGATTTCAACAAAGCCTACGAAGAGAATGAAATCGGTCTTAAGGGCATCTTTTCGTTTGCGATCGGGCTATTTCTGTTGATCGTTATTACGTTCGGTTTGATGTGGGCGTTCCTCAACGTTTTGAAAGACAAGGCGAAACAGGACGACGCCGACGCACGAAACCCGATGATGATGACGGAGAAGGAACGCCTCCCGCCCGAACCGCGAGTGCAGCTTGCTCCAGGTTTTGGCATCGATTCCGACAAGGGACGCGTTAATCTCGAATTGATGGCTCCGGGTGCGGAGTATATCGAATATAAAAAGCAGCAGGAACAGCTTTGGGAACACGGTCGAAAGGACGAAAAGACCGGAATGGTCACAGTGATGCCGATTGACCAGGCGAAAGAGAAATTTTTGGAACAGAAGGTGAAGGCCAAATCCGGGCCGGAAGCCGAGGAGTTCTTTAAGAATTCGCGTGGCTTTATTTCGGATTCGAGTGCGGGACGGCTCGCATCGGAGAAGCGAAGGTAAGTAAATGAAAAGTGAAAAACTAAAAACTAAAAGGTTTACGGCGTTCGGTCCCTCGTACCGTTGGCTGCGCTTTGCACTTTGCCTGGCACTTTTCACTTTGAGCGTCGTCGCTCAAAAGAGCGAGCATTACAATTCGCCGCTGTATTCGCCGCGCTATTACGATCCGGCGACGTCGGAGCCTAACGGATTGCCCGAAGCCCTGAAAACCATCGGGATCGAGCAAAAGCTCGGCGCTCAAATGCCGCTCGATGCCGACTTAAGTGATGAGGACGGCCGCACGGTTAAGCTCGGCAGCTATTTCAATACCGGCCGGCCCGTAATAATCGCCTTTGTTTATTACGAATGCCCGATGCTCTGCAATCAGGTCCTGAATGGATTGACCGGTGCTTTAAAAGGGATGAATTTGGACGCCGGCAAGGATTTTGACGTAGTCGCGATCAGCTTTGACGCCCGCGAAAATGACAAGACGGACTTGGCGAAGAATAAAAAGGCAAGCTATGTCGAGCGTTACGGACGGACGGGTGCCGAAAAAGGCTGGCATTTTCTGACGGGCACACAGGAATCGATCGATAAGGTGACATCCGCAGCGGGGTTTAACTACAAATGGGACGAAAAGAGCAATCAGTTTGCCCACGCGGCCGCCATCATGGTCGCGACCCCCGAGGGCAAGCTTTCGCGGTACTTTTACGGCATCGACTATGCTCCTAAGGACCTCAAATTCGGTCTTATGGACTCGACTGCGAATAGGATTGGCAATCCGGCCGAGCAGTTGCTTTTATATTGCTTTCATTACGACCCGGCGACCGGTAAATACGGCTTGGCAATTCTTAGAGTGATGCGGGCGGGCGGGGTCTTGACGCTGATGCTAATGGGTGTGATGGGATTTGTGTTTTGGCGGAGGAACAAAAAGAAAAGTGGAGAGTTGAGAGTGGAAAGTGGAGAGTGAAAGATCGAGATCGGTCTGGAATTAACGATCCCAACCGACAACCGGCTACTGATCACTGACAACTGAGTTATGCAGAATACAACGTGGGTACCATTATTTCCCGAGCAGGCTTCGACCTTTGCGTGGCAGGTGGACGTTCTTTACGCTTACCTGATAGTCGTAAGCATCGCGTTTACGATCCCGATCGTGGTGGCAATATTCTTTTTCGGGATCAAATACCGCGAAAGGGCAAAGTATGCGACCCCCGAGGAAATGCATGGTTCGATGATACTCGAAACGGTTTGGTCGATCATACCTTTCGTTATTTCGATGACGATTTTTCTGGGTGGCGCAATCGTGTTTTTTAACCAGTACACCCCGCCCGAGGACTCGATGGAGATCTACGTCGTCGGTAAGCAATGGATGTGGAAGGCACAGCATGAAACCGGACAGCGGGAGATAAATGAGCTTCATATTCCCGTCGGCCGAAATGTAAAGCTCACAATGGCGACCGAGGATGTGATTCATTCCTTTTTTATACCCGCTTTTCGAACCAAGGCGGACATCGTACCGGGACGCTACACATACCTTTGGTTCAACGCGACAAAGCCTGGAAAATACCACCTTTTCTGCGCTGAATACTGTGGACTAAACCACTCCGGAATGGGCGGCTGGGTCTATGTGATGGAGCAGCGGGATTTTGATAACTGGCTGAGCGGTAACGTTTCCGGCCAGACGCCGGTCGAAGAGGGCAAGGATCTCTTTACTAACAAATTGGGCTGCGCATCCTGCCACGCCGGTGGTCCGGCCCAACGAGGGGCCAAGCTTGAGAATGTGTACAACACGGATGTAAAACTTGTTGGTGGGACGACCGTCAAGGCCGACGAAGATTATATTCGCAACTCGATCCTGAATCCGTCATCGCAGATAGTCGAAGGCTTTCAGCCGATCATGCCGACATTTAAGGGACAGGTGACCGAGGAGCAGCTTAACGCGCTGGTTGCGTACATTAAATCGCTCAGTCCGAATGCCGCCGCATCGACCCCGGCAGCCGGGTCGACGAACGCGAATAGCGTTCCCTCGAACAAGCCTGCTGTCAATAAACCTGCGGCGAATAAGCCGGCCGTGAAACCGGTCGCAAACAGTAATAAGTAGTAGGTATTACAAGATTATGCAAAACGTAGATGCAATTACACCCGAGCATGCCAAAAGGCCAAAGCTCAATTATTTGAACAATGGCTCGACGCTCAAATCGTGGCTATTGACCAAAGATCATAAGCGCATCGCGATAATGTATTTGATCACGGTCTCGTTGTTCTTTATGATGGGCGGACTTTACGCCGCTACGATCCGTCTGGAATTGCTGACACCGGCCAGCGATCTGGTCGAAACCGGTACGTATAATAAAGTATTTACGCAGCACGGTATCCTGATGATCTTTTTCTTCCTGATACCGTCTATCCCTGCCGTTTTGGGCAATTTCTTTATCCCGCTCATGATCGGGGCCAAGGATCTGGCTCTGCCGCGCATCAATCTTATTAGTTTGTATATTTATTGGATCGCCGGTGGTTTGGCGCTTTGGGCTTTGATGCAGGGCGGAGTGGATACGGGCTGGACGTTTTACACGCCGTACAGCACGACGTTTTCCAATTCATACGTAATGGCGGTCGGCCTCGCTATTTTCATTAATGGATTTTCGTCGATTCTGACGGGCCTGAATTTTATTGTCACCATCCATACGATGCGGGCACCGGGAATGACATGGTTCCGTTTGCCGCTGTTTGTCTGGGCACATTACGCGGTCAGCCTCGTAATGATCCTCGGCACCCCGGTCATCGCGATCACGACGCTGCTTCTCGCCATTGAACGCATTGCCCATGTAGGCATTTTCGACCCGTCGATAGGCGGCGACCCGATCCTGTTCCAGCACATGTTCTGGTTCTATTCTCATCCGGCGGTCTACATCATGATTTTGCCGGGGATGGGTATTATTAGCGAGTTGATATCGAGTTTTTCGCGCAAAAAGATCTTTGGCTACGAATTTGTCGCATTTTCGAGTATCGCGATCGCTGTATTTGGTTTCCTCGTGTGGGGGCATCATCTATTTGTAAGCGGACAGTCGATGTATGCCGGGATGGTATTTTCTTTCCTTACCATGGTCGTTGCCGTCCCCTCAGCGATCAAGATGTTTAACTGGGCAGCGACGCTTTATAAGGGATCTATCTCATTCGATACCCCAATGCTTTATGCCCTCGGTTTTATGGGCTTGTTTTTGATCGGCGGACTGACGGGGCTGTTTCTCGGGGCAATCGGCTTGACGGTTCACCTGACGGATACATACTTTGTGGTTGCCCATTTTCACTACGTGATGGTCGGCGGCCAGGTGATCGCTTATCTCGGCGGTATCCATTATTGGTGGCCAAAGATGACCGGCAAGATGTATTCGGAATTCTGGGGTAAGATTTCGGCGATGTTGGTTTTTGTCGGGTTTAATCTCACGTTTTTCCCTCAGTTTCTACTCGGCTATCAAGGAATGCCTCGGCGATATGCGGCATACCCCGAGGAATTTCAGGTTCTAAATATTTTCTCCACCGCAGGAGCGTCGGTGCTTGGCATCGGCTTGGTAATGCCGGTGATATATCTCGGCCATTCACTAATTTTTGGAAAGGATGCGGGAGATAACCCGTGGATGCTGCCTGGGCTCGAATGGCGTACAACGTCGCCGCCTCCGACTGAAAATTTTGAAGTGATGCCAGTGGTTACCTGGGAAGCGTACGAGTATGGCGAAGAAAACGGCCTGGATATCGAGGAGGCAAGGCGTCGCAACGCCGCAACCGTAACGGTTTAGTTACGAATTATGAGTTACGAATTACGCGGCTCGAGGCCAAAAAATTCGTAATTTGAAATTCGTAATTCGTAATTGAAACAAATGTCAACACACGCAACATCAGACAAATTCGTTTACCATGAGCCCGGCCTTCAGCATCAGTTTGAAGACATGGGCCAGCAGGAAGAGAGCGTCTCTATCGGGATGTGGATGTTTCTCGTGCAGGAGATCATGTTCTTCGGCGGCCTGTTTACTGCCTATCTGGTGTTCCGCTCGAAATATCCAATGGCGTTTGCGGCCGGCAGTAACCATCTCAATGCATTTTGGGGCGGCCTCAACACTCTAGTCCTGATCGTCAGTAGCCTGACGATGGCCCTGACGGTTTATTACGCTCAAAAAGGGAACCGCAACATGCAGGTCATCCTGATCGTGTTGACAATGTTTTTCGGCATGGTTTTTCTCGGCGTCAAGGCGATCGAATACACGGATAAATACGAACATGGAATTGTCCCGGTAACGGGTCTGAACAAGGTCGTTAAAGCCGACCCCAAATCCGAGCATGCCAAGGTCAAAGAAAAGCCCTGTTACGAAGTCTCGCATGGCGGCGAGGAAGAGGGAGAATACGTAAACCCGCGCGGAGAATTTCAATGGAAAGACTGTTCGCTGGTAAAACTGGCGCAGGATCATAATTACCTGACGCAGGCTGAAAAGATAGGGTATTTCTCTAACGGTGAGATCGACGCGGATAAGTTTCGCGACAAGGTGCGGATCTTCTTTTTCCTTTATTTCGTCATGACCGGCCTCCACGCCCTGCATATGATCGTGGGCCTCGGCCTGATGACGTGGCTGCTGTGGACGGCGTGGAAGAAATATTACAGCGCCGATTACTACATGCCAGTCGAGATGTCGGGACTGTACTGGCACTTTGTCGATATTGTTTGGATATTCCTGTTTCCGCTGCTTTATTTGCTTGGGCGTCACTTTATGCATTAGGAGAATAGATGTCGGAGAATCACGAACAACACGAACAGCATGAGCACATGAATATTCCCAAGTATGTGGGTGTGTTCTTAATCCTTGTCGTTGGAACAATAGCGACGTATTTTGCAGCGACGGTCGACTTGGACGGGATCTTTCCCGGTGCGAATACGCTTGTCGCGCTCCTGATCGCGTTTACGAAAATGACCTGCGTGATGCTGTTTTTTATGCACGTATATTGGAGCAAGCGGATGATCTGGCTGGCGGCGGTCGCAAGCTTTTTCTGGCTGGCGATCATGTTCGCGTACACGATGCAGGATTACCTGACACGCGGCTCGGGCGTATTTTCTAGTTAGCACAACCTTTGACGGAAATCGTACGCGGGACGGGAGAGCAGTTTTCCTCGTCACCGCGTCTTTTCGTTACTAGGATATGCAGTTTCAACGTGCTATTATCTTCGGTTTGAAGGGATCATGTGGTTTTGGCGGTTATTTATTGCAACCGTTCGGAGCATACGAACCATCGGAAACGAATGAGCTTAATAAGTAGTAAATTCTCGCGAGCGGCGATCTTTGTGATTGCGTCGGCCATTGTCACGGCAACCGGCTGCAATCTCGTTAAAAGCGACCAAAAGACTGCCAAATTACTGAAGGTCGAATCGACTACCCAGCCCGAATTGGTGAAAGAGGTGAATCGTTTTGCCCGTGTCACTTCGCTTCACGCTAAGATCGATCTCAAATTCGAGGATAACTCATTCGCCGTTTTCGGCAGCAAGGAAGTTTACAGACAAGCTCCGGGAGAGATCACCGTACAGAGGCCCGGTAAGATCTTGCTGGCAATTCAAGTCCCTGCGTTTCACTCCGACATTGTTAAGATGACGTCTGATGGCGAGACCTTCCGCGTAGCTATCCTTCAGGACGGTGGCGACGGCAAGAACAAAAAATTTGTTAAGGGCACCAATGCGGCCGATTACTCGAAACTGCAAAAGAAATTGAATGCGTCCGAGTTGGAACACAGCAAAAAAGCGAAAGAATCGGTAAATGCTTTTGCGAACTTGAGGCCTCAGCATTTTACTGACGCGATGCTTGTCCGGTCGACCAGCGATTCAAATGTTTATGCGCAAAGCACGATCTTCCAGACCGAGGAAGACCAAAGTGTTGACAACAAATCACAGGTCAGAAGTGTTGTGCGGGGTTATTATCTGTTGGACGAGATCGCCAAGCAGAACGACGGATCATTAAAGATTGAACGCCGCTTCTGGTTTGACCGGGTCGGCGGAATTAGGCTCGCACGGCAGCAAATATTTGACGCGACCGGCGAGATCGAATCCGATATCGTCTATGGCAAACAGGGAAATCTGGCGGGCGAAGCCGAATATGCCAATCTGCCGCTGCAGGTGACCGTGACGCGGCCAAAAGAAAACTACGCGATGACCATCTCTTTCCAGACGCCCGAGACGGTTGTGATCGGACACGTATTTCCCGACGATGCCTTCGTTCTCCAGAATTCGTGGAATCTGGAAGAAGTCGATCTCGACAAAAAACTGCGCGAGGCGGCAAATCAGCCGGACCCGGCCGCCGATAATAAGGCCATTACGAAATTTCACTAGACCCATTCGATGAAACCGATCCTCCGAACCATCGATCTCAAAAAATCATACAAGATCGGCAAACTTGAGGTGCCGGTTCTGCGCGGACTTTCATTCGAGGTTGGGGAGGGCGAATTTGTCGCCATTATGGGCCCTTCGGGCTGCGGCAAATCGACGCTTTTGCATTTGCTGGGTGGTCTGCTTTCGCCCACGAGCGGCAGCATTATGATTGACGGCGAAGACCTTGCGAAAGTATCGGACGCACGGCGGACTGACATTCGGCGACGAAAGATCGGGTTTGTTTTTCAGCGGTTTAATCTTTTCCCCACGCTTTCGGCCGAGGGCAATCTCAAATTGGCAGAAAAGATCCACAGCGGCAACGGCAGCAAGAACTCCGACCGGCGGCGTGAGGTCTTGAAGCTGCTCAAACTTGAAGATAAAATGCATCATAAGCCGCTCGAACTTTCCGGCGGCGAACAGCAGCGTGTTGCGCTGGCCCGTGCGGTAGTCAACGGCCCGGCGATAATCTTGGCGGACGAGCCGACGGGAAATCTCGACAGCGAGAATTCGCAGATCGTTTTGGATATGTTTCGCGACCTAAACAAGGAGTTCGGCCAGACGATCATCATGATCACGCACAACCCCGAGGCTGCTGCGGCCTGTTCGCGGACGATCCAGATGCGTGACGGACATATTGTTAATTGAGGTAGTATGAAAAACATTATCAACTGGAGCTACGAACGAGCATCCTGGCAGTGGGACGTTTTATGCATTTTGATAATGGTCTTTATCTTTGCGTCGCCGAAAGCGTGGTTTAATAAACCAAAAGCGGATGCAACCAAAACCGTTGCCGATCTCGTCGTAATGGATGACTGCGGGTGCGATGTGAAATGATATTAGTTTCGGATCACTGGAGTTTTTATGAGTAGATTTTTAAGAATTGGCTTGTTTTCGATATGCCTCGTAGTCTTGATGTCATTGGTTTCTATAACCGATGTCAAAGCACAGGGGCCGTTGACGGAGATTCTACGGCGGATGGATGGTAACAATAAGTCGCTACAGTCGTTAAAGGCCGACCTGACAATGGATAAGTTTAATTCCCAATTAGGAATTCATGATCCACCGAATATTGGTAGCACGAGTTATTTGCCCAAGACAGCAAGTCATGCGATGTACGTTCGTATTGACTGGGATAAGCCAGTGCAAGAGAAAGTCTCGGTTATGGGCGATAATTACGAACTTTGGCAGTTGCGGCTAAATCAGGTTATTTACGGTAAGACAAAGCAGGCAGCAAATGGAGCTGCAGCGGGCAATGCCCTCGGTTTTGTCAGTATGTCGAGGGCCCAGCTCAATGCAAATTACGAAGTCATCTATCTGGGCGATGAGAAGCTAAGTAGCGGCACGGATACATTTCATTTGCAGTTGACCCCGAAGACGAAAACAAGCTACAAATCTGCCGAACTTTGGGTTGACGTTGACGGAATGCCCAGGCAGGCCAAGATAATCGAAAACAATAACGATACGACTACCGTACTCCTTGCCAATATTCAGAAAAACGTTACGCTCAATGCGTCGATTTTCAAGCTTCCTTATGACCCGAAGAAAGTTAAGAGGATAGCGGGTTAATCCACCACGAAACTTGATCTAAGGCCTTGGCCGGGAGGTGTCGGCTGGGGTCTTTTTTGTCGGAACCACCCGCGGTAGGGCTGGTTTCACGTTATTCGATCAGATCGCCGGGATCAATCTTCAACCACCCGCTACCGCAGGTGGTTCTGACGCGATATACTATCTTGGTTATGCCAAAGGCAAGCAGTTTTAGCAGATTTACACGCGGAGTCAAGCACACGATAAAGGCGTTTGCTTCGACGCGGCATCCGGTATTGGTGCATATTGTGCCGATGCGGCGGTGTAATCTGGCTTGTACGTACTGCAACGAATACGACAAAACCAGCCATCCGGTGCCAATCGACGTGATGCTTGAGCGGATCGATAAGCTGGCCGAGTTTGGCTCTTCGGTGATCACGATCTCGGGCGGCGAACCGATGATGCATCCGGAGATCTATGAGATAATTGACCGCATTCGCCATCACGGGATGATAGCAGGGCTGATCTCGAACGGCTATTACTTTCAGCCCGAAAAGGTTAAAAAACTTAACGAAGCGGGGCTCGATTATCTGCAAATTTCGATCGACAACGTCACTCCCGACGACGTCTCGAAAAAGAGTCTCAAGGTGCTCGACGGTAAGTTGGTCCATCTTCGCGATTACGCCAAGTTTAAGGTCAATATCAATTCAGTGGTTGGCGGCGGTGTCGCCAACCCGGACGAAGCACTTATCATCGCGGCCCGCGCCCGCGAGCTTGGCTTTTCATCAACGGTCGGCGTCATTCATGATGGCGACGGCCTGCTCAAAGGCCTTACCTCACGGGAAAAAGAAGTATACAAAGAGATCAAGAGCAAGGGCCAGAGTTCGTACGCCCGCTGGAACTGGTTTCAGGACAATCTCGTCGATGGCGGCGAATACGAATGGCGTTGCCGTGCCGGTGCCCGCTATCTCTACATCGACGAGGCTGGTATTGTTAGTTGGTGCTCACAACAGCGAGGCACACCGGGCATCCCGTTGCTCGAATACACCCATGCCGACATGCACCGTGAATACAACACCGAAAAATGGTGCGCCCCGACCTGCACTATCCAATGCGTCCACCAAGTCGGCCACCTCGACGCCTGGCGGGACCCTCAGATATCAGTCTCCGAATACAAAAAACGTAACGGCAACGGTTTGAAAAAAGAAACGGTCGCACAGGTATTGAACGCCGATTGATTACAAATACGAGGAAAATTAACATTACACAACTTAAAAGGGATACGGAAGAAATCTTCCAAACATTGACTATTCAAAAAGAAACGGTGCTTATTACGAGTCGGCGAAAACCTCGTGCATATCTAGTCGATGCCGAGACGTTCGAGGGGAATCAAAATAGAATCGAAGAACTACAGATATTCTTGAATTCTGTTCGGAATCCGGCCCAATCATAAACCGAGCAAGGAGGCTATGACTTCTCAACCGCGGACTAATCATTTGTGAACAATCGACATTTATTCATCCCCGTTCTCCTCGGCACACCGCGCAAAAACCGCGAGAGCGGCAACGTTGCGAATTGGGTCTGCTCGAAGATGCGTGAGCGTGACGACATCGAGACGCAGCTTTTTGATGTGTGTGATTTTCATCTGCCGCACGATAATTACGGGACGGAGATCGGCGGGGACTTTCCTGAGTGGCGGGATGCGATAGTTCGGGCCGACGGGCTCGTTATTGTTACGCCCGAGTACAATCATGGCTATCCGGGAAGCTTAAAAAGCGTCCTCGATCTGTTATTGAAAGAATACATCCACAAAGCTGTGGCGTTTGTCGGCGTGTCGGCCGGGCCGTGGGGTGGCACAAGAGTGATCGAATCGATGGTGCCGATGGTCCGCGAACTTGGTCTGGCGGTAACGTTCAGCGACCTCAATTTTCCGAAGGTCGGCGATAAATTTGACGACGACGGCAATCTCCTTGACGAAGCCTACAATAAACGCATCACCGTTTTTCTCGACGAGCTCGTCTGGATGGCCACTACCCTCCGCTGGGGCCGCGAAAATGTGGCGTCAAAGTTTCACAGTTAGGCCGTCAGAGACGGAAAAGACTTAGCCACGAAGGTTACGAATAAGAATTTCTCTTAATTCGTGTAATTCGTGGCAAAAAAATTATCTTCGCGGGACATTTTCGCCGATCGTCCACACAATGACCGAGCTTGAAAGCCCTAGACCTGAGAGCCGTCCGGCCATCATGACGAGGGTTTCGCCGGTTTCGATGACGCCGGCTTCGAGCAGGGTTGATTCGCCGATCTTTAGCATTTCGCTGGTCGAGCCGCGATCTTCGTGTACGTATGGCTGCACGCCCCAGATGAGGGCGAGTTGGCTGTATGCATCGTGCGAGGTGGTCAGGGCAAAGGTTTGGAGACCGGAGCGCACCGTCGATAGGCGGCGGGCCATCAGGCCGGATTCTGTAAAAACGGCGATCTTTTCCGTCTGCATTTCTTTGGCGGCGTAGGCGGCGGCTTTGCACAGGGCCTGGCTGGTGCGGCCCGACGGCGCCTGTGAGAATTTGGGCGGTTTCCTGAGTTGGTCTTCTTTGATCGTTTCGGCGGCGTCGATGATGCGGACCATCGTTTTGACGGATTCGACCGGGTATTTGCCCGAGGCCGTTTCGGCGGAGAGCATCACGGCGTCCGAGCCGTCCCAAACGGCATTTGCCACATCGGATGCCTCGGCCCGCGTCGGAAACGGATTCTCGATCATCGATTGCAGCATTTGTGTCGCAGTTATGACAAATTTATCGTTTTCGACGGCCTTTTCTATGATGCGTTTTTGATAAACGGGCACGAGTTCGACGCTGGTCTCGACGCCGAGGTCGCCTCGGGCGACCATAACCCCGTCGGTCGCGGCAATTATCTCGTCGAGATTCTGGATCGCCTCAGCCATCTCGATCTTGGCAACGAGAAGAGCGCGACCGAGCTTGCGTTTGTTGAGCTTCCCGATAATTTCCTTGACCTCTTTGCAGTCGGCGGCCTTGCGAACAAACGAAAGGGCAATGTAATCGACATTCTGCCCCATCGCCCAGACCAAGTCGGCGTGATCCTTTTCGGTCATCGACGGTATCGGCAGAGGCGTGTTAGGCAAATTGATGCCCTTGCGTTCAGATAGAATACCGCCGATTACGACGCGGGTTACCACGTCGGTTTCCGTTTTGGATTCGACCGTCAGTTCGATCGCGCCGTCGTCAACGAGGATTCGCGTTCCGGTCTCGACTGCGTCCGGCAAGTGATCGAAATTGGTCGACACTTCTCTCGCACTACCCACGATCTCCCGCGTCGTTATGACAAATTGGTCACCTTCGCTGAGCAGCACCGGCTTGCCGTCCGTCAGGTTGCGGGTGCGGATCTTCGGGCCGGAGAGATCGACGAGCACCGAGAGCGGCCTTCCCATTTCAGCGGCAACCGTGCGAGCCGCTTCGATCGTTGCGGCGTGCTGATCTTGTGTGCCGTGCGACATATTGATCCGGACGGCGTTGAGGCCCGCCGTAAGCATGGTCCGAATCGTTTCTTTCGTGTTTGACGCGGGGCCGAGGGTGGCTAGTATCTTTGCTTTTCTCATTCGAACAATTTTAACGCGGGTAACGCCAAGTCGCTAAGACGCGAGCCCGAGTTTCGAGGTCTGCCATCTAATTTTTCAGTTTTTTGATCTTTGACAAGTAACTTTGAACCGTTCCGACAAACGTCGAGTGCGACCATGTCAGTGGCGAGACTGATGTTGGCTTGCCGGTCAGCGGGTCGAACTGCTCGGCCAAAACGCCGGAAGGCAAAGCTCGCTGAGTTACCCATTCGAGCATATCCAACGCGGGTTTCAGGTCGTCCGCCGTTTTCGCCATAGCGATATAATATTCCGCAAGCCAGAGCGTGCAGATGAACCATGAATTGCCAGTGACGGTCTGAGAGGTCCGCATATAGCCATCTTCATTAAAGCGTGCAACACCGCCAAAGTCGGTCCTGTTTGTCAGGTTGTCCTCGACCGCCCGCATCGTGCCAACAACCATCGGATCGTCCGGCGCAAAGCAGCCGAAATAGAAAACCGCAAAAAGTGACGCGTCGATCGTCGGGTCAGGCGTGAGCGAATCGTCAGCGTTTGACTGGAGTGCACGCAAGAAACGACCGAGTTCGCTACTGTAGAGGTGCTTACACATTGCAGCGACGATCTGATCGGCAGCGACGGTGTAAATTTTCGCTCTCTCGGCGTCGTCAAACAAACGGGCAAAATTTGCGGCCGCACGCAAACCGGCAACGACCGTAGCACATGTAAAGGTGTGAACTCCGCGGCGGTCTTCCCACAAATTCCAGCTCGGCAATGGCAACCCCGTTTTCGCATCGCGAAAGGCGGTCATAAAATCGCTACATTTGACGACGAGATTGCCGTAAAGCCGATGGGCAAAATCGATGTCGCGGTACAGTTCGTAGTGCTCCCACAGAGCCCATATCACTAAGGCTGTTTCGTCTTCCTGAATAGGAACGAGTTGCTTTTTGCCGTTAATGTCCCACGCGGCATGCCACCCCGACGCGACCGTGCCGTCGGGGTTGTATTTCTGCATGAAGTAGCCATTCGGATGGGCTATTCTGCTGCAAAAATCGAAAAAGGCCCGAGTCATCTCCGGGTACCGACCCATGTCCAGAGCATTAGCCACAAACGCCCCGTCGCGTGTCCAGAGATAGCTGTAATGATCGGTCGCCCGCTCGGTCACGTCCGAATCGTTCGCCGCCAGGATCGCGCCGCCATCATCGACCTGAGTGCTCAAAATCAACAGCGAGCGTTTGTAAAAGGCCGTAATTTCTGCGGGCAGCGTCGCAAAATCGATGTCGTTTTTGTTGACCCAAGCCCGCCAGTAATTTTCGGTGTACGCAAGATATTTTTCCGGTCGGCGGTAGAGAACCAGAGTATTTGATGCAGTGACTTCTTCGTGGGTAGTGCCGGCGGCGATCCAATAATAAAATTCGCCGGTGCCGCCTGCATTTAGAGGCAGATTAAGGCCGATCGTCGAATCGACCGAGCCTTCCGTGATCGCGCCGCCGTGGAGCGAACCGTCTTCGGCGTCACGCCATGTACCCTCCTGATCGCGAAAAGCCTTGCGTCCTGTGCTGAAGGCATCAAAATGCGGTTCGGTGTTGATTAGAAAATAGCGGTGCTTTTTGTAGTGAATCAGGGTGAGGCTTTCGGGGTCGTAAAATGCGGTGTCGCCGACCTTGTTTTCATAAATGCGAAAATCGTGGTGAAGGAAAATCCGCACATCTCGCGAGGCATCATGCAGATTTTCGACCCGGACCCGCCGGAGAAAGATGTTTTCATGACTCGCGACGGTATCGTTGCAGACCAGCCTGACCCCAAGCGAGTGATTTACGAGCGTGACGTCTGTCACGAGCGTTTCCGGCAGATACGCGAGCGTACGCTCCCAGCCGTCGGAAAAAACCCACGAGAACCCACCGTCCACCCAAACGCCAAAACGAAATGGAAAGCCCTCGGTATGGTTTTCCTGTCCGACGTGCGGAAAATATATGTCGCGGATCTGGTATTTGTCGTCGAAATTGACGAGAAGGTTGCCGTTGCCGACCGGAATATCTCTCATAATGTCGGCGTCTAGTTAGATTTTATGGCCTGCTCAACCGCAGCGTCGAGGTCCATTTGTATTCCCGGACTGAATCCGACAATTTTCTTGATTATTTTACCGCTGCGGTCAAGCACAAGGGTTTGAGGTATATCGTCGCGTTCTGAGAATATGAAGCTGCTCAATTCACTGTCGGGAAAGGCGATTGGGTAGTCGATCTTTGTGCTAGCGACAAATTTTGGTATCTCGGAGCGGTCTTCATCGCCACCGGAATTTAGTCCGACGACCTGAACGTTGTCGGCACCATATTTTGCGATCAATGAATTTAAATGCGGTATCTCACGACGGCACGGCTCACAGTAAGTCGCCCAAAAGTCGAGAATGACCGCCTTTCCTTTCAAATCGGCGACCTTTTGGACACGGTCATTGGAATCCGTCCAGCTCATTTCGCCGATCGGCTTTAACGGTGGCATCGGTACATTTGTTGTGGGACGGTCATTGATGGAAACGGGTCTGTTGGAAACGGCGACGGGCGCAGCGGCCGGACGGCACGAAACCGAAAGTAAAAAGGCAAAAGTAAAAAGGCAAAAGATCGCTTTTCTCACAAACCTATTTTACACGAGACAGCCGCGAACTCATCACGCTCGAATACGGAAAGAGCGGCTTTACTTTTGCCTTTTTACTTTTTACTTTTACCTTGATGTCATTTTATCCGATCAAGGTTCAGGCGAAGTTAGATTCACCGCAAAATGCGGGAAGTGTCCCTGTTCAGAATGCCACAGGCAGATCGGCCAGCTTTCAGTGCGGTTCGTTTGTCGCCTTTTCGCTGAGGATAGAGTCGGAGTCGAAGATTGTTTTGGATGCCGTGTTTCGCAGCAACGGCTGTGGATACATGACCGCGGCGGCGGACTTGCTGGCTGATACGGTAAAGGGGCTGCATTTGGGAGAACTCCATGGCCTTGACAGCCAGCGTCTGAGTTCCGAGATCGACTCGGCGTTTGGAATTTTTCCGGGCGACCGCCGTCAATGTTCAGACGTTTGCGTCGAGGCTCTTCGAAGCGCATTCGCGGATTTTCGTTCGCGGCAGATCGACGAATTTAGTGGTGAAAAAGCTTTGGTTTGCACATGTTTTTCGGTGACGGAAGAAATAATTGAAAGACACATTGATGCGAGGTCCTTAACAACGGTAGATCAGGTAACCGACATTTGTAACGCCGGTGGCGGATGCGGTTCGTGCCGCATGCTGATCCAGGAGATGATCGACCGTTCCGAGTCCCAGCTTTAGCTGGCCTGCTGTTGGACGGTAGGCCAACTTAAGCTGAAACTCCGAACGTCAGCATATTTATGCTATACTCAACCAAATTCCGCCCGAGTGGGCGTTGACTTTTATTACCTGAACAAAATCTGACGATGGACGACCCTGCCAGTAGTATCCTGCTTTTCCTGCAAAATACGGAATCCGTTGCATCGATCACGCTGACCGAAGTGTTGGTCAAGTTTGCGCTTATTTTTGTGGTGGTGGGGCTAAATGCGTTTTTTGTTGCGTCGGAGTTCGCACTCGTCTCAGCCCGGCGGGCTCGCGTCCAGACGCTCGCAGACGAGGGCAGCAGTGGAGCATTGGCTGTACTGAGGCTGTTGGATGATCCGACGTTATTCATATCCGCCGTCCAACTCGGCGTCACGCTAGCCTCGCTCGCTCTCGGCTGGGTCGGCGAGCCGGCGATCGCCCTAATTCTTAGCCCCGTTGCCGCATCGATCGCGGGCGAGGGGTCAGCCCTGTATTTTGCTCATGGCGTGGCTATCGTCGTCTCGTTCTCGATAATCACTTTCCTGCACGTCGTTTTGGGTGAGTTGGTTCCGAAAATGTTTGCGCTTGAGCGAGCGGAGACGTTTGCCGTTGTTGCGGCCCGCCCGCTTGAGATATTCGCAAGGGTTTTTTCACCGATCTTGTGGATACTTAATTACGCCGGACGCTTGTTTGCAAAACTGCTCGGGCTTTCGTCAACGCTTGATCACACCTCGACGTATACCGAAGACGAGATCCGCCAGCTCATCGCTCTTTCTCAGGAAAGCGGTCAGATCAATGAGGAGGAACGGACACTTATCAATAAGGTGTTCGAGTTTTCCGAAACCACCGTGAAAGAGGCGATGATCCCGCGGACCGAGATAATCGCGATCGCCGAGAATAGTACCTTAAACGAAATATCTAAAACGTTCAGCGAGAGCGGCTATTCGCGGCTACCTGTCTATCGCGGTTCGCTCGACGAGATAGCGGGCGTGATCCACAGCAAAGACCTGGTTGGCTATCTGCTGCGTCCGAAATCCTTTAAACTGGCTACGATTTTGCACAAACCTAATTATGTAGTCGATACCGCCCGGCTCGAAGACGTGCTGCGGCAGATGCAGAAGGAGAAGTTTCACTTTGGCTTTGTCGTGGACGAGCACGGCGGCGTCGAGGGAATTATTACGCTCGAAGACCTGCTCGAAGAGATAGTCGGCGATATCTCCGACGAGCACGACGAAGAAGTAAACGAACAGATAAACCCGCAGCCGGACGGCAGCTATCTGCTCGACGGCAGCCTCGCGGTTCGCGACCTCAACCGACGGCTTGAGATGAATCTGCCGATCTCCGAAGGCTACACGACGATCGCCGGATTCCTAATGTCCGAGGCCGGCCAGATACTGGAAGAAGGGCAAACCGTGCCGTTCAACGGCCACATTTTCCGGGTCGAAAAGGTCGAAAAACGCCGCACAAAAATGGTGCGGATGGAAAAAACGCCGGAATAGTGCTTCGGCTTTTGTATTTGCGGCTGATACGCGATAATTTCTTTTCGGAAGTTTTACTCCAATTTAGACGTCCTCCAAGCAGATGAACAACAAAGGTGCGTTTCTTACGGTTATTTTGGTGCTATTCGTTTTGGTCTTGGGCTGCGCAGGCGTGGGCAGCGGCCCTAAATGGTCAAAGGTGAAAAAGGTCGCCGGAAAAGAGCAGAAATTGGCCCACGTTTCGGGCCTCGTCGTTGACGACAAATTTGCTTATGTCTCGGTGGGCGGAAACCTCGCGGACCAAAGCGAAGGTTTGAGCGGCGTGCGAAAAGTGTCAATTGAAACCGGAGCCGTCACGGTCATCGACGATGGCGTCAAAAATCTGCCGCAGTCGGACTATGGCGGTATGGTGGTTGACGACAAATATCTCTATTGGAATACCGGCGGCAGCATTCTGCGTATGGCGAAAGACGGCGGCAAACCCGAAGCAGTCGCGTCCGAAAACGTCGGCGTCGGGCTCGACATCGCTGTTGATAACGAAAAGGTCTATTGGGCAAACCACGGTTATTATTCATCAGGCCAAAAAGAGTCGGGAAAGCCGATATATTCCGTTCCAAAATCCGGCGGCAAGGTCGAGGCTTTTGCCGACGACCAGACGGCCCCGCACTGTGTTGTGGCGGATGATAAATTTGTTTATTGGCTGACGACGACGAGCATAATGAAGCAGGAAAAAAAGGGCGGCCAGCCGCAGATCGTCTATAAAGCAGGCGACGGCGAAATCGTCGACGAATTGTCGCAGGATGCCGACAGCTTTTACTTCGGCGTCCTGCCAAAGGGCAATTCAAGATGGGGTCTGCGAAAGGTTTCGAAAAACGGCGGCGAGCCGGTGACTTTGATGAAAACCTACTCGCTCAAGCCAGTTGTCGTCGATGACGCGAACGTCTATTTCTTTGACGAAGACGGCAGCAACGACGCCGTGTGCAGGATCTCCAAAAACGGCGGCGAGGTCTCGCGTATTGACAGAGGATATTCGAGCGGCGTCATCGCACAGACCAAGACAGCCGTGTTTTTTGCGGGATTGGACGATATTTACAGTTTTACAAAATAATTTAGGAGCAATCATTAGATGAGTTTTATCGAACAGGTTTGGGCACGAGAGATCATGGATTCGCGTGGAAATCCGACGATCGAGGCCGAGGTTATATTGGAGGACGGAACCCAGGGTCGGGCGGCCGTGCCAAGCGGTGCTTCGACGGGCGAAAACGAGGCGGTCGAGCTTCGCGACGGCGACAAAGGCCGCTATCTTGGCAAAGGCGTTCTTACAGCCGTTAATAACGTCAATGAGACGATCAGCCGCGAACTCGAAGGGCTCGACGCTCTAGATCAGACGCTGGTCGATCAGACGATGATCGATCTCGATGGCACCGAGACGAAATCTAAGCTCGGAGCAAACGCCATACTTGCCGTTTCGCTGGCTAATGCCCGCGCGGCCGCGGCCTTTCAGGAAATGCCGCTTTACCGCTACATCGGCGGCACAAATGCCAAAACGCTGCCCGTGCCGATGATGAACATCCTCAACGGCGGTGCTCATGCCGACAACAACGTCGATTTTCAGGAATTCATGGTCATGCCGGTCGGTGCCGAGAGCTTTACCGAGGCATTGAGGTGCGGTTCCGAGATCTTTCACCATCTCAAAGGTGTACTCAAATCACGCGGTTATTCGACCAGCGTCGGCGACGAAGGCGGCTTTGCCCCGAACCTAAAATCTAATGACGAAGCCGTCGAAACCATTCTCGAAGCCATCGACATCGCCGGTTACAAGGCCGGTGAAAACGTGATGATTGCACTCGACCCGGCGTCGAGCGAATTCTACGGTAGCGGCAAATATGTCTTTAAGAAAAGCGACAAACGCGAGCTGAGTTCGGACGAAATGGCAGCGTATTGGGCCGATTGGTGCCGAAAATATCCGATCATCTCGATCGAGGACGGCATGGCCGAAAACGATTGGGACGGCTGGGTCAATATCAACAACCGCGTCGGTAAAACCGTCCAACTCGTCGGCGACGATCTGTTTGTCACCAACACCAAATTCCTGCAAAAGGGAATCGACCTCAATGCCGCAAACTCGATCCTCATCAAGGTCAATCAGATCGGAACTCTGACGGAAACGCTTGATGCTATCGAGCTTGCACGCACGCACAACATGACCGCCGTCATCTCGCACCGCTCCGGCGAGACCGAGGATTCGTTCATCGCCGACCTCGCAGTTGCGACAAACGCCGGCCAGATCAAAACCGGGAGCCTCTGCCGCTCCGACAGGATCGCGAAATATAATCAACTGCTCAGGATCGAAGAAGATTTAGGCGATTCGGCACGATATCCGGGCCGCAACGCATTTTACCAAATAAGCTAACTGTCAACTATTAATTTTCACCTGACAAAATTGTCCCTATTTAACCAGTTGATAGTTAGGAGGTGAAAGTTGAAAGTCTTGATATGAACATCCGCGAGATACTCTCATCGGGTCAGTCGAAAGCAAATACAACGGCCATTGTCGAATATATCGGCGGCGACCCGGAGCGGTTTGCTGTGCTGATGTCGATCTTTTTCAAGGGCGAGTATCGACCGACGCAGCGAGCCGCGTGGCCGATCAGTGTTGCGGCCGAAAAGCGGCCCGAACTGCTCAGACCATATCTTTCGAAATTGGTCGATCAATTGCCGCTTACGGAAGTCCATAGCGCCGTCAAACGCAATGTCGTCCGGCTTTTGCAATACGTTGAGATCCCGAAAAGATTGCAGGGAAAAGTCTATTCGCATTGCCTTGACCTGATCGCCGATCCAGGCGAGACGATTGCGGTTCGTGCCTTCGCGATCACGGTTGCAGAGAGAATTGCCGGTGACGAGCCGGCGCTCAGAGAAGAATTAAGACTGGTGGTCAGTCAAAATATGGCTGGTGCGACGGCCGCCATTCGTGTCAGGACCAGACGGATATTATCAGGAACAGGAAACGAGTGCTAATAATTGGATCGGGCGGTACCGGAAAATACATTTGCCAAACGATCGGGCATTCTTGCCGACCCTAATAACAATGATTGTTATTAATGGCATAAATTGCTATGGTTGGATTGTATGGTGATCTCATTATGAATGTATCTATAACTTCGGAACTTGAAAAGATCGTCAACCTTAAGGTTGAAAGCGGTATGTATAACTCTGCCAGCGAGGTCGTGCGCGAGGGGCTTAGGCTGCTCCAGGAGCGTGATGAAATTCGCGATGAAAAACTTCAATGGCTGCGGCGTGAGGTTCAAAAGGGTATCGAGAGTCTTGAGGCCGGACACATTCTGGACGGTGAAACCGTGATGGCAGAATTTAAGGCGGCTCTGCTGGCAAAGAAACGGGAAAATGGCTAAACATCAACTCTCGCCCGAAGCAAAAGATGATCTTGCTGAGATATTCGCATATATCGCTTTGGACAACGAGTCTCCCGCGGCCAGGCTCATAGAGCGTTTTTTGGATATGTTTAGAAGACTTGCACAATTTCCCGGCATGGGACGCGAGCGGCCGGAAATTGGTGAGAATTTCCGAAGTATTCCTGAGGGGAATTACTTGATCGTTTACCGAATGTGGGCTGGAAATGTGGTTATGGTCCGTGTGTTTCACACAGCCCGCGATATCGACAACATCTTCAGCTAATTACCCATGAATCGAGTTCTGGTTATAGGATCGGGCGGTGCCGGAAAATCGACGCTTTCCAAAAGGTTAGGCGAGATACTCGATATCGACGTCATCCATCTTGACCGACTGTATTGGCGGCCGAACTGGCAAGAAGTTCCGAAAGACGAATGGCAGACAATAGTCGAGGAACTCATCTCACGCGATTCCTGGATAATGGACGGCAACTACAGCGCCACCCGCGAAATGCGGATCAGAGCATGCGATACGGTGATTTTCCTCGATATCCCGCGACGCATTTGCCTGTACCGGATACTGAAACGGACATTAATTTACCACGGGCAAAGCCGGCCGGATATGCCTTCGGGGTGTAATGAGCGTTTTGATCTTGAGTTTGCTCTTTGGGTTTGGAACTATCCAAACCGTTCGAAAAAAAAGATATTGGCGACCTTGGGTCAATTTCCCGATAAGAATATTGTCGTGCTTCGCTCGTCAAGTGAAGCCGAAGCGTTTTTAGAGAGTCTTGCGTAACCTGAATATGGAATTTCACAATGCCGAATTTACGATCAGCACCGATAAATCACGGCTCCAGTTCGACGTGATCAACAAATTCTTCGCCGAGGACTCGTATTGGGCCCAGCTCCGTACGCCTTTGCAGACCCGGACGGCGATAGAAAATTCGATCTGCTTTGGCATGTATCACGACGGTAAACAGATCGGCTTTGCCCGCGTTGTCAGCGATCAGGCGACGTTTGCTTACCTTGGCGATGTTTTTGTACTGAGCGAATATCGCGGACAGGGATTGAGCAAATGGCTGATGGAAACAATCATTGCTCACCCTTATCTCCAGGGTCTGCGGCGTTGGATTCTTGCCACTCGCGATGCTCACGGACTATATGAGCAATATGGCTTTGGTCCGCTCGTCTACCCGGACCGCTGGATGGAACTTACTGCACCCGACGCATATAACCGTCCGTGAAATCCCTTCGACGGCGGGGTCCTTCGAAAAGCCGCGATGCGGGGCGGATGTTACTCGGGCAAACCATTCTGGTGGTTGCATAGATCAAATATATTACAATGTACAGTACACACGCGATATACTTGCCTCGCCGCGAGGTGAGTCGTAGCGGCAATTCGGTTCTTTGATATTTGCGTAAGTGCAAAACCAGGCAAAGGTAAAAGTAAAAAGCCAAGAAAACCCGTGTGAAGAAGGGTTGGGACATTTGGGACGCGGTTAAATTGAACACGCGATGCTTTTTGCCTATTCCTGATTCCTTTTTTCTTTCTGATCGGACTAAACACGAGCGGACGGCCAAGAGCCTAAAACAGGCTGCCTGGTCGGTTCATCAGCTGGGCGTCACTCAACTCGGATGGAAATGCGACGCGGTCGATAGACTCGGTTGTTCGGACGTGAGTTTTGGGGACGCATAGAAAATTGAACGCAGATTGAACAATTGAACATTGAACATCGGGAATGCGGCAAGTCCTGTAACGTGGAGCCGGGCCGTTAATCTTTAGCGATTTGTATCCGCTGTCCGTGCGGCAAAGTATTTGTTGCAATAACATACGGTGAATCGTTTATAATTAAAAGAGGAGGTCTTGCCGGTTCAGTTTCTTTGATGGACATTTCAAAAGCGACAATAAAACGCCCGGTCGCGCTGGTCATACTTGATGGTTGGGGCTACGCTCCGCGTACCGAAGGCAATGCCATCGCGATCGCTCATACGCCGTTTTACGACGAGATCGCCCGAATTTACCCGATGACGACACTGACTGCGTCAGGTGCGAGCGTCGGGCTGGCGGACGAACAGCCTGGCAATGCCGAGGTCGGACATCTTAATATCGGCACGGGGCGTGTCGCGCAGACCGAGATCTCGCGAATCAAGAATGCGGTGATGTCCGGCGAATTTCTTGATAACGAAGTGCTGAAAAATGCGTTTTCGAAGGCAAAGGTGGACGATTCGGCGGTGCACGTCATCGGACTTTTAAGCGACGGCGGCGTTCATTCATCAACCGAGAATCTGTTTGCCATCGTCCGTCTCGCCAAACTGCAGGGCCTGAAAAAAGTTTATATTCACTGCATTCTCGATGGGCTGGATGTGCCGCAGAGGACAGCAGACGTCTATGTCGAGGCACTTGAAATTAAACTCGCCGACATCGGCGTCGGGGAGATCGCGACGCTGTGCGGGCGTTTTTTTGCTATGGACAGCGGCAAAAATTGGGAGCGGACAGCCCGGGCTTTTACCATGCTTGTCCACGCCGAGGGCGAACGCTCGCGTGAAGCAGTCGGGGCGATCCGAAACTCGTTTTTGCGGGGAATTTCGGACGAATTTATTTCGCCGATCGTTATTGAAAGCTCGTTCGACACGCCGGTTGCGACGGTCAAGAATAGCGACCTAGTCGTTTTCTTTAATCATCGTGCCGACGGAATGCGGCAATTGGTTCGCTCGCTTTGCGTGCCGGACGAGTCGATCTCGGTAAAGCCGCTGGTCGAAACCGTCTGCCTGACCGACTACGATCGCAGCTTTAATCTGCGCTCCGCATTCAGCCACGTGCCTGAGAAATCGACGCTGACCGAGGTGCTGTCGAATAATGAAATTCTGAATTTTAAGATTACTGAAACCCTGCGTTTTCAGCATGTTACCAATTTTTTTGACGGCGGGGCCGATGTTCAGCAGCAGACCGAGCAGCAGATACTTGTCCCGGGAACGCGGGCGGGGGAGGCGGATCATCATCCGGAATCGCAGAGTTTTAAGATCACGGACAAACTGCTTCGAAGCATCAAATCCGCACCCAACGGCGTATTTGTCGCCAACATTCCGGCCGCCGACCTGATGGCCGAGACTGGTGATGTCGAAAAGACGATCGCCGCCATTCAGTTTATCGATACCTGCATCGGCGGCATTTGCGACAAGGTGACGCGGGCGGGCGGTGTCGTTTTAATAACCTCAACCCACGGCAATTGCGAGGAAATGCTGCATTTCGACAGCGGCGAGGCGAGTTTTTCGTCGACCGCGAATCCGGTGCCATTTCATTACGTCGACGAAAACACAAACGGCCTGAAATTACGCGAAGACGGCTCACTCTCGGACATCGCCCCCACTATCCTCGGCATTCTGGGTATCGAAAAACCGCCTGAAATGACCGGCAGCGACCTGAGAATGTTGTAAAATATCCGCTTGGCGAGAGCTTATTCCGAATTCAAAAACATACTCGTAATGCACTTCGGCCAACTGGGCGATGTGGTTCTCGGTCTGCCTGCGTTGATGGCGATCCGCCGGCGGTTTCCCGATTCGAGGATTACGGTCATGTCCGGCACGTCGACTGCCGCCGTCGTCAAACTCGCCGGTGTTGCCGACGAACAGATCACAGTCGACCGCGTCAAACTCCGCGACGGCAACAAGATCAGCTCGGTTGTTCAAATGCTCAACCTTGTCGGGCAGGTGCGTCGGCGGCGATTTGACCTCGCCGTTGATCTGCATAGTTTATCCGAGACGAATTTGCTTGGTTTTTTCGCTGGCATTCCACACCGTCTTTACGCAAACCGCAAAGGCCGCTCGATAGATCGTCTCTCAAATTTTGCGGTCAAGCCGCGTAAAGAAGATCGCACCAAACACGCCGCGCAACGGTATATGGACGTTGTCCGGCCGCTCGGTATCGAAGATATCGAGCCCGCGCTCGATCTCGAACCGGCCGCGAAGGAGATTGCCGAAGTTCGAAATTCCCTAAACGAACTAGGCGTCGACGGAGTAAATCTCATCGGCATGTTCATTGGGGCCGGTCATCCAACCAGACGCTGGCCGCTTGAGAAATATGCAGAACTTGCGGCGCGGCTCGGCAAGAATGACGGTGTGCGGGTGCTGGTATTTCTTGGGCCCGAGGAGGTTGACCTGATTGCGGCGGTTGGACGTAAGTTTCCGCCGTCGGTGGTCATTCTTGACGAGCTAAAGCTCATGCCGCTGTTCGCCGCGCTCACTTTTCTAACGGTTCTTGTCAGCAACGACACCGGCCCGACGCATCTTGCCGCCGCTACAAAGGTGTCGATCGTCCTCATCACGGACAAATCCGCGCCGACCGAGTTTTTGCCGCTAACGAAGCGGCTGACGGTTGTCAACAGCGGGCCGATAGACGAGATCGGTGTTGACGAGGTCTACGACGCCGTAACCTCAAGCCTAGAAAATGACATTTCCACGGCGTCGTGATAAATTCGTATTTCCTTCACATTTAGCGGGAAATATTATCATTTTATGATTGAAGAATTTGCGTTCGACAATGCGGAAGAACGCCGCAAAGTACGTCAAAACGATGGGGGGTGGATCGAGGTGATCGCCGGCTCGATGTTCTCGGGCAAGTCCGAAGAGCTTATCCGCCGTCTGAATCGCGCACGGATCGCGCGGCAAAAAGTTCAGGTGTTTAAGCCCGGAATCGACGCCCGCTACTCGGTCGAGGAGATCGCCTCTCACTCCGGTCAGAAGCATATTTCGCTGCCCGTCAACTCGACCGCCGAAATGATGGAGCAGGTGGATCACGACACCGAGGTCATCGGCATCGATGAAGCCCAATTCTTCGACATGGAGATCATCGCCGCCGTCAACGAGCTTGCCGAAAGGGGAAAACGCGTGATCATCGCCGGGCTCGATCAGGATTACACCGGAAAACCATTTGAGCCGATGCCACAACTGCTCTCGATCGCCGAGTTTATCACTAAGACCCACGCTATCTGCGTCCGCTGCGGTGCGACCGCAAATTACTCGCAGAGGACCGTCGAATCGGAAGAGCGCGTCGAGGTCGGTGCTAGCGACAAATACGAGGCCAGGTGCCGCAAGTGTTTTGTCCCACACGCCGACGCTCCGACGCCGCTTTAAGGCTCAACAAGATTGTCAAAGATCAAAAAGGGCCGTAGAGACAGCCCCTTTCCATTACTTCACAGCCTTCATCGAATAGAGTATCGCAGAGAAATCGTCCAGGTGTTTCTCAAAATTCGAACCCTTGGTCGAGGTCATGACGTTTAGCTGCTGCTTTTGGCCGAGATAGGTGCGATAGGCGATCCACTGGTGCCGACGCGGGCCGCTCTTGTCCTCGGGCATAGCCTCGACAAATTCGACGCCGGTGATACCGTCGATATCGACCATCTTGACCGCCTCGTATTTGCCGTTCTTAAGCTGCTGCATCGCCTGGTCGTAGTAGGCCTTCATGCTGATGTCCATCGGGAAATTATCCGCCATGGGCGAGACACTGACCAGCAGAAATGCGTTGTCGGGCGACTGGTAATTGAATGCCTCTTTCTTGACGTCCATCTTTTTCCACCCCGCTGGCAGTTTCCACGAGAGGCCCTGGTCGTCCCATTTCGTTTCGTTGCCGCCGTCGATTATCGCCTGCTGCGTCGAAGATGGCTTTGCCTTGTCGGCGGTTGGCGAAGAATTTGAGCTGGACGAAGGATTCGAGTTGGACGCGTTGGAATTTGCGCTGCCCGATCCCATTTGTTTTAGCTTGTCCGTCAGTCCGCAGAACGTCAACGCGAACAGGATGATCCCGAGTGAAATGAATTTCATACCGAAGTGCCTCCGATCGAATTAATTTGAAAACTGCCTAAATTGTTACCTCAAAGCCGCCGAAAATCAATCGGGCGACCCCCCTTACGCCTATTTCGATGGCCTGAACACCCACGTAAACACCCCGGTGAGCAAACACCCACCGACGATGATTTCGGCCCAGAAAAATGCCAAAAAATCACTCAGAACGCCGATCGGCGGCACATTAGGCTGGCTGTTTCGGACGGCGTAAAACGCAAAGAGCAACGCTGCCATGAAGGAGAACATGGCAATCTCCGCTTTACGCCCGCGGAACAAAACGCTGATCATCAGGAAAAGGACGGCTATCGTCAGCAACCACATCAGAGCGCTGACAAATATCGAGAAAAATACCGCGACATTCGAACGGTCAAATCCGACCTCAAACAACACGTAATTTTCGTCGCTTTCCTTGGTATTGGCTGCTGTGATTCTGTAACCCGGCAGAGATCCCGACCAATCGACATCAATCGGGATATCCTCTAGCGCGTCCTCCTTCTTCGGGGCAGCAGTTTCTTCGTCGCCTGCCGGGTGCGGAGCGGGCTTATCGGCATCTTTCTTCTCGGCTGCCTTTCCGGGCGTCAGATAAAGCTCAACCTGGGCCTTGTGCTCGTCAAACGGATAATCGGCCGCGTTGCCCTGGTAGATAGGGATGACTGCCTCGACGGGCGTCATGCGCTTGCCCTTGGCATAGTCGATCTCCTGTTTGCCGTTAGCGCTGTTGATGAAAAATTTCAGATCCTGCTTAACCGCGCCGTCTTCGCCGGCCATCGTGCCCTCTGGCGTAAACGTGACGCGGGCCGTCGCGTCACCCTTTATCGGGTCGAACGATAGGAGCTTGACGTTAATGTCAACGAAATTCTTGCTCGGCGAGCCTTTATCCGAAATAGTGATCAATTGTTGGACGCCTTCGGCCGTAAAGGTCTTGATGGTGAAAAACATTGCGGCCCCGACGACCGCCAGAATTACAAGCACAATGATGATCTCTTTTGCCGAAATTTTATCGGTAGCTGACATAAATGGTTATTTCCCCTTTTGCTGATTGATTAGAAAATGTAACGGATGCCGCTAATTCTAACGTAAGTCGCCCGATACCAAAAGCCGAAAGGCCATGTTCAATGTTCAATTGTTCAACTCATGTTCAATTTTGTTCCTTTGTATTACTTATGCAGCATTGTTGCAACTGGCATGGCATTCTTGATATGATCATTTCAAAAGAAAAAACATACATAAGATAAGAGGAGACAGACGAGAATGGCGATAGACACGGAGCCCGATACCAAAACACTCGAAGGCGAGGAACTGACACGGACGTTACACAAGGACACCGTTAGGCATCGTTATCGAGCGGGCCGACGACTGGAAGTCGGCAAAGCTGACGGCCTAATTGTAGACCACGGTGTAAACCGTGGGTCGAGTGTCGCCTCGACATTCCGAGCCGTCGAAGATGGCGGCATTTGCAACTGTCGTCAACGGTTCGCTATTTTTGTTGGACAAGTACCCACATCTCGGGATGGGGGCTACAAATATGGCACCGTCTTCGACGGTTGGAATCGGGATTCTCCAATCTAGAATCTACATGGCACGTCCATGTCGGGGTCGGTTATTGGCATGGCGGTGATGTCCCAGGTACTATCGTCGCGGCGGGTGGCTTTGGCGCGGTAGGTTGAGACTTTGTAGACGGGGTTGTCGGGGAGATCTGTGCGGGCCTGGACGCCGACGCGGGCCCAGTAGGAGTTCTCGCATTTGTAGAATGTGATGTCTTCGGCGGTGCGTTTTTGTTTGTCGAGGAAATGCGAGCGGATCTCGTCCTCGAGGCCCTTTGGCCCGAGAATCTGCGAGCCGACGCCAGGGAGCGTGACGTAGTAGATCACGGCCCCGGCGGCGATGACGATCAACACAACAACGAGTAAGAACTTGAGATAATTCTTCGAACTGCTCGCCTTACGCTGCTGGGTCTCAAAAAGGCGAACCTTGTCGTCGTCGGCAAAGGTCTGTTCCTGTTCCTGAATTGTTTCTTCGTCGAACAATCCCATACGAAAATCGCCGGGAAGAACTCCCGGCCCGCAAAATGAGATATACCACTGAAACTCCAGGTTAGCAAGTGGGCATTGCCCACGGCATAAGTGTACCCCACGGTGCAAACCGTGGGTCAAGTATCGTCGTAGATTCAGAGCCGTTGAAGACGGCGGCTTATGTCACCGTTTTTAACGGTTCACGATTTTAGTTGGACGCAGTACCCACATCTTGCGATGCGGGCTACAAATATGGCACCGTCTTCGACGGTTGAACTCAAAAATTCCTCCGTCGCTTCCGGTACTGACCGGCGATAAAACCGGCTTAGCATCCTGTTTTATGCAATTCTGCAAGAAACTCCTGCCGCCAGCGTTCCAATAGAAACAGCGACGACTCTCCCGGTCACCACCAGGGAATTTAATTTGAAGGAGTTGATATATGAAAAATAAACATTTGGCCAGTATTTTGGCTGTATCTATCGTCGTTGTTGGGATGGCCGCAAGCATGGCGGCACAGAGCGGGAATTACACGATCTCTGCACCGTACACCTACAAAAATCTCTCGATCTTCCTCATCCACGGCAAGGACGAGACGAAAAAGGGAAACATAATGACGCTGCAGGAAGCGATGGAGAAAAACCTGTTTCGCGTTTACGAGACGGGCGAGGTAAACGCGCTGGAAGTCGAGAATCTGTCGAAGGAATTTGACGTTTTTATCCAGTCCGGCGACATCGTCAAGGGCGGTCGGCAGGACCGTATCTTGGCTGTGAGCATCATCATTCCGGCAAGGTCGGGACGCGTCAAAATTGACTCTTTCTGCGTCGAGCACGGCCGCTGGACCAAACGCGGCGACGAAGACTCGACAAAATTTACCAGCTCGAACGACCGTATCGTCACTAAGGAATTAAAGATCGCGGCCAACGCTTCGCGCTCGCAGCAGGAAGTTTGGAACAAGGTCAGCGAAGCCCAGGCCAGCTTGGGCAAGAACGTCGGCGGGTCGGTTGCCGGATCGTCGGCGTCGAGCCTGCAACTAAGTCTCGAAGACAGAAAGGTCGTTGCCAACGTCGATGAATACGTCAGAAAACTCGGCAGCATCGTCGATGGCAAATCGGACGTGATCGGCTACGCATTCTCGGTCAACGGCCAGATCAACAGTGCCGATATTTACGTCTCGAACGGCCTCTTCAAAAAGCTTTGGCCGAAAATGCTGAAGGCTTCGGCGACCGAAGCGGTTGCCGCGTCGCGGGGCGTGCGGCTTGCCGATCCGGTCAAATCGGATGCCGTGCAGGGCTTTCTCCGCGATGCCGACCGGGCAAAGGAAACCGACGACCGCACCCCAAGCGCCGGTGCCCGACTTGTCACCCGCGAAGATAAAGATAATGTGATGATCGAGGCCCGCGACGAGAAAACCAAGACCGTCGTGCATAAGAGCTATGTAAAAAAACCGTAGGCAGCAGGCGGTTGGCAGTAGGCAGCTCAATTCGACATGTCCTGCGTACTGCTTACCGCTTATTGTCAACTGACACCGGCCTTGGATCGAAAGATCTTTGGCCGAACGGGCCCTCAGGGTCGGCGTGTGCGGCCTCGTCGCTGTACCTCACGCGCCGAACCGCGAGGGCTATTTGTTTGAAGGGTATTGCGGTCGCACCCATACTCCGAGCAGCTCCGGTTCGACGAGCATGTCGCGGCCGCTAATTCCGCGTTTCCAAACGAAATGTTTTGACGCGGCAGCCGGGGAAAGTATGTCACCGGTCGGCTGCTCGTAATCGGTCAGCCATGGAAATTTGGCAACGCTGGCTTTGCGGACCTCGGACTTGCCCGATACGGTGTCGATCACCCACAACTTTACGAGCTTGTCTTTGTTCGAGCTGTCTGGATAAAGATCATACGAGCCGATCACCGTTTTTTTGTCCGGCGAAACGCCCAGGACGTATTGCACAGGCGTCGATCCCTGAGGGTCGTCCGCAAAGGGCATTCCCGTGACGGCAATCTTCTCGTCGGTCACTATGTTGTAATAGCACTTAGGGAAAAGAAGCCATTGGCCGTCATTATCGATCCAGACGGGGTTCCTGCCGCAGGTTTCGTCGATCTTTCTAGCCTCGGGGCGGCCATCTTTGACTCGCAGAATGTAGGTGGTGCGATAGCTTTCCGTAAAATCACCAGTACATCGCAACATCTCGATCGCGGTATTCGGGGACGTATCGCAGCCGCCTACCCTATCCACGAGATCGGGGTCGTCTGCGGGTTTCCACGGTTTGCCATCGAAAAAGAAATATTGGGTAACGTCGCGGTAAGCATACGAATCACCAACGCGTAAGGCATGTAGGCTCTTGGTAAACATAAACCTACCGCGGACCGTTTTCGGCGCGTCGTCGTCGGTTGCACTCGAATCAGTCCGCGTACACGCGTACAGCGCGATCGAAGCGAGCAGGGTGATCAGAACCAAAATGCAGCGGTTCAGCATGGATGAAGTATGAAGGATACGCGGGCGTAGTCAAGCTAGTCGGACGCGGTTCCCTTATTCATCAGCCCGAGCATGAAACCAACTACGCCTCCGACGATCGCTCCCAGGACGGTTCCAGCGAGTACATCCACGACCGACGGCAAATACCCTTTCATAATGTTCATAAACGCCAAATATTGCAGTTGGGTCATCAGAGCTACGATGAGTTGCAGGGTCGCTCCGCCTTTAAGGCCACCGACGAACGTCCGGATACCCGCCCATTTATCGAAGACGAACGCCATCAAAAACGCCATCATAAAATTCCAGCCAAAAAGCATGACCATATCAGGCAGGGGTTCCTTCATCAAACCGGGATAGGCGACCATATTTGCCTTAAAATAAGGGTCGAGCAGAATGCCGTAGATCACAAAACCGAGGCCAAAAAACACAAGCGCACCAGCCAACGAAGCGGCCAAAACACGTAAAATCATAACCAAGTCTCCTTACGAACAATTCCCAGAAAGCCCTTGATAAAAATAGGTTGTGGGGTTAACAAGGGAAAATTATATGAGTTTGGGGCAGAAGTCAATTCGGCTGAAAAGCTAGCCGGCGGAGAGGCTGCGCTGCTTTTCGAAGTGACCGGCGATCTCGGCGGCGGTTTTTGGGCCGACGAATGGACTTAGCTCTTCTGCTGTTGCCTTTGCGATACGCTCGATCGAACCGAATTCACGCAGCAGTTTCATCTTTCGCTTGTCTCCGACGCCGGGAATTTCTGACAGTTCGGAGCTAAAATCCCGTTTTTCGCGGCGTTTGCGGTGAAATTCGATGGCGGTTTTGTGCGTTTCCTCGCGGATCTGCAATATCAGGCGGAACGCTAGCGAATTGCGGTCGAATGGTATCGGTGAATCCTCGCGGCCGTGAACGAGCAGATGCGAGATCTGGTTGTGCTGTTTAGGCGGTTTGACGAGGCCGACGAGCATGATCTGTTCGAGATCGAGAGCCTGCATCGCAGCGGCGGCGGCGGAAAGCTGGCCTTTGCCGCCGTCGATAAAGACGAGTTGCGGCAGCGGTTTCTGCTCGTCGACCATCCGGCGATAACGGCGGAAAACAGCCTCGTGCATCGATGCAAAATCGTTCGCACCCTCAACCGTTTTGATGATAAAACGCCGGTAGTTGGCCCGCGCCGGCTTGCCGTTCTCAAACGTGACGATGCCAGCGACGTTCTCGGCACCTGAGATATTCGAGATGTCGAACGACTCGATCCGCTCGGGAAAATACGCGAGTTCGAGCAGTTCCTGTAGTTCTTCGAGCACCTTTTGGGAATCGGCCTTGAGCACACGGAAACGCTGCTCGAACGCGACACGCGCGTTGGTTTCTACCAGAGTCACAAGATGGCGATTTTTACCGCGTTTCGGGTCGAGTATCCGCACTTTGCGGCCGCGACGCTCAGTCAGGAGCTGCTCCAAAATGGCACGGTCGTCAAAATCCTGCGGCACGTGTATCTCTAGCGGCACGTAGTCGGTTGAGTAATATTGGAGCAACACGTCCCGCAAAAACTCGGCCGCATTAAGGGTCTCATCCTCAGGCAGATCTTCCCAAAAAAACTCACGCCGTCCGACGATCCTCCCCTCGCGCATTGTGAAAAGCTGCAACGCGAGCCGATGTTTTTCGCGGTAAAAGCCGATGATATCGACGTCGCGTTCGGCGGTCGTCGCCATTTTCTGCGTCGCGCTCAGGGCGAGCACGGTGTGGTGGAGATCGCGGTATTTCGCCGCCAGCTCGAATTTATTCTCCTCGGCAAACTGCCACATTCGCTGTTCGAGCGTCTTGGCAAGCTCCTTGTTCTTGCCCTCGAGCAATATCTTGACGTCCGCCGCCGCCTCCTGATATTCCTCCTGCGTACAGAGCCCCTTTACGCACGGGCCGAGGCAGCGTTTCAGATGGTATTCGAGACACGGCCGCGGCAGCTTGCCGTCGATCTCGATCTCGCAGGTGCGAAGCTGGAATGCACGATTTACGAGATTCAGCGTCTTGCGGGCGAGCACCGTCGGTAAAAAAGGCCCGAAGTAGTACGACCCGTCGCGGACGATCCGGCGGGTAACGACGACCTTCGGAAAAGGTTCGTTGGTCAGCTTCAGATGCGGGTAGGATTTATCGTCTTTTAATAAAACATTAAACCGCGGCTTGTGCTTCTTTATAAGGTTCGACTCAAGCACCAACGCCTCAACCTCATTATCTACAACAATAAACTCAAAATCCGCTATAAATCGCACCAATTGCCGCGTCTTCGGGTCCATATTGCGGCTCGACTGAAAATACTGCCGCACCCGGCTCCGCAGATTCTTGGCCTTACCGACATAGATGATCTTCCCGGCCTCGTTCTTATGGATATAAATACCCGAGGCGGTTGGTAGATCTTTAAGTTTCTCGGCAATGGTCACGAATTCATTTTACCGTGAGGGAAGTGAAATTAGCCACAGAGGGCGCAGAGAACACAGAAGCAGAAGTTTTTTACCGCAGATCGACGCCGATAAACACAGATCAGAGAATGGAAATATTACGATTTTCTCATCCGTGTTCATCTGCGTTCATCTGCGGCTAATTTTCTTAAATACTCTCTGTGATCTCTGTGTCCTCTGTGGCTGATGGACGGCGGCATTTTGAACACAGTCACGACTTCAAGTATTCTGTTCAAATCAGGGAGAAAAATTATGGAACGCAAGACTGCAGACGAATACCCGCAGGAGTTATTGGACCTTTTTCACGAATACCAGCACGGCGATATTGACCGGCGGTCATTCCTCGGTGGGATCGGTAAGTTTGCCGTCGGCGGACTCACCGTAGCGGCGATCTTTGAGAGCCTGACACCGAATTAGACATGGGCACAGACGGTCAAACCGGACGACAAAGACCTGCGTGTAGGTTACGAGACCGTGCCTTCGCCCGCCGGCAATGGCTCGATCAAGGGTTACCTTGCACGTCCGGCAAAAGGGAAAAAGTTTGCGACCGTGCTAGTAATTCACGAAAATCGCGGCCTCAATCCATATATCGAGGACGTCGCCCGTCGCCTTGCAAAGGTCGGTTACATGGCGTTCGCCCCGGACGGATTGACGTCAGTCGGCGGGTACCCCGGCACTGACGAAAAAGGCGCAGCGGCATTTCGCACGGTAGATGGCAAGAAGATGACCGAGGATTTCGTCGCCGCCGCACTGTGGCTCAAGAAGCGGCCCGACAGTAAAGGCAAACTAGGAGCGGTGGGTTTCTGTTTCGGTGGCGGGATCGTCAACCAGCTTGCCGTTCGCCTTGGCAAAGACCTCAACGCCGGCTCCGCGTACTATGGACGCCAGCCCGGTGCCGCCGATGTACCTAAGATCGCCGCCCCGCTGATGCTGCATTACGCCGGAGCCGACTCGGGCGTCAACGCCGGCATCCCGGCCTTCGAAGCCGCCCTAAAAGAGAACGAGAAAAAGTACGAGCTTTTCATCTACGAAGGCAAACAGCACGGCTTTCACAACGACACCACCCCACGCTACGACGCCGAAGCCGCCAAACTGTCGTGGGAACGCAGCCTTGAGTTCTTTAAGAAGAACCTGAAATGACCGCATGAGATTTAGCGAACTCATTCGACTGCTGGAAACCAACGGCTTTAGGCTGATCAAGGAGAAGGGATCCATCCGCTACTATGTAAAGCCCGGTCACGACCGTTTGGTTCGGGTTGATTTCCATGGGGCCAAAGAGGTGCCTACCGGCACCTGTCATGCTATTCTTAAAGCCGCAGGGTATAGGAAAGAAGTAATGCTTGACCTCAAATACTCACTCGTCATCGAAGCAACCGAAGACTCTGAATTCTTCGGCTTCTACTCGCCCGACCTCGAAGGCTTTACCGGCGTCGGTAATTCCGTCGAAGATTGCCTCTACAAGGCTAAGTGGGGAATGAACGAGCACGTCGAATTACTTCGCGAACATGGCCTTTCTGTACCTTCTCCAAATCCGGCCCCCACAGTCCTCGTTCGCAACGCCGAACCCGTTCTGGCCGCCGCTTAGTGACGATTGAGTTCTTTAAGAAGAACCTCAAGTGACCGGCCTTTTGATGTCTGGATCGTCAAGTTTGCCACCAATCCCTCCTTATAGTGTTTTTGTAGACAAAAGGGAGAATTATGTTGTACAATCCCACAAAACGTACAAACGCCAGCCTAAAGACGGGCGGCACATTTAGCATAGATCTGATCAAAATACAGGAGGAATGATCACAATGAGAAAACTCATTTTCTTACTAGCTGTCTCGGTCGTGGGCGTCACCTGCGTGTGGCTGACAGCAAACATATCCAGCGCGGCGGCGGACAAACCCGACACCAGTTGGACGTCAAATATTTGGGACACGTCCGCTGCGGCATTACCGACGCCCACACCGGACAGTAATCCCGAGCTCGACTTCACTATCGTAAACAAGACCGGCTACCCGATAAAGAAGCTCTATATCGGCGTGGCCTCGTCGAAGGATTGGGCCGACGACGACGAAGTGCTAAAGGGACGGAAGTTTGCAGACGGCGCTTCTTATGACATTAAGTTTCAACCAAAAGCGATGGCGAAAAAATGGGATATAATGGTTGAGTGGGCTGACGGCTCTGCCAACGACGAGTGGCTAAATCTTAATCTGACAAAGATCGAGAAGATCACCCTGAAATACAACAAAGCCAAAGACGAAACCACGGCCGAGATCCAGTAACATCCGTCTTGCATCGCCGGCAACGAGGCCGCCCGACATGTCGAGCGGCCTCGCTGTCTTCTACGGTCGCCCACATCTAATTGTTAAAGAACAAACGAGGGGCTGCGAGCGTGCGGAGCACGCGTAATAGCGCTAGCTACAGGTGCGCGAAGCGGAACCTGTAGTCGAGCGACACCGGCATCCCCGAGTGTGTGAAACACACGGCATATTTACGTTGGATTTTCGAGACTCGATATCAATCCCACAATGCCTGTCATCAAAATCGATCCCGTGAAGCCTTAGCAACTCGCTCGAATTCGTCTGCGACAAGTCTAAGCAGCTTGCCGTTTTTGATGCCTGCCCAGCCCATGTCCTGGACCGCAACGATATTTAGCGACGGCAGGCCGCGTTTTACTATGCTCGGCACACACTCGTCGATAATTATCCTCCTGCCGCGAGTTTTAGGTCGTCGAGAGTGGTTTTGAAGTGTTCGAGAACACGAACGGCCTGATCGCGAGTGACGGTCGGGAAATTTTCGATGAATTCGTCAAGCGAAACGCCAACTTCAAGATTATCGAGCAGTGCGGACACCGGAACACGGGTGCCTGCGAAGACCGCAGCTCCACTGAGAATCTCTTTATCGATGCGGATCGGAATGTCTCTTGAGATCGTCATAGCTGAAATTCTATCACAAATAGCCGGTGGCGAATCGCGGTTTTTCTTACTACTGACTTTCAAACTTCCGAGAGACATAGACGGAATTGATGGATGTTGAGCCTGTGTACGGGTTGGGGAATTCGATGTTGTGGGCGGTGGTGGTGGGGAAGGTTTGGCGGAGGTGGGTGGTGAAGTCGACGCTCGCGGGGTCGTTGGACCAGAGGGCGAAGGTGCCGCCTTTGGTTAGTTGATCTCGGATGAGGGCGAGGCCTTGGGTAGTGTAGAGGGACTGGTTGCCGGGGTTGAGAAAATGATTGGGGGAATGGTCGATGTCGAGGAGGATGGCGTCGAACTTTTTGCCGGGGGCGTGGGTGTCGAAGCCGGTGCGGGCGAGTTCGAAAAAATCGCCTTGCCGCAGCTCGCATCTGGGGTCCGCGGTCAGGGCTTCGGACATTGGGACGAGGCCGGCTTGGTGCCAATCGATGACTGCCTGAAAAAGGTCGATGATGAGCAGTCGGTCCACATTCTTGTTTTTTAAGGCCTCGGCGGCGGTGTAGCCAAGACCGAGGCCGCCGATCACGACATCTAATTTGCTGGCAAGTGGTGCCAGGCCGAGCGTCGCGAGTTGGCGTTCGCTCTCGGTGAAGAGGCTCGACATGAGGTATTCGTCGCCGAGCTTGACCTCGAAAACTTCGATATTTTGCAGACGCGGTTCCGGGCGTCGGCGGAGGGTGAGTTCGCCGAGTGAGGTGTTTTGATAGCCGAGTTCCTGGATTTTCATTTCCGAGTGTAAGAAAGATATTGCCCGCGAATTACGCGAATAAATCAGGTCGGATTCGCGTCCAGTGGCGTAATTCGCGGGCCTATTCTTATCCTGAAAGCCGAGGCGAAGTTATTTCGCTTTCGCGACCTTGAGGCCGGTGACGGTGGCGTCGGTGTTGTGAGCGAAGCGGATGCCGTAGACGCCGTCGGTCGATTTGAGCTTGCCTGCCCCAACGACCGCCGTTTTGTCGAAGGTCGCGACGACCGTGTTGTTGATCGAACATGAAACCTTATCGCCCTTTACGGTGATCGCAATGAGCTGTGTCACGGGTTGGTTGACGCCGGCTGCTTTGTTTACCGCATCGTTTTTAATGGGTGCTCGGCCGCCCAGTTGAAAGGGTTTCGGGCCGAATCCGCGAACGATATAGGTGCCGTTGCCGTAAGCCGCACAGTAAAGGTAGCTCTCCTGATCGGTTCCCAGGTCATTGCCTCCGACCATGATGCCGTACGGATGCGGGTGGTCATTGAGGTTCATGTATTTGGGTTCGAGGAACGTGGCGCTGACGGTGTAGTCGCCTTTGGCGGTGTTTTTCGGGTTCCAATAGGTTGTCGCCGGGCCGGTCGTGACGTGCAGAACTTTACCGTCCTGCGTGAGCTTTGCGCTTTTTAGGGTGAGGCCGGCGGTCTGCTCTTTGGCGTCGATCTTGCCGGTCCAGCCTTTGACCATAACGCCGCCGCCCGCAACGGCCTTTGAGTCGGCTTCCGGGGCTGGGGCCGTTGCCTGGGCAACAACATTCACAAGCCCAATGAAAAACACGGAAAACACAAGGGAAACAGTAACTAGAATTTGTTTTTTCATAATGCCGTAAACTACCACCAATTGGCTGACAACTCAACCTCAGCCCTAGGCATCAACAGTGCTGATGAGACTGCGGCCTTAGGCCCAACGCAATGCATCGTGGTATTTTCATATCGGTCTATGTCTATTATTTGAGGTTATTTGATCATGAAAAGTAATTTTTTTAGATTCACGGGGATTGTTTTGATCGCTCTGGCGGCGGCGTGTGGGGTGATGGGGCAGAAGGCCGGGACGCCATTTAGTGGGAACGTCGGAGGCGCCAGGGCTGAAATGGACATCACGCGTGATGGCGACACCCTAGGCGGAAGCTATTACTATCGCAGATCGGGCAGCGCTAACCGCTTGACGCTCAAGGGAAAGATCGCGGCGGACGGCAGCTTTACCATGCTGGAGTCCGACGCGACGGGCAAGCAAACCGGTGAATTTAGGGGCAAATGGAAGCAGGACCCGAACGAGTCGGGTGCGTCGCTCGAGGGCCAATGGCTCAAACCGGCGGAGAAAGGCGAAGGTACCAGCTTTTACGCCATCGAGCAGATGATTTATTTTACGAAGACCCAGATCGCGACCCGCGACATTAAGGAGGCAGTACCAGCAAAAAGGGCCAAGCTATCGGCCGAGTACCCGGAGCTCACGGGCGGTGCCAACGTCGCTGGTTTTAACCAGCTGGCTAAGGCCCGGGTGATGAAATCTCTTGCCGACTTCAAAAAGGACCTCGGGGAACTAACCCCCGCCGATATCAAAGCAATGAGCGCCGCGATGGGCAACTCCCTTGACGTCAGCTACAGCGTCGAGTATGCAGACGATGATCTGGTCAGCATCAACTTCAGCGAAGATAGCTTCACGGGCGGTGCACATGGCAGCCATGGCACTTTTACGATCACTTACGATCTGAAGCAGGGACGCGAAGTGAAGCTTGCCGACCTGTTCAAACCCGGCTCAAAATATCTCGCGACGATCGCCGACATAGCGACGCGCGACCTGAAAGGGCGCAAAGACCCCGACAGCGGCGAAAACAGTGGCCTCGCACAGGACATTTTCGAAGACGGTGCCAAGCCGACTGCGGAAAATTACGCGAACTGGAACATTACGAAAAAAGGGCTGTTGATCACATTTCCGCAGTACCAGGTCGCCTCATACGCCGCCGGTCCTCAGACGGTTATCATCTCGTTTTCGAAGTTAAAGGACATCGCGGTCGCGGACGGGGCGTTGGCTAAGGCGAAGATGTGACAAATGAAATAGTGAGATTGTCACTGGCCCGGATCTTTTGAAATCTTAATCATCTCGGATTCGAGTTTGTTGGCTATTTCGGCTGCTTCCTTTTCGTGAGTTGTTAGCCGACGCAGACTGGCGATTATGTTTTCCCAGGCCCGGCGGGGCATTAGTTTTACGGTCTCGGGGTTTGGCGGGCCGGGGCTGTCGAATGAGATATAGCCACCCGCGCCGGCTTTTTCGATCGCGGTGATGATCTCGTCGGACGGCTGGTATTGAGCAGCCACCTCTTTTAGCCAGGACATGGCGGTTCGATTGGCTTCCAAATAGCGTGAAATCTGGATCGAGCGGTGGTGATTGTCAAGGCCGCAGACGGAGCCGTCGGTAAACAGGATATAGTCGAAGAAGAAGTAATAGTGCTCCTGTGAATTTGGCCAGATCCGCATCCCTCCGGCTTTGCGTTCTTGGCGACTTTGCGTGAAAATTCTTGCTGTGCAGACGGTTATTACAATCTCGCCCCAGAATGCCGCCGGGTTTATCAAACGCGGTGGGATCGTCGCGTTTCCGACCGAGACCGTGTACGGCCTGGGGGCGGATGTTTTTGATGAGGCGGCCATAGCGCGGATATTTGAGGCGAAGCAGCGACCGCAGGATAATCCCCTGATCGCGCATGTGGCGACGAAAGAGCAGATCCAGGAATTAGCCACAGATATCACAGAGAGCGCAGAGAGATTTATACGTGGGTTTTTTCCTGGGCCATTGACTGTCGTTTTGGAGAAGTCGTCGAAGGTGCCGCTCACGGCGACCGCTGGATTAGACACGATCGGCGTGCGGATGCCGCGGGGGGAATTGGCGCAGCGGTTTTTGGCGGCGTGCGGTGTGCCGGTGGTGGCGCCGTCGGCAAATGTTTCGGGGCGGCCGAGTCCTACCACCTGGCGGGCGGTCGCGGAAGACCTAGACGGACGTATCGACTGTATTTTGCAGGGCGAGGCAACGGAAATCGGGCTGGAATCGACGGTGGTGGATTGCACGGGCGAGGTACCGGTTTTGCTGCGGGCCGGGGCGGTGTCGTTGGCGGAGTTGCAAGCGGTGGTGCCTGGGACGGTGGTGTATGAGGCAAGCGATTTGGATATTGTGAGAAGCCCTGGGATGCGGCATCGGCATTATAGCCCGGGGGCAAAGGTAGTGTTGATCAATTACGAATTACCAATTACGAATTACGAATTAGATCGCGTAGCTTATATTGGATTGCGCACGCCGGAAACCCAGTCGCTACCGCTCCCGGTTCTGACAAGAGTGTGCTCGTCGGTCGAGGAATACGCGCATCAATTGTTTGAGTTTTTTCGCGAGTGCGACCGTCTCAAAATCCATACCATCTACTGTGAAGAGGTGCCAGAAACCGGCATCGGAGCGGCGTTGATGGATAGGCTCCGACGCGCCTCGGAAAGGTAATTAATGGCAGGAAGAAAAAACGCAAGCAAGGATGCTTGCCCTCCAATCAAGGGCCCCGGTCGCTGCCGCTCGCGGTTCTGACTTATTCGATAGATACGGCGGCGATGGCTAGCTCGGTATTATTTCTTAATATTTCGGCTTTCATTAAGGGGCTATCCGTCAGTTGCTTTTGATACACGATGGGGATGAGGACGAGCGCTCGTTTTACGCCGGAGCGCTGCATTTCGGTGACGACTTCGGCGGCGCTGTATAGCTTTTTCTGTTTGCCGTCGGGTTCGCGGAGCAGGCGGCCGGCGGCGTAGAATTCGGCGCTGTGCGAGATCGTGTGCATGCTGTAAACTGGGCCGATAGTGTAGCCGCGTTCGTTGGCAGCGGCGAGCAGGCCGCTTACCGAATCGGTGTCTGCAAATCGGGGCACCACAAACAACATTAATCCGATCGACGCCACAAAAACCGATGCGGCGAGCGAGAGGACGACGACCCGCCATTTACTGCTTTTTTCGACCAGGCGGAATATGTAGACCGCCGTCAGTATTATTGCACCCGGAACGGCGGGGAGTATGTAGCCCGGCAGTTTTGATCCGGACAGCGAGAAAAATACGAGCGGGACGGCGATCCAGGCGGTTGAGAAGAGGAGAAGGGGAGAAGGGGAGAAGAAGAGACGCGGGGACGGGGAGGTGTCATTAAGCGGTGTGGTGCCCCCCATGCTCTCCGTACTCTCTGTGACCTCTGTGGTTTTCTTCTTAAATATCTCACGAACGAAATTCCATATCCCTGCGAAGAAAAATGGCAGCCAGGGGAGCGTCATAAGCGGGAGTACCCAAAGGAAAAAGTAGAACGGCTGCGGGTGCTGGAATTTGTTGGTTGTGAAGCGCTGGAAATGGTGCTGGATGAAAAATTCGTCGATGAATGGCCAGCCGTTGCGGAGGTAGACGGGCACGTACCAGATGGATGCGATGGCGACGGCGACCGCAGTGCCCCAGAAGAGGCTGGCGACCAGGGTTTTTGACGGAAGCTTCCATGACAGCACGTGGTAAAAGACGACGATCGCGAATGGAAAGATGATGCCTATCAGGCCTTTTGCCAGCAGGGCGAGGCCGATGAAGAAGTAGAAGAGGAGAAGGGGAGAAGTGGAGAAAAGGCGAGGCTGAGACGCGGCGGGAAAGTCAGTACCACCTGCGGTAGCGGGTGGTTTAAGCTTTCCTAACTCTGACTTTGTTCTATCAAAAATAAAGAAACTAACCAACGCCGCCGTCATCGGGAACGTGATGTTGATATCAAAGCTGGCACCGTGTGAAAAAACGAGGATCCCGAGCGTCGAGGCGGCTATGAGAGCTAGGTAGCGGGGAAAATAATTGGCCACAGAGTTCACAGAGAGCACTGAGGGAGATTCTGATTTGCTTAAATCTTTACGCTCCGTGTCCTCTGAGTTCTCGGTGGTTATATTTCTTCCCACTATCCACAAACTCGCGACAGTTCCTAAACCAAACAGTGCCGAACCGAAGCGGGCGGCGAATTCGCCTACCCCGAATACGTTGTACGAGGCGATTTCGAGCCAATAAAGGAGCGCCGGTTTTTCGAACCAGGGATAGCCGCCGAGCGTGGGCGTGACCCAGTCGCCTTTTTCAAACATCTCGCGGGCGACCTGGGCGTAGCGGGGTTCGTCGGGGCCGAGGAGCGGCAGATTGAGGCCGAAAAAATAGGCGACGACGGCCAACAGCGCTAGCGCGATCCACACGTAATTTGGTATGGATCGGCGGTCGGTCGCAGCCTTTGTAATTTCCGGCGTCATAAATGAGAATGTAAAGTATTGCTGAAAAGCGGTTTGTTATCAAATTATGGGCGTGGACGGGAAATTAAGAGTGGCCTCGATCGGCGTCGGGAGTTTGGGGCGGCACCATGCGCGAAACTATGCCGAGCTTGCCAGCGAGGGCCGCGTCGAATTTGCCGGTGTTTGCGACACGGACCGGGACACCGCGATGTCGATCGCTCTGAGCCATGGCAGCGATCATTTCACCGATTGGCGCGAATTGCTGGGCAAGGTAGACGCGGTTTCGATAGCGACGCCGACCGAGACGCATTGTGAGATCGCGTGTGCCTTTCTCGGCGCTGGTGTGCATGTGCTGGTCGAAAAGCCAATTGCCCCGACGCTTGCCGAGGCTGACAAAATGATAGCGGCCGCCGCAAAATCCGGAGCGAAACTGATGGTTGGCCATCTCGAACGCTATAATCCGGCGATGGTCGCTCTGCGACCGCATGTGACGCGGCCGCTTTATTTCGAAATCCACCGCGTGTCGCCGTTTCCAAATCGCTCACTCGACGTTGATGTCGTGCTTGACGTGATGATCCACGATCTCGACGCGGTACAGTGGCTGGTCGGGCATGAGGTTAAAGTGTCGGAAATACGAGCCGTTGGCATTCCGGTTATTTCGGACAAGGTTGACGCGGCTAATGCCCGGCTCGAGTTTGAGAACGGGGCGGTCGCGAATATCACCGCCTCACGGATCGGAACAGAAAAGATACGCAAGACGCGGTTTTATCAGACGAATTCTTATGTCGTTTTGGACTACGCGACGAAATTCGCCTCGGTCACGTCGCTCAATCCTATGGCGGCCCATCCGCTTGCCGGGATCTCGATAAACCGCTTACAGATTGACGACATCGAGCCGTTGCGGGCGGAAATCACGGCGTTTTTGGAGGCGATTGAGAACGATACGATGCCGCCGATCACGGGCGAGGACGGGCGAATGGCTTTAGCGTTGGCGGTTGGGGTTTTGGAGAAAATCGACGCTCACATGGTGCGTTTGACTGGAGAGCAAGTATCCTTGCTTGCGTGAGTGCAGAAGCCCGCGCGTGAGCAAGGGCGTAACATCCAACTTGAGTGTTACGCCCTTGCTCACGCGCGGGCTTCTGCATAAAACTATAAAACTGGCAAGCAGGGATGCTGCCCTCCAGTCATTTGCTAGGCTGACGCTTCGCCGGCTTTACCGGCCTGGGCGGCTGCCATCTGGGCTTGAATCCCTTTTAGCCATTCCTGGGTTTTGGCGAGTCTTTCGGCTCCGTTGGGGGCGTCCATGATAACCTGTTCGAGGTTTTTGAACGCTTCGGGATTTTGGAATTTCTCACGCAACTCTGCCAAAAATGGTTCGATTTTGGCAAAAACCATGTAATGCTCGCCTGCCGTCGCGTTGAACAGGTCGGCGTCAATCGCTCCCTGATTGACCATAGCGGCCGCCATGTCCCAGTAGGACGAGACCATACGTAGGTAGGGACCGACCTCGGGATTCATCATTGTCTGGAAATATTCGTCCGCACTCGTCGGGTTGAAACCAAAGATCCAGTTGCGTGCCTCGCGCATTTTCGTTTCGCGACGCAGGTCGTAAAGTTTAAGTATCAAATCTGCTGATTCTGCTTTGCTCATAACTAAGTACCTCCAAAAGAATTTATTCACCTAGTCTATTTCGTCAACATATTTATGTCAATATAGTAACTGGAGAGAGCAAGCATCCGTGCTTGCGTTTGAATGGCAAGCAGGGATGCCTGCCCTCCAGTCAATGAGCGATTTGATTTCAAAACTTTTGCAGACTCGCATCGCCGCCGGTGATTTTCCGTCGGCGGTGTATCTTGTCGCCGAAAAGGGCGAGATCGCGATGCAGGATGCGGTTGGGTACGCGGTGATTGAGCCGGAAAGGATTGAGGCTCATATTGATACGATCTACGATCTAGCGAGTTTGACCAAGGTGTTGGTTACGGGGTTGCTGGCGGCAATATTGGTTGAGGCCGGGGAAATTCAGATGGATGCCCGGGTTGGAGTTTATCTAAAAGAATTTGATAACGGCCCGAAGAAGATGATCACGCTCCTCGATCTGCTGACGCACGCATCGCATTTGCCCGCGTGGATGCCGTTTTACCTGCGTGTTGCTGATCCGGGCGACGTTTTGGGCGAGATCGGGCGTACGGACCTTGACTATATTCAGGCTCCTGTTACCTACAGCGATCTTAATTTTATTGCGCTCGCGGCGGTTATTGAGCGGTTTGGCCAGAAATGTGTGGATCGGATCGCGGCCGAGAGAATATTCGAGCCGCTGGGGTTAAAGGATACGATGTTTGCTCCTAACCCGGAATTGCGGCCGCGAATTGCCGCCAGCGAAAAAGGGAATGGGTTCGAGAAACAAACCTGCGTTGAGCAAGGCCATCTTCAACCACCACCCGCTACCGCAGGTGGTACGGACCCATTCCGCACTCCGCACTCCGCATTTCGCACTGATACGATTTGCGGTGAGGTTCACGACGGAAACGCGTATTTCATGGGCGGCGTCGCGGGGCATGCGGGGCTGTTTTCGACCGCCGGTGAGGTGTTTAAGATCGCGCAGCAGTTTTTGCCGAATTATTCGATACTTCTAAGGCCGGAAACTTGTGAATTATTTCGCACAAATTTTACGCCGGGGATGAATGAGCACCGGTCTTTTGCGTTTCAGTTGGCTACGACGCCGGAATCGACGGTTGGAACGTTGATGTCCAGGACAAGCTTTGGGCATCTTGGGTTTACGGGGACCAGTTTGTGGATCGATCCGGTTAAGGAGCGTGTTTTTATCTTGTTGACCAACCGGACGCATAACCGTGAGTTGCCGTTTGCGAATATCAACTCGGTGAGGCGGCGGTTTCATGAACTGGCGATCGGGCAACTTGATGCAAATTCTTAGCAACGAATTTGTATAAGTGTTAATCAAAGATGACGCTTTCCCCGAAGTACAGATTCGGTCTGGAGATTACGTTTGATGAAAAAACTTGCAGCCTTGGCAATGATAGTTGGGATCCTCGCTTTTGGTGCGTTTGGCCAGAGTACGGCGACGCGGCCGCGTGTCGCGCCGACGGCGACTCCGCCAAAGATCGAGAACGATCCGTATGAAAATTCGGGTTCGGGAGCACCGCCGACGCTGATCGGCGCAAGCAAACCGGGTGCGAAGCCGATGGCAACGCCGCCGCCAGATGACGGTGAAATTATCAAGGTCGAGACCAATCTGGTCACAATGCCGGTCTCGGTGCTTGACCGCGACGGGCGGTTTATTTCGGGGCTGAAAAAGGGTGATTTCAAGATATTTGAGGACGGCGTTGAGCAAAAAGTCGATTATTTTCAGTCGGTCGAGCAACCTTTTACGGTTGTTATATTGATCGACGTCAGTCCGTCGACGCAGTTTAAGATCGAAGAGATACAGGAAGCGGCGATCACTTTTGTCGACCAGCTCCGGCCTGCCGACCGCGTGATGGTCGTTTCATTTGATGAGCGCGTTCATGTTTTAACGCAGCCGACGAACGACCGATATCGTCTGAAAAGCGCGATTCGCGAGGCGGAGTTTGGCGATGGTACGAGCCTTTATGAGGCTGTCGATTACGTAATTAACAACCAGCTAAGGCAAATACAGGGCCGCAAGGCTGTGGTTTTGTTCACCGACGGTGTCGATACGACCTCGAAACACGCAAACTATCAAAGCACCGTTCGCGAGGCCGAAGAGGTCGATGGGCTTTTTTACACGATCAGATACGACACCTCACGCGACATGAATGGCGGCGGTGGTGCCGGCGGATATCCGGGCCGCAGGCAGGGTGGCCGCGTGACCATGGCAGATATACTCGCCCAGGTAATGATGGGCGGCAACGTCAACGTTGGCCGTGGCGGTGGTGCCAGCTCGTCGGAATACGAGAAGGGCCGCCAATATCTCGAAGCCCTCGCCCAGGCGAGTGGCGGTCGCAAGTTTGAGGCGCAGTCAATCTATAACGTCGATTCGGCGTTCTCCGGCATCGCTGAGGAACTGCGGAGGCAGTATTCGCTTGGTTATTATCCGGAAAAGGTCGGCACTCTCGGCGACCGCAAGCAGATCAAGATCCGAGTTATGCGGCCCGAAGTGGTCGTCCGGGCGAAGAACAGCTACATCGTCGGGCAGACGAACCGGAATATGGCCGGTAAGTGAAAGTAAAAAAGTGAAAAGGTGAAAAGGTTTGCGGTTACGCGACTGTCTTACTTTTTCACCTTTCCACTTTCCCCTTTTTTACTTTATGACTTTGCATCTTTTCCCGACGGGTAAAGCATCGTAAACTTGTTTTGGTCTGCCGATATTAATAATGAGGGTCTTTTTTTCCATTTTTGCCGTCTTGGTATTTCTGTTTGGCGTGAGCCGGGCCGATGCCCAGTCCGGGCGGAATGGAGGGAAGACCGATGGGAAATCCAATCAACGTCAGGACCCGCCAAAGCCCTCGCCAACCCCCACTCCGCTACCCGCCGGCAAATCCACCATTCCCGACGACGGCGAAGTTATCAAGGTCAATACGCAGCTTGTCTCGATCCCGGTCCGCGTGATGGACAAGAAAGGGCGTTTTTACGGTGGGCTCGGGAAGGAAAGTTTCAAGATTCTGGAAGACGGCGTCGAACAGGACATCTCTCTTTTTTCGAATGAGCATGAGCCGTTTACGGTCGCGCTTGTGCTCGACATGAGCTATTCGACGACGTTCAAGATCGCGGAGATACAGTCGGCGGCGATCTCGTTTATCTCGCAGCTGCGGCCCGAGGACAAGGTCATGGCCATCTCGTTTGACGAGGAGGTCCACGTGCTTTGCGAAGCGACGAACGACCGCCAGGAGATTTACCGAGCTATTAAACGGACAAAGATCGCCACCGGAACCAGCCTCTACGAAGCCGTCGGCCTTGTCATGAACGACCGCTTGCGGCGTATCGAGGGGCGAAAGGCGATCATCCTCTTTACCGACGGCGTCGATACGACCAGCCGCCGCGAGAACGACCGGAGCAACCTGAGCGACGCGATGGAGCTTGACGCCTTGATATATCCGATCCGCTACGATACCTACGCGGATGTGCAGCGGATGAAAAATAAATCGGTGATACTGACGCAGCCGCCTAATGGAACAGGCCCGACGATCGGCGGTATTTCACTGCCCGTGCCGGTCGCTACCGGCGGAACATCGAGCGTTGGCACGACCGAGGAAGATTATAGGAAGGCCGAAGAATATCTCAACGATCTAGCTTTACGCACCGGCGGACGGATCTATCTGGCGAGTTCGATCGGCGGATTAGGCGATGCGTTTGCGAAGATCGCGAGCGAATTGCGCGAATTTTACAGCCTCGGCTATTACCCTAAAGACGATCGCATCGTCGGGAAAGCCACGAGCATCAAGGTCCACGTCGATCAGCCCGGCCTCGTCGTCCGGACGCGCGAAGGATACGTCGTTCCCAAGAAAACTAAAATCAAAACCCACTGACCTGGGAAAATGAGACGGTAGAGTAACCGCAAAACTTTTTCACCTTCTCACCCTTTCATTTTCTCACTGTCGCTTCAAATCTCTGTGCCGTCAGGGATAATGGCATTTTTCGGGACGATGACTATGCCTTCGCGGACGTAGAATGAGCGGTCGGGGGCGTCGTAATTCTCGATATTATCACGATTTAAAATCTTTACATTTTTGCCGATGCGGACGTTTTTATCTAGGATCGCTCGGCGGATGATGGTATTTTCTCCTATGCCGGTGTGCGGTTTTTTGTTTTCGAGATTGCCGCTGATTTCTTCGATAGACTCAAAAAAATCGGTGCCCATGACTATCGACGCTTCGATATCGACGCCGTGGTCAATGCGGCTCCGGAGGCCGATGATCGATTTGCGGATCTTGACGCCGTTGAGGATGCAGCCTTCGCTGACCATCGAATTGTCGATGTCGCAATTGTGCAGTTTTGACGGCGGCAAATAACGGCTACGCGTGTAGATAGGGGCGGCGGTGTCGAAAAAGTTGAATTGCGGCAGCGGTGCGGCCAGATCTAGATTGGCGTCGTAAAACGAACGGATCGTCCCGATGTCTTCCCAATAACCGCTAAAAAGATGGGCCTGGACATTGTATTTCTTGATCGCCGCCGGTATGATCTCACGGCCAAAATCTACCCACGCGTCGTCGGTTTTTAGAAGCTCGACAAGGCGGTTGTAATTAAAAACATAAATACCCATCGAGGCGAGGAACGGGCGATTTGCGGCCTCGTCGGCCGTCAGTCCAAACGCGGTCGTATCGACCCGCATTGATTCGAGAGAGTCACCCGTTGGCTTTTCCTTAAACTCGAGGATCGCTCCGGATTTATCAGTCTTTAGCAGACCAAATTCTTCAGCCTCGTGTTCGCGGCAAGGATTTACCGAAACCGTGAGATCGGCGCCGGTGTCGAAATGGCGGTCGAGGAATTTGCGATAGTCCATCCGGTAAAGATGGTCGCCCGACAGGATCAGCAATGTGTCGACCCGCCAGTCGCGTAAGTGAGGCAGCATCTGGCGCACGGCGTCGGCGGTGCCCTGAAACCATTCGGGGTTATCCTTGGTCTGCTCGGCCGCGAGCACCTCGACAAAGCCGGTCGAAAAGCTCGAAAAACGGTACGTTCGCGAGATATGACGGTTGAGCGACGCCGAATTGTACTGCGTGAGCACAAAGATCTGGGTGATCTCGGAGTTGATGCAGTTTGAGACCGGCACGTCGATTAGACGATATGTGCCGCCGAGCGGGACGGCGGGTTTCGATCGTTCGTGCGTCAGCGGAAAAAGCCGCGACCCGGCTCCACCGCCCAGGATCACCGCTACAACATTGTCGTATCGCGCCATAGAATTGGTGAATAGATACTCCATTTTCAGGACTACCCTATCAGAATAGCCGTAGTCCATGTGAAATTTCAATACGGATTTGCTGAATCGACAGCGGAACTTCGTAAATAGTGGGTCGTAAATAGTAAATAGCGGCTAAAGATTGGCAACGCGGCATTTACTATTCACTATTCACGATTTACTATTCACTGTTAAGAATGTGGTACTGGACAAAAATTTTATTCCTGATCTTCGTCGGTGCCGTGGCCGTTTGGCTCGCTTACGAGGTGATCACGTTTCCGGCCATATCGCGGCTCAAGACCGATAATCCGGGGACCTCATCGATGATCGAATACCGCCTCTCCGAAGCCAGGGCCGATGGCAAAGAGCCGAAAAAGTTCATGATCTGGACGCCGATCGACCAGATATCGCCCAATCTACAGCGGGCCGTACTGGCGGGCGAAGACTCGCATTTTTTCCAGCACAACGGCTTTGATTGGGACGCGATCCAACACGCCTGGGATGAGGCGGTCGATGAAGGCAAGAAACAGGACAAAGAAGAATGCGAGGCCGAGGCGAAGGCTGCCAATATAAAAAAAGACTGCACGCCGAACCCGGACGACTGGATACCGTCGATGCCAAGCTTCAAACGCGGGGCCTCGACCGTGACGCAGCAACTTGCGAAAAACCTGTTCCTGTCCGAGGATCGCAATTTCCTCCGTAAAGGTCACGAAGCCGTCTATACCTATTTCCTCGAACGCGACCTGACGAAAAAGCGCATCCTCGAAATTTACCTAAACGTCATCGAATGGGGCGATGGCGTCTACGGCGCCGAGGCCGCCGCCCGCACATATTTCAAAAAATCAGCCTCCGACCTTTCAAAAGACGAAGCGGCGTTTCTCTCCGCCATGATCCCAAGCCCGCTAAATGTCTTTAACCCAACCAAAAACCGCAAACGCGTCGTCCGCCGGCAACGCATCATTCTGCGCGGGATGAACTCGATCAAGCTGGATTATTCGGATAAATAGACTGGAGAGCAAGCATCCCTGCTTGCGTGTCCATCGAGAATGGAGTGGCAAGCAGGGATGCTTGCTCTCCAGTCAAAGTCTTCAGGATTTCGAAATTAGCTTAACGGCGGCGACAATGCTCTCGGGGCGGGTTTGCGGTATCTCGTGGCCGGTGTTTTTTAGTTCGATCAGGAGCGACCCGCGGATCGTCTTTTGGAGTTTATAGGCGTTGTCTTTTTTCGATACGATCTTGTCCTGATCGCCGATCACGATAACAGTGCGTGTTCTGATCTGGGCGTACCGCGTCTTCATTTCTTGCAGCGAATCGTTGAGGCTATCTTCGTCGGCGAAAAATGCCTTGAGCTGTTTTCGGCGAAGCCACGACGTGTAGACCGCTTTGAAATATTTCTCCGGAACGGGCTGCGGGTAGAATGCACGGGCAAGGTCGCGTTTGAGCAGGCCGCGGCTAAAAAAGGATTTGCTGGCCCAAAATGCAAGATCCCCGAAGAAAGGCACTCGCACTGCCATTCGCACGAGGAAATTACCCGCGTCCGGATAGGCGGCGGGTGCGATCAACACCATCCCGGCGACATCCTCGGGAAATTTTAACGAATAAGCGAGCGCCATCGATCCGCCCCAGGAATGGCCGACGAGCACAGGCCGCGTGATCCGGAGCGTGGCAAGTGTCGAATGCAGCAGCGTTGCCTGATATTCGACTGACGCGTCCTGGTCGGTTGGCCGGTCGCTGCCGCCGTGGCCGGGCCGGTCGACTGCGATGACATGGTAATTTTTTGAGAGTTGTTCGATGGCCCCTAATTCGAAATCCTCTACGCCGCCCGGATCTCCGTGGATCAACACGACCGGCTGGCCCGTGCCGCTTTCGACATAGTGAACGCTAAGGTTGTTCACCACGACAATATGGCTCTCGGGCGGATCGCCGTCCGGCGCGGCGATACACCATCCGGTTAGGACGAAGATGCAGATCGCGATAACGAGGAGAGTCGGCATAGGTTAAGCGTACTACTTTGAATGCACCCCAGCAATAATGGTTGTCCGGCGGTACGGGATCATAATGCTCCCGATTTTCCGACGTATGACGGGCGTTTACTGTAACGGGGAATACCTATTTGTCGAAAAAAGCATTACTCAGGAAGTTTCCGCTTGCCCAAAAGCCACGAAATGACAATGCTCACGCCAAGCAGAAAAAAGCTGCCCACAAATAGATAGATTGGGACGACCAGAAAGATAAATCCGTAAAATGGCGAGGCAGTGTCGAATCCCGCAGCGATATAGATCAACAGCGTGAACGTGTGCATCAGCACCGCGATCACGCTGCCCCGCCAATTGCTACCATGACCACCATCGAGGCCAGTAACAGGGACAGGAGTTTAATGACCGCGTATTTTCTTATAGGACAAAAAACTACGCCGATTGTAACAGAAGTCTTCCCGAGATCATGCTCCGCCCGGTCGCTGCCGCAGAGTCCGGATGGGGGCATCGGTCGGCAGATGGTCCCTGCACAGCTCGAGGATCTGGATCGTCGTCAGGCCGGTCTGGGCGGCTTCGTTGGTGTTGACGTCGAGGGCCTCTTCGGTTGGTTTCAGGACATCGGGGCCGCTGAGCATCTTCGTGGTCGCAAATCCGCCGCCTCGGCTGAGCAGACCCGCGACAGCCTTTTCGGCGAACGGAGCACTCTTTGTTTTTGAGTAAGCATAGGCTGCGAGCCGCGGGCCGCTTTGCTCATTGAGGACATATCTGGCGTCGTTGCCCTCGGTGCCGGAGGTCTTATCGAGCGTCAGGACCTCGGCCGGAGCACCGCCGATGCGGCAGTACTGAAGCCATGCCTTTGCGAAATCCTCCCGGCCGAGCAGCGGGACGAGTTCGAACATCACTTCGCCGCCGCCCTGGATCGTCGCGAGATTGTAGCTGACGGGCACCGAGCCTTTAGTCAGCGGATCACGAATGGCGGTGAGCTTGCCCGTCTTGATGTCAAATCCGACGAGCTGGGCACCGCCGCCCTTGAGCTTACCGATACCGCCACCGGGAATGTCGGGGTTGAGGCCGTTGAGCTGGCCGCTTTGCAGCCAATAGGGCATCGCCATGATCGAATCCACACCCGCGATGATGCGGTCGTGCCACCGTTTATCGCCGGTGCGTTCCCATTCGGTCATCCAGTTGCCCGCAAGGGCGAACCAGTCGGGACCGATGCGGAGCCGGATATCATACTGCGGCTCACCGGAGATCTGCGGTTCGGCAAGACGCATCGGGTCGAACCGTGCGATCGCCTCGTCGGTCTTGAGCATCAGGCGCATTATGTCGCCCGTCCGCTCGTCGGTAGTCAGATAATAATATGGACGCCAATGCGCGGCCTGACTGATGCGGGCTTCCTTGGAGCCGTCGCCCCATTTGACAACGTTATGCCTAGTGCCGAGCCCGGCCATCGGGCCGATCGAATAGACATTTGTCTCACTGGTATTGCGGGTATGGGCCTCGGCCAGCCGAAACAGGTCGCCGCGGCCCGTGCGAAGATAGCTGTACCAGAGCCAAAGCGGAACACCCAATTCCGTGTTGTCCCATGCATGGCCGCCCCAGTCGTAATGCCAAACGTGACGCGGGGCCGAGTAGGAGTGCATAAAGTCGCCATACTGCCAATAGCCGTACCAACTGCGCGAATCTACCTGTTTTTTGTAATATTCGAGTACGGCATCAAGTCCTTCCTCAATGCCTTTTTTGAAAGCCGTCGAACGGTCGGGCAGGCTCCACACGCCAAAAACACCCGTCGAAGAAATATACTCGGGCGCCGCCGCGAGCAAGGGAAGAGTCGTTCCGGCTTCCGCTTGAGTTGCTGTCGCGGCTTTAGTCGGCAATGTTCCGGCGGTTGGGTAAAGCGTTAATTCGCTGGTGCGCGAGACGCCGTACGCCTTGCTCAGGCCCTCCTGCACGTCTTCGTACGAGGCATTCAATCCGTGAGCGACGAGGTCGTAGTGGCGCATGTCCATTTCCGGGCCGTCGGGCGACCAGAGCCATGCCGTGAGGTTGGCGACGGGGCGGCTGGCGTTCTTTACCTGTAGTTCGGCCGGGTATGATTGCCAAAAATTCTTGACGCTGACGGCCAAGCCGCCACCGAGATCGCCGACGAAAGCGAGGCCCGACGAGCGTTTGCCCGCGATGGAATTTATCCAGGTGCTTTTCGGATTGGTGCGTTTTACGATCGTAAAACCATCGGGCGTCGGCTGCGACAATTTGAATTCGTCCCATATCGCATTGGCGGCAAACACCGGATTTCCCGGAAAATTCTCACCTCTTTCCTGTGCCGCGTTTCCGCCGCCGGGCTGGAGCGGTTCGGACCAGATGCCGCCGTCGGCTCCGGCAAAACGCACCGTGCGGTTTCGCGCCTCCTCACGCAGCGGCACGCCAAATTGCAGCCCGACGCCGCGGACAAAATCCCGTTCCTGATCGCCGTCAAACGTGATGCTGTGCACAATCCGCACCGCCGTCTGGCCCGTATAAAAATAGAGCCGCACCGTAAACGGTAGCCATTCGCGGCCCGATTTCATGCCCCGGTGCATGCCCTCGATTTTAACCACGGCCCGAACGGGTCCGGACTGTTCGATGGCAACTTCGTGGAAATTGCCGATAAACTTTTCGCGCGGCGGCGAATCTTCGGGGTCTGTCTGCGGCCCGCTTTGCAGAATGCATGTGAGCTGACATTCACCCACAATCTTCTTTTCGCCGATGCTCATTGAGCTGATGAAGTTCATGCCACTGACGGGAATCACGCACTTTAACACACCAGTATCTACGACGACCGTGCCGTGGTCACGGGTGACTTTGAGATCGCTGGTAACCGAAGTCGGGCCGGGCGACAAAGAAAACCCGTCTTTCACGCCGGCGGGCACAACGGTCGCAAACCCCATCCACTTGATCGAGTTGTCCGGCCAAAATGCGAGCGGCCAGGACTGGACAGGTAACCGCTTACCTTGTCCGGCAATAGAAAAGTTGGCACCCCGCTGTACAGCCCCCTGCGGCCACGGAACGCCAAAGCTGACGCCGGTGTCGAGGGCAAGCGGCTTTCCGTCGAGCAAATGCAGCGGAAATTCAGACGCCGAGGGGCCGGTAACCGCCGTATTTGCACGCTCTCCGGCGGCAAAAGACTGAACCCACGGGACGATGCTCAGACCGGCCCCCGCAGTGAGGGTGGAGGCTTTAATAAAGTTGCGACGTGATAGGGGCTTGTTTTTGCTCGATTCAGGTTGGTCGTTCATTTTTGATGTCCTTGCAAACAGTAGCCTAAGAGGCGGGTACGGGTTTAGTAGACGACCCGTTTCCCAACCAGCCGGTCGTCCTGCGTTTTCAACTTATCCAACTTATTTAACCCAGCCACGGCTCCGGCGGCTTTTGCTTTCGCACCGCCGACGGTGTGGATTTCGTCAGTGACCCATTTGGCATTGCCGAATTTTTCGGTGATGAACATCACGTAGCGGATGTCTACCGAGATCGTGCGGTTGACGTCGGGATCGAAGTAGAAATCGTTGCCGAGGCCCTCGTAATTGCCGTCAAAGACAATGCCGACCTGTTCGCCGTTGCCGTTGAGGACGGGTGAGCCGGAATTGCCGCCGATGATGTCCGTCGTCGAGGTGAAATTGAGTCCGACGCTGTCGCCTTCGCCGTAGCGGCCGAAATCGTGATTTTTCTGCATGTCGATCAGCTTTTTCGGGGCGTCAAACGGGAACTCGCCAGTATCTTTTTCGATCATGCCTTTCATCGTAGTGAACGGCGACCGCACCTCGGCCTCGCGCGACTGGTAGCCCTTGATGTTGCCGTAGGTGAAGCGCATCGTGAAATTGGCGTCCGGGTACGGCTCGACGCCTTTCATCTCGGCCATCGCCTGCATATAGTTGGTGCGAAGGTGGTCGATCTGGCCGGCGAATTTCGTCGTGCGGACCGAGACGGCGTTGCGTTCGTCAACCAGCCCGGCGACAAGCGGGTGCTGGATCTGGATCTCGCTCCACGACATTGAGTACAGCTTAAGTATCTCGTCGGCGGACGTGAGCGGGCCTTCGGCAACCTTCGCCGCGTAAGCGGCTTCGAGGTCGCGGCGGTCCTTGCCCTTTTTATTTTCAAATTTCTGATCGGCGGCCGTAAATCGTTGATCTGCGGGGAGTTCGTCGATGTATTTCAGGAAAAACTTGAGCATCTCGCGTTCCTGATACGGTTCGCGGCCATCGAGAGTGGCTTTGATCTGTGTGAGTTTCGCCGCCTTTTGAGCTTCGGTCAGGGTTTTGCCGTCCTTAACGTTCGACGCTGCTGCTACGATCTGGCCAAAGACGGCCATCGAATTAGGGTCGGGGAAACGCCGCATGATCGCGTCACGCTGCTGCGTGGCGTAAAAATCGTCGTACAGCGCCTTTAATTCAGACAGAATTGTGCCGTATTTTTTCTGCCGATCGGGGCTGGCTGCTATCCAGGTGGCGAGCTTTGCTTCCTCGGCTTCGCGGGTCTCGACGAGGCGTGCCAGATGTAGTCGCCGTACTCCGCCCTCGTAGAGCTTTCGCGAATTGTCAAAATTTGCAATGTCGCCCTGGAATGCTATGCGTTTTGCCTCGTCGGTCTGGCCGATGGCCTTTAGCCCGTCGCCCAAAGCACGCAGCATCTTGTAAAGAAGCGGAAAGCTCGCGTCGCGGGCATATCTTATCGACTGGCTCTCACGGTAACGCGTCGTGCCGCCCGGGAAACCGAGCACAAAGACAAAATCGTTTTCCTTGAGGCCGCCTATATTTGCCGTTAAAAACTTTTTCGGTTTGTAGGGCACGTTGCTCGGCGAATAGTCCGACGGCTTGCCGTCCGGCCCGACGTAGGCACGCAGAAAGCTGAAATCGCCGGTGTGCCGCGTCCATTCAAAATTGTCCGGGTCGCCGCCGTAGACACCGATGTTACGCGGCGGAGCAAAAACAACGCGGATGTCCTTGATCTCAAACGTCTGGTAAAGATAGTAAAAATAGCCGTTGTCGATCGGCGTAATCGCGATGGTCGAACCAGTCGGGGACTTGGCCTGCTCGGCGGCTTTGAGGTCGTCGCTGTTCTTCTTTAACGCGGCGGCGAGGTCGGCTGCCGTAAGATTGCCGGTGCCGCCGCGAACCTTAGCCGTCACGTCCTCGATCCGCTGCGTCAGCAGTATCGTGTACGGATCCTTGCCATTCATCGCCCGTATCTCACCCGAACGGCTCCCCGCATTAAACCCCGTCTCGACAAGGTCCTTGTCCGGCGTCGAAGCCGTCACCAGGGCTTCGAACCCACAGTGATGATTGGTCAATATCAGCCCGTCCGGCGACACAAACTCCGCCGTGCACCCAATGCTCAGCCGAATGATCGCATCCGTCAGCCCGCCACCCGCCGGATTGTAAATGCCGATCGGCTTTATCTTCAGTCCGCGCTTCGCCAGCGGCAGCTTCGCAATCTGCTCAGGCGTAAACATCCCTTCGTCCACCGCGAACGAAAAAGGCGCCGCCGTAAACAGCACCGCCGTCATCAAAACCAACGAAGCACAGGAGCGTTTGATAGATCTCATAATTAAAATTTCCTCGATAAAAAGATTCGACCTTACGTTTGTAAGATTATAGCCGAATATTGGGAAAAAGGCTTTCGAGATATTGGCTCTGTTGACTCAGCACTAATGACCCGCAAACGATGGAATCGGAAAAAGCGAGCTACCGTCGGCTCGCTTTTCTAATTCAAATTAATATTAAACTATTTCGCCGGCAGATCGATCGGCTCTGGCGGTAATACGTGCCGGGGGTTGATAGATTTTTCGTTGAGGCGTAATTCGTAATGGAGGTGCGGGCCGGTTGAGCGGCCGGTGGAGCCGATGTAGGCGAAGAGTTGGCCTCGGGTGACAGTGTCGCCGACGGAGACGTCGATCTTCGAGAGGTGGCCGTAGCGGGTCGAGAGGCCGTGGCCGTGGTCGATCTCGACCATGTTGCCGTAGCCGCCGGTCCAGCCGGCTTTGATGACGGTGCCGCCGCCCGGAGCGTGAACTTCCTCGCCGCGTTGGCCGTCGATGTCCATGCCCGGGTGAAACTCATAAGAGCGTCCGCCAAACGGATTGCGGCGGAAACCGAATTCGTTATTAATCTTGCCAGTGTGCGGCCAGACGGTCGGAATATTGGCCGTGTCCATGGCGGCCTCGATGAGGCGGATCTGGTTTTCAATCTCGTTATTTTCACCGTCAGCCTGCTCATTTTCCTCGGGGCCGCCGCTATTAAAAGCGTAGCCGTCGGCCGGATTTGATTTGGGTGCGGGTGCGATCTCGGGGGCTGGTTGGGGAGCGGCTGCGACCTGGGTCAGGGTGGGACTTTCGCTAATATTTTTTGCGAGGACCGTATTACGGACAATGCCGGTAACGCCGATGCTGAGGCCGCTCAGACCTAAAACAAGAAACAAGCCGAGCGAACCGAAATGCACGGCCCGCTTAGAGACAGCAAATCTCTTAATGTAAACACCTGATTTTGAATTGCGCGATAAAAGAAAAGTATAAAACTTGTCGTTTTTCTGCATTATATGCTGTTAAGCTCCTTTCAATGATTTCGTACCGAAATTCCAACGTCTCGGCACACAGAATCACGCAAGAATAGCCGCTAGCGACTAACGCGAAACCTAAAACAAGAGTCTACTTAGTTTAGACAAACTCTCGCCGTCATGGGTGACTATTATCAAAAATTTTTCGATTAAAAAAAAGAAACCGATTAACTATAAGAACATAAGCCGTCGGAAAAGGCAAGCCGGAAACCGGTGCGTACATCGAAGGCTTATGGTAAACATCAAATATTGTTGTCGACCTACCGCTAAATGACCCAAGTTTCTGAAGAAAAGAGCTTAGCCACGAATAGCACGAATGACACAAATAAAAGAAAAAAAAATAGTGCTTTTTGTGTAATTCGTGGCTAAACCTTCTTTGACTTAGTCGCCCTTTTGCTTGGTCTGCCAGGCCTTAAAGGCCATGAAACCGACCGAGGCAATGACGGCGACAAAAGCTAAAACGACCAACACCTTGACTATGACGGCCAATAGACCGACGAAGCCGATAAGCAGCTTGAGCAGTGTAATGACCAACGCGATCACCACCAGCAAACTTCCCAAAACCGACGCAGCTTTTACAAACATGACCATAGCGAAACTCCTTTGCTATAAAATACTAAACATCTTTCCAACTGCCAGAACGAGTTCGGTTCGCAAAATCTGCGTCCGGCTTATAGTCAGCCTCATTATAGCGCGATTGCACCAGAGCAAAACTCGCCGACGGCTGACGGCTCGACCAATGCGTCTCGTTTTCGACCTTTGGCTTGAAGATGTAGCCTTTTAGCACGTAGATGCCGAGGCCGATCAGCAGAATCGGCAGCAATCCCTTCATGATCGAGCCGATGCCAAAGATCCGCTGAAATAGAAACGCCGCGCCGAGCACGGCGAGGATAACGCCCCAGAGTTTTGGATTTCCGGAAAATCGGCTGACCAAAATATCGTCCGCGACGTCCGGCGTCAGACCCGACCGGATCATCGCCGCCGTTCGCCAAGAGTCGAGCGCCGCGAAGAGCCACATGCCGATAAATCCGAGCACAAACAACGGCGTCGCGGTCAGCACGGCCATTTGAAAGAGGCCGACAAAAACGGCGAAATACACAATGGCCTTGACGGTCTGCCCGTTATACGCAGCACCGAGACCGGGGCAGATCATCGACAGCAGGGTGGCGACAAATGGCGAGGTACGTTTTTTTACAAACGGAAAACTCTCGGGCTGCTTTTGCTGATGCAGCATATCGACGCCCAAAACGATGCAGTCCTGACAGTACGGAAACCCCTTGATGCGGTGGTCACAGGCCGGACACAAGGGACGGCCGCAGCTATTACAGCTTACGGTCGCGGCGTTTTGATTGTGATACGCACAATTCATTAATTCTTGCCCTCGCCGTTGTTATCGACGTAAGTCGTGCCGGTCACCGGGTCCTGCTTTCCGCCCTGATCCTGCGGAGCCTTGCCGCTCCATGCATTCGCACCTTGCTCGTAAGTCTGTTCGGCGAGCATGTAGCTCTTTTGATAAACATCGGTCAGCGAACCGTCGGCCGAAACCGTCTGGCTAAAAATAAGAAATGCGAACATTAACATCATCGCCAGCGGTGCAAGCTGCGGGATGGAGATCGGGATCGGGAATTTGATGCCGTCGATCCACTCGCCAAGACGCGTTGCCCACGAGACCTTTGCCGCTTTGACCTCGGCCATGCCGCTGGTCGATTGCATTATCCGGTCATGCAGACCGGCGGGCACGGCCATTTCTTCCATCTTGTATGTGTAGCACGAGGCGATCGAACGAACGACCATGCCGGGCAGGTCTTCGCAGGTTGTGCAGAGAGCGGCGTGGCGTTCCCAGCGGTGAAATGTCGCTGCGGGCAAGAATCCGTCGAGATAATCGGTCAGGTATTCTTCAAAGTCTTCGCACAACATCGCCGATTCCGGCATCGTCATCGACAAAACGCGGGCCTCGAGTTTCGTCACCGAAATGCTCGGTGCGGCCATCCGGCGGCAGGCTTCGAGCGATTCTTTTACATCATTGAGCAGGCTGTGACACAGCGGACACGCCAAAGCATGTGCCGCCACTCCACTCTGGACGCCGTTGACAAGCGTTTTGTCCAGATAATCGGTCAGCAGTTCTTCAAACTGCGAACAATTTATGTTTTCCTGCTCCTTTTTCATAAATTCTAAAACCCCTCGTATTCGTTCAGAGTGCAAACTTTAGTTTGTCTCCTTCGCCAGATACAAACTAAAGTTTGCACTCTGAACTCAGATCGTAACCACCCGCATTCGCCTCAATATCTTCGCCAGTTCAATGCGTCCGCGGTTGATACGCGACTTGACCGTTCCCTCCGGAATTTTCAAAACATCTACAATGTCCTGATATGACAATTCCTCGATGTCGCGGAGGATCACGCATGTTTTGAGATCCTCGGGTAATTTATCAATACCTTCCTGAACCTGATTTGCCAGCTCTTTCCGCTCCATCTCCTTGTGGGCGGATGTTCCGGCGGCACGCAGGTGGTACTGGTGATCATCAACCGCGTCGGCCATCGTGTTTTGCGGATTTCGCTGCCGGTGGCGGTAATCGTCGATTATCAAATTGCGGGCCAGACGCATTAACCAATTCGATAGGTCTCCCTGTTTGGAGTCATATTGGTCGAGGCTGCGATAAACGCGGATAAAAACATCCTGCGTCAGGTCTTCGGCTGCGTCGATGCTCGATGTGAAACGGTATGCAAGATTAAAAATCCGTCGCGAAAAACTAGCGACAATATCTTCCCACGCCGCGCCGTCGCCTGCCCGAGCACGCCTGACGAGTTCCACACCATTAATTTCGGTCACAGCCTTTACAGCTTCCAAAACGTTTCTCACTCCCGAAACTTAAATGCCCCCTGGCCTTAAAAGAGCAACAAAGCTACGAAAACTCGCCCTGTCAAGAATTTCTTACGACAGCCAAAAAACAAAAGTTCCAACAAAAAGATAGCAGATTTATCAAATTTGTACTTTCAAAATTTGATTTCTGGCCGGGTATCTCTCTTTCCTTTCTTTCCGATCTTAGCGGCTTTGCGTGCGAAAAACCGATTTCACGCAAAGCCGCCAAGTCCGCAAAGGTAAAGCGAAGGTAAGAAAAAGCGGATTGGCAGCCGTGCTTCATTTGAGTGGGGATCTATGCCTTTTGAGTAACTCCGCCACCGATTTCGCGAAAATATGCCATTAAATCAATCATTTAGAGCCGTGGCACGGGCTTTGCAGTTACCATATCCGGAGGTTCTAATGAACATAAACAAAATACAAATCGCACTTAAAGGTACAGCAATAGCGTTTGCTTTCTCGTTAATCCTTTTGACCGGCATGAGCGTCGCTGCTCAAAGCCGCGACCGTGATCGCGATAACCGCCAGAACGATCAATACAATAACAACAATGGTCAATATGATAACGATCGGGACGATCAGAACCGACGCAACAATAACGGCCAATACAACAACAACGGCTATAACAATCGCGACCGCGCGGCGGCTCAAAAAGCTTACCAAAATGGCTACAAGGAAGGCTTAAAACTGGGCGAGCGGGATGCACGACAACGCCGCGGCAATAACCGAAATAATGGCAGCTACGGAAATGGTGGTTACGGTAACGGCACCTATGGAAACGGCGGATATAACCAAGGTCAATACGGTCAGTACGGCCAGAGTAATTCGCAGTACGGCAACCAGAACGGTTACCGGATCCAGCAGGCTTATAACCAGGGTTTGCAACGCGGATATCAGGACGGACTGAATCGCGGCCGCAATAACAATAACAACGGCGGCTGGCGCAGCATCTTTGGTTACTAATTTTAGTCAAACCACGTCATAAACTCGGCCCGGGCGACTTCGTCCGGGCTTTTTTATTGAAGATCGAGGATCTCGCAGATGTAGATGTCGTTCCACCTGTTGTTACTTATCTTTTGGATATCTCGGGATATGACGCGAAATGTAACGAATGTCCGGCCGGCGGCACGGAGCTTGGGGAATGTGTCCGCGTTTAACCATTCGACGCGGGCGGCATGGTGAAGAGAAATTTTGAGCGGTGAGCTTAGTTTTGGTTCTCTTTCATTTGTCGCGTCAAAGCTATCAACATACATCCAACCGGGTTCGAGCCGGCCCTTGTATGGAAGTATGATCGGGTCGATACTCACAAATTTGCTGATCGCGAAACGGAAATTGAACGTATCATCACCAAACCGCACTCGCCCCTCGAAGAGGGTGCCATAAATATAGACACGGGCCCGTCCGCCAAAACGCTGATCGCGAAGGCTGCGAGCCTTATCAAGCAGCTCCTGTGACTTGGTAGGCGTAAATTCAACACTCAGCTTTTCGGTTGTAAATAGAGAACCCATGCCGGGCTCGGCGCATTCCGGGTCGTAGATAAATTGGTGTGTATCGGAATACTCGAGAGTGGCGTTCATCGCGACGGTCTTTCCCAAGTACATGTCACGGTTGCGCATCAAATCGCAAAACGATATCGTGGGCGGTTCGCGGACGATGCCGAAGCCCCGGTCGCGGAGTTCGTCGACGAGCGCCATCAGGCGGCATAGCGACAAGCCGTAATTTTTTCGGTTATTCACGTTCACGTACGAAAAATTGTTGACTATGATCTTTTTCGACTTTCCCGGATAGTTGAACAAAATGGTCGTCGCAGCGGACGAATCAGTGCCGATAACATAGGCCGGATAAACGTCTTTAGCACATTGAAAATCGGGCATGCCGCCTAGTCGCCGGATCTCGGAGATCTCGTCGGCGTCGACGTGAAACGTTTTTACGACCAGAACCTCCGTTGCATAAGGATCGTCCGGTCGAGGAGCTTCGTTCGACTCAAGCTCGCCGCGTCCGTCTGTAAAAATACGTAAATAAAGCCGCGGCTGGGGCTGTGGGACCATCCCGTGGCCGTGGTTGCAAATGGTGAGCAGCACATCATCGTCGGTTTGTTCATTTACCGGACAAGTCGTCGAACCCGCCGTTTTTTGCGCCACACCGATGACCGGCAAAGCCAAAATGCCGATAGCCAATAGAACGAACGAATTCATATGTCGCCTCCAGTACAACGCTATTCATAATATGAACGCAGTGACAAAGAGAAAATTGCATGGGGCGAGGCACACCTATGAAATTCCGCGGGCGCTTAGAGTTTTTTAGACGAATGCTGTATCTTTTGTGTTTATTGCTTTGATAGAAGTGGCGGAGATCGGAGACTTTTGCGCAAATATATAAAATTTATCCTTTTGGCGCTGTTCGCCGTATTTATTATCTGGTTCTTTGGCAAGGATCTGGATTGGCAGCAAGTCAGGCAGAGCCTCACAAAGGCCGATCCGCTTTACCTGACTCTGGCTTTTATCGGTATTTGTGTCGGGTATTTTGTGCGTGCCGTACGGTGGAAAGTGCTTTTGGCTCCGATTGCCGAATGCCGCTTGCGTGACTTGTTTGCGACGACCACCGTTGGGTTTGCGGCGATGCTTATCGTCGGACGCGCGGGCGAGATCGTAAGACCGATGTGGCTGCCGATGCGTGATCCGCGGATTCGCCCGAGCGGAGCTCTGGTGACCATATTTGTCGAGCGCGTGTTCGATCTTGCATCACTGATCGCATTTTTTTCGGTCAGCCTGATCTGGTTCAAAACACCAGTCGGGCACGAAACGGAATTTACGTCCGTAAAAAATGTCGGCAATCTATTGATGGTCTGCGTTTTTATCGGATTTGCCGGGATGTTTATCTATCACCGCTTTTCCAAGCCGATCATCAGGTTTTTTGCAACGCTGATCGACCGCAAATTTATTCCAAAACGGCTGCAAGATCTATTTATCGGCCTGATGGAAAGCCTGGCGAAGGCTCTCGACATTCTCAAAAGCCCGAAGGAAATATTCTGGGCCACTTTCTGGACGGCGGTGTTGTGGTTTTGTATCGCTATACCAACGTGGCTCGTGTTGCTGGCATTCGGGCTAAAGATGACCTTTTTGGAAGCGACATTTGTAATGGGCTTTGCGTCGCTTGGTTCGCTAGTGCCGACGCCGGGCGGAGCTGCCGGGCCTTTTCATGCCGCGACGCTGAGCAGCCTGGTCATTCTCGGCGTTGACAAAGAGCTGTCAACTGCCGTCGCAATCATAATGCACCTGATATATTTCGTGCCTGCGATGGTTTTCGGGTTATATTATTTGTTCCATGGTGATATAAGTATCGAGAGATTTCGCAGCCTGCTTTCTAGCGAGAATGCCGAACGCGAGATCGAATCCGATTCGCCGGACTTTGAACAGGAAGTCTAAAGTCCAAGGTCCAAAGTCCAAAGTCGGGACTTTGGACTTTAGACCTTGGACTAACAAACTATGCGTTGTCCATTTTGCTCACATATTGAAGATAAGGTCGTCGATTCCCGCGAGGCCAAAGACGGCGATTCGATCCGCCGCCGCCGCGAATGCCTCGGCTGCGGGCGCCGCTTCACGTCGTACGAACGCATCGACGAGATCCCGTACATGGTCGTCAAAAAGGACGGCAAACGCGAAAGCTGGGACCGCAACAAGGTGCTCTCGGGGCTGTTTCGCGCGGCGGAAAAGCGCCCGGTTTCGACCGGCCAATTGGAAAAGATCGTCGATGAGGTCGAGAAAAATGTCCAGGATTCGCTCGACCGCGAATTGGGTACCAGCGAGATCGGCAAGATAATCATGCGCCGCCTAAAGGTTCTCGATAAGGTCGCGTATGTGAGATTCGCGTCGGTTTATCTCGAATTCGCCGACGTGTCCGAATTCATGTCCGAGCTAAAAGTCCTGGTTGGCTCCCGCACCGCCACCGCAGACAAAAAGAAAAAGAAGAAGTAGGAATGATTTAACGGCTTTGCGTTAAAATCCCCCACTTTGCCCTTTCCCGCCGATTCTCTTAACATAAAAGGTTATGGTTGATATCGAAGATTTTCCGGTCGCACTGGCCGAATCAGACGCAATTGAACCAATGATGCAGATTCCGCCGGAGCTGCCGGTGCTGCCTTTGCGTGACATTGTTATCTATCCGTTCATGATCGTCCCGCTGTTTGTGTCCAGAGATCGCTCGATCCGGGCAGTCGAGGAAGCTCTCAAAAACGACCGGATGATCCTACTCGTTTCGCAAAAGGACGTAAATAAAGAAGAACCGGAACAGGAAGATCTCTACACCGTCGGCACTGTCGCGATCATTATGCGCATGCTCAAGCTGCCCGATGGCCGCATCCGCATTTTGATCCAGGGGCTTTCGCGAAGCTCTGTAGATACCGTCGCGGGTGGCGGCGAATACGTGAAAGCAACCGTCACGCCGATCTCGGAACCGCTTGCGCCTGAGAATTCGCTCGAGGTCGAGGCCCTCGTAAGAAACGTCCGCGGCTCAATGGATCGTGCGGGCAGCCTCGGCAAAAATATCTCGCCCGAGGTGCTCGCGATCATCGCTAATCTCGACGACGCCGGGCGTCTCGCTGATCTCGCGGCGTCGAATCTCGAACTAAAGGTCGAGGACGCACAGAGCGTTTTGGATATCGCCGACCCCGTGCCCCGTCTGCGGCGAGTCAATGATCTTCTGAGTCGTGAGATCGACGTTCTCACCGTTCAGCAGGAGATAAATACGCAGGCACGTTCGGATATCGACCGTTCGCAAAGGGAATATTTTCTTCGCCAGCAATTAAAGGCCATCCAGGGCGAATTGGGTGAGGGAAATGAGCTTTATGAGGAGATAGAGCAATACAGGGACAAGATTCTCAAGTCTAAAATGCCTGAAAACGCTGAAGAAGAGTCTCTGCGGCAGCTCAAAAAGCTCGAACGGATGCATCCCGACACGGCGGAAACGGCAACACTGCGAAACTGGCTCGACATCATGACCGATCTTCCGTGGTCAACCGCGTCGAAAGATAATCTCAACCTCAAAAAGGCTGAAAAAATACTCGACGACGACCATTACGGCCTCGAACGCGTCAAGGAACGCATTATTGAATCACTCGCTGTGCGAAAGCTGCGTGAAAAGCCGAAAGGCTCGATCCTCTGTCTTGTCGGACCTCCGGGAGTCGGTAAGACATCCCTCGGTCGGTCGGTCGCGAGGGCGTTGAATCGTAAGTTTGTCCGCTTGAGCCTTGGTGGTCTGCATGATGAGGCCGAGATCCGGGGCCATCGCCGCACATACGTCGGTGCGATGCCGGGCCGGATCATTCAGGCGATCCAGCAGGGTGGAACCAATAATCCGCTGATCATGCTCGATGAGATCGACAAGGTCGGGGCCGATTTTCGCGGCGACCCGTCGAGCGCCCTGCTTGAGGTGCTCGATCCCGAGCAAAACTCATCATTTCGTGACAACTATCTAGGCGTCACATTCGACCTGTCGAATGTGATGTTTATGACGACGGCTAACGTGCTCGACACGGTCCAGCCCGCCTTGCGCGACCGTATGGAGATCATTTCGCTGTCCGGTTACACCGAGGAAGAAAAGCTTGAGATCGCGAAACGCCACCTTGTTCCGAAACAGGTCGAGGAAAACGGGCTGGTGAAAGATGACGTCAAATTCGACCGCAAAGCTCTTGCGAAAACGATCAGCGAATACACGCAGGAAGCCGGACTTCGCCAACTCGAACGTGAGATCGGCAAGGTTTGCCGCAAGGTCGCCCGTTCGAAGGCGGAGCTTGAGGACAAATTCAAACCGATGCGGATCACGGTGGATAACCTGAAAGATTACTTGCGTGTATCGCGTATATTCAACGAAGGGGCTCTTAAGAAAGACGAGATCGGCACCGTCACGGGCCTCGCCTGGACGGCGGTCGGCGGCGATATATTGTTTATCGAGGCGCTGAAAACCAAGGGTAAGGGCAAGCTGCTCCTCACCGGGCAGCTTGGCGAGGTGATGCAGGAATCGGCCCAGGCGGCGTTTTCGTACGCGAAGGCACGATCGAAGGATCTGGGCATTGATGAGACGGTACTTGATAATTTCGACATTCATATTCACCTGCCCGAGGGTGCGATACCGAAGGACGGGCCGAGCGCGGGCATCACGATGGCGACGGCCCTGGTATCGGTGCTTTCGCAACGGCCGGTTCGCAAGGACATCGCAATGACGGGCGAGATCACATTGCGCGGCAACGTACTGCCGGTAGGCGGCGTCAAAGAAAAACTGCTCGCTGCCCGACGTGCAAAGATCAAGACGGTCATTTTGCCCGCACCGAACGAACGCGATCTCGAAGATCTTCCTCAGGAAGTTCGCGACGATTTGACGTTTATATTTGTAGAGAATGTGCAGCAGGTCTTTGACGCCGCGCTCCGCGAGAGCAAAATACCGGCCGAAAAGCCGAAATTGCGCAATGTAAAGGCTGCCTGACAGCCGCATCGAAAGCGCGGATGTCCTTATTTAACGGACGTTTTTAGTTTTGACGTGGGTTTTTGAAAGTGTTACTCTGACGATGGTGCATTGGCGCGGATTTCGCGCCAAATGGAACTTTGTATACTCCGCCGCGTTAAAGTTATTGGCGGACATTTATAGTTATCGCTTCGTACGCGATAGAAAAGCAATATTTTAAGATAGTTAATGAAAAAAAATATTTACAGATTTTTAAGTCTTACAGCATTTATATTTTTGGTATTCAGCTCAATCTCGACGGCGCAGGTTACGAGTTCGACATCGAGCAACGGCACGCGCACGGCCGAGGTTGCGGCGGCTCAGGTCGCTATAGCGAAGGTCCTTTCCGATTCGGGAAACTCGTTTAAGGAAGGCATCGACGCTTACATCAACAACAACCGCTCGGTCGCCGGCGAGAAATTTAACAAATCGGTCGAGGTTTTTCTTTACTCGACGCTGAACATCCAGAAAGATGCGAAATTGCAGGGCTGCTATAACCAGCTGATTGAGACGATCTACCGCATCGAGTTTCCGTCGGACAGCCAGTTGCCGCAGGTCAGGAATCTGGCACAAACGTGCAGCTGGACGAATATCGATAATTTGATAGCCGACAGCGTCGCGCAAATCGCCCGCGATACGATCCTCAAACCAGCTAGTACGAACGGGACATCGACGGTCGCCGTCAACGGCGCGCTATCAGCGACGCCGCCGAAAGCCGGGTTTAACTCGCAGGAATTTGAGCCGTCACCGCTTGACGACCTTTCGAAGCTTGAGCTCACGCCCGACGAACAGCAGGTTGACAACAATCCCATCGCCCAACAGCAATATCAATACATCCAAGTTGCGGTAGCCAATAAATCGCTCGGATTTACGTTCGAAGTCGATGGCCGAATTCAGCAATTTATCAACTATTATCGCGGCCGCGGGAGGACGACAATGGAGGTCGGGCTATACCGTTCTGGAATGTTTATGAGCATGGCCCGCCGCATCTTTAAGGAGGAGGGTGTGCCGGAAAACGTTGCGTGGCTCGGTCAGGTTGAGAGTGCGTGGAAGCCGAGCGCCTTTTCGTCGGCGGCGGCCTCGGGCCTTTGGCAGTTTATTCCCGGAACTGGAGCGAGGTTTGGTTTGAACCACAATGCCTACGTGGACGAACGCAATAGTTTTGACGAGGCGACACATGCTTCGGCCCGCTATTTGAAATTTCTGGCTAACCGCTATCACGGCAATTGGGAACTCGCGATGGCCGCGTACAACTCAGGCGAGGGTAACGTTGATCGAGCGGTTCGCCGTGCCGGTGTAGAAAGTTTCTGGGCCGCTTACAATTATTTGCCGCAGGAAACACGCAATTACGTGCCTAACATTCTCGCTACGATCCTGATTGCGAACAGCCCAAATCAATATGGCTTTGGCCATATACGTCCGGCGCCCAGGCTAAGCTACGACCGAATCCGTATCCCGGCTTCGACAAACCTTAGCATTGTCGCTCAGGCGGCCGACACGAGCGTGCAATATCTTCGTTACCTGAACCCGCATCTTCGCGGCAACGTCACGCCGCCCGAGCCATACATCATCAATGTCCCCGCCGGAAAGGCCAACGAAGTTGTCGCCGTTTTCCGCCGCATCCCGGCATCGAAGATTAACAATACCAACCTTGCGAATACGTCTTCCGGGGAAACGTGGCAGACCATATCGAACCGCACGGGTGTCAGCGTCAACGAATTGACGGCGGCGAATCCCGGAATGCCGGCACCGAAGGGCAAGGTATTTGTCCCGGTCAGCGGCAATAACGTCAGCACGATCGTCTACCAGCGTCCGACCAATTCGGGTGCCGCCGCTCTGCCGAGCAACGTCAGGGTCGTCAAGGCAAAGGCGGGGGATACCGTCCAAAAGGTCGCCGAACGTGCCGGAGCCGACCCGACCGAAGTCGCCAAATACAACGGCCTGCTGCCAAACTCGGTTTTGGGTGCGGGACGCGAGATTAAGATACCTTCGAAATAGAAATGTCAGTAGCCTGCACGTAAGCAAGGGCATTCTACATCCCGAGAGTTCAATTAGCCGGGTCTGACTTCAGATTCGGCTTTTTTCGCATGTCCGATAGCTGCCCAGCTTTACCCTTGACTCTGTTTCGTGCTAAAACAAATCAAGTAAACCCATCTGAATTCGATCTGGAGGAAATATAAATGTCGCATCGCATCCTGAAAGCGGTCTGTCGCCGGTCTCCGTTTTTGTTAATCGCAATTCTTTCCGCAGGCCTCTTTATCGAGGCGGCGGCTCAGTCTGGCACACGCATGTTGCGCACGCCGACTGTGAGTGCGACGCAGATAGCTTTTGCCTACGCGCAGAATATCTGGACCGTGCCGCGTGCGGGCGGCGCGGCGCGGCGGATAACGACATTTCAGGGACAGACATCGAATCCGCATTTTTCGCCGGACGGCAAATGGATCGCATTTACCGGTGAGTATGCCGGGAATCAGGACGTGTACGTCGTTGCGGCCGAGGGCGGCGAGCCGAAGCGTTTGACATGGCACCCAGGAGCCGATGGAGTGCAGGGATGGACACCGGACGGTAAATCGATCATGTTCTCCTCGGCCCGAGCGACGTGGACGCCGAGCGGGGCACCGCGATTTTGGACCGTGCCGGTCGATGGCGGCGTCGAGGAGCCGATGCAGCTGCCGCGCGGATTTCAGGGCAAGATCTCGGCTGACGGCGGCAGGATCGCTTACCGAATGAACAACTCATGGGACGACGAACGCCGAAACTATCGCGGCGGGCAAAACCGCCCGATCTGGATTGTTGATATGAAAACCTGGGATCTCGTCTCACCGCCGTGGACGGATTCCAAGGACATCGAACCGGTATGGGTTGGCGACAACGTCTATTTTATCTCTGACCGAGACGGTGTTGAAAATGTCTGGGCATACGAAACGGGATCGAAAAAGCTGACCGAGCTTACAAAGTTTCGCGATTTTGATGTCAAGACAATGGATTCGGGAGCGGGCGTAGTCGTTTTTGAACAGGCCGGTTTCATTCACGAACTCGATCCCAAATCGGGCAAAGAGCATGTCGTCAACATCACGGCCACCGGGGATTTTCCGTGGATGATGCCGCGATGGGAAGATGTTTCGTCACGGGCGACTAACATTAGTCTTTCGCCGACCGGCAAACGTGTGCTCGCCGAGGCCCGCGGCGAGATCTTTACGATCCCGGCCGAAAAGGGCGATGTCCGTAACCTCACAAATTCAAGCGGTGCGGCCGACCACGACCCCACATGGTCGCCGGACGGCAAATCGATCGCCTACTTTAGCGACCGGTCGGGCGAGTACAAGCTGTACGTCGAGAATCCTGACGGTTTAGCTCCGGCACGCGAGATCAATATTCAGAACCCGAAACATTATTACACCGTATCGTGGTCGCCTGATTCCAAAAAGATCCTCTGCCACGACACCGACCTCAAGGTTTGGGTCATCGACACGGTGAGTGGCTCCATGAAACAGGTCGGCAACGATCCGATCATGGTCCCGACCCGCACACTAAACCCGACATGGAGCCCGGACTCGAAGTGGGTCGCGTATTCGGCCCATCTCAAATCGCTGTATAAGGCGATCTTTATCGGTAACGCCGAGACGGGTGAAACAAAGCAGCTAACCGACGGACTGTCGGACGCCGCGTGGCCCGTCTGGGATGCGAGCGGTAAATATTTGTGGTTCTTTGCCTCGACCGATTTCGGCCTCAAATCGCAATGGCTCGACATGACCAATTACCCGTTTACCGAAACGTTTGGGCTCTATATGGCCGTACTTTCAAAGAAAGATCCGAGCCCGCTGCTGCCCGAAAGCGATGAGGACACAGGTGTTCCCGTACCAGGTGCAAATCGCCCTGCCGGCGGTGCGAGGCCTGATACGGGCGGCGACGCGCCGGTTGGTGGCGCTCCGGCTGGCCAGAATCGTCCGCGTGGGCCGGTGACGGTCACGATCGACTGGGATGGTCTGGGCAAGCGAATCATCTCAGTACCCGCTGTTCCCGAACGACAATATTCAAGCCTCCAGGCGGGTACTGACGGCACGGTCTTTTACCTGCAGGCCGGACAAGCCGGAGCAGGCGGCGGCGGCCAAGGCGGTGGAGGCAGCGAGCTGGTCAGATACAAACTTAGCGACCGAAAAACTCTGACATACGTTCCCGGCGTTGCTTCATACTCAGTCAGTGCCGATGGCAAAAAGCTTGTCTATCGCGGGGTAGGGGGTGGCGGTGGTTTTGGCGGCGGCGGAGGTGGAGGCGGCACTCCGCCGGCACCTTCGCTCTTTGTGGTCGACGCCGATGGCAAGACCGTGCCACAAGCGGGAACGGGCCGCGTGAATTACAGCCTTCGCATGTATCTCGACCCAAAGGAAGAGTACAAGCAGATCTTCAACGAGATGTGGCGGCAAGAGCGCGATTATCTCTACGTGCCGAATATGCACGGTACCGATTGGAAAAAGGACAAGGAGATGTACAGCCAGTTCCTTCCCTACATCATGCACCGTGCCGATCTCAACTATCTGATGGACATGATGGGAGCCGAGATCTCGATCGGCCACAGCTACGTCCGGGGCGGCGATATGCCGGACGTTCCAAATGCGAACGGCGGCCTGCTGGGAGCCGATTTTGCTGTTGATAGTGGCCGGTACAAGATCTCGCGTATCTACGACAACGAAAATTGGAATCCCGACCTCCGCTCACCGCTGGCCGTTCCTGGCGTTAATGTAAATGCCGGAGATTACCTAATCGCGATCAACGGCGTCGAGCTTAAGGCACCTGATAATATCTATCGCCTACTCGATGGCACGGCTAATCGGCAGACACAGATCACCGTCAATGACAAGCCTTCGATGGACGGAGCGCGTTCGTACATCGTCATTCCTGTGGCGAACGAGCAGGCGCTTCGCACACGCGCATGGGTCGAGGCCAACAGGCGAAAGGTCGACGAGCTTTCCGGCGGCCAACTCGCCTACGTCTACCTGCCAAATACCGGCCAGCCCGGCTATACGAGCTTTAACCGCTACTATTTTTCGCAGCAGGACAAAAAGGGTGCGGTCGTGGACGAACGCTACAACGGCGGCGGATCGGGGGCCGACTATATTATCGATGTGCTGCAGCGTGATTTTGACGGCTACTTTAACAATGTGGCCGGTGACCGCTATCCGTTCACCAGCCCGGCGGCGGGAATCTGGGGGCCAAAGGTCATGATCGTCAACGAGATGGCCGGTTCGGGCGGGGACCTGATGCCGTATATGTTCAAGTTCCGCAAGATCGGCACTTTGGTAGGCAAACGAACTTGGGGCGGACTTGTCCACACGGCGGACACGCCGGTTTTTGTCGATGGCGGCTCGGCGATCGCCCCGCGCGGCGGATTCTTCAGCAAGGACGGCAAATGGGCGGTCGAAAACGAAGGCGTCGCCCCCGACGTTGATGTCGAAAACTGGCCCAAAGACGTCATCGCCGGCCGCGACCCGCAGCTTGAAAAAGCCGTCGAAGAGGCAATGAAGATGCTCAAGGCTAAGCCAGTCCAGCGTATGGACAAAGAACCGCCATCACCCACGTGGGGAACGCGGAAGCCGTAATGGGTTCGAGTTTCAATTTTAGTTGGCTTCTATTGAGTGGGGAGCAGGTTGCTTGCCCTGTGTAAAAAAAAGATAGCCGTCGGGGACCGGGTTCCTTCATGGCTATACGTCGGTGATACAATTTTAGAACTAGATGTAGGTAAGGAGGAATCGGACCGTGAAAACAATTCGCTTTATTTTATTTGCAATGATTGCCGTGATGCTGGTGTGCGTCGCACACTCGTCGGCGCAGCAATGTGAGCCTAACGTCGGGCTTGATTTCCATGTCAAGGACATCAACCGCTCGACCGAGGAGGTCAAGGCCTACGATCCGGTCAAGGGCGGTAATATGGTCCACGAATCCAATGACAATTACATACTCTATGCCCTCTCCAAGAAAGAGCGGGACGAATGGTTGGCGCGTTGGAAAACATTTCAGCGAGGCGGAGCGTGCGACAATGTCGATCCCGCTCTCGACGCCCTCGCCGCAGCCGTGGCGACGAAGATAGGCAATTCGTCACCCAGACCGGAGGATTTCAAGTTTCACGACCTGACTGGTGAAAAGGAGCTGATGACAATTTTCGAGGGCTCAAAAACAATAAAAATCTACAAGATCGGTGTCGATTCCGCCAGCTGGCAAATCCAGAAGGGTGACAACGGTTTGCCAAGCTACCGTTACAAGGATGGCTACGTCTGGTCCCGCGACACGTCCGACGACCAGCCATATTGTCATCTCTACAGCGCCCGGATAAAACAGGACTACTCTGGCGGCGGCACTTACAACTCCAAGATATATCGGTCCAGTGCGGACGACAGAATGATCGGCTGTCCGGCGGCCCCCGCGAAATAATAGCATCCTTTTTTTATGAGGAATATTGCAGCTACATTTGTTGTCGTTGGAATCCTGACCTTCGGTGTGTTCGGGCAGGGCAAAGATTTGAACACGAAAGTTTCGTTTCCAGCCGCACTGGAGACTTTTCAGATTCCGAGTCACGGATCTCTGCTCAACGCACTCGTCTATGTCGCCGAGGGGGCCGGGCCGCATCCGGCGGTTGTTTTGCTGCACGGTTTTCCGGGTAACGAGAAAAATCTCGATCTTGCGCAGGACATGCGTCGTGCGGGATGGGATGTACTCTACTTTAACTATCGCGGCTCATGGGGTTCGCCGGGAAATTTCTCTTTCTCGCATGGAATCGAGGATGTTGCGGCGGCAGTTTCATATCTTCGGCAACCCGAAAACGCAAAACTATTGCGGCTGGACCCGTCTCGCGTCGTGGTTATCGGACATAGCATGGGCGGTTTTATGGCGGTTCAGGCCGCGGCGGTCGATCCGACGATAATGGCGGCAGGCTTGATCTCCGCTGCCGATCTCGGCGGGCGTATTCCTCAACCGCTTCCAAAGGAACGCGAAGCGGCGACGCTCCAGGCGGTGGCAACTGGTTTAGCCAGCCAGGGCATGGCACCGCTCGCGGGCTGCACGTCGGAGGGCCTCGCTCGCGAGGTTCTCGACAACGCGGCCAATTGGAGTTTTATGGGAAAGGCGAATGCTCTAAAAGGAAAACCGGCCCTGATCATTACTTCCGACGACGGCTTGGGCCCAAGCAATGAAGCATTTGCCGCCGGCCTGCGTGGGGCCGGAAACAACCGCCTAACGACACTTCATTTTGCCACCGACCACTCATATTCCGACCAGCGTCGCGAACTCTCAGCCGCCGTGCTTAAATGGCTTGCGGCCATCGGGACACGATAACAAAAAGATCACTTGACATCAAAATAAACTGTAACTATACTTGTTACAGATATGGCGGCAAATAGTCAATTTGCAATGGCGGTTCACATTCTGACGATGCTTGCCCGGTCGGGTGAGGAGAACATCAAGTCGGAATATATCGCGGGTAGCGTTAATACAAACGCGGTCGTGATTCGCCGTCTGCTCGGTCAATTGAGCAATGCAAATCTGGTTGTGTCGCAGACCGGGGCATTTGGCGGGACGCGGCTGGCACGTCAGCCGGTGGAGATCAGCCTTTGCGAGATCTACAAAGCCGTATGTTGTGGCGAGGTATTTGCACTTCATCCAAAGTCGCCAAATCAGGATTGTCCGGTCGGCAAAAACATCGAGGCGTTTCTCTGCAATCTGCAAAAAGAGATCGACAATAGCGTCGGGGAAAAGCTCCGGCAATATACGCTTCACGATGTGATCGCGAAGATCGAACTGGCTTACGTCTAAAATTTTTTTGATCGTATTTGTATCAAGAAAGGTTACAAAGTAGTTACAAAAGAGGGGGAAAATGGGAAAAAAATTAGTGGAAAATAATGTGTTACTTAAGGGTTTGAACTGGCGTTACGCAACAAAAGCGTACGATCCTGCGAAAAAGGTTTCGGACGCAGACTGGGCGACTATCGAAGAGGCGATCTCGCTGGCGCCGTCGAGTTTTGGCATTCAGCCGTATAAATTTATCGTCATCACCGATCCGGCGAATCGAGAAAAGCTGAAGCCAGCCGCTTACGGACAAACGGCGATCACCGATGCTTCGCATCTGGTGGCCTTCGCATATAAAAAGACGCTTTCGGACGGCGATATTGAACATTTCGTTGAACGCATTGCCGTGGTTCGCGGTGCCCCTCGTGAGACGCTGCTGGATTACGAAAACGTGATGAAGGGTTCCGCGAAAAAGGCGGTTGACGGTGGTTATATCGAGACATGGAATTCGCGTCAGGTTTACATCGCGATCGGATTTTTGCTTTATACGGCGGCTTTGCTCGGTATCGACGCGACGCCTATGGAAGGCTTTGATCCGGCTCAGTTTAACGAAATACTCGGTTTAACCGACTATTCGGTGACCGCTCTTGCTGCGGTCGGTTATCGCGACGCCCCAAGCGACTGGCTTGAGCCGCTCGCGAAAGTGCGAAAGCCGGATCATGAGATCATCCAGCGGATATGATCCGCTGACGTAACAAGGAGGGAGTGACATGACTACAATATTTATAAATTGGACGCCGAGGGCAGTCGAATTTATTAAATTGGTAATTAGGTTTTGGGGGCTTTGAAACGGTCTCTAAGCCCTGGTCGCCATAGGGGGAAATTTCTTGAAAGTTCGGTTGGCTATACCTGAATTTGTCGAGACAATTGAACGAGTATGAAAGCATACGAATTAGAACAATTCGGGATAGAAAATCTCCACATCGTCGAGCGTGAAACGCCGCGCCGAGCGGCGGACGAGGTTTTGATCAAGGTGCATGCGGCATCGCTCAATTTTCGCGATGTGATGGTTGTGAACGGCACATACAACCCGCGGATGAAGCTGCCCGCTCTGCCGTTTTCGGACTGTGCGGGCGAGATCGTTGAGGTCGGCTCGGAGGTTTCGAAATGGAAGGTCGGTGACCGCGTTTGCTCGACGGTTATTCAGAGCTGGATCGAAGGCGGGCCGTCCGCTGAAACGGCAAAGACTGCGATCGGGGCAGGTGCGTATGATGGCGTTCTGCGTGAATACGCCGCTTTCAAAGCCGCTTCTTTGGTGGCTGTTCCGGAACATTTGTCTTGTCTAGAGGCGGCGACATTGCCCTGTGCCGCCGTAACCGCGTGGCACGCTCTTGTTGTTTCAGGCAAGGTTAAGGCGGACGACACGGTTTTGACGCTCGGTACGGGCGGGGTTTCGATCTTCGCCATTCAGTTCGCAAAACATCTGGGAGCGAAGATCATTGCGACATCGAGCAGCGATAGGAAGCTTGAAAAGGTACGGCAGTTAGGAGCCGACGAGACGATAAATTACCGGACACGCGAAGACTGGGACAAGGCTGTTTTGGAATTGACCGACGGACGCGGCGTCGATCACGTCATCGAGGTCGGCGGCCCGGGAACGCTCACTCGTTCGGTCAAGGCAGTTCGCGTTGGCGGGCATATCGCTTTGATCGGAGCATTGAACATGGCGGGCGAGTTTAATCCGATTCCGATTTTTATGAAGGGTATTCGCGTGCAGGGAATTTTCGTCGGCTCGCGGGAGATGTTTGAGGACATGAATGACGCGATCGAGGCAGGGCAGATACGGCCGGTGATCGACCGCAGTTTTAATTTCGATGAGACTCGCGAGGCATTGAAATATATGGAGAGCGGTGCGCATTTTGGCAAGATCGTTATAAAAATCGGGGAGTAAAATAGGAGAGTAAAATAGGAGAATGATGAGCGAAAAAATAAAAGCATATGCGGTCAGCGGGCCGAAAACGAAATTCGAAGCATTTGAGTACGATCCGGGCGAGCTGCGGCCGGAGCAGGTCGAGGTACATGTAACCCACGCCGGCATTTGCCACTCGGACCTTTCGATGCGTGACAACGAATGGGGAAATACGGCCTATCCGTTTGTTGGCGGGCATGAGTCGGTCGGTGAGATTGTCGCGCTTGGCGAAAATACGCGGGGATTGAAGATCGGCGACAAGGTTGGCGTCGGATGGAATTCGGGGAGCTGTTTGCATTGCGAGCAGTGTTTGTCGGGGTACCAGATCAATTGTCCCGAACTTGAGCAGACGATCGTCAACCGCTTTGGCGGGTTTGGCGACCGGGTCCGGTGCAATTGGGAATGGGCGGTAAAGCTGCCCGACGGCGTTGATGCCGCAAAGGCGGGGCCGTTGTTTTGCGGCGGGATCACGGTTTTTAACCCGTTCGTGCAGAATGCGATCAAGCCGACGGACAGGGTTGGCGTAGTCGGTATCGGCGGGCTTGGGCACATGGCTCTGCAATTCGCCGACAAATGGGGCTGCGAGGTGACGGCGTTTACGACCTCGGCGAGCAAAGCCGATGAGGCGCGGAAGATGGGTGCCGACTACATCGTCGATACGCACAGTGCCGATGAACTGGCGGCGGTCGCGGGCAAGTTTAACATGATATTGACGACGGCAAATCAGCCGCTAGATTGGCAGTCCTATTTTGCGGTGCTTGCTCCAAAGGGCAAATTGCACGTCGTCGGTGCCGTGCTCGAACCGATACCGGTATCGTCGTTTAACCTCATCATGGGGCAAAAATCGGTTACCGGAACCGCGACGGGCAGCCCTGCAGTGGTTGCGACGATGCTCGATTTTTGTGCGCGGCATAATATTGAGGCCGTGACCGAGCATTTTCCGATGTCGCGGATCAACGATGCATTTGACCACCTCGAGGCCGGAAAGGCCAGGTATCGATTAGTAATGGAAAATGATTTTTAAGCCGATTGTACGATTCGATATTGAAACAAAAGCACTGTTTTGGGAATATATCGAGTGAGTTTGGCAAAGAGTTGATGAAAAGTTAATATAAACAACAATAATTTGAAGGAGCTATAATGGGAAATTTTGCAAGAGTAGTAACAGATGCAGCATTTGAAGCTGATGTTTTGGGGTCGGACAAACCGGTTTTGGTGGATTTTTGGGCGGAATGGTGCGGCCCGTGCCGCATGATCGCACCGTCGGTCGAGGCTGTTGCCGAGGAATATGACGGCAAAGCGAGTATCTTCAAAATGAATGTGGATGAAAATCTCAACGTGCCTCAGCAGTTTGGCATTCGCGGTATTCCGACGCTTGTCCTTTTTAAGGGCGGTCAGGAGCAGGAGCGGATAGTCGGTGCGGTTTCACGCGACGCCATCGCAAAGGTGATCGAAAAATACGTTTGATCTTTTCCGACCGTTTAAATCAAGAAAAAAAGGGCCGAGATCTGATCTCAGCCCTTTTTTGATTTATACGGCGTGCTGCTTTATTGAGTCACGTCAAAGTTAACCGGTGTATCTGAGCCAAGACCCCATTGTTGGAAGAGGAATCCGCTCCCCGACTTTAGAACGTAGAAGGCAGTCGCTCCCGGAGTGCTACTCGCACGCCAAATCGCCTGGTCGGTCTTACCATCGCCGTCATAATCGCCGGGTGTCTGAAAATCGGATGACAGGCCCCATACTATCCTTGAGAAACTACCGCCGGAACTCGGCAGGTAATACCAGACAAGCTGCCCGGATTCGACACGCGTAACGGCAGGATCAGCCTTTCCGTCGCCGTCAAAATCTCCCTGAATAAAGGAGTCTGTCGCAAACCTTCCGAAAAAGGTGGTTGTATCAGGACTGCCCGGGGTCGGCAGGTCGGTGCCATAACGAACGTTGAAAGTCGCTATGCCGTTGGTATTGTGATAAACACAAAAATCGGCCTTGCCGTCGCCGTTGAAATCTCCGGGGACAGGGAAATCACCTACCGCTCCAAACGGAACCGCGACCGGCTTGCTAAAGAATGGCCCGCTCGTCGGGAAATACCAGAAGGTGCTAGTCGAGGCACGGTAAACAGCTGGATCAGCCTTACCGTCACCGGTGAAATCGCCCGTAATTGGGGTATCTCCAGAAATACCGAAAACAAAAGTCTGTAAAGTGCTGTCGCTGCTCCTAAGAACGTAGAAGATCGCAGGCGAGGGGGACTGACGCCATACGGCGATATCCGTCTTACCGTCACCATCATAGTCGGCGGGAATGACGATGTCCGTGTTCTTGCCAAAATTCGTTTGGGTACTTGCATTACCATTGCTGGGCTGGATGAACCAAAGGAAATTACCACCGTTGCCACCCGGGCCCTGCCGCACAACGCCGTAATCGGATCGGCCGTCGCCATCGTAGTCCGTTTTGGCACGGGCCGCTAAAAGCTGTCCGCGAATTTCTCCGCCTCCGAGAGCAACTGTGTGGATATTGAAATACATTAGTCCGGCTCTCAAATCTGCAACGTTCTGAGCGGTTACGGGGAAAACCTGATCTTCCTTGACACCGCTCGTTGCACCGGTCGGTGGATTCATGTTGAAAAGTACAGCTGCATTGACGCCAGCAGCAGCACAGCAGTGAATATGTCCGATGGTGGTGTTTGTGGCCAAACCACTCCAGTAGAATGATGCAGTAATCTGAGTCTCTGCGTCATTCAGTACAACACGCCCATAGCCCCTTCCGGCCGACGTATTAGTCGGAACTTCGCTAGCTCCGTTCATGTAAGCAATGAACACTCTAGAGTTTGCCGCTTCTGGAGCAGCCGGAGAGCCGTTGATGGCAGCCTGTTCAGTTGGATCCGGTGCAGTATCTGCTGTCGGTTTTTGAGCAGATACAACATTGCCACAGATCAAAACTCCACATATGGTGGATAACACAAATAATCCAAAGGTAAATTTCTTTTTCATTACGTTTCCTCAACCTCACAACGAATAGATTTTCAAGCTGCCGTGGAACAAGCAGTCCGGAAGTTTCGACAGTTATCAAACCGCAGTACCACTAAAGTAACACATTTAAGATTAACTTTGAAAAAGCATAACACAAGTTCCGGGATTTACACTAGTAAAATGTGAAAAAGTGGCACAGAATTTCTAAAGATTTTGTTACAATTAACTACACACTGAGAGGTTAACTTCGATGCGTACTTTGCTGTTTATTCTGTTGTCGGTCATCGGATGCTGTTTTTTTGTGTCCGTTGCGGGGCAGGTCAAGCCTGGCGGCAAGGATGATGTAATTCGCGTCGATACACAACTTGTGGATATTCCGATAGCTGTAAACGCCGCCAACGGGCTGCCTGTACGCGGCCTGAACGCTAGCAATTTCGTCATTTATGAGGACGGCAAGCGTCAGGACGTGGTTGATTTTTCGGCGACGGCGGCTTCCTTCGAGGTGGCTTTACTTCTGGACACTTCGGGTTCGACGAGAGCGGATCTTCAGTTGATCCAACGGGCGGCGCAGGATTTTATTGCCGGTCTTCGGCCCGGTGACCGTGTTTCGATAATTGCATTTAATACCGTGCGAACCTCGACGCAGGCCTACGCGATCAGCGAGATAGTGTCGCCGCTGACGGACGACCGTAACAAACTAAACGCCGCGATCGCTCGCGTCAAGACGAGCAACGGCACGCCGTATTACGATTCCCTGCTGCAGGTAGTAGAGAAGGTGTTTCGCGATCCGCCCAAAGAAGAGTTTCGCGGCCGCCGGGCGCTGGTTGCCTTGACGGACGGTGTTGATTCCACAAGCGCGGAGGATTTTGGTTCTGCGCGGCAGGAACTGGGGCAGGCGGGAATCATTTCATTTTTTATCAAAGTCGATACGCGTGAGTTTTTTGAAAACAGCCTGCTGGGTGATTGCCGGACGGCGATCCGGTTTTCGGAGGCTCAGATCCGGCGCTATTACCGCAGTTTTGGACCGAGGACGAACATCGAAAAAGCCGTAAATTTTTGCGGGCTCGGAGATTTTGAGCGGCTGGCGATAAGCAAAAAACTTTACGAGATCGCGGATACGGAAATGACAGATCTCGCTCGCATGTCGGGCGGTCGCGTTTTCCCCGTCGATGACCTGAGCGAAGCACGAAACGCTTTTAAGAACGTCGCGGACGAGATAGGCACCAAATACACGCTCGGTTATTATCCGTCGAACGATAAACACGATGGCACTTACAGAAAGATAAAAGTAGAACTAAAAGCCGTTCCCGCCGGTACGCTCGTTCGGGCTCGCGAGGGCTACACGGCTCCGACAAATTAGAAAGATCAGCGACGAACTACACAAATAGCGCGAATGAGATCTGGCAGATATTCGTGTAATTAGTGCAATTCGTGGCAAAATTATTTTATGGCAACGAAATTTGGACGGATATGTTTGTTGGTTTTGGATTCGGCGGGTATCGGTGAGATGCCGGACGCGGCGGATTGGGGCGATGCCGGGGCTGATACGCTTGGGCATATTCTGGAATCGCGTCAGGTCGAACTGCCGAACTTGCGGCAGTTAGGATTGGGCAATATCCGGTTCCTCAGTGGTTTGGCCGCTGTATCTGCACCAACGGGTTCGTTCGGCAAATGCACGCTTAAATCAAATGGAAAAGACACAACGACAGGGCATTGGGAAATGGCCGGAATTATTCTTAAGACAGGGTTTCCGACGTTTCCGAATGGCTTTCCGCACCGAATTATTAGTGCATTCGTGGCTCAGACTAATGTTCCCGGGGTTCTCGGCAATTATCCGGTAAGCGGAACCGAGATCATTAAGGAACTCGGCGAGGAGCACGTTCGAACCGGTAAACCCATTGTGTATACGTCCGCAGACTCGGTCTTTCAGATCGCGGCGCATGAGGAGGTTGTACCGATCGACCGTTTGTATGAGATCTGTCAGATCGCTCGCGAGATCCTACATGGAGAAGATGAAGTCGCTCGCGTAATCGCCCGACCCTTCCTCGGCTCGACCGCCGAAAATTTCAAACGCACCGAAAATCGTCACGATTACGCAGTGCCGCCACCGTCCGACAATTTGCTTCCCTTATTAAAGGCAGCGGGTTTAGATGTGGTCTGCATCGGCAAGATCGCGTCGATCTACGATGGAATGGGCGTGACTAAGGATTTAACGGCGAAGAATAACGAGCAGACCATCGATCAGACGATTAGCGCCTTAAATGCTGAATCAAAAGGCCTTATTTTCAGCAACCTCGTCGATTTTGACATGCTCTACGGCCACCGACGAGACACCGAGGGTTATGCGAGGGCCCTCGAACATTTCGACAGCCGTCTGCCCGAGATAATCGGGGCGATGAGACCTGACGACCTCCTCATCATGACCGCCGACCACGGCAACGACCCGACAAAAGAAGGCTCGGACCACACGCGCGAATACGTCCCGCTACTTGTTTACGGCAGATCGGCACGGCCGGGAGTCGATCTCGGCACGCGCCAATCACTCTCTGACATCGGACAGACGATTGCCGAGAATTTCGGCGTTAAAATTGCGGACGGCGAAAGTTTTTTAGACCAAATCGACCTACAGGAGATCGCTCTATGAATTTGCTCGACTAAAGGTCTGGCTGTTCTCAGACCAATTTAGCATCCAAAATTAACGGGACATGTTGTAATATCGATTCCTATGGCCGTTGCAAAACTCAGATCAAAACCGTATTACACCATCGAACAGTATCTCGCATGGGAGCGTGAGGTCGATGAGCGGAGCGAATTTATTGATGGCGAGATTTACGCCATGGCCGGTGAGAGCGGCGCTCATGCCGACATTTCGATGAATTTGGCGGTCATGCTCGGAACTCAACTAAAAGGGGGCGGATGCCGCGCAAGAACGAAAGATACAAAGGTTCGCAGCGGTGCAGTGAAGGAACAATTTGGTCGGGGGATGATATCTTATCCCGATATGGTCGTTATCTGCGGCGAGGTTGAATATCACGACAGCCGCAAGGATATAATCCTGAATCCCCGCGTTGTGATCGAGGTTCTCTCCGAATCAACCGAAGAATTCGACCGGGGCGTGAAATTCATGCGCTATCGAAATTTCAACCCGACTTTGACCGACTATATCCTCATCGCCCAAAACGAACCGCACGTCGAACATTTTCTTCGCCGTGAAAACGGCGAATGGCTATTGCGGGAATACGACGGTTTGGACGCAACGTTTGCGATCGATTCAATAGGCTGCTCAATCTCGCTCTCCGACCTTTTTGACCGAGTCGAATTTGAATCTTGAGTATGACTTGTTGCATAACTTTCGACCTGCGAAACTTGACCACTTTTACATATCCACAGTTTTAAACTCTGATTGGTCAGTTTTCACGGCGGGGATGTATAGGAAATATTCCCTTGTTTATCGCCTGAAGATAATTGTATTCATGCGGATCTTTTCGGGCAATCGTTGGGTGCGTTAACGACTAACTTGTTTAAAATGCAACAAATCAATTCGAGGAAAATATGAAGACATTTGCCCGCCGACTTATCTGTATGTGTATTGGTTTGTCAATGATCTTGCAATTGACTTATGCTCAGGCTCCAAAAGACGACCTTGCCGTTTACAATGACTCGCCGTCGCGGTTGCGAGGCGTGATCGAGAAATATGATGAGGATGTCGGCATTCTCAATCGGTTTTATTCGGCACAAACGTCAGCTAAGAGAACGGCGAGATTTCAGCAGCTTTATTCGGATGAGCTTGGTGTGCTCGGAGGGCTGAATTTTGACACTTTGAACCACGACGAGCAGGTCGACTATATTCTCTTCAAAAATTATCTTGAACATGAGCAAAAGGAAGCCGGGAGGCTTGAGGCTCAGTTGGCGGAGATGGCGGCGCTGATACCGTTTTCGAAAACGATCAACGATCTTGAGGACACGCGCCGGACGCTAAAGGACCTCGATCAGGCAAAGGCGGCGGTCGTGCTGAACGACCTTGTCAAACAGATCACGGCAACCCAGGCTTCGTTGTCGGGGCCTGATGCAGTTAAGCCAAAACGCACGGTCGCCAACCGAGCGGCAAAAACCGTTGACAGCCTGAGACGGACGCTTACAAATTGGTATAGATTTTACAACCTTTATGATCCGGTTTTCACATGGTGGTGCTCGTCGCCGTACAAATCTGCGGACGACGCGCTCGCAAAATATTCGACATTTATTACGGAAAAGCTGGTCGGCATCCGGCCTGATGATAAGGTAACGATCATCGGCGACCCGATCGGCCGTGACGCTTTGCTGCGGGAATTGGAGTACGAGATGATCCCGTACACGCCTGAAGAATTGATCAATCTCGCCAATAAGGAATTTGCGTGGTGCGAAGGCGAGATGAAAAAGGTCTCGCGTGAGATGGGCTACGGTGACGACTGGAAAAAGGCGCTTGAAGCCGTCAAGCAAAAATATGTAGAGCCGGGCAAACAGCCCGCGATGATCCGCGATCTGGCGTATCAGGCGATAGATTTTGTCGAAAAGAACGATCTGGTAACCATCCCGACGATAGCGCGCGACGGTTGGCGGATGGAGATGATGACGCCCGAGCGGCAGCTTGTCGCGCCGTTTTTCCTCGGTGGCGAGACAATTCTGGTGTCATACCCGACTGACGGGATGACGCACGAGCAAAAGATGATGTCGATGCGCGGCAATAACCCGCATTTTTCGCACGCGACCGTTTTTCACGAACTCATCCCGGGTCACCATTTACAAGGCTACATGAGCAACCGCTACCGGCAGTACCGCGCCGATTTTCGCACGCCCTTTTCGGTCGAGGGCTGGGCTTTGTATTGGGAATTTTTGATGTGGGATATGGGCTTTGACAAGACACCTGAGGACAAGGTCGGAGCGTTGTTCTGGCGTATGCACCGGTGTGCGAGGATCATTTTCAGCCTGAGTTTTCATATGGAAAAAATGACGCCGCAGGAATGCGTCGATTTCCTCGTGATGCGCGTCGGCCACGAACGCGACAACGCCTCGGCGGAGGTGCGGCGTTCATTTGGCGGCGATTATGGGCCGCTATATCAAATCGCGTACATGATGGGCGGATTTCAGTTTTACAACCTGCATCGCGAACTGGTCGATTCGAAAAAAATGAACGACAAACAGTTTCACGACGCGATCCTGCACGAAGGCCAGATACCGGTCGAAATGGTGCGGGCGATCCTGACTAATCAGAAACTGACGAAGGATTTCAAATCAAGCTGGCGTTTCTATCGCGAGCGCGCGAATTGACTGCAAGAATCCAGTGCGGGATCGTTGTGCTTACATGAAACATTTATTGATAATTTCGCTCCTGATCGTTACAGCGTGCTCGGTCGCTCAGGCACAGCGGCCTTCGAAAAAGGCGGCTCGGCACGTGTCGCCGATCAGATCTCAGCGGCATTCTCAACAGAACGCTTGAGCGGGCTGGACGCTAAACACCTTTTGAACGGACGCTTTAAACTGCTGATCGAGAATTCGATCTATGACATCGGCGGCAAAGAGTTTGAATCGCGATATTTTCGATCGTTGCCGCCCTCGGAAGATGGATGAAAAAGGAAGAGAGGCACCCGGGACTGCCGTTCCGCGTTTCGTGGCCGCTCACCGGATGCCGCAACGGACGATGCACATTCTTTCTCGACGGCGGGATCGACCACAATCATGTTTACCTGACGAAAATTTATTACGGTTACCGAAATAAGCGACTGTACATTAAGACGGTTCGACTGCTGTACGGGTGATCTCGGCTAAACATTTCCCCCCGCCATGCATAAAGTACAATTACTCAAATGATGAAAAACTCAAGTTTCAAATATCTACAGTTCCTTGTCCTCGTTTTTTTGACGAGCTCGGTCGCCTTTGCCCAAACAAATGGCAAAGCACTAATCGATGAGAAAAATGTCCGTGCCGAAATGGGCTTTCTCGCGAGTGACGCGATGCAGGGGCGCGGCAGCGGCACTGGATATGAGCGGATCGCGGCCGAATATATCGGATCGCAATTCTACCAGTTCGGTCTCGAACCGGCTGGTGAACCCGGGTGGGACGGGAGGCCGACGTATGTTCAGACGGTTAATGTTCCGAGCCGAACGCCCGGCGGGCCGTCGCGGCAGACATGGAATGCTATGGGAAAGATTACCGGAACCGACCGGGAACTATCCCCCGAAATAATCCTACTGACCTCGCATCTCGACCATCTTGGTGTGCGTGAGAACGCTCCGGGTGACGACAAGATATTTAACGGAGCGGATGACGACGCTTCTGGTTCGATCGCCATCCTGGAAATGGCCCGCGTATTTGGAAACGGCATAAAACCAAAGCGAACGGTTTATTTCGTCTGTTTTGGAAGCGAAGAGTCAGGTGGCGGCGGGGCCAGATACTTCGTCGCTAATATGCCGTTTCCAAAGGACAAACTGGTTGCCAATCTGGAATTTGAGATGATCGGCCGACCGGACCACAAGGTTAAACCGGAAGAGCTGTGGCTGACCGGTTACGAACGTTCAAACCTTGGGCCGGAACTCGCGAAACGCGGAGCAAAGCTCGTCCAGGACCCGCATCCGGAGCAAAGTTTTTTTACGCGATCCGACAACATTCAACTAGCCAGAGCGGGCGTCATCGCACACACCGTATCTAGCTATGGATTGCACACGGACTATCACAAAGCCAGCGACGAGATCAAGACGATTGACTTTGTGCACATGACGCGGTCTATCAATTCGATGGTAGAGCCGATCCAGTGGTTAATAAATTCAAACTTTAGGCCCGAATGGAACGAAGGCAAAAAGCCCTAGCCAAAAGGATTTAGCCGCGAATTACACGAACAGAGGCTCCTAATAATTCGTGATATTCGTGTAATTCGTGGCAAAAATTCTTACCGGGCAAACCGGTGACCCAGCAGGGATAGCGGAAGGAAGATCACCAGGCCCGCCAATACAAACCAGAGCGGTTGGCCGGGCACCATAAAAATGTTAGAGATCATCCCGATTGTAAGCAGCACGCCGATCAGGATCGGAAGTGCCAATCCCGGACTTTCTCGCCGACTCATTTTCGTGACGACAAAGCCGCCCAGAAAGGCTCCGATCAGGTAGCCGATGAGTACCGTTGCGTATGCCTCCGGTGGCCGGGTTGCAAAATATGCCACCATTTCCTGCCGGCTCATGTGCTCAAGCCCGTTCGGCGTATTCCAAAAGCGAGTCGAGATCATTTCGACAATGATCAAAATTCCCCACGCCGCAATCATCGCTACCACGACGGCCAATATCTTACGTCCCATTTCGAGTCTCCTGAAAATTATTTTAGGTTAGCAGCCGATTTCAATTTGTATACCCGCATACAGCACAAGTCAAGCCATAAACTTTCGGACAATCCCCCTCGGACAAAGTTTAGCGTAGTTCAGATTGACCGAAGATAAACCGTTCAGATTGACCGAATATCGTTGTGAGACGAGCATCGAGTACTTTCCTAAACCCCGCTTGATCCCGTAAACACAGGATAATATCCCGTTTTTGGTCCATGGCACGCTCATTGCAAAAGAGGCTGCGGGTTCGACCCACACAAATTTAGAAAGCTCGATGGAGCGACCAAGATTTATGAGCACCAAACGACTACCCATTGTAATGACATACCTGCTGGTATGGACACTGCTTTTCTCAACACTGGCATTTGGCCAGGCGGGTGAAAAGCCTGTTTCGGCGGATAACACGCCCACCAGCGCAGTTGAAACGTCTTATGCGGCGTTTCTCATGGAGGTTGCCGGAACTCCGGTGACGGGACAGAGCTATATGCGGGAAGTTCAAACGATCGCACGTATCTTATCATCGTCCGGCAAAAGCCCGGTTTTGATCGACGATCAGGGCTACGCCCGCGAAACTGTTCTACAGGCGGTTGCCGAGCGTCTCGCAAGCGGGACGAGCGGTAAGAGACTGTATCGCGTTAACTGGAACGCAGTATTCGGAGCGACACGCGATGAAAAAGAACTTAATGTCATCGTAGACGGGCTTCTGAAATATGCAGCGGATTCCAGGGGCAAGATGGCAATCTATCTTGACGACATCGCCAGTTTTTCGGCCGAAACGCCGATGCTTGGGCGGCAGGTTGCGAGTAAGCTCTATACTGCTTTGTCACAGGGACAATTTCAGATCGTCTCAGCCGCTGACGCGGATGCATTCGCCCACCAGATCGCCGCCGATAGCCGATTGAATTCGAAATTCGAAAAGGTCGAGATCTCAAAAGATGTCAACGAAGATTCATTTGTAGGCGACAAGCTTTCGCCTGACCTGAGGGAGTTAGTAGCTGGTGCCGACCAGAATAGGACCGTTAAGGTTATTCTCCAGTCGGATGATATAGACAATCCACAGCTTCTAAATGTCCTCAAACGCAACAACGTCGCCATCGGCAGCCGGGCCGAAGCATTGAACATGCTGATGATCGATCTGCCGGTCCGCGTGGCCGAGCAGGTTGCAGCGGTTCAGAGTGCCAAACACCTCTCGCTCGACCGGGAAGTCGAGCTTTTGGGGCACATTGAGACTACAACTGGTGTTTCACAGGTCCGAACGATGACGAATACGATCGCTGTCGGCGGCTTGGTAAATACTGTTACCAGCCAACTCGACGGTTCCGGTATTGGCATCGCTGTGGTGGATTCCGGCGTGTTTGAGGGACATCGGGCGTTCGCCGACTCGGTGAGCATACTTGGCGGGGACCGCCTCGTCAAGAGCGTTGATTTTACAACCAACAGCGGTACGGCGACTAACAGCGATCCATACGGCCACGGCTCGCACGTCGCCGGACTGATCGCCGGGACCAAGGGAACGAATACCGAATTGCTGGAATACAGGGGAATGGCCCCCAACGCAAAAATCATAAACGTCCGGGTACTTGGTGCAAACGGTACCGGTACCTCGACTTCACTACTTCAGGGATTGGACTGGATCTATAACAATCGGAGCCAATACAACATTAAAGTTGTAAATATGAGCCTCGGTACGCCGTCGATCGAGACCTGGCGTAACGACCCGCTTTGCCGCGCGGCCCGCAAGCTTGTCGATGCAGGCATTGTTGTTGTCGCAGCTGCCGGCAATAACGGTAAGAATGCTTCGGGACAAAAGTTATATGGTGCCATTCACAGCCCGGGGAACGACCCTTCAGTAATTACGGTCGGTGCAAGCAATACGTTCGGCACCGACGCCCGTAATGATGATGGAATCGCTACATACAGCTCGCGCGGCCCGACGCGCTCGTATTACACGGATCCCTCAACCGGAGCGAGAAAATACGATAACCTGATCAAACCTGATCTGGTTGCACCCGGAAACAAAATAATCTCGGCTATCGGGAAAAACAGTGCAATTCTTGCGGCACACCCCGAACTAAGAGTCTCACCGACCGGCTCGAATAGTGACGACGTAACCATGATGTACCTTTCCGGTACGTCGATGGCGGCCCCGGTCGTCGCCGGAACCGCAGCTTTATTGCTGCAAGCCAATCCCAAGCTGACACCAAATCTGGTGAAAATGCTTTTGGAATACACGGCCCAGCCTCTGCGCGGATTCAACGTTCTTGAACAGGGAGCCGGTGAACTCAATGTTGAGGGAGCAGTGCGTGTTGCAAAGCAGGTCCGCCAGGATATGGGCAGCAACCCGATTCTTGGCACCCCGCTCCTAACCACAAATACGCCGCCGACTCACACGACGACGATTGCGGGAACGCGATTCCAGTGGTCTGGCGGCATTGTTGGGAACTACGGCACGATGACCGGCGTCAACCTGATAATGAAGTATCAAAAGATATATGGTCTGGGCATACTCGTCGGCGACGGCATTTTGGTAGGTGATGGAATCCTGGTTGGCGACGGCATATTAGTCGGCGACGGCATTCTGGTCGGTGACGGTATATTGGTTGGCGACGGAGCGATTCTGGCTGACGGAGTTTCGCCAAACGGCTACCAGACAATGAACCGAGGTACACGTATCGGGTCATCAAACATATTCTTTGGCAGTTCGTCGTCAATGGTGGATCGCATGCCGATCGCCGACGGCATACTCGTGGGGGACGGTATTTTAGTGGGCGATGGTATTTTAGTGGGCGACGGTGCCGTGTCGATGAGCAATTCCATCATGGCAAATGGAGACAACACCTCTGCAATGCATTAAGTTAATTCTCTTTGGCTCGAAAGGGAGCCAGCGAGAGTTAGGGGAAAGATCACGGCAGCACATTTTTGTTGCCGTGATCTCTTGTAGTTTAATGACAAGTTTAAGAATGATCGAATCGATTGTAATGATCAGCATTCCAGTACAAAACGGGTGGCAAAAAAAAATGTAATGTATTAAAGATTTTTGTTGGAAAATAACAAAGTTTAAACTATACTAATTCTTGTCGACGATTCGTTCGGCAGATTTTCGCAAAAATTCTACCCTCACCTACTACTCTTGTCCCCCATTCTACGGCCATTCGGGCCCGTGTTTAATGGATCGAAAAGAAAAACACATTAACATCTTTCTCGCCTCTTTGGCCCCGTTCGCTATCGGTGCGCTGGTGTGGGCGTTTGCCGGAATTCCCGCTGACGCGATTAATTACGGCGTCATAATTCTGACCGTTCTAACGGTTTTTTGCAGTTGTTACCTACGCATCCAATTGCCGCGGGTAAATATGCACCTCACGATTTCCGACGCACTGATCATGCTGACGATTTTGCTATACGGTGGCGAGATTGCGGTCATCATAGCTGCAATCGAGATATCATTTGCAGCAATCAATCTCCGGCGGCAAGGTGGAGCGATCAGCGTCAAGACTATGTTCATAAATGTGTTGATCGCCATAATCGCTGTTTTCGTAGCGGCTAAGGCAGTAACACTGATCTTTGGTTCGACAGAGCTGATATTACGGCGAAATGAACTTACCAGCCTCGTCTGGCTGCTTGGTGTCATGGCTGCGTCGCTGTTCCTCATTAATTCGGTATTAGTCGCGGTCTATACTGCTCTTAAGAGCCAAAGGCCATTTTGGCGAGTCTGGACCGGCAACTGCTTCGACGCGTTAGTAATGTATCTGTCTGGGGCCGTCATGGCGGGATTCCTGACAACGGCGGTGGATCAGACCAACTTGAAGCTTTTTGCAGCGGTCGTCGGAGGTTTCGGGGTTGTATATCTGACTTTCCGACATTTTGTCGAGGACGTTAAAAAGACTGTCGAAAAAGCAAAACTTGCGGAACGGGAACGGGCGGAGCAGGCCGAGGAGCACGTCCACGAACTCGAGCATTACGTTGCAGAACTCGAACGCAGCAGTTCGGCGTTGCAGGAGAGTCACGAGAATTTCCGCCACGCCGCATACCACGACGGCCTCACCGGCCTGCCGAATCGAAACTTTTTCATCGACACGCTGAAAGAACTGCTCCAAAAGAGCAGGGAAAATCTGGAGAGCAACTTTGCGGTGCTGTTTCTCGATCTCAATCGTTTTAAGACGATCAACGACAGTCTCGGGCATTCGATGGGCGACCGGTTGATCAAAAATGTTGCCAAACGGCTATCCAGCATGGTCCGCGACGAAGATATGGTTGCGCGTTTTAGCGGCGACAAATTTGGCGTCATCCTGTCCGATCTGTTGAGCAAGGAAGAAGCAACAAGTTTTGCCGACCGTCTGGCACGACGCCTCGCGGAGCCTTACACGCTCGACGGACGCCAGGTATTTACGAGTGCCAAGATCGGCATCGCATACGGCAATTCAAAATACCCCGAGGCCGAAGACATTCTGCGCGACGCCGACATCGCGATGTATTATTCGAAAGATAACGAAGAAAATTACGTTATCTTTGACCAAAAGATGCATATCCGGGCGGTTACGCGGCTACAGCTTGAGACCGATCTTCGGTTTGCAATTGAGAGAAACGAGTTTGAGCTGTATTACCAGCCTATCGTCGGCCTCGAAAGCTCGACGCTGGTCGGTTTCGAAGCCCTCGTCCGTTGGAATCATCCGCAGCGAGGCCTGGTCCCGCCAAACGAATTTATTCCGATCAGCGAGAGTACTGGGCTTATCATTCCAATGACCGTTCAGATCCTGAATTCAGCCTGCAAGCAGGTCGTCGAATGGCAGCATCGCTCGCCCAGCGGCCAGCCTCTGAGCATCGCCGTAAACCTTTCCGGCAAACATTTTGGCCACCCGGCCCTGGTCGAGCAGATCAAGACGGTTATCTCGGAAACGGGGATAAATCCCTCGTATCTAAAACTGGAATTGACCGAAAGCGCCGTCATGGAAAACGCCGAAACCGCCATCCTGATGCTCAAGCAAATCAAGGAAACCGGCGTCCAGATCAGCATCGACGATTTCGGAACCGGGTACTCGAGCCTGAGCTATCTCCACAGATTTCCGATTGACCTGCTCAAGGTTGACCGCTCTTTCGTGAGTGCGATGGAAGAAAATACGGAAAATGGCGAGATCGTCCGAACGGTGATTGCATTGGCTAAAGCATTAAATCTAAAGGTAGTTGCCGAAGGCATTGAGAGCGTCCATCAATTTCACCAATTGCGGATATTGGGTTGCGAGTATGGTCAGGGGTATCTATTCTCAAAACCGCTGCCGGTCGCCGATATAGAACGCCTGCTCGACGATAAGACCCGCTGGCAGAGCATCTTACCCGCAAACAATACACCGGTCGTCCCACCTAACCGCGAAGTTTCTCAGCTTAGACTGGCACAATAAACGAGAGATTAATTAGCATAAACTGACGGCTTACCCTCAACCGGGTAGGCCGTTTCGTAATTATGAGCAAGATTTAACAACAAGTCCTCAGACCAGAAATTGCCGACGAGCTGTACGCCGATCGGCAGACCTTCGCCGGACAATCCGCACGGAACGCTGATTGCCGGAACACCGGCAAGATTGGCCGAGACCGTGTAGATATCGTTCAAATACATCGCGAGCGGATCGTCCGATTTTTCACCGAGCTTGAAGGCGACCGACGGCGACGTCGGCGTCAGGATCGCATCGCATTTCGTAAAAGCGGTGACATAATCACGTTTGACGAGGGCCCGGACCTTCTGAGCCTTTGAGTAATAGGCGTCGTAGTACCCGCTCGACAGAACATAAGTGCCGAGCATAATGCGGCGTTTGACCTCGGCCCCGAAACCCTCTTCACGGGTCTTGAAATACATTTTTCGTAATTCGTCGGATTCCTCAGCGCGAAATCCATATCGAACGCCGTCATAGCGTGCGAGATTTGACGAGGCCTCGGCGGTTGCAATGATGTAATAGACAGCAATGCCGTACTTGGCGGAAGGCAGTTCGATGTTGACGGTCTTAGCCCCAAGATTCTCGAAATTGGCGATGGCGGCGAGCACCTTTTCACGAACATCCGCGTCGAGGCCATCGCCCAGAAGTTCGCGTGGAACGCCGATTGTTTTGCCCGCAATACTATTGGCTATCGCGGCACTATAATTCGGCACCGGAACGTCGGCAGAGGTCGAATCGAGTGGATCTCGTCCGGCAATCACACCGAGCACCTCGGCAACATCATGCGAAGTTTGGCCAAAAATACCAATATTATCGAGCGACGAGGCAAACGCCACAAGCCCGTATCGCGAGATGCGGCCGTAAGTTGGCTTGAGACCGACAATGCCGCAGAATGAAGCGGGCTGCCGCACGGAGCCCCCGGTTTCCGAACCCAAAGCCGCACGCACAACTCCGGAGGCAACCGCCACCGCCGAACCTCCCGAACTGCCGCCGGGCACCCGCGTCACATCCCACGGATTCCTGGCCGGGCCAAAGACGGAAGTTTCGTTTGACGAACCCATCGCGAATTCGTCCATATTGGTCTTACCGACAATGATCGCCCCGGCTGCATTTAGCCGCGAGATCGCGGTCGCGTCATATTGGGCCTTGTAATTATGCAGGATCCGCGAGCCGCACGACGTACGGATTCCTTTCGTGCAGATGTTGTCTTTGACGGCGATGGCGAGACCGCGAAGCCTCTGCTCACCCCCGCTCGCGTCGATCTCGGCTGCACGGGCAAGCGAATGTTCTCGCTCGATCGAGAGGAACGAGTTAAGCTGTGGATTTAGCTTCTCGGCATTGTCAAGCACGGCCTGAATTTTCTTTTGACTGCTCAGTTTTGTCATTCTGGTGTTACAGTTTTCGGTAAACATCGCGTCGATGTCGAACACGTAATACCTCGATCAACTTTTCTGTGGAGGTGAACTTGTAAATAACCCTATATTCGCCAACGCGGATACGAAATGTTTTATCTGATCCCTCAAGTTTTACAACGCCGGAAGGAAAGGGTTCGGTAGCGAGACTCTCAATTGTCTCAAGAATTCTGTTGACAAGATTGACCGTCAGTCCATGAATGTCTTTGCCAACGGATGGTTTGATAGTGATCTTATAGGGATCCATTTTCTTTCATCTTTTTCTTGAATTCCGTGAGCGGTATCGACTGCTCTTCTTGACGCTCGGCGATGATGACAAGATCTTGCATATCTTCCAGCAATTTTTTGTACCCCTTGTATGAAAGGATCACGCTGATCTTTTTTCCTTTAGCATTTGTCACATATTTTTCGGACATAATGGATTCCATATTTTTGCCTCTGCGATCTATCCTACTCTAAATTTTAGTGACTCACTTTATTTATCAGCCACGCATCGCCGGTCTTGATCGCTTCGACGTTCACTTCCTTTTGCGTAGTTTTCGTATCGTCACGCCAGTAGATCTGGACCTGCACATTTGCTTTGTCAGGCTGAGGAAGCTCACATTTTCCTATCTTAAAGGTCTTAGGAAACTCGTCCGAAGCCGTAAAATAATCCGTCTGACTTGATGACCTTGACAGTGTCTTGTATAACTCGCTCGTTAAAAATCGCTCACGAGTCTTCAAATTATCAGTTGTCGGATGCATGTCGTTTCCAAAATGGAACGAGTAAAACTGCTTGACCGCATCGCGAGCCTGCGTACATTCCGGCTTTTCGAGACTCGGGATACTGCAACTTTCAATTAAAAATGCAAAATTAAAAATGCAAAATACTAAAAAATAATTTGGAATTTTGAATTTTGAATTTTGCATTTACAACAGCACTTTCGGCACCTGAAAATGTCCGGCGACGGGTGACGGAGCCTGATCGAGCGCAGCCTTTTGTCCGAGCGACGGGACTACGACATCCTCGCGGATCGACTGTGTGGCCTCGCCTTCAGCCGTCAAGCCGCCGAGCATCGGTTCGATATCGTCCGTGTTCAATTCGTTCAATTGTTCAATGTACTTGACGATATTGGCCATCTGAGGCGTGTACAGGGCGACTTCCTCGTCCGATATCTCCAGATGCGCGAGTTTTGCGACCATTCTTACATCCATAATTTATTTACTGCCGGGCCAAATACGCGGCGGCGGCGCTTAAAAACCGTTCGCGAAGCGCTTCGTCCGCGATTGCTTCGGCGGCGGCGGTCAATGACGGATCGAGTTCAGCGACTGGTACATGTGGCTGAGCGGGCTCGGTTTTCTTTTTGCGTGCCGCAGTTACAGCTTTTTTGTTGATCCGAAACTCAATATATTTTACTGTGCCCTGACCAAGCGCTCCGTTGAGCTTAACGAGCATCTGCGGGCTTAGATCTTCAAGATGCCGTTGCCATGTCTCGTCCGCGACGGCAACAACGAGCCGGTTTTCAAAAAACTCGACGGGGGACGTCCGCTCGCGTAGCAGTTCTCCTGAGCATCGTTGCCAGGCAGCGAAAACGACGGCCTCATCGATACCTGCGTTTGTCCCCAAACCGCCTAAAACTGCAGGAATTGCACCAAAAAGCTGCTCCATTTGTGATTTACCGCCAATCAACTATCATTTTAGACGAGATTTCACCGAAATGCGAAAGTCAGTAGCCCAACCGTAAGGAAGGGCGTAGTTCGACGACAAATATGATAGATCTACCAAAATTAGTGCTCGCGTCCGGCAGCCCCCGGCGCTCCGAGATACTTAACTCCGTCGGGTGGGATTTTACGAGGCATGTCGCCGACATCGACGAGAGCGAACACGCGGGTGAGATGCCCGACGATTACGTTCTGCGGCTCGCCCGCGAAAAGGCAGAGGCTGTAGCTGCAAATTACCCGGACGAGATCGTCCTCGGGGCCGATACAACGGTGGTCATCGACGGGCAGATCATTGGCAAGCCAGTCGACCTCGCGGATGCGCATCAAATGCTGACGATGCTTGCCGGTAATTGGCATGAGGTGCTTACCGGCGTTGCGATCGTAGCCAACGGCGAAACCCGTTTCGCTGTTCAACGAACGCGTGTAAAATTTGCACCGATGAGTGCCGACGAGATCGCCTTTCTCGCCGAACGCGGCGATCCGCTCGACAAGGCCGGTGCCTATGCCGTGCAGGCACAGGCGGCCTTATTTATCGAGGGTATCGAGGGTGATTATTGGAATGTGGTCGGGCTGCCGGTGAAATTGGTTTACGACCTTGTAATGAAAAAGCCCGACGTTTAGACCGGGCTTGTAAGGTTAGAGGAGTTTGTCGATAGCCTTTGAGATCGGTATCGTTACATCAAATTTCGGGTCGATGCCGCCGAAAGGCTCGCCGACACGCCGTCCGCTCTTATCCAGGATCACGAACGACGGGACCTGGTCGATCTGGTATTTTCTAAGCGTGACCGCACCATCCGAATCGCGAAGAACCGGCACACCGAGCTTATTCAAAGCCGCGAATTTGCGGATGTCTTCCGTCTCCTTAAAATTCTTAGATTTCGCGTTCGTCGAATCGGTCGCGACGAAATAAAAGACGACATCCTTACCCGCATATTTCTTCGCCAGGGCGTTGGTATAATCGACCTGCTTTGCCGACAAGGGAAGCCACGCGGCTCCGACAGCGAGGACGACGACCTTGCCTCGCTGGTTGTCCAAGTCAATGCGTCCACCATCGAGCGTCGTCAAAACAGTCTGTGCTGCTGCGGCAACCGCAAACGTGATCGTGAGAGTTAAAATTGTAAAGAGGCCTTTTATCGTACTCATATATTTGTGACGGGCGCAATCTCGTCCCGTTCACTGTTGATTAGATGCAACTTTGATACCAATCTACTGCTTTCTGTTTAGAATCACGTTATCTATCAACCTAACATTTCCAAACGCAACCGCCGTGACGATCAGCGTTTCTTCATCTCCAATTTTTTCAATAGGTTGCAGCGTTTCGCGGTTGATCACGGCGACGTAGTCGATTTTGGCAAGCGGCTCGTTCTCGATCCGGTTTTTGACGATTTCCGTAAGATGCACGGCATTTCGTTCACCTTTTTTGAAAGCGATCTTGGCTTCGCGCAAGGCGTCGATGATCACTGCGGCCTTTTCATGCTCTTCGTCTGATAGCAGCGTGTTACGCGACGACAGAGCGAGGCCTGATTCCTCGCGAATTACCGGCACGACGACGATCTCGGTCTCGAAACCAAGATCGCGGGTCAGACGTTTGATGACCGCGACCTGCTGGGCATCCTTTTGTCCAAAGAACGCAAAATCCGGCCGGACGGTATTGAAAAGGATCGTAACGACTGTAGCAACGCCGCGAAAATGCCCGGGGCGCGACGCACCCTCGAGCGTTTCGGTCAAACCCTCGACGTTAACATAGGTCGAGAACCCCGCAGGGTAGATCTCCTCCGCGTCGGGAGCGAAAATATAGTCGACATCGTATTCGGCCAGCGTCGCGGCGTCGGTTGTTAGATCACGGGGATATTTTTCGAGGTCCGATTGCTCGTTAAACTGCGTCGGGTTAACAAATATCGAGACAATAATCACATCGCACATCTGCCGGCACTCTTTGACAAGCGCCAGGTGCCCCTCGTGTAAAGCACCCATCGTCGGCACAAACCCGACGGTCTTAGCCTCACGCCGCAGCTTGCGTGCGATCGATGCCATGCGTTGTCGGCGATTGATTATTTCCATACTTAGCCATCGACTAGCAACCAAAACTCCGGATATTCTTGGTGTAGGACAGAGCGAATCTTGTAGATCAGGACTAAGCTTTCAACAGTAGCACTATGCCAAACGATATCAAGATTTAGTGAAAAATATTCGTGAGTGATGATATTTCTGAAACCTTTAAGTGATTGCCAGTCCACATCGGGAAAGCGACTTTTGAGGCCTAGTGAAATATTGGCGGCTGCCTCACCAATAATCATGAGGTTAAATATGACCGCCTGCTGTATCATTTTGTTATCCTCGAAATACGCTTTATCAACAGCGCTCACATAACCGTTCGCGGTTTCGCAGGCGACAATAATATCTCGAAGGTAAAATTCTTCAGGCCTCATATATCGTTGTCGCGTCGGCTAAGACGCTATCACGGACATGTTCCTTCAAACCCTTTTTAGCTACCAAATCGACTTTTGTTTGCAATAATTCAGAGAGATCAATCTGCATGCGTGAATATTCGATAAGCCCGATTCCCGGGTTCGGTAGGAAATCAACCAGCAGATCATAATCGCTGTCCGGGCGGTTATCGCCGCGAGCTCTCGAACCAAACAGACTCAACTCGCGAACTCTATTTTTTCTGCACAACTCTGCGATTTTTTCTCTTGTTTCGTTTGAAAACTGCGTCATTTTGCCTCCATCTCCTTTTTGGTCTCTTCCGTGAGACCGTAGGATTCTTTCTCGTTCGGGTACTCGCCCGATTTAACGTCCTTGGTCCACGCATGGATGGCGTCGGTCATGACGCTGCGGACATTGGCGTATTGCCTGACAAACCTGGGCAGCCGACCGAATGTCATGCCGACCAGGTCGTGCAGGACGAGCACCTGAATGTCGCACTCTGCTCCGGCACCGATACCGATGGTCGAGATCGATACTTCTTTCGTTATCATTGCCGCGACCTCGCGGGGCACTAATTCCAAAACGACCGCAAATGCACCTGCTTCCTCAAGCATCTTGGCGTCTTCGATCAGGCGTTTGGCCTGTTCGGCGGTCCGGCCCTGGACGCGGTAACCGCCCATTTTATATACGGATTGCGGCGTCAATCCGATGTGGGCGACGACCGGAATCTCCTCGTCAACGAGACGTTTTACCAACCCCGCCCGGTTGCGTCCGCCCTCGAGCTTGACGGCCTCGGCACCGCCGTATTTCATTAGCCGCAGGGCGTTCTTAACACTTTCGTCCTCATTGACATGGTAGCTGCCAAACGGCATGTCGGCGATGACCATCGCTCGCTCAGTTCCACGTTTTACGGCGATGCAGGCTGAAACGATCTCGTCGATCGAGACCGGGATCGAGTTGCCATACCCGTGAATGACATTGCCCATGCTGTCGCCGACCAGGATCATGTCGACGCCGGCCTCGTCGACGATGCGTGCGGTCGGATAATCATAGGCTGTCAGGCAGACGAGCTTTTCGCCGTTTTCCTTCGCCGCAAGTATCGCGGGCAGGTAAACCTTGCCTTCTTTGTCAGGTTGAAGATACGCCATAAAGTTCTAACAAGAATAGCTTTTCGCGGGTGGCAAGTCTAGCTAAATGCAGAGGCCTGAGTGTTAGCAAGGGCGGGACCCGCAGTTTGGATTTTACGCCCTTGCTTACGCGCGGGCCTCCGCAATAGCAGCGTTAGGATTCCACCGTTTTACCTCGCTCGTGTCCTCGCATTCGGCAAGGATGTCGGCTATTTCCCGCTGGAGGACGGGATGGACGAAATTCGGCGCGATCTTCGAAAGCGGCTTGAGGACAAACCTCCGCAAATGCAGCCTCGGGTGCGGCAGTATCAGGAATTCGCTGTTCATCACCGTGTCGCCGAAAAAGAGGATATCGAGATCCGCCGTACGCGGCTTATTCAGCAATTTGTCCGTTCGCCCGAGCAGATACTCGATCCGCAGCAGCCGGGCCATCATCTGCGTCGGGCTGACGTTGGTCACATGGATTTCGGCGACCATATTGAGAAAGTAAGAGTCGCTCTCGATCTCGACCGGCTCAGTTTCGTAAATGCCCGAAAGCTTATTCACGAAAAAGCTCGCCTCCATCAACCCGCGAACCGCCATCAGCAAGTTGCCGGCACGGTCTCCCAGATTCGAGCCGAGCCCGATGTATGCAATTGTGTGTTCGGAATCCATTAGATTTGCTACATAGTAAATAGAGGAATAAGCGGCCTTTGTCAACGAAAGCGGTCGGTCGCACGCTGTGTATGCCGACAGAAAGGGTAAGAAAATTCGCTGTTTGCCGCGGGCAGATCGCCGGTTTGGTAGCCGGACACGTCCGTTGGAAATGAAAAATCGCTGATTGGTAGAGGAAATACCGAGGTTTGGTAGAGTAAAATCCCTGTTTGGAAAACCATTTTTCCTGACTTTTTTGCAGGAATTTATTCCTTCGCTCCATGCGTGCCGCGACATCCGATTCGCTCCATTCCACGCATCCGAAATACCAATTTTTTTAGCAAATCTAAATTATTTTCTTGACATTGATCGCAAATCGTGCTATCTGTGAAATAAAGAGTTGCAAATGCGACAAAATCGATCTTAGATTAGGAGGGAAAACAAACTTGCTTTCACAATTCGAACTATTCAAAGGCGGCCCGACCGTCTCGCCGCGAGACCGCCTGTACGTAACGATAAACGCCAAAAGCGTGATCTATATCAACTCTGCCGTATTCGAGGCGCTCGGCAGCCCGGCGGCCGTAGCCCTGCTCTATGACCGCGTCAACTGCATCATCGGCGTCACGGAAGCATATCCGAAAAATCGCGAGGCCTTTCCGCTGATATTCCGTAAGGGCCAGATACTGGTCCAGGCGACCCCGTTTTGCCGTCACTACGGCATAAACCTCGACCGGACAATGAAATTCACCGACCCCGAGATCGACGACAACGGAATGCTCCGCCTCGACCTCCGCAAACTAACCGCCGCCGGCTGGCAAGTCTATAAGCCCAAAAAAAAGAAACAATTGGCACAAAGAAGGATCTTAGGGTCAGAACCGCGAGATTTAGCTCCTATCCTTACGAAATAGAGGTGGATGCCGCTTTGATCCCTGGTAACCGTCGAAGACGGTGCCATAAATATATGCGGAACCGTTTTGCCGGCACCGTCGAATAAGGCTTGAGGGTACAATGCGTTTTGCGGATGTCGATCTCGACGCCGACAGCGATCTGCGGCTCCGGTCGCGCGACCTGGTCACAGCAGGTTGGAAAGGGTTTAGGAATAAGCAGTAGCGATCGGCAGGACTTCCTAAGAGCCAGCCGCCTCGACATCTCGTACTGCGTCCGCGTTACCGACATCCACATCGGGAACGGCGTCTTCATACCAAACCTAAACTACAACTCCCGCTACAATGATAAAACTTACGCGAGGGTATCATCGGAGTCTTTAGATTCGGTTATCCTTGATTATTTGACAGCGAAATGCTAAATTCCGGCTTGAAGTCGAGGATTCTATGGCACAAACCCAATTGGAATTGAATGCTCTTAGAAGCCTTTCAACGATCTTTACGCCATCCCATTTTCGACCAATAGTATCAACTGGAGATATTTCTCAGAGCAGAATTAAGATTCGTCGTCATTTCCCATCAGTGGAGTCGACACCGCTTTATAAAGCCTTAAAGATGGTCTATGGGGCTCTGGAAAAAAACTATCGAAACGAATATGTTTTTAAAAATGCCATTCTCCAGGAGTTATTGAAGAATTACTCACTGGCAGAAACACGTCTTTTAAGCGAGATAAGAACTGGAGCATCAGTTGCGGACTTCATCTTCTTGAACGGTGAAACCCGAATATTCGAAATTAAAACTGATTTAGATGGTCTCGAAAAACTCGATAAACAAATTGAGGATTACAGACGTATCGCTGAAAAGGTCTTCATTGTATCTGGTAATAAATCACTTGAGCGCATCGTATCCAGGTACCACGGGACTAAGATCGGGATATTAACCTGCGGACCAAAGAACTGTATAACACGTGTCAAAGAAGCAGAATTTGATTCCAATCATTTTTGCCATGAACGGCTGTTCAAACTAATGCGTCGACCAGAATACTTAAGCCTTTTGTCCAAAAAGATTGGATATCAAGCTACATCTCCGAATACAAAACTTTTTCGTGAGTCTCTTGAAGCTGCGAAGACAATAGAAATTAAGGAATTTCAAAAACTTGTAAGAGAAACTTTGAAAGGTAGGGTCCTTAAATGCCCTGAAAAGTTGCTTGCAACTTCTACCCCTATGCCGCTTAAGCAACTCTGTCACGCTCTAGACCTCTCATCTCTTGAATATGACACTCTGTTTTTGGCACTTAAAAGTTCGATTTAAAAATGTATCTTCCATACCTCAGAGGCAAGCAATTTGAATTACTGGCGCTTAGAGAGCTTTGTCCTCTCATGTCGCAGCATTTGCTAAAAATTTCGCCCATTATCGAACCGGTTAAAAACACCTCAGCCCTAGTAAACTGCTTCAAATCTCTTAGATCAAGCGATATTAATTTTAACGTTATCGTCAACCCCGAAGTCGGGGATATGGTGGCCAGCACCGGAGATATACTATCCAAAATACAGCATCTTCTTGCGGGATACGAGAATTTTCAATTTGCCATAATAATTGGCCAGACTACTGATTTCGATCGTTTATTTTACACATTTGAACAGCTGGATTTCCCGAACCCGAGATTTACATACATTCACAATGAAATGGCTCCTAACATTGAAAAAATACAGGCTGACTTCGGCTCGCTAGGGCCAACACGTTTTAATGTATTCAATTTTACAAAGACTAGTCGGCGATACCCTCGGGACTTTGAGCAAACTACCCGTGTCACTTTAGAGGATTATTTTTCGAGCCTTTCAAAAAATTCCGCCTATCTTCCGCAGAACGACAGTCACTTTTCTGATGAGTATCGATTTTATAAAGAGGAAGGATACGCTGGCTTCGGCGACTTTCTTACGATCGGCGACGTTTACATAGATAGTGGGCGGTTACCCTGGGCAGTTGCCATCCACATATCCTATTTAGATTTTTCTACGGGGAACGTTAGAATCAAACATTTTGTTTCTGATACAAATGATGATCAAACCGACGTGGCGGGCAAATTTTCTGAAGCAAATAGTAAGTTGGTCGCTTGGTGCGATGCTAAGAATATCCACACAGTTGCGGTGAATAAATTCCGCGAGCTGTTAAGAAAAGACCACTTTCCTGGTCTTGGCACCGTAAAGAAATTGTCAATCATGAATCATATTGAGCTCATGCTCGGACTGATATGAATTGCTGTCTCGACTGCTTTACCAGTCCGTATCTGAGAAATATTCTTGAACGCTCCGATGTTCGCGGTAACTGTGATTTCTGCGGTTCCCAAAACATGAAAATAGTTGATGCTCGGGAATTATTTAATAACTTCCGATCGATCCTCGATATCTACGTTCCTAGCGCTCAAGGCATTCCACTGATTGAGCGACTAAATGACGATTTCACGGGCAAAATTTTTAAATCCAAAGACTCGGGACAAATTCGGGGATACCTCGAATCTATTTTAGAAGTTGATCTTGAACTTTACCGAGATCACCTTGATGGCCCAGTTATACTTGGGGCCGTCGAAAATGCGGAAGTTCAGAAAGTTATTGCTTCATTGGAAGAAACTTGGCCTCGTTTTGTTGAGGAGATAAAGTTTACAAATCGTTTTCATATTTCTAATCTGCTGGCTCTCGACCGTCTCGGACAAGCTTTGGAAACAATCGCCGTGACTCTCAAAGCGGGAAAAATTCTATACCGAGGACGAATCTCCGATCGTGGAGGTTTTGATGAAGCCCGTATGTGGAATCCACCATCCGCGGAAGCTGTTGCGGGTCGAGCTAACCCAAGAGGCATCTCATATCTATACCTTGCGAACAATATCGATACAACACTGTTAGAAGTTCGAGCTTCCATGCATGACTATGTAACCATAGCGGAATTTTTGTTAACGGAGGATGTTAAAATAGTTGACCTCAAGGCGATTGATAATCTCGACCCATTCGATCTTGCTGAATCTGAAAATTTAGAATCTTACCTAACTTACCTTCCTTTTTTAAGAAACCTTGGAGCGGAACTCTCCAAACCAATCAGAAAAGGAGATAGTGAATTGGATTACTTGCCCACACAATACGTTACGGAATTCATCAAATCCCGCAATTTTGATGGAATTGGATATGGAAGCTCCATGAACAGGGACGGTCGCAATTTCGCATTTTTTGGTGCCGAGAAATTTCGGGCAATAAGGCGAACCGTTCATGAAATCACAAATTTGCATTTTGATTCAAGGGAGCACCAATCTTATCCGCTTGAAGAATACCTTCTATCTTGATAATGAATCCATCTCTCAATCATAAAACGCACTCCCACTGAGGCGAAGTTCGTATTGTTTTCATTCCTAATAAAATTAAATAGCAAAAAGAATTAAAAATGCCACGAAACCTTTATTTTCCGTTCTCGCCCTTTGTATTTTCGGGCCCGCGTCGGTCTCGACCGAGGTTTATGCGGACACCCGATATTCCGCACCATCTCCGTCCGCTACAGTTACGGCGTCGCTTACCTCGATATGCTACCGTCGTTACGCGCTGACCTCATGTGTTTACTTTTCTGACTTTCGATGTTTCAATAATGTCAGACACAGGCCTCGCGTTTCAGGCCTTCGGTCTTTGCAAATTTTGAAATCCAGCAATGTCGGCCCCACCCGGCATTCGGGCGGTAGCGTCGCCGTCCTGACAGAAATCTGACGCTGAAAAACGATGCCGCGAAGAAAATTTCGTCACAGCTCTCGTTTCGAATCCTCAGAAGATAGCACCTTTCAGGAATATCTCTTAAATCAGCCAACCCAATCTACTACCCGGACGGAATTGCTGCGCCTGATCCGGGGCGGCGAGGACACGTATCTCGAACTCAAGGTCAAGCTCTCGAACAGCGAGCGGATCATGCAGGGTATCGTTGCTCTCGCGAATACCGATGGCGGGACGATCATCTTTGGCGTTAACGACCAGTTGCGGATCGAGGGTGTTTCGAACCCGGAATGGGTGCAGCAGGAGTTGGCGCGCATCTGCCGCGAAGAGATCGTGCCGCCGCTGATTCCGATACTCGAGACCATCGCTTTTGACAGCGGCAAACGCATCGTCGCACTCGACATCGACGGCAAGCGGCGGCCTTACCGGACGCGAGACGGGCGATTTTACCTGCGGTTTGGGGCCGAAAAACGCGAGGTGGCACGCGAAGAGCTTTCGATGTGGCTCGACGAGGTGCGGCCCCTCGGGTTTGAGAATATTCCGCTCCAGGACGTGGCGGAAGAGGATTTTGACGACGCTTTGCTGTGGAGCTTTGCGAGCGGATTTGACGACAACGCTCCGAATTTAAGCCTTTACAACACGAGCGATTTCCTACGAAAAGACCTGCTGCTCGCGGTTGGGAATGCGGACGAATTTTTCCCGACGGTCGCGGCCGTTTTGCTTTTTGGCAAGGACGAACGTATCGCGGAGTTGATCCCGCGATCTAACATAACGGTTGCACGTTTTTCCGGCGATAACGGCACAGCCCAGCTTATCGAAGCGGTCGAGGTTAAGGGCAACTTATTGACGCAATACGAATCGATCCTCGATTTCATAAAACGCTACACCGACCTCGGCAAGGAACGCCCAAAAAAGAAACTGACCCTCGTCACCGACACGGTCGCCAAGCCCCGCAGTCATTATCATTTCTACTCCGTTTCCGAGGCGATCATCAACGCCCTCATGCATCGCGATCTCGCGTTGCGTGACGTCCGCACCAGGATAAATATCTACGACAACGCGATCGAATTCATCAATCCGCGGCGGACGAACGGATTTTCGCCGCCGGCCTCGCGGGCCATCCGCTATGGCATTACGCAGCGGCTTAACCCGCAGATATGCGCGATATTTACGCGTCGAGAATACGGCATCAGCGTCCCGCACGGCGGCTTGCCGATGATTCTACGTCAATCGAACCGCTTCTCAGGCCGCAAGCCTGAGATATATATCGCTAATGATGAATTTAAGTTGAAAATTTATGCGGCTTGATATTTAATATTTAATTTCATCCTAAATATAGTATGCTATCTATATGGATATCACGAAAGACATACAGACTGTTAGTCAGTTCAAACAAAACGCCTCAAAATTGGTAAAACAGATTCAGCAAACTAAGCAACCTCTGATTTTAACCGTAAACGGAAAGGCCGCAGTTGTCCTTCAAGATGTTGAGACTTATCAGACATTGGCTGCTCAACGTGAGTACAACCTTACCGTAGCAGCCATTAATGAAGCTTTGACTGAGTTCGACGATCGAAAAAACTGGCCGACTCACGAAGAGGTTTTCACAAATCTTCGCAAGAAAAATGGAATAAAGTAGATTCAAAATACATGTCCGAATATGTAGTCAGATTTGGCCGTTTGGCAGCGAATGACCTGCAATCTTCGTATGACTGCTGTGTCGAGAATTGGGGACGCGAAAGAGCAGACGACTGGGTTCGACGGTTAGAGAAATTGATTGTAAAACGATTGGCGTTATTACCGTTGGCTTGTCCCCTGGCTCCCGAAACGCGAGAATATGAGTTTGATCTTAGACATTTGGTTGTACATCGTTATCGTGTTCTTTTCACCGTAGCCGACAATGAGGTCTACGTCATGCGTTTTCGTGGCCCGTTTTCGGGACATACTTTTGCGCTGGAATAGCTGATAGAGTTAAAAAAAGCTCAGACGGCAAAGACTAATACCTAACATTTACTACCGAAGCATGTCCTTTTCGATTTCAAAGATTAGTTTGAACCGCGCGAATCTGATTCGAGCCTCGATCTGGGTGGGGGCCATTGCGGTTTTGTTTGCGATATATACATTTGGGATCGGCAATAACCCGCCTGGATTTTATATTGACGAATCGGGACTTTCGTATAACGCTTACCTGGTTGCAAAAACCGGTGCGGGCGAATTTGGGTCGCGCTTTCCGCTCTTTTTTCAACTCTATACGGGGCCATATACGCAGTATTCAAATCCGACGCAGATATATTTGCTGGCGGCGACCTTTTGGCTATTTGGGCCGGGGATATTGGTTGCCCGGCTGGCGGCAGCGTTCTCGATGTTTACGGCTTGTTTGCTGATGGGGCTTTTGGGAGCACGGCTTTCGGGAAGACGGGCGATTGGCATAATCGTTGCGCTGGCGGCGTTGATGACTCCCTGGTTTTTTGAGGTCGGACGTCTGGCGATGGAAACGTTTTTCTATCCGATGGCCGTCGTCCTGCTCTTATGGGCGCTCTATCTTGCACACCGAAAAAGGGAATGGCGATGGTTTCATATTCTGGCGATCGTGGCTGGTTTGACGCTTGTTACATATAGTTACACGATCGGCCGGGTTTTCGGACCGCTCCTTGCTTTTGGGCTCATTAGTTTTGCGGTGAACAGACGGCAGTTACTGGCTGTGCTTATTACGTGGGTTTGCTACGTCTTGACGCTTGTGCCGCTAATCATTTTTAGCCAAAATAATCCCGGTCTCACGTCGCGCTTTTACATGCTGTCTTACGTTAAGCCGGACAGTACTTATGGTGAAATAATTTCGAAATTTATACCCCGCTATTTCGAGGACCTTAATCCGGTCAAGATGCTTTTTACGGGAGATTTAAATCAACGTCATCATATACCGGACGCGCTCGGCAGCTTTTTTATTGGGGTTTTTGTTTTGTCGATGATCGGGCTGGTGATCGTCATTGTTCGCAAATATCGCGATGCGTGGTGGAGATTTGCCGCATTTGGCCTCGCGGCATCCGCCGTTCCGGGTGCATTGACGGTTGATGCGTTCCATTCGTTAAGAATGATCGCGTTGCCGGTTTTTCTAATAATATTGACGGTGCCGACTCTCGAATGGCTGCTCGGTGAACGCAAGGTCGAACATACTCCCGATGCCACGGGTATACCAGTCGAACCACCCGGAAATGGCCGTCCTTTTGCCATTCCCCGGCAGATTAGGCGGGCATTCCTCGTGGTTGTGCTGGCTCTGACGGCCGTTGAAGCATCGTATTTTCACTGGAAATATTATACGCGAGGCCCGGATCGCGGATATGTTTTTGATGTGGATTACAAACCCGCGTATGACGCCGCCGTGGCTCAACCCGACCGGCCGATCTATCTGACCGACGCTTATATCCATTCGTTTTGGTATGCGGTCGTGGAGGGCAGAGATACAAGGGAATTCGTTCATCTGCCTGATTGGCAACCACCGCCAAAGGGTGCGGTCGTGATTGGCTCCATCTGTACCAACTGCGAGATTATCAAAAAAAGCGGAGTTTTCAATCTTTATAGATCCAAATAACCGTCAGACTATGAAAAAACCTAAAGCTCCGCCTTCGATTCCTGCTCCCATATACGGCAATGTTGACGCCCTGCCTTTAGAGCAAATCGAGCAGGAAACTGAGGCTGCGAATCCTGACGGTAAAACAGATCAAATTATGGAAAGTGTTCGTCGCATCGGGCGGCGGATAGATTGGTCGCTCGTTGGGACGATCTTAGCGGTCAAAGGCTTGATAATCTTGTTCGCGGTGCAGTGTTATAAGACATTGGCCGACAAGCCGATCGACACGTGGTACGGTTGGCTTGAGCTGTGGAATCGCTGGGATTCTCTGCGGCATTTGCGTCTCGAACAATTTGGCTATTCGGGTGTCGGATCGGAGCGGCCCGACCTCATTGGGTTTCCTTTGTTTCCATGGGTAGTGCGGCTTTTTTCATTGGTCTTTCGGGATTACTTGGTGAGCTCATTTGTCGTTTCCGGCTTAGCGTTGCTTGCCGCCGGATTGTTGCTGCATAAATTGGTTCGGGCAGATTTTCCGGATTTGGTGGCGCGAAATTCCGTGTGGTTTTTATTGATCTTTCCGACCAGCTACTTTCTACATATAAATTACAATGAGGCCCTGTTTATCGCCCTCGCCGTCGGCTGTTTCCTCGCCGCACGGCAGGAGCGGTGGGCCCTCGCCGGAATTCTCGGAATATTTTTATGCCTGACGCGCCTCAATGGATTGGTTATCGTTGGGGCTTTGGTCGTGGAGGTGTTTTTACAATATCGGGTTTGTCGCCGATGGCAGTGGAGTTGGCTATGGATATTAGTCGCCCCTGCTGGCTTTGGCATTTACCTGCTGCTTAATCAATATGCGACTGGGGATCCTTTCACGTTTTTGGTCGTGGGCAGAGAAAATTTTTATAAATCTTTTGCCATGCCCTGGGGTCCTGTCAAAGGCGTGTATAACTTGATCTGGAGCCCGGAAATCGCGCACGCTCAAATGGGCGGGCTGCAGGAATTTATGTTTATCATGTTGGGAGGCATTTGCACCATCGCGTGTGGATTCCTGCTTCGACCGTCTTACACGGTATGGATGGCCGGCAACTGGGTTATCTTCACAAGCAGCGGTTTTATTCTGAGCGTCCCGCGCTACACGCTGGTTATGTTTCCTATTTATATTCTCTTTGCCATGCTCGCCGAGCGATATTTCTGGAGGAGCGTAATTACCGTATGGTCCCTTTTATTTTTGGCATTCTTCATTACCAAATTTGTTCAAGGTCACTGGGCATTCTAGCTTAAGTTGAAGCCCAAAAAGTCACCCATCTGTACGGAAGGTTTGCAGTCTTAAATCTCTTAGCTTATGCTTCTCGACCTATCCCCGCTCAAAGCTTCACGCGATTATCGTCTGCTGTTTTTTGGACAGTTGGTGTCGTTTTTCGGCTCGATGATGACGTTTATCGTCGTGCCGTGGCAGATGTACCAACTGACACAGTCGTCGGCGATGGTCGGGTATATTTCGCTGGCCGAATTTGTGCCGATGGTGTGTCTCGCGTTTGTCGGCGGAGCTCTCGCGGATTTTCTCGATAAGCGAAAAATGCTGCGGTTTACCGAAGTCGGACAGACGCTGGTGACGGCGATATTGCTTGGCAATTCGCTGCTGCCGCAGCCGCAGATATGGATATTGTTTGTCGCGGTCGCGCTTCATGCCGGCCTCGCGGCGTTGCAGCGACCGGCGTATGAATCTTTTATTCAAAAGGTAATTCCGGCGGAAATGATGTCGGCGGTAATGGCCCTGAACTCAGTCCGTTTTTCAGTCGGAATGATCATCGGCCCGGCGATTGCCGGTGTTATCGCGACCACGCTCAGCCCGTCAGTAGCGTATTTGATAGATCTCGTCACGTTTGCCGCTTCGCTGTTGGCTGTATTTTTACTGCAGGCAGTTCCATCGCCCGAGAACGCCGAAAAGCCGAGTTTCCAGGGAATCAAAAAGGCTTGGAAATACGCGTTTAGCCGTCAGGAACTGGTCGGGACGTATTTTATCGACATCGCGGCGATGTTTTTTGCATTTCCACAAGCGTTGTACCCGGCTCTCGCGGTCGTTTACGGTGCGAAATATGTCGGATTTTTTCCTGCAGCTATCGCGGTTGGGGCATTGACGGCAAGCATCACGTCGGGCTGGACAAAAAATGTGCATCGCCACGGTTTGATGGTGACGATAGCGGCAGTTTTATGGGGCGTTGCAATCGTTTTGTTCGGGTTTATGGACTCCATTGTGCCCGCCCTTATTTTTCTCGGGGCGGCTGGATTTTTTGATATGATCTCAGGCATTTTTCGCGGTGCGATCTGGAATCAGACGATCCCAAATTATATTCGCGGACGTATGGCGAGCATCGAAATGATGAGCTACCTGACGGGACCGATGCTCGGAAGTGCTAAAATGGGTATTGTCGCGGAATTTTACGGCGTGAAGGCCGCGTTGATCTCCGGCGGAGCATTGTGTATCGTCGCCGTTGTGGGGGCGGCGTTTTTCCTGCCAAAATTTGCGACCTACGATGGCCGCGAAGGCATCAAACAGCGTGAGATCGAGGAAGCCGAACGAAACGAGATGGCCAGGGTTACGGAAAGCGAGTTTTGAAAACGCTAAACTGCGTTTGACCCCGGCTTTCGGTTTGGCCAGCACCGAAGGTGCGATGTAATCTAGCCTGCGGCAGTGCCGCTGGTCAAGACACGTAAACAAAAATGAAGCCGCAAAGCGACGGAGTATTCATGATTTTGAACAATTACGCCGCACCTTAGGTGCTTAATAATCGAGGCTGATCGTTACCTGTGGCGATGCCACAGGCTAATTAACATCGCACCTTAGGTGCTAAAATCTTTATGGCAATTTTACGTAAACGTCAGATCGAAAACCTTGAGCAGATGAGCGGCGAGCAGTTGGAGGCGTTTCTCAGCGCGATGCCGGCCGGACAGGAATCGATGAGCGAACTGCTCGATTACGTCGAAGACGAACTTTACGACAAAGAGTGCGACCACACCCTGCGTTTCTCAATGCGGTACATGATGGAGCGCGGCCTCAACTTTCCCAAAATAACCAACTGGCTAAACGAAAACGGCGGCTACTGCGATTGCGAGGTTATGAAACAGATAGCCACGCTCTGGCGGGCGAAGTTTGGTGACGACTAACTTTTCGTCGTCAGTATTTCCTTCAAATATTTCCCGGTAAACGACCTTTCATTTTTCGCGATTTCCTCCGGTGTGCCGGTCGCGACGATCTCGCCGCCGCCGACACCGCCTTCGGGGCCGAGGTCGATCACCCAGTCGGCCGTTTTTATCACGTCCATGTTGTGCTCGATGACGAGGATGCTGCCGCCGTTGTCGATCAGGGCACGGAAGGCGGCGAGCAGCTTGTTAATGTCGTCGAAATGCAGGCCCGTCGTCGGCTCGTCGAAGATGAAGAGCGTGCTTGAGGTTGTTTTCTGTGCGAGGTGCGATGCCAGTTTTACTCGTTGGGCCTCGCCGCCCGAGAGAGTCGTGGCCGATTGGCCGAGCCTCAGATAGCCGAGGCCGACGGCGTCGAGGACCTTGAGCCGCGTAACGAGTTTTGCAACATCTTTAAAGAACAGAATTGCCTCGCGAACCGTCAATTGCAGGGCTTCGTGGATGTTTTTGCCCTTATACTTGACGTCAAGTATGTCCTGTTTGAACCGCATCCCGCGGCAGTCTTCGCAGGTCAGCTCCACATCGGCGAGGAACTGCATCTCGATCGTCACGGTACCCGAGCCCTGACATATCTCGCAGCGTCCGCCGGGGACGTTGAACGAGAAATGCGAGGCGTTGTAGCCTTTGGTCTTCGCCATATTGGTGGCGGCAAAGGTCTCCCGGATAGCGTCGTAGGCCTTGATATACGTGACCGGATTTGAACGCGGCGTGCGGCCGATGGGCGATTGGTCGACGAGGATCACGTCGTCCACCTGATCGTAGCCTTTGATCTCCTTGAAAAATCCGACGTGGCTGTTCCATTCGCCGCGTTTTTTCTTTAGACCAGCATACAAAACGTCGTGAACCAGCGTCGATTTGCCGGAGCCAGAAACGCCCGAGACCGCGACGAGCATGTTGAGTGGGATTGCTACCGAGATGTCCTTCAGATTATGCTCGCGGGCTCCGATGATCTCGATCTTTTGCTTTGTGACGGGTCGGCGTTTTTGCGGGACCTTGATCTCGGCGTCGCCGCGTAGGTATTTGGCGGTGAGGGATTCTTTGCTCTTTAACAACGCCGCAAAATTGCCTTCGAAAACGAGTTCGCCGCCGAATTCACCCGCGTGAACGCCGATATCGACGATGTGATCGGCGGCACGCATCGTGTCTTCGTCATGCTCGACGACGAGGACAGTGTTGCCGATGTCGCGCAGGTTTTCGAGAATCTTGATGAGCCGGGCGTTGTCACGCGGATGGAGGCCGATGCTCGGTTCGTCGAGGACGTACAGCGTGCCGACGAGCAGGGAGCCGAGATTGGTCGCGAGTTGGATTCTCTGTGCCTCACCGCCCGAAAGTGTCGCCGCGAGACGGCTGAGCGTTAAATAATCAAGACCGACCTCGACGAGAAATTTGAGACGCCGGCTGATCTCAAGCAGCAGTTTATCAGCGATCTTTAAGCGTTCCTCGCTCATTTCGAGTTTTTCAAAAAATTCGAACGCATCGCTGATCGACATCTCCACGATCTCGGGAAGGGAAAGCGTGCCGATCTTCACGTCGCGAGCCGCCTGCCGCAAACGCTGTCCATTGCAGTCGGGACATTTTGTATAACCGCGATATTTAGCGAGAAATACACGGACGTGGAGCTTGTATTTTTTAGTTTCGAGCCATTGAAAAAACCCCTTCAGTCCGCGCCAGCCCTCGTCGCCGTAGATAATGCAATTTTGCTGAAAATCCGGCAGATCAGCGAACGGTACAGTCATGTCGATATTGGCCGACGACGCGTATTTTACAAGCTCTTTCTGTGCCCAGGCATGTGTCGGACGGGTGAAAGGCTCGATTGCACCGTCTTTGAGCGACAGCAGCGGATTTGGGATAACGAGGCCGTAATCGATGCCGATCGTGTTTCCAAAGCCCTGACACGTCGGACACGCACCGAATGGCGAATTAAAACTGAAGAGATGCGGCTCTGGTTCCTCATAGCGCGTGCCGTCGTATTTGCAGACGAACTGGTCAGCGAACCTCAAGTCAGTACCACCTGCGGTAGCGGGTGGTTGAAGTTGGGGTTTATTCCTCTTTGACGTATCGACAGGGGGTGTTAAACCACCCGCTACCGCAGGTGGTTCTGACAGTTTTATCACAGCGGCATGCGCTTCGCGAAAGCAGATTTCGAGCGAATCGACCAGACGCTGCCGGATATCTTTGTCGGCTTTCAAGCGGTCGATCAATACGAAAGTGTTGTCGAAATCGTCGAATTTGTAATCTTCTGGTTTTTGCAGTTCGAGCATCTCGCCGTCGCGGTAGAGCCGCGAAAAGCCCTGCTGGAGCAGCGATATCAGAAATGCGGTTGTGCTTAGGCCGGCGGATTTAGTCGTGCGACTCGGCTTTGGCTTCTTTGCGGCTTTTACGATCTCGCGTGAGACCTCGTCCTGGATGGGAAACAGGACATAAAACCTTGTCCCTTCGGCCAGTTCCGCTAATATCTCATTCGCCGCCGATTCGGGCGAGTCTTTTTTCACCTCACGATGGCAGACGTGGCAGATCGTCTGTCCAGCACGGGCGTAGAGCAGACGCAGGTAATCGTATATCTCGGTTTGGGTCGCAACGGTGGAACGCGGATTTTTGGTCGAATTCTTTTGCCTGATCGCGATTGCCGGAGCGATGCCGATGATCTCGTCGACGTCGGGTTTGTCCATCCGTTCGAGGAACTGGCGTGCGTAAGCCGAGAGCGATTCGACATAGCGGCGCTGGCCTTCGGCGTAAAGCGTATCGAATGCAAGCGAAGACTTACCAGATCCAGAAACGCCGGTGATGACGGTCAGCTTGTTGATCGGCAGCGAAACCGAGATATTCTTGAGATTATGAACGCGGGCGCCGCGAACCTCGATCTGTTCCTCTTTTGTTTTCGCAGCCTGCATAGATGTAAATCCCGACCTAAAGGCAAAAGAGTATTCTAACAAATCTGAATTTCGCGGACAAAACGGGAATAATTTTAGCTGCGGGAGTAATATATTCATGGTATGAATTTATTTTTTGCCGTATTCACAATCGTCGCATCAATTATCGCTCCGGCATGCCAGACTCAGGTCTCTCAAGTTTTAACGGTCGCCGACCCGGTTGCCTCAAATGAGGCAAGTGCCAAATCACCCGTCCTGGTTGAGCTGTTTACGTCCGAGGGATGCTCAAGCTGTCCGCCGGCGGACAAGCTGTTGACGACGCTTGATAGGGACCAGCCGGTTGACGGGGCCGAGGTGATAACGCTCGGTTTTCACGTCGATTATTGGGATAGCGGCAGTTGGCGCGACCGGTTTTCATCTGCCGAATACAGCCGACGGCAGGCACAGTATGGCAGCCATTTCGGCAGTGGGAGCTACACGCCCGAGGCGGTCATCGACGGAACCGTCGAGGCGGTCGGAAACAACCGGACGACTGTAAGAGATGCGATCAGATCACAAGCCTCGGCGCCGAAAGCAGCTATTACGGCCGAGATCGTCGGCGATAAAATGCGAATCGACGTTTCGGACATTCCGGCGTCGAAGGCGTCGACAGTTTATATTGTCGCTGCGGAGAGCGGTCTGGTGTCGAACGTGAGCGGCGGCGAAAACTCGGGCAGCCAGCTCTCACACGTTTCGGTTGTGCGTGAAATGCGTTCCATCGGCAAGATCGACGCGGGACAGACCACCGCCAAGTTCGAAGCTCCGATGCCGGTGAATTCCGGGTGGAAAGCGGCAAATTTGCGATATGTAGTGCTTCTTCAGGAAAATGGAAGCCTGCGGGTGATTGGGGTAAAGCGAATCTCACGATCCTAAAAACAAATCAAAGCAGGTTTAGCCACGAATTACACGAATGACACAAATAAGAAATTATTAGCGTAATTCGTGGCTAAACTCTTTTCTTCAAAACAGGATTACCAGCGCGCGTCGTACGGGCTAAAATTATTCCGCCAGTTATCGGTCTCGTCGTAAGCTAAGATCGGGATAGCCCCCTCCATCATTAACTCGCAGTCCAAATCCCTTCTCAGACGGTATGTTCGCCCCGTTGGTGAGCATACCGTCAAAACTACGCGTTCCTCGACGATCTTTGACACGGCGGCGAATCGCCAGTCGAGCTTTGAGCGCACGACGAGACGTGAGCCGACAGCAAGCTCTTGCAGCGTTATTTGATCTTTGGCAGGTTCCACGATTTTCGCGAGCTGTTATAAACGTCCTCGGGCAATTGGACGAGATATGGGGTTTTTGTGGGCGAGAGCCAGCTGACGATCATTTCGAGATTTTGCCGTTTCATCGCCGTACAGCCAGCCGTTCCGGACGAGGCGTCCCTCCAAATGTGCAGGAAAATGCACGAACCCTTGTCCTTTTCAACCGGAAAACTGTTGTACCCGACAAATACGCCAAGCTCATATGGCTCGCCGACCGCGAGCATCTTTTCAGACGATTTCCAATCGAAATTACCGACGTGCATCCGGTTGACGATCCGGTTATAAAACGAGGATTTCACATCGTCGACACATTCGGTGAACTGATCTAACTTTGTGTACGGCATCAGCAGAGCGCTCGGTTTTGTGCTGACGCCAAAGGCTGCGGTGAGCGGGAACATGCCCGCCGGTGAGCTGCCGTCACCTTCCTGCTTGATCTTTGTCGCTGCGGGCGTTGCCAGTTCGCCGGTCCATGCGAGGCCGCTGCGACCGACGACGACGGGGAAGCTTTCATCAACGGCTTTCCATTCCGCACCTCCGTTTTTTCGCTCAAAACGCTGTGCCCTGCCCCCGACCGCGTTCCAATCCTTGGTGATCACGACGAGCATTTGGAGCGATTTGGAAAACGGGGCTTTGACCGGAATAGGTTCCGTTTTTTTGACCTGGGCAAACAACGCTGAGCAAAGCAAAACGGCGAGTAAAAAAACCGAGACAAGTTTCATGCTAATCCTCAAATAGCGAATCGCTGCCAGTCGCACCTTTGGCGGCCGCAAACATTCGAATGCCGACCGTAATCATCACCAGCGAAATACCGATCCAGACAACGACCCAAACAAAACTAGGGACGCCGGTTGCGGCCGCCATATTCGCGGCGTCGGACGACTGATTTGTCATTGTCGAAATAAAAAATAGGTCTTTTAAGCTAAAGAACGCATTTAGCAGACATTGAACGGCGAGAAAAGCCATCGCAAAATTTGCCCACCTTATGCTTGCAAATTTTGCAATTCCTGCCAGTCCAATAGTTAATACAACACCCGACAACACCGTGAAAACAACGCTGCCAAAGGTAACGTTTTCGAGCAGATTCCAAAACGGAGCCAAAAAGCCGAAGATCAGCGTCATCACACCGACAAAACCCGCCGAGAGACACAATCCCAACCGCGACGAAAACCTGTAACGCATCCAAACAAGCAGCACCGTGCCGAACGCCGTCGCACCCAGGTATCCGGCGCTTGAGATCAGCAGAGCCGAGAATCCCGACGATTTCGACCACACCACGCCACTTGCGTCCGGCGAAACGGTCAGGCTCAACACGGTGTTGCCGGTGATCAACGTGGCGAGAGCATGGCTGCCTTCGTGGATGAACGTCGCAAATAACTGTAGCGGATAAACGATATACCCGACAAACGGCATGTACCACGAAACCATCCACAAAGCGACGCTGATCAGCGTGGCCGTGAGCAGCAGCGTCACTTGCGGTCGGGCGTCTGCGGCGAGTGTGTATTTCATATGGGCTGACTCCTTATTTTACCTACAAGCGAATACGTTTATTCTAGCTGAAAGTTCGGGCTTTGTCCTTTGTCATTTGTCCTTGGTCCTTTGGAATTAACTAATGACCAAGGACTAAGGACCGATGACAAAATCCTCTTTCCCACCTGTCTTTGATTCAAGATGTATGCCGGAGATCACGATGTCTTTCTGTACAGCCTTGCACATGTCGTAGATGGTCAGGGCGGCGACGGAGACGGCGGTCAGGGCTTCCATTTCGACGCCGGTTTGGGCGGTGGTTACGGCTTCGGCGGTCAGGTGGATGCCGTAGCCGGCAAACTCGGCAACGACGTTCACTTTCGACAAATTGATCTGATGGCAGAGCGGGATCAGTTCAGATGTTTTTTTCGCCGCCATGATGCCGGCGATGCGGGCGATCTCAAGCGGGTCGCCTTTGGGGTTTCGTTGAGTTTGTAGAGTTTGTATAGTTTCTTGAGAAAGGAGTACCTTGGCCGAGGCAACCGCTCGGCGGAGCGACATTTCTTTGTCCGAAACGTCGACCATTTTTATCTTGCCGGCGTCATCAAAATGAGACAGTTTTTCATTGATATTAGTCATTATTCCTCTCGAAATATGTTCCAGCCGCGACCTTTCATCCGCGCGATTGCCTGATCGGGATCCAGGGTGGCCAGAAAATTCGGATCGTCTCTCGGCGAGGTTCCCGATCCGTCAACATTACACAATCGCGGCCCTCGGAATCGCTTGGCGAGGCTGAACAACCTATATCCGTGCCGCAACAACTCGGCTTTGGCCGGCGAATCCGTGTTTCGCTGATCCTCAAATACTATATTCCTAATTGTCCCGGCGGCCAACAATCGCTCGGCTCCGCGAAAGGCTTCGAATTCGTGGCCCTCGACATCGAATTTGGCTAAATTGATCGTTATGTCATCATCGAAAACGTCGTCGAGGCGTTCCAATATAATCTCAACCGAATTTTCGCTGACCGCATCCGTCGATACAAAAGCTGCTCCTCGATTTCCTTCCCAGGAAGGCGGCATAACGAGATTTCCTACTCCATTAGCCGACGAAAGCGCCGTCTGCCGGGCCTCAATCGATGCCGTTGACGATCCGTTGGACCAAAGCTCAATGTTTGTTTTAAGCTCCTCAAACATCATCGGGTGAGGCTCGAAGGCCAAGACTTTTCCATCTTTCCCGGCTCGAACCGCCATTAAAGACGTCAGATAACCAAAATTCGCTCCGACATCAAGCACAATATCGCCCGCGTCGATCAGTCGCCAGATAGTCTCGGCAACGACGATGTCATAAACGCCTTTTATCCAGATCGAGTTTGAGATCAATTCGGGCAACTTTATCCTGAGATCGGCTCCCCAAGGCATTCGCACGATCTGATAACCCGTTTGAGCTGCAATCGTGCGGCGTATTCGTCTAAGGATCTGCCGTGGCCGGTAGAAATATTCCGGCAAATATAGCTTCCACCGGAGTTTTGACCAGAATTCGTTTGGTTGATCACTCATGATTACAACATTACCGCGTGGGCAAAATTAGAAATTGAGCAGGGCTGCCCTTTTCGATAATTGTTTCTCGCGGAACAAATACCAAACAGTCGGCTCTGGCAAACGCAATAAAATCCGACGATCCGGTGGATTTCAGAGGCCTAAGCAGGACGCGTCCGTCCGAGCTAAAGGATATTTCACACGGCAAGTAGCTGTCCCGTACTTTAATGCCGCGAACCGTGTCCGATAAGACGCCAACGCCGCTGCGCAGTGACCCATTCACGACGCGTTGCATCTGCCGTATCGCGGGGTTTACAAATAAATAGAAAGATGTCGCCGCCGAGACTGGATTGCCGGGGAGTCCAAAAACCAACACTTTTCCGAGTTTCGCGAAAACCGTAGGCTTTCCGGGTTTTAGCCTGACACGTTCGAAAAATATTTCGGCGCCGAGGTCTTTCAATGCAGTCTTAGTCAGGTCATATTTGCCGACCGAAACACCGCCGGTAATTATGAGTATATCCTTATTTTTCGATGCTTTTGCGATCTGTTTCTTGAGGGTTTTCAGATCGTCGCCCGCGATCGGAAAAGTTTCGACGACCGCTCCGCAATTTTCTGCCAGAGCTTTTAACATCGACGAATTTGAGTTGCGTATCTGGTCTCGGTCCGGTTTTTTTTCGACATCGACGATCTCGCTGCCCGTTGCGAGAATGCCAATGAGCGGTTTTTTTGCGACTTCGACCGTCGCGTATCCAAACGACGCGATCGCGGCGATCATATTTTCGGTAATCACCTCGCCTTTTGAAAATAACTTGCTGCCCGTTGTGATCTCAGCACCCTTTCGCACTATCGCCGTGCCTTTTTTGACAGATTCTAAGACGTCGACTGTTTCAAGTGTTCCGCTGTTCTGAAACGAGACATCCGGCGTTCGTGTAAGCTCGACTCTCTGGACGGCATCAGCCCCGGTCGGAACGGGCGCTCCGGTCATGATACGCACAGCCTCGCCGGGTTTCATCGTGTGATGCCAGCCACGGCCGGCGGCGGATTCACCGACGATCTTGAGCGTTACGGGTGCGTTTTTCGAATCGGAGGCAACCACTGCGAAACCATCCATCTGCGACCGGTCAAAGGGCGGCAGATCGGTGTCCGCAACTATATCTTCGGCCAGGACGCGGCCGACGGCATCGTTTAGAGCGATGCGTTCGGCGGCGAGGACGCCGGTTTCGCGTTTGACGATCTCGATGGCGTTTGTGATTTCGATCATACAGCGTCCCACAGCCTTTTCGCCTAAACGATTGCGAAATGCTAGAATTTTCCTTCGAAAGTACTTTCGAAATCTTATCATAACCAAATTTTAGAGAGGGAAATCTTAAAACCGTGATCGAATTAGAACTGACCGAAGAACACGAGGCATTAAAACAGACCGTCCGCGAGTTTTGTGTGGGAGAGGTCGCGCCGTATATCAAGGAATGGGACGAAAAACAGTATTTCGAACCGAAGGTTTTTGAAAAGATGGCCGAGCTGGGGCTGATGGGCGTTTGCATTCCGGAGCAGTACGGTGGGGCCGGATTTGACTATATTTCGCTAGGGCTTGTGTGCGAGGAGCTTGAGGCGTGCGACACATTTTTGCGGGTGGCGATGTCGGTTCATGTTGGGCTGAACAGCCTGAGCGTCTATAGCTGGGGAACCGAGGAGCAGAAGCAAAAATACCTCGTGCCCCAGGCAAAAGGCGAAAAACTCGCGACATTTGGTCTGACCGAGCCGAATGCGGGATCAGACGTTATCGGGATGCGGTCATACGCCAAACGGGATGGTGACGATTGGATCTTGAACGGCGAAAAGATGTGGATATCGCTGGGTGATGTCGCGGATCACTTCCTGTTTTTCTGTTGGACCGATCTTGAGAAACAAAAGGTGCGGGACCATACGGGGATGAGCTGTTTTATCATCGAGCGGACAATGGCGGGATTTTCGAGTGGGACGCTGCACGGTAAGCTCGGTATTCGTGCGGGGAACACCGGTTATTTTTCGATGCAGGATGTCCGCGTGCCTGCGGAGAATATGCTCGGTCAGGAAGGCGAGGGATTTAAGATCGCGATGTTTTCGCTTGAGAACGGGCGTTATACGGTCGCATCTGGTGCGACGGGCGTCATCCGGGCTTCGCGGGACGCGTCGGTTGCGTATGCGAATACTCGCGAGGTGCAGGGCCAGACGATCGCACATTTCCAGCTCGTTAAACAAAAGATCGCAAATATGGAAGCCGATTACCAAATGGCCCATCTGTTGTGGCTAAAGACCGGCTATTTGAAAAATCAGGGATTGCCCTCGGCCCGCGCCGCAAGCCTCGCCAAGTGGCAGGCGACGATCCGCTCGGAGACCGCCGCGTCGATGGCGATCGAGATCCACGGGGCTAACGGCTACACCAACGATTACCCGGTCGAAAGATATTTGCGTAACTGCAAAGCAGCGGTGATCTATGAGGGAACCCGCGACATTCACACGCTGATGCAGGCCGATTGGGCGCTTGGGTTTAAGAGAGAGAAGCCGGCCCGTGTGATATTGCCGCCTTACAAAACGGCTGCTGCTTAATAATAAAAAAGGCCGCTTAAACGAATTCAAGCGGCCTCAATACTACGATCTTAAATTTCTTATTCGATCACAGCCGTCGTTTTATCGGCGGCTTTGTCGTATTTCAGCGTAACCTTCTCGATCTTCGTGAGGTTCAGCTTGAGCCATTCTTCACTTGGCGAGCCGTCTGCCCACTCGACCTTGATATCCCAGTTTTCGGCGGTTGCCTTCGGGTGAAATTTGACATCCATCGTCGCGCCGTCCTTGAACGGGCGGCCCTTGAGGATTTCCATATCGTCAGCCCATTCTTTGGTCGCCGAGGGGCCGACCAAAACCTGTTTGATGTCGTAGCCGGTTTTGTTTACGAGCGTGAAGTCCAGTTCCGAGTTCGACGCGGTTTCGGATTTGTCGGCGTTTGCGTTTGTCGCCGCCTGCGTGGAGGCCGGTGCGGGCGTCGCGGCCGAGTTGGTGTTTGACGCCGGTTTGGCGTTTGCGTTGTTGCCCGTTGTGACCGACGCGGTGCAGCCGGCGAATCCGAGCGAAAGAGCAAGAATGCTCAGGGTTAAAATAATGTTGGTTTTCATGTAAATATTTCCTATTCTCAAAGATTTTTCGAATTCATCACCGGAGTCGTCTTTCTCGATCAGGCAATGAACTCGAAATCTTAACACGTCTAAATTCGAATGCAAGCCAAATAAGCAAAAAACAGCCCGCCGTTAAGCGGGCTGACAAAAATGGTAATTTGCAGGCAGTGATCCGCCGTTATTTTTTAACGGCCTTCTTATCCGGAGCGGCGTTTGCCGTATTCGAGGTATTGGCCGTCGGTTTTACGACATCGAGGACCGGACTGCGGTTTGTCATTTTCCAGTCGGGGCCTTCCTTGACGAAGACGATCTTGATACCGTTCGGGTATTTGTTCGATATAATCTTGGCGGTAGCGCTGTCTCCCGTAATCTCCTCATTAGTGACTTCGCATGGGGTGCCGGAGACTTTGTCGTCCTCAAGGAATTTTATCAGACTCTTGACCTTGTCTTCCTTCATCTGGCTTTCAAAAATCTTGAGCGTATCCGCCGAGTAGACTTTGCGCAGGGCCGCTTCGTCATTCTTCACCCACGCGTCGCAGTAGGCTTTGAAGACGGGTGTCAGCGTCGGAGCGTTGTTTGTTGTCGGTTCCTTGGCCGGTTTGGTGGTTGCCAGCGGGTCGTTCGAATTATTAGCAGCTGTGTTGCCGCTGGCCGAATTTCCCAAGTTGGCCGGTGCTCCGACGCCACATGCCGCGATGAGGGATGCCAGGGCCGCTATCAATACAAACTGAAAAAAATTGCGTTGCATAATTTTCGCTCTCCTAAATTAATCGAAGACACGAGTATAATAAATTTGATAAAAATGAACAAAACCGCACAAACCGAGATGCACCGCCTGTTCCTGATCGACAGCCTGCCCGAACCGCTGACGCCCGCCAGCAGCCATCTACAGATCTTCGACAACTATATCGAAAATACTCGAATGCGTCTGCGGTCTATTCGCGATCCGTATTCGAAAATATGGACGCGGATCCTGCAGCAGCGATTTTCGATAGCGGACGGGGAACGCGCTGTCGCGAAGCTCGCCGAAATACACCTGAACGACCCGGAATATGCGGCGTTCGAAAAGTTCGAGGGCCGGGAAATTCGCAAGAACCGGTACTTTCACGAATTCGACCGCGTGTCCGTTGCGTTTGACGTGTACCTTGGCGACCTTTGGGGTTTGAGTACAGCAAAAGTAGATTTTGAGACCCGTGAGCAGATGGAAGATTTCATCCCTCCGCCATTCGCGATTTTTGAAGTGACGAACGATCCGTTTTTTGCCGGCGGCAATCTTGTCGGCAGGAATTTCGGCGACGTGCAGACTGAGGTTGCTAAGGTCGGTTCGGGCACGCCAACGCCCGCGGAGATGCTCGATGAATAAGAAAAGACCGCCTTTGCGGCGGCCTAAATCTGAACAAAATATTGAATGCCTACTGCTTTCGCGGTGCCATCGAAACGTTTTGTTCCAGCGATGAGAATATCTGCAAATAGATCTGGGTCTCTCGTGGAATAAGATACGTCCAGTTTGATCCGCCGCGGTCGATGTAGCCCGAGAGTTTGGCGGGATTGGAATTGTATCCGGCGGCCATTAATTGTTCCTGCGTGGCAATGTGGGTTGCCAACGCATTGGAAACCGCCGGTCTCGACGCGATGTCGTTCCAGGTCATCTGCATGTAGAGCAGCATCGCCTGCGACGCGTTGACGTGGTTTCGCATACCCTCGACAAAATCGGGCATCAGCATCGCATTCGGATACAGTCGGCGGATCATCGCGTATGTAGACGGAATCATCTGCACCATGCCGCCCGCACCGGCGGAGCTGACGGAATAGCGATATGTCTGGCCCTCGTTCAAAGCGTAGAGCGTGAAAATATCGTTAAAGATGTTCGGTTGAAATTCCGTTCTAAATCTCAGATGATCGACGTGCTCGACGGTGGCGAGGCGCTCGGCGATATCAGCGACCTTTGGCTGGATGGCGTAGCCTTTGGTTTTGAGCTGGTCGCGGGCGATCTCGATTACATTGTGGACGTAAAACCGTCCGGCGCTGACGACCTCGGGTGTGACGAGTCCCGGATGTGTCGACATATAGTAGGCCGTTTCGATAAAGCGTCCGCCTTTTTCGACTGGATATTGGATCATCAACGGCAGCTGCGCCTGGCCGGTCTCGTCCGTAATTGTTATTGGCGTGTTGACGCCATTTACGCGCAGAGTTCGCGAAGTGACGCTGCGGCCGTTCGAAGAGATGGCTGCGGTCGGCGAATCGGCGGTCAGAAAAGCGTCTTTGCTGATAACAATGTAATTGACCTGCTTGTCCCGCCAATCGTAGTACGCGATGCGGACCAGGCTTGAGGCCGTAAGCGGCTCCGTCATCGCCGTATTCAACGGCCGCGTCTGCATCTGGCGTTTGGCTTCTGCTAGCTTGGCCTTGATCTGCGAGAATGTAAGACCTTTGTAATTAAGATTGCTGGCCTGCGAAAGAGGTCCCGGCGGGTTTTGACCGACTACGTTCGGCGTCTTTGCCGGAAGCGGCATCGGCGTAGGCGTCGGTATTCGTGCGGGCCTCGCAGTAGTCGGAGTCGGCAAAGTGCTCGTTACCAGAACTCGCGATGGCGTCGGTGCCGGTTTCGCCTGCCCAAATGCCGGGAAAATCGAGGCTGCGAAGACAAAAAGGCCAAACAAGATATTTTTTTTCATAGACTTAGAGCGGAGAAACTTGTGTTGGAAATGTTCGATGTCGTGGTCACTACCGGTCAGCACGTATAAGATTCTCTCAAATGTAACGTGGTTGTCAACAGTTTTTGAAAATTTTATTACATATACAATTAATGCTTATGGATGCTCACGAATTGTCTAGTGGTGCTTCATAATGTATAACTTACCTTTTCGCCCGCGTCTGCAAGGCATTTAATATGGAGAAACTCTTTGGAACGGACGGAATTCGCGGTCACGCCGGCGAATTTCCTTTGGATAAAAAAACAGTCAGCGTCATCGGAGCGTCGCTCGCCCGACAGTTTCGCAAGCAGCTTGGCCGCGACCCCCGTTTTATAACGGGCCGGGACACGCGCGAATCCGGTAATGGGATCGAGAATGCGTTGCACGCCGGAGCACATTCCGAAAATGCAGTCTGCGAATCGGGCGCTGTTATTACAACTCCGGGCGTCGCATATCTGACAAAAGCCTTCGATTTTGACGCCGGTATCGTTATTAGTGCATCACATAACCCGTTTCAGGACAATGGGATAAAGCTATTCTCGCCGAGCGGCAAAAAGATCGGTGAGCAGATCGAGCGGCGGATAGAACGTGATATTTCCGATGCTGCCGGAATAGATGTATCCGGCGTGATCCCGGCTGATGCCGGGCGGGCCGATGAGTTTCGTACAGCGTACCTCGATCACCTGAAAAGCGTCGCCAACGGATTTTCTGCCGGGAATAGGAAGATCGTAATTGATTGTGCCAACGGAGCTTCGTCAAATCTTGCTCCTGGGCTTTTTGCCGGGCTTGGGGCCGATGTCGTTGCGATCCACGATCAGCCAGACGGGCGAAATATCAACGAAAACTGCGGTTCGCTGCACTTGGAGCATTTGCAGGAACGCGTAGTCGCGGAAAAAGCGGATTTAGGCGTAGCGTTTGACGGCGACGCCGACCGTGCGCTGTTTGTCGATGAAAAGGGAAACATTATTGACGGCGACGCGACGCTCTGGATCATGGCAGAATATCTTCGTGCCCACGGAAAGCTCGCCAACGCGACGGTTGTAGCGACGGTTATGAGCAATATCGGCCTCGAAGTGGCATTAGGATCCGTTGGCATAAACCTTTTGCGGGCGAACGTCGGCGACAAATACGTGCTCGACGAATTGCTCAAAACGGGCTCCGTGATCGGCGGCGAGCAATCGGGACATATTATTTTTCCCGAGATTAGCCTTGTTGGTGATGGTATGATGACGGCGTTGCTGCTGCTGCGTGCAATTACGGAGAAAGGTGTTTCGTTGTCACAAGCCGTTACGGGTTTTATTCGATTCCCACAGATATTGAAGAACGTAAAGGTTCGCGAAAAGCACCCGTTTGAAAACGTACCGGAGATCGCCGCCGCCGCCGAAGAGGTCGAAGACGAACTGGCCGGAGAGGGCCGGCTGCTGCTTCGCTACTCAGGAACCGAAAATCTCGCCCGCGTGATGATCGAGGGCAAAGACCAGTCGGTGATCGACGCTCTTGCGGCACGTCTGGCCGGTGTCATCGAAAATTCGCTCGGATAAAAATCTTTATGGGATCGAAAAGGGTCAAGATCGGCATTTCTCAGCAATCGTCGGACTATGAGATAAGTATCGGAAGCGGTCTGCTCGCCGATGCCGGAAAATGGACGTGTAAATGTCTCGGCAAAGATGCCGGGAAGCTGGTTCTTGTCTCAAATCCCACGGTTTTCAAGCTTTATGGCGAGCAAACACTGGAAAGCCTGACGGCCGGCGGTTTCACCGTTTCGCATTTTTTGATGAAGGATGGCGAGACGCATAAGAATTTCGCCTCCGCCGAATCGGCCCTGCGTTCTTTTTCAGCGGCGGGATTGTCGCGGACGGACGTCGTTGTTGCTCTCGGCGGCGGAGTCGTTGGCGATCTCGCGGGGTTTGCGGCGGCGGTTTATCTTCGCGGGATCAGATTTTTGCAGATACCGACGACGCTTTTGTCGATGATCGATTCGTCGGTCGGCGGTAAAACCGGCGTCAATTCGAAGTTTGGCAAAAACCTGATCGGATCGTTTCACCAGCCGAGCGGTGTCCTTATCGATACCGCCACGCTCGGGACGCTGCCGAAAAGGGAATTGACTGCCGGCTTTTGCGAGGCAGTAAAACAGGGAGCGATCAGCGGAAAAACACTATTAAATCAAACCGGCGATTTTTTGACTGCCCATCCGCCTGAAAAATTTCCGGGATTAATTTCGGATTTGAAATTTCAGATTCAAATCTCAGATCTGATTGCCTCTCAGGTTGCGTTCAAGGCGGCGATAGTTGCCGGTGACGAGCGTGAATCTTCGAAACGCCTTGACAGTAGATCGCGAAAAATATTAAATTTTGGCCACACGCTCGCCCACTCGCTCGAAAAACTCACGGATTACAAATATTTCAAGCACGGCGAGGCCGTTGGGTACGGGATTTTGTTTGCGGCCGAGCTGTCAAAAACTCTTGCATTGATTGACGAAAGGAGTGTAAACTTGTTATACGATGTTGTGCATCAGGTCGGCGAATTACCGCCGCTCGGCAGCATCGACCCGGAAGAGGTATTTGAGGCTTTTAAGTTTGATAAGAAACATCTGTCCGGTTCGCTCCAAATGATCCTGTTAAAAGGCATCGGCAAACCGTTGATTCGAACAGACATCTCTTCCGCCGCGATAAAGACGACCCTTAAAAAATTTCTTCGGAAATGGGCGTGACCTCCGCGGTCATATTTTCAGGAGTAAGAAAAAATGAACAGTTCTGCAAAAAATCACGATTCCGAAAAGGGAAGCGCGGGCGTTAAATTTATCTTCGTCTTGTTGTTTATCGTGCTTGTTGCAAACGCGGGTTTTAACTATGTGCCCGTCGCATATAGTGCCGAGAGCCTGAAGTCGGACATGGGCACGGCCGTTTTGCAAGGTCTGGCATTGCCGGGCAAATTGAACGCCGCCGATAATATAAAGGAACGCATCCAGAAAGCGATTAAGGCAGACGGCATCCCACCCGAGGCCATCGTCGACGTCAAGCAGGTCGGCAACGTCCTTACCGCCCGCGTCGCGTACGCAAAACAGGTCAATATACTTCCGTTCGGCATATATAAATATAACTACGTTTTCGATTACACGGCAACGCCGAGTGGTTTCCTAACGAAGCAGTAGGTTTTGAAGTCAAAAGTAAAAAGTCAAAAGATAAAATTAAGAGTCTAGACGCCAGCGAGGGCTTGTTGGATTTTTAGCGGCTGAATTTGGATCAATGCTTCGGTTGCGTCGGCGAGCCATGTTGTTGGACACACGCCGCAGGTCGTGCATTTTTCGACCGCCGGACAGGGAAGGCTTGAGAGCGATTCGAGGGCTTTTTCGTTTTCGGTTTTCAGAAATTCAAAAGACAGGCCCGAATCGACGATCGACCAGGGCAGGTATTCATCATAGCTGCGATCTCGCGAGGTGTGAAACGCCGGGTCGATGCCCGTTTCGTGCAGTGCACGATTAAGATCGCCGCCGTTTCGTGCCGCCGCGTCGATCGCTCTTGCAACAGTGCGGTCGCCGGAGGAGTAGAGCGCCTGCTCGTGGGCGATGCGTGAAGACATAAACCGCACCTCGACATTCGGTATCTTGCTCAGGCCCTTGCAGACGTATTTAATACGCTTCTTTAATTCTTTTTCGTCGCAGATCGCTCCCCATTGCAGCGGCGTGTTCGGTTTGGGCACGAGGCCGTTGAGCGACGGGATGATCTTGCCCGCACGGCCAAATTTCTTGCCCGCCAGTAGCATACGGTTCTTTATACGCTCGACGAGCACGAACATTTCATCGAGATCTTCCTGCGTTTCGGTCGGCAGGCCGACCATCATGTAAAGCTTGATGGTCAACATTCCGCGATCAAAAACCGCACCGCAGATGTCGACGATCTCGTCGTTGGTCAGATTTTTATTTATCACGCGGCGAAGCCGGTCCGAGCCGGTCTCAGGTGCCACCGCGATCTGCTGATCGCGTGACTCGACCAGGGCGTCGAGCAATTCGTCGGAAATTTGGTCGAGCCTTAGGGATGAAACCGAAATACGGTAATCCATCGCCCGCAATTCTCTCAGAATCGTCGATATTTCAGGATGATCGCAGACGGCGGTCGAGACGAGGCCGATCTTATTCGTTTTAGAACGCCATTCTCTCGCCTTTGCCAAAATGTCCTTTGCCGGCACGACACGAGGCGGATAGTAATTGTAGCCGGCCCAGCAAAAACGGCAGCCTTGCGAGCAGCCTCGTGAAATCTCGACCAGGAGCCGGTCGCCCATCTCGGCTTCGGGTGACCAAATGGCTGTTGAAGGACAGAATGTATCCTGATTTACGAGAAATTCCGCCAGCTCCGTTTGCCCACGTTTCATTGCCCGGCGGAGCGTGCCTTCTTTTGGATTTGCCGATGCTAAAGCTCTGCCGACGCGTTTCGGAATCCCTTTTTCATTTGGGATGTAATCGAACACCGTGCCGTCGTCGTTATAGATCACATCGTAGAGCGAAGGAACATAAAAGCCGCGTCCGATACGTGCCAACGCCAGTAATATCTCGTCCTTACCCTCATTTTCAAAGATCGCGTCGACCAATTGAAACGCCAACACCTCACCTTCTCCAACCGCGATGACATCGGTAAAATCGGCGATCGGCTCAGGGTTAAGGAACGAGGCTGCGCCGCCCATGATCACGAGCGGATCAAAGTGAGTACGATCTTTCGACCAGACCGGCACGCCCGAAAGCTGGAGCATCCTGGCCATGTTCAGGTAGTCGGTCTCGAACGAGATGGAAAAGGCGACAACGTCAAAATCCCGCACCCGCGATTGCGTTTCAAGCGACATCAGCGGCGTGGCGGTTCGCTCGTATTCTGTTAGTTCGTCAGCGTCCGGCAGAAAAACGCGTTCGCAAGCGACACCGGGTATCGAGTTAAAAAGCTCGTACATCGTGTGCAGGCCGAGATTGGCCATGCCGATGGCGTGCGTATTTGGATAGCAGAGCGCAATCCTCATGTCCGCCCCTTGTCTGACTGTAAAGCCCTCCTCGGTGAGGAGTTTACGCTTATAGCTATCGATGATTCGCCTGCTCATTCTATTCGGAACCCAAAATAACAGTGGCCAGGTCCAGCGACCCAGCCACAATACCAACCTATACCTTATCAGAAAAAAGACTGTCCGTGCATCTATTACTCGAGACCGACGAAATCAACGTTCGTCAAATTGTCATTGACCGCCAAAGATTGAACCCCAAAGCGATAGAGTCTCGAGTTTACGGATATCCGATAAGTATCTCCCGGTTTTACGTTGTCGAACGTGTAGAAACCGAATGAACTTGTGGTAGAGAACTGTTGAGCACCCAGCGAATCGGTAATAACCACTGTGGCGTTTCGTAGTCCGGCGCCGCTTGGCGCCGTAACACGACCGCTTACCGAAACGGAAGTCAGATATCGTGCCATCGCCGCGTCGATATCGCCGGCCTGAGTCTGAGCAAAGCCGACAGCAACTATTTTGCCGTCGCTCTGGATCGCAAAGCGAGTTATTCCGTCAAGGTTATTGCCGAAAGGGGTCGTTGCAATGCCGCCGTTGCCGAAAGTCGTGTCGAGGGTGCCATTTGGAGTCAGCCGTATGACAGCAAAATCGGAGTCGGTGGAGGTGTTAAAAATCCTTCCGCCGGTGACGATCTTGCCACCCGACTGCAGGCTTAGACCATACGCATCTTCGACGCCAATGGGAAAATTCTGGACAATTCCGCCGGTGCCGAATGTCGCGTCGAGTGTGCCATTAGCATTGAGCCGGACAATGGCAACGGGATCGGCTGCCGGTGAATTTAGATTAACGCCCGCCGCGACGATCTTGCCATCCGGCTGGAGGGCGATCGCATGCCCCTCATCTCGCCCGGCCGAAACCGCGACGGTCGCCTTGCCGCTGGTCCCGAACGAAGGATCCAGCACACCGGCCGAGGTATACCTGGCGAACGTAAAATCCATGTTTTGCGTGCATGCAGCAACACCGGAACAGCCCCAACCACCCGTAACAATTAAACCGTCCGGTTGCACGACGGCGGAGAAAGCCGAGCCCTCATGGCCGATGACCTTGCCTCCGGTACCGAAGGAGGTGTCGAGTGAACCGTCGGCGTTATAACGGGCGAGCGCCGCGAAAGTACGGTCAGGAGTGCCATTGTTCGTGCTGCCGGTCACGACGATCTTGCCGTCGGATTGGATGAGCATGGCATCTGCCTCGTCAAATGTCGAGAAATTCGTTGTCACTTTGCCGTTGGTATTGAACGTTGGATCAAGAGCCCCATCAGTGTTGTAACGAAGCAGAAAAAAGTCGAACCCCGACGTTGCCGGAGCCGCGGCCTTGACATAGCCCCCGACGACGATCTTGCCGTCGGCTTGCAATGCTATCGATGTTGCTTGCGTAGAACTAACTCCGAAATCCTGAGTCACCTTACCGCCCGTACCGAAGGATGCGTCGAGGGAGCCATCCCCATTGTATCGAGCGACAAAAGCGATGGCGGTCAAAGAGGAAGAGCTGTAACCGGAACATACTATTTTGCCGTCCGGTTGGAGTACTACCGATGTGGCAACATCCTCCTCCGCGCCGAATGGCGTCATAACTTTGCCGGTCCCGCCAAAACTTGTATCGAGGTCGCCCGCTACAAATGGAGAGTTGGATAAGGCCGTCCATGGGACTGAGGGATACTGGGTTCGTGTCCTCTCACGCGTTTTGACAAAGCGGGGCGCCATCCGAGATTCCAGACCAGAAACATCGGCCGCTTTATTCTGCCCATATGCCCCAATGCCGATGGTCAAGATAGCAGACATGCCCAAAATTAGTTTTCGGATTTTTCTTTGCGTTTTCATAGGTTGCCTCTGTTTTTGATGGAATGCCAAAATCTGATACGTATAAGCAAGAGACGCTTCACCAGTTTGATTCACCGATTGAGCAAAAAGTCTGAAAATCATGCTTAAGTGATTTGCCGTACCCTATCTATATTACAGCATTACACTTTTTTCGGATACACAAATAATTGCGCGGCGGTCGGGCGATGTTGACTACCGTGACCTTGAGGCGTTAGCAGGTGGGGATGTACTAATATGGCTGATGCCTGCATTCAAAACGGGGGCCTTACAAAGAGAGAAATTCAAGCCGACCCACAACAAAGGGCCGCAAACATTTTGTGTTTACGACCGCTTCGCATTTTATTATTACTGAAAATTAAGATTCGTCATCGTCATCGTCCGAATCTTCATCGCCGTCCGACTCTTCGTCTTCGTCCTCATCCGAATCCTCATCATCGGACTCGTCCGAGTCGTCATCTTCATCATCGTCTTCATCATCCGAATCGCCGCCGTCATCGGATTCGTCGCTGTCATCGTTGTCCGCGGACGCTTCGATTGAGCCGAAGCCAAACGAGGCCACAGCCTCGACGGCCGATGTCGCCAGGTTTTCAGGTATGATCCCGCCAATTGACGCGAGGCCAAAGCGGAGGAATATTGCAGATAAAAGTTCGATCATTTCTGGTGCTCCTTATTTATTTTTACCGTCTTTTTTTGGGGCGTCGCCGGGCGTTGAATAAAACGGCTTGTGCTGGACGATGAAAGTCTTATCATCGTACTGGCCATCGCCATCAACGTCGACCTTGACATCGATCTTGTATTTTTTCCCCGGCGTGTGGACGCCGTCCAGATCGTATGACAGCGAATACTGGCTGCGGAGCAATGCATTGATCGATTGCAGGTAACCAGGTATTTCGCCCTCAAATGTCATCGGGAAATGCATCCCTCCCGATTCCTTTGCAAACGTATTCATCGCATTCTGGGCTTGCAAAAACGTCAAACGGCCCGGCATTCCCGACAGGCTGTCAGTCGCGCCGAGGTATTGCTCGTACTTTTTGTAAAACAAATTGCCCGTGCTGATGATATAGATCGGAATGCCGGCTTCCTGGATAATGCGGCGCACTTGGTCGTAGTTGATCCGGCTGAATGTGTCGATGCCCGACGCGACCAGGATAATGGCGCGGCGCTTCGATTTAACATCGACGATGCCGCCGTAATCGGCTTTTTCATTTTTCGAATTTTCCAGAACGACCGAATCTCCGCGACCGCCGATCAGGGCGAATTTCAACGCATCATAAAGGTTGTTCTCGCGAAATGCCGGGGAATTGCGAAGCAGCAAATTCACCGTGTCATTCAGGCGTTTCGGATCGTTTGTAAAATCGGTGATCGGCGTCGGCCTGAGGTCAAACGCGATAACCGAGGCATAATCGTTGGGAGGCTTGATAAATTTGGTCAGAAATTGAGCTACAGGCCTGATAACCTCGTACGTTCCCGGCTCAAACTGGCCGCCGGCGGCCGATCCAAACATCTCGGTCCACTTGCTGTATTCGACAACGAGCGTCACGGTGATCGGAGCTTCCGGTGTGGCAAAACCCGACATGTTTTGCTTAACGCCGTCCTCAAATATCGCAAAATTTTCTTTCTTAAGCCCTGTAATGATCTGCCCGGTTTTCTTGTTAATGACGACGGCGTCTACATTAACAATGTTTGTGCTGATCTTTTCGACGGTGGTGTCGACGATGACGTTCTTTTCTTCCTCCGCCCGTTTCTTTGCTTCTTCGGCCTTTTTACGCTCTTCTTCCGTTTGCGGTGTCGGCCGCGTATTCTTTTTCTGATCCCCCTGGTTTGGATCTGGCTTCTGAGGTTTTGACTGAGCAAAGACGCCGGTCGCAGCTAATAGAAACAAAGCGAAAACAATCGTAACGACGACGAAACACGAGCGTCCGGCAGCAAAAAAAACCATATTTACATCCTCAGATCGGCAACCTTTAACCGTTAGATACAAATTGTCCGTCTTTAGTTGGTTAAAATCAAGAATGTCCATAGGAACCATCCCCTGTCCCGGTGTCCCGGCACTTTTTTCACAAGCTCCATCCTAACGAAGGACGGGGGGATGCCGCTTTTCGGCAGCCGTGTTCGGCGTGCTCAGCCCAGCCGGGGTGGTTCTCTCTCTGTCCCACGTGTCCCACGCCTTTCCCACGCCTGAGTGGGAAACAGAAACTATTGTAATAAATACAGTTACGGTGTTTTTTGGCCTCTGTCCCGCGTCTTTTTGAAAAAAAAATTCTCATTTGTGCCATAAGGTTAAATCATTGTAAATAATGGCTTTAGACAATTGAGCCTTTCCGGGAACCGTGGGACACTCATTAAGTCTAACAGACTTCAGTTTGTTGATCCGAACCGGTACCCGCTGGGCCAGGAAAATATTACGGCTTTCGACGAACAGGAACATCCGCAAACCATTACCGGAGTGACCCCTTTTCCGGCTGCTACGCAACTCGTGCAGATCGGGGGAGCTGCTCTACCCGTGACTGCCACATCGGGCATGATCTTGCTCAACCTGAATTCAACCGCGCCGAGCGGAGCGGGACCAACGAGTGATTTGACTGCTAGGCAGGCTTGGGTACAGGTTATAGACGGAAAATACGGCGTGATGCATAACGCTCAACAGCTTGACAGCGCAACCAAGGCGGCTCACTTGATCCCATGAAGCTCGACGGCCTCATCCCCGCCTTTCTGACTGTGGCAGCTCTGGCCGGCGGCGGTGAGAGCGAGGCTGCCGCGAAGGCGATATCGCAGCCGGCATCTGTCCGCTTTGTGAAGTTCGATGTGGGTTTGCCCACGTCCGGACAATGGCGTGAAGGCTTTCGCATTGCCGACATGAACGAAGACGGTCATCCCGACATCGTTCATGGCCCGGAACGTAAGCAGGCCGGAACTCCGGTGATTTTCCTCGGCGACGGTAAGGGTTCATGGACGCGGTGGAAGGAGGCGAGATTCCCCGCTCTTCCTTATGACTACGGTGATGTTGAAATCGCCGATTTTAATCGGGATGGCCACCAGGATATCGCCTTAGCCATGCACCTTCACGGCTTCATCGTGCTAACGGGCGATGGACATGGCGGCTTCTCAAATGCAAGCGCCGGGCTGGACTTCGATGCGCATGGCTCGTCAAGTTTCTCCTCGCGAGCCATCCGCGAGACGGACTGGAATGGCGATGGGCTTCCCGATCTCGTTGCGGTGTCGGAAGGGCTTGGGACGGGCACCTCGCTACCCCTGGCGGATCGTGAAGGCGTCGTCGTGTATCTCAATCAGGGCTCCAACGGCTGGACCAAAAGCAAGGAGCCGCTGAGTAAGGGAATATACAGCGACTCGATAGCTCTTGGTGATTTCGACGGCGATGGCCATATGGACGTGGTTACGGGATCGGGCGTGATGGACCGTAAGGATCTGGTGAACCTGTGGCGGGCCAATGGCTCGGCAAAGGGTGGGATGCCGTTGGTGCTCGAATTGCCCGGCGTTCACCAATTTGTGCAAGCCGTCGCGACCGGCGATTTCGACAACGATGGCAGGGACGATCTAGCGGTGGCATATCAGGTTCTCGATAACGACGTCTGGTATTCCGCGATCGATGTGTTCTATTCTCGCGTCGGCGGAAAGTGGAAGCGGCACCCGCTGTTCCGCAAGGCTACGAGGGAAGGCTCAGTAGCCATGGCGACCGGCCATTTAGTGGGCAAGAGTACGCGGGATTTAGTGGCTCTCACGACGCGAGGGGAGACGCTCGTGTTCGTGGGAGATGGACATGACGGGCTGGTGCGAAACAGCAAACCGCTGCCTGTGTTCGGCGAAGGGTGCCGAGGGGCTCATGTGGAATTGGCCGACCTGGATGGCGACGGCCACGACGAAATTATAGCTGCGTTCGCAGACGAGCCGGCTGTGGATCGATGTCCCAGCGGCGGCGGTATTACGGCTTGGAAGGCCGTCACGAAACGGAAGTAAGTTGCAACTGGAGGGTTGGTAATGACGATAACTGATGGGTTTGCTCATGATGATTCGAAAGGCTGGATGCTAAAGCTATCTTGGATGCTGCTTGGCTTGCTCGTGTTCTTATTGCCCGCCGTAGCGAGTGCGGCTCCTATAACTTATAACTTAGGCGGAGTTGCCTTTTCAGATGGCGGTACGGCCAGTGGATCTTTCCAGTACGATGCCGTTACGAATGCGTACAGCAGCGTTAGCATAGTAACGACTAACGGCGGCTCTCGTTCCGGTGCGACTTATAATTCCGCGTCCGGTGGTTTTGCTCCCGATAGCGGTGGAGTCCTTCTCGTCACCATGGCTGGCGCCGGGCAGACGGGACTTCCCGGTTTGGCGCTGTTCTTCTCGCCCGTGCTGAACGGCGGCGGCGGAACTTCCACTTTGAGTGGATCAGAGGCGAATTGCGCCGATCCCCAGTGCACCGCGCCTTCCGGTACCACGCGCACGATTACAGCGGGAACGGTAAGTGCCGGAGCTGCCGCGGCGACGATGACATGGTTCCTGAGAAATGTCACCTTTTCGGATGGCGCTACCGCCACGGGATCTTTCGTTTTCAATGCAGGCACGAACAACTTCAGCAGCGTTAACATCACTACGACGAACGCAACTCGGACCGGCGTTACTTATAATACCATCTCCACTGGATTTACCCCTGATGCTACTGGGGCTCTGTTCAATACGTCGGTCGCGCCTAATCAGACGGGACTGCCGGGTTTTGCTATGTTTTTCTCGACTTCGTTACCAGGGGCCGGAGGAACTTCCCCTGTGACCGGTCAGGAAGCGGACTGCGCCGACCCGGTATGCAGCACGCCTAACGGCATAATGCGCTTTATTACGGCAGGAACTGTGACGACGGTCAAGCTCACTCCGACGGCGTCGATAACCAACACGCCGCAGAACTACACCGGCAGTGCGCAAACCGCGACGGTTTCATGTCTGGGCGGCGGCGCCGCGACCCTCGCGAGCGGCGGCACCGGCACCAACGCCGGCAGCTATCCGGCAACCGTCGATTGTGCGGCGAGCGCCCTCTACGCCGCTGCAAACGGTCTTACGCCAACCAACAACCCGTTTGTCATCAACCAGATCGCACCGACGGCCACCATAACCAACACGCCGCAGGCCTACACCGGCGGGGGATTGACGGCGACGGTTTCATGCCTGGGCGGCGGTGCGGCAACACTTGCGAGCGGCGGCACCGGCACCAATCCCGGCACCTATCCGGCAACGGTTAACTGTGCAGCCAGCACCAACTACACCGCGGCGAACGGCCTTTTGCCCACCAACAATCCATTTGTGATCGTTAAGGCGACGCCGACGGCGTCGATAACCAACACGCCGCAGAACTACACCGGCAGTGCTCAAACTGCTACCGTTTCATGTCTGGGCGGCGGCGCGGCGACCCTCGCGAGCGGCGGCACCGGCACCAATGCCGGCAGCTATCCGGCAACGGTTGACTGTGCGGCAACCTCTAACTACAACGCTGCGACAGGTCTTACACCTACTAATAATCCATTTGTGATCAACAAGATCACACCGACGGCATCGGTGACGAACTCGCCGCAGACCTACACCGGCGGGGGATTGACGGCGACGGTTTCATGCTTGGGCGGCGGTGCGGCAACTCTTGCGAGCGGCGGCACCGGCACCAATGTCGGCACCTATCCGGCAACCGTTAACTGTGCAGCCAGCGCCAACTACAACGCTGCGACGGGCGTGTCCGCAGGTAACTTTGTGATCAGTCAAGCTTCATCGACAACGACGATAAGCTGTCCGGCGAGCGTCTCATATACCGGATCGCCACAAACACCATGCTCAGCGACTGCTACTGGTGCGGGGGCCCTCAGTACGCCGGTGACGGTGGTTTATGCAAACAACACAAATATTGGTACGGCTACAGCTAACGCAACTTATGCGGGTGATGCCAACCATGCCGGCAGCGTCGCTCCGCAGGTAACCTTTATGATCACGCCGTCCGTCGATCTCTCAATCAATAAAACGGACGGGGTTTCATCGGCGGCGGCGGGATCAACGGTGATTTATACGATCAGCGTGTTTAATGCCGGACCGCTTGCGGCCAACGGGGCCGTCGTTGTGGACACGTTACCGGCGGCGATAACCTCGGCGACGCCGACGTGCTCGGGTGCGTCCGGCGGACAATGCGGCGGTGCTTCGGGTAGCGGGAATATCCAGCAGGCGGTTAACATTCCGTCGGCCGGGTCAGTCACTTACACGGTGGTGGCCACGATCAGTCCAAATGCCACCGGAACCCTGTCCAATACGGCAAGTGTGATACCACCGTTGGGTGTGATCGATTCAAACCCGGGCAATAACTCGGCGACGGATACGGACACGTTGACGGCACCGGGGCAGACTCCAACACCGACTCCGACGGTTACACCGACTCCAACACCTACCCCGACACCGACACCGACGCCAACGCCGGGCAATGGATTTGAGGGCGACATCAACCGGACAACGGTCGGAACGCCGGGCACGGGCGACGGCGATGTCAATGTCGGCGATCAGCTCCAGTACATCCGGTTCCTGCGTGGGACCGACTGTCCGTCGCGCGGCACGACAAACCCGCGTTTGAACGAGCAGCAGCGGCTGGATGCCGGACCGAGAACTACACCGGCGGACGCGTTCGCGCGTGGCGACGGTTCCATCGGAATCGTTGACGGAGACGCGATCGACGCCTACGCACGGCACGATTCCGCGACCGACTTCAATCCAAATACGCCCGTCTGGGATCCGACCCCGGCCGGAGGCCCGCTCGTGATCACCAATC
>JBBRPZ010000005.1:0-227291 GCA_038227175.1 Pyrinomonadales bacterium | reverse complement strand
CGGCTTTCCCACATTCCCACAGCCTGCGGCTGCTACATAAATTTATTAAGAAAAAAAGGAGAAAAAACCGTTTCCCTAACAACCAATCTTCCACCTTAAAAAAGTGCTTTTCCTGTCTAGACAATGGGGTTCACTTTAAACTTTACCAACTGCACCTGGCTTATCCCACTCATCGTAGATAACAAACCACAGTAGCGCCAGAATCAATAGCACCACTATATAAGAAAAATATCCGTAAAAACTGCGAAAGTTTTCCTGAAGAGACTCTTTGCAGCGCGTTCTTTCGGAATTCGTTTACCTTCTCTCTTAACGCCTTCAATCTCTTCCCCTCTGACTTCTACTCGCCAAGCATCCGAAATGGTAGCCCAAATTCCCATTCCCAAACCCAACATCGCTATGCCACCTACCAATAGCACTCCAAACATTAGGTACCCATTAGTGGAGTTCTTGGGAATGGAAAGCACAATTGGAACCAGAATAATCAGAATAAGTAAACTTATTCCAATCACTAGAAAATTGATTTTGAGATAGGACATTACAGAATCATCAGTAGGTTGTCCAAAGTGTTTTGGGATTATACACCGAGTGCGATAAAATCTACAACTGATTAGCGGATTCTATAATTTAGGCGAAGATTGAAGTTAAGAAACTTAACAAATTCCGCAATTAATGGCTAGAGCGAAGCAGATTTCTGAAAATCCGCGTGTCGGCGGTTCGACCCCGTCTCTGGCCACCAAATATCTCTATTAATTAGAATGACTTAGCGACAATGGTAAAATTACCCTTGTCGCTATTTAAGTCCGGGGGGAACATTTTGGGGAATATTTCTTCAAAAACTGTTCTTTTTCCACCCGGGTATTGCAGAGGCACGGATTCAAGCCGGACGAAGAATCGAGCAACGTTATGAAAGGTCAATACGAGATCTACCGTGCCCTATATCCGCATTACGCTCCGCTCTGCGGCGGCAAAGTGACTCGTAAAAGAATTAAACGTTGCCAAAATTGATTCTAAAGCTCGTCGATCAAGGCGAGCTTTTTGCTTGGCGCGCCTCAAGTCCTTGGAGTCTGTGCCGATATGAATAAGGGACAAAGCCACCGTTCCAATAGAGAACCGCGATGATAAAAGTATTATTTGTCGATGACGAACCAAATATCCTCCAGGGATTGGAGCGTATGCTGAGGAGCGTCCGGCACGAATGGCAAATGTCGTTCGTTCGAAGCGGTTCCGAGGCCCTTGCCGTCCTCAAAGAAAAAAAGATTGACGTCATCGTTTCCGACATGAAAATGCCAGGCATGGACGGCTCCGAGCTTTTGCACACCGTCAGTGAACGATATCCTCACGTCGTCCGCGTAATCCTCTCTGGTTTTTCGGATAAAGAAGTAAACATGAGATCCGTGGGAACGGCCCACCAGTATTTGTCAAAGCCGTGTGATCCGGAACTGCTAAAGGCGACCATCACCAGAGTCTGCGCGTTGCGCGACCTGCTCACCAATGAAACGCTACGGCGTCTAGTATCTCAATTGCCGACCATCCCCAGCCTCCCGGCGTTGTACAACGAGCTTATAGGCGAACTGGAAAAAGACGGAACCTCGACCAAAAAAGTGGCAGATATCGTCAAAAAAGATATCGGGATGACGGTTAAGATCCTGCAGATCGTCAACTCGGCTTTTTTCGGGCGTCGGCAGCACATTTCCGACTCTAGATCTGCAGTCGAGTTTCTTGGGTTGGACACTATAAGTTCGCTGACGCTTGGCCTCGGCGTTATTTCTCAGTTCGAATTTCATGCGTCGGGTCTGTTTTTTGCCGATCTTTGGGCGCACAGCATGGCGGTCGGCGTCGCTGCCAATAAGATCGCCCTGTTAGAACGCCCCGACATCGGAAACGAAGCCTTCACCGCCGGGCTGCTCCACGATATCGGCAAGGTCATTCTCGCCGTCAATTTGCCAGAAAAATTCAGGGTCGTTGAGGAACAAGTAAAAAATACAGGCGTCTCATTAGTTGAGGCCGAGAGAAATATCTACGGTGCGACCCATGCGGACGTGGGAGCGTATTTATTGGGTCTGTGGGGTTTGCCGAGTCAGGTTGTACAGGCTGTCGCCTTTCATCACACGCCGCTTGAGACCCATTCGGATCGTTTCACCGCTCTAACCGCCGTACATGCAGCAAATGGCATTCATCCCCGATTGACATCGGACAACGGCCTGGCATTCGGGCCGGACATTGACGAGGAATATCTCGATCGCCTCGGAATGCTCGACCGGGTTCCGTTCTGGCAGCAAAAATGCGCATCAATGACGGTTGAGACCGCAAAAATTCAATTATAAAGATTGTTATGAATACAAAAATACTATGTGTCGATGACGAGCCTAACGTTCTGGAGGCGTTCAGCCGCTCGCTTAGAAAGGATTTCAATGTTTCCGTCGCACAGAGCGGCGAAGAGGCCCTCGCGTTGCTCAAAACCGACGGGCCGTTCGCCGTGGTCCTTTCGGATATGAGAATGCCCGGAATGGATGGCATCCAGTTTCTAAAACGCGTTCGGGAACTCGCGCCGGAGACCGTACTGATGATGCTGACTGGCAACGCCGATCAGCAGACCGCCGTCAACGCCGTCAACGAGGGCAATATATTTCGCTTTCTGACGAAACCGTGTCCGCCTGAAATGCTAACCAGTACATTAAATGCGGGCCTGGAGCAATATCGGCTTGTAACTGCCGAAAAGAAACTCCTCGAAGAAACCTTGAACAAGAGCATCGAGGTGCTGGTTGACATCCTGGCGATCGTCAACCCGACGGCCTTCAGCCGTTCGAACCGGATCAAGAAGATGGCCCGCGATATCGCCGACAGTCTCGGCTCCCCAAATGTCTGGGAGATAGAGCTGGCGGGGATGCTGTCACAGATAGGCTGCGTCACGGTGCCGGAAGAAATTCTGCAAAAGATCTCGAACGGAACGCCGCTTTCTAACCGAGAAACCGGCCTCTATCATCAACATCCGCAGATCGGCCACGATCTGATCGCCCGCATTCCGAGAATGGAGAACGTTGCGGATATCGTCGCCGATCAAAACCGCCGGGCCAACGACGAAGCCAATAACATGATTCGATCCGCCGATGTCGATCCGGCGATCCTCGGCTCCCGCATTCTCAAGGCGGTGCTCGACTTTGACAAGCTGATTCTCGGCGGCCATTCACCGCGAACCGCGTTCAATGCATTATCCGAGCGCTCCGGTTGGTATGATGCGCGTGTTTTTGCTGCATTAAGGAACTTGGTCGATGGGCCGGTGGACGAGGTCGAAAGCCGAGAGGTTCGGGTGGCAGACTTAAAACCAGGCATGACGCTCGGCGGCACCCTCGTCTCGGCCCGCGGATCGGTGCTGCTTCCGGCGGGTCAGGAGATCACAGTGTCGTTAATATTGCGGCTTGCCAACATGGTTGAGACCGGGATAATCGTTGACCGTATAGGGATTACCGTTCCGAAGGACCAAATCCAGTCCGTGCCGGTGTTGCTGGCGGCGTAAAGATATACTTCGATTATTGTCCTAACACCTCGTTTACCGCCGCGATTAACGCCGCCGAGGAAAAGGGCTTGGTGAGGAACACCGCCTTTTCTTCCGTCGCCACATGTTCGGGATCGATATCTGTACCCGATATAAAAAGGACGCCGCTTTCCGGATGCTCCTTTTTAATCTTTTGTGCCGCCTTGCAGCCATCCATGTCGGGCATTGAATAATCGGTCAGTATCAAATGGAGCGGCTCATTCATCGACCGGGCTATTTCGACCGCCTCGACCCCGCTCACGGCCTCAAAAACCCTAAATCCCAAATTCCTCAGTATCTCCGCCGCGACCCGCCTGACGGCTTGATCGTCGTCAACCAGTAATATCGTTTCATTGCCGGCTACCGCCTTCTTCTTTACCGACTTTTCCCCGCGCCCCAACTCCGGCTGGTCGATGCGTGGAAACTGTATTTTGAAAGTTGCTCCACGCCCGGGCTCACTCTCGACCCAGATAAAACCGCCCGTCTGTTTGACGATGCCATAGATGGTCGCGAGTCCCAAACCGGCCCCTCTGTCGGATCCCTTGGTTGAAAAGAACGGGTCAAAAATACGGTCGCCGGTAGTTGCGTCCATCCCCTTTCCGCTATCCGAGACCGCGATTTGAACGTACGAGCCGCCGGGCTGGGCCTTGTGCGTGTTAGCACGGTCCAGAACTACATTCGAGGTCTCTATTTTCAGGAGACCTCCTTCAGGCATGGCGTCTTTGGCATTCACGGCGAGATACATCAAGGTCTGCGCGATCTGAGTCAGGTCGACGAAGCAAACCCCAAGATCAGGGCTGAGGCCGAGTTCGACACTAATCTTGTCACCGACGAGGGCATTGATCGGGACGGAAGAATCCTCGATCATTTTATTGAGAACTTGCGGGGCCGGATTTAACTTCTGTTTGCGGGCAAATGCAAGCAATTGATGGACGATCCCCGCCGCATCGTTCGAGACGGCTTTGATCTCATCAACACGGTGCAAGAGCGGGCTGTCATCGGCGAGCTGCATTTTCATCATATCGGTATGCAGCAGAATAACCGCCAGAAAATTGTTAAAATCGTGGGCAATGCCACCGGCGAGACTCTCCAAAACTTCTGATCTCTTTGTCTTCGACCGGTCTTCCTCTGAGAGCCGTAGAGCCATTTCCGCCTGCTTGCTTGACGAAAGATCATTGACGAAAACAAGCCATTGCCCACCGGTGAGCGGCTGCGCAAAAACGTCGCCTGGCACCGCTTTTTGATCGCGCCGCAAAAACTCGCATTCCTCGCTTACTTCGTGATTCGCCGACAACCTCCGGAACAACGCCTCCGGACCATCCCCTTCTTTAAAACTAACGAAATCGGCGATTCCCTTGCCGCCTACTTCGCCCCTTTCGTAGCCCAGGAATCTACATCCGGCAGAATTGACGTCGATGAGCTGACAATTATCGTCGACGACAAACGCCGCAAACGGCACGATCTCCAAAAACCGCTGAAGTCCTCCATCAGAAATCACTTCCGAGTTCGGCTCGTCCGATCGGTCAAAAACGTCTGCAGATATTTCGAAAAATTGAGACATCTATTTTTTGAGTATCCAGGAGGGTTGGAATCGAGTTAAAACTAGCTTTACCTTACTACTTAACTCTCTTTTTGGCGAAAGACGTAAGCCAATATTTCGGCTACGGCTCCAAAGAATTCGACGGGGATGATCTGCCTCGGCTCGACCGTTTTGTAGAGCGCCCGGGCGAGCGGCGGGTTTTCGACCAGCGGTATGTTGTGTTCCGAGGCGAGACTTCGGATCTTTGCGGCGATATTGTCCGCACCTTTTGCGACGACGATGGGCGCCGCGTCTCGTTCGCGGTCGTAGCGCAGGGCGACGGCAAAATGGGTCGGGTTCGTGATAACAACCGATGCCGTCGGCACCTCAGCCAATGAACGCCGTTGGGCTAGGGCGCGGGCCGCACGGCGAATTTGCCCCTTGATCAACGGGTCGCCTTCTTGCTGCTTATGCTCGTCCCTAATCTCCTGCTTGGTCATTCGCAGTGACTTTTCGTGTTTGTACCACGAATAGCCATAGTCCGCCGCCGCCAGCAGAAGCAAAACCCCTCCGCATCGGAAAGCCAGGCTGTAGAGCGTCTGGCCGAGTTTTACGGCTACGGTAGCCAACGGCGCGTTTACAAACGTCGGGGCATTTTCGATCGCGGGCGACAAAACGCCGTAGGCGACAGCAACAATAAAGACCAGCTTTAGCATGGATTTGCCAAGATTGACGATCCCGTCCATCCCGAAAACCCGCTTGATATTTTTTGCCGGATTAAATTTGTCCGCCTTTGGCATCAGGGCCGCACCCGACAGCGACAACCCGCCCTGGGCGAAATTGCCAGCGACAACAGCTACAAAACCTACCAACAGCACCGGCAGCGTAAGCAATGCAAACATCTTGCCGCCGGCAAAAAGCATTACATGCAGCTCTTTGTCCGTGAGGGGATGGAGGTCCGCGATGCGCCGGGCCGATTCCTGGATAAAGTAGCCTGTCTGTTCAAATACGTCGCCGCTGACGATCTTTAGTGTTACGAGCACCCCGAGGAATGAAAGTGCGGCCGGCAGCTCGGGTCCGCGGGCGATCTGGCCTTTTTTACGGGCGTCCTCCCGTTTTTTGGGAGTGGCTTTTTCTGTGCGTTCCGAAGCCATACTACATCTTGTCCAAAACCTGAACCAGCCCGTGATAAATGCCGCCAAGCACATTCCGCATCGAGGCGGGTAAAAAATACAGCGACGCACCGACCAGCCCCAACCCAGTCGCGATCTTGAGCGGAAACCCGAGAATAAACACCTGAAATTGCGGCGCCGTCCGCCCAAAAAACTCGAGTGCAAATTCGACCGCGAGCAGGACGATTATCGCGGGAGCAGCGAGCGTGACGCCGACTACCAGGGCATTTGCCGAGAGCCGTAGGATCACATCCAGCAACTGGGGCGTCATTGAAAAACTCCCGGGAGCGGTGGTTGAAAAGCTTTTAACGGTCGCGGCCAGAAACCAATGATGCCCATCCGCCGCAAGCAGGACGACGAGCCCAAGCATTTGCGCAAAAGTGCCAAACGCCGTTGTCTGGGCTTGTGTTGACGGGTCGATCGTGCCGGCCAGCGAAAACCCCATCTGCGAAGCAAAAAGGTGCGCTCCCAGTTCAAAACTGCTGAAAACAACCCGCCCGACAAAACCGAACACCATCCCGATAACGATCTCGCCGAGCAAAACGATCGTCAGGCCCCCGACATCGGATGGCGGGGTTTCGATCCGGCCCATCAGCACCGGCGTCAGCGCAATTGCCAGGACAAATGCTAAAACGACGCGGATTTTTGCGCTCGCCGATTTGTGTGCCCAAAACGGGGCAAAGGTCACCATGCCGCCGACCCGTGCCAGAACAACAAGGAAAACCAGGAACGGCCGCAATGGGATCTCAAATGGTTCCAAAACGCTTTCTTATTTAATGAATGGCGTAAAATCGCCAAAGATCGAGGCGGTAAAAGTGGTCAAAATTCTCAGCACCCACGGAAACGTAACGAGAAAGATCGTAAATATCGCAACGATCCGCGGAGCAAATGAAAACGTCTGGTCCTGGATCGACGTCAGCGTCTGGATCAGGCTCATTCCCACGCCGACGCTGATCGCCACCGTCAGCATCGGGGTCACGATCCACATCAGCGTCGTAAGTGCCGCCGACATCAGAGATGTAATTAATGCGTCATCCATAATTTTTTAGGCATCGACTCATATCAGTACTGCCCTGTGTCAGTAGCCCGCACGTAAGTAAGGGCCCTTTTTCACGGCACGGAGGCCCTTACTTACGTGCGGGCTACTGACACGTGTGGGCTACTGACACATTTGAGCTACATAACGCTCTTAACGAGCGAGGTCACGATCAGATACCAGCCGTCGACCATCACAAAGAGCAGTATTTTAAACGGCATAGAGACGATCACCGGCGGGAGCTGCATCATGCCCATCGATAGCAAAACGCTGGACACCGCGAGATCGATTATCAAAAATGGAAGAAACAGGACAAACCCGATTTGAAACGCCGTTTTTAGCTCGGAGATCATGAACGCGGGTATCAATGCCGTTGTCGGCACTTCGTCCGCGCTGCCTGGACGTCCCCCCTTTGAAAGTCTCAAAAATAGTGCGAGGTCTTTTTCCCGCGTGTGTTTGAGCATATACGCCCGGAGCGGCACGAGGCCTTTTTCGAGCGCCACCGACTGTGAAATCTCGCCGTCCGACAGCGGCTTGTATGCCGTATCGTAAACTTGCTTGAGCGTTGGCGTCATTACAAAAAGAGTTATGAAAAGAGCAAGTCCAATCAATATCTGATTGTTCGGCGCCTCCTGTGTGCCCAGCGCCTGACGCAAAAAGTGAAAAACTACGATGAGTCGCGTAAAGCAGGTCATCGAAATAAGGATCGCCGGAATAAAGCTGAGCAGCGTCAGCAGAACGACGATCTGAAGCGGCGATGAGCTGTTTGCCGTTTTATTGAGATCAAACGTCGATTCGGCCTTTTTGGGCGGATCGGCGGCGTTCGCCTGCGACATTACCGCGACCGGGGCGAAGCACAGGATGAAAAAAAATATCAATGGCAAAAGCAGCTTTTTCATCAGATCGCTTCGTCTCTCTCTTCCCAAAGCCCGAGTCTTGTCCGCGCATTGTCGAATTCATCGCCAAATGAACCGTTTTCCTCGGCCAGCATTTCGGCGACCGAACGGGAATTGTGCAGCGGCACTTCTTTTCTCTCTTCGGCAAGCAGGGTGATCGCCTGAGCCGTAACGCCGATCAATAAAAATCTGTCCCCAAAACGCACCGTCGAGATCGTCCGGCCGCTGCCAATCGTAACTGACGTGAGAACCGCTAAGGCGGGGTCGTCCGGTGTGCCGGTTGATTTGCTTCCTCCAAAACCCGCTTTTTTTGCCACCCACGCACCGACGAAGATCAATGCAACGACCAGCAGCATTGCCCCGACAGTCTTAAGCAACAGCCCGCCAGAACTGGGCTCGGGCGAATCGGCGGTTTCCGTTTGCTGCATAAAAGGCAGACGGTCGTTTTCGCCCATCGGTTCGGCAGCCGGGGTTTCGGGCTTGCTCGCATCAGCAGGCTGAGAGAAACCAATGGATGCAAACATCAGCAACATTAATAATCCTAAGATGAGTCGAAGGTGCATCAGTTTTTGTCCGTCAATATTTCGCTGATTCGCACACCCGCGCGGTCCTCGATCACAACGATCTCGCCGCGCAGCAGCGATCTATCGTCGGCGCGAATATCGACGCCTTCGCCGGTGGAACGCGATAATTTGATAATGCTGTCGGGAGCTAGGGCAAGAACCTCGTTGATCGTAAGTTTCGTCCGGCCAAGCTCGACCGAAAGCGAGAGTGGCAGATCGAGAAAATCGGCCCATGACGCAAGTATCTTTTCGTTTTCAGTCGTCATCGATCTCTAAAGCTGGACAATAAAATCCGTAATATAGATGGCCTTTACCTCGGGGTTTTCCGATGCCGCCTTAGCCGCCGACAATAGTTCCTTTCGAAGCTTAGTTTTCCCCTCGAGAGACAAAATCTCCTCGGATTTTTTATTGGAAAGGACGGCCAGCATTGCATTTCGGACGCGAGTTATAAAAAGCTGGTCGGGTTTTTCGCCCGCCTTTTCTTCGCCGTCGACACCCAGGCTGACGGTCATCCTCAGATAACGCGCCTGTTCGGCGTCGGCCAGATTTACGATAAAAGGCGGAAGCTCGACGATCTTCTTCACCTCTTCGTCATTCGGCAGAGCGTTTTCCAGCGGATCGGTTGTCTTTTTAGCCGATTTCGGATCGCTCGCGGGCGGAGGCGGCTCTTCTTCCTTACTGGAGCGAGCTTTCTTGTCGCTTGTCTTTTTGTCCTTAACCTCGGCGGCCGACACCGACGACGTCCGCCAGTAATAAAATCCACCGCCGCCGCCTGCCAGTAAGACAACCACCGCGATGATGACGATCAATTTTTTGCCGCCCTTTTTTGCTTCGGTTGGCTTTTCTTCTTCTGTTATCATTTTTTTTTATTTTCCGACATAGAAAATCTCCCGGCGTTAATTGGAATTGCGAATTGTGTGCCACACAAAAAACCCCGTAATTACGGGGCCTTCCTACAAACTGAGACGGTATTTCGAGAACTAAAGCTATCATTTGACGACGAAGCGTCAACAAACCGACACTTTGACTGTTTTTCTTTTCGTGTCAATGAACCTTTGGCTTGTCCGGCACCTGGTCAGACTCGCCAACGACCACTGAGCCGTCATTTTGGAGTTTCTTTTTTGCTAACTTGGTTTCGGGGGTATCATTTGGGACCTTAACGCTAGAATCGAGTTTGGTCTCGGGTTTGTCAACGGCTTTAGGAGCCGTGTCCTGACCCGCCGTGAGACGCAGGACGGTGATGCTGATGCGGCGGTTGGCGGGTGAAAACGGATCCTCCGGTACGGCCAGCTCCGTGTCGGCAAAGCCGACGATCCGGTGAATTTGTTCGGATGTTACACAATTGGTTTCAAGGATGCGCCTTGCGGCGTTTGCGCGGTCGGTCGACAGCTCCCAGTTCGTATAGCCGTTGTCGGACGGAAATACGCGGCTGTCGGTATGTCCGCCGATATTGATCTTGTTTGGCAAGCTGCAGATGCCCTTGGCGATTTCCGACAGGATCGCCTGGGCATTCGGTGTAAGGTCGGCGCTTCCTGACGAAAACGAAACCTTGTCCGCTTTATCAACCAGCTGGATACGCAGGCCTTCATCGGTAACCTCAATTTTTACCTGGTCGCCATATTTCGAAAATTCAGGTTTCGTTGAAAATTGCTTTTGCAGAGCCTGGGCGACGCTAAAGAGTACTTGTTCATCATCCTTTGAGGTTTGGCTCGTCGGTTCCTTGCTGACCTTCTTGGCCTGAGACAAAATACCGCCCTTCATCGAATCAAAAACACCGGGCGAACGAAAATATGCCGCGATCGACTGCTTCAGCTTCGTATCAGCCTGCGAGACGAGCCACAGGACGAGAAACAGCGCCATCATGGCAGTGACAAAGTCGGCATAGGCAACCTTCCACGCTCCGCCATGATGGCCTCCGTGACCTTTTACTTTTTTTACTCGCCGCCGTGGAGGTTTTGGCGGTTCCTGCGTTTTATCCATTACCTATATGCCCTATCTAGGCTTGATCTCTTTCAGCATTGGTTCAAGCTCATTCGAGGGAGGACGGTCAAAGCTGAATATCGTTTTTCGTGCGAATTCCACGGCAGTCATTGGAGCGGCACCGTTGGCAAACGCGACGAGGCCGGCCTTTATGCAAACAAAATACTTGCCTTCATCATGGGCAAGGTTTTCGAGATTTGCGGCGATCGGGGCCAGGAAACCGTACGAAAGCAGCAAGCCCAAAAATGTACCGACGAGAGCGGCGGCGACGTGATGCCCAAGCTCCTCGGGCGGGCCGTCAAGATGCTGCATCGTTACGACGATACCCAAAACGGCGGCGACGATGCCGAGACCAGGTAGAGCGTCCGACGCCCGCTGGAGCAGCACCGGAACGAGTGTTCCCTCGTCATGGTGCGTTTCCATCTCGGACTCGAGCATAATCTCCAGCTCCTCCGGCGAGCATGCACCGTTGACGAGCATTTTCATGGCGTCGCAGAAGAATTCGACGGCGTGGTGGTTGGCGATAAAGCTCGGATACTTTGTAAATATCTGCGAAGAAAACGGCTCGTTGACATCCTCCTCGATTGAGAGAAGACCGCCTTTTTTTGAATTCACAAACACGTCGTACTGCATGCGCAAAACATCCGTGTAGGTCGTCTTGTTATACGGCGAACCTTTAAGTGCGGCGGGTAACAACGCGACGATCCGCATCAAAAATTTTAGCGGATTTGCGGCCAGCGTCGCTCCGATGACGGCACCGCCGATGACGACGAATTCGGACGGCTGTGCCAGCACGCCCAGTGGCCCGTCGATCATCAAAAAGCCGCCGATGACGCAGAGCATGACGACAACAATTCCGATTATGAGAAACATAAATTTGAGTGTGTAACCAAAGGTAGCGAGGAGTGAAATTGACTACAGGCAAACTCGTATTTTGAAGATCAAAATCCTTTGTCTACCTGTAGTTCCAGCCAATCTTTCGGACAGCCTTTCCTCGTTGAGCCCCATCGAAGCTCATGTTACTTATCGGAACGATCGCGTCAAACTTTAGACGATTTGCAGCAAATCCTGAAACGTCTGGTTGACGCTCGTGATAACTTTGGAATTGGCCTGAAATCCACGCTGGGCCTGGATCAGATCGATAAATTCATTCGTGATATTAACGTTGCTCTGCTCCAGATATCCGCCGACGATCCCACCGCGTCCGCCGGTATTTGCGGTACCGATCGTTGGCTGTCCGGAGGCCGTCGTCTCAGCCAGCATGTTGCCGCCCAGACGTCCCAACCCCTCCGCGGAATTGAACGACGCTAACGCGTACTGACCGACGATACGCGACTGGCCATTGCTAAAAATGCCGTAGATATTGCCATCCTTATCAACCGCCGCACCGTTAAGATCACCGGCCGAGTAGCCGTCCTGTTCCGTAGTGGCGACCGCCGAGGCCTTGGCAAAGCTGGTAATATTAGCCGCACCCGGGGTTCCGTCAGGGTTTAATTCATAGAGCTTGATGTCGATCTTTGGCAGTGTGGCGGTGCCGAGCTTTGTCTGGTCCGGCACAATCGAGAGCGATTTAGCCGGAGCAGTCAATTTGCCATCCGAGTCAAACGTGAAATTGATCGGCCCCGCCGCTGCAGCACCTCCGTCCACGCCCATCTTGGCGTCGTTGCCGTCAACCGTAGCGACCATATCGAAAGAACCATCAGCCTTCTTCTTAAACGCCATATCGAGATGGTGTTGTGCCCCAAGCGAGTCATAGACCTCCATTGAGGCGTGAAAAATCGAGTCTTTAGCCGCTCCGGAATCCAGGTTCATGCGCAGCTTGCCCTCGGTCGTAGCTTTTGGCGGAAGTGTCTGACCGATCGGTATATGGAGAGACTCGAGCGAGGCACCGGCGGGAATCGCACCATCAAGGGCCTGAAAGCCCTGAACCTGTCCACCGTTCGACGATCTTAAAAATCCCTTGTTATCGAGGGTGAAATCCCCGGCCCGTGTATAGCCCGACGAGCCGTCACTATTTTTTACGACAAAAAATCCGTTGCCTTGAATGGCCGCGTGCAACGGCGAGGTTGATTCGACGAGGTTACCCTCGGCGAGGTTTGTATGGATAGCGCCGGTCTCGACGCCGCCGCCGATCTGCAGCGTATTGCCGGCACCATTCAGGCGGGCGCCGTAACGGTTTGCAAACACGTCGGAAAATGTGATCTGGCCACTGCGAAAACCGATGGTGCTCGCGTTCGCGATGTTGTTGCCCACGACGTTCAGGGCGTTGCTGCTGGCATTTAGGCCCGAAAGGGCCGCGTTGAATGAAAATGACATTTTATTTGTTCTCCTATATTTCTGATTTCAAGATTTAGACCGTTCATGGCTTTGGGGTCGGTGGTTTTAGCAAAGTATTTAGCTTGTCTAGCGACGCTCGAATGCCAACCAATTGATCCAGCGAATTAAACTGAGCCAATTGCGCGACAAATGCCGTTCCGTCCTGTGGCGAAAGCGGGTCCTGATTTTTTAACTGGGCAACCAGCAGGCTCATAAACATGTCACGTTGAGCCGCCGGGTCGTTACTGTTGCTGGATGAGGCGGCCGAGTTCGTTGATAACGTACTCGCATTCGCCGCCGTGATGGGGTTTATTGTCATTGTATTCCTCCTTATTTTGCGGCTAGGCACGCAAGTTTACGAGACGATCACCGGCGTCGCCCTCGCCTTCTGAAATGCCGTCGAAATTTGCCATTCCGCCGGGCTGCAGCTCGGATGTTCCGAACGTCTGCGGCTGATCGCGGCGGCTGTTATTGCCCGCCGCCGAAAATGAGGAACACGAGGTGTCCAGATCTCCGACATGCATACCGGATTTCTCAAGCGACTCTCGTAATTGTCCGAGGCTGTCCGCCAAAACCTGTCGCGCGTCCTGACTGTCAGTCTTAAAATGAGCGTCGATCCGGCCGGAGGAGCTTTTTTGCAGCGTGATCTCGACCGTGCCGAGTTCCGGGGGCGTCAGACGCATTTTCAAAACGCGCTTTTCAACACCGCCTTGCATCACGGCCGCTAGCTCGACTACTCGCGGTTCGACCTGTTCAATGATCTTCGGGGGCAAGTCTTGCTCCGCCGGTGCTCTTTCAACCGTAGGCTGCGCTCTGACGGCGGTGTTCAGAGATGTGCTAAAAACCTCAGCCACCGGCCCGCCGGTTCTTTCGACCTCTTTATAAAGCTTTGGAACGTCCACCGGCGACTGGCCGAGTGTCTGGCCACTGTCATTCAAAAGGCTTTGGCTGACCTGTTTGACGATATTTTCTTCCGCTGGCAGATCCGTCTGGAGGCCGGCCTTTAGCGAATCGTCGTTCTTGACGATGCTTGAAACGTCCTTGAAAATACGTTGCAATGCGGGCGTAAACACGGGTTTGACCGGTTTGAGGTCAACGTAACCCGGATCCACGATTGGTGTTACAAGCGGCTCGACGACGATTTCTCGTGGGTGAATCACGTCAGACGTTGGAGGCTGATCGGGCAACGGGCGAGAAATTATTGTAGGTTCGGCCAAAATCTGTATAGCCCTGACTACTGAGGTCGCAACATCTGCCCGAGGTGTTGTTAAAACGGCATTGAGCTTTTCAACGGCATCGTCTGGCGGTTGAATCGTCAAACGAGTAGTGTCTGGAGGAATTCCAATGTTGGGCGGGGACTGCAACTCGTCGAACATGGCTGGGCCGTTGGTTTCCGGTGGCAGTTTAGGAGTTTCCAAGGTCCGCGCCTGAATTGAGGGGCTGCTCTCCGGAATGGCAACAGTTACAATCGGTCCGGTCGATAGATCAGGGGGATTGGTGAATTTTGTCTCAACCGAATTAACGTCAAAAACTTCAGACCCGGTCGACACCACGTCAGTGAAGGGGTCTACCGGTTGCAGAAACCGCGGGATCGAAAAACCCTCGACTTTCGTTTTGGTTAAAACAGGCGATTGGGGGCTATCGGTTTTCGGACTAATTGCCGGACCTATGAAATCGGCTATTTTCGGCGTCGGAATAGTCGGACTAATTGGCGGGCCAATGAAATTGGCAATCTCTGGCGAGGGAACCGGCGGATCGAAAGTAATTGATCCGGTTCCGACAGTTAGCTGAGTATTCTGCGTCGAATCGGCGATCGGCAACACCGGCGTCGGAACGCTGACCGGCATGGTTAAAAGCGATGCAAACATGTCATTTAACATATCTGCGTCGGCCGGATCGTCGGGTGGCATATTCGGTGGTCCGAAGGCGTCAATTGTCGGGAGAGAAATCATATTGATCATTTGGCTTCTATAATGCGTCGGGCGAATGTGCCGGCGACGTGCTCGTCAACGCCGTTTTGCTCCTGCCGTGAAAATTCCAGCCGGTGCCGCTCTTTCTGGGTTTCGCGAAGGCGGTCCGTGATCTTGACCTCGCGCATTGCTTCGGTGACCGATCCGATCTGCTGAGTGCACGACCGGTTTCTTTGCAGGAGGTCCTCTTCGGCCTCTTTTTGCTGGCGGTTTAGCGATGTAAAATGGTTTGAGTTCATCTCCATTTCCCTCGCGTCCAATTGCTCCCCGGAACTTATTCGCTGTGTGTAATTTTCGATCGCACCCAGCCGCAGCGAGTCGATTTGTGCGACCTTTCGAGCAGCTTGCTCCGCCGCGGTCCGTAGCTCGGCAAGTATTATGGCCTCGCGTTCCTGGCGGATCTCGCGTACCTTATGAACCGTTTCTAATTTGAATTCAAACTTTTTCATTCGGCATTAATTTCCATTAATCTTTCTATCGAATCCGTAAAATCCGCAGCCTCATTGCGTCCCTGTCTGAGAAATGCATTGATCTCATCGTGCCGGGCGATCGACATATCGATCATCCGGTTACTGCCCATCTGGTACGCACCGATATTTATGAGATCTTCGGCCTTTTCGTAGGCGGCCATCAGCTCGCGTATCTTGCCGGCCTGATCGCGATGCTCGGGCTCCGCGACGACGGGAAATAGCCGCGACGCCGAATTTAGGACGTCGATGCACGGGTAATGATTTTGGGCCGCGAGATCTCGCGAGAGGACGATGTGGCCGTCCAGGATCGACCGCACAGCGTCGGCGACTGGCTCATTCATATCGTCACCCTCGACGAGGATCGTATAAAAAGCTGTGATCGACCCGCCATCGGCGAATTTGCCGGCGCGCTCGAGTATTCGGGGCAGCAGAGCAAAGACCGACGGCGTGTACCCCTTTGACGACGGCGGTTCCCCGGCCGCGAGGCCGATCTCACGCTGGGCCATGCAAAAACGGGTGACCGAGTCCATAATCAACAACACCCGCGATCCCCGATCCTTGAAATACTCCGCGATCGCCGTCGCCGCAAGCGCGGCGCGAATGCGAACGAGAGCCGAGTCGTCGGAGGTCGAGACGATCACAACACTGCGCCGCATTCCTTCCTCGCCGAGTTCGTTTTCGATAAATTCGCGTACCTCACGCCCGCGTTCGCCGATCAGCGCAATTACATTTACATCGGCTGACGAGCGATTCGCCATCATTCCCAAAAGCGTCGATTTACCAACCCCAGAGCCGCCAAAAATGCCGATCCGCTGCCCCGCACCGACGGTCAAAAGGCCGTCGATCGCCCGCACGCCTGTTTCCAAATGCTGGTTGATATTGGCTCGTGACATCGGATTGGTGGTCGTGCGGTTTAGCGGATACGATGTCTCGGTTTTGACGTCGCCGAGCCCGTCCAGCGGTCGGCCGAGAGCATCTATCGTCCGCCCGAGAAGTTTTTCGCCGACGCCGACCTCGCTGCTGACTCCGGCCGCAATTATCGAGTCGCCGACCCGCACCGGCGGCATTTGCCCGAGCGGCATCAGCAAAACATGATCGTCGCGAAACCCGACCACCTCGAGCATCGTCGTCCGTTTACCGGCTGCCGTTGGCAGATAGCACAGGTCGCCGACCGACACGGTCGGACCCTGCGATTCGATGATCAGCCCTACGAAACGCACGACGCGTCCGATCGATTTGAGCGGATCTATCTTTTCGAGTTTTTGTAAATACGCTGCCAGCATTTCTTTCGATCAGGCAAAAAGTCCGTGGGCGATCTCATCAAATTGCGACTCGATCCGAGCGTCGATATCGCCGGTCTCAGTGTGGATCAGACATCCGCCCGCCGTGATCGAGCTGTCCTCGATCAGCTCGATCGTCCCGCGAAAATCCAGGGCTTCGCGATGGCTTTCGACATAAGCAAAATCCGCCGTGCTCAAGTGAACCTTGGCAACCGAACGGTTGTGGAGCTTAGCCAGCGAGACCTTGACAAGGTTTAGCGCGATCTCGCGGTCAATCTCGACCTCACGGCCGACGATTTTTTTTGCGATATGGACCGCCAGTTCGATGACTCCGGTCTCGGCCCTTTCATTCGCCGCCGCCGACAAAGCGGCTAATTGCGAGATGGTATCGGCAAGTTGGCAGCGTATATCTGCAACCCGTTCGTCAACCGCTGCCTCAAACGTGACCTCGGATGTATGCGAAGCCTTGTCGCTAGCTGCCTGTTGGATGATCTCGCCGTGTTCCTCAGCCTCGGCAATGATCCGTGCAGCCTCGTCGCGGGCGCTTTGCAAGATGTCCTCGTCGTCGATAAACCCGGCTGGATCGGGCAGCTCAAGGCTGATCTCAGCCCGGGTGCCTTCAAAATCGGGGAAGACAAATCTGCTCACTCCCTTTAATGAAGGAGACGAACCGCCGAGGCTCGGAACCGAAAACGCGGCGATCCCGGCGGCTTCGTCGCCTTTGAAAACTTTAGCTAACATACTCTTCGCCCCCGCTTCCGCCTGACAGGCTCACGATGCCTTGCTCATCGAGCAGCCTCAGAATCTCGACGACCTCGCGTTGGGCTCCCGTTACGTCCTTTAATTTGACCTGACCCATGAAATCCATCTCTTCCTTCATCATTTCGACCGCGCGGCCGGACATATTTGTATAGAAACGTTCTTGCAACTCGGGCATCGTGCCCTTGAGAGCGAGGGCGAGTACTTTTTTATCGACCCGCTGCATGATCTCGCGGATTCCGGCGTCATCGACCAGCAGAATGTCCTCGAACGTCACCATCAGGCTGCGGATCTCGAGCGAAAGATCGGGATTCTGGCTCTCGATCTGTTCGAGCATGAGCCGCATCGTCTCGCGGTCAAGCCGGTTGCAAATATCGGCAACCGCCCGGACGCCGCCGATGCTCGTCCGGCTCAGGCCGCTGACGGCGGAGAGTTTTTGGTTGAGAATATTGGCGATCCGCTTGACGACATCCTGCGAAACGGTTTGCAGGCTTGCCAGCCTTAGAATGATTTCGCTTCGCTGCCCCTCGGGCAGATACTGCAAAACGGTCGAGGCTGTTCCCGGATCGAGGTGGGCCATGACGACCGCGATCGTCTGTAAATGCTCTGATTGGAACAGTTTAGCGATCTGCTGCGGATCGGTTTTTTGCAGTACCTCGAAACTCGCCGGCGACTCGATCGCATGCATTATTTTGTCCGTTAATTCTTTGGCATGTTCGCCGCTAAAACTGGCATTCAAGAGCCGCTTGGCATAATCGACGCCGCCGGTGGAAACATAGCTCCGGGCCGTCAGCAGTTGGTGAAACTCCTCGACGACGCTGGTCGAAACATTCGATTTAACATTTGGCAGGAGTGCCAGCTCCTTTGAAAGCAGCTGCACCTCGTCATCGTCTAGCTGTTTGAACAGTGCGGTCGCGGCCTCTTCGCCCAGCGAAAGGCATAGGATCGCGGCTTTCCGTGCACCCGATATCTCCTCCGGCGGCGGACCCGAAAGAGTGAGTGACACTTCCTCGGGCGGCGGCTTTGGCGCGATAGTAGTGATTTCTTCTGCGGCTGCGGACATATTTCTTTGCTTATGCGCTCTCCCTCAGCCAGCCGCGCATCGTGCTGACGACGGTATCGGTATCGGTCAGCGTCTGGGCGGCAATCTGCTTCCGTATATTCTCAACACGCTCTCGTTCCGGGTGATAAACGGGTCCGTCGTTCATCTGGGCCTCCATCTCTCTACCCGTCGTCATCTGCGACTGATTGCCCTGTGTGCTGTCGCCAAGCTGTCTTGGTTCAAGGGCCCGGCGGCGTTCATCTTGCTCAATGCTCGCGGCAAGCAGCTTTTGTTCCGCTGCAAGAGCGGCGGCCGCCCTGATGGCTTTCTTGGCCGGACGTATGACGAAGAAAAGGAGCAGGATCGCAACCAGTACCAAAAGGCCGTATTTGGTAGCGGTCGGAATGAGCTGCTTATTACGCTCGAGAAACGAGGCCGTCGTGGGGACATCGGCCTCAGGCTTGCTAAATGGCATCGTTTGAACGACGACCGAATCGCCTCGATTAGCATCAATGCCGACCGCTGCCGTAACCAGATCTTGTATTTGCTTGATCTCATCCGAGGTCCTCGCAACCTCGACGCCGCCGACCGATTTGTGGTCGACGACGACCGAAACCGTCATCCGGTTGATGCGCCCGCCACCACCGATCGTTTTCTTTACCGTCTTATCGATCTCGTAGTTGACCGCCGAAGATTTGCGTTGATCGCCCGGGCCGGTTGCGCTCGCCGTTGCAGCCGTCTGTGCCGCCGGGGTCGCCGGCGTGGCGGGCACAGGCGATGGCGCGGTTGCGGGATTATTCGACCGCGCACCGACGGCGGTGTTATTACCCGGCACGACGGGAACCCTCGATTCCTGCTCCTGTGTTTGCGAACGGATGACAGCCGATTTCGGATCGTATTTTTCTTCACTTTGCTCGATCTTGCTAAAGTCGATGTCCGCCGCGACATCCGCACGGACACGGTTGTCGCCGACCACGGGTTCGAGCAGAGCAACGATGCGGACTGCATTTTCGCTCTCAAATTTCCGCTTTGCATCGAGCTGTGCCTGAAAAGCACCGGCGTCGGTTCCGTTTCCGTCGCGGCCTTTTCCTGCGGCGGCGAGCAATCGTCCGCTGGTATCCATGACGGATACGCTCGACGGCTCAAGGCCCTCGACCGCGCTTGAGATAAGACTGACGATCGCCTCGGTGCGGTCATTGGAGAGCGCTTTGTTTTGCTTAACCCGCAGCATGACTGAAGCCTTGGCACCTTCTTCTTTATCAGAATAGACCGATTCTTTTTTTGGAGTGATGTGGACGCGGGCGGATTCGACCTCATCGAGACCTTCGAGAGTTTTGGCCAACTCCCCTTCAATGGCACGGCGGTAGTTTATCTGCTGGGCGAAATCGGTCGCTCCAAAATTTGTTTTATCAAATAAATCAAAGCCAACATGGCCACCCGACAAAGCGCCCTCACCGGCCATCTGCAAACGAAGCTCGGCGATACGGTCGTTCGGCACCGAAACGGTCGTGCCGCCGTTTGCGAGCGAATAGGCAACATTCGCCGTCTTCAGCTTTTCCACGATCGATTGGGCATCGCCGGGCTTGAGATCGGTAAACAGAACGCCATAGTTCGGCTGCGTGCCGTAGTAGACCAACGCTCCGATCATGCCCAGCGTGCCGATGGCTCCGACGGCGGACGCGACAAGGCCCGACGTCGGCATGCGTTCGACAATATCTTTAATTTGCGTGAATAAAGAGGCCATTTATGGGTATTTTTCTAAACCGGCATTCTCATTATTTCGTCAAAGGCACCGATGACCTTGTTGCGAACCTGCAGCCCAAGTTGAAACTTGAGGTCGGCGGTTTGTAGCGCGATGATCGTCCGGTGCAGATCGGTCGTTTCGCCGGATACGGCCTTAGCGATCTCTTTTTCCGCACCTTTTTGTGTGCTGTCGATCGACTCGACCGCATCCTTAATAAGCGAGCCAAAGCCGTCACCCGAGCCGTTGATCCTCGCGGCCCCGATGTTTTTCCCAAGGTCGATCGCCGGGAGGGAACTGATATTGTTTATTGGCATTTTTTATTCAGATCAAGAGTCGCCCAGATTGATACTGACGCGTGCAATATCCTTGGCCGTGCTGAAAACCGTCGCGTTTGCCTCGAACGAACGGGCGGCGGACATCATGTTCACCGTTTCCTCGATCGGATCGACATCGGGCATCCGGACGTAGCCATTTTCGTCTGCGTCCGGATGGCCGGGCTGGTATTGCAATTGAAACTGATTGTCATTCGCGATCGAAACCTCGGTTTTGACGCCCATCGACGGCACATCCGCTCCGTCGTACAAACCGTTCTGGGTCGCTTTGCTCCGCCACTCTTCGTTTATATCCTGAGCGGTGAATACTACATCGCGGCGTTGATACTGCCTGCCGGAGGCGGTGCGCGTCGAATTTGCGTTTGCGAGATTGGCCGATGCCGCCTCAAGCCGAGTCCGCTGCGCGGCCATCCCTTGCGATGAGATGTTGAAGATCGTAAATATTGACATATTTCTATTTACCCTCACGTATCGCCGTGCGGAGCAGCCTGAGCCGCGACTGCAGCATCTTTGCTCCGAAATTAAAGCTGGTTCCGGCCTCGGCCAGACTGGCCATTTCATGTCCGGCGTCAACGGTGTTGCCATCCATGCCGATCGCGGTCGGAGTTTGCTCTATAACCCGCAGATCGCTCGCACCGTCAGACGACCATTGCCTCGATGGCGGAAGCTCGCTTTGCCGGGCTGCCTCTTTGAGATAATCCTCAAAAACGAGTTCCTTTGCCGTGTAGTTCGGGGTGTCCGCGTTCGCGATATTGCCCGCGATCACCTGCGAGCGGCGGCTCTGGACATCCAGAAATTTTTGGAGAAGATCGGTGACGTTGTCCGTAGCTTTCAAGTCCATAGAGCCAAACCTCCGCAGATCGGTTTGCAAGGGGTGTGCCTCAGCGTTAACTGAACAAAATCAGTGTTTATCGGAAAAATATTGCATTGCTGTATGGAAAAAGTGTCAGTGGGGCGTATTGTCTGTCATTTTCTTGACACTGTGGGGAATGAGAGTATTCTTTGAATGATAGTTTCCTCATGAAAGTTAAAATCCTGATCGTTGAAGATGATAGACGTCTCCGGACGGTCTTGCTCGAGGCTCTCAGTCTCGAGGGTTACGAGTTGACCGGGGCCGAATCGGCCGAGGCGGCGATCGAGCATTTCGAAAAGGAATCGTTCGACGTACTGCTGACAGACGTAAATCTGCCGGGCATGAGCGGGCTCGAACTGCTGCCGATATGTCTGCAGCACAACCCAAATACCTATCTCATAGTCATTACCGGCTATGCGTCGATCGACATGGCCATTCAGGCAATGAAGCTGGGCGCCGCCGATTTTCTGTGTAAGCCGATCTCGCTTCAGGATCTCAGCAGCGCCATACGCATCGCGGCGACGAGACTAAGTACACCGGCCCCGTCACCCGCCCGGCGGACCACCTCCGACTCGGCAATAATCGCAAGTTCGGTCGTAATGCTGAATGTGCTCGAACAGGTCAACGTCATCGCCCCGTACAAAATAAATGTCCTGATAACCGGCGAAACCGGCACTGGCAAAGAGCTGATCGCCCGCGAAATACATCGAACAAGCCCGAGGGCCAAAAACGACTTTATCGCCATGAACTGCGCGGCAATTCCCGAACAACTGCTCGAAGATGAGTTGTTCGGCCACGTCAAGGGTGCGTTTACCGGAGCACACGGCGAGCGCAAGGGCCGGTTTGAGCAGGCTGACGGCGGGACGCTTTTTATGGATGAGATCGGCGATATGAATCTCTCGCTCCAAGCAAAACTGCTTCGGATTTTGCAGGAGAGTGAATTTGAGCGGCTTGGTTCTTCAAGAACGATAAAGGTCGATGTCCGCGTCGTCGCCGCAACGAGCGCCAATCTCGAAGCCAAGATCGCCGACGGTAGCTTTCGCGCCGATCTTTATCACCGCCTAAATGTCGTCCACCTCCGCGTACCCGCCCTTCGGGAACGGCCCGACGATGTTCTACCACTGGCGCAGGGTCTGCTCAAGCGATTTTGCGACGCGTCGGACTTGCCGCCAAAAACGCTCGCCGACGAAGCATATCATTCGCTGATCTCGTACAATTTTCCGGGCAATGTCCGCCAGTTGCAGAACGCGATGGAGCGGGCCGCCGTTTTTTCGGGAGCGGGTTCCGAGGTCCGGCTTGAGCATCTGCCGGAAGAATTTCGCAATCAGGGCAGCATGTTTCAGATCGGGACGAGCGCCAGCCTGCTGCCATCCTCGATCCCGGACGAAGGCATCGATTTTACCGATGTCGTCTCGCAGATCGAGCGAAAACTCCTCCTCCAAACCCTCGACAAAACCGGCGGCAACAAAATGCAGGCCGCCAAACTCCTCAACATGAAACGCACAACCCTCGTCGAAAAGATAAAACGCCTAAACATCGACGCCGACGAAGACGACCGCGCCGACGCTGCCGGCGGCTAGCCGTCCAGTGTTTGCTTAAAGAGTCGTGAAACTCCTGCTCGATACTCACTTATTTACGCAATTCTAATAATGAGAATCGCACAAATCGCAGGCCTGGGCTCGGAGTTCCGGAGCCTGCGGAGCTGGCGAGATAGCGTTAGCTACACATGGAGCCGGAGGCGTAGTGTGTAGAATTTGCGTAAATGGGATCCGAGCGTGTGAAACACGCGTAACAATTGCCGTGAAAACGATGTCGCCTGTTACACAGGCTTGAAACGTATTGGTGATCTTTTCTACAGGTTCCGCTCCGCTTCACCTGTAGCTATCGTTATGCCGCCAGCTCCGCAGGCTTGTAAACCTGTCCTTGTAAAGCCTGTTACACCCGTTACAGTGTTTCACTGTTTCAATTCCACATTAGACCTCGATTTCCGGGTTGGCGATCCTTAATAAGAACAAAAGGCTACTTCCTACTCTCGCAATAAGAACCTTCACTTGATCTTCCGTGAAATAAGGCGTAAGGCTATGGGTACCAGGTTGAAACATATCAAAGATTGCAACAAGAGCGGTAATATCTTTATCCACGAAATCGGTAAATGGGCCATGATTGATATTTCGAGCAATATATCTCAACCTGCCCTTACGGGTGGGCCGCTTATTTGAAAAATCATCGTCGGATGTACTCCATTTTCGAATTTCATCATCGGGTGAAAGGTGGTGAAGGATATGTGTAGAGAGTTCCCGCAGGGATGTAACGCTTTGTCGGACTTTGTCCGGATTTGATGACCGAATCGCTTCTCTTGCTCCGGACAACAAAGGTACCCAATCTGGATTGACAGAAGCTAGGACTCGAACCACAGAGTCGCTACTATCTTCGGCGATCTCCTGCTGCCATGCATAGATTTCGGAGTCTTTGCCAGCTTCTCCTTCAATCGAAATCTCTGCTACGCTTACGTTGTTCACGAGTTCAACCGACGGATAGTATGCAATTGCCGGTGGCAATGAAAACAAACTCGTTTCCGGATGTTGGAATGATTCTAGTAAATCACGGTATGAGGATGAAAAGCCTGCAACAGCCGCACCTACCGAAATACGAACGTCGTCCGGGACATTGAAGGCTGTACCGATTCGAGCTAGATCTAAATGACTCAGTGCGTTTCCAGCCAGTACAGAGTTGGCTGCGACGGACGCAAACATGGAATCTCGAATACCAGTTGATGTGAGCGGTGATAAAGCACCAAGGCTTTCATGCAGTATCCCTTTATATCGACTCCATTGTTCCCCATGAGCCTCTAAAGTTTTGCTTAGGGTGAGCGAGATTTGACTTGCCTCCATTAATGGTACAAATGCTGCTGATGCGCTGAGGGTACTCAGGCTATCGATAGCGGCGAGGCTTATGGCAGGAAGCGACTTCATCCAGGCCGGCTCGACAGAGGTATCGAAAAAGTTGATGCCCTTCGGAATCTCTACCCCTGTATGGGCATAGTTGATGCCCTTAAAAGCCTCAACCGCCGTATTAATAGGATTGATATCCTTGCGGGACTCCCTAGCTCGCGTCATTTCTTTTAAGACATCCGGAGTAATTCCAGCCTGTTTAAGTCTTTTCTGTTCTTCAAATAATCTTTAACTAAAAGTTCTTTGGAATTCATGGGAATGATTATATCCGTATTCATACGTTTGGAGGTAACTTTTCAAAGATTCAAATAATAAGTGCAACAAAACGGTTATTGAAGACCTCGTTGGGTGTTCGGAGGTTGAGCACCTTGCGGGATCTGTTGTTGAGGCGATCAGGAGACAAAGACAGTGGGTCAGGCCCGCGATTTGTGCGATTCTTGGCGGCTTTGCCGCAGTGCTGTGCGGAAAGGCTGTGCCTTTCCGGTCGGTTAAAAAAATAGACCGAGGCTTCGCCTCACCTCTGGCGGAGGCACAGCCTCGAAGAAATAAAAAGCGGGCGGAAAGGCACAGCCTTTCCGCACAGCACTAGGCCGGAGGCCCGAAACAGCCAGATAGGGACAGGGAACGAGTTGCACTTACGACTTGAATTCACCCTTTATAATGTTGCACAGATTAAAATTCTTGCAATTCATCGCACACATATGATATACTGCCGATGCTTTGATTTTTGTCGTAAACGGCAAAATGAGGTTCTTTGACAAACGGGAGATTTGATCATTTGTTCATTTTGGGACGGAAAATGGAAAAGGTGTCCCATTTTTGTACGTGCGCGCACAAAAAGAGACAAAATGGTAGCTAACAGGCGTATTTGCAAACATTTAGGGTGTCCCATTTTTGTAAAAAGTGGGACAGTTTTTGGGACACCTGCGAGGGAAAAGTGCCCCATTTTTGTATTTTTAGACGTGAGCGCACACATGAAATTGCCAAAACCGGGGTTAACGGGTGTATTGACAATATTTAGCCTGCCCCATTTTGTAAAAATGGGGCGCTTTTTGGGGCAGCTTGGGCAGCGATGGCGATGCAGCGCGGGAAGCAAAAAAAAGCGTTGGCCGTCACTCACAAGAAGGCCAACGCTCTTATTTTCCTGGTGGGGCAAGAAAACTGTTTAAGATAAAACTTTTAGAAATTGCGGTTATAGGCCAGGCCCTTTGTCGTTTCCCTAAGATATGCGTTGGTCCCGGTGCTGAACCGGCCGAGTTTCTTGAGTCCGTCGGTGGCCTCGTCGCGGGCCTCGGCCAGTAGCATTCGAGTTGTCTGGTCCTGTAATACCGTTTGGTTGGCCAACTCGACGACACGATTAGTAATGTCGTATTGGCTGACGTTTTCGCCCTTCGACTCCAGATGGCCTCGAAGTTCCGAGATCTGCCGTTGAAAAGTCTCAAGACGTTTGCCAACGGCGGCACGCTCGGTGACGATGTCCCATATTTTCAGGAACCGCCCCTCTTGCGCGGCCTGCGTCTCTTCGCGGGCCAGAGCAAGGAGCTTTTCCAGATCGCTGCACTGCGCACCCAGCAATTCGATCAGTGAATCCGAATTTTGTATGACATCCTGTGGTGCTGGCATATGACCTCGTTTTGCTGCTTAACCGAAATTCGCAACCCTGTTATTCGCGGGGCTTTTGACAGCGACGGCTGCATTGACTTCCCAAGCGTCACGCACGGGCAACAGCAGATTTCCGGCCTGACGCATCATTCGGGCGTCGGAACCGGCGCTCGCTCTAAGCACCATCAGCCGGACCGATCCATAAAGCTTGTCCATCACGACCGCTACATCGCCGCCCCTCTCGAAATCAAGGATCGACTGCAGGTAATGGAGAATGTCGAGAGCACGATTAGAGTGTTCGCCCTTAGCCGCAAAATCTCCGGCCTCGATATTGGCGGCGGAGAGATTCAGAAACTTGATCGCTCCGTCAAAAAGCATTACGACCTGCTTGATCGGGTTCGATTCGGCATTGGCTATTTTGCCGTAAGTTGCGAGGGCTTTTGATTGCATATTGATTGTTTGATTAAAAAACGGTCAATATGCTTATCGGCCAAGATCGAAATTTCTTAAATCGCCAGGCGAATTTTTCTGCCCTAATTTCTTGAGTTGCCCTGGAGCGATTTGATTATGTTTGTCAACGCCGTTCCCTGGCCGTTGAGCTGACCGATCGCCGCGTCGGCGGCCGCAAATTGGTTGGTTAACGATGTCTTCAAACGGTCGAGGGCAGCGAGGCGGTCCGTGATCGTGCTATTCAGGCTCGTGATCGAGGTTTGGTAACCGACGATCGCGGTTTGGACGCTGCCGCTAATGCTGTCGCTGAGGCCCTTGGAGGCGACGTCAAACTTTTGAAACACGCCCTGATCGGACACGGTTTTGCCATAGAGCAATGCTTTGACGTCGTCGGGATTGCTCTTAAGCTTTGCGTTGAAAACGGCCGAGTCAAGCGAAAGGACGCCGTTGTTATCTGCGGCGACGCCGATCTCAGCCAGCGACGTAAATGCTCCGCCGTTGGTGTCGGAGACCGCACCGAGGGCATCGCGGACCTGGGTCTGGGCACTGCGTAAGGTCGAGTCGCCGGCAAGAACACCGGTCGGATGGCCCGAGGCGTCTTTTGAATACTGTTTTGCAATCAAGCTCTGGACAGCGTTATACGCCGTGACGAAAGAATTTATTTTCGCTTCGATATCCGTCGATTCGGTAACCGCGACATTTGTCGTGCCGGTCGTCTTTAGATTTAAGGTTACGCCCGCGATGGCGTCCGATATCGTGTTCGTCGCGCGGATGATCCCGAGGCCGTTTACCGATAGCGAGGCGTCAAGCTTTGTAAAATCGCCGTCGGGCGGATTTAGCGAACGTATGTTGAGATCGGTGAGCGTGCCGGTCGATGTCGTTTCGACCAGCTCGACGCGGCCGGATGCACCGGTTGTGGCGGAATTGAGTACCAGCTCCTGTCCCGTTCCATCACCGTTAACATCGATGATGCTGGCTGTAACTCCGGCGTTCGCCGCATTGATCGCGTCGCGAAGCCCGGCCAGCGAATTGTTTGATGAATCGATGGTAATAGCCGTGCCGGTTGCCGATCCGCCCTGCCTCAGTTCGAAGGTGGCCGCCGTCGCGCCGCCGGCAAGAATCGGATCCGACGTTGACGAAAATGAACGCGATGCCTGAGCAAGATTGCTGGCGAGACGCGTAATGTTGAGATTGTAGTTTCCAAGGCCCGCCGAGCTTGCCGCACTGGCAGTAGCGACGGCCGTATTCACAGGCGTTGCCGTTCGCCCGGCACCGAGATCGCGGACGGTCAAAGCCTCCGCCGCCGTGGTCAAAACCGCCAGCGATGCGTTTAGCTGTTTTAAGGCGTCGATTCGGTTACTGAATGACGAAACCTTGTTTTGCAGCAGCGTCACCGGCTTACTACGCTGCGCGATGATGGCGTCGCGAACAACGCCAAAATCTATACCGCTGCCTAAGCCGCTGAAATTTACACTGCTTGCCATAATTGATTCTGAATACTAGCGGTTTTATTTGGTCGCGTTGATAAAGTGTCCCTGAAGCCGCAGAAAATTTGCCGCGAGCCTTAGCGAAACCTCTGTCGGAAACTGGCGTATCGCCTCACCGGTCTTCTCGTCTACCAATTTGACGACGACGGCGTGAGTAATCGTATCTGTGCTGAATTGCAGCGATATATTGTGTTCCTCTAATATTGCCTTGATCTTATCGATACTTGCCGCCTCCGAATTGTCCCGAACCTTAATATCGAGAGGCGTCCGATCCTTATGGGCGGAAGGTGCAAAATGAGGCGCGATCTGCTCAAGCGCTGCGCGATGATCATTCAAAAATGTTCCTGCATTTACTTGCATTTGCCATCCCTCCTTGCCATTTTCGAAAAGCCGCAGGCGAAGATATTTTTACCATCTTCGCCTACGGTAAGTTGCATGAATGTCGACTTCATAATTGAAAGCCGCGTGGAAAAACTCGGGATTCTAAAATGAAGCGGGAGTGTCATTCAAATATTGGAAACGAGGTGGGAAATTCGTTCCCAAACCGTTTAACGAAGCAGGGAAAGGAGTGCCTGATTCGACGTATTTGCCTGGGCCAAAGCAGCAACACCAGCCTGCTGCAAGGTGCTCAAGCGAGCCAGGTTCGAAGCTTCGGCAGCGATGTCGGCATCGCGGATCGAAGATTCGGCAGCCTGATAGTTCGTGATCTGCGTTGACGCCAGATCGATCGCCTGTGACAGATTGTTTTGTCCAGCTCCGACCTTGCCCTGAATGCCACCAAGCGTGTCAACAGCGTTACGGATCGTGGTGATTGACGCCTTTGCAAGGACGGCGGTCGAGATGTCCAGAGCTCCGACACCCAAACCGGCGCTGTCAGCCTGACTTGTCGACAGATCGACAGCAACACTGTTTCCGGTCGATGATGCCTGGGCACCGCCACCGACGTAGACATCGAGATTCTTGGCAAACCTTGAAATTGCCGGGTCAACGCCAGCCGTCGCCAAGCCAATATTCTGAGCCTGTCGATCGATTTCAGCAACAACGGCTGTTAATTCGTTCGACAGCGTCGTGCGGGAGCCGTTGAAAGTACCCGATGCCGACTGGGCCGCCAGCGTCGAAGCACGATCGAGCAAGTTCGAGATGGTGTTCAAGCCGCCATCGACGATCTGCAAGGTAGAGATTCCGTCGTTGGCATTTCGGACACCCTGGTTAAGAACACTGACGTCACTGCGAAATGCATTCGCAATGGCCAATCCTGCGGCGTCATCACCGGATTTGTTAATACGAAGACCTGACGACAGACGCTGGATCGTCTGATTGAGGCCTTTGTTAGTTGTCTGCAGCCTTGTCTGAGCAGCCGACGCTGACGTGTTATTTACTAATGAAAAGTTAGCCATTTAATTTGTTCCTCCGTGAACATGATCTGACCGCCGCATCCTTGCCTTGGTCATGGGGTTTGTTTTAGCAAGATTGAATCGCCGTTTGCGACTCGTATCTAGGCTTATCGGTCATTGTTCCGGAGACTTGAGGATAAATGTAAAATATTTTTTAACACATATTTTCGTTAGTGATTTAGTATGACGACATCGACGCGCCGGTTTTGGGCGCGTCCCTCTAAGGTTGTATTGTCGGCAACGGGCTGAAAGCCGCCATAACCCGCGGCAGACAGCCGGTCCGGCCCGATTCCACGTTCGATCAACCTGGCGAGCACCGACGACGCCCGGGCCGTCGAAAGTTCCCAATTTGATGGATATTTTGCATTCGAGATCGGCGTTGAATCGGTGTGGCCTTCGATCCGAATCTGTGCGTTTGTTGCTTGCAGCGATTCGGCAAGCGTATTGATAACCGATTCGGCGTCTGGGTTGATCACGGCCTCGCCCGGGGCGAAAAATCCCGCCTCCGACAACGAAACGACCAGTCCGACCTTGGTTTGCCGCATCTTGGTTTTTTGCATCAAAACCGGATTGTCCGTCAGTTTCTGTTCAAATTTTGAGCGCTCCGTCCTTTCGGAATCGTTTCCCGGCAAAACGCCGGTGCCGCCTTCGATCTTTGTAAAGCCAAGAGCGATCTGGTGGGCCCGTTCTTTATCGCTGGCCGCGTACATTACGATGAACAGCGCCAGCAGCAGCGTTAACAGATCGGCATACGAGATCAGCCACCGGTCGCGGTTCCGGTCGTCGTGTGATCCTCTGGCTTTTTGAAAACGGGACATCATTTGGGCAGATTGAATTGATTCATGATCGCCTGCGGCGTTTCGTGTGAGACGAGCGAGAGAATTACGGAAACGAGTTCTTCGCGGCGTTTCATATGCGCCTCGTGACGTTCGCGAAGCCGCGCCGCCAACGGAAAAAAGAATAGGTTCGCAAGGCTCAACCCGTAGATCGTGGCGACAAACGCCGTCGCGATTCCGACGCCTAACGCCTCGGGGTGATCCAAAACGCGAAGTACGGCGATCAGCCCGAGAACCGCTCCAAGTATTCCGAACGTCGGGGCAAAGCCGCCAGCCGCGTCAAGCGTAGCCGTATCGTGCATCCCGTCTTCATATTCGACGTCGAGACGTCGTTTTAGGACTTCGTCGATCCGTGCCTTATCGGCGCGGTCAGCTACAAGGATCAACCCCTGTACGATCAACGAGTCCTTGCTCGATTCGGCGTAGTTTTCAAAAGCCTTGATGCCATTTTTATGTGCCGAGCGGGAGAGCCATGCAAGCTTTGCGATCTCGATCTTGTGCGATTCGTTGTCTTCGGGCTTCAGACGTAGCTGCCAGACGGCCCTGATCGCGCTTGTCACGCCGTGGACGCCTCGGCGAACGATGACGGCCCCGAGAGTTCCGCCGCCAACAACCAAAGCCGCGGTCGGATGCCACAAGACACTTATGCTGAGCCCCTCAAACCACGCCCCGGCCATGATCGCCGACACGCCGATCGCCACGCCAAACCAAATTGTCCAGTCAAAACGCTTTTTCATTTCTGTCTTGGCCTAATATGCGCGAGAACGTTTTCAAGGGCCATCTGCTCGACCTGACCGTCATCTACATTCGCCGCGCGGTTTGCGGCCTGGATCTCGGAAAAGACCTCGTATCTGTGGATCGACGTCTCAGCCGGTGCGGAAATGCCGAGCCGCACACCCTCGCCGTTGACCGAGACCACCTCGATCTCGATCCCGTTTCCTATCACAATTTTTTGCCCTGTCCGGCGCGATAAGACGAGCATAATTTAGATTTCGGGCAAAGTTTCGGCAAATTGATAGTCGCTCTCGGACAAAATAATTTGTGCTCCGATTTTTGTCTCGGCGTTAATAACGATAGGTGCTCTGAGGTTTATCGTGGTTTTTTGCCATTCGGACGAAAGGTTTACGATAGCCAACGTTTGCAGATTTTCCGACGCAGTAATCCCTTTTTCGAACCGTTCGTAACCCGTGAATATTTGCTCCGGTTCGACCACAATAAAACGCGTATTTTCGTTTTCCAGCGATACAAGCCAGCGAAACGGCTCGAAATCGTTCATCTCAAGCAAAACGGCCCGCCGCATCTCGGGCAGCCCGATCAACCCTTCGGCAAAGCTGATTACTTCGTCGTGCCCGTACAAGTACTCTTTTTGATTGATTGTGATCGTCTGCATAAATTACAAATTACCCGAGATAATCAAACAGCGAGCGGCGGCTGGCGGCCACTACCTGTAAACTCGCCTCTAGGGCCTTTTGCCCGCTCGCGAGATCGATTGCGGTCTGAGCAAAATCAGCTTCTTCGAGGCCCGACGCCCGCTCCTCGAGCGATTGGAAAGTGCTGGTAAGCGCTTCCTGCGCGCTTTCCGTCGAATTGGTGTTAGCTCCGATGACCGCACGCGCATTGTTAATGAGACCTGAGTAAACGCTAAGACGGTTATTTGTATTTACCAAAGCCGCCTGATCGGCCGCTGCGTTACCGGTGCCGCGGAGAGCGGTCACGGCGCTGTTGAGATCGGCAAAAACAGTCGCGGTCGAGTCGGCAAAGACCGTATCGGCCGTTACGCCGACAGCTATGGCGTTTGCGCCGGGCTCGATCTGGATATACTGCGGGCTCGCGGGGGTCGCGGCGGCCGTTGCGGTGGCCGGATCGTAGGGCGGCACATCCTGCCGGGTCCCGCCAAAAACATAGGCGTCACCGCTTCTCGAGTTCGCCACGTTGAGCAGCCGGCTGCGGATCGATTCCAATTCGGCCGCGATCGCATTTTTGCCGGCTTGCGTCGTTGTTCCAGTCAGTCCCTGTGCCAGCAATGTCCGTGAACGCTCCAGCAGACTCTGGTAACCGCCCAGACCGTCGTCGCTAGCGGTCAGCTTTTGACTCGCGGCCTGAGCATTTCGCTGAAACTGCGTGATCTCCGTCTGCGAGGTCCGCAGGCTTAACACAACCTCGGCACCGCCCGGATCGTCCGACGGGCGGTTGATGCGTTTACCGGTGGTTATGCGTTCCTGAAGAATGCTCAAATGGCTCCGCTGCGAGTTCACCCGTGCGGTAAATTCGGTATTCGTTGTTTGTTCTGTGACTCGGAAACTCATGGTCTAAATTATTGAGCGAGCGAAAGGATCGTTTGTGTCATTTCGTCGGCTATTTTGAGAAAGCGGGCTGCGGCTTCGTATGCTTTTTGATACTGGAGTAGATTGATCGCCTCTTCATCAAGCGACACGGCCGAAACGGAATCACGCTGAGCCGTCACCTGGGCAAGAACTGCGGCCTGTGTCTCAAGACTGTTGCTTGCCGCCTGGACATGTTCGCCGGCCTCGGCAACCAGCGAGCCATAGATCGAGTTAAACGAGCCGGTCCGCGAACCGACCGTCGTATTAGTGTCCGTCAAAAGATTTGCGATCTCGCCCGCGACCGTCCCGGTTTGGCCGGGTTGTGTCAATGGCGAGGCAACTATGAGCCTTGGGTTGCCGGTGATCGCCGCGTTCACCGAAATATTAGCCGCCGTGACAGGCACGGACGCGTTGAAAAAATTGACACCTACATTCCCGTCAAGATCAGTTCCCGATGTGTGAAGGGTGTTTACACGGTTGACCACAGCCGCCGCCAGACCGTCGAGTGCGTCGATCTGGTTTGTCGTCTCGCCTATCGCGAACTGTAGGCCGGCTATCGTCCCTTCATTAAAAACGGCCGGTTGACCGTTGATAGTTATAGACGCCAACCCGAGCGGTGGCGTATTATTGGCCGTGAGCGGATGTGCCGTATCACCCAGGACAAGCGGTCGGCCCTCGCCGATCGTCAATGTAACGGTCCCGTCGCTATTTTCGGTCGAGCGGGCACCGGCAAGCTCGGCCAGCTTATTCACAAACTCCGTGCGTTGGTCGCGTAACCCGGAGGCTTCGACGCCCGACGCCTCGGCCGAGCGGATCTGACCGTTCAGGTCGGCAACCTTTTGCGAAATGGTGTTTACCTGGTCGACGGTCGAACGGACCTGATCGTCTATGCCGCTGCGAATGCCGTCCAGCCGGACCCGTGTGGTTACAAAGGCGTTGGTCAGGTTTGATCCCCGCTGGGCCACGAGTGAGCGGAGCGGTACCGAATTCGGGTTGGCTTCGAGATCGCGAAACGACCCGAAGAAGCTGTTTAGTGCATTTTGCAGACCGCCGTTATCCGTTCCCTGTAAGGCTGCTTCGACCGGAGCAAGAGAGTCTCGCTGCGCGGTCAGGCTGCCGGAAATACCGGTCTCGGCCTGGATCCTCGCCTGGATAAAATTGTCGCGAAAGCTTTGCAGGCCCGCAACCGTCACGCCGTTTCCGACCGAATATCCATTGATCGTGGTCTGCGTCGATTCGACGAGCTGGACGTGTCGCCTGGTGTAGCCTGGCGTGTTGACGTTGGCGATATTCTGCCCGGCGATGGTAATCCCGAGCTGATTCGCGTTCAACGCCCGTCGGCCAATCTCAAATGCCGAAAAATTTATGCTCATGCCGTTGCCCCTTTGCTGTATCTCAGGTGCGGTGCGTTATAGGTCGTCGGCGGCACGCCGCACATTTGGATATTGGCGGCCGCAAACGACGAACCGCTCAGCGCAAGACTTGTTGCCCGTCCGACGATCTTTTCAAAATGCCGTGCGGTATCGAGCAGAGCATTTGCCGATTTTTCAAACTCTTCTCGTATCTCGGTATCGATCGGCGTGGGCTCGGTATGGCCCGCCTTGAGGTCTGCAAATTGAGTCAGAAGCGATGTTATCTTGAGCAGCCGCGACCGCATCCGAAAAAGCTCGCTCTCGCCGGCGCGTGACAACGATTCGATCTTATTGGGGTCGCAAACTGTCAGCGACGAGATAAGATGCGCCGTCAATGATCCGAGGCTGGCGTAGGCGGTTGATTGCTCAGCCATCAGAATGGCAATTTTTCGTATTAGGTCGTCCTGCATAAGAAAACTTCTCTGACGAGCGACCTAACAACCTTTGGCGTACGGCAGCAGCGGCCGGTTTCCGGGGGGATTTAGGATCTCTCGTCGTTCAATATTGCGGCGGCGATATCGTCGCTCGCCGGCTTAAATTTTCCCGCCGCTACCTGCTCCCGCAGACCAGCCACCTTTTCCGCGCGAACATCCGGCAGCAGCTTTACCTGGTCGACAAGCTTTTTGACCTCAGACGCCCGGCTCGAAAACTCGACTTTGTCTTCACCGGCGGCCGCCTTATTTTCGATCGACTGCCCGGCGTCGCCCGCCGTCGTTTTAACGTCGTTTTGCCGCTCCGCGCGAATCGGTGTGGAACCGTTTATTTTATTAATGTTCATCTTTCCCATCATCCCTACTACTATTTGACAAAGGTTTCGCCTACCTACCTTTCGGCAGTGTTAGGTAAAACATTAGACAAAATTTTAGTAGGGTCAACAACCTGACCGTTTTCGCGTACCTCAAAATGAACGTGCGGCCCGGTCGATTTGCCGGTCGAACCCGACAGGGCGATCGGCTGCCCGGCCGCTACCTGCTCGTCCGCCGACACCAGCAATTTGCTCAAATGGCCGTACCGCGTTTCCCGACCGTCCGGATGTTCGATGATCACCAGACTGCCGTAATCGCCGTCCCGTCCGGCAAATTTAACTACGCCTTTCGCCGATGCCCCGACCGGCGTTCCCAGTGGGACCGCGAGATCGAGACCGGCGTGAAATTTGATCCTTTTATCTATCGGATGAAAGCGGTTTCCAAACCCTGACGAAAGCCGACCCGCGACGGGATATTTGTAAGTAATCGGCTCTGCATCTAACGGTGCGGTGGTGGTTTTCGGAATTGACAAAACATCTCCGATTTCTCTGATCGGCTCATTGGGTGCGAGACGCGGGCGGGTCGTATTTACGATCTTGCCGTCGAGCATCACATTTCCCTGCGTCGGGTCGATGCCGTCGGATTTCAATTCGTCTTCAAACGTCGAAACGATCTGAGCCTCGTTTGGATCACCGGAAAACACTCGCTTTTCAAGCGGCATGGCTTTCGCCGACCGGTCGATCAGCGGCAAATCGGTTTTGACCGACGCACTACTTTTAATGTCCTTGATCGCCGTCATCGCATCCGAGAGGCCTTTGATCCCGCCGGAACCGGGCGGCGGTTTTAACACGCCAAATTTGCTCATGATCAGATCGGACAGGCCGACGCCGCCCGACTGGGCCATTGTGGTTGCGAGCTGCTCGGAAAACATCTGTTTCGCGAGCCTCGTGCCGCCGTCGCCGCCAAAGAGCTTTTCTTCGCCGTCGTCTTCGTCCATCGTCGTGCTGTTTAACGCAGACGTGAGCTGCATCAGCAGAAGAGCCTCAAATTGCGTCGCGGCACGACGCAGAGCTTCGGGCGACTGCTTGTTGTCAGCCGTCTGGATGCTGCTTATTTGATCTATGGCGGAAACGTCCATCTATTGCAGCTCCAACTCGGCGTTCATCGCCCCGGCGGATTTTATCGCCTGTAAAATGCTGATAATGTCGCGTGCCGAGACGCCGACCGTCCGCAGCCCGCGAACAACCTCATCGACCGTCGCTCCGTCCGGCAGAATGACGGACTCGATCTTCTTTTCCTTTACATTTACGGTCGTCGTCGGGATAACCGCCGTCTGGCCGCCAGTGGACAACGGATTTGGCTGCGACACGTCATACTCGGTCCCGACGCTGACAGTAACCCCGCCTTGCGAAATAGCGACCGAAGCGATGCGGACCTCGCTGCCCATCACGATCGTGCCGGTGCGTTCGTTGATAATGATCTTTGCGATCTTGTCCGGTTTGAGGCTCAGACTTTCAAGCTCGGCGATAAAAGAGACGCGGTCGTCTGAATAGCTGGCGGGAAGCGTGACTTCGATATTTCTACCATCAAGAGCCTTGGCCGTTCCGGCACCGAATTTTGTATTGATGACGCGATTGAGCCGCGAGGCGGTGGAGAAATCCTCGTTTCGCAGCACCATTACCAGTTGATTATTTGCCGCAAGCTCGGCCGGCACTGCTCGCTCAACGTTTGCCCCGTTCGGCATCCGGCCGACCGTCGGGTGATTGATCTCGACCGAGTTGCCTGAGTTTCCTGCCGATATGCCGCCTATCGAGATCGATCCCTGAGCGACGGCGTATACCTGGCCGTCCAAACCCTTGAGCGGCGTGATGATAAGCGTTCCTCCTTGAAGACTCTTGGCGTCGCCGATCGACGAAACGGTGACGTCGATCTTCGACCCGGGCCGGGCAAACGGGGGCAAGCTTGCCGTCACCAGCACGGTCGCAACATTCTCCGGTTTGAGACCTGCCGATGTCGTTGAAATGCCCATTCTTTCGAGCAAATTTTGCAGCGTCTGGCGGGCGTAAATATTTTGTTGAACCCGGTCACCGGTGCGGTTTAATCCGACAACAAGCCCGTAGCCGATAAGCTGGTTTGACCGTACGCCCTCAATATCCGCCAAATCCTTGACACGGATATTCCTGTCGTCGTCCGGTTTCTGACAGTAAAGCACGGACGCAAAAAGGCTAAGGCCTAGCACCAAAACCGGTGCCAGCCGCGCCATAAAAACACGTAACAGGCCGTAAAAACTGACTTTTCTGTCGTAAATATGCATTATTTCGGAACCGTTAAGACTATTTGCCCAGGCTAAAATGGATTGATCTTGTCGAAAAATCGGAATAACCAGCCGGGTGCATTATCTGCTGATGCAATTCCCTTGCCATTGAATTCGACTTTGAGATCGCCCACGAATGTTGTCGGGATCGAGTTGTCGCTTGCGAGGTCGCTGGATCTGACGATACCGGTCACGGCGAGCTGTTCGGTTTCCTTATTTATCTTTACGAGCTTTACAGCTTCGATCCGCATGTCGCCGTTTGGGTAAACCTCTACGACGCGGGCTGTTATGCGCGATCTGAGGCTGCTTGTGCGTCCCGTCGTGCCCTTGCCCTCGAATTTTCGCTTTCCTAAATCGGGCAGTACCGCACCTAAGGTGGCCGCTCCATTTATCGGCAGAGCGGAGACCCCCGGGGCAATGCCGGCGAGATTGCCCGAATCGCGGTCTCGTTTGGCATTAGATGTGACTTTTGCCGTGTTCTCTTCGACCACATCGACAAATACGAGGTCGCCTACCTGCCGGGCCTTAAAATCGCGCAGCAGATTGCTGTGGGCGGAATTGTCGGTATAGAGCGAACCGTTGGTCGCTTTTTGGATCTCCGGCACGGGAGGTGTCGGCCTGACGGGCTCGACATCCACGACCGTTAGCTTCGGCTGGTCGTTCTTCTTCTTTTTCTTTTCCTTCGGCGCTTGCGCGGCGACGCCTACAAACAACATGCAAAAGGCAATAATTGTTGTAAAAACCTTTAATTTCATAGCTTTATAGAATTACCTTTGCCTGGCCCGCGTCGATAACGATGGCCTGCAGGATCGCACCTGACTGTGTATTTTTGACGGAAATGCGGTCGCCGATCCGGCCGGATGTGCGGGCCTCGCCGGCGAGGATAATCTTCATTTTTCCCGACTGTGCCTCGACCCTAACCGGATCGCCCGACTGGATAACGACGCTCGAAACACAAGTATCGCTCCTCAACGCCTCGCCGTTCGCAATATTTTTGACAACTCGCAGACCGCGTAAATTGGCGGTCTCGCGGAAATAGTTCGTTATCGGCCGCTCGATTTTTCGTTTTTCAAGTCGCACATCGGCTTCGCCGATCTTTGCGTTCGCGGTAAGGTCTTTAACAGCAACAAAAACATCGGCAAACGCCTCGACCCCGACATTCGCGGCAAAGCTCCGTACCAGCTTGCCATCGACCCGTATCTCGACCGGCGTCGAAAATCGCTCAAACAGAGTGCGAATTCCCGTCACGCTTGCCCGGATATCGACGGTCCCGACCGGCACCTCGATCTTCTGCGGCAGGTCAATCTGCACGATCCTCATCGACACACGGTCGGTGGCAAATCGCTCAGTGACCGCTCTTTCGACCTCGGCCCGGATCTGTTCGTCCGGTATCAACAGGCCGACCCGGTGGACCGTCACCCTCTGCGGCGTGACCAACGTAAACTCGCCATTTACAAATCCGGCGGCATTTATCGCGAGAGCGATCTGGTCGCGGGCGATCTCGCGGGTCATGCCGAAATTCGGTGCATATCCGAGCGAGATATTTTTCAGCCGCTCCGACCTGTCACCCGCTCCGGTAATGCTCGCGATCTTTCCAAGCTCGACGCGATCGCTCTGGACTATTGTTTCTGGCGAAACGCTGATTGCGGGTCTGCCTTGCCCGGATAACCCCGTCACGCAGGGCATTATAATCAACCCAATTAAAACAAATAGATCCCGTGAAAAATATTGATAATGCCTACTGTCTATTTTCCTCATTCTCTGTGTCCTCTGTGTTCTCTGTGGCTAATCCGCTTACTGAACCGCCTGATTTATCGTGCCCAACATCCGGTCGGCGGTCGAGATGACCTTTGAATTGGTCTCATAAACGCGCTGAGCCGAGATCATGTTGACCAATTCTTCGACGACGTTTACGTTCGATCCCTCGACAAAGCCCTGATTTATCGCGCCGATCCCGTTCGTGCCGGCGGTGCCAACTGTCGCCTGTCCCGACGCCCCGGTTTCCTTAAAAAGGTTGCCGCCGAGAGCTTCGAGACCGGCTGGGTTGGCAAATATCGCGAGCTGGATCTGACCGACGTTTGAGGCATTTGTCTGACCCGGCAGCGAAACGGAAACGGTCCCGTCTTTTCCGATCGTAACCGAGGTTGCCTCGGTCGGAATCGTAATAGCGGGTTCCATCGAATCGCCTGATGCGGTAACTACCTGGCCCTGATTGTTCAGATGAAACTGTCCGGCACGCGAGTAGGCCAGTTCGCCGTTGGACTGGCGAACCTGAAAAAAACCGCTGCCCTCGATAACCATGTCCAGCGGATTCTCCGTCTGCTTGAATTCACCCTGGATAAAGATCTTTTCACTCGCAATCGAACGCGCTCCGAGACCGATTTGCAATCCCACGGGCAGCGACGTTGATGCAGTCGCCGCGCCGCCCGCCGTCCGCATGTTTTGATACAACAGGTCCTGAAATTCGAGCCGCGTTCGTTTGAATCCGACGGTCGAGGCGTTGGCCAGGTTGTTGGCGATGTTATCGACGTTTTGCTGCTGCACCTGCATTCCGGTCGCAGCGGTTAGTAATGCTCTATTTGGCATAATTTCTCCTTTCCTAATTCGATGAGAGTTTCCCGATCTCACTCGAAACTTTACGTCCGATATCGTTCATCAAAACCGTGAGCGATTTTTGAAGCGATTCGAATTCGCGGTTGTTGTTGATCATCGCGACCATTTCGGAGATCGGATTTACATTCGAATTTTCGATCGCTCCCTGCACGACCTTTGAATCTGTCGCGTCCTGCGGCTGCTCGGTGCCTGTGGCTTTGAACATCGTATCGCCGTCTTTCATCAAGGCGGTCGCCGGATTGTTAAAGCGAACAAGCTTCAATGTGCCGACCTCTTGATCGTCAGACGACAGAGATCCGTCCGCGCTGATCTTGAGCTTGCCCTCGGTCGGCATGGTGATCGGACCGCCGCCGCCGACAACGAGGTCGCCGTTTTTTGTAACGAGCTGCCCGTTGGAGTTTTGCGTCAGATTGCCGACACGCGTGTAGCGAACGCCGTTTGGCGTCTGAATTTGCAGAAAGCCGTCGCCCTTTATCGCAATATCCATGCTGTTACCGGTCTGCTGCATCGAACCTTCCTTAAGATCGGTCCAGCTCGTCGTCGCAACACCCAAAACGAGCCCCTGCGTGTCGGTCGTCCCTTTTGAGGCCGCTTCGAATGTCCGGTAAACGAGCCGCTCGGCCTTAAAACCGGCGGTCGAGGCATTGGCGATGTTATTTGCCTGTGCGTCGAGCGTGTTTTGACGCGAACGCATTCCCAGAAATATTGTGTATAGGCCGTAGTTCATATAGTTTTATACCGGGCCGCGGCTTGATTGAGACTCATAATCAACTCGACCTCGCCCTGAAGCATGCCCAAAGCGGCAGCGATCATGCTCGCGTTCTGCCCGCGTGACGCAAGCGTGATAACGCGATGGCGCCGCTCGGTCATGGTCGCTTTTGGCGTCTCGTGGATCGATTCGTCCTGCAAAACCCTGTCGTTAACCAGCTTCGGCTGCCGAATGCGCGTCTCTAGCCAGGCGATGTGGCGGGATTGTTCCGACAGACGTTTGGAGTTAAGCTCGAACGAATCTTTGATCTTTGCCATGGTTTCCGTCAGACTTTCGACCTCGTAATCGGCCATATTGAGCAGTTTTGCCTGACGGCGCTGTTTGAAAAAACAAACGACCGAGAGTAAAAACCCAAAAACACCAAATACGACAGATCCCAATAAAATTTCAACTTCAAACTGCATTTCTTACACCTCGTTTGTATTTTCGTTCCCGGTCCCCGCAAAAAGCGTACGCGACCTTTCCTCAGCCGACCCGATCTCGGTCACCCGCACTCCGTAATAACCGTCAACCACGACGACCTCGCCGCGGGCAAACGGATAATTGTTGATCAGCAGCTCGACCGGCTCGTCGACCGTCCGGTTGAGTTCGATCATCGAGCCGACGCCAAAACGCACAACCTCGCGCAGCGGAATTTCGGTGTTCCCGAAACGCACGACCACGTTCATCTCGACATCGAGCAGCCTGTTAATGTTCTTTCCTGATTCGTTTTCCTGCATATATTATCTCGCGACTCGCGACATGCCTCGCTCGGTCTGTTCCGCAACCTGGACGACCAATTGGCCGTCGAGACCGGCGAGTTTACCCTTGAATTTGAGTATGTCGGCAACGCAGACCTTGATCGGTTTTTCGATGCTGTGCGTTGTTTTCATCACATCGCCCACCGACAGCGCCATCAGGTCGGAGACGGCGACAGGTACTTTTTCAAGCTCGGATGAAACCTGAAACCGTGCGGCCGAAACGGTCGCAAGCATTACTGCGACGGCCTCCGGCGAGGTCGTTTTTTCCGGCGAGTACGACGACTGATTGATCGTCTTTGTAACCGTTTCGAGCATCGCAACCGGCAGGCAAATGCTCATCAGGCCCTTTGTTTCGCCGATCTCGACCTGGTACAGGACCGTCGCGACGATCTCATTTGGCGCAACTATCTGGAGCAGCTGCGGCCGTGTCTCACGACCGACGATCTCGGTTTCGAATTCGACATGCGTTTTCCACGCCTCGCGATAGCTGTCGATAACGACGGCTAAAAATCCTTCTAAAACCCGTAATTCCAAATCCGTGGCGGCCCGGGGCTCGGTCAATTCTTTTCCCTCGCCACCGAGCATTCGGTCGATGATCGGAAAAGCGATGGACGCATTAATCTCAACCGCGAAAACGCCCCGCAGATTGTCCGCCGCCACCGTAAAGATCGCCGTCGGATCGCTCAGCCCGCGCATGTAGTCGCCGTAGGACTGCTGCTCAACCGAAATAAGGTTTACCTCGGACATCGCCCGCAGGAATAACGGTAAGCTCGACGAGAGACTATGTGCAAAAAGGTCGTGCAACAGATAAAGCGAGCGAACCTGCTCCTTCGACAGCCGGTCGGGCCGGCGAAAATTGTACGGAGCTATCCGCTGCCGCGCATCCTTTGCCTCGCGATTTGCGGGGTCGGGCAGCAGGGCCGACATTTCTTCGGCTGTTAATAGCTCTTCTTTTTCGCTCATTTTAATTTCATCAATGCCGTACGTAATCGGACTACCGCCTGCGAACGCAGCTGCGAAACACGCGATTCGGTCACGCCGATCACGTCGCCGATCTCCTTCATCGTTAATTCCTCGACATAATACAGGGCAATGACCTGACGCTCGCGATCCGGCAATTTATCGATCGCTTTGGCCAGTAACCGCTTGTATTCGGCATTTCCCAGCTCGTCGAGCGGGGAAAGAGCTTTGTCTGCGACGAGATCGGCGACGCTGAAGCCGGTCACCTCGTCACGTTCGTCGAGATTCGTTATTTTGAGACCGGAGATGTTCTGCAAACTTTCGCGGAGTTCCGGGAGTGAGATTTTCATATGTTCCGCGACCTCCTCTTCGGTTACGGTCCGGCCCGTCACCTGCTCAAGCTGTGCGTATGCGGCCTGAATTTCGCGTGCGCGCCGCCTGATCGTCCGCGACGCCCAGTCGGTCGAGCGCAGGTTGTCCAGGATCGCCCCGCGCACCCGCAGTTCGGCAAACGTCGTAAATGCAACGCCGCGTGTCGAATCGAACCGCTCGACCGCATCGATCAATCCGACCACGCCCGCCCCGTAAAGATCGTCGCGCTCGACCGACGGCGGCAGCTTCGCCGCTATCCGGTCGGCGATATATTTCACCTTCGGTAAATGCGACATTATCAAGGCATCGCGCGACTCTTTTGTATAAGAGCCGGACACGTAGCTATTGGGTTGATAGGTCGCCGGTGAAGAATATGAAAGCATTTTTGTTTAGTATTGCGTCAGCAGCTCCCAGAAAGAATTGGCCTCAAATGCTCCGGAATCCCAGCGTATCTGGCCGTTCAACTGTTTGGCGATAAGCCGTATCGCCCGACTCGCGGATGAATCGGGTGCGTGTTGGACCACCGGCACCTGCTCGCGAATGGCCTCGCGGACCTGCGAATCGTGCGGGATCATTCCCAAAAATTCGATCTTGCGGTCAAGAAAACCTCTTACGGCTGCGGAGATCGACTGAAATACCTGTCCGGCCTCGCCGACGCCGACAATGTTGTTGACAACGACCGCGATCGCCTTGTCCGGCGAATGCCGCAGGATGACCTTGATCGTGGCGTAGGCATCGACGATCGATGTCGGCTCGGGCGTTACGACGACGACGATCTCGGAGGCGCACGCCAAAATTCCCGAGACGTTCTCGGCAATACCGGCGGCGGTGTCGATGAGCATGAAATCGAGATGCTCTTCCATCGCCCGCATTTTTGCGAAGATATGGGGCGTCGCGGCGATCGAAAAATTAGCCAGCTCTTCGATACCACTGCCGCCCGGGATGAGCTTTACATTTTTCGACAGTCCGATGGTCACCTCGTCGAGATCCTTTAATCCTGTCAGGACGTGCCCGAGATGAAAATCGGGTACGGCACCGCATAAAAGGTCGATGTTGGCGAGCCCAAAATCGGCGTCCAGCAAAGCGACCGAGTTGCCGAGCAAACCTAGTTCAAGCGCAAGGTTCAGCGACAGGTTGGATTTGCCCACGCCGCCTTTCCCGCCGGTGATGGCGACACAGCGACGTTGTTTGGGAGCGACCGATCTTACGGGTTGAGCTCTAACCGCAATGCCCGACGAGGCCATTTCTCGTAAAGTTGTTGCTTGATCGTTCATGAAAGGTGTTTAGTTGATGTAGGGTGGCCGCTTACGCAGCGGCGAGATATCCTTTTCTGATTCCGAGTATTTGATCTGTGAGAGTTTCCACGGTTGCTACCTGCAAGTCTTCGGGCACACGTTGTCCGGCACATACATAGGCGAGCGGAAGATTGCTCTCGGCAATCGTCTGGATGACCGCACCGGGCCGCATCGTTTCGTCCATCTTTGTAATGGCCAGGCAATCGGCACCGTACATCTCGTATTTATTTATCGCGGCCGCGGCGTCGATTGGATGAGTAGTCGCCTGCATTGCGAGGCACTTGCGGATCTCCTTGTGCTGGTGCAGATAACCCGAAAGCTCGTGCTGGTCGGCAAGATCGTGAGGATTACGCCCCGTGGTGTCGATCAAAACGGTCGCGTCCGGCGACAGACGCCGCAAAACCTCGTCCAACTCAAAGACCGAACGAACGACGTGGCAGCCGGCACCGATTATCTCGGCATATGTTTTGAGCTGCTCAACGGCGGCGATCCGGTATGTGTCGACAGTGACAAGCTCGACGCGGCGATGCTCTATTAGCGACAGTGTCGCGGCCAGCTTGGCGACGGTCGTCGTCTTTCCGACACCCGTGGCACCGATCATCGCGAGAATCGACGGCTTGTTCCGCAGCAAGGCGTCGGCCTCAAACTTAACAATCTCCGGAATCGCCAGACCAAGCGTCGTGACGGGAAGCTGCTCGACGCTTGCTGGGCGGCTTTTATGAAACGGAATAACATCCGCGACCATTTTGCGTGCCAATTCATTCGACAAGCCCGTGCCGGTCAGCTTAACGTACGCATCGTAAAACGGTGCTTCAAAGATCTCGCCAAAAAGGTCGAGGTCGACCTCGCTCTGCCACGATTCCGAACGTTGGCGGTTGGCGAAGGCTCCGAGCGAAAATTTCACTTCTCGCACCTCGGCCCGAAGCATCTCCATCTCGCGGTTTGGGCCTGCGGGTGGAGTGTTCTCGATAATATACTCTGGAACGGCTCTTTTAACCGGCAAGATTGGTTTCGGTGCTGTCTTTTTGGGATAGACGAGTCGCGGTTCGTCCGGGCTGACCTCGACCGTGTCGATCGGCCGTCGGTCGGCATTCATCGGCTTTGCCAAAAACTGCTTTTCGCCGTCGGTTGACGAAGCGGCCCTTTCGGACAAGGCGGCTATCAAATTTTGCCGGTCAAGATCGGCGGACCTTCTTTCGATCTTTGTCCCAGTCTGAGCGTAGTCCGTCAAATTCAGGATCTGGTGCGATTTAATTCCTGAGCGGGTCGGTGCTTTGCTTTCGGGCTTGGCAACCGTGGTCGGCGAGGCCGCGCTGACCTCGACCTGCATTTTTGACCGCATCCCCAGGAAGCCGCCGGTTCGGACCTGCTTGGTTTCGAGTACTAACGCGTTCTCGCCCAGCTCCTGCTTGATCATTTCGAGCGCATCGCGGGTCGTGGCGGCACGATACTTTTTGACGTTCATTTTGATTTCTTCGTTTATCATTTTGCGGATCCGAGGGTTACCCAACCATTCCCATCGAGACTAAACGCACATTCGAGGCGACTTCGCCATGGGCCAATACGACCAGATCAGGCAAGAACCGTTCCGTTAGCTTTCTGAGGTGCGGCCGGAGCATCGAGGAACACAAAACAATGGGTTGCGACATCACGGCGGCACGGCACGCGGTCTCGATCTTCTCCAGCAGCTGCTTGCCAAATTCCGGCTCAATTACTTGGTGCGACGCCCCTCCGAGCAATCCGAGCCGCTCGGCAAGCTGCGATTCGAGATGCGGGTCGAGCGTCAAAACCGTCAGTTCGCCGCTCTCGTTTGCGAGCCCGCCGGAGATGGTTCGCGCGAGTGCTCCACGTGCCGCTTCTGTCAAAGCGTTGACATCCCGCGTCACGACGCCGACATCTGTGATGGCTTCGAGGATCGTCGCGAGATCGCGGATCGGCACCTTTTCGCGAAGCAGATTTTGGAGGACGCGCTGGACCTCGCCAAGCGACAAAACTTTCGGAGAAGCTTCCTCGACCGTCTTCGGATGCGTCTCAGCAAGCGTGTCGAGCAGCGTCCTGGTTTCCTGCCGGCCGAGCAACTCGTGAGCGTAGTTTTTGATTATCTCCGCCATGTGCGTGCAGACAACCGTTGTCGGATCAACGACTGTGTATCCGGCGGTGACCGCCTTGTCGCGGTCCTCTTGTCGGCGGATCCAGACAGCCGGCATTCCAAACGCCGGATCAATAGTTTCGATACCGACCACCTGCTCGCGAACCACCCCGGGATCTATCGCCAGCCAGCCATCGGGATGTATCTCGCCCTGGGCAATTTTTTCGCCCCGGAGCAGAATTGCGTATTCGCGCGGCGGCAATTGGAGATTGTCCGTAACGTGTACCGACGGCACGATAATGCCCATCTCGATCGCCGATTGGCGGCGGATCTCGCGGATGCGATTCAGGAACGAATCATCGGCGCTTACCAGGCCGATCAGACCATAGCCGACCTCCAGAGCGAGGGCGTCGACCTTGAGCAGGGCTTCCATTTTTTCGGGCTGTTTGGCGGTTTCGGCCCGCTGTTGAGCGTCGATCTCCTCGACGTCTTTCTCAGCCGTATTTTTGGCCTGCTGGATAGATAGATAGCCGACACCTCCGACGCCGAGGGCCAGCGAAAGAAAGGCAAAATGCGGCATCCCCGGCAAAATTCCTAGAAACACGAGCACTGCCGAAGCGATAAGCAAAGGCCTCGGATTTACGAGCAATTGACCACTCATTTCCGCACCCATACTGGTCCCCGTTGCCGAGCGTGTCGTTATTACCGCCGCCGCGACCGAGATAAACAACGAAGGAACAGCCGCCGCGACGCCATCGCCGACGGTGAGGATCGTGTAGTTTTTCAACGCATCCGCGATCGCCAGCCCGTGCTGCAAAACACCGATCGCAAACCCGGCACAGATATTCACAGCAACGATGATTATCGACGCGACCGCGTCACGCTGCGTAAAACGGATCGCACCATCCATGGCCCCGTGAAATTCGGCCGCCTGGCTAATATCCTCGCGGCGTTTTTTCGCCTGATTTTCATCGATCATCCCGGCGGCAAGATCGGCATCGACGGCCATCTGTTTACCCGGCATGGCGTCGAGTGTAAACCTCGCCGTGACCTCCGACGTACGCACGGCACCGTGGTTGACTACGAGAAACTGGATGACCAGCAGGATGAGAAATATCACGACCCCGATAACGTAATTACCGCCGATGACAAATTCGCCAAACGCCCTGATAACGGCACCCGCGGCGGTCGCACCGGTATTACCATCCGTCAGGATCAGACGCGACGTGGCAAGGTTTAGCGCCAGGCGAAACAGCGTTGTCAGCAGAAGAATGTTAGGAAAAGACGTGAATTTGACCGGTTCGAGCGCATACATCGAGGACAGCAGCACGACCACCGACATCATCAGGTTGAGGCTGATCAAAACGTCCAGCAAAAAGGCCGGCAGCGGGACGAGCAGTACAAGAAGTATGACAACGGCCGCCACGGGAACGGTCAGATGCGACAAGCTGCTGGCCCGATTGAGAAACTGCTGAATCGATGAATTCGCCATGAATAAAATTTACGTTGCCGCTTAAGCCCGGCTTTTGTTCGGAGATCGGTCTACGACGTACAGTGCAAATTTGGTGCCGCACAAAAAACACCGGTTCTAAAGTTTCCCAACCGCCCGCCGATAGGCAATTTGTCTGACCGCGACCAGGCCGAGTAACCAATGAAAACCCCGCTCCAGCTAGTCTTTATCTGCCTCGGCATGGTTTTGCTGATGTTTTTGCTGATTTACTACGGCGGCTCCCTCAATATCTCTTACGACGGATCGGTCAGTCAGGTGACTACCTATCGCGTCCTAATCTATGCCTTCTCGGTCCTTTTCATCGGCTATATTGCCTTTATAATTTTGCGGCTTCGGATCGCATCTCAGGCCTTTAAGAGGGTCAACGAAAATCTCGAGCAGATGGTCGAAGACCGGACAATGGAGCTGATGTGGAGCAACATCGAACTGCAAAAAAGCGAGACAAACAACAAAGCCCTGCTCCACGCCATGCCCGATGCGATCTGGCGTACCGACGGGATGGGCAACTTCCTCGATCTCATTCCCGCCCAAGCCGATAACCTGATCGTGCGGGCCGGCGATTGGAATGGAAAAACCCTTCACGACATCCTGCCGCCGCACGTTTCGGAGAAAATGATCGATCTCGCCGCCCTGTCTTTAAGTACCGGCGAGCCGCAGATATTGGATTTTGTTTTAAGCAATAACGACAAGATGCAGCATTACGAATGCCGCATCGTCGTCTGCGGCGAGTCGGAGATACTAACCATTGTTAGAGACGTTACAGAGCTAAAACAGGCGGTCGCGGAATCGCAGGTGATACTCGAAACGATGCAGGGCATCAGCACGACCTCAAACCTTAAAGAGTTGCTCGACCATATCTACCATTCCATCAGCCGTTTTTTGTACTCGGAAAATTTCTTTGTCGCGCTCTATGACGCTAAGACCGAGACGCTCGATATGGAGTTTTTCATAGACAAATACGACGTCGTCCCGCCAAAAGGGAAATTGGGCAACGGCCTGAGCGGATATACCTTCCGGATTGCCGAGCCGATGCTCCTTACCGCCGGCAGCATTCAGCAATTGATCGAGGAAGGCGAAGTCGAATTGATCGGCCGGCCACCCGCGATCTGGCTCGGCGTCCCGCTAAAAACGCCTAAGGGTGTGATCGGCGTCCTCGTCGTCCAGCATTACGACGACAGCAGCGTTTTCAGTCAGCGCGATCTCGAACTGCTAACCTCGATCGGCGATCAGATCTCCGTCGCCATCGAACGCAAACGCGCCGAAGAGGCGGTCCAGAATTCGCGCGACTATCTCGACCGGATCATCAACGCCGTCGGCGACCCGATCTTTGTCAAAAACCGCGAGCACAAATTTACGCTGATAAATGACGCGATGGCCGATTTTCTCGGGCGCAATCGCGACGAGATCATAGGCCAGTCGGATCACGCCTTCATTCCAGAAAACGAGGCCGAAATACTTTGGGCCAAGGACGAGCTTGTTTTTACTTCGAGAAAAGAGAACGTAAACGAAGAACGGTTTACCGATGTCCACGGAAACACTCATATCATTGTCACGCGGAAACGCCTCTATGTCGACAAAAAAGGCGAAGAATACATCGTCGGCGTAATCAACGACATTACCGAAAGAAAAGCTCTCGAGGACAAATTGCAGCGTGCCCAAAAACTCGAATCCATAGGCCAGCTTGCCGCCGGCATCGCCCACGAGATTAATACGCCGACACAATACGTCGGCGACAACGTACGCTTTCTGCGGGACAGTTTTCAAAACTATAGCTCGGTCTTGAACAAAAGTACGCAGATGTACGACTTGTGCCGGGAGCATGATCAATTCCCGGAATTTATCTCTGAAATGGCGACAACCATCGACACCGCCGACCTCGAATATCTCGGCGAAGAGGTTCCGAAGGCCTTCGCACAGGCCCTCGATGGCGTCGAACGCATAAGTAAGATCGTCCAGTCGATGAAGGATTTTGCCCACCCTGGAGCAAATGATTTTAGAGCGACCGATCTGAACAAAGCGATCGAGAGTACCGTTACGGTGGCCAGCAATGAGTGGAAATACGTTGCCGAGGTTGTTACCGACTATGACCCCGATCTGCCGCTCATCCCCTGCCTGATCGGCGAATTCAATCAGGTCATCCTAAATATGATCGTTAACGCCGCCCACGCCATCGACGACGCATCGACAAACGGCCACAAAGGGATCATCAGCATCAGAACAAAATACAAGGGCGATCATGCCGAGGTAGTTGTCAGCGATACCGGTTGCGGCATGACCGAGGATATTCGCAAAAGAATATTCGATCCATTCTTTACAACAAAGGACGTTGGCAGGGGAACCGGCCAGGGCCTTGCGATCTCGCACACCGTGATTGTTGAAAAACATAAGGGCACCATCGACGTTGACAGTGAGGTTGGTCGGGGTACGACATTTGTGATCTGCCTCCCAACTGTTACGGCTCCGAAATGAAAAATAAAAAACCGGTGAACCCAAAACCTTTCCCGACCGCGGCCGCATAAGTGAAATCGAGTGATTTTTTGCGCCCGATAATTTTACGAAGGGCGTCGCGTTGTTGACATCTTTGCAAAATACGTTTATTCTACTGGCGTTTTGAGTACCACCTCCCGACAATTAGGCGAATTTTTGGATTGCTCCCGCAGCGATACTCGACTTGTGTTGTATCGAGAGATTCAAGATCTTCAAGCTGTGGTTGTTTTGGTTAGCCTTAAATCAAATTCAAATAAAAGTGCCAATGTCGGGAGCTTGGAACTAGTCCTTACGGCCTAGTATCCAATCATCGCCTCGCGTAGGCGATGAATTGATTTGCCGGATTTGCTGACGCCTGACTCCTATCGGGTCGCGTATTAGCAATGGGCAATTTCAGTCAATGCGTGCTTGTCGCTTGACTACTATCTCCGACAGAATGCTGAGTCTTTCCCAAACTGCATTAGTTCGCTACGTCCTTGCCGTTTTGCTTTCCGGCGTTGGGATATTCCTAACGGCGCAGTCCGACATGCTTACGATATACGTTTGTCTGCCCCTTTCGTTAGTGGCCGTAATGGTCGCGACTTATTTCGGTGGCCGTATAGCAGGAGTCTTGTCGCTGATCTTTTCGGCGATCACGGTAAAATATTTCATCATTCCCCCGACACATTCTTTTAACTTCGACGTTTCGAACGCGATCCAGTTTGGCGCCTTTCTTTTCGCCGGGTCTCTTATTGTTTTGTCGACTAAAACGTTCGGAAAGAGCGAGGTCCGGATTGCTGACGACAGTGACCGTGATGATCTTATTCTCGAAAACAGCCCGCTGATAAAGGCGATCGACGCTCCCGAAGCGGCTTCTACTGAGAGCGAGTTGCTCAAGGCTTTCGCCAATTGTCCGATCGCTGTTACGGTTAATCGCTTTAACGGCGGTGGATTTGTTGACGTTAATGCCGAATTTACGGAGCTTACTGGCTGGGCCCGCGATGAGGTTCTCGGTCGCACCGTGGTTGAATGCGGTCTCGTGGACGTAGGCACGGAACTTGAATTGCGAGCCCGTCTGACCGAAAACCGCGGCTTTGCCGATCAGGAGTTCGAGATCAAAACACGAAGCGGAGACACCCTTCATGTCCGAGTTGGCGTGGCCTTTGTCGAATTGCGAGGCGAGCGTCATGTAGTTTCTACCTTCGTTAACAACGCCGAACGCCGCCAGTCGGACGCCGAACTCCTGGCCAGCGAAGAGAGACTGCATCTCGTCACCGAAAACGCTCTCGTCGGTCTCGTAATGATCAGCGAGGACCGTCGTTACATTTTTGCTAACCCCAGATTTGCCGATATTTTGGGTCTGCCGACGGCGAATATCGTCGGCTGCCGCGTGTCGGATATTCATCCGCGGCTTTACGAAAAGCAGATAGGTCCCAGCCTTGACCGCGTCTTCGCCGGCGAAAGCGTGAGAAACGAGCTGCGGCAGGAAATGCCGGATGGCGACCATTTTTTTGACGTCCGGTACGAACCAACAACGGTGGATGGCTCCGTTTCGTCGGTGGTCGCTGTAATTACCGATATCACCGATCGAAACAGGGCTGAACTGGCACGCGAAGCAAGCGAGGAGCGCTACCGCACGCTTTTCGAATACTCGCCGGACGGCATCCTGATCTCAAACCCTGACAGCTACTATGTTGACGCAAATGAATCCATTTGCGAGATGCTCGGCTATGAGCGGGACGAGGTCATCGGGAGCCATGCGACAAATATCGTCGTGCCAAAGGATATCCCGCATCTGGCCGTGACCTTGCTCGGGTTGAACGACGATTTCGAGTATTACCGCGAATGGCAGCTCCGCCGCCGCGACGCTTCCGTTTTCCCCGTGGAAGTTACGGCAACAAAAATGCCCGACGGCAATACCTTGACCGTGATCAGGGACACCACGGACCGAAAGCACCTGGAGAACCAACTCTTACAATCCCAAAAAATGGAGGCCATCGGCGTTTTGGCCGGCGGTTTGGCGCATGACTTTAACAATATATTGACCGCTATTGCGGGTTACAGCGACCTGACGCTTGAAAACATGTCAGCCGACGATCCTCTCCGGCATTACGTCGTCGGGATCAGAGATGCCGGCGTCCGGGCCGCCGCTCTGACAAATCAATTGCTCGCCTTCAGCCGAAAGCGGGTCCTGCTTCCCTCGGTTTACAACCTCAACCTCGCGGTGACCGAAACGGAAAAGATGCTCAGGAGGGTCGTCAAGGAAAATATTGAGTTCCGGATCAAATTGAATCCGGAATTAAGCAACGTAAAGGCCGATCCGGGACAAATCGGACAGGTCATTGTAAATCTCGTCATCAATTCCGGCGACGCGATGCCCAATGGCGGCACGTTGACCATCGAAACCAGGAACGTCCATATCGACAATAATTTTCCCGGCAGTAATATTGCCGTTGTCCCAGGCCAGTTCGTCGAGCTGACCATCGCCGATACCGGTTTTGGCATGGACGACGAAACGCAGCGGCGCCTCTTTGAACCATTTTTTACGACAAAAGAGGTCGGTAAAGGAACCGGTCTTGGGCTTTCGACCGCCTACGGGATCATAAAACAGTCCGGCGGAGATATAACGGTCGAAAGCGAGCCGGGCCGTGGCTCGACCTTTAAGGTCTATCTTCCGTGCGTCGATGAGGCAGTATCGTATCAGCCGGTTTCGCCGCGAAACAGTGAGCCGACCTCAGGTTTCGAAACCATCTTGCTTGTCGAGGATGAGGTCGCAGTCCGGATCCTCGTGAATGACATCCTGATCCGCAACGGATACACGGTGCTCAAAGCCGACAGCGGCGAGGCTGCACTCAAGATCTGTAAGGAATATCCCAACCAGATCCATCTACTACTGAGCGACATGATCATGCCAAAGATGGGCGGTCGTGAATTAAAGGACGAAGTCGTGAAGATAAGGCCAAATGTCCGTGTATTGTTTATGTCCGGTTACACCGGCGATTCGATTGCTAAAGATTTACCGGGGCTTTCAGGCTCGGCATTTCTGGAAAAACCTTTCACGCCCGACGAGCTCGTGAGCAAGGTTCGCGAAACACTAACGGCCGACGATATGTTGTCGGACACGGCTGATGAAGATTCGACACCGATCCAAGAACCCCGGGCCGCCCACAGCCGGTAATGCATCAGAAACGCCGGGACGGTTCAGCAAAGCCTGATTCCCGCTGCTCGGAGAAATACCTTAGTAGCCTCCGCCTGCGCGCGAGCCCGTAAAAATGCAAACGGGCCATTGACGGTGCGCTGAGGCTGAAAATCCGCGTGTCGTCGGTTCGACCCCGTCTCTGGCCACCAATAAATTCGATAGTTAGGGCAGCCGTTTGCCAGCCCTTCCTTTTTGACCGCAAGGCCTACGGTTCGACCAGATACAGATCGCGGCCTGCTCTCTCGACGACCAGTGTGTCGGGATCGCCTTTGAAATCTTCGACACTGAGTTCGTGATGGTCCAAAAAGCCTAAATTCACCTTCCGGCACGTTGCCTCGTCGATCTGCGACGCCAGTGTGATCTTATATCGCGGCACGATCTCGCCCGCTTCGTTTTGCCGCCCGGCAAATGCGACATGGGCCAGATGCGCAGCCACGCACAGATTTTCCTCAAGCTCGCCCGATTCGGCCACCAATTCCCGCATGTGCTCAATCACGTTGTAACCGTACCGTTCGATCAATCGCCCATGCGTTTGCGAAAAACAGTAAAGTTTCGGGGCGTAAATTATCAATTCACCACCCGGCTCGATGATGCCGCCGAGTTTGTAGCTCGCCTTTCCGCCAAGCCAAAGTTCTTCGTAATGCTCGTCCAGTATCGCAACGACGCGGCGGTATCGCCTGCCCGTGAATTTGATATGAACATGGCGGCTGACCTCAGCCGCGGCCCGCAAGCTCGAGCGAAAATCTCCGGCGAACAATGCATACGTCCGCAACCGCTCATCATCGCCACGCGATACAACCGTCGTAAAGCAAATCACGTTGGCAGAGACAAATTCCGCAGCGGCCTCAATCAGGTTCCGCGTCGGCGTCTCGATCCGGCCGATCGTGTTTTCAATGCCGGCGAGGGCTCCGAGCCAGTGGGTGGCGTGGGTAAGCTCGGGTCCGGCTACGCCCGGGAAAAAATACTTTGCACCACCCGCAAATCCGGCCACCTCGTGCGGCACCGTCGCTCCAAAGATCAACACATAATCGTACAATCCCGGTGTCAGCAGCCGGTTGATCTTCAGCGGTATCGATTTTGTATACAGACCGCCGGTTATTTTCGTTACTCGCTCAGCGGACAATTCACCGATCTGTACAAGCTCATCCGGATCGCTCCAATGATGATCGAATATCTGTCCGAGGCCCGGGATCGTTACCCCGTCACCCACGCCAAGCTTTGCCCTTTTTTCTTCGGTGGACATTACACCGTGCGTACCCTGTGCGATCAATGCATCAAACTTTTCAACGTTCCTGCCGCCCAAATATTCCACCGCAAATGAAAAGAGCAGATCGGTGTTGTCATCGCGAGTCTTATCAGGAACGATCGCGAGCACCTTTGCTCCGGGACCGATCTCGGAAAGAGCGTCTTCGACGATTCTTCTAAGATCAGGCGCCGAAAGATCACTGTCCGGCGATCCTTCCCCTGCCACATTTTTTTTGATCTTTTCAAAACCTGTACTCATTTTTACCGACCACGAAATTTGCGATTACGCCTCCGCAGCGTCGTTACTAAAGGAAGAACCTATTTTCCAGCATAAGTGATACGCCAGATCGTATTCGACCCGTCGTCGGTGACAAATAGCGACCCGTCTTTTCCGACGGCCACACCGACCGGACGCCCCCAGACTTCGCCCTGAGCGGTTACAAAACCGGTCATAAAATCCTGGTACTCGCCGGTCGGCACGCCATTTTTCTGCGGTACGCGGATGATCTTATAGCCCGAACGCTTTGCCCGGTTCCACGATCCGTGCTCGGCCGCAAACACTTCATTTTTATACTCCTTCGGAAACATCTTCCCGGTGTAAAAAAGCATTTCGAGCGAAGCGTTATGCGACTGCAGCAGCACATCCGGCACGATCACCTTGTCGCGAAGCTCCGGATGTTTTCCTTCATGACGAGGATCCTGATTCGCTCCCATGTAATACCACGGCCAGCCGTAAAAGCCGTTTTCTTTGATCCGCGAAATGTAATCCGGCACCAGGTCGTCACCGAGGCCGTCACGTTCGTTGACCGATCCCCAAAGCTCGCCGGTCCCCGGGTGAACTGCTATACCCACCGCATTGCGGATCCCCGACGCGTAAATTCGCCGACCCGTACCGTCAGGGTTGAATTCGAGCACGTCCGCACGGTCTTTTTCGTTTTCGTTCGGATTCTCATAAACGTTCGAATGAGATCCGACGGATACGAACATTTTTTTCCCATCCCGCGAAAATACTACGTCACGCGTCCAATGGCCGCCGCCGGTCAACCGACCGCCGCTGGGGATATCGGCGACGACGACTTCCGGCTTTCCGCTTGCCTTAATATCGCCATTTTTGTACGGAAAGCGAACGACGGAATCGGTGTTGCCGACGTAGAGATATTGTGGATTTGGGCCTATTGGGTAAAAAGCAATGCCAAACGGCTGATTGAGATCGGTCGAGTAGATCTGGTTCACCTCCGGCTTGCCCGGATCTTTTCCCTGCCGCAGGACAAGGATCGAATTTGTGCGACTGTCCGCAACAAACAGATCGCCGTTTGGAGCCCCTCGAATGAGACGCGGATTCTTAAAACCCGAAGCAAACTCCTCGACCTTGAACCCCGCCGGAACCTGCGGCATAGCTCCCTCCGGACGCTTGGCGATCCGCGCAAAGACCGTCGCGGATGGTGATTCAAACGGCTTCGGTAGGTCTGCGGTGGTAATATGCCTCCAGACGCCGGGAGCATCGGTCGTCCAATCGCCCATTGCACCCTGACCCGTCAAAACCTTGCCCTTATTCTGCGAGTTTGCAAACGGCGTTGCCACCAATGTCACCGCCGCAAGCGTTGCAAATGTCGTGATCGATCTAAATCTCAAATTCATAATTACTCCGTTTTACTCAATTCTTTTCGGCGTAAAAGATATGTTCCTTGTCCACTGCGGAAGCCTGCGGAACCTTTGCCATCATCGACTTAAACTTCGAGTCAGCGTATTTGGCCGATGCCCGACGCATAACCGGATAAAAGATGTCCGCCGGCCAATCGCCTATTTGTTGATACTTCCATTTTTCGCCCTCCGCGTAAGGGTATAGGAAATCGAAAGCCTTGCGGATGCCGCGGCCGTCCTTGGTCTGGTAATTCCAGAGGTCAACACCAGCGTGATCCGCAAGCGCGGCCAATGTGACCAACCCTTCCAGATTCATCACACTGTAACTCCAGCCCTTTGTCCGGGCAAGCTCGAGCGGCTGGCTGCCATCGGGTTCGATCTGCCGGGCGATGCGCTTTTGCTTTGCCGTCTCGGTGACGCTTTTTGCAAGATCGTTTTTGCCGATAAAAAGCGAGAAACAGGTGAGCTGCACGTCATAATAAGTGCCGTGATTGTTTTGGGACATCGACTCTTCCTTTCCGTTCTTGCTCTCCTGCATCCAGTTAACGAACTTGGTGAACCAATCCTCGATCCCTTTTTTGTCGGCCGGGGTCAATGATTTCGAACCGTCCAGCAACCCGATCGCGTCAACCGCCCGGGTCAACCCGCGAGTTTCAAGCAGGCCGATGCCGCGTCCCGTATTTACACCGGGAACGTACTGTGCATATTCCATGTTCGGGTTCATACGGGTAGACGAGTCGATAAACCAGGCACGGAGCAGAGCAACGGCCTTTGCGGCGCAGGCCTCGTCGCCACGAAAATAGTAGGCAAGCGAAAGGTTTTCGACAGACGCAACCATGTCGTCCAGCGTCTTGTGGTCGGTTATCTTATTGATCTCAGGATTTCGTTCGCCATCCTTGCGGATATACGGCAAGCCGTCCTTCTTTGTCGGGTCCGGCCAAAAATACGGCGCCTGGCTCATGTAATCGTGCTTGTCGCCGCTTGGCGGCACGACACCTTTGCTTGTAACGGAATACGTGGACTCCCTTAAAGCCTTACGCGCATCGGCGTCGATCTTTGCGAGCGCGGCATCGTACGTTTTGTCTTTGACCTCGACAGAATGTTTGACCTCTCGCAGCCGTTGAGCGTCAGCCATAAAAACGCGCGGCAGATCCGATTTTGGCCTCTGGGCGGAAATGCCCAGAACCGCCGTCACCGCAAGCGCCGCGGCACCAACATATCGAAACGCTAATGTTGTTTGTAATTTCATAATTTATTCCCCGGAGTTAGTTTAACCGAAACTTGCCTCAGACCGAACTTCTTCTCAGCCCGAATTGTTTCTGGTTTTAAATAAATATCGTATTTTCCGACTTTGTCGATCCAGTTTTATCGATAACATATGCAAATGTCTTAATAATTATTGCTATTTGCGGCTAAACTTAGACCCTCAAGGAGAAATCGATGAAAACCTTATTTTCGTATACCGTGATCAGGCTGCTTATCTTGTGGCTTGCCCTCGCCCCGGCTTTATTTTTCACACCCGATACTACTGACCATGTTTATGCTCAAACCACCAAAGCCTCTCCTATCTCATTTGAGACGGCCTACAATGTTAAGGCATTCGGCGCAAAAGGCGACGGCAAATCTCTCGATTCGCCGGCGATAAACAAAGCGATCGACGCTGCGGCGGCAAAAGGCGGCGGAACCGTTTTCTTACCTGCCGGCACATACCGCAGTTTTTCGATCCGATTAAAGAGCAATATCACGCTCTATTTTGACCAGGGTTCAATATTACTGGCGGCCAGCCCGACTGACGGCGACGGCAAATACGATTCAGCTGAGCCGAATGCGTCTGACAAATACCAGGATTTCGGCCACACGCACTGGCACAACAGCCTGATCTGGGGCGAAAACGTGCAGAACATTTCGATCATGGGGCCGGGCCTGATCTGGGGCAAAGGCCTTGTGCGGGCCGGAAACCAGTCGCGAACACAGGCTCAAAATGACGCTCTTCCACCGGCTGCAAAGGTCAACCCGGAAGCCACGCCTTTCGGCTACCCGAACGCCCGCGACGCTGTCGAGGATGGCTGGGGCAACAAATCTATTAGTCTAAAATTCTGCCGCAACGTCATCATTCGGGACGTTGCAATCCTGCACGGAGGCCACTTCGCGATCCTCGCAACCGGAGTCGATAACCTGACCATCGACAACATGAAGATCGACACCAACCGCGACGGCATCGACATCGACGCCTGCCGCCACGTCCGCATTTCGAACACCACGGTGAATTCCCCGTTCGACGACGGCATTTGTTTGAAAAGTTCGCACGGATTGGGTTTCCCGCGTTCGACCGAAAACGTCACGATCACAAACTGCGAGGTCAGCGGCTACGACGAAGGCACGATGCTCGACGGTACCTACAAACGCGACTATCGCGCCGCCAACGGCACGTTCAGCCCGACCGGCCGCATCAAATTTGGCACCGAATCGAACGGTGGTTTTAAGAACATCACGATCTCAAACTGCGTCTTCGACTACTGCCGCGGCCTCGCTCTCGAATCGGTCGACGGCGCCCTGCTCGAAGACGTAACGATCACAAATATTACGATGCGGGACATTTCAAATTCGCCGATCTTCCTGCGTCTCGGCAGCCGCAATCGCGGACCAAAGGAAACGCTTACAGTCGGCAAGCTCCGCCGCGTGATGCTCAGCAATTTCGTCATTTACAACCCCGACCCGCGATACGCCTCGATAATAAGCGGTGTCCCCGGTAACGACATCGAGGACGTGCGTTTCAGCAACATCCGCATCTACTATCGCGGCGGCGGCACTAGGGAACAGGCCGCTCTCAACCCGCCCGAAAAAGAGGACCAATACCCCGAACCGACAATGTTCGGCGAGATCCCGGCCTACGGCTTCTTCATCCGCCACGTTAAAGGCCTGACCATGACCGACATCGAGACCGGCTTTATCAAAGACGACCTCCGCCCCGCCTTCGTCCTAAACGACGTCAAAGGCGTCGACCTCCACCGCATCAAAGCCCAAACCACCGGCGGTGCAAAAACGCTCGTCTTAAAGGACGTTTCCGACTTCAACACAAATTCGATCTGGCACCTGCCCGACACGCATCTCGATATGGTTAAAAACAAGGAGTATTAAGATGAATTTGCGAGTAATCAATCCGTGGAAGAACCGGGAGCGGTAGATAATGTCTTGACAATCAAACGTTTGATTGTCAAGACATTATCTATTCTGACCAGTCTAATCTTTCTAATCTTGACTTTCATGCAATATTGTGCTATTGTTGCAACGTTGATCGATGTGCACGAATGTCGGAGCGATCTTTGAAAAGTTAGAACGGGAAAAGTGAAAAAGTATGAATTATTTCTTGCCCAAAAAGTAACGTGTCCCACTTTTATATTTGTACGCTCACACAAAAAGCCCAAATGGGGATAACAGTTGTATTTGCAGCATTTAGACTGTCCCACTTTGTCATTTTGGGACACTTTGGGACGCAAATGCCCCATTTTCGTATGTGCACGAACACAAAATTGTTAGAACCGGGGTTAAATCGTTGGTATGCAATGTTTAGACTGCCCCATTTTTGCAAAATGGGGCGCTTTTTGGGGCACCTTGTCAGTACCACCCGCTACCAGAGTGCCGCGACGCCATAGTCCGAAAATCGTTCGTCGGCCGTCACAATCGAGAGATCCTCAACCATTGCCTGAGCTATTAGAAGTCGGTCGAATGGGTCTTTGTGGATGGAGGGTAAGCTGGCTAGTCTCAGCACATGTGGCAACTGCACGGGGAGAATGCGGAAATTATTGGTGATTTGCTCTTCTTCGATGGCTTTCTCAAGCGGGGAGTTTAGCCGAAATTTGTTGAGGGCAATTTTGATCTGGAGTTCCCATGCGACGACAACGCTTATGCAAACTTCATCGCCGGAATCGGAAATTGCGTTAAGAGCAGATGAGGAGAGTTTGTCGGGGCTGTCGCGCCACCATGCGAATGAATGAGTATCAAGTAAGAGTTTCATTACTCCTTATCAAATCCCCAAAATTCGTCCGGCAATTCGGCATTAAAATCGTCGCTCATCCACATCGTACCTTTGCCAAGACCGGCGACGCGGTTCCCGTTCGTAGTATGTTTTTTGATCGGCGACACGGTTGCCAGCGGCTCGCCGTTTTCCTCAAGTATTATCTCGTCACCGGCTTTGGCGTGCGCGAGAATGCCCGGCAGATGGGTCGGAACATCGTTGATACTCAATGTTTTTGTCATGGCGAAACCTCTTAGGGATGATTATAACATCAGTTTTGACGCTGTTGAGAAAAATTGCGGCCGCAAAGGACAGCCGCCCTCTTTTTGTTTTGCGTTATAATGTCTCTACTCAATAAATATGGAGCCTCTCGCTAATCAAATACGGCCGCAGAGCCTTGAGGAATTTGTGGGGCAGTCGCATCTGGTCGGCGAAGGCAAACCGCTGCGGCTGGCGATCGAGCAGGGGCATATTTTCTCGTTCGCATTGTGGGGTACGCCCGGGACCGGCAAGACGACGCTTGCACGCATTTATGCTAACGCCATAAATGCTCAGTTTTACGAGCTTTCGGCGGTGTCGGCGGGAAAGGACGACATTCGCAAGCTCGTAAATACTCCGTCGATGGACAGCCGACCGCGAGTGCTGTTTCTCGACGAAATACACCGGTTTAATAAGGCCCAGCAGGACTTTTTGCTTCCCTTTGTCGAGAGCGGGGAGCTTGTGCTGATAGGTGCGACAACCGAAAATCCAAGTTTTGAGATCATTCCCGCTCTGCTCTCGCGAATGCGCGTTTTCGTGCTCGAAGAGCTTTCGGCGGAAAACATGGCGGCCATCATCGACCGGACAGGATTTGAACTCGATGCGACGGCGAAAGATTGGCTGATCGAAATGGCGAACGGCGATGCCCGCCAGGCCATCACGATGCTCGAAAATACTTCGCATCTATACGACGCCATCACGCTCGAAACGCTCAAGGAAACGCTGCAATCAAAATTCCTGCGTTACGACAAAAAAGGCGAGGAGCATTACAATGTCATTTCGGCGTTCATCAAATCGATGCGTGCCAGCCGCCCCGACGCCGCGATGTATTATCTCGCTCGTATGATCGAATCCGGCGAGGATCCAAAATTCATCGCCCGCAGAATGGTGATCTTTGCATCCGAAGACATCGGCCTCGCACAGCCAACCGCTTTGGTCGTCGCAAATGCCGTATTCCAGGCCGTCACGATGATCGGCATGCCCGAATGTGCGCTTAATCTCGCTCACGGCGTCGCGTATCTCGCAAATGCGTCAAAGGACCGCTCAGCGACAAACGCAATCGGAGCAGCGATGGAAGATGCGAAAAAATTCGGCAATCTGCCCGTTCCGATGCAGATACGCAACGCTCCGACAAAATTGATGAAGAATCTCGGCTATGGCAAGGACGAGGGCAACGATCCGGACGGCGATCTGCTACCGGAGAAATTACGCGGTAAGAAGTATTTTGAGGGAAAATGAGTAATGGCCGGACTATGAAGTACATGCGACCCAACGCGCATCAGAAATTCAGACTTTACAATAATGTTGCCCGTCAAACATTCTGACCAAAGGACATTTTTGGTCATTTTATGAAAGACGCAGTTCAACAACGAAGCACTCGCGACGCCATCCTGGATGCGACCGACCGGTTGCTCACACGCTATGGCTATCGGAAGATGACGATCGATGACCTCGCCCGCGAGGTTGGCATCGGGAAAGGCAGCGTTTATCTGCACTTTGAGAGCAAAGAGGAGATCGCCCTTTCGCACATCGACCGGATCATCGAGCGGCTAAAAACTAGTTTGCGATCGATCGCCGAAAAGCCGACGCCCGTCGACGAACGCCTCCATCAAATGTTGGTCGAACGCGTTCTTTTCCGTTTTGACAGCGTCCAGCATTACACGCAGAGTCTCAATGACCTTCTCGCCTACCTTCGCCCCCGGCTGCTCGACCGCCGCAAACGCTATTTTGACGAAGAAGCACGCATTTTTGCGTCGGTCATCGACGAGGGACAGGCGCTTGGCCGTTTCGTTGGGGGAGATAGTCTTGACATGGGCCATACGCTGCTCGTTGCGACCAATTCCCTGCTGCCGTACAGCTTGAGCGCGGTCGAACTTGGCGAACGCAACGAGTTGGCAGAGAGTATCCAGAAAACCGCCGACGTCCTGCTTCGGGGCCTCTCAGCCTAGAGAAGTGGAAATGTGATAAAGGGAAAAAATCTGGGTGGCTAAACACCGACGCTTTTCCCCTTTATCCCTTTTTTAGACCTTTTACCTCTTCCAATAATTCTTGATCTTCAGATCAAGGTAAGGAAAAGCGCAGTATTCTACGCTGCGGCCCGTCTCGCGGAGCTTTTCGACCATTTTGATGGCGGCGTCGGCGTTTCGGGTGTGGACGATGATCGTTGCGGCGGGTTGGATGTGGGGGTTTTTGCTCATCCATTCGGCGACCTCGTAACCTGTATTGTGGTGATCGTCGTGATCGTTTGATTCGTAATGGTGCGGCAGCAGATCGTGATCGAGAAAGATCGCGTCGTATTTACATTCCGCAAGCAGTTGCTTTGCCTCGTCGACATTTTCGGCAATGTCGAGAATGTCGCGGGCAAATCTTTTGGCAAACCACCGGTGCCGCCGCGTATCGTCGTCGAGCAGCATCACGCTGATCTCGCCGCGATCGACGCTCAGATCGGCTAACCCTAGTCTTATCAATATGCTGCGGATCATTCCCATAAATGCTGCGTACGAAATAATATATCACAACGCCCACCGCTAGTCGGTAAGCCAAACTTGAATTCAAATTTGCCGATGTTATAATCCAAGCACGCTGCAAGAAATGCCCCAGGAAACAGTAAAAAATCACAAGCTCAAGGCCGTGCCGAATCTTGACGAAGACTCGGACGTCCTCATAGACGAGTGTCCGCTGTGTTACGGAACCGGCATGGAGGTCGTTCCCGCCAAAGGAGCCCGCATCTGCTCGTGCCGCCATCTGAAGAGCCAAACCGGCCAGTTTGAAAAGGTCCGGCTGCCCAGGCGCTATGACGGATTTCATTTCAACAATTACGAGCCAATCACAAATTCCCAAAAAGACGCGTTCAAGCGGGCACAGGTTTTAACTCATGAATACCCGGCGGTCGAACGCGGATTGCTCCTCATCGGAAGCGTTGGTGTCGGCAAAACACACCTTGCGGTATCAATCTTAAAAGGCCTCACCGAACGCGGTTTTTCGTGCCTGTTCTACGAATTCGGTTCGCTGCTCAAAGAGATCCAGGATTCTTACAACGCCAGCACGCAATCGTCCGAACTCAGCGTCCTCGCACCCGTTCTGAATGCCGAGATCCTCGTCCTCGACGAACTTGGAGCGTCAAAACCGACCGATTGGGTGCGGGACACGATGGCCCACGTCATTAATACCCGCTACAACGACAAAAAACTGACCATCTTCACCACAAATTACCTCGACGAACGCCGAAACGAACGCGACGAGATCCTCGAAGACCGCATCGGCACACGCCTGCGTTCGCGTCTCTACGAAATGTGCAAAACGGTCGTCATCACCGGCGACGACTATCGAAAACGATTCGACAAAGCAGCCAGAGGCTGAGATTTAAGCCACACCGCTTTTGTCTCCGACGGGCCGTCCAAAATCCTTATCAAAAAAATAGCTTTCGTGTGAAATAAATCACGTTTTTCCGCCTTTAAATTCCAGTAGACGAACAATCGTCGCGTGTGTTAAAATTACTTTAACATTGTTGTCGCATGACAGCCAATGAGTAAAACATCAACAGTCTCGACTCACAAAATATGCTCGCAATGGATCAAGTTCTAAATAAGGGACGTTACCGGATCGTCAACGCGTTTGGTCAGGACGGCAATGGCGGTATGTACGAAGCTTACGATACAGTGAGCAACACTACCGTCGTGCTAAAGGAAACCATCGGCAGCCTGGGCAAAGTGACCACCACCGGCCAGATGGAAGCAATTAATCTGGCTTTCTTCGGCGGTGCCAAAACCCTCGCGGAGATCCGGCACGAATCGCTCGTCAGCGTCCAGGATTATTTTGCCGACATCGATCGCCAATACCTCGTTCTCGAGCCCGTGACCGGCGTCGATCTTTCAAAATATTTGCAACCTGGCGAGGACAAGCCCGATCTGACCGATGTATTATCGTGGGCCGATCAACTGCTCAACGCTCTTCATTATCTTCACACCCACCCGACGCCGATAATTCACGGCGATGTCAGGCCCGAGAATATTAAGCTGATGTCGGATTTCAAGGTCAAGCTTTTGGCCTCGTGTCCGCACGCCGATGACGATGCGAACCTGATCACGCTGGCCCCAATTCGATCGTCCAACGATAATGATGGTGTCAATTACCAGCCGTTAGAGCAGCTATGGGACGGCCTGGATGCGTTGTCACAACGCGTGATCCTCAATCACTACGACGAAGAGTCGGAACGCTGGCTGTTGCAGCCGCTGAGCGCCGCGACCGACCTTTATTCGCTGGGTGCGTCCCTTTATGCCATACTAACAGGCACCGCTCCGCCTGACGCACTCGACCGCTCAATCGCAGCTCTCGAAGGCAAGGTCGACCCGCTCGTTTCCCTTGCCGAGGTCAACCCGGCGGTTCCCGCTGAGGTATCGAACGTGATAATGAAATCGATGTCGCTCCGGCGCGAAGACCGGTTTTATTCGGCCGTCATTCTCCGTCAGATACTGCACACGGCCGCTGCACAGGTGAAAGAGAACGAGCCAAAAACGGTTCACGCCAACGTGATTTCCCCGCCGCCGGAGCCGCCACAAATGGTATCCAATCCCGACGCAAGGCGTCTCGAAATCGAAGCCGAGCGGCAGCATCTGGAGCAGGAAAGGCTCCAACTTGAGAAACGCCAGGCCGAGCTCGACGCCGAAATGGCGGAGCAGAAAGCCGAGCAGGAGCGCCTCGAAGGCGAAGCCGCCGAAGCCCGGCAAAAACTCGAAGAGGAACGCCTTGCCGCCGAGGCCGCTCAGGAACAGGAGCGTTTAGCCAACGAGCAACGCGAAAAAGAGGCTGCCGAGGCCCGCGAGGCTGCCACAAAGCATGAAGCCGAGGAGCAAGCAAAAAAGGAATCGCTGTTGGCTAACTCGCAACCCGCGACAGAATCCGACGAGGATGACGACGATCTGCTCGAGGTGCCGGAAACATCGGCGGCTCGACCCCAGCCATTTGCAGATTCATCCACGGTCGCGAAAGAAGAAACTTTCGATTTTGTAATGTCCGACAGCGATCACCGGCCGGACCGGGCCAAATGGAGAGTGCCGGCAATTGCCGTGGCAGCTGTCCTGATGGTCGCAGCAGCGTTCGGCATTTGGAAAATGACCTCCGCGGGATCAACCGCTGCATCGACCTCGATGGTCTCGCAACCGGCCGCGATCACTCAGCAAACCGAAGTTCCGGCACCTGCGGACACGCAGAATTCGTTTGAACCGACGCATGCATCAGTCGTCGACCCGCAGTCTCCTGCCTCGACTCCCGAAACCGCCGCTCCCGACAAAGCTCCCAAACAGGTGCAACCAACCGCTGCACAGGAAAAGCCGAAAAAACTACCGACGACGGCTCCCGCCAAACCTCCGGCGCCAAAGAAGGTGACGGTTGACGACCTTATAAATGATCATTGATCCGACAAAACATCCCTTTCAAAAATTGAGGAAAGTATGAGAGCACAATCTTTACCGGTATTTCGCAGATCGATCCGAACCGTCGCAATGTTCGTGTCGATCGCCTCCATTGTATTTATTCTCACGGCCTTTTCGAGCGTCGCTGTGGGCCAGCCCAACCAACTAATGCTTGCCGACATCGTAATCGCTTTGCGCTCGAAAAAGGTCACGCTGCCGGAACGCAACAAGATCCTGGCCGAAGCTGTGATCGTTCGCGGCGTTACCTTTACGCTGACGCCCGAGATAGAGAAGGAATTGACCGACACGGGTGCAGACAATAGTCTGATCGAAGCAATCCGGCAAAAAAGCCGAATGGTTAAGGCCTCGGCTGTCGTAAACCCGCCGGTTGAAACAAAACCAAAGGCGGAACCTGTTGTGCCCGCACCGCCGCCCGATTTCGCATATTACGAAAAAAGGGCCGACACGAGCTTTGCTAACGGCGAATTCGATTCCGCCATCTCCGACTACACCAAAGCCATTGAGATGGACCCCAAATCGGCCGAATCGCTGATCGGCCGCGGCCTCGCGTACGTCAAAAAACTTTCCTTCGACCTCGCGATCGCGGACTACGACAAGGCCATTGAGCTTAAGCCAAAGAGCGCGACCGCTTTTGCAAATCGCGGAGCGGCGTTCGAGAAAAAAGGAAATACTGAAAAAGCGGTCGCGGATTATGACAAGGCGTTGGAACTCGAACCGGCCAATGAGTTCGTCAAGTCCGGAGCAGACCGGCTGCACGCCGAGGTTGCCAAAGCGGCCAAGAAGCCCGATCCCGTAGTGCCTACGCCGACACCGGCGCCGGTCGTTGCGGCCCCGGTCGCACCTGAGTTTGTGGATCTGGGTCTGCTGACCAACGACAAAGCGGCCAAAATGGTCAAGCCCATTTATCCGGCTTTCGCCGTTAAATCCCGTATCGGTGGCCGCCTTATCGTCGATGTATTGCTTGATGAGGCAGGCAACGTCACCTCCGCCAAGGTCAGCAGCGGCCCGCAGATTCTAAGGCAGGTCAGCGAGGAAGCCGCGAAAAAATCAAAATTCAACCCGGCAATGTTCGCGAATCAACCGGTCAAAGGAAAGGGTTATATTATTTACAATTTTACGCCGGATCAATAGCAGACCGTTTTGCGAGGCAGGTTAGTAGTTTCCAACGACAACGTTGGATTTAACACCGCTGGCTTCCTGTGCGATCTTGACGCCGACGCTGGCACCGATGCGCGTGGCTCCCGCCTCGAACATGGCGCGGGCGTCGTCGATTCCCTTCACGCCGCCCGAGGCTTTGACGCCCAACGCACTTCCGACAGTTCGACGCATCAAGGCAACGTCGTCAGCGGTCGCCCCGCCCTTGGCAAACCCGGTCGACGTTTTAACAAAGTCTGCACCGGCATTTTTTGCCGCGAGCGATGCGCGGACCTTTTCGTCATCCGTCAGAAGGGCGGTTTCGATTATAACTTTACAAAGTACGTTATTTTCGTGCGCCGCTTCGACAACGGCACGTATGTCGTCCTCGACCAGACAGTCGTCACCCGATTTGAGAGCACCGATATTAATGACCATGTCGACCTCGCGTGCACCGTTAAAGATCGAACGCCGGGCCTCGTAGGCCTTAACATCGGGTAATGTGGCTCCCAACGGAAACCCGATAACCGTACAAACCGGCACACCGGTTCCCTTTAGAAACTCAGCCGCTTTCTTGACCCACCCAGGATTTACACAAACCGAAGCAAAGCCAAACTCTGCCGCCTCCGCACATAGTTTTTTAATGTCGGTCTCGGATGCATCGGGCTTGAGCAATGTGTGGTCGATCAGGCTCGCCCAATCGTGCGCCGTTGCCGTCTCGCCAAGCACGATCCCGATCCGCTCGGCTCCGGCATCAACGATCCGCTCGACATCCGCACGGCAAAACGTCGGGCAATATTCCTCGCCCGTAAGCTTTGCCAGCACCATGTTGGTGATCTGGTCGATCAGTTGGTCGTAATTACCGCCGTTTTGCATATCCGAAACCTATTTTACACCTTTCTTCAACCCACCCGCTACCGCAGGTGGTACTGACTCACTTTCTATATTGCTTTTCGATATTATCGATCTTGCCGACGCGTTTCTTGTGCCGCTCCTCGCTGATGTCGGTCGAGATAAACGCCTCGACGATCGCCTTGGCCTCGTCAATTGTATTCTGACCCGCTCCGAGCGTTAGAACATTGGCCCCGTTATGCTCACGCGAGTTTTTCGCAAGCGTAACCGAATAACACGCCGCCGCTCGGACATTCGGCACTTTATTCGCGGTCATGGCACTCCCGATCCCGGCCCCGTCGATAATGATCCCAACATCGACCTGCCGGCCGCCGACCGATTTGGCAACTGCATGTGCAAAGTCAGGATAATCGACCGCGTCTTCGCTATCCGTACCAAAATCACGCACTTGTAGCCCGAGATCGCTTAAATAAGTCTTTAGCTGCTCTTTGAACTTAAACCCGCCGTGGTCGGCCCCAATCGCCACGACGCGCACCTTCGCCGTGCTCTTCCTGGTGACTTTGCGGATCAAATCAATCTTCCGCTCGCTAATAATATCGCTCGCAAGCGGCGTGAATCTCACATTTTCCGAAACACGTATCTTAGAACCCGGCTCCAGGCCCCGCAGGTCGTCCTCGGTGATCAGCGTTTTTGCCGATTCATCCCGGTCGAATTCTTTCCCTAGCTTATCTTGCAGCGAATTCACGACAACATGCTCAACCGCCGGCCCTGCTCCGGCCGACTGCTTCTGTTCTTGCGACTGATCCCCCTCGGTCGGCACGGTTGCGAGAACCTGCCTCACCAATTCACGAACCCGATCCCGTGTTTCTTTGTTTGCATCAGCCATAATCCGTGTCAGTAGCCCGACCGTGAGGGAGGGCCTATCTTGCTCCTCCCGTTCCACCCTCCCTCACGGTCGGGTTTCTGACGAGTCAGCTTGAAAACTAACCAATGTTTGAATAGTATTTCTAAATACCAATTCAATCAACCAGCGAGGAAAATATGGCCGCCGAATCAACGCAGATCGCCACAACCGAATTCACCAATCCGAACCTCGACATCCTGTATTCGGTCGACGGCATACACGCTCGCATCAAAGACCTGGGCCGTCAAATAACGCGTGATTACGCCGGCAAAGACCTCGTTTTGGTTGGCGTTCTAAAGGGCTCGTGCATTTTCCTCGCCGACCTGATGCGCGAGATCGATCTTCCAATGACGATCGATTTCATGTCGGTATCGAGCTATAAGAACGAACTGAAATCGACCGGCGATGTCGAAATTCTTAAAGATCTCAGCAATCCGATCCGTGACAAAGACGTTCTCGTCGTCGAGGACATTGTCGATACCGGCCTGACGTTGTCCCGTCTTTTAGAGATTCTCGGGACACGCGGTGCGAGATCGATAAAGCTTGCGAGTTTCCTGGATAAGCCGGAGCCGCGCATCAAAAAAGAGCTTGTTATCGACTACACAGGTTTCGTCGTGCCAAACAAATTCGTCGTCGGCTACGGCCTCGACGCCGCCGGCCGCTACCGCAATCTGCCGTTCATCGCTGTGGTCAAAGACCCGTCGGTTGCCTAAGATTTTTGCCCGCGAATAACGCGAATGAAGAAAAAATTGCTGTTCCTTTCCTAATTCGCGTTTATTCGCGTAATTCGCGGGCAAACTCTTATTTCCTCATTGACCTTGCCCGCCATTTTCCGTATAATCTGAACTTTTCGATTAGCGGCGCGAATGCTGTCTTCTCGACGGGAGCTAACACAATAATGAGTTACGCAATTATCAAAACAGGCGGAAAGCAGTTTGCGGTCGAAAGCGGAATGACGCTTCGCGTGCCGAAGATCGGCGAAAAAGAAGGCAAGAAGGTTGATCTCGATTCGCTGGTCATTGGCGACAAGGTCGGTGCTGGCACCGTTAAAGCGACCATTGTCGGCCACGGCAAAGCTGATAAGATCATCGTTTTCAAAAAGAAACGCCGCAAACAGTACAAACGCAAACAAGGCCACAGACAAGGCTTTACGGAAATTAAGATAGACAAAATCTAAACAATTGAAAATTGGATAATTGAAAATTAAAGAATTTCCGATCGTTATCCATTCTCAATTATCAATTATCAATTTAAGACAATGGCACATAAAAAAGGTGTAGGATCATCCAGAAACGGACGCGACTCAAACGCACAGCGGTTGGGTCTTAAGAAATTTGGCGGCCAGCTCGTGCTCGGCGGCAACATCCTGGCTCGCCAACGCGGCACCAAGTGGAAGCCCGGCAACAACGTCGGCAAAGGCAAGGACGATACGCTCTTTTCGCTCATCGAAGGCATCGTCAAATTCGAAGACAAAGGCCGCCGCGGCAAATTCATCAGCGTCTACGCCGTAGGCGCCGCCGAATTAGCTCCGAAAGCCGTCGCGGAAGCCGCTACCTAATTCATGTCAGTACCACCTGCGGTAGCGGGTGGTTGAACATAAGGTTTGTTCAACTTCATTTTCTGGAGCACACGTCTAACCACGTGTGCTTTTTCTTTACCGCTTTGCCAAACCTCAACTATAATCTCAAATATGAAACCTGGACAGGATCTTATTGAACGGGGACTTGCCGACATTGCAGAAGGCCGGGAGACTATCGCATCACTCCTTGTCGAGGTTGGCGGACCGCGTCTTCGTCGGCTCGGATTCGCGATTCCTCAGAATATGGGCGAAACGCCGGAACATCGTCTTTACAAACTGCTCGCCGCCGAGAATTCCGATTCCGCCCACTCACGTTACAATGCCCTGATCCGCCGCTTGGTAAGCTTTGAACATGCGTCTGAATGCGAGAAATCCAATGTCATTTGCTGAGTCGGCGCGTGCTTCGTTAACCAATTTCGATCTAAGCGGCTTTTTTTGAACGCGGATTTCGCGGATCAGGCGGATCAAAGCGGATCTGAATTTTATCTAGTAAAAGTTTTTCTAATGTTTATCCGCTCCCATCCGCCTAATCCGCGTTCAAAAAAATCCGTCAAAACTTGCAAGATTTGTCCAATACGCGATCAAATTTTCACTAATTTCAGCTTTTTTTCACCTTCTGAAATTTTTTTTCACATAAAAATTCGGCCTCGGTATAAACCACTTTTAACGATGTCCAAATGTTACAAAAGCGTTAACTTATAGAGCTAAATCACTTGCCGTATTTCCCACATTTTTATCCACAGCCACGTCGAAAATTATCCACAGTTTTTCCACAGAACCCCCATAAAATAAGGGCAATAGTTAAAGTATTTTCTACTTGACATCGAAAATAACGGGTGTAAGATAGTTTCACAGTCGAGATTGCTTACGGGCATTTTGACCGGCACCAAGAGGTGGGACGGAGGTGGTGACACACCGTCCGAGGACAGAAGGAGCGGAATGCCGCTGTCCAGTACGCTTGGAGTCGAAGCCGAAAGGCTTGCTGAGCGAAACCTTCGGGGGACGCTAGTTGTTCGGATAAAAACGGACAACGCCTGAGAGACATGATCAGCTCAAGGGTGCTACGCCGCTTGGAAGTCCTTCGGGACGGAAAAGCCTCGTTGCCGGGAACGTAACCGGCGGTGGAGGAAAAGCCACCAAAAAAAGACCTAATGGTACCCTTGCCTTCGGGCAAAACAAGTTGAATTTATTCAGTTTGGGTACTGACCGGGACCAAACTCTCCGCAGAGGAGATCTCGGGATACAAAATCGGTGGTTCGAACGTGTACATGCGAGAACCACCAAACCTTTCTCCAATCACTTCGGTGAGAGGTTAAAGAAAATAGAAGCATCGAAGCGAGCAATCGGGACGATGCTTTTGTTTTGGTGTTAGAGTTGCATGGATGCAATTTATTGCCATGTATGCACATTTTATAGCATCCTGCTTTACAGTTCTTTGACAATTTTCCCTGACGATTTGGACTTTCGGGAATTGCTCACGTTTGTGCGGAAGAGATCTTTCTAACACACTTGTTATTATTGATTTACGCCCCTTGGATTCGATACTCATTAAGTAAGTGCCCCATTTTTGTATATGAGCGCACATAAAAAAGCCCAAATGACCTATATGTCGTGCAGATACAACAGTTACCCTGCTCCATTTTTGCAAAATGGGGCGCTTTTGGGGCACCTATGGATAAAAAAGTTCATCAAAGCTTATACCCGCTCAAGATGAATGATTAATTGACCTGGAGAATGCGACGTTTGCTTAACAACGGCCCAGAACCTAGAATCTAAGGTTCGCTTATGTTTATTGATCGCGTAAAAATTAAAGTAAAGGCGGGTGACGGCGGCAATGGCGTCACGGCGTTTCGGCGCGAAAAATTTATCCCGCGTGGCGGCCCGTCGGGCGGCGACGGCGGTGTCGGCGGCAGCGTTTGGATGGTCGCCAACGAAGGGCTCAATACCCTACTTCATCTTCGGTACAACCCGGAACACGAAGCCGAACGCGGCCATCACGGCGAGGGATCAAACCGCTACGGCAAAGACGGCGAGGACGCTACTGTAAAAGTGCCGGTCGGAACACAGGTCTTTGACCCTGAGACAAACGAGCTGCTTTTTGATTTCACCGAGCCGGGCCAGCGCTATCTCGCGGCCAAAGGCGGCAAAGGTGGCTGGGGCAATTCGCATTTCACGACATCGACTAGGCAGGCACCAAAATTTCATTACAACGGCCGCCCCGGCGGCGAACGCGAGTTGCAGCTTGAGTTGAAATTGATCGCAGATGTCGGCCTGGTCGGTTTTCCGAACGCCGGCAAATCGACGCTGATCTCTGTCATCTCAGCTGCGAAACCAAAGATCGCAGAATATCCTTTCACAACTCTGGAACCAAATCTCGGAGTAGTCGACATGGGCGATTTTCGGACATTTGTCGTCGCCGACATTCCGGGCCTGATCGAGGGAGCCAGCGAAGGCGCCGGATTAGGTGACCGCTTTCTGCGGCACGTCGAGCGACCGAAATTGATGCTGCATCTGGTCGATGTCTCATCGCTCTCTGGCCGCGATCCGGTTTCGGACTATGAAATAATCAACCGCGAGCTTTCTAACTACGACGCAAACCTCGGTGCGAGGCCGCAGATAGTCGTGGCAACCAAGATCGATGCGCTCGACGACCCCAAACGTCTCGAAAGTATTAAGAAACGCGCCAAGAAGGACAAAAAGCCGTTCTTCGCGATCTCGTCCGTGACAAACGTGGGGGTAAAAGAATTGGTCGCGGCCGCCGCGAAAGCGTTAGATGAATTAGCCATAGAGAACACAGAGTTCGCTGAGAGTCCTACATGACAATTACCTGTTTCCAGATTTTTTTTGTTCTTTCTGTGTCCTCTGTGCTCTCTGTGGCAAACTTTCTTAAATGGTAAGAATCGCATTTTATGGAGGCAGCTTCGACCCGCCGCATTTGGGCCACCTGGCCATTGCGGAAGCCCTTATCGGGCAGTTTGAGCTGGACGAGTTCGTATTCATACCGGCGTTTCACGCGCCGCATAAGAAACGCCGCCAGCCGACCCCGGCCTATGACCGTTACGCGATGCTCTGTCTCGCCACGCAAAACGATGCCAACATGAGCATTTCGCGAATTGAGATTGAGGCACCGGAAAGGCCCTATTCATATGAAACACTTAGTCGTCTGAATGAAATGCTGCCGCGTGCGGAGATCTATTTTGTTATGGGAGCTGACTCATGGAGCGAGATCACAACATGGAAGGAATGGGAAGAGGTTCTGTCGCTGACCAACCACATCGTCATGACGCGGCCCGGTTACAACCTCCAAATGAACCACGTTACTGAAGAGATCGCCTCACGAATTGTCGATCTGCGAAACTCAAAGGAAACCGCAGCTGAGATAGTCGATCAAATGTCGACATCCATTCGCGGGCCAAAGATCTATTTTACGGATCGTATAAATATGGACATTTCGGCGACCGCGATACGCGAAGCGATCCACGATCGCGGGACAGATTGGGACAGCGACCTCTCAGCCGAGGTTGCAAATTACGTTGAAAAATATCAGATTTATAGCTAATGGAAGAAACACAAGAACGGTCGCTCCAACGAGAAGCGGTCAAAATAGAAATAGCCGAAACGCCTACCCCGTTTGCCGAATTAGACGCAGAAGTAAAACTAGCGATCCAATGTGCCAGTGAGAAAAAGGCCTTTGACATGATCGCGCTCGACCTTCGCGGAATCGCCAGCTTTACCGAGTTTTTCATTATTGCGAGCGGGTCGAATCAACGCCAGGTGCAGGCCATCGCCGACGAGATCAACGAACAGCTAAAGAAACAGCTTTCGACGCGGGCCGTCCGGATCGAGGGTTACGCCAGCGGCGAGTGGGTTTTGCTCGATTACGGAGATTTTGTCGTGCATATCTTTAACAGCGAGGCCCGCGAATTCTACGATCTCGCGCGGCTGTGGCTTGACGCGAGGCGTGTCGAATTGCCTAAGGATATTTAACGCAAGCTCACAAAGGAGCAAAGACCCAAAAAGGAGCTTTAACCGCAGATAAACACAGATGTCCGCAGATTTATGAAAGATATTGCAATTGTTAAATGTGTTTTTAATTTGTGTCTATCTGCGTTTATCTGCGGTTAATTTCTCTTTGCTCCTTTGCTTCTTTGCGTTGAAAAAACTATGAAATTTCGCTTTGTCTGGGTCGGCAAGACCCGAAACAAAAACTATCTGGCGCTGCAGGAAGAATACATGCAGCGTCTTTCGCATTTTGTGCAATGTGAAACGGTCGAGATACGCGATTCGGCCCCGCACGAAGGAAAAGAAATCGAGGGCAAACGAATTCTCGAAAAACTGAATCAAACCCCCTTTGTCTGTTTGCTCGATGTAACCGGCCGGCCGCTAACATCACCGGAGTTGGCAAAAGAAATTGAAAAATGGCAGAACGCGGGGACCAAAGAAATCTCGTTCGTCATTGGTGGAGCGGACGGCGTATCCTCTGAGGTTGCCCAAAGTGCCAGCCTCGTGCTATCTTTATCGTTTCTGACTTTTACCCATGAGATGGCTCGCGTCATAATGTTAGAACAACTTTACAGGGCCTTTACGATTATCAAGGGGTTCCCTTACCAGAAATGAGTAAATCAAATTTAAAAGAAATCAAAGAAAAGCTCCTCGCTGAGCGCGACCTGCTGATCGAGAAATTAAAGGGTAACGATCTATCGGTTGACGATGCCGAGACACCGGATCCGGTCGATCTCGCCGTTCGAAACTATTCAAAGAATGTGATGCTGGCGGTTTCTGAAAACGAAAGTAAACAGCTCGCTCTGATCGACGAAGCGATCTTACGCATAGACGATGACGAATATGGATTGTGTCAGAATTGCGAAAAAGAGATCAACCCCAAGCGTCTCGCCGCGATCCCCTGGGCACGCTATTGTCTCGATTGTCAGGAATTGCTCGAAAAGGGCCTACTCGACGATGAATAAGCTTTGACGTATGTTCAAGGCCCTTCAAAATTCCCTTCTCTCGGTTGTGTATCCACAAGAATGCTCGACCTGTGAACGGCAGGTCGAAAATATCGAAGACGGCGTCGTCTGCAATGATTGCTGGGCTGGAACCCGTATTTTCGATGGTTCGGAAATGCTCTGTCACAAATGCGGCTTCTACTTCGGAGAAACGGCCGCTCCGGTTCCAGTTTTCTGCCACAAATGCGACGACCACCATTACGATAGGGCCGCAGCAGTCGGGGTCTATGAAAAGGCGCTTTCCGCATCGATCATCAATCTCAAAAGCTCACCGGTGCTGCCCGATCGATTGAAAGCAATCATACCCGCTGCGGTTCGACGAATGGGGATCACAAATGTCGATGTAATTCTCCCGATACCGCTCTCGAAACAGCGTTATCTTGAACGTGGCTACAACCAGGCGGAGATCGTTGCCAACGTTGTCTCGCAGTCGACAGGAATACCAACTGATAGTTTAAGTCTGGCAAGAAAGCGGCATACGCCTATTCATCGAGTTGCCATGGATAACAAAGCGAGAGAGCTAACTGTTCAAAACGCTTTCGAAGTCGCGCGACCAAAACTGATCGCCGGCAAGACTGTTTTACTGATCGACGATGTGTTTACTTCGGGTGCGACCGCTTCAAATTGTGCCCGGGTCTTAAAAAGATCACGTGCAACCGAGGTATATATCTTCACACTCGCCCGCGCCGTTATGAGTTGAGGCCGACCGCCACTGACGCGCCAGCAATCAAGCTAATGCGCACTGTCAGAGACGGTAGCGAACTTTCCTTTTTCTGAGTTCAGCATCGTCATTTTCAACATTTTGCAGCCGCATTGTGATATCGGCGGTCATTGAGATCTCAGCCACGACGCCATTTTTCAGGTGAAAGTGTCCTGCGGCGGCAATCATTGCAGCGTTATCGGTGGAGAGATGCTTTGAGGGAAAATACGCGGGAAGCGCTAGTTTCTTTCCCATCTCCTCGGCGGCCTTCCTAAGTGCCAGATTGCAAGCGACACCGCCCGCGACGATCAAAGTCTTAGGCCGTAGATCGACGGCCAGCTTTTGCATTGTTCCGACAAGCGACCGAACGACGGCTTCCTGAAAACTGGCCGCGAGGTCTTTGATCGGCTGGCTCGGCTCTTCACCGTTTACACACGGTTCGATCCCATTTTCCCGAATGTAACGTGCGACAGCGGTTTTCAGCCCGCTAAAGCTAAGATCCAGGCGGCCGTCAGAGATTTTTGCTGTTGGGAATTTTACGCGGGTGGCATCACCGTCTCTAGCCAGTCTTTCGATAATAGGGCCGCCGGGATACCCGAGGCCGAGCATCTTTGAAACCTTGTCGAACGCTTCGCCAGCCGCGTCGTCCCGCGTCCGCGAAACGACCTTATATTTTCCCTCCTCCGGGATGTGGAAGATATTTGTATGGCCACCCGACACGATCAGTGCCAATGCGGGATATTCGACGGGCAGGTTTTCGAAAATGACCGAGTAAACGTGACCTTCGATATGATTAACGCCAACGATCGGGATGCCGAGCGAATAAGCAAGAGTTTTTGCGTAGCAAACCCCGACAAGCAGCGACCCGATCAATCCCGGCCCCTGCGTCACCGCGATAGCATCGATATCGCCAAGCGAAACGCCGGCCCGCGAAATAGCTTCAGCCACGATCGGCTGGATCTTTTCCAGGTGTTCGCGCGATGCAAGTTCAGGAACCACCCCGCCCCATGGCTTATGCATCTCGATCTGCGAGGCAATTACGGACGACAGAATTTCTTTACCATCCCGCACAACGGCGGCAGCGGTCTCGTCGCACGAGCTTTCGATTCCTAAAACCAGCATTATTACCAGTTTAGCGGATTCCCGTGAAAAGCGTCGTCTCATCTACAAAACATAAGCCGTTACCGAAAGGATCACGGGCATAAAACGACCGCTCGCCCCATGGACGCACGACTATCTCATCCGATGGGGCTCCATGCACGTCAGATCGCTCAAGACATTTCAGCTCTTTAGCTCTCGAAAATATAGTTTCCAGATTGGGAACTGAAAAATAGATATGATCGCCGATCGGCGTTCCATTATTTTCGATCACAGCGAATATCACCGGCCCGCAATCAAAATACTGCCGCCCGCGGTGAACGATCCGCCCCTCGGCGGCAAACAATCGCTGATAAAACTCGATCGCTTTGTCGAAATCGGTAACCGGAATAAAAATCCGAAAGATCGAAGGCGCCTGATCGCTCATTTTACATCACCTCAAAATGAATATTTTTGCCATGAAGCGTAAAATACCATCATAGCCGAAAAAAATAAACGAGCCAATAAATGAAAAACCGTCTCACAAAAACCGCCTATCTAAATTACCTTTCATGCCCACAAGAATTTTGGCTTGACCATAATCAGCCATTGCTCTCCGGCCGCGAGCCGATCACGCTTGAGCACGAGCATCTGCGGCAGCAGGGCTACGCCGTCGAGCTATATGTAAAGCAACTTGCGAGATTTCAGCCAAACGACGCGACGGCGGTCGATTTTCAACGAACATTTCAAACCGCCGAACTCGAAGCCCGCAGTGATGTTGTCGTTACCGATAAAGCTACGGGCGAGAGCGACCTCTACGAGATCAAGTCGGCCGGGTCGGTCAAACCCGAGCACCTCGAAGATGTCGCGTTTCAAAAAGTGGCGGTCGAACGCTCGGGCGGGACGGTTCGACGGGCATTCGTAGTCACTATGAACGGCGAGTATGTACGGCGCGGCGAGATCGATGTCGAGGAGTTGTTCCTCGTAACGGATGTGACCGAAACGGTCGCTCAGCGCATTGCGACGACCGAGGAACAGATCAAAAACGCATTCGCCTACCTGGCTTCGGAGCCTATTCCGTCGCTCGTTGATTATTGTATCGACCGGAAGCTCGATTGCCGCTTTATCAAACTTCATTTCACCAACCTGCCCGACTACACGGTTTTTGACATCTCGTTTCTCAAGCATGATAAACGCCGCGAGCTGCTGGCGAATGGCGTCGTCGCCATAACGGAGGTGCCCGACGATTTCAAGCTTTCCGCAAAGCAACAGCTCCAGGTTCAAGTCGCAAAAACCCGCGAGATCGTCATCGACAGCGAGGAGATCGCAAAACGGTTCGATTCGTGGGAATATCCACTGCATTTTTTGGATTACGAAACGTTTGCATACGCGATCCCGCAATTCGAAGGCATCAGGCCATTTCAGCAGATGTGTTTCCAATATTCGCTGCATACAATTGAACGGCCCGGAGCCGAGTTACGTCACAGCGAGTATCTTTCGCGTGGCAACGATAGCCCGCCGCGCGTCGTGGCCGATTATCTAAAAGATGCGATGTCCGGCGGTATCGGAACAGTGTTTGTGTGGTACGAGGCATTTGAAAAAGGCCGCAATCAGGAAATGGCCGATATGTTCCCCGACCTTGCCGATTTTTTCAACGAAGTAAACGACAAAACCTATGACCTGATGAAGATATTCTCGGACAACCTGTATATTCATCCGGACTTTAAGGGAAAGACATCTATCAAAAAGGTTCTGCCAGTGCTGGTTCCCTCGCTCAGGTATGATGACCTGGGAATTTCCGAGGGCCTCACAGCAACGATCAAATGGTTCCGTGCCGCGACGTGGAAGACCATGAGCGAAGCGGAGCGAGTTCAGATCTTCGACGATCTGCTCGAATACTGCGAGCTTGACACGCTCGCAATGGTTGAAATATTCAACGCCCTCGCGGCGTTACCGAAGAAACAGCATTTTGCCACGAGCCGGATCATAAGTCTTTGATCGAGCTTTCAGAAAACGCCGGTTGTTGAGTCAAACAACAACCGCCGTTTTATTCTGTTCACTTTCCATTTTGCACTTTGTACTGATCACGGCATGGTCGCGATGGTGTCGACCTGTGACCAGGAGCCTAACGGAGTGTTGCCGTCGAGGAATCTTGCCCTGATCTCGACCGAACGCGGGAGCGGTTTGTCGCCGGGCGGGATCGCGAGTTGGGCCGGGGAGCGGAAAAACCTTCCCGCGTCGGCGAAGGTGCCTTCGTTGTCAATCTGTGTCTGGAGCAGCACGCCCGAGGACTGCCCTCGCACAAAACTCACTTCGATCAAATTGCCCGGCTGGGCGGTGGCCTTGATAACGGGCGGCGTCGAGCCGATAGGTGCGATCGGCTGCGTGCCCGTCAGGATTCCCAGCAAAGCCCCGATCTCGTCCGTGTAAGCCGGGGCGACGCGGATCCGCTTAACAAAATCGTCGAGCCGCTCAAATATCCCTGTCGGCAGCGTCACCGGCACGCGGCTAGCAAGTTCTTATCACTCGCTGACGCAGAAAAGCTAATTGAAGAAGCGGAAATTGAGATCAAAAATAATCCCGGTACTTTTACCGAGAACCCAGGCTATTACAAGGACCGACTGGATGGTTAAAGAAAACTAATGCCTTGAAAGTGATGCCATGGAGAGCGACGATGAAAAGCAGGCCGCGTTAACGCTGCCAATTGGAACCGTTTATAAAACGGGGTCGGGCCCGCAATATTGCAATTCTTGCGCTTGGATTTGTAAAGGGAAATTTGGAGCTTACGATTCGCTCAAACCGGAAGCATCAGAATTCCCTGCGTTCCCTCCTCGCGTGTCTGTCGGCTGCTCCAGGAATTATGCAGGTCGGCCCGTAGTCGAAACTCGAAATAAACGTTTCCCAGACGAGCCTCCGTCGCGAGGTCGACGGGCAGGTGGAAATAATAGGTGTCGTCCTTTAGCTGTGCGATCGCGACGGTTTTTCCTTCATCATCGGTAACCGGTATCGAGTCGCGCTTTTTATCTTCCGCGTAATCCGACGACATCTCGCTCGAAACCAAACCATACGCTACCGAAAAAAGAGTATCCGGAGAGTCAGCCACAATGTCGGGTAAATCGGTGCTATCGGACATTCCAAAATCTTAACACGGAAAAGGTAAGGCTCGGTAAATAAAATTCTAGATCTTATGCATCTCTCTCAAAAAATTATTTGGTCTTTCAAATCGAAGTGCCTAATAGACCTGATGCAGTGGAAGTGTTTTTGGGGATTGAGTCATTCGCTCAACTCTAGTTTCAACCGCCAAGCCAAGAGCACTAAGCCGAATTCCGCGCAAGAAAAAGGCCTCGCGGCGATTTCAAAAATCCCGTGAGAAACCAAATAAAACTCCGTACCGTGGGCTTGCGGCAAAGCGGCCGAGGATGAACCCAAAATCAAGCGTCGTTTTTTTGTTGAGTTGATAGTTGCCGCCGAACTGGGTTTGCAGCTGCCCTTTGCTCAACTGAAACTTGTTGGTCACGGCCCCGGTAAGCTCGGCGCCGAGCTGCCACTTATCGTTGATCTTTCTGACAAAGGACGCGCCACCCGTAAAGATATGGCCCCGGATTGACGAGATGCCGACGTTGCCCACGAGCGTGTTGCCGGCAAATAGATAGCCCGCGTTTACACGAAGCGTATTTTTCTCGCTGAGAGACTTTTGAGCGATCGCGTTAACGCCGTAATCAGTCACGCCGGAACCTAGTCCTCGGCGGGCGTCGCCGGTAGGCAACTGCACAAATGCACTTGCGCTAAAAGCGGGCAGACGTGCCCCTTTCTCCTCTTGCCGAAAATTGTATTTTACCGAAAATGTCGTATCGCCGAGGCCGCGAACCAGACGCGGATCGCTCGTGCTGGAAAGTCCGAGGAACTGCCCGACCACGCTTAGCTCAAGATTCTTGGCCACGCCGTAGGCAAGCGTTATAGATGTTACGTCCTGATGAGTGTTGGGAAGTGATGATAACTGGAATCGGTCGAATTCGTTTGCAAGCTGGAAATGAAACTTGCCCATATCGGTCACGTCGGCATTATCGGTAACAAACGGCTGCTGCGCGGCGGCAGGATATACGACCCACAACGCGAGCAGGGAAAAAATCAACACCATGTTCGATCCACGTATCTTCGAAAGCCACTCTAGCGGATCGGCCTCAAGTCCGCTCTCGTCTTTGAAAAGCACGTTGTAGTCGCGGTTCGAATTGAACGGCGGATCGAGATATACAAGATCGACCGACTCTGTGCCGATGTATCGTTTGAGAATATTCAGATTATCGCCGTAGTAAAGAGTGTTCATGGGATAGCATTCGGATTTCACCGCAAACTTTAGCACGAAATCGATTCAACGGAAAGTGGAATCCTATACCGCGAAGGAGAAAAAGGCCTCGCTGGGAAAACGAGGCCTGTTGAAAATCACGCCGTTCCCGACGTGTGCGGGCGGCCGTCGGCGTTTCGCTATTTCGTGATCCCGACCTCACTCAAAGCGTAGGCATATTCGAATGCGACTTCTTTTAGGCGGTCGTAGCGGCCGGATGAGCCGCCGTGGCCGGCGCCCATGTTTGTTTTTAGCAGGATGATATTTTTGTCGGTTTTCATCTCGCGGAGTTTGGCCGCCCATTTTGCACCTTCCCAATACGGCACCTGACTGTCGTTGAGCGAGATCTCGATCAGCATATTCGGATACGCCTGTTTCTTAACGTTGTCGTATGGCGAATACTGCACCATATAATCCCACGCCTTTTTCTCGTGCGGGTTACCCCATTCGATCCATTCTTCGGTCGTGAGCGGCAGATCGGCGTCGAGCATGGTGTTCATCACATCGACAAACGGCACCTGTGCGATCGCCGCGTGAAATGTCTCGGGCGACTGGTTGACGACGGCTCCCATCAGCAATCCACCTGCACTTCCGCCCTGGATGACGAGTTTGTCGGACGAAGTGTATTTGTTCTTGACGAGCCATTTGCCGCAATCGACAAAATCGTTAAAGGTATTCATTTTGGTGAACATCCGTCCATCGAGCCGCCACTTTTCGCCCAGCTCGCCGCCGCCGCGGATCAACGCGATCGCATAGATCATCCCGCGATCAACAAGCGAAAGCCGCGATGTCGAAAAACTCGGCGTCATCGAAATGCCGTACGAACCATACGCATAGAGCAGCATAGGCGATTTGCCGTCGAGCTTGGTTCCCTTTTTCATGACGACTAGAACGGGAACCTTGACACCGTCACGAGCCGTCGCCCAGACACGTGACGTTTCGTACTTTGTCTTGTCGTAGCCGCTAGGGATCTCCTGCTGTTTAATGAGAGTGCTCTTTCGCGTGGAAAAATCGTATTCGTACGTCGAGCTCGGGGTGATCATCGACGAGTAGCTATAACGAATGATCGGCGTTTCGTATTCCGGATTTGCCGAGACGCCCATCGTATAAACGCTCTCGGGCGTTTGGATCCTGGTGCCCTCATCACTCCGCGATTTAGTGTCGATCACGCGTAGATATTCGAGGCCGTTTTCCTTTTCAGATACGATCGCGTGGCCTTTGAAAAAGCTTATAGCTTCGATATGCACATCTGAGCCATACGGGATATAGTCCGTCCAATTCTTCTCGCTCGGATCGTTTACCGGAGCCTTAACCACCTTGAAATTTTCAGCATTTTTATTCGTCCTGATGTAAAACGCTCCATTATCAAAATCCGACGAATATTCATGTCCCTCACGACGCGGCGTGACGATTTTCCATTCGCCGGTCGGGTTATCGGCGGCGAGATAACGGTCTTCGTTCGATGTTTTGGCGCCGGACTGAATAAACAGCATCTTGTGATCGTTAGACCGGCCGACTCCACAATTAAATAGAACGTCTTTCTCTTCGAAAACGAGGTCGTTCTTGTCTGACATAACAGTGTGCCGCCAGACCTTGTCGGAGCGTTTCGAGACGGCGTCTTCCTGGCCAATAAAAAGATATTTGCCATCATTCGACCACTCGACCGAAGTCACGCGTTCAACCTTGTCGGGCAGCATTTCGCCGGTCTTTAGATTTTTGATGTGCAACGTGTACTGACGATAGCCGGTCGTGTCGGTCGCAAATGCGAGAAAATTACCGTCGTCGCTGGGGGAAAAATCGCCGATGGCGAAATATTTGAATCCGGCGGACATGGCGTTTTGATCTAGCAAAACCTGCGGGTCGCTGCCGTCCTTTGACTTGCTGCGTAAGTAGGTCGGATACTGCTTCCCTTCTTCGGTCTTATTGAAGTACCAGTAGTTGCCATATTTATACGGCACGCTCTGATCGGTCTGCTTGATGCGGCCGAGCATTTCGGTGTAAAGATTGTCGGCAAACGCTTTGTGCTGGCCCATGAACGACTCGGTGTAGGTATTGTTGTCCTCGAGATACTTGATTATCTCGGGGTTTTTCTTGTCGTTGCGGTCGCGGAGCCACGAGTAATTGTCCGTGACCTCGTAACCGTGGATCTTCAACACATTAGGTACTTTCTTTGCTACTGGTGCTTTCATAATGTCCTGCGCGACAATCACGGTATTGCCGATGACGATCACGATAAATAAAAATGCGATGCACAACAATCCTTTCATATGGCTATTCTCCTGATCTTATTTGATTATAACTTGTTCGTATTACGAACTATTCTAGCTGTTCGTTACATCCAAGACAAAGTAAAAGGTCAGATGGACTTTGTTTTCTTTGCGTCTTTGCAGCTTCGCGGGAGCTAAATCCGGTTTCCCGCAAAGACGCAAAGACGCAAAGGAAGACAAGTAAGGCCTCATCGGCACGAGTGATTTTGCTTGTTAACATTTTTCGCCCGCTGAACATCTTTAATACCGGCACGCTGGTCGCGAGCCACCTGAGCTTGTGATGAGCGGCAGAAAACGTTACATTTTCGCTGCTCATCACATTTTTCGAAACTAAATGCCCGACCACGAAATGACAGGAGATCTATTTCTATTCGCCGGGACGGAAAGCGAAACCGCCGGGCCCGTGAGGGTCGAGGCCGGACTGGTCGAACGCATCGCTGCGGGCGACGAAGAGGCATTTGGTGAACTTTACCGAAAATACGCTCCGATGGTCCACGGCATCACGCTCGCACGCGTGCCGCGTAACGAGGTAGATGACATTGTGCAGGACGTTTTTATTTCGGCATACAAAAATCTGCATACGTTACGCGATAAGAACGCAGTCGGCGGCTGGCTGGTGATGATCGCGAGAAATCGGGCGACAGAGTATTTCAGGCGGGCGAAACCAACGGACGAGCTGTCGGAAAATCTGAGCGAACACAATTCTTTGCTGGCCGAGGCCAACGAAATTCTTACTGCGATCAGAGCTTTGCCGGACACATTCAGGGAAACGCTTGTGCTACGTCTGGTCGAAGGGATGACCGGCCAGGAGATCGCCGACCAAACGGGATTGACCCCCGAATCGGTACGCGTCAATCTGCATCGCGGAATGAAGCTGTTGCGTGAAAAACTCGGGATCGAGGTAAAACGATGAACGAAGAATACCTTTGGAACAAAACAGGCAATGACCCTCGGATCGAGGGGATGGAAAATGCTCTCAAGGCTTTTAGGTACGCGCCGACGGCCCCACCTGAGCTTCCCGCAAAAACTTTTGTCTTAGAGCAAAAGCCGCGACGAAGATTTTTATCGTTCGGCTTGGCGTTTGCGTCGATTGCCGCCGTTATTGCGGTAGGCGTGTGGTTTCTTATCCCTCATAAAAATGCTGTGATCAGTAATGACTTGGTGAAAACAGTCGGGCCACAGCCCACGGTCGGCCATCAGGTAGACACGCCGCCCGCACCGAAAGTTGAATTACCAATACGGGAAAGTTCACCGTCGCCAATAAAGATTCGCCACTTGGCGAGGCCGTGGGCAAAATCAATGAACACCCTGGCCTTCAAGCCAAAAGACAAAGATCACCCGGTGACGTTTACCAACGAGGAAAAATACGCTTATGGCCAGTTGATGCTTGCCCTTTCGATCACCGAATCCAAGCTGAAGATCGTCAGGGACACCATCGCTGGTAACGAAGAAATGAAACCGCTTATTGAAAAACAAAAGAATCTTTATCAGAAATAGCTCTTGGTTGCGGCCACATTTTGATATTGCGCTGAGGAGAAAATAATTATGCGATCACTGAAATTTATATTGTTCCTGGCCCTGGCACTGACACCCATGGCCGTGAACGCTCAAAATGCAAAGCTACACTTTGATAAGCTGAACGGCCTCGAAACCAAGGCTCGCGATGTCGTCGAGGTCAATATCGACGGCAGGTTGCTCGACGTGGCCAAGCGCGTTCTCGCTAAGATGAACGACCAGGACACAAAAAAAGTCGCGCAGGCCATCAGCGGGTTGCAGGCGATCTATGTCCGGGCGTATAACTTCGAAAAGGAAGGCGAATACAACGTCGCCGATGTCGACGAGATCCGGACCCAGCTTAGCGCTCCGGGCTGGGAAAGACTGGCCAATGTTCGCAGCAAAAAGAACAATCAAAAAGTCGATGTTTACACGATGTTTGAGGGCGACAAGATGAGCGGCGTGGCCGTCGTTGTTTCGGAATCCAAAAGCATCGCGGTCGTCAACGTCATCGGCCCGATCGACATCGATCTGCTCGCCGAGTTGAGCGGCAAGCTGAACATTCCGCGTATCGACATCGAAACAGATAAGAAAAGCAAAGACCATTAAAAAGGAGAGCAAAGGACAATGTTTACTAATAAAAAGAAACTATTGATCGTATTGACTCTCTCCCTGTTGGCCCTCACATTTACGGCACCGGCGGCGAGTGCCAAAACCAATGAATACGACGCGATCGTTCGCCATCTGAAGACGAAATATCAGGCAAAAAAGGTTCATATTCCGCTACTGTGGATGGCACGATTTGCCGTCAAGGTCGTGCGTCCGGCAGGCGTTAAAAGCTTTAACGTGACGCTATTTGAAGACCTGAAATTCTCACGCGAATCGCTGGATCAGGAAATGCAGGAGGCAATGAAAAGATCGTTTGACGCGGATTGGGGCTCGATCCTGCGTGTCCGTTCACGTGATGGCCAACAGGTCTATATGTACATGCGAGACTCAGGCTCCGACGTGAAAGTGACTCTGGTTACAATAGATAAGGAGCAGGCCGCCGTCATCCGAGCCACACTTAACGCCGACAAGCTTGCCGAGTTTATAAACAATCCGAAGATCTTTGGTATTTCGCTCGACGATAACAAGCCGGATAACAAAACGCCGATAAAGCCGACAGAAGACACCGAGGATAAAAAAAACAACTAAACCGTCAAAAAAAACCGGAGAGAAAATATGTCCCCTCCGGCTTTTTTATGTTTAGACAACCATTTATTGGTCGTCCTCTCCGGGCCTACCGCCAGCGGGACGTCCGCCGCCTCCGGCAGCGGGCCTTCCGACTCCCAGATTATCGTAGTTGAGTACGGCGTTGAACAGTAGTTCAAAGCTGCCGTGCGTCTCATGCCGCCACATCGGATTATTGGCAAACATTACGACGTGGCCCTTGCCGACCGGTACATCCACGACTGCCGCCTTACCAGCAAGCTCAGCTCCGCCCGCAAGTTCGCCGCTTATCAGCAGTTCCTTTTCAGGCGCGAATCGCAAGATCACACGCGGCCGCATCTCAGGCGGCGGCTGATTTAACGCGAGCAGGGCGAGCTGATCGGGATTAGGCGTCGTCGAAGCCGGAGCCAACGGTGGCCTGCCCTGGATGACATCAGGATCATCGACACTGCCTCGGCCCGATGGCCGATTGGCACCGGTTTGGCCACCGGCCCCTCCAGGAAAGCCAGCTCCCCCACCTGCACCAGGGCCGAAACCGCCACCACCGGCAGCGACCTGGAGTAGCGGAGTTTGGTTGAAATACACCGCAAGTTTTTCATCGTAGCCATAAGCGATCGGACTTTTCCGATCCGCAACCAGGGCATTGTAGACCGACCCGCGAGCCTGTAAAGTTCTCGCATCCTGGATCGAAACACCCTCGGTGATGCCGAAATCAATCGGGATCGACGCATTGCCGCCGACCGTGACAAACAAGCCGCCGCCCTCGATGAATTTTTGCAGATTGGCGATGCCGGTGATACCCATGCCGCCGCGAATGTCGTCCGTCTGGTCGGGTGACATTGAAAAATTCGGCGTCACGTCGGATTTATGCCACGGTATCGGGGCTTCGGTGTCGCCGCGTTTGGCGTTGCCGCGAACGATTCCCTGCGCATTGCCGCCGACGGGACCGAAGATGATCACGTCCCATTTATCACGCAGATTCGGCGTCTTTCCGATCACCTGATCCGAAATGTAGTCGTATGGAATGCCGAGCCGGTCAAGCTCGATGCGGTACCAGCCTTCGTTCTGAGTGTTGATCCACGTATGAACAAGTGCGATCCGAGGCACGCCGATCGCGTGTTGGGCGACCTCGGGAATCTTGTCAACCGCGACTGCCTTCAGGCCGAGAGCGGCGACTTCCAAGGCAAGTCTCGCGGCGAGATCCGCCGGGTTTCCGTCCGTTTTAATGATGAACGAACCAGCGTTAAAGCTCTTATCGCCAACCTTAAACGTATTCTCAGCAGCCGACATCTTCACGTCTTTCAGGCGATAACGCAGCTGCGTTATTTGGCTTTCGCCGGCGTGGTTAATAACGTAGCCGGCCTTAGCGGTGCCTTCGACCTTGCCAGCGACCGTCGCCGGTCCGTTGGTCATTGACATTTCGGCAGTCAGGATCTTGTCATCCTTAACGCGGACAGTCTTAACGTTGTGCAGAGGTCCGAGCGTCCAGCCCGTGTCGTCGTAGGGCGAAGGGTCGGTGACGTTGTAATACTGCGTGTCGAGCAGCATATCGGCCATTCGCGAATACGGCTGGTCCATCCGCACGACGTAGCTGCCGGCGGTGAATTTACCCTCTTTGACCTCGACGTCCTTGGTCAAACGCTGGACCTCACAGCCCTGTAACTTCAATAGATTGATCAGTTCCGCGACCGCATTCGGACGGGGATCGTCGGCGGGAAAAACGTAGGCCGCAGGCCCTTCAGTCTTGGCCTTGCCGACGGAACGTTTGCCCTTGAGGTAGAAATTGGTGAGGAATTTATCTTTATTGTCGCCAACATAGCTCATCGCGAGCAGCAAAGCGCTTTCCTGCATGTTGACGTTGTTACGCATCGACCATTTAACGCGGGCAAGGGGCGGATTCGGGCGGAACCAGTCGCGTGTCGATTCGGCACCGACCGTGCGGTCCTGCGTGTCAGCTCCGCCGTTGCCAAAAGTCTCGTAAAAACGCCCGATCGAGTTATGGCCGTTCGCCACGTAAAACATATAATTCGGTGCCCAACCGTCGTAAAAACCGTGCGTCCAGACGCCGGGAACACCGCGTTTCGTCATGCCCTCGATCTCGTGATAGGCAAGCTCCTGCCATTCGTCGATCACTATCGGGTCAAGCCAGGCGTTGTACGGCCCGGTGCCGGTCGAGGTGTAGAGAAACGGCACTGATTCGTGCAGATCGTGCAGCACCGTCGGGTGAAAATCGAGAAACGTAGACATCTGATTCCGTGACAAAGCTAATGCCATGCCCAAAGAGTCGCGGTTATTATCGTGAGCAACGTATTTGCCCCAATAGATCAGGCCCGGAGCACGTTTGCCGGGGTTTGCTTTGCGGTAATTATAAAGGTCGACCATCGAATCGCGTCCGTCAACCTCGAGCGTCGGCGTGATCATGATGATGACGTTTTTCCTGATCGACTGGATAAGCGGCGAATCCTCGACCGCCATGCGATAAGCCAATTCCATCAGCATTTCCGGGCTGCCAGTCTCGGACGAATGGATCGACCCAGACAACCAGTAAATGGCCTTGCCCTCGGCCGCAAGCTGCTTTGCGATCTCATCATTGATCGCTCGCGGATCGGCCAATTTCGCCGTTATCTCTTTATAATGAGCCAGTTTAGCAAGATTTGCTTCGTCCGAAACGACCACCAGCAACTGCTCGCGTCCCTGCTCGCTCTTTTCGGGTGCCGTGTAGACCTGCACACGCGGCGTGGCCTTGGCCAGCTCGCGGTAATAGCGATACTGGTCCTTTGTATAAGTCAGCTTGTCCGGCGTGCCGATCGGATATCCCAACACTTTTGCTGGTGTCGGCACTGTCGCTGAAGCCGGCAAATGGTCGATCAGTTCGGTCAGAAAAAACTTTTCGGTCGTGTTTTTTAAGATCGAATCCGAGTATTCCTTATCCATCGGCTGGGACGCAGACATCGATGGCGCGGCAGCGGGTAATTTTGCGGGTTTGGCTTTGGTTCCCTGTGCGGACGCAACCGCGCACAGAGCAAACAGCATTACTACTATAACGAGACGATTCATTGATGATCCTCCGGCTTTCAGAAACAAAAGCTCAATTTATTCAATTTTTTGTATGAAAACGTAACGACAAAATTGTATCAGAAAGATACGCAACTAAACATTATCCACGTCAACTATCGATAAAACCTCGATTTCCCGACCTGTGTCACTCTGCCCAAGACCTCAATTCCGCCAAATTCCGCCCGTGTCCCCGCTCCATCCGTAAATCGGTATTCCGCCGTCAGTCGTCGTGGCCGCCGCGTCCCCGCCCGAACGTTGTCCTGGCAGAACCGGGAACGGTAGTGACCGGGTCCTTGTTTTTCCACTTTCGATTTTCAATTTTCCATTGTCCCCACAGGTTTCAACCCACGGCGCATCAATGTATAATTCCAACGTCTTGTCTGAGACGGCTGACGATATGATTCCCAACGATTTCAACACAGCCCACGCCGAAATTCTCAAGCTCGTTCAGACGTTTGCGGACAATCACGACAAATATCACGAGCCTACCTATAACGAGAGTGCGGCCCGGACGGATTTCATCGACAAGTTCTTCATCGCTCTCGGTTGGGATGTAAAACACGATCACCAGACCAATCCGTATGAACAGGAAGTAAAGATCGAGCGAAATGTCGCGGTCGCCCAACGCGTTAAAAAGGCGGATTATGCATTTTTCCTTGCACCGAATTTTCGACAGGAGCGTTTCTTCGTCGAGGCCAAGCGTCCGTCAGCTCCTGTTCTCGAAACGCCGGACAATTGTTTCCAAGTTAATCGTTACGCTTACAGCAGTGCAAAGGCCGCGATTTCCCTGCTGACCAATTTCAAAGAACTTTGCATAATCGATTGTCGCTTTGAACCGGATATTCTTAACGCATCAAAACGCGTCTACAAGAAATTCTATTACGCGGACTTTAACGACAATGAAAAGTTTGCTGAAATTTACTATCTTTTCGGCCGCGATGCAGTGGTCGGCGGGTCGCTTGAGAAATTTGCCGAATCGCTGCCAAAGCCAAAAGGAAAGGGCAAGCAGCGAGTATTTCGGGCTGACGGATATCAGGATGTTGATGACCGCTTTCTCGCCCAGCTTGAAGGATTTCGCTTGGCTCTCGCGCAGATGTTCAAGCGAAAGAATACACAGCTTACGAGCGAAGACCTGACCGAAGCTGTCCAACGCACGCTTGACCGTCTGGTGTTTATCCGTTTTCTCGAAGACAAGCTCATTGAGCCGTCTACGATCCTCGACAAATTCGGGAATAAGCCTCACGCCTGGAAACAGTTCATCGCCAAATGCCGTGAGTTTGATAAAACCTATAACGGAATTATCTTCAAACAAAATCCGCTTATCGATGCTGACAGCTTTGCCGTCGATGACTCCGTTTTCCTAAAGATCTGCAATGATTTTTCGGACAAATACACGCCGTACCATTTTAATTATATTCCGATCCACATCCTCGGCAGCATTTACGAACGCTTTCTCGGCAACGTGATCGTCGCCACGGCAAAACGGGCGACCGTCGAGGCCAAGCCAGAGGTTCGCAAGGCAGGCGGCGTTTTCTACACGCCGCAATACATCGTCAATTACATTGTCGAAAACACGGTCGGAGCCTTGCTCGGGTCAGTACCACCTGCGGTAGCGGGTGGGGCCGAGTCAGTACCACCTGCAGTAGCGGGTGGTTTAACGTCGAATACCGCCCAAGTTCAACCGCCCACTACCGTAGGCGGTACTGACAGGAAACGCGTCAATCCGTCCGACGTTGCCAAGATGCGTTTCGCCGACATCGCCTGTGGTTCCGGTTCGTTCCTTTTAGGAGTTTACGAATACCTGCTCAAGTGGCACACGACCTATTACAACGAAAAAGCGAGTAAGAAAGAGGCTCGCGAGGCTGGCTGTATCGTCAATGACGACGGTACGTTCCATCTCTCCTTTGAGCAGAAAAAAGAGATTCTGGTTAATAACGTTTACGGGGTCGATATCGACCGTCAGGCTTACGAGGTAACTCAGCTTTCGCTATTTCTCAAGCTGCTCGAAGACGAGACCGGCGGCTCAACCGTAAGGTTTCTCACCGGCCACCGCGAATCCCTGCTCCCGACCCTCACCAACAACATAGTCTGCGGCAACGCCCTCGTCGATTGGGACATCACAGGCGGCGATCTCTTCGAACAGCTCGACGCCGACAAAGAGCGCAAGCTAAACCCAATGAGCTTTTCCCAAAAGTTCCCCGAAATAATGCGAAACGGAGGCTTCGATGCAATTGTCGGAAACCCGCCTTATGTTCGACAGGAACAGCTTGGGGATCTTAAAGATTATTTTAAAAAGAAATATGAGGTATACCACGGCGTTGCCGACCTGTACACATATTTCCTTGAGCGTTATTTCCAGATTCTGCACCCAAATGGCAGTTTCGGCATTATCGTTTCGAATAACTGGATGCGTATAAACTTCGGTGAACCACTTCGAAAATATCTTAAGAAAAAAGACATTCTCGAAATTATTGATTTCGGTGATCTTCCAGTGTTCACGGGCGTTGCTGCTTATCCGTGCATACTACGCGTAACGAATCGATTAGCCGACGAGACATTTAACGCCGTCAATGCAAAGACACTCGACTTCCGCGCAAATGGGCTTTCCGACTACGTTGCGAGAAATAGTTTCACCGTAAATCAATTGAAACTTTCAGACAGCGGATGGAACCTCACTGACGAAGCTCGCCAAGATCTATTGTTTAAACTTCGGGCTGGGGGAACACCTCTCAGCAATTACGTGAACGGCAAGATTTATCGCGGTGTCTTGACCGGCCTTAACGAGGCGTTTGTCATTGACGAGGAGATAAAGGAAAGAATAATCGCCCAAGATCCGCGAAGCGCAGAAATAATCAAACCTTTTCTTGCGGGTCGTGACATAAAACGCTTCACAAAGCCTAATGCAAGTAAATACCTGATATTCATGCCGAAAGGTTGGACTAACAACCAGATGTCCGGCCGAAGCGCGTGGCAATGGCTTCAAGAAAGTTATCCATCAATCGCGAAGTACCTTTCAACATTTTCAAAAGCTGCTGAAGCCCGCGGAGACAAGGGGGATTATTGGTGGGAACTTCGTGCTTGCGATTACTACGATAAATTCGATCAGGCAAAGCTTATCTATCCGAATATTTCAAAACAGCCCGAATTTACGTTTGATGATTCGGGAGATTACACCAATCAGAAGTGTTTTATCATTCCGCAAGACGACAAATATCTACTTGGTGTCTTAAACAGCGGGGTGACGCGCTTTCTTTATCAACAGATTCTTCCAAAATTGCAGGGGAACTTTTACGAGCCTAGTTATGTTTATTTAAAGGACTTCCCAATTCGTGAGATCGAAGCGAATAACACCAACGAAAAAGCTTTGCACGATCTGATTGTCCGTTCGGTCGATCAAATAATGGAAGCTAAAAAGAAACTCGCCGCCGCCGCAAACGAGCGCGACCGCGATTTCTGGACAAACAAATGCGACAAACTAGAATCCGACATCGACACCGCCGTCTACAAACTCTACGACCTAACCCCGGACGAGATCGCGTTGATCGAGAATGCCTAAAATGCAGCCTCGTTCACGAGGCTTTCCCGCAGGGCATTTAGCCACGTCCCTTTAGGGTGTGGTTAGGATCGAAATAGATATGGACAGGGCGTTTTAACGTCCTTTTCGGTTTTGGCTTAAGCCGCCGGAATTAAGGACGTTAAAACGCCCTTTTGATAGTTTCATCGATCCTAACCACGCCGTAAACGACGTGGCTAGGTGCCGCTGTCGCGGTAAGACGGCTGAGGCCACGTGGGGAGAAGCGGAGGCTCGATTTCTGGACAAACAAATGCGACAAACTCGCATCCGACATCGACAACGCCGTCTATAAACTCTACGACCTAACCCCGGATGAGATCGCCATCGTCGAAGGCAACTAGCCACTATTCACCCGTCGTTGACGCGACGCGAGGCATTTTTTACCTGTTCCGTGGGTGAAAACCACGGAAACAATCTTATGCCGCTACGCGGTGAATCGAGGCACAGCCCGAAGATCCCAGTCGCTATCGCTCCCGGTTCTGACAGGTTTGGTATTGACTTTCATGCAATGTTGTGCTATCCTTGCAACGTTTTCGACATTCATGTGTGTCGGAGCGATCTTTGAAAAGTTAGGTGAAAGGGGAAAGTGTGACTATTGTGTCCTAAAAAGCTCCAGTGTCCCACTTTTACATATGTACGCACCCACAAAAAGCCACTTTGTCAACTAAATGTATTAAATGCAGCATTTAGCCTGTCCCAAAATGCACAATTGGGACACTTTTGGGACAGTGTGCCCCATTTTTGTTTACGCACACACAAAATTGTCATAATTGAGGTTAAATCCAGTATGTACAATATTTAGCCTGCCCCATTTTTGCAAAATGGGGCGCTTTTGGGGCACCTCCGGCGGCGTCTTTGATGGCTTTGTTAACGGCTCCGAAGTATCACAGTTGCAGCCGCTGCCACTGTGCAAAAAGCTTGGTTATCTCGGCATTGATAGTCTGTTTGGCGGCGGGGTTGGTTTCCTTGTCGCGGCGTTTTGCGAGGTCCTCGATCTGCTGCTGGAGGATCTCGGACTTGGTCTCGGGCTTTTTGGGCTTGGTGATCTGGTATTTGTTGTCCATAGGGTGACTTTACTACAGATCGCGGGCCGTGAAGGCACACGTTGCGGTCAAAAAAAGGCGGTCGATCGAAAAGCTATCGCCAACGCAGGTTTTCTGGTAAATTATATTCGTACCCGAAAATATAGAAACACAGGAGATATCATGGAGAAACAACCGATTGCCAAAGTCCTGAGGGCCGTGTTGCTGACCGGCTCGTTAGCCTTTTTACTGATCCCGTCACTGCGAACGGCGGTTTTCGCACAAGCGGCCGGGTCTAAGGCGGAGTTGACGCCGATGTTTTGGCAGCGCGACCCGGATGCGGATTTTGAGGACGAGGGACGGATGCATTGTGCTCCGACTTCGGTTTCGGACGGGCTAATCTATTTGTCGAAGGCGTTTGGGATGAAGAATCTCGTTCCCGGCACCGGGCGCAAGGATCAGATCAAGCTTATTCAGGACCTGGCCGAGCAATTTGGGACCGATCCGAGCATTGGCGGCACGAATCCGGACAAGATCCTTACCGGTTTGCAGACCTATGTCGACGGCAAAGGCTACGAGCTGGACCGCCTCGAAATGAAAAGCTGGCGCCGCGTCAGCTCCGACAACAAGGCGTTTAAGATCGGCACCAAGCCCGACATGGCCTGGATGCGGGCCGCCGTTGCGGCCAGGGACACCGTGACGATATTCAATTTTGGCTGGTACTATGAGACCGACGACGGTTACGAACGAAAGGGCGGTCATTGGGTCGCCGTGGTGGGCGGTTCGGGCAATGAGTTTATCGTTCACAACCCGATATTGCAGCCGGACGTTCAGGCGGAAAAACAGTCCGTGGTGCTCAAGATGCTGAATGAGGATTTTATCGTGCCGAAAGACTCCGGCGAGGCAAACATGAAGGGCTTTTACGAAGGCAACGGCGCCGGGCTGCCACACGGCAAGAGCGTGACCGCGATACTGGACGCTGTGATCGTCTTTAGTCTCAAACGCCCGGTGAGCAAAAAACCGTGACCGGTTTTTGTTGCCTAATTTGCGAGATTCCGCCGTATCCAGTCTGCCAGTTCACCCTCGGATAAACTGCCGTCGGCGAGCGCGATGAAGGTATAATATTTATCTTCCTTCGAAACCGTTAGCTTTTGTCCATTGAGGACAAGGAATGTTTCCATGACCACGTAGCCGGTACGTTTGTTGCCATCGAGGAAGGGGTGATTTTTTACAATACCAAAGGCGTAGGCTGCCGCAAGGCCCGCGATATCAGCGGCCGACTCATAGGCCTGAATATTTAGGGGCCGAGCGAGGGCTGACTCGAGCAGGCCAACGTCGCGCACTCCGTCGGCTCCACCGTGTTCGGCGATCTGTCGTTGGTGGATGGCGGTAACGCGGTCGATCTTGAGCCAGCGGATCATTCGGCTAGTTTTCGGAGAAGGTCACGGTTGTCACGCATGACTTTTTCCGCAATTGCCATTTCCTCGGCAAATTCTGCATCATATGCCGTCAGATGCACGCCGTCGGGCGTCTCAAGAGCGTAAAGACTGTCGCCTTTCTCAACGCGAAGGCGTTCGAGGATCTCTCGCGGCAAAACAACCCCCACCGAATTTCCAATTGTCGTAATCTTGAGTTTAGTTGACATGCTTTGATTATAACGAGAGTTATAATGTGAGTCAATGCTTTTTGCACGCCGAACAAATTGAAAAAGCCTCGCCGACTGTCAACGAGGCTCTTATGCATTTTGCCGACCGCTACTGCCTACTGGTTTACCGATCACCGATCGCAACATACGTCAGATCGCGGGCACCGATGTACTCGGCGCGGGGGCGGATCAGTTTGTTGTTGCCGTATTGTTCGAGGATGTGGCCGGTCCAGCCTGAGATGCGGCTGATAGCGAAGATCGGGGTGTAGAGGTCGAGCGGGATGTTCATCAGGTAGTAGGTCGATGCCGAGTAAAAATCGACGTTGGGGAACATTCCCTTTTTCTCGTGCATGAGCTGCTCGATCCGCTGCGACATGTCGTACCATTTCGAAACACCGGTTTTTTCGGCCATGTGTTTCGAGTATTTGCGGAGCCAGGTCGCACGCGGGTCTTCGGTTTTGTAAACCGCATGGCCGATGCCCATGATCTTGCGTTTTTCTTCGAGGGCTTTATCGACCCATGCGTCAACGTGTGGCACGTCGCCGATTTCGATGAGCATCTTCATCACGTTGGTGTTGGCTCCGCCGTGCAGCGGGCCCGCGAGAGCCGCGATGCCGGCCGTGACCGCACCGTACATTCCAGCCAGCGTGCCTGAGACAACACGCGTCGTAAACGTCGAGGCGTTCAACTCGTGGTCGGCATGAAGGATCAGGCACACGTCGAACATGTGAGCCTCGTCAGCGTCAGCTTTTTCGCCGCGAAGCATGTACAGGAAATTCTCGGCAATGCTCAAATTATGATCAGGTGCGACCGGCTCTTTACCGTTGCGGATGCGATCCCAAGCGGCCGAAAGCGTGCCGATCTGGGCGGTGAGCTTGATGGCGGCCTTCATCGCGTGTGTGCGGTCGGTGCCGTGGCCGTTGTCGTCGTAAAAATCGAGACTCGAAACCGACGTCCGCAGCACGTCCATCGGATCGGCGGTCTTCGGAAACTGCTTCAGCAGCTCGATCACGGCTACGGGGGCCTCGTAATTTGCACGGATGTCGGCGGTGAGGGCCGACAGTTCGTCCGCCTTTGGCAGACGGCTGTTCCAGAGCAAAAATATGACCTCTTCGAACGTCGAATGCTCGGCCAGATCGTGGATGTTATAACCCTGGTAAATTAAAATTCCCTGCTCGCCATTTACGTCGCCGATCGCGCTCTGGGCCGCGACCACCCCACGGAGCCCCTCGCTGGCGGCGGCTGCTGTTGTTTCTGTACTCATCTGTATATTATCTCTCTGTTAACTTAGTTTATCCCTTACATTTAATATTACCCAAGCGCGATTTTCTACACAAGCGAAGCGGCCCGTATTGGACATACCAATTGAGAAATTAGTGAAAAGTTAAAAGCGAAAACAAAAAACCCACGAAACCGGGCAGATTCCCAAAGGAGAATCAAACGGAAAATGCCCGAGCTTCGTGGAACAAATGTGGTTACTCGTTTTTAGCTGAGCTGTTAGTCGTAAATTGTCGGCGCCAACTGACCAACGACAACCTATTTTATCTGCGTTTCGTACGCCGTTTTAACGCGCATCTGCTGGTTATGGTTAAGCTTGATGTGCTTGCCGCGTTCGATAACGACGGCACCAACACCGAAAGCGGCTCCCATTCCGGCCCCCACGGCGGCTCCGACGGGGCCACCCACGACGGCTCCCACGACAAGACCGGCGGTCGTCGCCCCTCCGACTTTTACGGCGTCGTTCTTGAGCGAACCCTGACCGATTGCCGTGCCTTCGGTATCGACGGTTTTGACGTTGTCACCCTTGACCGGCATTACTTCGATAAGCTGCGCACTGAAATTGCTCCAGCGGCCGTCAGGCATGACGACGCGGTCGAACGACATAAGCAGTTCGGAACGGCGTTTGATGCGGCCGGGCTGGACGATCTTGTTGATGCGGCCCTCGATGATCGCACCCGCCATCTCGGACGGCGACACGACCTTTGCCGTAAATTTGTCGCCCGGACGACTCCGCTCGGTGCTGATGTCTTCCTGCAATTCAATGATGAGTTCGGTTTCTTTCGGAATAATTATCGTCGGATTGCTCTGATTCTGATAGGTTGACGGAGCCGGGGTTGTGCCGTAATTTTGATTGGCCTTGTCCGTGTCCGGCGTGTTATCTGCAGGTTGTTGCTGCTGGGTATCGGTGTTGGTTGCGAGGTTTTGGCTTTCGCCGACTAGCACGCCTCGGCGTTTCAGGCCTGTCGGAAGATTTGCGTCAAACGAACGCCGCTCAAATCCTGTGTCGTACCCCGACTCAAATCCCTGCTGATAGCCGTCGCGGAAATCTTCGCGTGAGCCATAGTCTTTGGCATATGCACGGTCGGCGCGGGCATATTCGGCGTGACGGCCATAGCTGCGGGCCATGCTGTCGATCGTGTCACGGTAACCGGCCATGTAGCCGTCCGAATAACCCGTGCGAAACCCTCGCTGCAGAGCAAAGAGCGAATCCTGCGTTTGGGCCGAAACTGTCTGTACAAATACCGCCGGCATTGCAAAGGTGCTTAATAATATGCTTAACCCAAAGACACCTAGGGTGCGTTTTGTCTTCATAATCTCTCCTGTATTGTGATGCCGGAACACGGCAAAGAAACGTAATATCCGCATATGGTTATACATTAATACCTCATAAATTACAAGAACTTTCTTTTTGATTGTCGTTTAAATCGAGCCCGGAAATAATTAAGAAAGTGCTTAATAAAAAGAGCATCCTACGAAAAAAAACGACGGCAAACACCGAAGTGCCCACCGCCCAGTTCCCGAGGAGGAAAAACTTTTTAGAAACTTTTTCTGAAAAGGTACGAAGCCCTTATAAAGAATGTCCGGCTGTTCCGCTGGAATCCCTGCTCAAGATTGCCGTTGTAAGGATTGAAGCCGTTGTAATTCTGTGTGTCGTTGTACCCGACATAAAACGCCTTGCCAGGACTCGGGTTCCATCCAAACAGGTATTGGCCAGCCACTCGCGCCGATAGAGTATCGTAATCGATACGTGCCCGAACAAATATGAACCGGGTGAAATTGTATCTCGTACGCCACGAAAAGATGTTAGTCGCATACGCCAATAGGCCGGTGTCCTTTCGCCTAAGCTGGTCGCGTGTGTAGTCGAGCGATAGTGTCAACGGGTTGATCGGCTTATACGTAAAGCCGCCACCGGCGTTGAGCTGGTGACCAGAGCCCGGATCCAACGCGGGAGACGCCCCCACAGAACCGCTTCTTACCCAGGCTAGATATGCCGGGCTGACGCGCGGGTACCGGTTTCCACCGCCGAAGTCATAGTCGAACGTGCCGGCCGCATAAAATCCGAAACTGTAAAAGCTGAACCGTTTATTAATTGTCTGGTTATAGTTCCAGCTAATGTATGGCAGCGTGGCAGAACGCGTCGGAGCTCCATAAAATGCACCAGCAATGCGTCCCGCGGTACCGATCGGCAGGTTATCACGCTTTGGACCAAATTCCTCTTCGTAGATCTTTTCCCGCTGTTCGCCACCCTCAAAATTGAGAAAGATACTGTGCTGAAGCTGAGCATTAAGGCTCGCTCCTAAAAGCGCATACTGGTTGCGGCCGGCCCAGTCAAAGGTGTATCGGACAAACTGATTAAAGTTCCATCGGATCACCGTTGCTTTCGGTTTCGACTTTGTACTTTCGCGATATGCAAAGAACGCCTGATTGGTGTTTGTCCGCTTAGTAAATCCGCTGTCCGCACGATAGTCCGCTGTTCGGCCAAAGATCTCGGCGTACCAGCCGTGAGTGTCTTTGGAGTAATCCAAATTCCAAAAGTAACCAAAACCGTTACCATTTCGATACTTGGACTTGTCGATATTCGGATCGTAGAAATTCTTCAACGAGTGGGTGCCCACCGCTTGAAACTTCATAGTCGTGGCGCTGTTGAATTTGAAGGTCCCATCAAACCCACTGACATAATTGCGATTCTGCGGGAATATGCGCGCCGTGCCGAAAAAGCCGATGTTGTTATTCGCACCAAAATCACGCTTTAGGCGGACGACGCCGAAAAGAGCATTCTTGTCAAGAAATTCCGGCAGAGAACAGACCAGGGCAGGATTTGTACGCTGTCGCTCAAGACATTGAGCATTTTTTGTCCGGTCGTTTTCGCTGTAGTTTCCGGGAGCGTTGTCAGATGCACCGAGAATACCGAATGAGGTTTTCCCGATCTTGCCTGTGAGCTTTACGGCCGCATCGGGGTCAACTATGTTGCGTGAGTAAAAGACCTGTAGAGGCGTGTCAAAGATATCTTTCCCTTCGAGAAAGAATGGCCGTTTTTCCTGAAAATAGATGGGAAATCGCTGATTAGCCGTCACAACCGGAGCATCAGCCTCGATCTCGGCGAAATCGGGGTTGATCGCGGCGTCGAGAGTGACGCTCGGGCTTAAAGTATATTTCAGGTTCACACCGATCTGTTTCTTGATCGGATGGTTTACAAAACGGCCTGCGGAAAATTGATTCGAGGAGACGCGCTCGCCCGTCTCGCCAAGCGTAACGCTTGGCACGACCTCCAGAGTTCGTTCGTATTTGACCTCATCGAGCCCCTTAATCCTTCCGTGCTTTATAAGGAAACCGGAGACATCACGGTCGTCGGGCAGCCATTCATCGAATTCGTCATTAAATCGATCGATGTTCCGCGCCACGCTAAAACCCCACATCTTGCCCTTTCCGGCCGTATAACGCAGGGATTTGAAAGGTATCTTGACCTCGACCGACCACCCCCAATCCTCTATCACGCCTTTGGATTCCATGACGATATCGACGGAGAAATCGGCTCCCTGGCCTTCGGTAAAGATGCCGTCCTGCTGGATTCCAAGCGGATTAAACCCGAGGACATATGCCCGCCGCTTATCGTCATACGTATCGAGCCACATGCGGACATTGTCTTCGCCAAACACGTTGTCGCGTTTGGCGATGGTCGCACGGATCTTGTCCTTTTCATCCCAGCATTTAAAGGCGACGTACAGATTGTGTTCGTCGTACATCATATAGACTTCGGTCGGTCTCGACGGAGCTGTATTATAGCCGGGTCCGGTCTGATAAAAGTCCTTAAAGACCGCCGCATTTTTCCACGCCTCTTCGTCGATCTTGCCGTCGACGACGATCGCCGCCGCAGTTTTAGGAATTGTAATCGGGTGGTTTTTCTCGGCCGGCACCGGCATCTTGCCGCCGGTCGGCGCCGAACTGGTCGCGGATACAGCAGCCGCCGATTTCGCAGGGTTCGCCGTTTCCGACGTTGAACCTTGTTGAGCGTTTACGGCAATTGAGAGGATGATGACAACTAGAAATAATATTATTTTCTTCATGACTTCACCTAAAGATCAGGAAATGAATGCGGTGGTAGACCGTTATGAAATAAGCCTGCTGACTAAAACGTAATACTGGTCAAAAAGTTTCAAATGCTGTATGAAAAGATGTTCGGAGAGTCGCAAACGTTACAATTTGCTGATTATTAATTTGTTTCGGCTCGACGGACGGTCACATCGCCGCCGTCAACCGTAAACCGGTATTTCGTGCCGCCCTTGCCAAATCGCCAATTGTTATCTGACGTTTGTTTGGGCACGCGGAGATTTTCGACAGAGATCGCCTCTATGTTGGCCTCAATATCTAAATTCGGTTCGTCAGGAACTGTGATGACAAATCTCCCTTCGCCGGCCTTGCCGGCAAGCTTTGTAAAATCGCCTTCGAGATAGACCTCGCCGTCATTGGTCCGGGCGTCAAGTTCGCCCGAGAATCCCACGACCCTGATACGCCCGTCGCCATTCGCGACGTGCAGATTGCCGCTGACGTCACGCACGTTGACCGATTCGTCGCCGCCCGCCAGATCGACCTCGCCTGAGACGCCGTCAAGCCGTATTTCAACGTTGGCCTTGATCTTGAGATTGGATTTTCGCGGAACATAGATCTCGATCCGCAGCTGGTTTCCATTATTGAAGAAAGGCCCGCTCCGTCCCTCGTCGTCGGGCCCCTCGATCTTAATGTTAACCGCAGAATCGGTATGATTTTCGGTGATATTCAGAGGCGTGCCATTTCGCTGTGAGGAAAATTGCGTTACGCGATACTGGACCTCGGACTTGTCCCAGCCCTGCACTCTAACCGATGCCCCTTTTGCGTCGACAGTTACTTTGGGAACACCCTTAACGGGGATCGAATCGCTTTTTTTTTCGACCCGAGGAACCGACGAATTAATAAAATCGATGTTGGCAAGCTTTACCAGGTCTTTCGTTTTGATTTTGATCTCATCCGTCTTTATTTTGAAGTCGCCTAGCTTTACACTAAGGTCCGTATCCGCTGTAACATTCGCCATGGCGACCGCATCCACGATCGCTTTTTCGGTGATCTTTGATATTTCGGGCTGGATCCGGGTAAGCGTCCGCTGAGCATCGGCCATCGCCCGCGCCGCGTCCCGCTGGCTCTCGCGTACCGATCTCTCTACCTCAGCATTGATCTTGGCGGACTTGACCTTTACCTTGTCCTTCTGTTTTTCGTCAACGTTGTTGTCCCAGTCTTCGTCATCTTTTTCTTTTTGAGGAAGAAGATTGGTGGCCGGGCTCAAGGCTTTCCCGTCATTTTTGTGGGCGATAGCGAGAGCACCGTTGACGCTGTCGAGCTTTATCCGCACATCGCCCGCACCGAGTTTTCCGTAAAGATCGCGGCCGACGTATTTGCCCTTGCGAACGGGCAGTCCGAAATCGTTGGAGATATTACCATTCAGCGAATCGGCGTTAATTGTCGCACTCGAATCCGAAGGAATGGAAAGATTGACATGGCCGTTAACGGTCGACAAAATTACCTTGCTTCCAGCTTCCAGCCGGTCAAAATCGGCACGGACCTCGCCGTTGACGGTCGACAGGTTCGCCGTGCCGCGCAGATTGCTGGCGTTAACGGTTCCGTTGACGGCGGAGATCTTTGTAAAATAAGAAAAATTCGAAACCGTGACCGAACCGTTGACCGTCTCGATCTCGTTCAGCGAAGCTCCGCGCGGCACCATCAGGTGAAAATCGACCTGGAGTTTGCCGCCATTTCTCCAGCGGTCGCTGTTGTTGTTTTGCTTCCAATTATCATAATTCGTTTCAACCGACAACGAATCGGCCCGTGCATTGATTTTAACGTCGACCTCGGACAAGCGTTCCTTGGTGTCGGCGGTCTTGGTGTATTCCAGCTTGATCTCATTGCGATCCCATGCCTCGACGACGATCGAGCCATTGACATTCGAAACGCTGACCTTTCCGTTGGCTGTCAATGGATAAGTCTGATCAAATTTCTCAGTTTCGTCCACCGCCGATTTTTCGGTCGTGACCGAAATCGGCTGCACCGCCGGAGCGCCATTTTGTACTTGACCGCCCTGCGACGAAAAAGCCAGACCCGCGAATATAATCGTATATAACCAACTCATAATTGCTTCTCCAAAATCTTAGCGGAAAGTATAAGGATTTCCTCGTATCTACCAGCAAAACACCGCCGTTTTCGAGTTTATGACAATTTTTTCACCGATTTCGAGAATTTTTGTCCGCCGCTGCCCTAGTGGGCATTTACCACGGCCATATGCTAGTATTAACGTTTTGTTTTCCTGATGGAAATCCGATCAACAAATGAACCGACTAGACACGATGGAAAGCGAAATAGCATTGTCGATGACATTACCTGACGAAATACACCACTCGATCGCCGATGCCGACGATCTGGAGGCGGTGTGGGAAAAAGAGATCGCGGTCGGCGATGTATTCCGGAATCTGGGTCGGCATCCGTTGCAGCTGATCACCCGTTGGAACTGGAAATCCGCTCTGCTGGCAGCGATCGTCCGGTCATCGTTCTACTTTACCGTTTATCAGGCGAGCAGACAGTCGTTGGTCGTCACGCTGACGGCCGTCGGTATCGAACTCGCCTTCCGTTTCCTTACTACCGGCGTAGCGGGAGCCGTCGTCCAATCTTTTCGCCGGGCAACCCCCGAATGGGCCGCGACGGTGATAATCTCGATCTCGCTGCCGACCATCACGCATCTTATCGAATTTTTCACGCATTACGTTCAGGAAAACTATTACGCCGACATCTTTCCGGCCTCGACAAACAGCGCTCGGCAAAAAACATTTGCGATCTCCGTTCTTTTTTCCGTTGTTTCGGCAATGTTTAACCTTTACCTGATGCGGCGCGGCGTTTTGCTGGTCGGCGCGGGCGAAGAGACGCAGACGCTGCGGAACGATTTTAAGAAGATCCCGTTCATGATATCGGAATTTATCAAGATCCTGCCGTTGCTGCTGATCCGTCTGATCCGTGAGAAAAGGATACTGCTGACGGCGGCCGTTTTTGCGGCGTTCGGGTTGTCGGTCGGCACGATCCTCGGTGTTTTTCGAGGTCTTGATTGGAACTGGTTTCGCTGGTCCGCCTACGGCGCGTGGGTAACGCTTTTGGGGGCGACGATCATTACCCGCATTGTCATGTATTTCCGCAGACGGTACCGTATCCGTAAAGGTTTAGAGGAATAAAACCCGCCGGAATTGTAAATTAAGATGCTCGAATTAGTTTTCGCGAATTTGCGAGTCAGGCCATTTCGCACGGTCATCAGCGTGATCGGCGTTTCGCTTGGCGTCGTGCTGATCGTGCTGTTTACAGGTCTCGCCCGCGGCATGACCAATGACATCGCAAAACGCTCCTCCAACTGGAAGGCTGAGATCGTATTTACTCGCCCCGGCGGCATGGAAATGACGAGCTCGAACGCGAATGTTAATGTGGCCTACGCCGCCAAACTTAGGGAGATCCATGGAGTTCAGGCCACCGTACCTGTATATAAATATTTCACATCTGACGCAAAAGGAAGCTTCGGGCTCCGGCAGCTTGACGGGATAGAATGGCAGCCCTTTGCTGACATGAATGGTATTCGGATCGTCTCGGGCCGCCCCGCTGAGGCTAATGACGAGATAATCATGGACGAGCGTGAGTTTAAGGACGATAAAGTAAAGATTGGCGACACATACAATCTTTTCGGCAGCAAGCCGTACAAAATCGTCGGCGTCTTTTCGCCGCCATCTGGTTCGCGAATCAAAATGTCGCTCACGGCCATGCAGGATGCTCTCCAAAACGCTGACAAATGCAGTTTCATTCTGATCAAACTCAAAGACGGTGAAGATGACGAAAAGGTCGCTGCAAAGATCAACGAAGTTCTGCCGGGCAATAAGATCAGTCTGACACGCGATCTAATGACCGACGCTCAGGATCGAATTCCCGGCCTCGGCACATTTTTACGCGTTTTGGTAGGACTTGGAGCCTTTGTCAGCATCATTTTCGTGCTGCTCTCGATGTACACGACCATCACCGAACGCCGCAAGGAGATCGGTATCCTCAAATCTCTCGGAGCGTCAAAAGGCTTTATCATCAAGGTCATCGAGGGCGAGGCTTTTATCATCGGCGTTCTCGGCATGGTGGTCGGCGGCCTCGTGTCGATCGTATCCTCATATCTCATTGCCCGCCAGTTCAATCTCGCATTTGAATTTAGTACCGGCTGGGTCTTGACAGCGGTCGCGGTCGCGATATTCGGCAGCCTCTTCGGTGCTCTCTACCCCGCCTGGCGGGCCTCCGGTATCGACCCGGTCGAGGTCATGGTCAACGAGTAAAGATTCTTCCTAAAATTGTCTTGCTTTTCCCTTCCGTCTGCATTATCATTTTAATATTGTTTCATAGATGCAACACATAGTCACTATTAGCAAAGCAGTCCCGACTTCAAAATGCGACATTTGAGCTTAGTACAAAGCCTTTCCCGCCTGCAGGAAGAGCAGAAATACACCGACGAGATACTGCTCGATCACGTCGGCCTGGCCATCACGCGCGGGACGGTGGTCGAGATGGCGGGCGGGGCGAGTTCGGGAAAAACGAGCGTCGCCCTGTCGCTGCTGGCCAAGCTGACGGCGACTGGCGAGGTGTGTGCGGTGGTCGATTCGACGGGCGGCTTTGATCCGTGTACGGCAGTTCTGGCCGGGGTCGAGCTTGAAAATCTGTTGTGGGTCCGCTGCGGCGGCGATGTCGAACGAAGCTTTATGGCCGCCGATTATCTGGTGCAGGCAAAGGGTTTCGGCTGCGTATGGCTCAACCTGAACGGCCTGCCCGAACACCAGCTCCGCATGGTGCCAAAGACCTACTGGTATCGCTATCGCAACCGCATAAAAGAGACGCCGACCATGCTGCTGGTCACGGCCGCAGAGCATGTAACGGGTTCGGCGTCACAGCGTTCGTTTCAATTTTCGCGGAAAAAGACGGTCTGGTCGGGCACCGGACGCTACAAGCTGTTGCGGGAATTTGACCTCAGCCTACTTTCGCAGAAAGGCGTTTACGGAAAACCTTTACAGACAAAAATAGAGATGGATTATACGGATGTCTAAGCTTTACGCCTGCATAATTTTAACGGAGGCGACCAAAGACAAGGAGGCTCTCGCTTATGTCGCACAACAGTTTTCTTACCGTCTGGAGATACTCGATGACGGTGTTTTGTTCGATGTCGGCGGGCTGGAAAGATTGGTGGGCAAGCCGGATGAGATCGCACGGCAGATACTTGAGCAATTACAAAAATGCGGCGTTTCGGGCAATGTCGCGGTTGCCGAAAATGCGGACACGGCATTGCTGCTCGCCCGCCAAAATAAAGGGCTGAGTCACACGATCGCGTCGCCGGCGGAGTTTGACCAACTGCCGCTTCGCAATCTTGAGATCGAGACGGACTCAATCCGTGTATTCGACGAGTTGGGCATAAAAACCGTCCGCGAGTTGCAGCAAATTCCGACAGACGATCTCATCAACCGCTACGGACCGGAGTTTCGCAAGGTGATCGACATCATCGAACAAAACGGCCGCCGATTCCTGACGCCAAATATTAAAGAGAGCAGCATCGCGTGGAAATACAACCTCGACCATGCGGTCGAGGATTTTGAGCAGCTCATTTTCATCGTCAATCACGGTCTGGACAATTTGTTCGCGGAGATCGCACATCAGGCGTTGAGCACCGAGCATCTCGATATTTCATTCAGGCTGGCGAATAAAACCAGACGCGATTACGAGATCAAAACGTCATTCCCAACGCTCGAAAGATCGTTTTGGTTAAAACTAATAAACCTGCGCGTTAATCTCGATCCGCCAGAGGCGGCAATCGTGTCGGTGGATGTAACGGCCCACTTTACCAAACCGCGTCCCAATCAACGCGGCCTCTACGCCGTCTCGCGGCCCGAGCCGGAAAGCCTGCTGCTCACCGTAAACAAGATCAAAAAACTCGTGGGCGAAGACAACATCGGCGTGCCTGTCTTGGTAAACCAACGACTGTCCGAAGCATTCGCTCTCGACGCCGATAAGCTGCCCGTGGGAAAGGAGCGGATAGAACAAAAAACGCCGAGCGGCATTGTCGCATTCAACTATTTTCGCCCCGCCCTGCGAACCGAAGTTTTGGTGCGCGACGGCCGGCTCGTGTTTATCAAAACCCGATATTTCAGCGGCCACGTCACCGAATACAGCGGTGTGTGGAAGGCAAATTCCAGATGGTGGGACAAGAGCTGGCAAGCACAGGAATGGGACATCGAGGTCGAAAACAACGGCGTCTATCGCCTGTGCAAGGTCAATAAAGAGTGGTTTCTGGCGGGGGAATATGACTGAAGCAAGTAAAAAGGCAAAAGGCAAAAATATGCCGCCTTTTGTCTTAATTTTACCTTTTTACCTTTTTACTTTTGACTTATTGATTTGATGTTTTGCGAACTTCACACACGATCGGCATTCAGCTTTCTCTCGTCGGGTTCGCAGCCGCAGAAACTGGCTCAGCGCGCAGCCGAGCTTGGGATGCCCGGAGCGGCGCTGATCGACCGGGACACTGTTGCGGGTGCGGTGCGGTTTCATTTTGAGGCGCGAAAACACGGCATAAAACCGATCGTCGGCTCCGAGATCACAATGGACGACGGCAGCCTGCTGCCGCTCGTGCCGATGAACCTAAGCGGTTATCAAAACCTCTCGAAACTGATTACGACGATCAAGCTCCGCAACAAAAAAGGCGAGCATTTTGCCACCAGAAAAGATATCGAGGACCACTCGTCCGGCCTGATGTGTTTTACGGGCGGAGCCGACGGATTTATTCATAACAGCATCAAAAGTGGCCGCAGCCAGGTCGATCTCGCATGGCTAAATTATGTTTTTGAAAAGCGGCTCTACGTCGAGTTACAACGCCATCATCTGCGTAATGAGGAGGCGATAAACCAATCGCTCCTCGGTCTTGCTCACAAACTGCGGCTTCCCTACTTTGCCGCAAACGGTGCATATTACGCCGACATTGCCGACCGCGAGCTTTACGATGTTTTCACTTGTATAAAAAATCACACGACCATCTATGACGCGGGCAAGCTGCTCTCCGAAAACAGCGAACGGTATCTAAAACCGCATAAACAGATGCTCGGTCTTTTCGAAGACCTTCCCGAGGCCGTTGAAATCACAAACGAGATCGCCTCGCGAGTAACTTTCTCGATGGACGAGCTTTCCTACAACTTCCCGGATTACGCGGTGCCACCTGGGGAAACGCCGGACTCTATACTTCGAGCTAAGACTATCGAACGCTCGACCGAGCGTTACCGCCACGAGTCCTGGCCGCTGAGATCACAAGTACTCGGTCGTCTCGAAAAAGAATTCCGCGTGATCGAGATGAAAAAGCTTGCCGGATATTTCCTGACGGTCGCTGACATCTCGGATTTCTGCAAGGAGAACAAAATTCTCTCGCAGGGACGCGGCTCGGCGGCGAATTCGGTCGTCTGTTACGCCCTCGGCATCACGGCTGTTGAGCCGATAAAAAACAAGCTGCTATTCGAACGCTTTTTGTCCGAAAAATACGAGCAATACCCCGACATCGACATCGATCTGCCGTCCGGCGACGACCGCGAAAGCGTGATTCAGCACGTCTATAATAAATACGGCCGCCGCAGTTCGGGGATGACGGCGAATGTCATCAGCTATCGCGGCAAATCGGCCGTTCGCGAGGTCGGTAAGACGTTCGGCTTTGACGCCGACGCTCTCGGAAAACTCTCTCGATTAAATTCGCACTACGAGACTTTCAAAGGTGATGAATTGAACCGCCGCCTCAAGGAAGAAGGCTTTGACCCGACCGACAATATCCGTCTACGAAAATTTGCCGATCTGTACCAACGCATTCTCGATTTTCCGCGTCATCTCGGTCAACATTCCGGAGGCATGGTCGTCTCCTTAAACCGTCTCGACGGCATTGTCCCGCTCGAACCGGCATCGATGGAAGATAGGACGATCGTGCAATGGGACAAGGACGACTGTGACGCCCTAAAGATCGTCAAGATCGACTTGCTCGGCCTGGGAATGATGGCCGTGCTGCGCGATTCGATCACGCTGATAAAAGAGCATCATGACGTGGACCTCGGTCTTTACAAGGTTCCGCATGACGATCCGAAGGTTTACGAAGCCCTGCAAACAGGCGACACGGTCGGGATGTTTCAGGTCGAAAGCCGGGCGCAGATCGCGTTTTTGCCGAAATCGAAACCCGCAAATTTTTACGACATTGTCGTCCAGGTCGCTATCATTCGACCCGGCCCGATCGTCGGCAAAATGCTGCACTCATACCTCAAACGGCGGCAGGGGCTGGAGCCGGTCGATTACATCGACGAGCGGCTAAAGCCGACGCTGGAGCGTACGCTTGGCGTTCCGCTCTTTCAGGAGCAGTTGCTAAAAATAGCAATGGACCTCGCCGGATTTACCGGCACCGAGATCGAAGAGTTGCGCAAGGCAATGGGTTTCAAACGCCCGGACATCAAGCTCGACTACATCGGCGAAAAGCTGCGGGCCGGAATGACCGAGAGAAACGTCCCCAAAGAGGTTCAGGAAAATATCGTCGCCTGCGTCAAAGCGTTCTCCAATTATGGATTTCCCGAATCGCACGCCTTCAGCTTTGCCCTGCTTGCCTATGCCTCGGCGTATTTTATGATCCATTACCGCGCCTGCTTTATGGCGGCAATGTTTAATAATTACCCGCTCGGGTTCTATAACGCCGCGACGCTCGTAAAAGACGCTCAACGGCACGGATTGCATTTCATCGCTCTCGATATAAACAGGTCGCAGTATGAATTCACCGTCGAAGAAGTCGAGGTCAGTACCGGGAGCGGTAGCGACTGGGTGTTTGAGAAACGTGTCCGCGTCGGCCTCAATTTTGTACGCGGGCTGAGGAAAGAAGTTGGTGAGGCTATCGTCGCCGCACGAGTCAATGGCTCGTATACCAGCATCGCCGACCTGATAGACCGCGTGCCTGAGATCAACAAACGCGAGATCCGGGCGTTGAGTCTTGCCGGTGCGTTGAATTTTGACAACACCCTTCACCGTCGCGAAGCGCTGTGGCAATCGGAACTGGCGATCCAGCCTACAGGTTCGCTGTTTGAGAATGTCAGTAGTGGGTCAGTACCACCCGCTACCGCAGGTGGTACTGACTCGATCACGCCATTCCTTGTACCCATGAAAGGCCTTGAGCTTATCGAAGCCGACCTCAGAAAAACCGGCATTTCCATCGGCAAACATCCGATGACATTTGTCCGGGAGGAAATGAACAGGCGGGGCATTTTATCAGCGAAACAGACTTTAGATCTGAAAAAAGGCCAGGTAGTTTCCTCAGCCGGGGCCGTTATCATCCGCCAGCGGCCGATGACGGCGAATAATGTCGTATTTATAACGCTTGAGGACGAGACCGGACACTCAAACTTTGTCGTGATGCCCGATGTGTTCGAAAAATACCGCTCCGTGATCACGCAAAATGATTACCTGATAATCCGCGGCATTTTCGAAGAGAGAGGTATGCTAAAGTCGATACATTTCGAGCCGATATACAGCTTTACCGCCGAGGTCGTGTCACATAATTTCAGGTAGGTTTTCGCAACAAACTTGTCGATCCCGACGTGTCAAGAACATCAAGTTATGAAAATCAAAAACCTACTATTTCACCTATTGATTTTTTCAACAACGCTCGCCTTCGGTATTGCCCTCGCGCGAATCTACTTTACTGTAAACATTGGCTTTATAGAGCAAGGCACCGGGTCATTCGGAATGTGCGGAGGAGAGGGTCTCGGTGGATTTACTGATTTCAAATCCTACGATGGCGAGGACGTGGCCTTTTTCCATGCAAGGTACGAGACTTCCGAAAAAGCCCGGAAATGCTTCGAATCCATAACAAAAGATCTTGAAATTATTGAAAGCGAGCCGCTTTATGATCGTGAAGGAAAGACGATCGTTGGTCAAAGAGTAGTAGTTTTGGATCCACATCCAGGAGAGGTCTCGATTTTTAGTGTGGATGGCGACCAAATTTATGAAGTTGCTTCTACATCACTAAGGCACGCTAAGATATTTGAAAGACGAGCCCGAAAATACTAATGTTTTCGGCCAAATATCGTCAGTCCGATGCCGCCGAGGATCATGGCGGCGGCGATCAATAGTCGGGTATTGGCAGCCTCGGCGAGAAATAGAATGCCTACAACAGCGGCAATGACCGGGACGGCCAATTGGAAAACGGCGGAGCGGGTGGCGGTGTGGTGTTTGAGAGCGGCGTACCAGATCGTATAGCCGATGCCGGATGCGATAGCGCCGGAAAGGATAGCGAGGAGCATCCCGTGATTTGAGAGGTGGAGGTTTGGAATAAAGAGAAGGACGGCGATCGCGGCGAATGGCAGCGTGCGAACAAAATTACCCGTCGTGTTTGCCAGCGGATCGCCACTGGTTTTGCCTCGCAGAGTATACCCCCCCCACGAAGCACCGGCGGCGGCCATGAGCAGGGAGCTATACAATGGCGGCGACGCGAGGCCAGGAAATACAAGATAAACGAGGCCACCGACCGCCAATAACAGCCCGAGCCACTCCAGCAAAGGCGGGCGCTCACCACGAACGAGCGAAACGGCGATCATGGTTAACTGCACCGAGCCGAACAGTATCAACGCCCCTGTACCCGCCGTGAGATTTAGATACGCCAGCGAAAAACAGATCGCGTACGCGAACAGGAAAAAGGCCGATGGCCAACTGCCGCTTTTGATATTCCCTTTATTTTTGCTGAAGAAATAGCTGACGACGATCAGCGTCACGGCCCCTGACGCCAGCCGAACCCCAGTAAAACTGGCAGGATCGATCTCATCGCCGCGTAAAGCCAATCGACAAAGAATCGAATTGAAAGCAAACGCGACGAGGGCAAAGATCGTGTAAAAGAATACCTTCATTCGTTGCGGATGGTCCTTAGACAGAGTTACTTAGTATTTCAACCCGGTTGACTGTACCCCCAACCCGGTTGATGATGCTCTCAACCTGGTTGATAGTGCTCTCAAACTGGTTGAGAGTGTTCTCAACTTGGTTGACAGTGTTCTCAACCTGGTTGACGATGCTCTCAACCAGGTTGACTATGCTTTCAACCGGGTTGACAGTGCTCTCAACCAGGTTGACTATGCTTTCAACCGGGTTGATAGTGCTCCCAACCTAGTTGATAGTGCTCTCAACCTGGTTGATAGTACCCTCAACTTGGTTTAATGAGGCGTCAACCTTCGAATTCGCCCGTTATGAGTTCCCTTCACTGTCTGTACCCTCCGCAGTTACGCCTTTTTTCTCTGGACGCAGGTGGGGGAACAGGATCACGTCGCGGATCGAGTGTTTGTTGGTCAGCAGCATGACGAGGCGGTCGATGCCGATGCCGATGCCCGCGGCGGGCGGCATGCCGTACGAAAGAGCACGGATGTAGTCTTCGTCAAGCACCATCGCTTCTTCGTCCCCGCCCTCGCGGGCTGTCATCTGATCGACAAAGCGTTCGTACTGCTCCTTAGGATCGTTCAACTCGCTAAACCCATTCGCGACCTCCATGCCATTGATGAACAGCTCAAAACGCTCGGCAATCTGCGGATTCTGCGGCGACGCCTTTGAAAGCGGCGAGATGGATTTTGGATAGTCGATGATGAAAGTCGGCTGTATAAGGTTTTCTTCAACTACCAAATCGAAGATTGTGACTATAGAATTCATTGAATTCCACTCGTTACGACTCTTTGCGGATTCAAAACCTTGCGCGGCTAATTTCCAAACATCTTCTGAACTAAGTGATTTAGCTTCTTCTCCAACACTGCCTCCCTTGAGAGTCGCGGTAATTGCGACCCAATGTAACAAACCAAGCTTTTCCCTATCATCGAACCAAGATTCGTCAACGGCATACGCGTCAACCTTAGGTAAATTATTTATGATCGCGTGCTTCATCGAAATCCGATCAAACTTGCTGAAATCGATCTCATTTCCCTCGTAATTCACGGTCAGGCCATAGGTCGCTTTCTGGACGCTTTGACGCATGAGTTCTTCGCAAAAATCCATCATCCCGTCGACGTCCATGTAGGCACAGTAGAATTCGAGCATCGTGAATTCGGGGTTGTGTTTGTGCGAGATGCCTTCGTTGCGGAAATTGCGGTTGAGCTCGTAAACCTTTTCGAAACCGCCCACGACGAGGCGTTTGAGATACAACTCGGGCGCGATGCGGGCGAAAAGCTTGATGTCGAGAGCGTTGTGATGCGTCTCGAAAGGCTTTGCGGCGGCCCCGGTCGCCTTCGGCGTCAGCATCGGCGTCTCGACCTCGACGTAGCCCGCGTCTTCGAGGAAACGACGCATTGAGGAGATGATCTTTGCACGGCGTTCGAACGTTTCCCGTGTCGTCAGGTGGCCTTCTTCATGCCCGACCTGTAGGCTCGAACCAATCAGGTCGTAATAACGCTGCCGCTGGCGTATCTCGGCGTCGGCGATGCCGTGCATTTTGTCGGGCATCGGGAGCATTGCCTTGGCGAGGAATTGCAATTTTTCGATGTGAACGCTCAGTTCGCCAGTGTTCGTGATAAACAAGTAGCCCTCGACGCCCACGAAATCGCCATGATCGAGTAGCTGCCAGGCTGGCCATCCATTTTCGGGGTCGGGCGTATCGTTTCCGTCGTTCTTTACGAGTCCAACGCTGCCTTTCTTGTCGCAGTAGATCTGTAATTTGTTGATGCCGTCGGTGAGATGAACAAAATTCCCCCGCGGCGGCGTCGTCAGGCGACCGGAGACGCGAATCACGCCAAACGCTTTGAGTTTTTCATTCAACGCATCCTTGATCTCCGCCGGCGGACGTTCGCGTTCGGCAAGCTTCGCACGTACATCGGCCATTTCGCTAATGATCTCGACGACCGGGGGAAAAAGAAGGATTTTCGTGATCGTATCTTCCGTGCCGCTAACGGCGGAGCGGGCGAATTTATTCGGATATACGTTGCCGACAAGCTCACGCATCGCGTCGAGATGCTCGGCACGGGCGGCGGTCTGGTCGTTTGGTTCGATGATCTCGTCGAATGAAGGAATGCTCATAAATCTCCCTATCGGGTTAAAGAGAGATTATAGAGAAGCCTTGCGGATTCGACAATTTTGAGTGAAAGGGACTTTACAAAGCCGGTGCCGGATCGCGCTGGCGGAAAAGTAGTATCAGGCAGGCTGAGATCAGGACAAAGTTCTTCAGGATAAACTCGCCTTCCATTGTGAGAACCGGAAAATATGGGGCAAAAAGAATATTTGGTGCGATGCAAACAACGCTTATCGTTCCAAACAGATGAAGGATCGTAAGCGTGATCGTCAATTTCCTTATTCTCGGGATCAGTAAACCGACCGCGATCAGAATCTCAAAAAATCCTAATAAACCCAAATATGGCTGAGTTGCAAACAGCGAAAACGAATGCTGAAGTAATCCCACGACGGGGCTCATATTAAAGACTTTGAGAATGCCAAACCAAAAAAATGTGAGCGACATGCTCCACATCAATAGCCTGTCGGCCAGCCTCTGCGACAGGAGATTGCTTAAATCAAAATCGAAGAAATTATTTTTTTCAACTATTGCTTGAGGTTGGATGGTTTGTATTGACAATGAATGATCCCCCTTAATAAAACGACTACCTTTATCAGACATGACCCCGCTCCAAAAAGTTTGATTTTTTTCCTTTAGTATTCAAGCGTACGTTCTCGCCCCCAATTGCATGGTAGTGTTTTCACTATAGTGGTTGAGAAGTTTCCGGCAAACGCAAACCCCATAATATCAATCGAATAGCTATACGAAAGGATTATGCAGCAGACCACCACACAATATATCGACGATATCTTTCGCGCACTGAATTACAATCTGTTTTCGCTGGGCGATGCCAAAATAACGCCGCTCACGATATTTTATCTAATCCTGTTGACGGTTTTAGTCGTTTATCTGTCGGGCAAACTGAAAAACCTGTTGGTAACCAAGTTATTAGCGAAAACCCGGCTCGACCTCGGAGCACAGATGGCAATAGGAACGATAACCCGTTATATCCTGTTGTGTGTCGGCTTCCTGATCGTGCTCCAAACGGTCGGCATTAATCTGACAACTCTGAATGTCGTCGCGGGTGCGATCGGCGTCGGTGTTGGTTTCGGCTTGCAAAATATTGCCAATAATTTTATCAGCGGCCTCATCATCCTGACCGAACGGCCGATCAAGGTCGGCGACCGGGTCGAAGTTGACAAGGTCGTGGGCCGCGTCACGAACATAGGTTCGCGAAGCACGACCGTGCTGACAAACGACAACCTTTCGATCATCGTTCCGAACAGCAAATTTATCTCGGAGAGCGTCGTTAATTGGAGCCTCGCCAACAATCTCATCCGGTTTCGGATGCCGGTTTCGGTCCCGTACAATTCGGATGTGGATCTGGTCATGAAGCTTCTGCTTGAGATCGCGAATGAAAACGAGGACGTTGCCGACGACCCGAAACCATCTGCCGGATTGGTCAAATTTGGCGAGTCGATGCTGCAATTCGAGCTGCGAGTATGGAGCCGGACACGGCTGCACACTTCGGGCGGGATGAAAAGCGCTATCAATCTTGAGATCGTTCGCCGCTTTCGCAAAAATGGTATCAAGCTCGACGCCCCGCCACTCGCCATCGAACATGTCAGCCGCGATGGCGATTCGCTCGGACATACAGGCGACGATTTTGACGAGATGCCGGAAAATGGCGTCGTCGCTCATTAACGCGTTCCAACTGATTCGTGACAGAATAGAGATACCGCATGAAAACGCGAATGCCCCCGGGAGCGCGTTTTCTGCGGCTAGGTGTGTTTATGGCGTCTGAAATGGAAAAGATCGCGGCGGCTATTAGCTCTGGCCAACGCGTGATCTCGTTAAGCGGCCTGACCTCGACATCGGCGAAGGCATACATGCTGTCGCTCTTGCAGGCCGAGACGGGCAAGCATTTTGCGGTGGTGACGGATTCGAATTCGGATGCCGAAGCATGGGAAGGCGACCTTGAGTTCTTTACAGGTGTCGAATCAAAAGACCCAGTTACAACAATGGGAGGAGCTCCCGATTATGACAAATCCGCACTCCGCACTCCGCAGTCCGTACTACGCACCCTTCCCTCGTTCGAGACCGATATCTACTCCGGCGTATCGCCGCACGCCGAGACGCTGGAACGCCGGGCACTGACATTGTGGCAGCTTGCCGAACAGCAGCCTGACTTTTTGCTCCTGCCTGCCCGTTCGCTGATAACCCGAACACCGTCGCCCTCTCAGATCAAAAAAATCGGGGCCGCGCTAAAACGCGACGAAGATTTCTCGCCCGACGAACTGATCGAAAGGCTTGTCGCCGCCGGTTATGTCCGCGAAGACCCGATCTCAAACGTCGGCCAGTTTTCGCTTCGCGGCGGCATAGTCGATGTCTGGTCGCCGGATGCGTTGAATCCGGTTCGCGTTGAATTTTTTGGCGACACGGTCGAATCGATCCGCAGTTTTGACGCCGAGACGCAGCTATCGGTCGAGCAATTGAAAGCTACGTCGTTCGCACCGATGCGAGAATTTGCCGCGTCGCCACAGGACTTTAAGGACTGGGTGTTTTTTGCCGCCGAACGATTTGGCGGCGAGGAATATGCCCGCAATTTACGCGACCGGACCGATTTTGCCGCCGAGGGCGAGACATTTAGTGGGTGGGAATTTCTGTTTCCGCTCGTCAAACCAATCGCCGGAAACGTTTTCGATTACCTAAAGAATTTTGTTTTCGTCATCGACGAACCCGCGTTGATCGAGAATACGATTGAAAATTTCTACAAGCAGACCGCCGAACATCACGACGGCCTCGTAGATCTCGGCGATTTTGGACTCGAACCAAAAGAGCTGTTCCTCGAACCGGCCGAGCTTCGTGACCACATGGCCGACGCATATCGAGTCGAGTTACGCAGCCTCGGACGAACGGCGGCGGCAACCGACGACGAGTTCGCGGTCGGGTCAGAACCGGGAGCGGTCGCGACCAGGGTATTTTCTGGGCCGATGTTTTTGTTCCCGAGCGCGGAAAGGGCCGTCGAGATGGAAATTCAATCGCGTTCGACGCGAAAGTTTCATGGCGTTATCGCCGATTTCGCGGTGCAAATAAAGGTAACGGCAGCCGAGGGCCGGACGCTGCTTGCAACGCAAACGCAGGGCATGGCCGAGCGGCTCGAAGAGATCTTACGCGAATATCAGATCGTGCTTGAGGCGGGGTCGATCGTCATTGGCGATCTGTCGGGCGGATTTGAGCTGCCGCCATTTGGCCTGAGGGTTTATACAGAGACGGACATTTTTGGCGAATCCATCGGCTCGATGATGCCTTCGGCGAGCCGCAAGATTCCGGCTGGCGGGCGTAAAAATAAGCTCGGCGCGTTCATCTCGGATTTTCGCGATCTGAAAACGGGCGATTACGTCGTCCACGTCGATCACGGCATCGGGCGTTTTGAAGGCTTGGAGACGATCTCATCGCAGGGTGCGGAACGCGAGTTCATGCTGCTCATTTACCACGAAAAAGCTAAGCTTTTCGTGCCTGTAGAGCGGATGGATCTGGTTTCGCGGTATTCGTCCGGTGAGGCCACCGCGCCGACATTGGACAGGCTCGGAGGCATCGGCTGGCAGAAAACTAAGGCGAAAGCCAAGCGGGCAATGCGTGACATGGCCGACGAGCTGCTCAAGCTCTACGCCGAGCGCAAGCTCGTCCGCGGCCACGCCTTTCCGCCGGATGCACCGTGGCAGCATGAGTTCGAAGACGCATTTCCATTCGATCTGACAGCCGACCAAGCGACCGCGATCGAGGACGTAAAAACCGACATGGAAGCGGCGACGCCGATGGACCGGCTGATCATTGGCGATGTCGGCTATGGCAAGACCGAGGTCGCGATGCGTGCTGCGTTTAAGGCGGTGATGGACGGCAAGCAGGTCGCGGTGCTTACGCCAACGACCATTCTCGCGTACCAGCATTTCGAGTCGTTTTCGAAGCGATTTGCGGCATTCCCCGCTAAGGTGGAATTGCTGTCGCGTTTCCGGTCAACGAAAGATCAAAAATCGGTGGTTGAACAAGCCGGGAAAGGCGAGATTGATGTAGTGATCGGCACGCATCGCATACTTTCAAATGACGTAAAGATGCCAAAACTGGGCCTCGTTGTCGTCGACGAAGAGCAACGTTTCGGGGTCGGCCACAAGGAAAAACTCAAGCATCTTAAGAAAAAGGTTGACGTGCTGACGCTCTCAGCGACGCCGATACCGCGTACCCTGAATATGTCATTGCTCGGCATGCGGGACATGTCCGTGATCGAGACGCCGCCGCGCGACCGGCTGGCGATCAATACTCAGGTCGTACAGTTTTCGGACAGCGTGATTCGCTCCGCCATCGAACTTGAACTGGCCCGCAACGGACAGATATTTTTTATCCACAACCGCGTCGAAACGATCGAATCCGTCGCCGCCTTGGTGCAAAAGATCGTGCCCAATGCACGCATCGCGATCGGCCACGGGCAGATGAACGAAAAGGAAATGGAGCAGGTGATGCTCGATTTTATCGACTACAAATACGACGTGCTGGTCGCGACGACGATCATCGAAAACGGCATCGACATCCCGCGTGCGAACACGATAATCATTAATCGCTCAGATAATTACGGCCTGTCGCAGCTGTACCAGCTTCGCGGACGTGTGGGCCGTTCCAACCGGCGAGCATACGCATATCTGCTGATACCGAGCGAACTCGAATTAACGCCAATCGCGCGGCGGCGATTGTCAGCGATACGTGAATTTTCCGATCTCGGAGCGGGATTTCGTCTCGCGGCCCTCGACCTTGAGCTTCGCGGTGCGGGCAATATTCTCGGCGGCCAGCAATCGGGGCACCTCGACGCTCTTGGGTTTGATCTTTATACAAAAATGCTCGAGCGGACAATCGCCGAGATTCGCGGAGACGAGATCTCTGACGAAACCAGTGTTTCGATCAATCTCGGCATCGATGTTTCGATACCCAAAGATTACATCTCCGAGGCGAGCCAACGGCTGCGGACGTATAAACGCATTTCGTCGGCTGACAGCGAAGAGGCCTTGGTGCAGATCCACGCCGAGATCGAGGACCGCTATGGCCGGATCCCGCGTTCGGTTGAGAGTCTTTTCGAATATGGGCGGCTCCGCAAACTTGCCGAATCGCTGCACATTGTCTCAATCGACAAAACCGCGGACGGCGTCGCCATCAAGCTCGGCGAAGCAGCCCGTGTTTCGCCTGACAAACTGATGCAGTTTTTAGGTGAGAACGAGGCTTCGAGTTTTTCACCGAGCGGTATTTTGCGTGTGTCGATCGATGAACAGAATTTGATTAGATCCGCGATCGCGGTGCTGAAGGAAATCGTCGATTGACTGGAGAGCAAGCATCCTGCTTGCGTGTAAGAATCTGACAAGCAGGGATGCTTGCCAGCCTACTCGGTGCAGTCGGAAGATCCCTTTTCGCCGCACGTGAAGAGGTCTCGGGCATTTTCGATGGTTTGCCTTCCGACGTTTCGCCAAACCGGTGAGCTTATATAAGGATCTCGGGTCCAGCCGAGCTGTTTGCGATGCGTCCAGACAAATTCGTAGGCATCGTGCTCGTTTCGGCCTTTTAGATGTTCGGCCTCGTGCAGCAGGATCGCGGCCCGTTCGATATCATCGAGAGGGTATGTAAAAAAATCCGGATACAGGGTCATGATCTCGAACGGGAAATTCGTCGCGGCATAGGCGTTCTCTTTCGCGACCGAAGCGTTTAGCCAATTGTCGTTTGAGCGGAGAACGGTCAGATTTTCAAGCAGGAATGCCTGTTGCGAAAAGCCTTTGTCTTTTAAGACGCCGATAGCACGCCGGACCGAGTATTTTTGTTCGATCGACAACGGATCGGCCGAAACGAGCAGCGAAAAATAAAGGCCCAGCAGTCCAACGAGGCACACAACGCAAAACGTAGCGATCCGCGCGACAAACCGCCATTTGCTTTTCGCTTTTATGGTTTCAACGCTCGTCGTCTCGATCAACTCGGACTGACACCGGGCGCATGAAATGGCGTCAGCGAAGTTGACGAGACTGCATTTTGAGCATCTTTTTCTCATTGAGATCGCGGCGTGACGGCGCGGGTTTCGCCTCTTTATAGAAATGTCCAATAGCCTACTATTCCTCATTTATCGGCGGTCAGAGGTTCGCGAGAAACCCCGCGGGCATTTTCGGCATCAAACACCGCAGTTGCAATTGTAATAATCGGGTAATAAGATGCTTGTTACGTTTTTAGCAGGAGTTATTCATGAAATTTTATAGCCGTATTGTTGTTTTACTGTCCATGTCGCTTGTCATCGGCGTCCCCGCTTTTGCGCAGGAAACGCAGACGAAAGTTGTCGACGAGGTCGTCGCCGTCGTTAACGACGGTGTGATCACCCTCTCGCGCGTTAGGCGTGAGATGAAGCAGATCGTTGACGACGAGGTGCAGCAGCAGCAGGGCAAGAAAACACGCGCTGAGGTTCAAAAGACCGTCGACGAAAAACAGGGCGAGCTGATAGCCGGACTGATAAACGAGGAACTCTTGGTTCAAAAAGCCAAGGAAATAGGCCTCGACAACGAGGTCGAAGCCACCCTAAATCAACGCCTCAAGGACATCATGGACCAGTACAAGTTGAAAACGGTCGAGGCCCTCTATGCGGAAATGGAAAAGAACGGGATAAATCCGCAGGAGCTTAGAGACGTCTGGCGCAAACAGGCAACCCGCGACAAGGTTTTGCAAAAAGAACTGCAGACCAAGATATATTGGGGTTTTACGAGCAAAGACTTAAAAGAATACTTCGAGAAAAACAAGGCAAAATTTACAAAACCCGAAACGGTTTCAATCAGCGAGATATTTTTTGCATTTGCCGGGCGTGACGAAGCCGCCGTTCGCGAAAAAGCAAAACAGATTCACGCTCAGCTCAAATCGGGAGGGGATTTTGCAAAGATTGCTAAGGAAAACCCCGATGCCGGCGTTGTCACCGACAAAGCCGGAAAGGCCGAAGACATCAAGGTCGGGGAGCTTAACGAAAAACTTGCCGCCAATCTCAAGGGCGTCAAGGTGGGTGAGGTTGGGGAACCATTCGAAGCCGATCAGCTCGGCATGGTGATTTTAAGGGTGGATGCTCGCTCCAAAGCATCGGACGAATCCGTTTTTGACGAGAACGCCGTCCGTCTGGCAATGATGAACGAGCGTCTGCCTGACGAGCAAAAGAAATTTATGGCCAAGCTCAGAGAGAATGCTTATATCAAGATCACCGACAGCTATCGGCCGATAGTAAATCCGATTCTTTTCGCCGACGAGCGAAAAGACAAGCCGACGAAAAATAACTAATTTCAAAATCAAAAGAAAAAAGCCGGATGTCCGGCCTTTTTTTTTCGTCAACGAAGAATTTCATTAATCGCAGATTCGAATATATCCAGCCTTTTCGCCGCCCGTTTTACATCCGGATGATCCTTGTTATAAGAGCGGTTCAGCCGATTAAGCTCGGTAGCGATTGCCGCTTTTCGGATCATCAATTTGCCCAGCGCGAGCGTCAGCTTTGAGATCTCCACTGGCCGGACGGCAAATATTCTAGCCGTCTCCTTATCAAGCGAACCCAACTCAAAGCGAAGGTCGAGCAATTTAGGATTTGTATCCGTATAGTCGACCGAGTAAGCCTCGAGATCGGCCCGCAGCTCTGTCGTCCGCAACAAAACCTCGGCATAGGCAGCCGACGCGTGAATCGCTCCAGTATCCTGCTGCGAGAAGTAAAACGCAGGAAATGCGAGTACAGCGGCAAATAGGGCACAAATCATAAATACTCTACTTAGTCTCATATTCATCTCTTTTTTGGAATCTAATATTACAAGCGCTTGATCGAATCTACGAACCTATGAATTTGTCGCAGCGTGTATGGATGTGCCTGAGATATTTCAACTATTTTGCATCGCCGAGAAACGTACTCGGATCAAATTTTGAATTGTAATAAAAATCCTTTAACGTGAACGTGTAGTAATATTCATAGGTATTTTTACCGCGTTCGGTATGAAGACCAAGTTTGTAAGTACGCGGCAATGTGACGCCGAGTTCGGTCTTGAAATCCGAAAAATCTTCGATTAGGTTTTCGTGATTGTCCGTCTGGCCGGCTGACGCTTCCGGAGTGGAAGCCATCAAAGCAGAAATGGAACGGAAGTACTCAGTGCGTACATGCCGAAATGTTTCTTTGTCAAAATATAGTTTTATCGAAATGTCTGATCCTTTTTTGGGCACGTAGCCTATGACATAAACTTCCTTTCCGTCGATCTTTTTTTCCCCATCGAAAGAAAGCCGTGCATTATGCAACGCAAGATCATTCAAACTCCAACCTTTGCCAAGAACACCGCCAAACAACCCCTCTTTGATAAGTCCGTCGTAACGCCACATAAAGTCGCCAAATGTGGATCGGATGCCGGGCGTCGAAAACGCGACCCTTAGATTCTTCCCGTCAAAGGCGATCTTTTCCAACTGATAGACCGAACTGGCAAAGGTCAGGGCTAGCAATAGCTTATTGGCCTCGGATGCTATCACAACCTTACCGGGTGCCGGTGATGCGATTCCCGAACGCTGCGAATAGATCACCTCGCCAGCCGCTGTTACATTCACCATTTTAGCCCGAGATTCGGCGGTTCCGATGGCGTCAATGCTTTTCGCGACAACGTCTTCCGCCTTCATCTTTTGAGCTTCGGCAGTTGCCCCAAAGCCCATAAAGATTGCAGTGAAAACTAAAGTTAAAACATATATTCGTTTCATTAGCTATCTCTGGAGCCTGGCCCCTATTTAAATGTTTATTCGATCAGTTCGTTCCAACAGAAAACGTTGACGGCAGGTAACAAGAGTCTATCACCGGTCCGTTAGTTTCTATCGTGCCATCGCCAAATGTTTTACCCTTTCCGAGGGTATCAAAGTAAATCGTAATATTGTCCAGAATCTCATCCGCCGAATGCGAGTGATACAGCGTCTGGCGAAACTGCGCGCCGCCGACGAGCCCCTTGGTAAACTGGCCGGCGAGCTGCTTCATTTTGCCTAAGGATACGATCTCCGGCATCTCTTCGCGGCACATCGAGAAAAACTCGAGCAGGACATCTTTCTTTTCTTGCAGGTCCGGCTGATAGGGTTCGCGGCCCTCGATCACGTCGTGAAACTGACGAAATATCCATGGATTTTGCATCGCCCCGCGGCCGATCAGGATGCCGTCCGTCCCGGTCTCACGCCATTTTTTCATGCCGTATTCGATCGTCGTGATGTCGCCATTGCCGGACACGGGGATGGCAACGGCCTCCTTTACCTGCCTGATCAGATCCCAATTCGCGAGACCTTTGTAACCCTGTTCGCGGGTACGGCCGTGCACCTGTATGTGCTCGACGCCGCATTGCTCGGCCAGTTTTGCGGCCTCGACGACGTTGATCGATGCCTCGGAATATCCCGTTCTTAACTTCAAAGTCAGCGGTATCGTGATTGTCTTTTTGATCTCTTTGAGAATGTTTTCAAGCATCGGCAGGTCGCGAAGCAGCCCGGAGCCGCCGCCGTTCTTTACGACTTTTGGAGCCGGACATCCACAATTTACGTCGAGGATGTCGGCACCGATCTCCTGTGCCATCTCCGCCCCCATCGCCATCCGGTCGGCCTTTCCGCCAAAGATCTGCACCGCATACGGCCGCTCTTCCTCGTCGAATCGCATCTGCCGCTTCGACTTAGGATTGTGCCGCGTCAACCCCTCGACCGAGATAAACTCCGAAACGACCAAACCAACACCACCCCGCCGCTTGATCAGCCGGCGAAAAGTATAGTCCGTCACCCCCGCCATCGGCGACAGGATTAACGGCGGATTTATTTCGATGTCTCGGATCTTAAAAGGCTTCATTCCTCGCGTCTAAGATTTTTAAGCCATCTATAAATCGAAAGTCCTTTATATTAAATGTAATAAGAGTAAAATCGTTTTCTAAACACGTTGCGGCGATTACGGCATCAGGCAGCCTTAAACCATGACTTGTTGAGTAAGTTCGAATCAGATCAATAGAGCGGTTCGAAATGGATTCGTCAAAATGATGAAGTTCGAAAGCGGTCAAATACTCCTCGATCCTTCGGATTTCCTTTTTTGATTTCGCACCCTGAATCAATTCTAAATACACAATAGAGTTAATTGCAGGTTGCGTTTTAAGCAGTAATGCCTCTAATTCATTATTACCCTTAAAGAGGGTTATAAAGACATTTGTATCCGCAAGATATTCATTCATCAGATGAATTTCGATTCCACCCACTTCTCAGCTTTAGTGCGATCTCTTCGGCGGACTCTTCCCGATTTGCCCAAATTCCTACGATATCGCTCAGATCTATTCCATCTTTATTTTTTTTACCATTTCTTTTTCCGACCAGCATGTCAAGGTTCTCGATCACGCCTCTTGCCGATTCCTCGGATACAAGTCGATAGCTTTTAGTCACTTTCTGTGGGACTTCGATAGTTATTACTCCCATAATGTCTCCATCATATCACGGTAACGCGGCTTAATTCCCATTGGAAAGGCTTCAGAACGAGATGCGGATTTAGTTGGATGCTTTCTTCAATTCAATGCCAGTCGCCTCAAATGAAACCTCGGTCACGGTGCCGTCTGCATTTCGCTTGTCGAATTTCGCACCGTCTTCATTGATCATGTGATCAACCTGAGCCTTGCTAAGCGTTTTGACGGAAAAGACACCCTCGGCCCGGGCGAAGGCACCGGCGGATTCGAGCGGGATAAAGAACGCATGGTCCTTCATCTTTACGCGGATGCTCTTGGCTTCCTTATTCTCGGCAAGCTCGGCCCAGCAGCCTTCCATTTTGCATGAGCGGATGATCACGCCCTCGACGCGTATTTTTTTGCCCGCGTATTTGGCGGGTTCCATGAAAACCTTTGACAACGCAACCTTTTGCGAATTGCCGATCGGGGCTCCGCGTTTTAGAAACGAATTAGCCGGAATGGACGCTGTCTTATCCTGCTCCGTCGGCTCGGCACCGCCCATTTTTTCCTGAGCGAACGCACCAAGCGCAACTGCCAGCAATAAACTCATCAACAAAGATATTTTTTTCATAGTTTCCTCTTGTTCGTAATTATAGTAAAGCATGATCCCTAATCCGGGCTATTTGGCCTCATATACGACGCGACCGTCCATTACCGTTGTCAACACTTTGGCATCGCGTATCTTCACCGGATCGATCTTGAAAATATCGTCGGAGATCACTATAAAATCGGCCAGTTTGCCGACCTCAAGCGTACTTTTGACGTTTTCCTGAAACTCGGCGTAGGCCGATCCCCAGGTGAATCCCCGCACGGCTTCGTCCACAGATATCTTCTGCTCGGGAATCCAACCGTTAGGATTTTTGTCGTCGGTTGTGCGTCGCATGACAGCGGCGTAGATTCCCCATATCGCATTCATGGAAGCAACGGGCGAATCTGAGCCGAGTGCCAGCACGGCGCCCGAATCGAGAAGCGTGCGGAATGCGTAGGTTCCCTTGAGGCGTTTTTCGTCAAGTCGCTTCCAGGCCCAGCGGCCGTCGTCGATGATATGAAGCGGCTGCATCGAGGCGACTACCTTCAGAGCGCCGAATCGCGGTATGTCCTGCTGCCGCAGATGCTGTGCGTGCTCGATGCGGAAACGTCGGTCACGCGGGCCATTTAATTTCGCGGCATTCTCGTAATAGTCGAGAATCGTCGCGTTCGCCCGATCGCCGATCGCGTGGATATACACCTGGAGTCCGGCTTTGTCCGCATCAACGATGTTTTGCTTCATCGATCCGTCCGATATCGGCGAACGCGGCAGACCTGACGTTTTCGGGTCATCCAGATACGGATCAAAAAACCACGCCGTCGTCGAGCCTAAGCTGCCGTCTGCGAAGCCTTTGAGACACCCGACCCGCACCATCGCATCACCAAATGCGTAGTGAATACCAGTGTTTGCCAGACGCTTATATTCCGCTAGCGGCGAGCAGCCATAAATGCGAGTCTTGAGCCTGCCCTGTCGCTCTAGTTCCTGATAAACACCAATGTCCGTCCCGGCGGACATATCCTGCGCGCTCGTCACGCCGAGGTTTGCGGCGTGGTCGGTCGCAGCCTGTGCAGCCTCAAGTTTTTGCTCGAAGGACGGTTCGGGAATTGCTTTTTCGATATAACCCATCGCTGCATCTTTGAATACCCCGGCAGGATTTCCAGCAGGATCGCGAACGATCAGCCCGCCATCACGGTCTTTGGTATCGCGGGTCACGCCGGCGAGTTTCATTGCCAAACTATTTGCGAGCGCCATATGCCCATCGAGACGATTTATGAAAACCGGATTGTCCGGTGTCGCGGCGTCGATCATAGCGGCGGTCGGCAGATTGTTCGGCGTCCAATTTTCATGATCCCATTGCCCGCCTAAGATCCAACGGCCCTTTGGCAGTTTCGCCGCAAAATCCTTGATCCGCCGGACGAATTCCTCCGGCGATTTCGCATCCCGCAGATCAACCGAGGAAAGCTGTGCCCCGGTTTCCATAAAATGTACATGGGCGTCATTAAATCCAGGCAGCACGAGTTTGCCTTTCGCGTCGATAATTCTCGTTTTCGCTCCGACAAGGCCTTTTGTATCCGCATCAGAGCCGACGGCGATGATCTTGCCGTTCAGCACGGCGATAGATTTGGCCATCGGATTTTTCGTATCCATCGTGTGGATATTTCCGTTTGTGATGACCAGATCGGCTGATACCGATTGCGCCGATAGCGACATAACGGACGCGGCCCAATATGCAGCTAAAGCGAAGATAATAACAATCTTTTTCATAGTGAAATCCTTAGAGATAAGTGTATTCTTGACGTTAGAGCAATTATACCAATGAACGAAAAGTTTATCCAGATTTTGGGCATCATTCTGATCACGGCGGGATTCGTGTTCACCGCTTTTTTGTATTGGACGGAGCCGCGTTCGTTAGCCGAAGTCACGACTAAGGGACAGGTCGCAATCGGCACTTATGAGGTAAACAAGGAGGAATTTGCCCGCGGCTTGACGTTGTTCATAGCGGACGATTTCATCGGCTCCCGGATAGCGTTTGACCGGGCCGATCCCGAAAAACGCGATACCAACACTCAGTTTTACGTCGCATACAGCTTTTACCGTCAGGGTTGGGGCCGTCTTTCGAGTGATGATTCGCTTTTTCATCCCGGACTCGATACGGTTAACCGCGTGATAGCCCTCGACCCCAATTTTCGCACCGCCGACGAAACCTTGACGATGAAAACGCCGTCCGAACTGAAATACGAACTCGAAGAAGGCCTCAAGATCACGCCGTCCGATTTCAACCCGATGAAGCTGATCCGGACACGAAAATGAGAGAAAGAACATCGGAAAGATCAGACGACGAAACAATGACGGATGCCGGAACCGAAACCATAGCGGTCGCCGACGGGTATTCGCTCGCGCTCCAGCGTCAAACTTCAAAGATCAAAGACCAAAGATCCGCCCTCAACTACTTAGTGCTGCCTCTGATCTTTGTCGCCGTCACGTTAACGGGCGGGCTGCGGCTTGGTGTGACGGACAATGCTTTTATCTTTCTCAAGCCGCCGCTGATCTGCCTGGTTTTTGCGTCGGTGCTGATGATCTTGTTCTTTCGCTCCGGCCTGATGGCTCTTCCTGGCTGGTTTTCGGACAGATATTCGACCCTGCAGAATGTTGCAAACGCTGCCGTGCTGCTGACGATCTTTTCCGCGTCAACGCAGCTCTTTAACTCGCTTCTGCCGGAAAAAGGGCTGCCATTTTGGGTGGTCGGGTTTTGCTTCTTCTGGACTCTTTGGAACAACCTTTTCAACGATTTCGACACCAAAAAGCTTTTGCGAAGCCTCGGGGCACTTTTCGGAATGGCGTTTGTCGTCAAATATCTGGTCCTGGCAAACCTGACCGCGACGGGCGACACCGGCCTGCTCCAACGAATATTCGAGAATCCGGCAAAAGAAGCATTCACGTGGCTGCTCGATCTGCCACGATACGCCGTCGGCACCGGTTATATTCAATTTTTCACGCTAGCACTTTATTTGATCGGCCTGTTTTTGACGCCTCAAACCACCAAAAAATGAAATTCGTTATCACGTTACTATTCTCATTAATTCTAGTTTTGACGGCGGCATCTCAATCGCCTTCAAAGATCCTAAGTCAGGCCGAAAAGGCCCTTGGCGGAGCGAAGGCCTTGCAATCACTGAGATCAGTGACAAGGACCGGCCGGATCACGAGGTTGAGCGATGGGGCCGACGGTAAGTATCTCTTCCAAACCTCGAAGCCAAATTTATTGAACATCAGCTTCGACATCGGCGGGTTTGAGACTGAGACGGGTTACAACGGACGCTCGGCATGGACCCGCGATTCGCGCGACGGGCTACAAACCCTAACGGGAACCGCGAGCGTCAATATGCCCGTGATCGCGGCATTTCGAAACAATCTGTGGCTCAATGCAAAAACGGAAAAATCGAAGATCATGCCAGGCGGCCAGACAACCATTGGCGGGAAAGCAGCAAACGTCGTCGTTATCACCTCGGCCAAGGGCGTCGCGATCAAGGTATTCTTTGACGCCGCAACCGGCCTGCCGCTCCGTGACGAAGCGCCTGGCGGTAATGTCGAAGCCGTGTCCGATTATGGTGATTATCGCGACGTGGGCGGTGTCAAACAGCCTTTCTTTAAGCGTGTAACGCTCGGCGATCAGGTATTTGAGATCCGCTTCGATGAGATCAAGCCAAATCTGCAGATCGTCCGCTCGGAATTCGATTTTCCCAATCTGTCCGGCCAGCCGCTGCCCGATATACCGGCCCTGCTGAAGGAGCTTCAGGCCAACGAAGACAAGGTCGATGAACTGCTCGACCATTATTCGTTCACGCAGAAAAGCACCAAGCGGGAGTTGGGCAATGACGGCATTTTGCGTGAGACCGATTCTGAGACGACACAACTTTCGTTTTACAAAGGCTACCGGATCACGAGAACGGTCGAAAAAAACGGCAAGCCGCTAAGCCCAAAGGACCAGGAAAACGCCGATAAAGAAGCCGCAAAACAGGTCGATGAGATCGAGAAAAAGATCGCCAAAGAGGAAGCAAGGATTGGAAAACAAGGATCTAACGCCGCGCCGGCCGAGGAGGGCCGCAGGATCTCGATAGCTGAGGTTCTCAGGGCATCAAAACTGACCAATGCCCGGCGTGAGCGGTTTCGCGGCCGCGATTGTGTCGTATTCGATTTCGAGCCGAACCCCAATTTCGACCTGAAAAATGCCAAAAGTATGCTCAAATTCTTCGGCAAAACCGCGGGTGTTATGTGGATCGACGAAAAGGATAAGCAGGTGGCGAGGCTCGAGGCGGTACTCTTTGAAAACATCAATATCGGCGGCGGCGTACTGGCAAAGCTAAATAAGGGAGCGACATTCACTCTCGAAAAAGAGCGGATCGGTGACGAGCTTTGGCTGCCGTCGCAGGCCGATATCAATCTGTCGGTGCGCGTTTTGCTGGTCAAGGGCATCGCCCTGAATCAACTGGTGAAGTCGTCCGATTACAGAAAATTTGAAACCGAGGTCAAAGGGGCAAAGGTCGATGAGACCAAGAAACCCTAGTTTTTCAGAGTGATCTGGATGGTTACCGCACCGCGGCGAACGCGGAGGCTCTTGCCATTAAATTTGCCCTTAAAGGTCATTTTATCGGTCAACGCCTGATCGTTTATCGCCTCGATCACGTCGCCCGCCCTGACGCCCGAGCGTCCGGCGAGAGTATCGGGGCCGACGGACTCGACCTTCCACCCGCCTTCGCCAAGCGTGCCGCTGACGCCAAACATGCTAAGCACCTCGCTCGCGGGTACCTGCGTCATCCGGTCCATCGCCTTCGCATTTGCGGGCGGCGCCGAGTTCGGGTTAACGCCGCGTGGGTAAAGTATTGTGGGCTGACGACTTCCTTCTACATACGATTCGCCGGCAGGCCGGTTGGTCGCCGTTGATTTCTTCGGCGTTGTATCGACGACGGCGTTATTCGGAAACTCGGTCTTTTTCACCACCGCACGGTCGTCAATAACCTGATTCGAAGGAACAGCAGAACCCACGGGAACTACGACCGCTTCGTTTGAAGCCGGAGCCAACTGAGGCACCACGACCGGTGGTTTAGAATCGGCGACCTCCGGCACGTTTATATTCTTGTTCGAGTAAATCGCATTAAAGCCAAAATACGCCCCGATCAATACGAGCACTACCAACGGCAAGGCATATCGAATCGCTGCCGGAATGCCAATTGCGGGCCGCTCGGCCCGGCGTCCCGCAGCAATGCGGGCCCGAACCTTAAAGTCAAAATCCTTCGGCGCCTCGACGCGTTTCATCGCGGAGAGCAGACGGCTGACGCTCTCGTCATCCGGTCTAAATTCGCTCACGTTATCTTTTATCGGTTCTGTATTCACAATCGTTAATTATAAATAATGCCCTAATTTCTCTTTCAGCAATCCGCGTCCGCGGCTGATCCTCGATTTTGTCGTGCCGAGGCCAAGTTCCATGATCTCGGCGACCTCGTCGTACGATTTGCCCTCGATATCCCGCAAAATGACGGGCACTCGATACTTTTCCGGCAAAGCCGCGATCGCCCTCGCGATTGTCTTATCGCGTTCTTCCTCGACCAGTTCCTCGTCGGCCAGTATTCGCGTGTCAGCCGGCTGAAACTCGACCGTGCTGTCATCCTCAGTCTGAAAAAGCCCGGTTAGCGACAACAGCCGCCGTCTTTTCCTTCGCCGGATCTCGCTGATCGCCAGGTTGGTCGCGATCCGGTAAATGTATGTCGAAAAGGCAAACTGCGTATGATAACGTTCGAGTGCAAAATAGACACGCACAAACGTTTCCTGCGCGAGATCGACGGCCTCTTCGTAATCGTTCAAAAATCTATAGAGATAATTTGTCAGCGGATTGCGGTAGCGATCCATTATCTCGCCAAAAGCAGCCTCGTCGCCGCCCTTGGTCTTATCTATCAATTCATGGTCGGACAATTTTTGACTAGGCATGGAGATCCCCAAAACCTCCATGCCCACGGATTCGATCTTGTCCAGCGCCATACATTCATATTATATATAACAGATGCAAGGACAAGCCTATGTCATCCAGTCAATTCTTAATCACGCTCGCCGATTAATTTTGTTGCAAAAAACGTGTAACCGCTCGCGGCGGAAATCAGTCTGCGGATTTTACGGTCATTATGAGGAAGATCGTACCGCTCGTGCCGGGCAGGTTTAGAGTGCCGATAAGTGTCGGTGTGTTTTCCGGCAAACCGACCTTGTTAAGATCAAGCCCGATCGACTCGTAATTGTAGGCCGGTACAGTCTTGCCGCCTTCGCCGCTCGACGCGTACAGCAGTACCGGCACCCGTGCCCCGAACCTTAACCCCTGCACCTGAAAGCCGTTCTGTCCCTTGGCGTTCGCCGTGGCTGATCTAAAGCTGTTGAGCGACCATTCAATAAATGTCTGCGTCGGCGCACTCGATTCCGCGCCGAAGATATTCGACGAACTCTTGTACGAATAATTCCCGGTATTCGAGATCCGACCCAGCAACGTGCTGGCAAGACGGTAGTTTGAAAATGGAAATGCGCTCTTCAGCTGCCGTGACACGACGCCGAGATCGGCGGAAAGGTCGCCACCTTTTGTCGCGTCGTTAGACCCGATAACCAGATTAAGCGAGACATTATAGCTCGGTTCCAGCTGCTGGCCATACATAAAAACCGAGCACCCAGCGATCAGACTGAAAACTAACAGTGTTTTGAAAATTGATTTAGATAGATTCATTTTGTTCTCCTTCCGCAATAATTTTGTAATGCAAAGCGTTAAACCCGCAAGCCGTTGTAAAGTTGCAAAAAAATGCAAGTGTCGCTCTGTTCCAACGTTTTTTTCCTTACTTTTTTTGCCTTTTGCCTTTTTACTTTTGCCTTTTTACTTCCTGCTGTCGCACTGCAATAATCTTTATCCCTCGCCTTAAAGCGGACATCTCATCTGCTATTTCAACCGGACATATGCTGTGCTAACTACAGGTCAACGTTTCGATATTGACACTACCTATATGCGTCCACTACACTTTTCTCGTACTCTCGCTATTTCACAATCAGCAAGTTGGCTTGCCAAAATCCTGGAGGATAGTTATGACGCCCGCTCGTAAACGCTTTATCTTTGCATTTGTATTTGTATGCTGTGGCCTGCTGGCAGTTGTGAGGTTCGCCGCCGTCGGAAAGGCGGATACGGAACTTTTGATCACTACCGCGTCCCTTAAGGCGGTTGGCGGGGGTAATATCCTGGGATTCAGCGGACCGTCGCTGTCGTTTCTCGAACCACTGTCTCCGCAAGGCGTGGGCTTTGGCGTCACTCCTACTTTCCCCGCCAGTGTGACGGTGGGACAAACGAATCTTGCTGCGTCACTCCAGATAGTAAACACATCGACACCTCCTGAGGATGCCGGTACTGTGACCCTCAGTTCCATCACCATGACGCCGGCATGCGGTAACCCCGTGCCGTCCGGCGGGGATTGCGCGGCTGCGTCCGCCGATCCGGGTGTATTCCAATATAGTGCCACCGGTGTGGGTGTGGCCGGCACGGCCGCGGCCGGGATGATCTTTAATATTACAATTACTAACCCTGCGACGGGTCAGGTTACCTTTACGCCGACCGGCGGTCCCGTGGTGCTTTCGCAGCCGGGCTCACCAAACGCGACAGCCAGGATCAACTTTACTTTTAGTGTCCTAAAGACGTTGACAAAGGATTCCTCGCCGGCGACGCCCGGCTTGCAAACTGCTCCTCTCGGATTTGCCACGGGTACGGCCTCGGTCAACGGAAACACGGGAAACGGATCCGGAACGGCGACGATCACAGTGCTGCTCTCGGCCCCGACCCTCAGCACAACGGCCACCGCCACCGGAAAGGTGGGTACGGCTATTAACGATACGGCGAATCTAGGAGCCGCAACGCCTCCGGGGCCCGCTCCAACCGGCACGATAACGTTCAGTCTTTTTGGCCCCAATAATGCGACTTGCACTGGGGGCTCTGCTTTTACTTCAACGGTTGCGGTCAGCAGTGGAACAGGCAGTTACACGTCGGCTCCCTTCACGCCGACGGCACTCGGTACATACAGATGGATCGCAAGCTATAGCGGCGACGCAAATAACAGCGCCGCGACCGGGGCCTGCAACGATAACGGTGAGGCCACTGCCGTTACTGCCGCAACTCCGACGATATCGACCGCGGCTTCAGGCTCAGTTGCGCCGGGCGGCACCATAACGGACACGGCGACGATCGCGAGCGGATTCAATCCAACCGGAACGATCACGTTCAATCTCTTTGGGCCGAACAATGCTACGTGCGCGGGTGCGGTCGCCTTTACGACAACAACGGCGGTATCCGGGAACGGCAACTACCCCTCAGCCGGCTTTTCGGGAACATTACAAGGGACCTATCGCTGGATCGCGGCCTACAGCGGTGACGCTAATAACAGTCCCGTCTCGGGCGTATGTAACGACGCCAACGAATCGGTCGGCGTAGGTAAGGCAAATCCGACGATTTCGACCACGGCTTCAGCGGCGATTGGGATCGGCGGCAGCATATCGGACAGTGCGACGCTTGCGACGGGATCTAATCCCACCGGGTCGATCACTTTTACTCTTTTTGGGCCCAATAATGCGACCTGCGCGGGTGCACCGGCCTTTACCTCGACAATAACGGTCGCCGGAAACGGCAATTACTCAGCCGCGAACTTTACTCCGACGACGGCCGGCACCTATCGCTGGATCGCAGCTTACAGCGGCGACAATAATAACAACGCCATCTCGGGAGCATGCAACGACGCGAACGAATCGGTAGTCGTAGGTAAGGCAAATCCGACAATAGCGACCACGGCTTCAGGTCCGGTCGCTCCCGGCGGGATCATATCGGACAGTGCGACGCTTGCCGCAGGAACTGGTCCCAGCGGGACGATCACTTTCACACTCTTCGGGCCCGACAATGCAACGTGCACAGGTGCGGTCGCATTTGCGTCCACTGTGACGGTGGCCGGAAACGGCAACTACGGATCGGGGAATTTCGCTCCGACAGTGGCGGGCACCTATCGCTGGGTCGCAAGCTATAGCGGCGATGCTAATAACAACTCTATCTCGGGAGCGTGCAATGACGCTGGTGAGTCGGTAGTCGTAGGTAAGGCAAGTCCGGCACTGACGACCACGGCCTCAGCGGCGGCCCTCTTTGGCCAAACCGTGTCCGACAGTGCCGCGCTCGCGGGCGGAATTAGTCCGACCGGGACAATCACGTTCAACCTCTTCGGACCGAACGACGCAACGTGTACCACCGCGGCGGTATTTAACGCGACAATTCCGGTCACATCCGGCAACGGGACCTATGGCTCGGGGAACTTTACTCCGACAGCGGTAGGCACGTATCGCTGGATCGCCAATTACAGCGGCGACGTGAACAACAACGCCGTAGCAGGGGTGTGCGGCGCTGCAAATGAGTCGGTGGTTGTCAGCAAGGCAAATACGACGACCGGACTAACGTCGTCGCAGAATCCATCGGTATTCGGGCAGAACGTGACCTTTACAGCGACTATTTCCGCGAACGCACCCGGAGCGGGTGTGCCGACGGGTACGGTGACGTTCACGATAGACGGGGTAGCACAGGCGCCGGTGAATCTTTCAGGAGGAAGTGCCTCTATCAGCACCAGCGGCCTAACTGTGGCGGGGAGTCCGCATACGATTACGGCCCAGTACGATGGCAACGCAAACTTTAACCAGTCACCTTTGGCATCGCTTATCCAAACAGTTAGTAAGGCAACCACGGTCACGACGATACAATCGGATGACCCCGACCCGAGTGTCGTGGGTCAGAGCTATGCCGTTTTTGTGAGCGTCGCAGCGGCTTCACCCGTGGGATCCTCACCCACCGGAACGGTAACGGTTAGTGATGGGACCGGCGCGAGCTGCACATACACGCTGCCGGCGACTAACTGCACCCTGGCGAGTACGACGGTCGGCACGAAGACGTTGACAGCGACGTACAGCGGGGACGCAAACTTCAACGGCAGCAATGCCCAGACATCGCATACCGTGCTCCTTACGGCCCCTACACCAACACCGACACCCACGCCGACTCCGGTGCCGACACCAACGCCGGGCAATGGATTTGAGGGGGATATCAACCGGACGGCGGTCGGAGCGCCGGGAACCGGCGACGGCGATGTCAATGTGGGCGATCAGATTCAGTACCAGCGGTTCCTTAGCGGTGCTGATTGTCCCTCGCTCGGAACGGCAAACCCGCTTTTGAACGAGCAGCAGCGGCTGGATGCCGGACCGAGAGACTTGCCGGTAGTCTTTTCACGCGGCGACGGCCTGCTTGGAGCATCGGACGGCACGGCGATCGACGCTTATGCACGGCATGATGCATCGACCGACTTTAATCCGAATACGCCCGTCTGGGATCCGACACCGGCCGGCGGCCCGTTGGCGATCACCAACCTCGGCTGTACGCCGGCGACGGAACCTGAATCGGGTAAGGTGACGGCCACCGTGCCGGAACCTGAGTCAGCCTCGGCGGCACGAGTCGTGAGGGTTGTCCCGGGAACGGCAACCGGTCGTGACATAACGGTCGAGATCGAGATGAGTGCCAAGGGCAACGAAGCCGGAACGCAGTACAGCCTCCACTTCGACCCAAGCGTTGTTAGCATTAGTGATATCAGCGGCGTGAATGCAAATCCCGACATTAGCTCAGGAGCGGATTCGCCAGCCGGCACGACATTCAACGTCAACGGCGAAGGGGCAGCTAACGGAACGATCGGCATCGTTGAAAACTTCAACGCCACGAGCGATTCCATCACCGCGATCTCGGCGGGAGTAAGACGCATCGCGAGGGTGACGTTCCATGTTCGCAGCGGAGCCGCAGCCGGCGAATCGAAGGTCACCTTCGACGACAGTGTCGTGAAAGGTCTCTCGGCCGACACAAACGGCCTGATACTCGGCACGACGTTTGACCAAAACGGCCATATCACGATCCCTGCCGCGGCCGGAGCGAGTGTTTCCGGCCGTGTCACAACCCCGGACGGCCGCGGTATGAGAAACGCCACGGTCACAATCGTTGATCGCAGTGGTTTCGGGCGAACGGCGACAACGAGCGCCTTTGGCTACTACGTTTTTGACAATGTCGCCACAGGTGAAAGGTACGTGATCAGCGTCGCCTCACGGCAATACCGCTTCGCGAGCCGCTCCATTGAACTAACCGACAACCTCACGGATGTCGACTTTACCGGATCGGAATAACCGTTCGATTCATAACTAACAAAAAAAAGGCTGCCTGAAAAAGGCGGCCTTTTTTCTTCAAAGATACTGCCGCAATGCTTTTTACTCGTGACTCGAGATCAGGTCGTTTGTTTCGGTTGATAGTGATACTATTGGTTAGTAGTTTTTCACGCTAACTTATCCATTTATAACTGTTCGATGTAGGAAACTGAGTCACGGGCTGTAAGTTTAATCCGCCCCACTCTTAGGAAAAGAAATCACTGAAAGGCGTTTTTTTTCTGAGATTCCGTTTATACATATAGGATAGACAGATTCTTTTTTTTTGAGACTGGTTGAAGGAGCAAATTATGTTTCGCGGTTGCAAAATAACTTTTGTGTTTGCGGTTTTGTTTGTGTTTTCGGTAACAGGAGCCATGGCTTCGACGAGCTTTGCCGAAGATTTTGAAGGCGTAACGTCGTCCGCTTTGCCATCGGGCTGGACTGTGATGCAGTCCGGTGCGGTGGTCGCGGCACAAACGACTTCTCAAAATAGTAAAGTACAGACCCGATCGCACCACGCTCATTCGCTGCGGACGCATCATTCGTCAATTAAGGAGAAGCGTCATTACCGTCATTCGGCGACGTATCGACGGCGCGTTAAGCGAGCGGCATCCCTTCGAAAGTATCGCCGAACCCATCGAAGGCACACGGTCGCCAGGTCAATGACGACAGGCAATCATTCACAACCCACGTCAAAACAGTCTGATGAGGAAGAAAAGCGGGAATCTCCGGACGGTCGCGAGCAGACCCCTCGCACGGACGAAGTAGCTGAGGGCGACCCGGAAGACAAGATGGACTGGTTTATGTTTCCGCGTACGTATCCGTTTAAGGAGATTCCGGACGGAGCACGCCGGCGGGCCTTTGAATACACACGCAGCCGGGCGGATCTACACGGGCCCGAGGCGGTTGGCACCATGTGGACTTCGATCGGGCCTTTGCCGACGACCTCGGCATTCCCTAACAACGGCGGCTTTACGTCCGGCCGAATCAACGCTATAGCGGTGTCGCCGGCAAACAACCAGATCGTTCTTGTTGGTTCGGCGACCGGCGGCATTTGGCGTTCGATAAATGGCGGAACAAATTTCATGCCCGTGTCCGACAATCAGGTCGATCTGGCGGTCGGATCGATCGCCTTCGCCCCGAGCAATCCTAATATTGTTTATGCGGGTATGGGCGACAACGATCAGGGATATTTCGGAACCGGCGTCCTGAAATCAACGGACGCCGGAGCAACCTGGACGAGGATAAACAACACCACGTTTCCAGATCGTGGTCAATGCACTAAGGTGGTCGTCGATCCGACCGACCCAAACAGAGTGTACGTTGCTCAGTTTAACTCGCTTAATCCGGCAACGGGCGGCACATTCGTTAGCGGCATTTACGTTTCGACCGATGGCGGCGTTGCCTGGACGCGGACACTGTCCGGATCTCCGAGCGACCTGGCAATTCATCCGACAAATCCACAAATTTTGTACGCCGGTGTGAGGTTTAGTTTCGCCCAGACACCCAGTCAGGGGTTATACAAGTCGACCGATAGCGGCATGACGTGGAACAAGGTTTTCGACTCACCATACAATGACGCCTTTGGATCCACGAGGGAATTTCGCGTTTCGGTTACCCCGGCCGCTCCAAATCGGGTATATGTCTATTTCGGAACCACCGCCGCTGCTCCCGCTGAGGCGCGGCTTGAGATGAGCAACGACTCGGGCTTAACCTGGACAAATCGCGGCGTGATTCAAAACGACGCCGGGGGCATAGATTCGGGACAGTTTGGATACAACACTTACATGGAAGCCAGCCCGACCGAGCCAAACACCGTCTATGTCGGATCACGGGACACGTTCAGAAGTACCGACGCCGGCGTAACCTTTACGAATGTGGCGAACGCATGGGCTCCGCCGTATCCCGGCGATAACTACCAGCCTCGTTCGCAGGCGTTTCATTCGGATCAGCAGTCATTTGCCTTTCAGCCCGGCAGCGGGTCGGTTGTCTATTGCGGCAACGATGGCGGTTTGTGGAAATCCACAGACAGTGGAACTACCTTTACATCACTCAACACCACGCTCTCATTGACTCAGTTTACAAGCCTTGCGACCGACCCGACGGACGCTTCCCGAACCTACGGCGGCACGCAGGACAATGGCACGCAACGACGATTAACGGGAACAACAGGGTGGAAAGAAGAGGTCCCGATCAGCGGTGACGGCGGCAGGGTGGTCATCAATCCTCTGAACCCGGCTATGATCTACGCGAGCTACGTCAGCGGCAGTATTACGCGGATGGTCGGAAACGGGGCGACTTTTTCGGGAGCGATCGCAAATGCCGCGGTACTGGGCGGCGATCCGCCGCGAATTGCCTTCTATCCTCCGATTGTCGGTAATGGTGTTGACGCTCGGCTCTATGTCGGAACGTTTAGATTATTCGTTTGCAATAATTGCGATGACACAAACATGTTTCTTCCCGGATCTCCGCCAAACTGGACGGCGCCCGGCGGAACATTTGATCAGACAAACGGTGGAGCCGATGTTTTGAGCTCCCTGGCGGTTGCGAGGAGCAACCCTCATGTCATATATTCGGGATCGCGCGCGGGACGGGCAATGGTCAGCACAAACGGCGGCGTTAGTTGGACAGATATAACGACCGGGTTGCCGACAAGGTCAATCTCGAGCATAACCGTTGACCCAACCAACCCGAACAGGGTCTTTCTGACGGTCTCCGGCTATGGCACCGGACACGTTTTCGCATCGATCAATGGCGGCACGGCCTGGACCGACATCAGCGCCAACCTGCCAAATATTCCCGCCAGCGCATTTGTGCTCGATCCAGTGACGGCTAGTGTAGCGTATGCCGGTACGGACATTGGCGTTTTTCGGTTGGGCGTGGACGGACAGTGGACTGCGTTTAACAACGGCATCCCGCCTGTTCCGATCATGGCCTTTACGTCGCAGGCAAATGGCCTGATCCAGGTCGGCACTTACGGCCGCGGAGCGTATGAGCTGGTGCCGACCGGCGGTCCTCCCGCGATTACGATCGGCGACCAGACAGGGCCCAGCGGTCCGAGACCGGGCCCCTCGGGGGGCAACGGTCCATCCAATAACTCATTCGATTTCGCCGTAACCAGAAGTGGGGATGTTAGCGGCGTTTCTACCGTCCACTACACGACGGTTGACGGAACCGCGACCGTCGATCATCACAACTATGAACCGACGACAGGCACGCTGACGTTTGCCGCCGGCGAGACGCGAAAGGATGTATTCGTATTGATCGACAGTGACGACGGTGTCGAACCGGACGAGACGTTTGCCGTTCACCTCGACACCCCGACTAACGCCAGCGTCGCCCGGGCCGATGGCGTGGGAACTATAATAAACACGGGAGTCGCTCCGACAACGTTTCAGGGATTCAATTCGTCGGCCTTTGTAGGCGATGAGGGCCGGTCGGTGACGATCACGCTCAGCCGCACAGGTGACACGGCCGGATCATCGTCAGTCAAGGTCAATACCGTCGCGGGCGGCACGGCGACTGCCGGTGCGACCTGCGTCGGCAACGCCGACTATCAGACGGTGGCCGGACAGACAATCACGTTTGCCCGAACTGTCGTGTCCCAGACGGTTACCATACCACTGTGTCCTGACCGGCTATCCGAGCTGCCTGAGACAGTCAATCTTAGCCTGACGGAACAGCATGGCGGCGGCCTGTCCACAAAGAGCACGGCCATCCTGACGATCAACGACACGGCAAACCAGTATGTAAATGCAACGCCGATCAACATGAACCTCGGCGCGGCGGCGGATCTCTATCCGTCGCCGATCACCGTGTCGAATGCTCCGGCGAGCGTCTTTAGGATCAGAGTCACGCTTTACGGTGTGTCGCAGGCGTTGGCCGATAATATGAAAGTTCTGCTGGTTGCTCCGAACGGGGCCAAATACGTGCTCGTCGCAGATGCGGGCGGGGCGACGGCGATTACGCCGGGAGCACCGGTCACGCTGACGTTTACGGATGGAGCGACCGCCGTGCTGCCCGATTCGACGACGCTGTCGACAGGTAAATTCCTGCCGACGACGTGGGGGCCGGTCGGCGATTTCTTGGCACCGGCACCGGTCGGGCCATATGTCTTGTCCGGTTCGACAGTCACGAGGGCAGCAAATCAGACGATGTTTGGCAACTTCGGCCTCGTCAGCGGAAACGGCGTTTGGAATCTCTATGTTCGCGACGACAATGGCGGCCCGCGACCGGACTCAGCATCGCCGACGGTCGTCTCGGGTTCCATAGCCGCGGGCTGGGGAATCGAGTTGTTGGCATCGGCGTCGATTTCGGGACGCATCCTGACACCGGACGGTCGCGGCCTCAGAAACGCGACTGTTTCTATCATCGACCGTGCCGGAGTAAGTCGAACCGCGACAACTAGTTCGTTCGGTTTTTACCAGTTTGACGATGTCACGTCGAGCGAGACATACACTGTCGGAGTTTTATCCCGCCAGTACCGTTTTGCCATACGAACGGTCGATGTCAGTGACAACCTGACGAATTTCGACTTTGTCGGATTGGAGTAACTTCCGTTCCATCACCTAAACCTAAAAGCGGTCTTCGGATCGCTTTTTTCATTTTTACAAAAATAAATGAGCTAATTTCCCTACGAAACTTGCATTAGATAGTAGAACAATTGAAAAAAAAGGGAGCAGACGCCAAAAAAAGGAAAATATTTATGTCGATTAGCCAAAGATCGAGTTTGTTTATGTGTTCTAACGTAAGCCGTAGCGGTGCCTTAGTCGTAATTTTAATTGCAATGATACTTTCGGCAGGTGCGGTCATGGCCGGGACGGTGGCTCAGAAAGATATCTGGGAGCATATAGACAAATCTCAGTTGCCGCAGCCAGGCATCGCCAACCCGGCTATGCCGAATTCATACGAGACTTTTCGACTTAACAAAACCGCTCTCGAAGAACTGCTAAAACGGGCTCCGGAAGAGTTTAAGGGCGGTGAATCAGTAATCCTCAGTCTGCCGATGCCCGACGGATCGTTCAGCCGTTTTCAGATCGAGCATTCGCTCGTCGTTGAACCCGGCCTTTTGAAAAATTATCCGGAACTGGGGGCCACGTATCGTGGACAAGGGATAGACGATTCCTCTGCAACAGTGCGTTTTGACTTTCTCCCGAGCGGCTTTCATTCGATGATCCTCTCAAGCAATGGAACAGTGATAGTCAATCCCAACGCGGATGGCGATACTGATAATTACCTAAGCTATTTTAAAGGCGATAAGCCTCGCGTCGGACACTTTAAATGTCTGGTCCAGGATGTTGGTCAGGGAAGCACGGGCTTTGAAACGATTATAAAACCAAAGGGTTTCGATCCGGCAGATCTATTCCCCAATTTAGCGCACCCCGACGTTTTCTCCGGCGTGCAGATGAGCACGTACCGGCTGGCATTAGCTGCCGAGACTATCAGCTTCCAAAAGCGTGAACGGGGGCCGGACGGCCCAATCGTGCCCTTCGGTCATAAGACCTTTTTAAAGGACGATGCAGTGCTAGGCGCCGGGGACGGCGGGCCGTCTTTTGTCACGCGCCTGGTCGGTGAAGGGAACGTTCAGACTATTGCCATTCAGACCGACGGCAAGATCGCCGATGGGCACGAAGGGCAGATGCAACCCCAGACACAAGCGACGGCGTCGATGCAGTCGTTGCAGAGCCTTCTTAACGCTGATGGGACGCTGCAGCGTGACCGGGGATTTAGCGGCAGCCTCGACCCTAGCGGCTATCGAATCGTGACGGACGCCAGCGGTCAACCTCACTTCGTGCAACGGGGCGCGAATGCAGATGGGACTTTGGAACCATTAGTAGCAGGTGATGAGAACTGGGACGACCGCTTTGGCTATCCGGGCGTGGGTTCGCTCGATGTCCGTGCGATCGCTATTGCCGCAAATGGTGATGTCTACGTCGGCGGGAACTTCACATCTGTCGGTGCTGGAACAGATAACGCAAGACGTATTGCGAGATGGGACGGGCGCCGCTGGAACGCGCTCGGCGGCGGCATCGGCACGCAATTTGGCGGTCAGACTGTATACGCCATTGCCATCAGTGGCAATGACGTATATGTGGGTGGTGACTTTAATAACGCCGGTGATCTGGCGGCAAAGAATATTGCCAAGTGGAGCATTGCTGCCCAGACATGGTCCAACGTCGGAAATGGCATTGGTCCCGACAATACGGTTAATGCAATTGCATTCAACGGTATCGATGTCTATGTGGGAGGGAAATTTGAGAAAGTAGATGGAATCACAGTCAACGGCATAGCTAAGTGGAATGGCGCCTGGTCCCCGCTCGGACGTGGTCTTGGTAGCACCTTCTCCGATGGCACGTTCTACAATGGTGGTTTCTTCTATACCAACGCAATCGTGGTTTTTGGAGGCAGTATCTACGTAGGTGGGTACTTTCCAAAAGTGGGAAACGCTGCGAACGTGGTCATCGTAAATTCTTTCGCCAAATGGAACGGGACCAGTTGGTCTGCTCTGGGTAATGGAGTTACGAACGGGACGGGAACAAGCGAGTCTGCCGGCACGATAAACGCCGTCGCCACCGATGGCGCTAATTTCTATGTGGGCGGTTCTTTCCAAAACGCCGGAGGCGTGCTTTCAAACTCCATCGCCAAGTGGAACGGCGCCGCCTGGAGCGCACTCGGAACGGGAACGAGGCAGTATTCTTCATACGGCACGATCTATTCGCTCGCATTTAGCGGCGGAACCCTTTACGCCGGTGGCCAGTTTGAGGCGATAGGCACGGCTGTGACGACGTATCTGGCCAAATGGGACGGCAATGCGTGGTCAACCCTTGGCACGGGGACGGATAATGGCGTTGATGACGCTCCTTATGCCCTGACATCCAAGGGCAATGGTTCGGTCTACCTCGGAGGCAGGTTTTATAAAGGTTTTGGGAATAAGCAGGTGATGCGGATCGCCGAATGGAATGGCAATGAGTTTATCGCCTTCGGAAAAGGGGTACAGAGCTCCTCAATCCTTGGAACTGTCAATGCGGTTGCGGTGGCCGCAAATGGTGATGTGTATGTGGCCGGTCAATACGATCATGTGGGCGGCCGGGCGGCGAATTACATTGCCCGCTGGAATGGCGTCGATTGGTCAGCTCTCGGGACTGGCGTGGATGGCATTATCAATGCCCTTGCTACGAACGGCAACGACGTTTATGTGGGTGGGAATTTCACCAAAGCAGGCAATGGTACTGTCAACTACATTGCTAAGTGGGACGGCGTCAATAATAGCTGGTCTGCGCTTGGCACCGGCGTTAGCAGTACCGTTAGCACGATCGCCATTAGTGGAGGCATCGTATATGTGGGCGGCGTCTTTAGTGCCGCAGGGGGCGTGACAGCGGGTAAACTAGCCCGGTGGAATATCAACACCCAAAGCTGGTCGAAGTTCGGCGCCGCTCCGCTGGATTTTGGCAGCGGAAGGATTTATGCGATGGCTATTACCGGCAACCTGGTTTTTATCGGCGGTAATTTTAACTATGTATACACCCCCCAGCAGACGCTGGCAAATAGTATTGTCGTTTGGGACAGTGTTGCTGATCAGTGGTACCGGTTAGGTGGCCCTGATCCGAATTTCGGGGTCACCCGCACAGGGTTCTCCAGTGATTTCGGTGGCTCCGTTTATGCCCTCGCTCTCGGAGCAGATGGTCAGTTATATATAGGTGGACAATTCGACAAGGCCGGGGGGATCGTGGCGGCAAACATTGCTCGCTACAACATAAATAGCAACAGTTTTTCCGCCCTCGGTACGGGTGTCGGCGGTGCTATCGGTCCGCAAGTTGAGGCGCTTACGGTTCTGGGAACCGATGTATATGTCGGCGGCAACTTCACAACAGCGGGGCCGACGGACGCGAACGCCATCGCCAAATGGAGCACGGCGTCTAATTCCTGGTCGCAGTTGGGAAGCGGCCTCACCTCAGGAAATGTCACATATCCTAATTCCAATATCGAGGTAAAGAGCCTGGCAGCCGGAGGGAATTCCGTCTATGTGGGCGGATCTTTCGTTGTGGCGGGCGGAAAGCCATCGGCAAGCTTTGCCCGCTTGGGCCCGGCGGTTGAAGATGCTCGTCTGATTCCTGGCGGCGCTCCGGTAAACGGGGCGATCCCTGCACCTCCGCCAGGCGGCCGCGTCCTTGCACCCAGACAGTTTACGGTGCAGATCAACGCCAACCCGACGGCCATGGGAGGAGAGGCGATGCCTACCGGTGTTTCTTCGGTGGGCGTGCTGCCCACGCAATTAAGGCTTACTCTGACTGGCGATCAAAATGTCGATCTTTACGTAAGGTTTGGTCAACCCATCACGCTTGATGCCTTGGGCAATGTTATCGCTGATTTTAAGTCGGAAGCTACTGGTGGCACTGAGTCGATCACCATCAATTCACCTCAACAAGGCACCTACTATGTAGCAGTAGGTAATCTAGGACCTGGCGCGGCCAATTTCACATTGACAGCAACAACCGCTTCATCTCCGACGCCGACGCCGACGCCGACGCCAACGCCAACGCCGACGCCTACCCCACCACCAACGCCAACGCCGAGTCCAACGCCTACGCTAACGCCCACACCGACGCCGAGTGCGACGCCTAAGACGTTCACCTACGCGGGTCCGCCTGTAGCGGTTCCCGACAATGTTCCGGCGGGCGTCAATATCAACTTGTCTGTAACCGGCGTGGGCACATCGCCGTTAAGCAGCGCGGCCACGATTGCTGACCTTAATTTCCGCTTTGACGGAACCGCCCCGAGCGCCGACCCGCTTTCGACCACCGTCGGCCTTAACCATTCGTGGATCGGTGATATTGTCGTCAAACTGACTTCGCCCGCTGGTACAACGGTCACGATTATGGACCGTCCCGGATTTCCGGCTACGGCTATAGGGTGTGGCAGCCATAATCTCTATAACCTCACCTTGGATGATGATGGAGGATTTCCTTCGGTTGAAAATCAGTGCTCGACCGGTGCTACTATCCCCTTCCCATCAGGCACTTTTTCGCCTAATAATCCGTTGTCCGCTTTTAAGGGGCAGGATCCGAATGGGACATGGGTCGTCAATGTCAGTGACAACGAAGCAGGCGACGTTGGTTCGATGCGGCAATTTAGCCTCATCTTTACAAGTGCTGCCACGACGACCGCCACGGTGGACGGGAGGGTACTAACATCTGACGGCCGCGGGCTTCGGAATGCGACCGTTGCAATTACCAATTCACAAGGTGTCGTGCAAACGGCCACGACCAGTTCGTTTGGGTTCTACTCGTTTGGCAGTGTACTAACCGGCGGGACCTATACCCTGCGGGTTTCATCCAGACTCTTTCGCTTCCCGCCGCAAACCATTCAGGTGAGCGGCAACGTTACGCTGCCGGATTTCGTCGGGCTTGAATAATTATCCGGCTTTGAAAAGTTCGTCGTCAACTTTTTGACCAAAGGTTATGGTGCCTATGTTGGTTTCTTCGACCTGTTTGTCGTCGGCCCAAAGGACGGTGCGGTACGGAACGAGGGTGCCCTGGGCATTGTTGTAATCGTAAAATTTACGTCTGTATTTAACGCCGCCGTCCTCGTAGGTGAGCATCATTATGCGAAATGTTTTGGCACTCAAATAATAACGGGTCTCGCGTTCTTTCTTGTCCGTGAGGTCGATCACATAATAATCGACGCCCATTATTTTTTCTTTGGCGGGCGCCATCTCGATCTTTGACTCATTTTCCTTATACCTGAGCAAGGCTTCGATCCCGTGGACGATCTGATTTTCAAAACTCTTCGACGCATCCTCACGGGGCTCAAAGACCGAATTATTAAAGATGCCGTAAACCTTTTGACCGGCAAAAACCAGCGAGTATCTCGCGTTTGAGAATTCCTGATCGAGACGAATTTTTTCCTTGTCGAGCGTCACGGCCCTGATCACGAACCGCTGGTAGGTCGATTGCTCGATCTTGCCGTCAGCCGAGGTGAACGTCGCCTTTCCCCGCTCCAGCGTCGTTTTCCGAATCTGATTCAGCGTCGCCCGTCCACCCGGATATGCGTAGGCGAAGATCAGCGATGCTTCCACGATCTGCTCGGCTGTGGCCAGCTTTGTGGTAGCAACCGTTTTATCGGGTGTCGCCGTCGGTTTGGCTACGGGTTTCGGAACTTCCTTCTTAGGCGGCGGCGGAGTCGTGGCAATTTGTGCAAAGACGGAAACGGTCCCTATCACAATCACTAACGCCGTAAAAATTGATCTATTAAAACGCAAAAACACCTGGCAATTCTCCGGATAGTTGATCTATTTAGCAAATGCGGATTGTAACATAAACGCCAGTTCGAGGCACAGGCACATGGCGCGTCACTCTCAATTGATGACGTATGTGAGGCAAAAGATGCAATCTTAGTGGAAAATGGAAAGCGTAAAATGGAAAGTACAGATGAGGTCGACCGGTCAGCATTTTCCATTTTCCACTTTCCGTTTTACATTTGATCTATGCTCCATGTCGCCCTTGTCGAACCTGAGATACCGCCAAATACCGGCAACATAGCACGCCTATGTGCCGCGACCAATACGGGGCTGCATATCGTTGGCGTAACGGGCTTTAGAATGGACGACCGGACGCTGAAACGCTCGGGGCTCGACTATTGGGACGAGGTCGACCTGCACCGGCACATCGACCTCGACGCTCTTTACGCACATCTGCCGGATTCGCGTTTTCTGTATATCACGACTAAATCCGAGCGGCTATACAGCGATTGGGAATACGAGGAAAACGACTGCCTTGTCTTTGGCCGCGAGACACGCGGCTTGCCGGAGGATCTGCTCCGTAGCAATTGGGACCGATGCCTGACCATCCCGATGCCGAATAAAAATGTCCGCAGCCTGAATCTCGCGACGAGCGTCGGGGTCGTGCTTTATGAAGCCATTCGCCAAATCCGAAATATCAGCCACGAAGGCACGAATAAGATCGATATTTCATGAAAATTAGTGCATTCGTGGCTAAAATCTTATTCTCAAACTTATTACAAATCTTTACATTTTTATCATTTTTCGGACACCTCCGGAGCGTTAGTTGTCGTCAAACTAACGTCATGAAATATGGATGTATTCACAATATGAATACCGGAGGTTATATGAATAAATTTAAATCATTCTTAGCAATTTTCGTGGCGTTCGCCGCAATTTCGTTTGCGAGCGTCACCGCTCAGGCAAAACCGGCAAAGACGATCGAGCAGCAGATTTCGCATGAGATCAGGATGTTGCCTTATTACGGCATCTTCGACTACATCGACTTTCGGGTGAGCGGCAGCACGGTCACGCTGAACGGTGCGGTAAATTCGTTGAGCACAAGCCACGACATCGCCGCGATCGTTAAACGCATTCCCGGAGTCGCGAATGTCGTAAACAATATCCAGGACCTGACGCCATCGTCGCTGGACGACGCGATCCGCCGGCAGACGCTACGTGCGTTTTTACAGCACGGTCCCGGCCAATATTTCTGGGAACCGAATCCGGATGTCCGGATCATCGTCAATCACGGAAACGTAACCCTTGAGGGCTATGTTTACAATACAGGCGACTCCAACACGATGAACATTCTCGCAAACGGCATTTTCGGCGTCTTTAGCGTCAAAAACAACCTCATCGTCGGTAAACCGGCGGATAGGTAATTTTGCAGCCGATTTTTCTTCTTCTTCGGCCGGGCAGAAATGTCCGGCTTTTTTATGCCGATATTTCGGCTTTGTTAGGTAATCGTTATCCAAATTGCCTTTCGTCCCCCGATGCGTCATTATAGAGGTTTGTCTTTAAGGATGGATTTACGACTATGATAGCTACGACGAAAATACGCAACATCGCAATCATCGCTCACGTTGACCACGGCAAGACGACTCTTGTTGACGCAATGCTGGCACAATCGGGCACGCATCGCGAAAATGAGGCGGTCGTCGACCGTGTAATGGATTCGATGGACCTCGAACGTGAACGCGGCATCACGATCATGGCGAAAAATACGTCTGTGCGTTATGGCGACTACAAAATTAACATTTTGGACACACCAGGCCACGCCGATTTTGGCGGCGAGGTCGAGCGGGTGTTGAAGATGGTTGACGGCATCGTTTTGCTCGTCGATGCCGCCGAGGGCTGCTTGCCGCAGACGCGTTTTGTGCTGCGAAAGGCGTTGGAGCTGAAACTGCCGGCGATCGCCCTGGTCAACAAGATCGACCGCCAGGATTCGCGTCCCGAGGAAGTCCTCGACGAGATTTATGACCTGTTTATCGACCTCGGGGCCAATGACCACCAGATCGACTTCCCTGTTCTTTACTCGATCTCGCGAGACGGCGTCGCGAAGAAAAATCTCACGGACGAATCGAAAAATCTTATTCCGCTGTTCGATCAAATCATCGAGACGATCCCTGCCCCGCACGCTTTGCGCACCGATTCGCTGCAACTGCTGGTCGCGAATATCGACTACAATCCGTTCGTCGGGCGCCTCGCGATCGGCCGTATTTTCTCGGGCGAGATCGCAAAAAATCAAGAAGTCGTGGTCGCCAAACGCGACGGTTCGACCGTCAAGACACGCGTGAAAGAGATGTTTGTTTTCGAGGGTCTCGAACGAACGAACGTCCTTGAGGCTGGAACCGGCGAGATCGTCGCCCTCGCTGGTTTTGACGATGTTGAGATTGGCGAGACGATCACGCTGGTCGAAAACCCGAAACCGCTGCCGGTCATCGCCGTTGACGAACCGACGATCGCGATGATCTTTGGCGTCAATACTTCGCCGTTTTCCGGCATCGACGGCAAGTTTGTCACGTCGCGTCAGATCAAGGAACGCCTCGACCGCGAGCTGCTCGGAAACGTATCGCTCCGCGTCGCTCAAACCGAAGCGGCTGAACAGTTTAAGGTATCGGGCCGCGGTGAATTACAGCTCGCGATTCTCATCGAAATGATGCGTCGCGAAGGCTACGAACTACAGGTTTCCAAGCCAGAGGTCATCACCAAACGCGATGAAAAAACTAACGAATTGCTCGAGCCGATAGAATTAGTTGTTATTGATGTTCCCGAAGAATTCATCGGCGTCGTCACCGAAGCCATGGGCCGCCGCAAGGGCCAGATGACCAAGATGATCAACAACGGCTCGGGTCGCGTCCGTCTGGAATTCGAAGTTCCGTCGCGTGGCCTGATCGGTTTCCGCGGTGAGTTTTTGACGGAAACCAAGGGAACGGGCTTGCTCAACACGCTCTTCCTAAGATTCGACAGATGGCAGGGCGACATGAAATCGCGTCAGACCGGCTCCTTGGTCAGCGACCGCATGGGCGAGACTAACACATACGCTCTCTATAATTTACAGGAACGCGGCGTGCTGTTTGTAAAACCGCAGATAAAAGTCTACGAAGGCATGATCGTCGGCGAAAACGCACGGGCCGTCGACCTCGACGTAAACCCCATCAAAGAGAAAAAACTCTCAAACATGCGTACCACGAGCGCCGATGAAGCCATGCGCCTCGTCCCGCAACGCGAGATGTCGCTCGAACGCGCCCTCGAATTTATCGCCGACGACGAGCTGATCGAAGTCACGCCAAAATCCATCCGCCTCCGCAAACGCGTTCTGAAAGCCAACGAACGGCCAAAGAAATAGTTTGTTGTTACGATCAGTGAAAAAAGCCGGGCGGTCGGAAGGTTGTCCAGCTTTTTTTCCATCGTGGAGCACCTTATTTGGATTGCAACAGCGCGGTGCTCTTCGCCGGATTGATCAACTTAAAAGCCGCTCTCGGGAAAAGCCGATTCAAAATGTAGATCAATTTTGTCGTACCGACACGTATCGTAAACTTATCCTTTCTTATACCGTCGATCAACGCCCGCACCAGCTCTTCCGGAGTTATCGCCTTAGCGTCGAGACCTTCTGCCATTTCGGTCGCGACAAGAGGAGGCAAAAGTTCGAAGACCTTTACGCTGCTGCCCAAGATCCGTAAGTGCTCCCTTAACGACTCCGTGTAAAATCGCACTGCCGCCTTTGATGCCGAATACGTTGGGCCGAGCAGCAAAGGGACGTAGCTGAGTATTGAACTTGTATTGATAATTGCCGCCTCTTTTCTGGATTTCAACATTTCCATAAAAAGGTTGTTCATGCGGATAACGCCCAAGTAATTAATGTTTATCTCATTCTCCGCCGCCTCGAAATGTTTATCGCTTGCCGCCCCTAGATTACGCGGGCCATTCATAACGCCAGCATTGTTGTATAAAATATCTACCCCTCCAAGTTCTTTAATTTGATTGAAAAGTAAAGCTGTGTTTTCCGCATTTGCCACGTCACTCTTTATTGCCGTCAAAGAGGGATACAATTGTTTTGCAGCATCCAGTTTTGACTGATTCCGGCCGGTAATGATAACTTTTGCACCGTTAGCCAAAAACTGTTTCGCAGCCTCGAGTCCGATTCCTGCAGTTCCGCCCGTAATTAATATCGTTTTTCCTTTTAATTGCATGATTTCTATCCTAATAGTTTAATGTCTATATGCACTTGTAAAATGCAAGTACAAATGTAAAATATAACACTCACTTGCATATTGCAAGCACTTTTAATATATTTTTTATGAATACAGAAAAAAAAAGGTCTGATTGTCCGATTAGCTGCTCGCTTGATATTTGGGGAGACAAATGGACACTGTTGATCATCAGGGATCTGATGTCCGCAAAAGCATCCACATATGGAGACTTTTTAAAGTCACCGGAAAGAATCTCTACAAATATTCTAGCCGCTAGATTGAAGGTGTTGGAAGAAAACAAACTTATTGAAAAATTAGCCCACCCGGATAGCAAAGCAAAGGTGTTATATAAGCTAACCCGAAAAGGAATTGACTTGCTTCCCATATTGGTCGAAGTAAATTTATGGGCAGAAAAATATCTTTCTATGTCAGACGACAGGAAAGCAATGCTGGAAGATGTGAAAAAGGATAAAGCTGGATTTATTAAAACAATGACGGAAAACCTGGAAGAATTGTAACGAGTTTTAGAATTCATCGCTGACGATGAGCTGATCGAGGTCACGCCAAAATCAATCCGGCTCCGCAAACGCGTCCTGAAAGCTAACGAACGGCCGAAAAAGTAACTCAGGTTTTGCTACTTTGGTGAAACGGTTTAATCTACAGATTCGTAGTACATTAAACTAAATGGCCGAAGAAGTAGAATTCCTCACACCGGAATCCGCGCTAATTGACGAACCCGTCGTTGCAGCCGATCCACCAAAAAAGAAATTTGACCGTTCGATCACCGAAGGGCCGCTAGCACGCGCCGTGTGGAAAATTGCGTGGCCGACGATGCTGACGAACGTCATCGCGGGTATGCAGAATTTGGTTGACCAGATAATGGTCGGCAATCTGATCGGATACAAGGCGAATGCGGCAATCGGCGTCAGCAATCAAATATTTATACTTGTCATCGTTTTTATATCGTCAATTTTCATCGGCATGAGTGTCCTGGTAGCGCGTTTTGCCGGTGCTCACAATCCTGAAAAGGTCAATCGAACGGTGTATCAGGCGTTTCTTGCCGCCGTATTTATCGCGGTATTTATAATGGCCCCGCTTGGGTATTTTGCGTCGCCATATCTGCTGGATCTGATCAGCGGCGACGCGGGCGTCAAGGCCGAGGCTCTGCCGTTCCTGCGAATATCTTTTGCATTCAGTATCGGTCTGCTCATTTATTTTATGACAAGCGGCGCGCTCAGGGCCGCCGGAGATGCGAGGACACCGATGGTTATGGGCGTTGCGATGACCCTGTTAAATTTGGTTCTGAACGTAATTCTCATTCGCGGACTCGGCCCTATTCCAGCATTTGGCACGGCCGGTTCGGCGATGGGAACGGCCATTGCAACCGGTCTTGTTGGAATGTATGCCATTTACAGCCTCTGGAGCGGGCGATGGGTCGTTGGATTTCCGCGAGGAGTCGGTTGGGGGCCTGATTGGTCGGTGATTCGTTCGCTGTTCAAATTCGGATTGCCCAGCGGTATTCAGGGAGTAATGGGTAATGTCGGCGGGTTTTTGATGTTTTGGTTTATGGGATCGCTGCTTAACGGCGGAGCCGCTCAGGCGGCTTATGCGGTTTGTTACGGTCAATTATTTTCGCTTATTGTGTGGGGTTCGAACGGGCTGATGGGAGCGACCTCGGCGGTTGTCGGGCAGAATCTTGGTGCCGGACATCAGGATCGAGCATTCGCGGCGGTCAGAACAGCTGCCGGCTTTGGCCTGACCGGCTCGGTCATCCTTGGATTTATTTTTTTCTTTTTTCCACATCAATTGCTCGGAATATTTGGCATGAGCGACCCCGCGGCGGTGGAGATCGGGACACAATTGCTGACAGTCCTGGCGTTCTCGGGACTCTTTATTTCGGTCGCGCTAACCTACACCGGCGGTCTGCAAGGCAGCGGCGATACCAAAAGCCCGCTGTATATATCGATCATCTCGCAGGTCGTAGTTCCGCTCGGCATCTGCTTTATCATTAAGAGTACTGGAACCCTGCAACCGATCCATATCTGGCTCGCAGTGCTGGCAGGCCATGTAACCCGCTGCACCTTAAGCGTTACCAGATTTATACAGGGTAAATGGCGGGCGATAACGGTGGATATTGAGACGACCGCGGCCTGAAGTTTTGAGTTCGAAAGTTTTGAGTTCCAACCTTAGTTGGCTTCTTACGCGCGTCAGAAGCCAACTAAAGTTGGAACTCAAAACTAGTCGGCATCTTCTTTCTCATCTTCTGGTTTATAAATCTCGTACCCGTGACCGTCGTCGTAGTAGTATTCGCGGCGCTTTTGATCCGCTTCCCACGTCAAAGCGTCGCTCTCTTCGGCTTTTGTTTCTTCGCCTTCCGGCTTGTTCTTCGGCGTTTGGGGCATAATCATTTATAATCGATTCAAATCCAGGTCTCAAATTTGAAATATGAAATTAAAACGTAACATTTCCGTGGTCGCGTTGGTTTTATGCTCGGCTGCGGCGACGTATTTCGTCACGATCTCGACCGCCCAGCAAGGATCTCCGGCAGTTCAGGTGAACGTTGACAACGAATATCAGGCCGGCGCCACATTGTGGATGCAAAAGGCCGGTGAATACCGTGCCCTCGCGTATCAGGCATTTAACCTCGCCCGCTGGCAGCTCGACGCCGATCTCGACAAAAAGAACGTAAAGAAATTGCTCAAGGCCGAGCAGAGAAAGTCGCGTGCCGTGATGGTCGATATCGACGAGACGGTGCTCGACAATTCGGCGGCACAGGCTGCAAATATTAAGACAAGAACGCCGTTCGTATTAAAAGAATGGTATGCGTGGGGCGAGATGCGAAAGGCAAAGGCTATTCCCGGCTCGGTCGATTTTATCAATTACGCGACCTCAAGAGGCGTGAAAGTATTTTTCGTCTCGAACCGCGACGCCGTCCAAAAACAGGCGACGATGGACAACCTCAAAAGCGTCGGCTTTAAGGACGTGACCGACGAAAACGTCCTGCTCCGCACCGCCGAATCGAGCAAAGAGGCCCGCCGCCAGATCATTTTGCAAAAATATCGCATCGTGTTCTTCATGGGCGATAACCTTGACGACCATTCCAACGTATTTGAACGCAAATCAGTCGCGGACCGCTTTGCCGAGGTCGACAAAGCCAAAGATATGTTTGGCAAACACTACATCCTGCTGCCAAACGCAATGTACGGCACCTGGGAGAACGCGATCTACGAATACAAGAGCCTGACTGACGCTCAGAAGTCCGAAAAACGTGTAAATGCACTCGAATTGCCCTAAGTTTTGAGTTCCAGCTTTAGCTTGCTTCTTTGCTGACATGGGCCAACTAAAGTTGGAACTCAAAACAACCGACCCGGAACCTCACTAACTGAAAAACGTGCAAATACCGAGGAATTGCCTTAAAATAATGGCATGAATAGAACACCCGAAGAAAAATTATTAAATCCGCAACCGGGGGGCAAGATCGCAGCCGCTCGTGATTACGGAATCGATCTTACCCAGCTGGTCGAGAATCTCCGACTCACGCCCGTTCAGCGTATCCGAAACAACGACGACGCCGTCAACTCCGTCAGAAAGATTGCCGAGGCAATGAAACGGGCAAAAGCGAACCTCAAAAAGAATGATGTTCAATCTGCTTAAATTGCTCCAATTGCTCTCTGCCGCCGACGCTGAGTTTGTTGTGGTGGGGGGAATAGCAATTCGCAGTCACGGCGGCAATTATTTGACCGAAGACTTGGACATTTGCTATTCGCGAAATCGAGATAATCTTAAGAGAATTGCCGGCGTACTTACTCCTTTAAGCCCGAGGCTGCGTGGAGTGGATCCCAAACTTCCGTTCGTTTTCGATTGGACTACATTGCAGCATGGTACAAATTTTACGTTCGTGACATCATTGGGCGACATCGATCTTTTGGGCGAGGTTAAAGGAGTTGGAATTTATGATGATCTGCTCGAAAACTCGATCGTTATCGATTTGGACGGATTTCAAACTAGAATTCTTTCAATTCCAAGCCTCATCATTGCAAAAGAGGCTGCTAATCGCCCCAAAGACGAACCGGGTCTGACAGTTCTTCGCGCTCTTAGAGATGCACTCGACACGGACATTGATTGACCGTATATATATATGGAAACCCGACCTTTTCTAAGACCGCGTTATTTAATATTTACCTTCGTCCTTCTTCTTGTTTCGAGCGTTTCCGCTCAAAACCTCACCGTCTCCCAAATCATGGCCGAGCCGTCGATCGCGGGGATGCGGGTTGAGGGGGAAAAGCTGTCGCCAGACGGGTCGAAGGTCATCTACCTCTGGAATGCTGAAAACAAGCTGCCGCGCGACCTTTACATGGTATCCACGACCGGCGGTACGCCGCAGATCATCCTGAGGCTCAGCGATATGCCCGCGACGCCAAAACCGCCGGAAAAGGAAAATAAGCTCGATTACGGGCTGGTCGTCCGCGATGATTTTGTAAAGGCCCGCGAAAACAGCTTTGGCAACTTTGAATGGTCGCCGGACTCGAAAAAACTATTGTTTACACAGAGCGGCGATATGTACGTCCTGACGCTCGGCAATGCAAAACCCAAACGCTACACAAAAACGCAGTCCCCTGAGGTGGCCCCGCGATTCATCGACAACGACCGGATCATGTATCAGCTGGGTGGTAATCTGTTTGTGTTGAATATCGCCGACGCGACGACGGTGCAGCTTTCGCATGAGGCAAATCAGGCAAATTTCATCTCTGTGCAAAATGCAGCCGTCTCGAAAGACGGCTTGATGGCCGCTTATATAGTTTCGGACACGTCGAAGCAAAAAGCTCTCTTTGTACCGAATTATCTTGGCGAATTTGTCGAGGCTCCGACAACGCGACGCGGTTGGTCCGAGCAAAAAGTGATGGTAATTCCGACCGATGGGAGCCGCGAAACAGCGTCCGAGGTCAAACTGCCAAAGAGCGAAGGCGTGAGCAATTTTCGCCGCATGGCATGGGCCGCCGATAATCGCAGCCTGATAGTTGACCGCAATGACAAGGACACAAAACGCCGACAGCTTTTTTACATTTTCCATACGACAAGCAAAGACGAGCAGCTCGTCATAATCTCCGACGAGACCGACGACAAATGGCAGGCTCCGCTTTCGGTAATTTTCGAGCCGAACCCGAAGGACGCGAGCCAGCTATTTTTCTGCTCCGAAAAGGACGGCTACAACCACATTTATTTAGCAACGCTCGAAAAGAAAACGGCCGAAGCGATCCCAACCAGCGACCCGCGTCAGGAAAATAAATCGGACGCAGGCTATACGGGCAAGGTTAATGTAAAGCAATTTACAGAAGGAAAGTGGCAGGTCGAATGGGCAAAGTGGACGCCGGATGGCGACCATGTCATCTATTCTTCGACAGAGGGAAACGCAGCAGAACGCACTTTTTACGATCTTTCGATCTCTGCGGGCAAAAAAGAAGGCATCGCTTACTCGTCTGCCGGAATGCGAACTAATCCGCAGATGAACGAAAACGGCCAGCCGATGTTACTTTTCAGCTTTTCCCGATGGAATCAGCCTGATGAATTACAAACACAGCATGCCTGCGTAAACTGCGTCGGGATCAATTTTCCGCAGACGATCACAAGCACGTCACCGCCGGCATTTAATAATCGGACATGGAACGAACCAAAATTCATCGATATTCCATCGCGTGACAGCAAGCAGATAAAATCCAAGATCTATCTGCCTGCCGGTTTCGACGCGAACAAAAAATACCCGATGGTCATCTTCGTCCACGGTGCGGGCTATCTGCAAAACACGATCAACGGCTGGAACAATTATTATCGCGAGTTTATGTTCAACGAACTGTTGACGCAGAAAGGGTATATCGTGCTCGACATCGACTATCGCGGCTCGGCCGGTTACGGACGCGATTGGCGCACTGACGTATACGATTTTCTCGGCGGCAAGGACATGGATGACCACCTCGACGCGATGGATTACGTGGTCAAAAATTATGGCGTAAACCCGGCGAAGATAGGTGTTTATGGCGGCAGCTACGGCGGCTTTATGGCCGAGATGCTCGCGTTTCGAGCCTCTGACAAGATAGCGGCAGCGGCGGCTCTGCGACCGGTGGCCGACTGGAAGAATTACTATGCTTCGTCGTCCGGCTACACTGCGCAGCGGCTTGGCTTTCCCGACAAGAATCCCGAGGCGTACAAGCGCAGTTCGCCGATCACATATGCCGATGGACTTAAAACGCAATTGCTTATCCTGCACGGCATCGTTGATGACAATGTGCATGTCGAGGATTCGATGCAATTGACGGAAAAACTCATCAGGCTCGGTAAGACGGAGTATTTTCAGGAACAATTCTATCCGTCGGAGAATCACGGCTTTGTCCGTCCCGAAAGCTGGACTGACGAATACAGCCGTATTTTGGCTTTTTTCGAAAAAAACTTAAAATAACGGACAATTGAAAGTGGAAAATGGATAATAGAAGAAAGCGTTCTTTTTAATTGTCCATTTTCCGTTATCCATTTTATGCGTATTTTAGTCACCGGCGGGGCCGGATTTATCGGCTCGCATCTTTGTGAAAGGCTCTTGAACGAAGGCAATGAGGTCATCTGCCTCGATAATTTTTTTACGGGCCGCAAGGTAAATATTGCCCATCTCATTGATAACAGCGGGTTTGAGCTTGTTCGCCACGATGTGACCGAGCCGATCCTGCTCGAGGTTGATCAGATTTACAATTTCGCCTGTCCGGCATCACCCGTGCATTACCAATACAACCCGGTAAAAACCGTCAAGACCAATGTTATGGGCATGATCAATATGCTCGGCATGGCAAAACGCGTCGGTGCCCGCATCCTGCAGGCGTCGACATCCGAGGTGTACGGCGACCCGATCGAGCACCCGCAGACCGAATCGTATTGGGGCAACGTCAACCCGATCGGCCTCCGCAGCTGCTACGACGAAGGCAAGCGCGTCGCCGAAACATTGATGATGGACTATCATCGCCAAAGCGGCGTCGATACGCGCATCGTGCGCATTTTCAACACCTACGGCGAGCGAATGCTCGAAAACGACGGCCGTGTCGTCTCGAATTTTATCGTCCAGGCCCTGCGTGGCGAGGAATTAACGATCTACGGCAACGGCGAGCAGACACGTTCGTTTTGCTACGTCAGCGATCTCGTTGACGGCATTATCAAATTAATGAACGCCGAATCGGACGACATTCACATGCCAGTAAACCTCGGCAACCCGGGCGAATTTACGATGAACGAACTGGCCGAACAAGTCGGCGTATGTCTCGGCAAACCGGTCAAGATCAAACACCTGCCGCTGCCGCAGGACGACCCGAAACAGCGGAAACCGAATATTGAGCGGGCGAATAAATTGTTGGATTGGCAGCCGACGATTCCTTTGGCTGAGGGATTGAAAAGAACCGCGTTATACTTTAGCGAATTTGTTAGTGATGACAAACATATATGAATTTGGAAGAACGAGTAAACAGGATGGAAGACGTAATTGTTCTTCTAAAAGATCTAATAGTTAGACATGAGGAGCGATTGGATACGTTTGACGTGGATTTTGAGCGTTCGAGAAAGGACTTCGAATTTAAGATGAATGCTCTTATCGACTCGCAAATCAAAAATGAAGCGGACCTCGTTGAACTTAAACAATCCACAATCGAATTGAAAGAAGCATCAATTGAATTGAAAGAAGCCTCAATCGCCTTAAGAGAAGCTTCGCATTCTCAGTTGACAAGAATTGAAAGGCTCGAACAAGTATAGAAATATAGCATGAAGATACTAATCACAGGCGGGGCCGGTTTCGTCGGCAGTCACCTGGCAGATAGATTGATCGGCAAAGGCCACGAGATCACCGTCATCGACGATCTCTCGACCGGCCGCTATTCAAATATCGAACACCTCGAGGGGAATACGAATTTTCGCCTCATCATCGACACCGTGCTCAACGCCGACCTGATGGAAGAGCTGATCCGCGAGACGGATCGCGTCTATCACATGGCAAGCGCGGTCGGCGTCAGGCTGATCATGGAGCAGCCGGTCAAGACGATCGAGACGATCTTTCATGGCACTGACGTTATCCTCGGCCGCTGTGCAAAATACCGCAAACGCGTCCTGATCCCCTCGACCAGCGAGGTCTACGGCAAAGGCATTTCGGTTCCCTTTCGCGAAGAGGACGACCTGCTGACAGGCGCCACCGACAAACACCGCTGGGCGTACGCCTGTGCGAAAACGCTCGACGAATTCCTCGCCCTCGCGCATTTCAAAGAAACGCGGCTTCCGGTCGTCGTCGCGCGTCTCTTTAACACCGTCGGCCCGCGGCAGACGGGGCAATACGGCATGGTTGTGCCACGATTTGTCGAAGCTGCATTGAAAAACGAGCCGATCGAGGTGCATGGCGACGGCACGCAATCGCGGTGTTTTGGTCATGTTTCGGATGTGGTCGACGGGCTGACAAAATTGATCGAAACTCCCACGTGTTTCGGTCAGGTGGTCAATCTCGGTAGCGACGCCGAAGTCACGATCAACGACCTGGCAAAACGAGCAATCGAAAAGACCGCCAGCCACAGCGAGATCAAATATATTCCGTACACCGAGGCCTACGGCGAAGGCTTTGAAGACATGCAGCGACGCGTTCCAAGCCTCGATAAGGCCGCACGGCTGATCGGATACAAGCCAACCCGAACCCTCGATGACATCATCAATGATGTAGCCGGAGAAATGCGTCGGGAATCGTCAGCGGCCACATTGCATGCACAGAATTAGTCGTCATCAAACCAGTTTGTTGTCCATCGCGGTTTTCTTGCTGCTTACGGCTTACTGCCTACCGCTAACCGTTTCCGCCCAGGACACCGGCGGCATCAAAGGCAAGGTCCGCAATATGTCCGATCAGGGCATTGCCGGAGCGACCATCGCCGCCCGGCAAAACGGCGTTGATCGCAAAACAACAAAAACCGACTCCAAGGGAAATTTCCTCCTCGATGGCATCGAACCCGGCACTTACAACCTCGCCTTCGAAGCCGACGGCTACGGCACCGCCGTTCAATACAACGTCGAGATCAAAAAAGGCAAACCCCGCGATCTCGGCAGCCGCCTGATATTGCTTGGAGATAAAGGCACGTTGCTGATAATTCAAGGAAGCGTGTTCTACAAAAACGGCACCAGCGTCACAGGCGCCGAGGTGACGGCTGCAAAGGTTAACGCCGACGGCTCGACCAAAAAACTCGGCACCGCGTTCACAAATATATCGGGTGAATTCTCGATCCGCCAGCCTCCGGGCTCAGCCAAATACCGCTTCACCGCCAGATTCAAAGGCGAAAGCGTCAGCAAAGACATCGACGTAGATTCCGCCGGCATCTACCGCCTCGCCCTTTCATTCAGCTTTAACCGCGACGAAAAATAGTCAGATCCGCCGTCGCACCCCGATTTCATTGACAGATTCAATGAAAATCAGCATACTTCCAACCATCAAGTTCTTTTAATTTTACCGAATCTTTACCGGACTTTTGTGACCGACGATGTCACACCTCTTTTTTTAAAACGTAGTTGTAACGAACTCGAATACTTGCTAGCTGGCAATATTTGAAGCTTCATTTTAGGAGGTTTTTTGGAAATGAAATTGTTCTTGCAAATCAAACGCGTATTTGTCGTTTCGGCCATCATCGTACTGGGATGCCAGGTTACGTTTGGTCAGAAAACCGACCCCAAACCGCCTGTTGAGATCACCGCCGACGATTTTCCCCGTACTCGTGACATTTCTCTCGGCGATACGGTTTTTGTTTTTAAGAAAAAACCTACGTTTCAGCTCAAGCGAACGACGGCCCGGGTTAAGCGTATTCCGGCAAAACCGGTCGCAGCTTCGGCAAAAACTTTCAAGCTTAGTCTTCTGGCCGACACCACATCTGTCGAGGTGTGGAAACAGCTTGGCGTGACATTCTGGATGTTGGGATCTGACACGAGTACGGCAAAGCGGGTGGCGGCGAACACCGTCTTTAACCGCGGTGATAAGGTGCGCCTGTCGTTCGAATCCCCGGCTGCCGGATATTTATATATTTTCGACCGCGAGATATATGCCGACGAAAAGGTGGGCGAACCATGGCAAACATTCCCGACGATGGCGTCCCGAGGCGGCAGCAACCGTGTCGAACAGGGTCAGGTAATTGATATTCCCGGCCAATCGGATTATTTTACTTTGAAATCGAGCAACGCGAATTGGCGCGGCGAATTGTTAACAGTAATTATTTCCCCCGAACCGTTGTCCGACGTGGGCATCCCGGATAAACCGTCGCCGACCTCAGCCGCGATGGTCGCCGCGTTCGAAGATAAGTATTTGAAACCCGCCGGCGAATACGAGCAAACCGCCACCGCCGGACAAGGTTATACAAAAGCCGAAAAGGAAGCCGGTCGTGACGTCGGCACAAGGCAATTAACTCAGGAAGACCCGTTCCCGCAAACTGTTTATCGGGTAAAGACGCGGCAAAAAGAACCGATGTTGATAAATCTCAGTTTGTCGGTGAAGTGAAAGACGATTTATTGACTAACCGAGGTATCTGAGCTACCAAAAATATGAACAGCTTCCCATTTATTCCAACATTCAAAATCGAATTACTGCTGGCGGGTGCTCTGCTTTGGTTGGCAGCGCTAACGATGTTTGCACAGAAGCCGGAGGTCTACGTATCAACCGGGCATTCAGGTTCGATCAACACAGTAGCTTTCAGTCCTGATGGTAGGACACTCGCCACCGGAAGTGACGACAATACGATCAGGCTATGGGATGTGCGGTCTGGGCAGGAACTTAAAACTCTCAAAGGTCATTCAAACGATGTCAATTCGGTCGTCTTCAGTCCCGATGGTAAAACGCTGGCCAGTGGGAGTTCGGACAAAACGATCAAGTTGTGGGATGCGGTTTCGGGCCAGGAACTGAAAACTCTTGAAGGTCATGCAACGTCTGTTTCCTCAGTAGCTTTCAGCCCTGACGGCAAGATGCTGGCGAGCGGCAGTGATAACAGCTTAGTCTTGTACAGTCGCAACGGAAAGATCTCGTACAGTCCCAACGGAAAGACGCTATCGAGCAGCACAATCAAATTGTGGGATGTGGCGTCCGGGCAGGAATTGAAGTTTTTCAAGGGACATTCAACTAGTATTAGTTCAGTGGCATTCAGTTCCGACGGCAAGACGCTGGCGAGCGGAGGTAGTGACCGAACTATCAGAATGTGGGACACGGCTTCAGGTCACGAATTGAAAACTCTGAGTGGTCATTCGAACTCAGTCATGTCAATTGCCTTTAGCGCGGACGGCAAGACGCTGGCGAGTGGAAGTGTTGACAATACGGTAAAGTTGTGGGACTCGGCCTCCGGGCAGGAATTAAGAACTTTAAGGGGTCATTTGAGCTATGTCAGTTCAGTTGCATTCAGTCCTGACGGCAAGACCCTGGCAAGCGGAAGCGCAGACCCAATTGTTAAGCTTTGGGATGTGTCAACGGGGCGAGAATTGAAAACGCTCAAAGGCTTTTTGACCACTGTGGTGTCGCTAGCGTTCAGCCCTGACGGCATGACGTTGGCTCTTGCGAATAAAGACACGACGATCAAAATTTGGGATATCGCTTCCGAGCGGGAAATAAGGACCCTAAAAAGCCATTCAAGTCCTGTCGACTTGGTGGCTTTCAGTCCTGACGGCAAAACGCTGGCGGGCGGAACTCAAGACAACACCGTCAAATTATGGGACTTAGAAACGGGACAAACATTGAAAACTCTTAAAGGGCATTCAAAACATATTCTTTCAATCGCCTTTAGCTCTGATGGAAAAATGTTGTTGACCGGCAGCGAAGACAGCACAATCAAGTTGTGGGATGTGGCGTCGGCGCAGGAATTAAGAACTCTTGAAGCTTCTACAAGCGTCGTTTCGGTTACATTCATCACCGAGTACAACATGATTGCGAGCGTAGATCGTGGTGCTAAAATCAAGTTGTGGAATGTGGTATCGGGGCAGGAATTGAAGACTTCTAATAATAGTGAGTTACAAGTTGCTTCTGAGGTTGCCTTTAGTCCAGACGGTAAAACTCTTGCTCTTTTCTGCTGGGGAGGTGTAAATAAAGGTCAATCATTGAGGTTGCTGGATGTGGCTTCCGGAAAGGAATTAGAATCCATTAAAATTAATTCGGCCGTCAGGACATTAGCGTTCAGTCCTGACGGCAAAATACTTGCCGGTGGCGGGTATGATGCAACTATAAAGTTGTGGAATGTAGCATCGGGACAGGAACTGAAAACTCTCAAAGCAAGTTCACGCGGAGTCAATTCACTCGCCTTCAGCCCTGATGGCACGACGTTTGTGAGTGGCACATACGATGCCACGTTGGAGTTATGGAATGTGGCTTCTGGGCAAATGATAAAAACCCTAAAAGGCCATTCAAATATAGTCAATTCAGTCGCATTTAGTCCTGACGGCGAGACATTGGTAAGTGGAAGTGCTGATGCCACAGTTAAGTTGTGGGATGTGATCAGCGGGAATAAACTAGCAACTTTGATAACACTCGATGAGAAGGATTGGGTTGTTATCACTCCAGACGGTCGTTTTGACGGTTCCCCTGACGGCATGAAACTCATCTCTTACAAACAAGACGATAAACTGATTCCTCTCGATTCGTTCTTTGAGCAATTTTACACGCCGAAGCTTTTGCAGAAGGTTTATGCCCGCGAAAAGCTGCCCGCGACGACTTCGAAGGTTGATTTCTCAAAGCAGATAAAGCTGCCGCCGGTGGTTCGGATCACTTCGCCAAAGCCGGGAGATGGGTCCGAATCCGACACGGCGCAGATCGTTGTGGAGGCTCATGACCAGGGCGGCGGAGTCGAGGATATCAGGCTTTATCAAAATGGCAAGCTTCTCGGCCACACTACCCGCCAGTTGACCGTTGAAACGAAGACGAACACAAAAACATTTGAGGTTAGTTTGGTGTCGGGGATAAACACCTTTCGAGCAACCGCCTTTAACAAAGACCGCACGGAGGCGACGCCTGACGAAGTAAAGATCGAGTTGAAAGCCGCCGAACCCACGGCGGACCTTTACATCCTCGCGGTTGGCCTGAATGAATATAAAAACACAAATTACAATCTCAATTACGGCCGGGCGGATGCTCAGGCATTTGCTGATGTTGTTGAGCAACGCGGACAGAAAATCTTCAAGCACATAAGCAAAAAGGTCATTTTTGACGCGAACGCCACAAACGGTGGTATCGAGGCGGCATTTGGCGAGATCATCAAACAAGCCAAGGCGCGTGATGTTTTTGTTTTTTACTACGCGGGGCACGGTGCGATGAGCGAGGGCGATGACAAGACGGCGGCGGATTTTTACCTGGTGCCGTACGATGTAGTTCGTATTTTCGGCGACAGCGGGAGTCTGACTACAAAAGGTATATCGGCCCACGATCTTAGGGAAATGCTGAGAAAGGTCCAGGCCCTCAAACAGTTGATCGTGATCGACGCCTGCGAATCAGGCGGTGCGGTCGAGACGATTGCGATGCGTGGCCCTTCGGAGGAAAAGGCTATAGCACAGCTCGCCCGTTCGGCGGGTGTCGCGGTGCTCGCCTCGGCGGGACAGAGCCAGGTCGCGACGGAATTCGCCAAACTCGGCCACGGCGTTTTCACCTACGCCCTACTAAAAGGCCTCAACGGCGAAGCCGACGGCTCTCCAAAGGATGGAAAAGTAACGGTTCTCGAACTCGCGGCTTATCTCAACGAACAAGTCCCGGAACTCACCAAACTTTATCGCGGCAAACGCCAGGATCCAAACAGCTCGACGCGGGGGCAGGATTTTCCAATAGGGATCAATTGACTACCTTTCGATCGTGCTAAACGAGACGAGAGTTTTAGGCAAAGACATTTTAGGAGGACACTTAAGGAAAAAGGCCGTGCCATCCTGACATCCTCCGACGTAAACGAGGTTTCGCGTGAATCCCCAAAATGGGGCAACCACGGCGTCTTTACATGGGCCCTGCTGCAAGGTTTGAAGGGGGCAGCCGATCTGAACGGCGATCAATTAGTAACGGCCGGCGAAATATTTCAATATACCCGCGCGGCAGTCCAAGCCGCCACAAACTTTGAACAAAACCCCATAGCCCTGCCCGGCTCATCCACAAATTTGGCTCTGGCAATAGTGAAAAAGAAGCCCAACTAGTCAAGCCCTTTTAGCCCGGGCGGCGACCGGATCTCGCCATATTTCGTTGACAGGTCAAACGAAAGCACTCATAATTTTAAGCATCATTTCCGACTAAACTTCTCGCCGGAGGTATGAACATGGTTAGCAGGGCTCACAACGTTATGGTGTCGAGGCTGGTCTGCGGGGCTCTGCTGTGCCTCGTTTCGACCGTTGTTTTGTGCGGTCAGGAAAAGCGGCAGCTCACTGCTGAAAACCCGCAAGTTTCAAGCAAGCGCACGGCGCTGGTCATCGGGAATGGCGATTACCAGAATGCTCGCAAGCTCGTGAATCCTGTAAATGACGCAACGGATATGGCGGCGGCATTGCGCGACGTTGGTTTTGAGGTTATCTCGGGAACGGATTTGACGCTCAAGCAGATGAATGACAAGGTGCGCCAGTTTGGCGACACGTTGAAAGCGAATGGCGGAGTCGGGCTTTTTTATTATGCCGGACATGGCATTCAGGTTGGCGGGCGAAACTATCTGATCCCCATCGATGCCAATATTCCCCGTGAGGACGAGATCGATTTCAACGCGTTAAATCTTGAGCTCGTATTGCGAAAGCTGGATTCGGCAAGTAACGGGCTCAATATCGTCGTGCTCGATGCGTGCCGCAACAATCCGTTCGCGCGTTCGTGGACACGCGGCGAGGACGCTGGCGGTCTGGCGCAGATCTCGGCGCCGACCGGGACGTTTATCGCATACGCCACTTCGCCGGACAAAACGGCGAGCGACGGCGAGGGCCGCAACGGGCTTTATACTTCGCAAATGCTAAAGGCTTTGAAACAGCCAAATCTTAAGATAGAAGAAACATTCAAAGAGGTGCGAAAGGGCGTCGATGTCGCAAGCGGCGGCAAGCAGGTGCCGTGGGACTCGTCTTCGCTCCGTGGAGAGTTTTATTTTCGCGGCAATGCTACCGCAAAAGCTGAGAATGTCACTCCGCTTCGCAAGGACCCGCCTCCCGCCGATCGGCTGCCGGCGGTTGACGACGTTCTGACCTCATACGCCAGGGCAATCGGCAGCGAACAGGCGAAAAAAATAACCACGCTTGTGCTGATAGGCATAACGGAGAATGTGGTCAACGGACAGAAAATAAACACGGATGTCGAGTTTTATGCAAAACAACCCGATAAGTCCCTTCGCTTAATAAAGTTTCCAAGCGGTGAAGTTACAGGCGAGGTATTCAATGGTAACCACGGCTGGTCGGCATCCAGCGGTAAGCCGATAACCGAGCTGTCGGCTGCGGAGGTCGAGGCTAGTAAGCGCGGCAACGCTCTTTCAATTGGCGATCTCACGGCTCTCAGGTCGCTTTACTCGTCAATAAAAGTAGCCGGAAAACAGAAACTAGACAACAAAGATGTAATTGTCCTTGAGCTAAAAACCCGCGACGGACTGCCCGAAAAAATGTACTTCGACACCGCCACAAAACTCATCACCCGCTGGCAAGCCAACGACCCCAGCATCGGCCAACCCGGCGTCACCGCCACGACCGAAACCGATTTCGAAGACTACGCCGACATCAACGGCTACAAAGTCCCCATGACCATCCACCAACGCACCCCCGGCATCACCGTCACGGTAAAATTTAATATCCTCCAAACAAAATACAACGTCCCGCTCGATGATAATTTGTTTAAGGGGAATTGAGCTATTGAATGAAATATGGATATTTTCGTAACCCACAATTTTCGAAAACTCGCGATTAGGACGGCTCTAGTCACCTTAATGGCCCTAGTTTGTTACTCGCCGCTAACGTTTTCACAGGACGGGCGTCAGCTCGTCCTTGAAAAACCACGGACATCCGACAAACGTATCGCTTTGGTTATTGGCAACGGAGCATATACAAAGGCTAATACTTTGCCAAATCCCGTAAACGATGCGGCGGACATGGCGGCGGCGCTGAAATCGCTTGGTTTTGACGTTATTTCCGGTACCGATCAGAACAAGCGGCAGATGGAGACGCTGATTCGCGAATTCGGCTCGAAACTGGCAAATGGCGGGATCGGACTATTTTATTACGCCGGTCACGGCGTTCAAGTTAACGGGCTATAACTATCTCGTGCCCGTAGACGCCGATATTCCCCAAGAAGACGAGGTTAAATACGCTGCGGTTCCGATGAACTTTGTCCTGGACAAGATGCAGACGGCGAATAACAGCCTGAACATAGTCATTTTAGACGCTTGCCGTAATAACCCGTTTGCGCGTTCATGGCGCAACTACCGTGACATCGGCGATTCGGGTGGACTTGCCAGAGTTACGCCGCCACAAGGGACGCTGGTTATTTATGCAACACGACCCGGAGATGTCGCGTCCGACGGCAAAGGCCGCAACGGTTTATTTACGGCCTCGCTGCTCAAGCAGATCAAAAAGCCGAATCTCGAGCTTGATCCGATGATAAAGGCACTCATCTTAGATGTTGCTCAAACATCGGGCAATAAACAGTATCCATGGCGCGAAGGAACCTTCACTGGAGATTTTTACTTTGCCAAATCCGCCTACCCAGCAACGGTCAAACCCGACACGCAGGCAAAGGTTGAAAATGTGGTGGAAAAAGATAAGGCGGCGGTTGAACGCGAAGCTTGGGGCTATGTTAAAGACTCGACTAATGCACAGGATTTCCGCGATTTTCTAAAGGAATTTCCCGCTGGTGCAAATGCGAATAATGCAAAAGTAAAACTGGAGCAAACAGTTTGGGATTCGGTCAAGGACAGCAAGGACAAGGCAAAAATCCAAGTGTACTTAGATGATTTTCAAACCGGAGCTAATGCTCCGGTGGCGAGGATGAGACTTAAACAACTTTACGCGTCCGAGAAAGTCGCGGAAGTGAAACCCTCTTTGGATAAAGCAAACCAAACGGCGAACTACAACAGGTGGGTATCGATGCTCTATCAAGTCAAATACCAAGAACTGATTTCGGAAATCGATCTCGAGCTCCGTGCGAATCCGAGCAATGCTCTGGCTCTCAGGATGAAAGCAAGTGCCCTTACTTTTTTCGCCCCCAAGACTGGTATTTTAAAGATTGATTCACGCGAGATTATCCACATTTTGGAAAATCCGTCTAACAGTGAGGAGTATGAATCTCGTTGCTTCGCCCAGATACAGATTGGCGATAACTATGCTGCCGTAGTTGACTGCAGGAAAGCCCTGGAATTGAATCCTAAATTGGGATTGGCATTTCTGAACCTGGGCATAGCATACACAAATATCGCTCGCGACGGTCGCGGATGTTCGGACCTAGGTATCGATATATTTACAGAAGCGATCAAATTGAATCCGCAGGATTATTTGGCTTATTTTGAGCGGGGTAAGGCATATGATTGTAAAAATAATACAGCCAAAGCCTTTAGCGATTATTCGAAAATCATTGAAATAAATCCCAGGTTTGCTGATGCATATTGGCAACGCTCGCAGTTCGGAGAAGACTTTGACAGACGCATTGCCGACCTGACTCGATTTATCGAGCTTAGTGGCGCCGACTGGATGGCACTCGAGGACCGTGGCGCTCTTTATTTGGAACAGCGCAAGTACGACCTAGCTATCGCTGATTTTACTAAGTCGATAGCTGTTGAAGAAAACGTACCCTCCCTCCAACTGCGGGCGGACGCATACGACGCCATTGGAAAACCAAACCTTGCTACAGCCGACAGAAAGCGGATGCAGGAACGTCTGGCCAAACCGTGGACGACCGGCGTTAAATCTAAATCTCAGCCTCAGACTCAGCCTAAAACATCTCAGCCTCAGACTCAGCCTAAAATCATTTGTGATGCAGATCCTACCGCGAAATGTGCGGACGTCCGGCAAAAGGATGGAACCATTGTAAGAATGCGCATTAACTAACTCGCGACATGCTTTGATGCGGAGACCTCTGACAGCAGCCAAATCCAAAGTTTCCCTGCTCCCCGACACTGGCTACTTCCTCACCACCAATTCCACCCCATTGGCGTCCAGCGCAGCGTATGCGGCCTACGGCAGTTTTCCCGAAAACCACAATAGATGAAAGCGAAAATATACATCGAAACGTCAACCCACGAGTTTCTACTTCGAAAGCCGCACGGAAGCCGAAATGACCGTTCGGCGACGTTAGCACAGCTTGGACGGATATAAAAATTCTATAATTCTCCCGCTATGATGGTAACAGAATAAGTAACCGACAAATTACAAAAATTACCGGCAACCGTGCAGGAAGAAGTTTTAGATTTTGTCGAGTTTCTTTTGCAAAAAGCCGAAGCAATTGAACGCTGGGCAAAAAGCAAGGCTCCCGAAACACCGGTGATCCTTGACGACCGCCGCGAAATTATCTACGAGGATTGGCCCAACGTGAAAAGTGGATTACCTGAATCAAAAATGCGCGAGATTTAATTATGCTGACGGCAATCGAAACAACGGGAACGATAAACGCGAATCACCAGATTGAACTGGACAAGGAGTTGCCGTCGGGGACTCCGAGCCGTGTGCGGGTGATCGCATTATTTGATGACGAAAGCGATCTGGATGAAAAGGATTGGCTGCGGGCCGCGTCGAAAAATAACGTTTTCGATTTCCTAAACGATGAAACCGAAGATATTTACACGGCAGCAGACGGGAAACGTTTGCCGCAATGAAGAATAAGATCGTTTTAGTCCCATTTCCGTTTGACGACCTTTCACGTCAAAAAGTGCGTCCCGCCCTTTGCTGACTGATGAAATCAAGCCTTACAAACACATCGTACTCGCCTTTATTACCAGTAATGTTTCCTCAAATCCGTCAGAAACAGATTTTGTAATTGATTCGAACGATGCGGGTTTTGCGCAAACTGGTCTGAAAGTCTCGTCCACGATTCGATTACATCGTTTGATGACGATTAGCAAAAAGCTCGTCGTGAGCGAACTTGGAGAACTATCACAAATTCAGCAGGCAGAAGTGCGGACACGATTGCAAAGACTTTTTGGAATTTGACCTTTTATATTGGTAACGCCGCATCCCCCTGATCCTGGATAATTCGGCATCAATTGATGGTTTCGGTGATCTCCTCGGCGGGGCGCATTTGTTCGGCATTCGCGGAATCGGTCACGATCAACGGCAATTCCTCCAAAACGACCGTGTTTGCGATCGTCTGCACCCAGTAGGTGCCGGGGTTTGAGAAGACTACGTTGACGAAGAAGCTGACGTTGTCGGTAAAGCCGCCGGCGGCGAGGTCGATGGTGGTTGGCTGCGAAGTGACGATCAGATCGGCTTTATTGGGCGACAGGATGCGGATCTCGGTCTGGTGAGTTCCCTGACCCGTCCAGTGGTTGATGACAGCGAATTTGATCAGGCTGACGGGCAGCTTTTCGACCATGATGTTTTGAAATACGCCCATCAGCGAGATCTTGTTGCCCATCTCGATCCGAACGTCGTCGCACAGTAGCGTGTAGAGGAGTTTCAGGTTTGGTGTTTCCATAAAATTGCTGAGGCCCGCGCATAGGCAAGGGCGTAACATTCAACGTGTCGCTTACGCCCTTGCTTACACGCGGGCACCTGCATTCTTCGCAATTTGCGTTTCGTTAGATTTTTACTTTTCCTAATGCCGAGGTCAAGAGTATAATCCGATAAAAGACGAGAAATTGCCGGACTTGGGGCGAAATATGCTACTTGTTGCACTAATCGGATTGTCATTCGTACTTGTAGGGATAGTTGGCCTGCAGTTTTCCTACATGTTTTACCTCGACCGCCTGCACATCGAGCGGAAAAAGCACATCTACGAACTCGAAAGGAAATGCAATCAACTTAATGAGCGGCTCGATCAGGCCGAAAAGCAGATCGCCGAGCAGGATCGATTGCTGGAAACAGCCTACCCCGGATTGCGAAAAGATGACGAAGTCTGGGCCGATGTGATCGAGGACCGTTAAACGTCGAGAACGACAATCGTCGCTCCCCAACTACCCGAAAATTCGGGCGCATTCTTAAACGATTTGACAAAATCAGTCTCCGACAAAACCTTTCGCACGATCTCGCGTTGGACGCCGACGCCTTTACCGTGGATGATCCGCACGGTCGCGAAACCTTTCTTATGAGCCTCGGCCAGATAGGCTTCGATGACGGCGCGGATGTCCCTAGGGCTGAACGAATGGAGATCGAACGAATCAGTTATCTCGATCTCGACGGGTTCGGGGAACGGATTTTCGAGATTATCCACTTTATTTTGCTTTCTGCTGGTACTGCGCGATGTCCTCGGGCGGCGTCACTCGCATGCGGTTTTTGTCCTTGAATACGACAAACGTTTTTTCGTCCATCGTTCCCGAAGGCCCGCGGACCTTTACCGTAAATGTCTTATTATCCCCTTTGCCCTCAACCTTTAGCGGCAGCGAGCCCCAATATTCGGTATTCGGCGGGTTACGCCAGACGGTGTAGTAATTCTGATCGTACTTATCGAACGCCAGGACCATGATGCCGTCAAAATCGGGCTCGACGCCGTCGATCGGCTTTGAGTAAAGGTCGCGCGACAGGATCACCCAGCTTCCGGGTGCGAGCGATTTGTCGCCCGATCCGACCTTGTTTGCGGAATCGGCGTCGAGCCGCTGCCAGGTCGTAAATTTACGGTTATTTTGCTGGAAAAACGATATATCGCTCGGCACCTGTAGCTCGACCTGTCGGCCAAAGAGCCATCCGGCCGGGGCTGGCGACACGGACGGGTCGAGGTGCACGAGGTACCAAATGTCGTATTTATCCGAGATCTGGTCGGGTTCACCGTCTTCTTTTGCCGCCTCAATATCAGCATTTTTTGCTTTCTTATCGCCCTTTTGTGGGCTATTTTTAGCGTCGTCTACGTTTGGCAGCTCCTGCTTAAGAACAAATTTCCAGGTAATGATCTCAAATTTCGAGCCGTTAGCGAGCTTAAACAGCACGTTTTCCGGGCTCTGGTCCGGGGCCGACCTCAGATTCGAGGCCGACCGGATGACACCGGCTGCCTGCGGCGCCTGATTCTGAAAATCCTCGGCCAGCTTTTTCGACCTGGCAAGGGTCGCACTAGTGATGACGTTCTGGGCCTCGATCCAGCCTTCGGTTTGCGCGTCGTCGTGGGCGCGGACGCGGAACCACGCGACCTTTTCAAAGTCCACCTGATCGACCACGTCAAGCCGGTCACCGCGTTTTACCTCAAGCAGATCGGCCGCGACGACCGAATACGACGTGCGTATCTGGGCCGTTTTCGAGATAACTGTCGCCGTGTCCGTCGACCCCAAAAGACCGGTGTCAAACAAGCCGCAACCGGCCTGAGCGAGCCCGGCGACCAAAATTATAATTGCTACAAAAACCTTCAATCTCATCTATTATTTACCGTTATTTTCGCCAGTTATTATAACCTAACTCGTCTAAGAAATCCTTTTGATGCTTACCGGATACGCGAGCGTCCGCCGATATTTTGAACCTCCTCTCTATTTACACCCCGCTTTATTTGTAAAGAATTGTAAAAACTACGCCGGCATGGCCGAAAGTCGGCAAAATCGCTCGGCTAATTTTTGACATCACCCGCAAAACGGCAATAGAATGAAGTTTCGCCTTTTAGGATAAGAAAATTTATGAGTCTTATCAAAATCATCATGTACGCGATGGTCTTTGTGCTGAGCATCCTGTTTTTAGGGAGATTTTTCTTCTAGACAGTGGCTTGCACGGGATATCTTTTTCTGATGCTATTTAAGAAGCACGCTGAATCGGCGCGTAGTGTTAACGAGTAATTTTATGCGAAGGCGGTCGAACTGGCCGCCTTTTTTATTTTATGAGCGAATTACGAAAGATCAAGCGGGCCCTGTTGAGCGTATCGGACAAAACCGGTCTGGTTGAATTTGCTTCCGCACTCGCCGCGCATGGCGTCGAACTGATCTCGACGGGCGGCACGGCCAAGTCACTTCGTAACGGCGGCCTGGCGGTAAGGGACGTTTCCGAGGTGACGGGCTTTCCCGAGATGATGGACGGCCGCGTCAAGACGCTGCACCCGAAAATACACGGAGCCTTCCTCGCCCTCCGCGACAACGCGGAACACATCGCCTCGTTGAACGAACACGAAATAACACCGATCGACCTCGTCGTCGTCAACCTTTATCCATTCGAACAAACAATCGCAAAGGACGGCGTCACTCTCGACGAAGCCGTTGAGAATATCGACATCGGCGGCCCGGCGATGATCCGCTCGGCGTCGAAAAACTGGCGTGACGTCGCGGTCGTCACCGATGCCCGGCTTTATGATGAAATAATCGCTGAAATGGCCGAAAACGAAAGTTCGGTATCGCTCGAAACGCGTGCCCGCCTCGCGGCTCTCGCCTACACGCGAACGGCCAGCTACGACCTTGCGATCTCGTCGTACCTGGCGAAACAGCTTTCAAACGACGACCTCGACCGCCTCGAACCGTTCAATCCGCTCGCGGGTCTGATGTTTATCGAAGCCGACGACGACTTGTCAGAACCGGGAGCCGTAGCGACCGGGACTTTTAGCCGTAGCGAGGGTGAACTCTCAGAATACAAACTCATCGAGCTCGCCAAGATCACCGACCTCCGTTACGGAGAAAACCCACACCAGCGGGCCGCTCTCTACGACGACGGAACCGGCGGCGGCATCGCCGGGGCCGAGCAGCTGCACGGCAAAGAGATGTCGTTCAACAACTACGTCGATGCGGAAGCGGCGTGGGATCTTGTTCAAGATTTCGATGAACTAGCAGTTGCCATCATCAAACACACCAACCCATCCGGCGTCGGAACCGGCGTTAACAACTTAGAGGCCTACAAAGGTGCCCTCTCGACCGACCCTGTCTCGGCGTTCGGCGGCATCGTCGCATTCAACCGCAAGGTCGACGCCGAAGTTGCCCGTTGCGTCATCGAAGTTTTCTCCGAAGTCATCATTGCACCCGAATTCGATCTTGATGCCTTTGAGATCTTCAAAAGCAAAAAGAATCTGCGCGTCCTGGGTGTCAGTAGCCCGCACGTAAGTAAGGGCAACGCCAAGGAGTACAAGCAAATTTCAGGAGGCTTCCTCGTGCAGGATGCCGACATTCATCAATTAAAAACCAACTCCCTCAACATCGTCACCGACCGCAAACCGACTGACGCGGAGCTTAACGCCATGACGCTGGCCTGGACCGTCTGCAAACACGTCAAATCGAACGCCATCGTCTTCGCTAACGAAAATCAAACGATAGGTGTCGGTGCCGGCCAGATGAACCGCGTCGATTCCGTCCGTATCGCGGCTATGCGTGCGGAGCGTTTCGATCTACCATTGAACGGCTCAGTTCTAGCATCCGACGCGTTTTTCCCGTTCCGCGACAACGTCGACGAGGCCGCCCGATTCGGCGTCGCCGCCATCATCCAACCCGGCGGCTCGATCAAAGACGACGAATCCATCTCCGCCGCCAACGAACACGGTATCGCCATGGCCTTCACCGGCATCCGCCACTTCAAGCATTGACCATAATGTTCGTGAAGTGCATAATTCCTGAAAGAATTAGTTCGGGAGCCTGTATATGAATTGGTTTCGCCTAATAGGAGGCATCGTCTCGCTGGCTGGTGTAGGGACTTTTCTATTAGGCATTTGGCGGTCTATACCTCGTACCAACGAATCCGCTGCCATCGGTGTTATTGATATTACCGGCTTGTTTTTCGGAGCAGTCCTGATAGTTGCCGGCCTATCTATCGCGATCATCGGCGGCCGTTCCCAAAAGCTTCAATAGATCAGGCCCCTCAAATATTCAGACTTTCAATGACCCCCGAAACGCCCTGCCAGCGTAGTAAGATTCCGCACCGTTGTGATACACGAAGATGCGGCCGAAGCGGTAATCCGCAAAGATGGCACCGCCGAGTTTTCTGACATCCGACGGCGTTTTGAGCCAGCTCGACGTTTTCGTGTCGAAATGTCCGAGCTGCTGCAGCTCCCAATATTCCTCTTCGGTCAAGATCTCAACTCCCATTGCCGCTGCCATACCGACAGCGCTGTTTTTCGGTTTATGTTCTTTCCTTGACTCAAGCGCCTCGCGGTCGTAACAAAAGCTCCTGCGGCCCTTAGGGCTTTCCTCAGAGCAATCATAAAAAATATACTCGCCCGTCTTCTTATTAAAGCCGACAACATCAGGGTCGCCGCCCGTCCGCTCCATCTCCCCGAGGATGCACAGCTTTTCGTCGTTGGCTTCTAGCTTTGCCTGCACCTTGGCCCATTCGAGACCCGCGTGTCGTTCGGCGTTCTTGGCAAAACGGACCTTCAAAATGCTGAGCAGGTCATCTCGCTCGGTTACCGATAACTCAATTTCATTTCGTTTTGTCATAAGGCTATTTTAGTTTGCCTGCGTCCGGATGCAAGTGGATTCGTGCTTCGTGAACCGCCTTGGGTCTCTCTCTCAGGCGGCGTCAGCCATAATTTCAGCTTTCCCTCATTTCGTTTAGTAGTTTCCGGATCCATTCGCTCGTAGCGGCTTGGTCGACCGTCTTGCCTTTTACATCCCGATCGCTCGGACTTGCTCCGTGTGCGAGCAGCCGCTTGATTATCTCTGCCTGTTGCCGGTGTGCTTCGTCCGAACCGCTGTTGCTTGCACCGGTGTTTTGAACAGCAAGATGCAATGGCGTCAATCCAGATTTGTTCGGCTTTCGTGCATTTGCACCTCCGTCGAGCAGGGCACTGACGGCGGCGGACGAACGTCGTCGAACTGCACGGTGCAGCGGCGTCACGCCGGACATGTCCAGAGCGTTCGGATCCGCACCTTTTGATATTAGGTACTCGATGACTTTTGCCTGATCCCGCGGTTTAGAGCGGTCGCCGTCAGCCGCATAATGAAGCGGCTCGGCTCCGCGCCGATTCCTCGCTCGACGATCTGCTCCGTTCGATACCAGAAGTTCCGATATTGGACGGGAAAGCGCGGCCGCAGCCATATGAAGAGCCGTGTCCCCGGCATAGATGTAGTGAGAGATCTCGGTAAAGAAATAATCGCACGCGTCCTGCCGCGTCGCACCATGCGGCTGGGTCATCGTGGCGAGTGATGGAGTAATAAGGAGTTGCCGAGCCACTTCGTCCGCGTCTCCGTCGACTATGAGTCGAATGAATTTAAGAAAACCTGACGTTTCCATGTTGAAAACCGGAGGTTTAGGCACTCTTGTTCTTTTCGTCGAAGATCATCGGTTCCCAGAGTTCGATCTTGTTGCCGTCGGGGTCCATGATCCAGGCGAACTTTCCGTTTTCGTGGGATTCGGGGCCTTCGAGCATTCCTTCAGATCCGACCTTATCGCGATAGAAAGCGAGTGTTTGAGCGACATTTCGGACAATTAATAACGGCGAAATGCTGCCAATCTCTGCTCCTTCGATTAGCTCTTAAGGCTACGTTGTTCCGTTCTATTTAATACAATTTGTCTTCATCGACAGTTTAACGCAGTGGGCAATGGGTTCATGCCTCGTACAGTCCGCAATTGTCCGGCTTTGCCGGGTCGTAACAGACTACGGGAAGGTCTTTTGACCGGCTTCGGTCGTCATTCTGAAAGATCGTTTTCCCGTCGGCGGTCGTGAATTTGTACGAGACCTTGAAACCGTCGACCTGATGACTTGCCCCCGAAGTTTTTCTCATCCCCGAGGCTTCGCTTTCGCTCCACGTCGTCGCCTCGATCTTGATTATTTCTGCTTGGGCCGTCGCCGTACGCGTTTTATACGTCGGGGCTGTCATAGCTCTAAAAATGGGCGGCACGATGGTAAAGGCCAATGCGGCAACAAAGAACAGAGGAACGCAAATTAGAGCGACTATCAAAACTGTCATTAACGGGTTTTTTTTGCCACTCACTGCGGGTGGAGTTGATTGCATGTGTCTCTCCTTTTTTTTCCAGCATCAAACGACCGCCGTTTTCGATTTGAGCGATATGCCGCTGAGCGAAATAAAAAAGGGTTTCGCTCAGCAGCATACGTTATGGATTACACTATTGCTTAGCCACTATGCGAACGCTGACGACTCTTTTCATATGGTTGCCATACGGCATATTAACGTCAAATTTCGCTTTTTGTCCGGCTTGCGGCGATAAGTAGCCCATATGGATTCCGGTGCCGCACGAATCCGACGCATCAATCATAATGCCGTCCTTGTCGAGAAACTGCGCGCAAAATTCGGGTAGATTATTCGCTTTCGATTTGACCACGATATACAAATTATGGTCGGTCACGTTGTCGCCGTATTCGTAGCGGATCACGTCAACGTATTTTTCTACCTCCGAAAAATCTGGCTTTGGAAATCCGTTGTCTGCTTGATCGCCACCCGTTTTTTCCTCAGGCTTCGCATCGTTCTTTGGAGCCGTTTTGGGGGCTGTATTTGGGTTCTCGGTTTTAGGAGCATTACCCGATGAACCGCCCGGAGGAGGAGCTTCCATGTCAATGATCTTCAAATTGACATCACCCATTGAACAAAGCCAATCGCCAAATGTGTCTTTGATACACAGCCCGGTTGCCTTCGGATGATCTGTAATCGAACAATTTATACCTTTGTTCTTTCTAAAGTCCGTAACTTCAAGGCAAGTGTATTTTTTGAAACTGCCGCGAATCGGATAAACTGGTGCGGTTGCGTCAATGTTCCCTACGTTGTAATCTTCATTCCTATTATAAGGACGACCCGCACTAAGCTGCAGCGTGGCATTTTCGATGAGATGCAGATAGAGTCCGTGCACTTCTTCTAAGTGACAGATAAAAGAGTTTAACGCTTTCGCCTGAGTCGGTGCTTTCCCCTTCAAATCTCCACACGCTTGCGGGTCCCGTGCATCGAACGGTTTACCAGCACCGGATTGGGCGAAAGCCGAAACGCTCGCGCCGAGCAGAAACATTGTTGCGACTGAAGTGAGCAAAATTATTCGCCCGCTTTGATTATTTTGTTTTTTCATTTTCATTTATCCCTTTTGAAAGGTTTCTCTACTGCTTCATTCTAACGATCTTGACACTCACTACTCGTCCCATATTCGTTTCCGAAGGCGTATAGCAATCCATCTTCATCACTTCGCCGACATTGCCCGAACCACCATGCCAACCGACTCCGAATCCATATCGGTCATCGAACGGAGTGACCAAAACCCCGTCTTTGTCGAGAAACTGCATACCGAAATTTAAACTCTTCGCAGTATCAGTCTTCGGCTTGACCCAAAAAACAAGAGTTCCGGCTGGGTCGGAATATTCGTATCTGACGATTTCAAACCACTTTTCCATTTCTGAAAAATCCGGTTTCGGAGGTCCCGTCTGCGCGGCTTTCTCATCCGCATTTTTGTCGTTTTTCGGAGCGGGATTGTTTTTTGGCGCAGGATTGTTTTTCTTGGCTGGGGTTTGACCGGCAGTATCCGTTGTTCCCGCGCCCGGCGGCGGGACGTTATCCGCGATTTGTTTAACGTTCGCGTCATTCATAAGGCAGTGCCAATCGCCCCATTCCGTTTTGTAACATTCGCCTTCCGCGTGCGGGTGGTCATTGATCCAACAATTCCTGCCCGCGTTCTGCGAATAATCCGTTACCGTGCGGCATTTATAATTTTTGAAACTGCCGCGGATCGCATAAATGAGAAATTTCGTGTCAATATTCGGCTCGAACGAGCCAAAGTGGGGATCGTAGGGATGAGCTTTGCCGATTTGCACCGAAACATCTTCGGCTAGTATTAAAGTGTTCGACGCTTCACCTTCATAATTACACTTAAAAGACTCTATCGCTTCGGCTGCGGAAGGCACTTTGCTGCCGCCGGTCGCCTGACAGGTTGCAGGGTCGCGGGCTCCATATGGTTTTCCGACACCAGTTTGAGTTTTCACGCTTGTGCGCCCGCCGCCTTGCGCGAAGATTGAAACGCTCGCGCCGACCAGAATGACTGTTGCAATTGCTGCTAAAACTAACGCTTGTATTCTGCCTATTTGTTTTTTCATTTTCGTTCCTCACTTGGTTTACAGATTTGGCAAACCGACTTGCTAAACTTTTTATCCGACACGAAGGTCAAATCAGCGGTTTGTTGATCATGGATTGGCGACTATGCGAACACTGACGACTCTTTTCATATCATTGCCCGGCGGCATATTAACATCAAATTTCGCCGTTTGACCGAATCCCGGCCTCCTTGTCCCCATGTGGATTCCGGTGCCGCACTTTGAATCCTGCGGATCAACCATAATGCCGTCTTTGTCGAGAAACTGTACGCAGAATTGGGGTATGTCTTGCGATTTCGATTTGACTACGATATACAGATTGTTGTCGGTGACGTTATCACCGTATTCATAGCGAATCACGTCAACATATTTTTCCAGCTCTGAAAAATCCGGTTTGGGAAATGGCGAATCTGCTTGCCCGTCGCCCGTTTTTTTGTCATTCGGATCGTCGGCATTCTTTTTATCGTTCTTCGGCTCTGGATCAGTTTTCTTGGTCGTGGTTTGTGTGTCACCTGCCGTTGTCGCTTTTTCACCGCCCGGTGGCGGCGATACGACCGCTGGCTCGTTGCCGCTCATTGAGCAAAGCCATTCGCCCCAAGTATTTTTGTAGCAGAGTCCGCCTGCCTTTGGCTGAACGGACATCAGACAGTTTTTCCCTTGATTATGCAAAATGTTTGAAAGCGGGTTGCATTGATAATTTTTAAAATTGCCGCGAATCGGATATACTTTGGCTCGCACATCGATCTCCGGCACGTTGTAATCTTCTTTCATATTGTATGAACGACCGACTCCAACCTGCACTGAAGCACCCTCGACCAGCCAGATGTTGGGATATCTTTCTTGTTCCCTGTGACAGATAAAGGATTTTAAGGCAATGGCTTGCGTTGGAGCCGCTCCTTTCAAATCTCCACAATCGGTGCGCGGGTCGCGGGTGCCGTAGCTTTTACCGATGCCTGTTTGAGCGAAAGCCGAAACGCTTGCGCCGAGCAGAAATATTGTTGCGATTGAAGTGAGCAAAATTATTCGCCCGCTTAGATTATTTTGTTTTTTCATTTCTAACTCCCTTTTTGCTTAAACTTTATCGACTCCAAAAGATCTTATTATTTGCCGTGCAGCCAACACAAGTGTCTCACGCACCCTTATTTTTTTCGTCGAAGATCATTGGTTCCCAGAGCTCGATCTTGTTGCCGTCGGGGTCCATGATCCAGGCAAACTTTCCGTTTTCGTGCGATTCGGGGCCTTGGGTGATCTCGACGCCGCCGCTTGTGAGTTGTTCGATCATTTCGTCCATGTTATCGACGCGGTAGTTGATCATGAACGAAGACTCGCTTGGCGAAAACCATTTGGTGTCGCTTGCAGCGGTTGTCCATACGGTCAGGCCCTTGTCCTCTGCCGTGTCCTCCGGCCATCTCAAGATTGTCCCGCCCCAGCTCTCCATCGGCATCCCGAGATGCTTGTTGTACCACGCGGCCAATTCCTTATGGTCGCTTTTGCCCTTAAAAAATACTCCACCAATCCCTGTAATTTTCGCCATTTACTTTCCTCCTAAATTTTATTCACCACAGAGAACACAGAGATGTCTAAACGGTTTTATTCGATTACTAGACGAAGCGTATCTGCACTAATTAATATCTGCCTCCGTGCTCTCTGTGACTCTGTGGTGAAATTACGATTTACTATTCGTCATGTGGTGTTCCCGGTCGGCGCTCGGCAACGTGCCAGAGGACGCCGGATGGGTCGTATACGTAAGCGATACGCAGGCCCCAAGGTTGCATCGCTGGTGGTTTTGGTTGCTGCACGCCGGACACTGTGGGCAGATCCAGTGACTCAATATGCGCCCACCACGCGTCGAGATCATCCACCATGAGTTGCATCATGAAGTTTTCCGCCCATTCTTTTTGGAAATATTTCTGGAGAATGAAGCTGCTCGCTCCCATTCGAAAGATTGCGACCTCGTCACCATCCAACACCTTTGTGAAGCCCAACTCTTCATAAAAGCGCTTGGACAGGTCAAAGTCTCGTGCCGGCAGAAAAGGCCGGACAATCTCCGTTCCAGTTGGGACTGATTCATTCATAGGATTTTCCTGAATCTATTCACCACAGAGACACAGAGATCACAGAGATGTCTAAGAGGTTTTATTATATTACTAGACTCAGTGTATATGCTCTAGTTAATATCTTCCTCCGTGTTCTCTGTGTCTCTGTGGTGAAATTTCTTTCAGGTAATTACTTCTGGGGTTTCGTATCGAGAAAGTCGTTTACCATCGGGACGATCGTTGTCATGCGGTTCATCAGGGTGACGTGGGTCGTGTTGGGGATGATGGCGAGCCTCGACTCGGTACGTGGCATCATATCGGCGTGGCTATTTCCGCCGACTTTTAGTTGGTACATTTCGGCGATGTGCTCGATACGAACGCCGTCGGCGTCGCCGTTGATGAAGAAGAACGGCGCTTTGGTAGCTTTGAGTTTGTCGGCACCGAAATCATATGGCCTCATAGCCGCGGCTTTGATGTGATTGAAAAAGTCGGGGAACGAGTTCGGCACAGGGTTTAGTTTTTCACGCTCGGTTTCGGCAGGCGATCCTTTCATCATCTCCAAACTGAATGTCGGCCAAAAGTCGTTCGCTTCCTTGACCCAGCCGTCGCGGCGGAGCGGGTGCGAGATGACGACAACCTTTCGCACTTTTTCCGGATGCCGGATCGCACACAGCATCGCTGCCCCGCCCCCCAAGCTGTAACCCATAACATCCGCGTTCGGGATCTTAAGATAATCGAGCAGCCCGGCCACATCGTCGGCGAGGTTTTCGTAAGTAATATCGCGTTTGATGTCGGCCGTCCGCCCGTGGCCCTGCATGTCGACAGCGATCACTTTCCGCGTCTTGGCAAGCTCGTTGATCCAATCGTTCCAGTCGCCCGAGATCGCCATAAACGCCCCATGCAGCAGCACCAAAGGCTCCCCCCTCCCATGTATCTCGTAATACATCTTGAGTCCATTAACCGGCGCGTAACGCGTAATGGGTTTCTGCTGAGCGGATACGACACTCGATAGAAGCATCGTCAAGAGTATAGTTGCGATAAAAGCTATTCTATTCATGATTGGTTTCCAATCCATAATTTTTGCACGTGGCGAAAACGTCTTTAACGGAATCCGTGCGTCTCGCGAGATTTGCTGTAAGTGGTCACCATTTCAAGTAACGAAGGGCAACACTTCCTGATTTAAAGGTTTTTGACTCAACAAGTTTTAATTGTAATTTCTCTTGCAGGTTGATGCCTTCAAATACTCGTCTCCCTTCGCCTACAACTATCGGGTGAACCAGGAAATGATATTCATCGATCAGGCCAAACTCGGCGAGCTGTGAAGCCAGGTTTACGCCGCCGGTAAAAATATTTTTGCCTTGTTCTTGTTTCAATTTCAGCACTTCCTTTCGTAGATCAGTTCGAACAAGCGTTACCTTGTTATCGTCAGCCTTTTCCAGCGATCTTGAAAACACCACGATGTCGTCGACAGCGTCGAATGCCTCGGCAAATTTGTCAGAGGGGTCTTCCTTCGCCGCATCGGGCCAATAGGGGACCATCAATTGATAGATCGTACGCCCCCAGAGGAACGTGTCGGTCTCTCGCGTGAGCTGCGTAACATACTCAAACGTCTCTTCATCGGGGCCGAATTTGGTATGGTCGACGCAGCCGTCTAGACTCATGTTGATTGAGTAGACTAGTTTTCGCATTTGGTTGTCCTCTCCGTTGTAACAGCGTTTATGCGACGCAATTATTGACCGTCCTCTTTTATCTGAGGAGAGCCCGATTTCACGTCGCCGTCGCGTTCGTAGGTTACGCAGATGATCCCTTTTGGTGCTACCTTTCTCTCCGTCACCTTGAAGGCTGCCGGGATCGTGCCGTTCTGGAACAGGCGTTTTCCCATGCCGAGCGTGACCGGGATTATCATAAGCTCGAGGGCGTCGATGAGATCGGCTTTGAATAACGTCTGCAGCATATCTGCGCTTCCGAAGACGTGCACATCGGGGCCATCGGTTTGTTTGAGCTCGCAAACTCTTTCCGCAAGGTCACCGCTTAAAAAAACGCTCGGCTGCCAATCGCTTGAGTCACGCGTGTTCGAAGCGACGTACTTCGTTGCGGTCATGACGTTCGGCCAGAAGTTCGAATGGGTCGGCCAATACGTTTCCCAGCCGTCAAAGGTCTTGCGGCCTAGCAGCAGATCGACGGGCTTGGCCAGCCGCGCTTGTACCGCGGCCCCCGTCACCTCGTCCGCATAGGGAAAAAACCACCCGCCATACTTAAAGCCGTCGCCGTCATTTTCCTCGTTCTGTATGACGCCATCAAGTGTAATAAATTCGCATGCAGTTATTTTTCTCATTATTTTTACTCCTCTTCTACTTCTATTCGTCTGTCTGCCCAACCCCAAATCGTATTGCCGCTTTAAGTACATCAATGTTTATATCTTTTAGACTTTTGAACCTGATGCAATAGCCGGTCACGGTCGCTTTGCCGAGGTCTTTGGCGTAGTTTTCGGCCAGGTATTTCTTATCTTCGATACCGAGGATATAGACCGAGATCCCGGTTTTGTTTGCACTAAGGCCGATCTGGTAAAATTCACTTATCGTCCCATCGGCGTATTTATGGCCGCGAGAACCGTATCCGATATTTGGATTAGAAACAACCTTGCCGCTGCTGTCTTTACCGTCGAGGAACCATAATTTACACGCCGGACTTACTTCCAGAACGATGTCGTGCAACGCTTGCATGTCGCTTCGTTTTGGCTCAGGTTGGCTGGCAATATACTCTTTGATTTGTTCTTGTACGTTCAATTTTTCCATTCTGATTTCGTTAGGCTGCTTTAGCAGTCTTTTTCAGACATCGCCCCGTCGTTTACGGCGGGGTAAAATGAGTGCAATTTCCAAGGGCGTTTTAACGTCCTTACCATCTTTGGCTTAAGCCGCCGAATTATAAGCCCGTTGAAACGGGCTGGAAATCCTCTTCGTCACTTGACCCCGCCGTAAACGACGGGGCTATGCTCCCTGCGGGAAAGCCTCGTAAATGAGGCTGAGACGATGCTACTTTTGCTGCGACACCTTCGCCAACAGATCTTCCAGATTTTGCAATTGAGCGGTAATTCCTCCCTGGAAGCCCATTTCAATCATCCTCTCCATGCGTTCAAGCGACTCGTTATAAATGTTGATGCTGACCGTTGTGATCCCGTCCTGTTCAGTGAAGTTCACGTCCCATTCAGAACCGTGCAATTCAGGGTTTTCATCCTTGTCTGCAAAAGTACTAAACATTTTGAAATTGGTTTTTGGACTAATGGAAGTAAATTTCTTAATTACCCAACGCTCTTCACCATCGGGGCTGACCATCGCATAAAATCGTCGTCCGCCAACTTCAAAATTCATGTGCTTTGTTTTCGACGCCCAGGGTTTTGGTGCGTACCATTGGTCAAGAAGTTCCGGCTTGGTATATGCGTCCCAGACCAGGTCGAGATCGGCCTCAAATTCTGCGGTAACGTAAACGGTTTTCGTCGGTTTGTCGACGGTGAAATCAATTAGCATTTTATTTGTCCTCTTCCTGTTTTTTAATTGCTGCCAATAGGTCGTCAAGCTGATTGATCCGGGTTTCCCAGATCTTTCGATATTGCTCTAACCATTTGTCGATCTCTTTCATTTTTTCGATCTCAAGCGAATAGTAAATTTCCCGGCCCTTCTGTTCCTGTCTTACAAGTTCGCATTCCGTCAGTATCCGCAGATGCTTAGAAACGGCTTGCCTTGTTGTATGAAAATTTTCCGCAAGACCATTCGGCGTCATCGCCTGCAACGCGATCAACGCAATGATCGCCCGCCTCGTCGGGTCGGCTATGGCTTGGAAAATATCTCTTTTCATGAGCTAGATTCACATTATGCAACCAAACGGTTGCGAATACAAGTGCAACCGAACGGTTTCTTAAATTAACCTAAAAAGCTAATTGTCGAAAATCTTTTAATTCACTGATTTGGATCAAAGCCCATTACCTAAGCTGAACCACAATCGGTCTGTTTTGGCGAATCTAGAGCCCTCCGCAATAGCTGGCAAGCTATTGGTTATTATTGTTTATCAATATGTGACTTGACGTTTATCAATAACTACTTTATTGTTATTCGATAAGGAAGTGAAATATGTCAAACCTAAAGTCACCGTCATCCACTGCTCTGCCAATCGCGTATGTTATGCTGCGGATCCTCATCGTCTTGAACTGGCTCATGGCTGTCGGAATCCTTGCCTTGCTAATTGTCTCGATTGCGAACGAGCCATGGTTCATGTCTGCATTCAAGCTCTCCGCTTCGCCCGAGGCCGAACGGGTGCTTATGGGGTTGCGGGCAATCGCAGTGCTCGGTTTCGCCGCAATTCCGCTGCACTACGCCGTTTTAAAACGGCTGCTGGCGATCGTTGAGACGGTTCGCGCGGGTGACCCATTCGTCGCCGCGAACGCTCACCGGCTGCAGGCGATCGCATGGGTACTGCTCGTGCTGAATCTACTCAGCATAGTGATCGGCGCTATCGCCTTTACCGTTTCGACCAAGGCGTACCCGGTTCACATGGCGGGATTTTCAATCAGCGGCTGGCTTGCTGTACTTCTCACGTTCGTGCTTGCCCGAGTGTTCGCCGAGGGAGCGCTCATGCGCGAAGACCTCGAAGGGACTGTATAACATGGCTATCACCATCAAACTCGACGACCTACTCTACGAACGGCGTATGACGCTGACCGAACTCGCTGACCGGATCGACATGGCTCTGGCCAACCTCTCGATCCTCAAGACCGGCAAGGCGCGTGCGATCCGCTTCTCAACGCTCGACGCGATCTGCCGCGAACTCTCGTGCCAGCCCGGCGACATTATGCAGTTTGAGCCGGAGCAGGCCGAAGGGGCAACTGACAGCGGCGCGCAGACCGAGCGGCAACGCTAATCAATTTTCAGTTACTAATTAAAAAAAGGAGTACTTACTATGCGTAAACTTACAATTCTATTCATTCTCTTTGCAGCCGCGGCCGTCGTATTTTCGCAAGAGACGCCAAAAACCATCTCCCCGCAGTCTGACGCTCAAAAAGCCTTCGAGAAACTCAAGACCCTGTCAGGTTCCTGGCAAGGGACGGTTATGAACATCCCGATCAACTTTACGATTCGCGCCGCATCCAGCGGTACCGTTATTCTGCAGGAGGGGAATACGGAGAAAGGGCCGCCAGACCATGAGATCACGATGTTCTACGTCGAGGGGGATCGTTTGCTCGTAACCCACTATTGCGACGCCGGAAATCGTGCCCGCCTGGAGGGGAAAATGTCGGCTGACGGAAAAAGCATCGAGTTTAGCTTCCTCGATGTCTCCGGCAGCACGAAGGGCGGATTGGTGAAACGCATGATGTTCACGATGATTGATGCGAACAAGCACGTCGAAGAGTTCACTTTCATAATGCCAAACGGCAAACCGATTGAGTTGAGGGGCGAATTTCAACGGACAAAATGATTGAGGCGATGTTGGCGATTGGGTCAGGCCGTCACGAGCAGCCGACCCCTTGGCGTGCTGGATACTACATTCAGCACGTCCGGGCGGGTCTTGACGATCGAATTCACCGATCCCGACTTTTATCGAAGCGACGGGCATTGACCTCTGATCAGCGGGGGATATATTGAGGTCTATTTTGCGTGATCGACCTTTCACGCCGGAAAAATAATGTTGCTGGCCACATCGGCTGCGCAGAACGCTGAATTACATCATCCGGAAAGCAAGCACTCGCACTTGACTCAAAATAAAAACTCGACAACAAACTTACCCTGCCTGGGCGGTATCGACGCGGTTGTAGATCGTATCCCGGTCCACAGCCTCGAAGTCCGCATGCAATCGATCATTCCTGTTTGACCGTGGCCTTAATATCGTTTAGGTCCTGCAGGGCGGCCGTTTTGATCACGCCCTTGAAAAAAAGCCGCATTGGGATCGACATTAATTTTGCGGCGAAACCTTGGGGCAGGGACTCGTGAGACTCGGTCAACGTAATGCCGCCGCTGCCTGCGGAAATACTTTTGGTGGTTAAGAATACAAATCCACTATCTTCTGCTCTGGTTTTGTAGAACTCGTTCTCAGCAGCATCGGTGATCCACTTTTTCACGGTAGCTGACTTGCCGAATAGCTTTCGGGTCTCGGCCCACTTTAGCCCTACGAGCCCGCTTGCCGGTTTTTCGAGAACCTCGATCTTTTCGATTCCGCTGATGGTTTCCGAGGCGTTCGCGATATCCGTGATTGCAGCCCAGACCGCCGCCTTGGTTCCATTAATAGTTACCTGTGCTTCAACGATCATGGTGTTTCTCCTAGGGTTCCGTTAAAGTGTCCATTGCGGACTACAAAATCATTTACTCGCATAATTAACGACGCTTCGTCCCAAACGAGTTTCACTCAGCGCAAACTAACAATCTGAATAAACTGAACGGGTGCGTAAGCGGGGACAACTAAATTTCCTTTCCCAACTTCTTTTTTATTTGCGTTAAAGCATTATCCGCCGCGATCGATGCGCAGTCCAACCTGGATGTTGCACCGACGCTTCACTCAACATGAGACCGGACAACAAACACTACGCTGCTGTCGCTCTGATCTTTCGGTCCGCCGGCCTAAAATACCGTATGTCCGTGCCCCATAACATAGCAATCTATCTTCCGCCGCGTCTTGTGCGGTAACTTCAACGCCCTTCTCATGATGGTCAGATGTCTCAAACCATGAAACGCGGTTGTCTTTTTTGGCAATAATGCCGTCGAGACTCGAAACCATGTGTATCGTTAATGTAAATTTGCCTGTCGTCATGTTTGGGATATCTGGAAATTTATTGACTGACTGAAACGATCTTTCTACCTGGCGGCCGGAAATACCACGACACCACCGTCAGCACCAATAAACCCAATGCCGGTGCGACGTCGATGAAGCCGTCGCCGGACACCAGATGCGAAACTATAGCTCCCGACATCGCAAAGAAAAAGCCCGCGTAGGCCCATTCTTTTAGTAAGGGAAATTTAGGAATAAGCACTGCGACAACTCCTAAAATTTTCCAAACGCCGAGTATGGTCAACAAATAGACAGGATAGCCCAGATGTGTAACGCTATCCACCGCACCTTGCCCCTCTTTCCATTTGAATAACTGTCCTGCCGCAGTTGAGATCATTCCCAAAGCAAGCCAGACCGTAGCGATCCAGTAAATAATTTTATTTCTCTTTGTCATTGGCGATATTATACCTCCCTGAAAATTTTTCTTGACATCATCTGGTAGGAGTGTTAAAACTATACCCAATTAGGACGACTAGGTAAGTAACGCTCGGAAGGTTTTTTGGATCAAAAAATCTCGGGTTTTTGTGTATTTAATCCTGATAATTTTTCATCGAAAAGTTTTATGAACATCTTGCTTTGGATAGTACAGGTCCTGCTGGCTTTGCTGTTTTTGATGTCGGGCGTGACAAAATTTCTGATGCCCTACGCCGATATGGTCAAGGATTCGCCGGTTAAATTCCCGTACGCCTTTTTCCTGTTTATTGGTGTTTGCGAGATATTGGGCGGCATTGGGCTTGTGATGCCGTGGCTGACGAAGATTAAGCCGGGACTAACGCCGCTGGCGGCGGCTTTGTTGGTAATAATAATGATCGGCGCGGTTGTCGTGACGGCGATGGGGCCGGCGGCGGCGATGGCGGTTGTACCGGCTGTTGCCGGATTATTGTGTGTTTTTGTAGCATGGGGGCGAAAAGGGGCGGTAGCTTAGTTCGAAATTTATCTGTAGGAGAAAGAAAATGAAAGGACTCGTAAAAATCGTTTTATTCACAATGGCAGCGATCTCGTTCGCGGCCTGTGGCGGACCGGCAAATAACGCCCCCGCCAGCAACGCTAACTCTAACTCTAACTCCAATGCCAACACGGCCAAGCCGACAGCGGCCGCACCGACGGCGGACGCGCTCCTCGCGATGGACAAGCAGGCCAACGAAGCATACATTAAGGGCGACTCAAAATTCTTTGACGGCATGTTGAGCGACAAGGTCGTAATGGGGGGCGGCGGCTATCGGATGGGCAAGGCCGAGATCGTCAAAATGATCGGCAGCGTAAAATGCGACATCAAGGACGGCTGGGCGCTGACCGACCCGCAGATGGCAAAGATCGACAACGACACCTATGTCCTCTCGTACAAGTCGAACATGGAAGGCACGTGCACCGTTGACGGCAAAGCCGAAAAACAGCCGAGCCCGGTTCGCTCCGCAACCGTTTGGGTCCGCAGCGGAGACAAATGGATGGCCGCTTTCCACGGTGAAAATCCGATAATCGATCCTAAGGCACCGCCACCGCCGGCCAAGAAAGAAGGGCCGAAGAAACCGGAGCCTAAAAAGGGCGACAAGGCTGCGGCTAACAGCAACACTGCCGCTGTCCCGGCACCGGCAAAACCCGACGCCAATACGGACGCCCTCGTAAAAATTCACACATCTGGATGGGAAGCCTTTAAGGCTAAGGACGCCAAGAAATTTGAGGAAATCGTGTCGTCCAATATGTCGTTTATTGACCCGGTTGGCACCTGGATAAGCGGTAAAGATGCGGTCATCAAGCAGTGGACGGAAACGATGAAATGTGAGGGCATCACCAAGGTCAGCGTGTCGGACGGTTTTGCCTCGGCATTATCACCGACCGTCGAGATCCTTACGGCGAAGGGTACCGCCGACGGCAAATGTGACGGCCAGAAGAACGGCGATCTTTACCAGACGTCCGTTTACATTAAGGAAGGCGACGCCTGGAAGTTGGCGTTTATGATGGAATCGGCCGGGATGTAAATCGACGGTTTGATGAACGAATGGCTGCCTGATAACCACGTTATCAGGCAGCCTTTTTCGGGCCCTCGCACCGCTCCCGCCTAGCACCGGTGGCCGCGCGTGATATTATCTGTCAAAGAAAAACGTTGTGACGTTTAATATCGAGGTGAAGCCAAGGAAGACGAGACCTGGAAAGCAGTCTTGCATAATGAAACGCCGGTAATGTAGTTTGGCCGTCTCAACGGGACGGAACGAAAGTACTGATATCAAGGTCGCGCCCGTCGGTCGAAACCGAGATCATGCCGCGTACACCGGTCGTCATTGTCGCGGCGTAAGCAGCTTTCCACCGTTCTACAACTTCGCGATGGGGATGACCGAACGGCGAACTTCGGCCAACCGAAATGACCGCGTATTGCGGGTGAACCGCGTCTATAAACTCCTGCGTAGACGACGTCCGGCTGCCATGATGCGGCACTTTTACCATATCGGCAGTCAGCGTTCCGCCGCCACTTAGCAGTTCCGCCTCGGCCTGACGCTCGATATCGCCGGTCAGCAGGAATGAACGGTTTCCGTAAGTGATCCGCAAAACGACCGAGTGATTGTTGTCCGAAACCGCGTTCAGGTCGGCCAACGGCAACGGGTACAGCACCTCGACCACAACGTTGCTAAATTTGAGGACCTCGCCGCGAGCAACCGTCTCAGCAGGAATTCCCCGCCTCCGCAGCACATCAGCAAGGTCAACAAAATCAGGATCATCAAGCGGCATCCGGCCAAAGATCGCCGAACCAACGCCAAAATTCCGAGCCACGTCTGTTAGCCCCTGAATATGGTCCACGTCAGCGTGGGTCGCGAGAATGTGGTCGATCCGCGAATAGCCCTTTGACCACAACACCTCGGAAACAACCGCCTCGCCGATCCCCCGCGTATCAGGCTGAAACGGCTCGGCCTCATCGGCGGAATTAGCCCGGTCGCGATACTTAAAACGCCCGCCGCCATCAACGAGCAGTGTTTCGCCATCAGGAAACGTCACCAACGCCGAATCACCCTGCCCCACGTCAAGAAAATCTATATGCAGCCGCCCGTCCGGTCGCGGTGCACTGAACGGATGAAAAATAACGACCGTGATAAAAAACAACGCGGCGCTTAGTGCTGAGTAAAACAGCCGCTTGTCGATAAAACGCCTGCCCGCTTTCAGTTCAAACGGTCGCCAGCGGTTGACCGCAAAAGCAAGCAATATTACCGGCACGAAATATAAAACGTAAATTACCAGCCCATATCCGCTGTAGGCGGGCAGCCGAAAACTCGCCCAAGTAACGCCCGACAGCAGACGCGGTAAAGAGAGCATCAGCCAATTAGAAACATCAGCAGCGGTCGAAAACGGAGCCGCCAACAATCCGCCAAAGTGGCTAAGAACGGCACCGATCACCGCCGCAAAACTCTCGATCGCAATGAAAACCCCAACCCACAAGTTCAACAATACAGACGCGACCGACACGCGATGAAAATAAACAACCGCCAGCGGCAGCATGCAGATTTGGACTATCAGCGAAACGAGGACGCCCTCGAAAATATAGCGTGCGATGCGTTGGAATCCCTCGCCGATCCGGCCCGCGAGGTATGGCGATTTGAACAATTTCGCGGTCCAGACTTGGCGTTTGGATTCGATCGACCATACACCGTTTCTCCAATAAAGCATCTCACAAAATCGCTTCAGCTTATCGGGCACAAATGGCGGAAACGGTTCCCGAGCCGTGGGCAACCAATTACCAATCCGATGGAGCGCGTCGACGACCGGATACGCCAACGCTATAATCGCCCCAACGCTGACGAACGTAAGTTGAAATGATGGATTAAATAGATCCGGCGGCCGCCATACAAGCAATATCAGTGAGCAAACGCCGAGCGAATTTAGCAGTGTTCCACGCCGATAGATCGCATACGAAAACAAAACGATCGTAAACATTATCGACGCCCTCACCACCGGCACATCCGCTCCTACCGCAAGCGTGTACGCCCACAAAATAGTTGTCGTGACCGCAAATTGCAGCCACCGATTCCGCGTTAATTGCCGCACAAACAACAGCAACAAGCCGCCGATAAATGTAATATGCAGCCCTGAAATAACGAGAATGTGAAACGTACCGCCTTCGCGAAACAGGTCGGCGGTGTCTTTGTCGAGAAAATATTTATCACCGAGCAAGCTGGCGATCATCACGCCCGCGGCCGGACGGCTCAGGTTTTTTCGAAAGTCGTCAATGAGGTTTCCCCGCTGGTCATAGACCCACGCAAGCGGCAGAAAAACGCTTTCGTCGGCGATGTGCTCGATGAGCAGACGGCTTTTGACCGATCCGGTGGCGTCAACGCCGATGCGATCTAAAAGTTCCCTCTTAGGAAGAACTCCGGGATCAAGGAATTCGTCTTCGCGTACCAATGCGCATGCAATTCTGACCCGCGAACCATATTTCAAATCTGAAATTCGAAATTCGTTTTCTTCGCTCTTTGCTGGCACAAAAAGCCGCACATTTCCGGACACTTTTAGATCACTGCCTTTATATCGCAGAGTCTCGGAGCGCAGCGTCAGAAATTCACCATCGATCGACGGCTCCGGCCGGCCGAGCAAAACGCCCTCGACCTCGACAGGCGATCCCGACTTGATCGTGCCGGAGTCGTATAATATCTTGAGCCGGTCGGAGCGAACGCTCGTCACATCGGCCTGCAACGACAAGGCCCCGGCTGCGACAAAAGCAACCCCGACCAACCCAGTCGCAATCGCTGTCTTTCGAAAGATAAACGCCGAAAATGCGGCCATAAGGCATACAACCACCGATATTCGCAGATCGATGACCGCAACATTTGCGGTCAAAACACCGACCGCAAAACACACAGCAATCCACAACATCGGGTAACGGCTAAAGGTTTTGCTGTTGGCTTCGCGCATCGGGGATATTATTCGGTTCGCAGATATTGGCGTATCTCGGCAAAGCGTTTCTCGCTGATGCCACGGATCAGCAGGAGATTTTCAGGGCGGCGAAACGGACCGTTTTCTGCGCGAAAAGCGACGATAGCCTCGGCGGTTTTGCGGCCGATGTGCGGCAGTTTTTCGAACTGGTCGGCGGACGCGGTGTTGATGTTGACGGCGGTGGCAGCGATAAAATATTCGTGCGGCGGCTCGTAAGCAACACGAGATGAACACGACGCAATCGCTGCAATTCCTATGAGAAAGACGGCAAGCCTGATGAGCATTTCCGGCTATGATAATGCGGAAGCCCGGCCGTAAGCAAGGGGCGTAACACACAACGTCTCGCTTACGGCCTTGCTCACGGCGGGCTTCTGCATGCTACCGCACACCATTTCGGCAGCATTCTATCGGTACGACAATAAGATTAGCGGCGTTTAGTATTGCCGGGTTTTGCGGTCCAATCAAGTGTCATCGATTCGCCGACTTTCAGGTGAGACCAATCGGCACTCACCGCATCGAATTTGCGGCAAATGCGGGCGATGTCTTCGACGGTTACGCCTTTGACCGGGGCTCCGGTGTATTTCCGCCCAGTCCACGCGTGACAGGCGATGTCGATGACGCGTTCGGCCATCTCGGCTTCTTTTTGATCGAGGTTTTTCTTCGGATTGCCGCTTTTTGCGGTCTTTCGTTTTTTCACCACGCCGACCGGCGCCCACCCGGCGCCGCCATTAGAAAGCGGCCCGTAAATGCAGCCCATTATCCCGAGATCGTTCTCAACGACAAAATGCGCCAGGTCATGCGGCAGCCGTTCGTCATAACCCGCTGCTGGCTCCATGTACGAAGCGATCACGCCCGCACCTTCGACGGCGACACGGTAGCGGCGTTCTCCGGTTCTGGTAAATGTGACTTTCATCCGCTAACTAAAACCACCCGCTACCGCAGTTGGTACTGACCGCCTACTGCCTACTGATTTACTACTCATCTCCCAACGCACCATCTTCTATGTCCGCTAGGTCCTCATACGCCTTTGGCAACACCGGGCGGGCGCGGGACGAGCCGTCCATTTCGCCGATATAGCCTTCGCGGACCATGGCGTCAAGGATCGCGGCGGCACGGCCGTAGCCGATGCGCAGGTGGCGTTGCAGCAGCGATGTGGAACCGCGTTTGGCCTGAACGACACAGCGAAGGGCGTCAATAAACAGCGGATCGCGGCGGCCGGGCAGATCGCCGCTGTCGTCGAGTTCCTCTTCGGTTTTTGTGATCGTTGTGTCGTATTCGGGGCGGCCCTGTGCCTTAATGTGATCAACAACCTTGCCGATCTCGGCTTCGTTGACAAACGCTCCGTGTACACGCAGCACCTGCGAATTGCCGGGCGGCAAAAACAGCATATCGCCGTTACCCAGCAAAGCCTCAGCCCCGTTGCCATCAATAATCGTGCGGCTGTCGACTTTTGATGAAACGCGGAACGAGATCCGCGACGGAAAATTTGCCTTGATAAGTCCGGTAATAACATCGACTGACGGCCGCTGCGTCGCCAGTACCAGATGAATGCCCACCGCACGCGCCATCTGGGCGAGCCGCGTTATCGATTCCTCAACGTCCTTGCCAGAGACCATCATTAGATCGGCCAACTCGTCGATGATGATTACGATGTAAGGCAAAATGCGATGCTCCTGACCGGTTTCATCCCACTGCTCATCCTTATTTAGCTGTTTCGCCTTTACGTTATATCCGTCGATATTGCGGACACCATAACCCGCGAGGTCTTTGTAACGACGTTCCATCTCGGTGACCGCCCACTTGAGCGAGGTCGCGGCACGTTTCGGGTCGGTGATGATCGGTGCCGAGAGATGCGGAATATCGGCGTAGAGCCCGAGTTCGAGCCGCTTGGGGTCGACCATTATGAACTTTACTTCGTCGGGCTTGGCCTTAAAGAGGATCGACATCACGAGCGTGTTGACGCCGACCGATTTACCCGCGCCGGTCGCACCCGCAATCAGCAAATGCGGCATTTTCGCAAGATCGGCAACGTAATTAACGCCGTCGATCGTCTTGCCCAACGCGAGCGTCAGCAAGGACGTCGGGCCCTTAAATTTCGGTGACTCGATCACCTCGCGAAGCTGGATCACCTCGCGTTTCTGATTAGGCACCTCGATCCCGACAAAGGCCTTGCCCGGAATGCGGTCGATGCGTATCGACGGAGCCTTGAGCGCGAGACAAAGATCGTCGACGAGACCCGTCACACGCGAATATTTGACGCCCGCCGCCGGCTTGAATTCAAACGTCGTCACGACCGGCCCCGGAGCGATATGCACGACCTTGCCAGGCACGTTAAACTCAGCAGTCTTTTGTTCAAGCAACCTCGCGATAGAGCGCAGATCGGCTTCGTTAGGTTTCATCGCCGCGTCAGGCTTGGTCAGCATCGACGAATCAGGCAGCACATAGCTGTCATAATTTTGCGTGCTGACACGCGGCGGCTCATCACCCGAGTCGTCATCGTCGAATGTCGGCTCTTCAATAATCGCGGGCGGCTTTTCCTCGGGTTTCGGTTTTTCGACAGGCTCTTTGATCTCATCTACCTTGATCGTTTCGTAAGGATTATCGCTAGCTTCGATCGTCGGGAGCGAGGGCTCTTCGTCAAAAAGCGGCTCAGATCGTCCAACGGCGGCAGCGGCGGCCATGCGTTCCATATCGCCGACCGATATCGTCGGCGGGAGCGATTCGGTGATCTCTCGTTTCTCACGGCGTTTCTCCGCCCGCATCTTAGCGGCGTTGATCTCGTCGGAGCGGCCAGAGTTGCGGTTGTCACGCCATTCGTCGATGCGGATCCGCAAATTTTCCCACGCAACATCAAAATGGCTCAAAAATCCGCCAAGCGTAAAATTGGTTATCAGAAGGACCGAGCAGGAAAATACCGCGAAAAGCAGTATTCCGGCACCGATCTTCCCAATAAAATGTGCCGTCCCCTGTGCCGCAGCCTCGCCAACTATCGCCCCGCCCTCATACCCGCCGAAAAGCGACGCAAGCCCCGCAAGCGAGATCGCAAAAAAAACAAATCCCGCCACCCGCAGAGCGCTCGGGATCAGCGTATTGGCCTGAAATACACGCACCCCGATCAGCCCTATCAATACCGGAAAAAGATACGCCGTCCACCCAAATCCGCTGATCAAAACCGCCGCGATATTCGCCCCGACCGGCCCAATCCAGTTATGCGTCGGCGACCCAATACCGGTCGAGACAAACGATCTATCGTTCGGACTGCTCGTCATCAGACACAACAGCACAAGCACCGCCACCGCACCGACGATCAGCGCCAGGACATCGTTCCATAACGAATGCTTCGCCGCCTTGCCCGCCCTCTTCTTAAGCAAAGTAGTCCCGTCGGCGAGACAAAAATTAATGTCGTCGTCCTTATAGACCTCATTGCATGTCGGGCAGATTTTCATCGATATGTGTCAAGTGTCAGTAGCCGTTCGTGTCTGTAGCCCGCACGTAAGTAAGGGCCATCCACCATAAGATACTACTAACCGGCACCACGCACGTGAATACGCGCCGCCCCAAACATTCGCCTAATCAAACGACGGCAGCCCCCCCTGCCCACTTACAACATATTCCACCGCAGTTTCAATATGCCTTTCTGACCAGAGATACCGCGTGCTGCCATACCGCGACCACGGCTTCGTGTCCCTACCAATCAGACCCGCCGTCCGCAATGCCTTAGTCGAATACGCCTTAAAACTATCCATCATCCGTTCGACCTTGCCACTATTGCTCACAACTAAATGAACATGGTTAGTCACGATGCATACTCTACTAGTGGCCGTAGCCTGCGTGTCAGTAGCCCGCACGTAAGTAAGGGCCATTTCAGGATCAATCAATCTCCGTGTCTACAGGCGATATGAGAGCAGACATGTCCCACCTATGTTTCTCAGTCTCTGTAAACTCGCATACCCGCAGCGTTGCCCTTACTTACGTGCGGGCTACTGACCAACTCCTTTTTTATATATCAAAAAGTCCTTAATAAACTCATCAATATCCCCATCCAGCACCGCATCCACGTCTGATGTTTCGTGCTTCGTCCGCGTGTCTTTGACGAGGCGGTACGGGTGCAGTACGTAGTTGCGTATCTGCGAACCGAACGAGATGTCCTGTTTTGTCGCTTCGAGCTCGGCGGCTCCGGCACGGCGTTTTTCGAGTTCGAGTTCGTACAGCTTTGACCGCAAAACCTGCATCGCGACGGCACGATTCTGAATCTGCGAACGCTGATTCTGACAAGTTACCACAGTTCCGGTTGGAAGATAAGTAATTCTTACAGCTGAATCGGTTACGTTGACATGCTGACCGCCAGCTCCGGACGACCTGTATGTGTCGATCCGCAGGTCTTTGTCCTCGATATTGACCTCGATGGTCTCGTCGATCTCAGGGCTGACAAACATCGACGCGAACGATGTCTCGCGGCTGCCGCCCGAATTGAATGGAGAAATACGCACCAACCGATGCACGCCCGCCTCGGTCGAGAGCAAACCATAAGCGTAATCACCTTCAACGCGAAACGTGGCCGATTTCAGCCCCGCCTCACTGCCCGACTGCTCGTCGAGTATCTCGGCCTTAAACCCTTTCTTTTCGCACCAACGAAGATACATCCGCAACAGCATCTGTGCAAAATCCTGAGCATCGGTCCCGCCCGCCCCTGCCTGGATCGAGCAGATCGCGTTATTAGCGTCCGTCTCGCCCGACAGCAGGCTCTCGGTTTGGGCAAGATCTACGTCTTTTTCTAATCGATTTATGAGTTTGTTTAGTTCGATCGCCGAATCCGGATCTTCCGCCGCAAATTCGAACAAAACCTCGGCATCGGAAACCCCAGTCTCAAAAGCCGTCTGCCGCGCCAAAGCCTTTTCAAGCAAGCTCCGCCGCTGGACAATCTTCTGCGCCTTTTCCTGGTCATCCCAAAAACCGGGCTCCGAGATCATTTGTTCTGACTTTGCTAATTCAGCCTGCTTTGCGGGTGCGTCAAAGAAACCTCCCAAGTTGGGTAACTTTTTCTTTGATATCTTCGAATTTTGTTTGTAGGTCTGTGAGTTCCATGTTTATCGGTAATGCGGATTTGTCAGTACCACCTGCGGTAGCGGGTGGTTTAACTTAGGATCCCATTAATTATAAATGATGATGTGTCCAACGATACTTCAACCGCCCGCTACCGCAGGCGGTACTGACCTTTTCCGCGCAAAGCCAAATATCAACAATCCTATTGTCACCACCGAACACAACCATGCGAACCAATCGCCGTATTTCACGTAAAAAGTCTGCGAACCGTCGCTTTTTGATACAGACCACGTTCGTGTGTCTTCCTGATACGCGGAAGTTGGGGCTAATATCTCGCCTTTTTCATTAATATAGGCTGAAATTCCGACATTTGTAACGCGAAGTAATGGTCTATTCGTCTCTACCGCTCGGAAAACGGCGTTCGCGAGATGCTGCCGCAACACCGGCGTCGGACCGAGGTAGCCGTCGTTGGTCATTTCAATGATCACGTCCGCTCCATTTGCCGCGTAATGACGCGAGAGCTCGCCAAAATGCGATTCGAAGCAGATCATCACGCCAGCCTTTGCGTCGCCCAGCGGCAGCAGGTCGTACTTTCGACCGTACGAAAAATTGCCGACAAACCCGGGCAAAATGCCTTCTAACAAAGGCGGAACGGCCTCGCCAAACGGCAGAAGATAAATTTTATCATATTCGGCAATCTCGGCACCCGCGGGCCCGACTATCACGGCAGCGTTAAAATATTTGCCGTTCGTTTTGTCCGGCTCGGCGGAATTGAAGAGCACGCTAACATTATTTCGACGGGCAAAATCATTGATAAACTTCTGAAATTCCCGGTCGTCCTCGTACATGAAATTCATCGGAGATTCGGGCAGGATGACCAGAATTGGCTGGTTGTTCGTTGTTCGCAGCTTTTTTATTTCGGTTTCTGCCAGGTCAATCTGATGCTGCCGCAGTTGGCCCCATTTGACGGAATTAAGCCCCGACATCGGGACGTTCGGTTGGATAGCGACGACGGATGAGAACCCGTTTTTACTATCGGAACCCGGGACAACACCTGTATCTCCGACAAACGTGATCAAGGCAGCAAACGCGATCCAAAACGTCGCGATCGCAGCATAGAGCGTGTACTGCTGCCCGCTGGTGATCAGTCTCAGATTGCTCCAAAAAAGGAATGCGTTGAACAGCACGATCAGAAAGCCGACCAGATAGACTCCTCCGATCGACGCAAAATGCACCGCATCCCCATGAAAAGCCTGCGAATAGGCGATCGCATTCCAATTATTCCCCGTCAGCCAATAACGCAGGAACTCGGTAAATACCCACAAAACCGGAGCCGCCAGGATCGCGATACTCCCAAGCCGCCGCAACAATATAGACAGTACCCCGGCAAATATCGCCGGAAACAGCCCGACGATGACCGCCACGACCAGCATCAGAAAATATGCCAGCGGCCACGGAAACCCGGCATACGTGATCGGGGCAAACGTCAGCCACCAGCACGTGCCGAAAAAGAAAATGGTTCCAAAGAGCCAACCGACGACAAACGACTTTGTGGTCGAGGTCTTTTCACGCTCGACTGCCCACAGCAACGGCGCGAGGGCGAACCACGCGAGATACCAGAATTCGAAGTTTGGAAAGGCAACGGTCAGCATCACCGCCGAGACGAGAGCAAGGAAGGCATTTAGCGGCGACGGAACTATCCGGCCGGGGCGGGGCACTTTCATTATCGTCATTCTAACAGAAAACTTTACCCCGCTCTTCCGTCACTATCTGGTCATAATGATCTAATGTGCCAAAACGGTGCAGACATTTTTCGTAGCATGTACAAATTTTGTCATCAAAAACTGACAGAATCCGTCATTTTCAGTCAGGCCGGTCGGTCAATCGATCAAAATGAACTAACACATCGTTCTGCTCCCGATTAAACCAAGCAAATTGAACGAACACGTTCAAAACGCCCGAAACGCGGGTAAATAGCGGTTTAAAAGAGGAAAGTCCGGCTTTTGGCCGGACTCATTAGGTAAGGACAACTGTAGGAACGCTCGGAAGGTGTACGAGCACAGCGGCAAACCGCGCTCGGAGTGGTGATGGCGGCGGGGTCTTGACCAAAACTGCATCAAGCTAGCCACTGCTCTATATAGCACGTAGCGTGCCACAGAATGAGTTTCGAGTTTTCAGTTTCTGGTTTCTGGTAGGAGAAAAAGGAAAAAGCCCATTTTACTAGGCTTTTATTGGTTTAATAATTGTGGAAATACGTTCGATTTACAACTACGAACCCAAATTCAGAAACTCTAAACCAGTTTCGCGCACTATTTCGAGCATCTCTCTGACAGTCTTTGTAACGCGATGGCGTCTTGATTTTCGGCGTCGATCTCGATCGCGGACGCGGCGTAGTTTTTGGCCTGCAGGCAGTCGCCTTTTTCGACATATATCTTTCCCAAATTTACATGGGCATCGATCAGCCGGTTATCCCAGAAGATGGATGTCTTAAACTGATTGATCGCCTGATCGATATCGCCGCGGCGAAGGTTTATTTTGCCGAGTAAAAGATAGCTCTCCGCACTCATGGGCTCGCCCACGAGCACACGGCGGAGGGTTGCGGTCGCTTCGTCGTCGTTGCCGTTCTTAATAAGCGTACGGGCCTGAGCCAATAGTGCATCGGTCTCGTTTGGCTGCGACTGGCCGCTTGGGATCGGCCTGCGGCTCATGATGACCGCGACAAAGTCCTTACGTGCCGGCTGCTGGACACGCAGACTGATCTCCGGAACAGTATGCGTCTTCTGCCATTCGGTCTCGAGTTTTGCGTATCGATTATTGTCGGTCAAAAAACGCTTAGCCTGATTATCGATATCCTTGGCGGTAGGATCCTTTAACGTATCGAGGACCTTTGCCAGCAAGTAGTAAGCCTCACCATCGCGCGGATTCGCGACGATCGACGCTCGAAAGCGGTCGGCGGCCTCATTCATGTTTCCGATCAAAAATAGAGCGGTCGCATAGTTAAACCTTACATTCACATCGTCGGGTGAGGATTCGGCAGCCTTTTTTAACAGATCGACGCCATCGGTCAATTGGGCTGCGGCTTTCGCCGGATTTTTCTTTTCCGCCCTCGATGCCTGAATCGATATTGCACCCAAGGCATTGTAGACGGTCGTAAGCTTAAGATCGTCGGTCAGCGGCCGCAGCGTTGCCATCGCGGACTCGAAATTTCCCTGCTGTAAGAATATAAGGCCCAGATAGAATGAGGCTTCGGCGTAGTTTTCGTCGCCGCACTGCGCCGGCTTTTTATCAGCCCTGGCTTTATCGCGGCACTTTTGGTTGGCGCTGATAACGCGTTCTAAGGAATTGATGGCGTCATTTCCTTTTCGTTGGCTTAAATAAACGTGTCCAAGCTCAAGTTCTGCTTCAGAGTAAACGCCGTCCGGCGTCGCCTCGGTGTAAAGCCGCGAGGCATTCTTAAAATAATTTTCCCGCGATTCGACGGTGGGCGTCAGTAGTCCCTTAATATAGGCCTCAAACGCACGCGCCGGAACCTTGTTGGCCGCCTCGATCAATTGGTTTTGCGAGAACGGGAGCGATTTGTCTCGTTGATAGAGTATCTGATATGCGATTTGGCCCTGAATGGTCTGCAGATTGCCGAGGGCGTCGTTGAGGTTGATATCACGCGTTATCTGTTTGCCGTCGATGACCTCGCTCATAAAGCGGCCTTCGCTGACACGAATGATCTTGGCCGTAACATTAATGGTCGCGGCTGTGTCCGTACCGGCCGGGACGATAGTGTATCGACCCGCTATTAGTAAAGTAGCGTTGCTTTCGCGGGCAAGTTTCAGTGACGTGGCGAGGCTGGGCAGCGTCGTCAACGGTATGCGGAGTCTTTGCTGGATCAGCTTTCGCTCTTCGTTGGTGATGACGTTCAGGTTGGGAACCTTCAGCAGATATGAAAGGGAATCGGCGAAGCTCTCTCCGACCCAATTAAATTCACCCTTCCCGGAGGTGTTTTCAAACGGCAATACGATGACGACGTCAGTGCCGGTCGCCGCGGACTGGGCAAAACCGCTCAGCGCAAAAACCACTCCTATGACTAAAAGATAAATTGCCTTTTTCAACATATCATTCTCAAAATAAAAAATTCGCTCGGTGCGAGCGAATTCGTATAACAATATAAGATGCAAAAATGTCTGCAAAAGATGGTATCCGGTACGGGATTTGAACCCGTGTTGCCGCCGTGAAAGGGCGGTGTCCTAACCCCTAGACGAACCGGACACACTGCTCTTCGCCTGCTCGCAAGCGAACGATAAGAATATCGGACAGCCCAATTGTTGTCAAACCATACAGACTTTCAACGCAGAGACGCAAAGTCGCAAAGCCGCTAAGGAAAATCCCGGACACGCATTTGACCATAAATTTGCATTCTTTTGCGTCTTTGCGCCTTGGCGTCTTTGCGTTGAAATTTCATGGAGTCGGGTCTTCTTCATTATCAGCGGACGCCGAACTTGTGTCTCAACACGCCTTATATTAAGGTAAAACCACGATGAAAAGAGTATTTTTGATCGACACGATGTCGCATATTTATCGTGCGTTCTTTGCCCCGATGGGCATGAAGCAGGAACCGTTGCGCAACAGCAAAGGCCAGGTTACGCAGGCGGTGTTTGTCTTTACAAACATGCTTCGCAAGCTGCTCAAGGACGAGAAACCTGAGTATATCGCGGCCGTCTGGGATACGGACGTTCCGACGTTTAGGCATGATTCATACGTTGACTATAAAGCGAATCGTCAAGCGATGCCCGACGATCTCTCGTCGCAAATACCCTACATCGAGCGGGTTTGCGAAGCTTTCTGCATCCCGATCCTAAAAGCCGACGGCTTTGAGGCCGACGATGTCATCGGAACACTTGCAAAAGAGATCGCCGCCAAAGAGATGCAGGCGGTAATCGTCTCAAACGACAAAGACTTGTGCCAACTGGTAAGCGATCCCTACATAATCGCCATGCGCAGCAACTCGACGAATCTAAAGCGCAAGGTGCCGGTCCCGCCCATCGAATGGTGTGACGAGGCCTGGGTCAAGAAGAAATTTGGCGTGGGCCCTGACAAGATCATTGATCTGCTCGGTCTGATGGGTGATGCCGTCGATAACATTCCCGGTGCTCCGGGGATCGGCGCAGTCGGTGCCTTGAAACTGGTGCAGGAATGGGGTTCCGCCGAAGCAGCAATGGAACACGCTGCCGAGATAAAGCATAAGACCCAGCGGGAAAGCCTCCTGAACAATCAAGCCATCATCAAGCAGTCTCTAGAACTTGCGACGATACACTGCAAGGTTCCGGTTACGCTTAACCTCAAAGATTTAGCACACGGTGCCCCTGACCGGAAAAAGGCATACGAACTGTTCCGGGAGTTGGAATTCAAGTCGTTGATCAAGGAGTTTGGCGATGACTTAGGAACGGTGGAAAGTTCGCAGCCGACCGGCGGTGGCGGCCTTTTCGATAATCTGCCTACTCATACCGGCGGCGTACAAGAGGTCAAGACAAAATATTCGGTGATCAACGACAAAGCGGAGCTTGATATACTTGTTCGACGATTATTCGAGGTCGAACAGTGGAGCTTTCAGGTAAACGACGCCAATTCGAACGAAAAATCGAGCTGCTATGAAAAGCTCGCTCCGCATGGTCTAGCCATCGGTCTCGGCAACGGCGAATCGTTTTATATCGACATCGAAAATTTTGCCGAGGGCCGCGATGCTGCCATTAAACCGTTGAGCGACTTACTGACCAACCGTTTTCTCGACAAAACCGCTCATGACGCCAAGCGAAATACCGGAGCATTGCTCAAGCTTGGCATTCGGCCTCAGTCAGTCAAAGACGATACGATGATCGCCGCCTATCTCCTCGATCCGGGACGGACCAATTACCCGCCGGATTTCCTGGCTCAGGTTTACCTGGACATTGATGCCGCCCACAGTGTCCCGGATGGATTTGATGAGGCCGTGTTTCGAGCGATGGAAAATGCCGACTTTACGGCTCGCGTAACTCCTGTTTTAAGGGCCAAGATCCGCCAGGGTGATCTGGAAAAGATGTACGCGGATATCGAAATGCCCGTTATCGATGTTTTGACCGACATCGAACTCGCCGGTATGAAGGTCGATGGCGAAAACCTCAACAAATTCTCGGCTGATATCAGTGAGGAGTTGGCTAAGCTGAGCAAAAAGATTTTCGATATAGCCGGACGCGAATTTAACATCGGCTCGCCAAAGCAAGTCGGCGAGATTTTTGGCGAGCTAAATATTGAGACCGGCAAAAAAACCGCGACCGGCCAGATATCAACCAGCCACGACGTGCTTGTCGAGCTTGCCCTGACCTACGAGATCGCCCAATTCATCATCGACTACCGCGAAATGGACAAGCTCAAGGCAACCTACGCCGACGCGCTGCCCCGCATGATCCGCGACGACGGCCGCGTCCACGGCTGCCTCAATCAGACAATCGCGGCTACGGGGCGCCTCAGCTCGACCGAGCCGAATCTACAGAACATTCCCGTCCGCACCAAGCTAGGTCAGGAGATCCGCCGGGCATTCATCCCCGAAAAAGGCAATAAACTCATTTCAGCCGACTACTCGCAGCTCGAACTGCGAATTCTTGCTCACATAACACAAGACGCGAATATGCTCGCGGCGTTTAAGAATAACGAGGACATTCACGCCCAGACCGCAAGGCTCGTTTTCGGCGCGACGGACGAAAAAGACCTCAAGGAAAAGCGGCGTCTGGCAAAGATAGTAAATTTCGGCATCGCCTACGCGGTCGAGGCATTTGGCCTGTCGCAGCGCGTCGGCATCTCGCGCGCCGAGGCCCGCAAGGTGATCGATGACTATTTCGCGACCTACAAAGGCATCCGCGAATATATGGACCGGACACCGATCGAGGCCCGCGAAAAGGGTTACGTAACCTCGCTCTTTGGCCGGCGGCGGTATTTCCCGTCGATCAACGACCGCAATTTTTCGGTCCGCTCACGCGCCGAACGCGAAGCGATCAACATGCCCATCCAGGGCACCGCCAGCGACATCGTCAAAATTGCGATGATCCGAGTGGCAAACGCCCTGAAAAAAGAAAAGCTCGAAACCAAAATGATCATGCAGGTGCATGATGAACTTTTATTCGAGGCCCCCGAGGCCGAGATTGAGAAAGCCTCCACGCTTATAAAACGTGAAATGGAAGCCGCCGCGACGTTGGACGTACCGATCATCGTCGAGGTAGGCATCGGAGATAATTGGATGAATGCCAAATAACTTTTGTTGGCGGCAAATGTAATTTTTAAACAGGAAACTATTATGGCGTGGATCATGGTCACCGATGAAAACAAAGCCGACGGCGAATTAAAACAGCTGTATGACAAAATGACCGAGCCGTGGGGCGGTGTGGATAATATTCTGAAGATTCACAGTCTCAACCCAGGGTCGCTGCGTGCTCATTTCGATCTTTATATAACCTTGATGCGCGGAAAATCAGGGTTGACGCGAATCCAACGCGAGATGATTGCCGTGGTTGCGTCTGCCGCTAATCATTGCTTTTACTGAGTGAAACATCACGCGGAGGGTCTCCGACGGCTTACAAAAGACAATTTACTGGTCGAGCAGCTTGCGTCGGATTTTCGTCAGGCACCGCTTTCCACAAAGGATCGTGAGATGCTCGAATACGTAGTGAAATTAACATTGGAACCGTGGAACATGATAAAAAATGATGTTGAACTTTTGCAGCACGCTGGTTTTGCCGACGGCGAGATTCTTGACGTCAATCAAATCACGGGATACTTCGCATTTGTAAACCGGCTAGCCGACGGGCTCGGGGTTGAACTTGAATCGTTTTGGGAAAAGAACGTCGAATGAGAGCAACGTCAGGTAAACAGATCAAGTATTCGCCTTAAAAACAGTAGCTAGATTGAAATGAGTGAAAATCTAAACCCAACCGATAAAACGACCCTCAAACGCCTGCCAAAACGCGGCAGTTTTGACCGCAACATTATCAATGACATCCTTGACGAGGCTTTTTTCTGCCACGTCGGATTTGTCGTTGATGGTCAGCCATTTGTCATACCGACCGGATTTGCCCGGATCGGCGACGACCTGATGATCCATGGTTCGTCGGCTAGCCGGATGATGCGAAATCTTGCGGCAGGGATAGATGTTTGCGTGACGGTGACGCTGGTTGACGGGCTTGTGCTGGCGAGGTCGGCGTTTCACCATTCGGTCAATTACCGCTCGGTCGTGATACTCGGTCGGGCCGAGTTGGTCGAGGGCTACGATGCTAAGAACGCCGCACTCGAAGCATTTACCGAACACATAATTCGCGGACGCTGGTCAGAGGTGCGTTGGCCGACGCCGCTTGAGTTAAAGGCAACGACCGTTCTCCGCCTCCCGATCACCGAAGCCTCAGCCAAGATTCGCACGGGCGATCCGGTCGACGACGACGAGGATTACGCAATGGACGTCTGGGCGGGAGTTTTGCCCTTAAAGATACAACCCGGAACGCCCATAGACGATACGAGATTGCGTGACGGTATCAAGGTCCCCGATCATGTCCGAAACTACAAAAGATAGATCTCATATGCCCAGAAAAAAATATATTGCCCCAATATTCATCTTGGTTCTAATTACCTTTATGAACATATTTTCGCAAAGCGAGTCGCTAAAAGTCCCGGCAGATTGGCAAACATTGGCCGAGAAAACGGATTATCACAAAACTCCAAGCTATGACGAGACGGTCGCTTATTGCAAAAAACTCGATTTGGCTTCACCGCTGATCGTCTACAGATCGTACGGCAAGAGCGGCGAGGGGCGTGATATGCCGCTGCTGATCGCAGCGACGAGCGGGGCGTTTACGCCTGCGTTGGCTCGCGCTCAAGGCAAAGCCGTTGTCCTGGTCCAGGCCGGCATTCACGCGGGCGAGATCGATGGCAAGGATGCGGGGCTCGCTCTGTTTCGCGATATCGCGATCACAAAAACACGGCTCGACCTGTTAAAAGATGTCGTAATCGTTTTCCAGGTTATCTATAACGTGGACGGACATGAGAATTCGAATCCGTTCATGCGGATCAACCAAAACGGCCCCGACGAAATGGGTTTCCGGGCGAACGCGTCAAACCTTAATCTCAATCGCGACTATATGAAGGCCGACGCACCCGAAACGCGGGCATGGCTAAAGCTCTGGAACGAATGGAAGCCCGATCTTTTTATCGATTGCCACGTTACGGACGGCGCCGATTTTCAGTACAACGTGACCTACGAATATGCCCATTTTCAGGAGTCGCCGCCGTCGATCAAGAACTGGATGGACGAGCACTTTGACGGCAACGTCGTGCCAAGGGTCGAGAAGGAAGGCAATCTGTTGACGCATTACGTGGAATTTGCCGGCCGCGAAGTCACGGGCGGCATCGCGACCTTTATCGCAACGCCAAAGTACGCGACGGGCTATACGCCCCTCCGCAACCGGGTCGGGCTGTTGATCGAAACTCACGTCTATAAACCGTACAAATCGCGTGTTCGCGGCACTTATGATGTGCTTCGATACACTATCGAGGAAGTGGGCAAGGAAAAAGCGAGCCTTTTCGTAGCGAATATTACTGCGGACACGCAAACAGTCGAAAACGGCAAAACATATGATGAAAAACGCCAATTCCCTCTCGCCATCAGCACGACCAACAAATCGAAGCCGCTCGCGTTCAAAGGCGTGGAATACAAAATGGAGGACAGCACGATCAGCGGAGCCAAACGCATCGTCTACGGCACCGCCCCGTTAAACATCACGATCCCGCATTTTGACGAAGGAAAGGTCGACAAATCAGCCGCACCACCGCTTTATTACATCGTCCCGCCGCAATACACGGACGTGATCGCCGTGCTTAAATTTCACGGGATCAAATTTGACACCCTGAAAAAAACGACCGAGATCGAGGTCGAAAGCTACCAATTGACCGAGCCGAAATGGGCGACTACTCCGTTCGAAGACCGCATCACGATGTTCTGCAAGCCGGTACTCGTCAAGGAAAAACGCACATACGCCGCTGGTTCCGTGATCGTGCCGATGGCCCAGGAGGCCGCAGCCGTGGCCATACACCTATTCGAACCCGCTGGTCCGGATTCGTTTGTCTACTGGGGATTTTTCAACTCGGTCTTTGAGCAAAAAGAGGGCGGTGAGGGTTACGTCGTCGAAAAACTCGCCCGCGAAATGCTGGCCAAAGACCCGGCCCTGCAGGATGAGTTCAACCGCCGACTGCTCGACCCCGCCTTCGCCCGCAACCCGCGTGCACGCCTGAATTTCTTTTACGAACGCTCGCCATATTTTCTAAATCAGAAAGTCGGGGTTTATCCGGTGGGGAGGGTATTAACCAGGCAGGGCATCGATAAGTAGACCCATAAGCAACGAAACGCAAAAAACTGCTGTCATCGCGCTACAATTATTATCGATGGACATCCTCGCTGAATACACTGAATTTGTAAAACAGCTCGAAGCAGCAGGCATCGAATACGCGACCTGCGGCGGCTTGGCGATGGCCGTCCACGGTTATGTCAGGGCCACGAAGGATCTGGACTTCCTTATCCGGCAAGGGGATCTTGACGCTGCCTTTTCAGTTGGAAGAAAGCTTGGCTACGACATCGAAGGCTTACCGCTCGCGTTTGACGGAGGATCATTTCAGCTTCGGCGATTGTCAAAAATAAATAAGGAAACGAGATCGCTTATTACGGTCGATTTCATACTTGTTACTGACAAGATTCAGGACGTGTGGGACGACCGCGAGCATTTAGACTGGGCAACCGGTTCCGCGTGGGTTGTCTCGCGCCGCGGGTTGATAAAGATGAAAACCACGGCGGGACGCGATCAGGATATCGTCGATATTCGTAAATTGGAGGAATCCGACGATGAAAGTTGATATGTCCCCAAAAGCTATTGAACGGCGGCTGCAAGATCTTAATGAGATCTGGCTGCTATGCGTAACATTAAGTAACGCTCGTCGAACTCCCGCCAAAGCAAAGCAACATTCAAACCACAACAAAAATGAGCGAAAGTAGAAACCCCTACGGCTGGGTGATCGTAGGCGTCGCGACGCTCGCACTCGTCGTCAGTAACGGCCTCTCGATCGGCGGATTTCCGCCATTTTATAAATCGATCCGCGAGGAATTTGTGCTGATCGGAGCGGTCGATCAGGCCCACGCTGAGACCTTTATCGCCAATGGTGCCAATATTGTTTTTTTGATGTCGGGCGTTTTTTCGCTGCTCGGCGGCTGGCTGCTGACGCGGATCCGGCTTAAGGTGCTAATGCTCGTCGGGTGTGTGATGCTGGGCGGCGGGTTTGTCCTCCATTCGCAGGCGAATACCGCCGAAATTGTTTACCTCGCACGTTTTTTGATGGGTGCTTCATTAGGCTTTGTCGGAGTCGCACCGAATGTCGTGCTCGTCTCAAATTGGTTCAACGTGGGTCGCGGCATGGCTCTGGGCATAGTGCTGACAGGAACGAGTCTCGGCGGGTCGGCCGTCTCGCTAATTGCCGGGCCGATGATCGCAAATTACGGTTGGCGAGACTCGATGTTCGCTCTCAGCTTGCTGGTCTGGCTCGTGCTGCTGCCCGCGATCATGTTTCTCGTTAGGGAAAACCCGGAAACTGCACGCGACCAAACAGATCACGCCGCTTCTGCCGCTGCCGACGGGATGACTTTCGGTCAGGCGGTTAGAACACCGCTGTTTTGGGCTTTTGCCGTCTGTGCGGCGCTCGTTTTTTACCCTATCTTTGTTACGCTCCAGCAATTTATTTTGTACGTGCAAACGCCGAAGATCGGCATTTCAGCCGAATCGGCCGCGTTTGGCCAATCGGCGTTGTTTGCGATCAGCGTTGGCGGCAAGTTTCTCGCCGGTTTTTTGAGCGATAAATTTCGAGCGGTACGGGTGATGACATTCTTCGCGTTTCTGATGTTTCTAGCGTCGTTAGTTCTGCTCGATCTTACGGCGCGAAATGCGTTGCTCTTTCTGCTGCCGTTCGCTCTGGGGTACGGGGGGACCTGGGTATTGCTGCAACGGCTCTCTGCCGATTTCTTCGGAAAACGCGAGATCGGCAAGATTCTCGGTGCGATCACACTCATAGAGGTCGTCGGGGCAGCCATCGGAGGCCGCCTAACCGGATATCTCGCCGATCAGGCCGGCGGCGATTACACCAATGCATTCTACGGCGTCACGATAGTCGCGGGCCTTGCCTTTATTTCAACGCTCGTGATACTCGTTTTGGACAAACAAAAAAGGCCCTCGCCAAGCGAAAGCCTTCGATGATACTGGTGGAGATGAGGAGGGTCGAACTCCTGACCTCTGCATTGCGAACGCAGCGCTCTGCCAAACTGAGCTACATCCCCACATCGTGAAAACTTAAGTATTATCGGACAAATGAGTGAAAGACGCAAATCTTTAAATGGAAAATTTATGCAATTATGGGTAGTAAATGGAAAGGAAATCCTACGCAAAACCTACCCAACCAGTGGTATTAAGCAGGCCAATTTTTAGTGTCCGCCAATTGTAGTTCCTACAAAATTTCGGATATTCCTGAAATACCTGATTTATTACTATTTTGCGAGGATCACTGGAGAGGGTAAATCCTCGTTCCGGATGGCAAAGACTTTTATTTCAGCGCACGTACAGGCCGTCACAGCAAAACTATTCCGCCCGCCATTGGAGAGAGATATTGGCATGGAATCGTTGGAGCTGAACCAACAATTCGCTTACCTGTCCGGAGCGAAAATGATTGTAATGTCGGCGAAAAAGCATGATAAAATTATTACATGGATACTCGGCACACAAGCAAGAAAAGCACCGGCGCTCCCTGCACGATTTGCTCGCATCCTGATAAAAAGCAGATCGATTCTGCAATAGCGCAGGAAACTCCTTTTCGGAACTTAGTGGAACGCTTCGGACTTTCTCTAGGAGGCATCTCCCGGCACACTACCAATCATTTGAGACTCGAAATTCAGGCTCTGGTCAAGCAGAAACGAATTCAGGGGGCAATTGATGTCTACCGCGAATTCGAGGAGCAGTTAGCTTTTGCAAAAGACTTGCGTGAGGCCGCGAGACACAGCCTTACTTTTGGGAGTGTTATTGACTTAAGCCCTAAATCCCAAGAGATCGACGTTGTATATAGCGATCCGCTCAGCGTTGATCATAATGGCGAGATGGCCAAGCGTAAGGACACGCTGGAGAACTTGTTGTTTAAGCTGGCAGGAATTGCCATTGCGGGTCACGTTGTTGTCAAGACCGTCGATCCCCGGAAATTCGCCCTCGACGCGATCAATACGACAGATGCATGCATCGACAAGTTTGCGAAACTCGCCGGAGCTTACCAAAAGGACGATACCAACGAAACTGACATCTCCAAGGTTATTCGCTGTTATCAAAAGTGGCTCGACGATTACCCGGACGCAAGACCCGAAGAAAAACGCGAATGGATCACTTGGTTCGCCGAGGGTAGCGGCATTGACGAAGCAGAACTGGTTCGCTCTATTCAGGTACGGGAAATCACGCTGAGTTTGCAGTAGGAGCAGGCCGCCGAACTCTAGATTCGGATGACGCACACTGGATCGGTTATTGGGCGAATGATGAACGAGTTAAGATTCCGCGTGATATAAAAAACGACGATTGTTACGAAGAAATACCGTAATCCTGTTTTGATTTATTTGAATTAAAATCAAATTTTTAACGCTATGGCACAGAAGGGAGCAGGCGGAAAAAGGCCGGGATCGGGACGTAAGAGAGGCGTTCCCGATGCGAAAACAGTCGAAAAGAGGTCGATTGCGGAAGCAGTTAATCAGCGCATCATGTCCATTGCCGATAAGATATTCCTCGCACAGTCCCAGCTTGCCCTCGGCTCGATGATAACTATTCGGGTTGATGAAGAGAAGGACGAAAACGGCAAGGTCAAGCGCGTACACACTCGTGTGACCGACGCGGACGAGATTATTGCAGTGCTGAACTACAGCGACGGACTGCCATGCACTGTCGATAGCAGCTATTACTACTTCACGAGCGTTCCACCGGATCATCGGGCGTTGGACTCAAAGCTCAATCGTGGGTTGGGTAAGCCCATGAAAACCGTCGCCGCAGCCGATACCAGCAAGGTGACAGAAATTGCCGGGAAGGTGGTGCGCCGCCTAATGGAACGCGGCATCTCAGAAGATGTTGCTCAAGCCGAGGTTGCGAAGCTCTATCCCGAACTTTCCAATGCTGTCCACTGATAATGAAGGATAATTAGAGTAGAGGCAACTGATGCCGCAGTAAACCGGGTTGTTGCAAAAGCGAAATCCGCCTTTGCAATCTGCAATCTGCTACCTGCTAATCGCGGTGAGCAAGAGTTCCAGAGCGGCTTTGGAATTCTGGGCGTCTGGGTTTACCAAACGCCCTCGTGTCAGATCAACCGCAACATCCCCAAAACGATAAACTTTTCACTTCGACAATTGCATTTCGGAGTGAATCAAATTTCACAATTATTTCGTTTTTTTATCGTTACATTCTTGTCTCGAAAAGATAGAGTCACAGCATAAATCAGTTTTCACTCATTTACTACAAAATCTCGCGGTGCGATTCTTTGATTAGCAGAACGATTCGGCAAAACGTGGAGGAACCGTACTTGGATATCCGAGCGGTTCATCAACGGACCGGATTTTCCCTTGGGCTGCGGTTTCGCATTGGCGAGGTTTGAATTAGCGAGAAAATAGCAATGAAAAAGATATACATCGTCACCATCGTCGTCGGCACGCTTTTTATAGTGGGTCTCGCTTTGAGCGGGTCCATTACATTGATAGACAACCGCACGTTTGCGAGCGAAGAGCGGGCGATATATGCGGCGAATCAGGCATCCATGCCGGATGGCGCTCCCATTAGCTTGCGTGCAAATGGACAGGGCAAATCGCAGCTTGGCTTGGGCGACGGGCGTGAGATGGCGACCGTTTATGTCGGCGCGGAAGCTAAAAGAGAATTGGAGAATCGTTCGGCACGGCCTTTGGCACTCGCCGCGGGTGACGTTGACGAAGACGGTGTGCCTGATCTTGTTAGCGGATATGCGAGCGACGATGCAAATCTGCTGGTCATTCATCGCGGCAATGTGGATGCAATTTATGCGGACACGCCGGAAGCCAATGAGCGAAAAGCGCGCGGTGAGTTTACCGACGCTCCTTTTCTTTCTCCGGCCCGAGTTTTTGAATTGCCGGAGCGACCCGATCTGATCGGAACGGGAGACTTCAACGCCGACGGGCATCGGGATGTCGTTGTCGCCGCTCTGGGCAGCCAGAGACTCTATTGGCTGGCTGGTGACGGACATGGCGGTTTGGGTGACGCGCAGACAATCGAGTTGCCAGGCAAAGTGACGGCGATGACGGTCGGCGAGATGAATCGCGCCGATGGTCTTGACGATATAGTCGTTGGGATCAGTGGTGAACAGGGAGCGCAGGCATTGATCTTTGAGGGGGCGGAGGGAGCGCTCAAACACGAGCCGGAAGCGATTGCTCTGCCGGCGGAAGTGACTGCGCTGGCACTGGGGCAACTTGACGAGCAGTACGAAATGGATTTGGCCGTTGCGGCGGGTCACGAATTATTGATTGTCCACGGGCGGGATCGCTGTCTGTCCGTCGGGCAGGAGCGGCAGGCCGAAGTCAAACCCGCCACCATTGAAGAGCACACGCTGCCCTTTCACATCGTGTCGTTGGCCGTGGGCGATTTCAGCGGCGACCCGCGCACGGAAATTGCCGTGCTCTCGACGGACGGCGTGGTGCAGGTGCTGGGACAAGATGCCCAAAGCAAACAGTGGGGCACGCGCATTGGCGAAGTGGCGACACGTAACCATAGCGAAGCGGCGGGCGCCGCCGTTGCCAACGATCAACCCACAGCGCCTTTGCTCGTCCGAGCGCGCATCTCGGTCAGCGGCTACGATGACCTGGTGGTGCTTAATCAAGACCAGCATCAGTTGCAAATCGTGACCAGCAGCATGTGGCGGGAAGATGGGCAGTCAGCAGCAGAATCGCGTGCTCCGGTTGCGCTGGCCGTCGAGGGCGAACCGGTCGCCGTGCTGCCGATGCGGTTGAATCTGGATGCGCTGAGCGATTTGGTTTTGCTCAAACGCGGCGGCGAGTCGCCCCTGGCTGCGGCAATGACCGCGCCGACAGCCACGTTCACAGTCAACAACACCGGCGATCAAAGCGATATCCTGCCTGGCAATGGCCGATGTGAGACAGTGGCTAATAACGGCCAATGCACACTGCGGGCGGCGATTCAGGAAACGAACGCGAGCGCCGGTGCCGACCTCATCACCTTCTCGGTCCCGTCTATTACGCTTACCTCCACCCTGCCCAATATCACGGATGCGGTGACGATAGACGGCGGCACAAATCGCACTGAGATCAGCGGTCCCGGGCTGACGTTGACAGGAGGCAACAGCGTGGTTCAGCGGCTCGTACTGAATCGCCTCTTGAACACCGCGGCGGCCGCCATCAACATGACCACCAAGGGCAGCAACCGCGTCGAAGGCTGCTACATCGGTACCAATGTGGCTGGAACGGCCACGGCTTTCGGATCGAATTCTTTTCTGCCAGGCATTCTCAACGACACTTCGCCGGGCAACATAATTGGCGGCACGACGGCGGCGGCGCGCAACGTCCTGGTGGCTCAGACGGTTGGTGTCGGCCTTGTCACAAAATCGCCTAACACCAAAGTGCAGGGCAATTATATTGGCACAGACGCCGCAGGTACGACCGCTCTGGGAGGCGACACTAGCGTTAGCGCGGCTTTTACTAACGCCAATGCCAACCCGAACCTGATGGTTGGAGGCACTGACCCTGGCGCTGGGAACGTTATGGGCAAAGTTTTCTTTAAAGGCGAGTCGGGAATGTTGATTCAAGGCAATCTGATCGGCACGAACGCGGCGGGTACGGCGGCCTTTGTCACAACGGGTGGAAACGGGGCCGGCGTGGGCAATACCAACGGAATTGCCGTGACAGGTTTGACGGTCGGCGGGACGACACCGGCGGCGCGCAACGTGATTTCCGGCTGGGGCCTCGGCATCCAGGCAGTCAACATTACCGCCGTGCTGGTGCAAGGCAATTATATCGGCACGGACAAAGACGGGACCAGAGCGCTGGGCAATTCCATCGGTGTGCAGTTCCTGGTGTTTGACAGCACACTGGGCGGGACGGTGACTGGAGCGCGCAATCTCGTCTCGGGCAGTAAGCAGGGTGGCGTAGGGCTCTTCGGCACAAACAATCTGGCGCTGGGCAATTTCATCGGGACTGACGTGAACGGCACCGCTAATCTCGGCAACACAGGCGATGGCGTGACGCTCAGCGGCGACAACAACCGCGTGGGCGGCGCGGAAAGCGGTGCCGCCAATATAATCGCTTTTAATAACCCACATGGTGTAAACATGTTCAGTGGCGGCAATTCGGTGCGCCAAAATTCCATTTTCAGCAATGGACCGGCGGGTTCCGCTGGTGGCGGCATCCTCTCCTTTGCCAAAGCTCCGGTACTGGCCACGACGGCCGGAGTCACGCGCGGCACCCTCAGCGGCGCGGCGCGCAACACCCTGCACACCATCGAATTTTTCTCCAACCCGACCTGCGGAGCCGACACGCAGGGCAAAACCTACATTCCCAGCGATGTGACCGTGACGACTGATGCGAACGGCGCGGCCACCTTCAATGTGCCCGCCGGACAGAACGTGACCGCGACAGCGAACAACGCGACCACGACAGATTACGGCACTTCGCCCTTCTCGAATTGCGGCGGAACTGTTACAGATTCGACCGACACCCTGACCCTCGACCGCATCGCGCCACCGGCAAACTCCGACGTATCGGGATTGAATCTGAAGACGACGGGACTGAAAGCCAACGTGACTTACCTTTTGGCATCAAAACCCAACGCGCTTCTGGCCCTGCGCGTCTTTGATCAGGATGGTTTCCTGATCGGGTCATCAGTGGTTGAGCAAAAAGCGCGGCCAAATCCTGCTCCATCTCCGCTGCCGAATGAAGACTTTGTTATTCCCGGCGTTCAAACCGATTGTCCGAATCCCACCTGCAGCCCCATTCAACTGCGCAAGAATGCTGCGGGCGAGCTTCTTTCAACGACGTTAACAATGCAGGCCTATTTCATTGATCCTCTCAGCAGCACCGTTATCAAAAAAAGCGCCCCGATCACCTACAACGTGGTTGCAGACGTCAAGTTGCTGGGTCTCGAAGTCACGCAGGCAGTCCAGGATCTTAAGAACAGTGTCCCCTTGGTTGCCGACAAACGTACATTCGTCCGGGCTTATGTGAGAGCCACTTCGCCCGACGTGGTTGGTGCTGTCATGTCCGCGTCGCTGGTGGGAACTAACTCAAATGGCGTTACCAACGGTCGCTTGATTCCCAGTAATCCTGGTCGAACAGTTACAGTTACAACGATCGCTTCGCGCTCTTATCTGTTAGATAGTTTTTATTTTGAACTACCGCCCGACTGGATCAAAGCGGGAAACCTGCAATTTAGGATTGAAAGCACTGACGCCTCATTTGTCTGCGAAGAGCCGGACGGCACTCCAAACTGTGCGACGACCGTCACGTTCAACGCGGTCAATCCCCTGAGCATGAAATTCATCACGATGACATACAAAGATGCCGCCGACGTTGCTCACACCCCAAATCTTGCCGACATTAGTCGAGCAACCAACGAATTTCTTGGACGCTACCCGATAAATCGAATTGATAGTGGTGACGCAGGTACGGCGACGACTACATTGAATCCGTGTCTAGATACGCCTGCTTTGGATACGAATTTCCAAAATTTGCGCAAAGAACTCAACGACATGCGGAATACCGAATGCCAAACCGGGACTTGCAAGCAATTATATCTGGGGCTTCTTGCAGATAAATCAGGCCCTAATTGCGGGACCAATATCAACGGTGAAGGCGATCTGCCGGGCAATGCTGCAGCCGTTTTTGCGGTTACCGGGGACACTATGCCGCGTATTCACGAGATAGGCCACGTTATGGGCTTTAAGCACACTAACTTTAATGGAACAGAAGGTTGTGGCGACGGCGCTGTTCCTCCTACCGACATCCCTTGTACCAAGCTTGAAGGCGATGGCACTCTGGGTCTGACTAAGGATCAATATGATCCAAATACGGCCTATGGATTTGACATAAATGATTCGAGCCCGACGCAGATCTACGTGGCTGAAACAGCGGACTTCATGAGCTATGGCAGGCCACGATGGGTCTCAAGGGCGAATTACATTCAGCTTTACAACAAATTCAAAATAAACACTGCTCTGAATGAATTGACCGAGAACGTAAATGTAGTGTCTGCCGCCCAGACTGTGCTCATAGATGGTTCTGTATTGCTTGACGGAACTGGGGGCTCGATAGGTTCGGTGTATGTTTCAAACAACGCCGGCTCTGTGACTCTGCCCTCTCCGGGCTTTTACGCGATTCGGTTCGAAAACGCTCAAGGAGTACAGCTCGCGACTTATAGCTTTAATCCGGTTGCAGGCTCTGTCGGCGGCGAAGACCCTGCCGAGGATCAAATCGCAGCCGCCCAAAACCAAGCCGGCAACATCTCTCTCCAGTTGCCATGGGACACGGCCACCAAGCGGATAGTCCTGTTGCGGAATGGCCAGGTACTTGCCTCGCGCCAGGCATCGGCGAATTCACCGGTTGTAAGAGTAACCTCTCCAAACGGTGGTGAAACACTAAATGGTGCAAGTACAACTTTCACCTGGACGGCCAGTGATGAGGATGGGGATTCGCTTACATACCTTCTGGAATACAGCAAGGATAATGGAACCACGTGGAAAGCATTAGCAGTTAACTGGAAGTCGACAAGTTTTCCGGTTGATCTGACTAACCTACCCGGGAGCAATCAGGCATTATTCCGCGTAACGGCCAGCGACGGGTTCAACACGACACAGGATCAATCGGACGCTGTGTTCACTGTGCCTGCACACGCTCCTCAGGCATTCATCTCGACGCCGGACAACAATCACCTCTACGTCGGCGACCAGACGGTCATTCTGAACGGTATGGCTATTGATATTGAAGATGGGATCTTGGATAGCTCAAGCTTGAGCTGGAGTTCTAATCTCAATGGCCCCTTGGGCACAGGCAGTTCGCTTGCCATTAATGCTTCGACGTTGGCGGAAGGCACACACACGATCACTCTATCAGCGAGCGACAGTACCGCTCGGGTAGGTACAACCTCCATATCCATTAGAATCTTTCGCACTCGACCCGCGTTCGCAGCCACATTGTCAATTGGTCCTGGAGGCCTAGTATTAAACGCCAGCTCTGGCACGGCTCAGAGTGCTCCGCAAACAATTGCGATCCGTAATAGCGGTGATGGAGCCCTGACATGGTCAGCGGCGGCTGACCAGCCTTGGATCCGACTGGGTTCCACCAGCGGTTCGGCGCCGTCGAATCTCTCGATCACCGCCAATCCTACGGGCCTGGCGGTTGGCCAGTACACAGGCAATGTCACGATCACATCAGCAGGCTCAGTGAATTCGCCTCAGACCGTGCAAGTTGCATTTTCTGTAATAGCACCTGTCGCTGTTTCAGGCCGCGTATTAACGTCCGACGGCCGCGGCCTGCGAAATGCAACCGTGTCCATTACTAATTCGAGCAACGTCACACAATTCGCGACGACCAGTTCTTTCGGATTTTTCTCCTTTGATAATGTCGCTGTAGGACAAACCTACACTGTAAGGATATCGTCGAGGCTTTTCCGCTTTGGCACACAAACTATTCAAGTCAATGGTAATCTTACCGTCCCGGATTTTGTCGGACTCGAATGAGATAGGTAGCGGTGGGCGTCACGCGCGTTTAGGCATTAAGCCCCGGCGCAGCAACCGAAGTGTGGGCGTTCACGCAGATTTAACGGCTCAAGCCGTCACTCTTACTTTTCGCTTCGTAGAGTTTGTCCAATCGGCTCTTGGCAAGCAATGTACGCGGATTTTCTTCGCCCTGTGAGGTTCGCAGATTATTGTAGCTTTCGGTCAGGAGCGGCTCGGCCTCGGCGAAACGTTTTAGGGTCACAAGGCACTCGCCGAGAGCGCCCAGAGCCAATGCTCTGAGAAAATGTTCTTTCGGCAGATTTTCTGTGCGTATCCGCACGGCTTCACGCAAAATCGGTTCGGCCTCGACACTGTTGCCTTGTTTATTCAAGATTAAACCTCGGATCATTATCGCCGTCGGATAATTTATGTATTGCGTACTGGTTCCTTTCCGATAAATTTCCAGAGTTTCGTTAATTTTGGCGGTTGCCTCGGGCAATCTATTTTGAAAATAAAGATTCAAAGCCTGAACGCGAAGACTGTCGCCTATGGGGAGGAAGTTTTGACTGTAAAGCTTGCGATAAATAGTTTCGGCTTCAGTTAGATTAGTTTCAGCAGTTTCATATTCTCCCTTTTCAGACAAAATACCGCCTAGCAAATTCAAACTTGCGGCAAGTGAGGGTGATTCATTATTCGCTTGTGCCCTATCTTCATCAACTTTTTTGCGAACTATTGTTTCCGCTTCGTACAGTTTACCTTGATCCACAAGTATTAGGGCTAAAACCGACTCGGCAATGCTGAGGTCGTTTTTTTCCTCGGGCGACATTTGCGGTGCCAACGCCAAAGCTTCGCGCAAAAGTACTTCAGCTTCTTTAGAGTCGCCCCTCGCCCGTGTCAAAACAGCGAAATTATCCAGCGCGTCGAACAAATAATCGGCGTGTATATTGCCTTTTCTTTGTTCTGTGCGAAAAATCTCTATGCTCTGACGGTAAAATTTGTTGGCTTCGGTGTTATTTCCTCTCACCAACCAGAGATCCGCAACTGCGACCATTGTTTTTAAGGTTTCCAGACTGTTTTCGCCGTAAATACTGGTTTTCAGAGCGAGTGCGGATTCGAGATTTTTCGCTGCGGCTTCATACTGGCCCTGCTGCAAATAGCTGTTACCGATGATCGTCTGCAGTTCCGCCTTGACCTCCGGTTGGTTAGACAGCTCTTCGGTTTCGAGCTTGGCGGACGCCTGATCGAGAAGCTCTTTGACGGTAGTATCGTGTCCGTTTTTGCGCGAAAGATCGAGGACTGGGTTTGAGGACCCCAATAGATTTTGCAGAAATGTGTTGACAACTTCGGCTTTTAGTTTTTCACGCTCTGCACGCCGCGCTTGCCAAATGCTGGCAACAATTCCGCCGATCAAACTCAGGAGGATTAGGCTCGCCGCTAAAACAGCGACCTTGTGGCGTTTAACGAACTTGCCTGAGCGGTATCGGAACGTGTTTGACCGGGCCGAGACGGGCAAGCCTTTGAGATGCCGTTCAATGTCATCGGCAAACAGTTCGACCGAACGGTATCGCCGCTCAGGTTCATTGCGAAGTGCGGTCAAGATAATGTTGTCGAGGTCGCCCTTTAATTGCGAGGCTGAAGCAGCGGTCCGGCTTGGCAGAGCAGGTTGCGATGCGGTGATTGTGCGAATGATCTCGTCGAGCGTCCGGCCCTCGAAATGAAATGGCCGATCACCAGTCAGCAGCTCGAAAAGAACGATGCCGAGGCTATAGACGTCTGACGACGTTGTGATCGGCTCGCCTTTGAGCTGCTCAGGGCTGGCGTAGGCCGGCGTCAGGGCGCGAAACGCTGTTTGCGTCTGAGACGGGTCGTTTTGCAGGCTTTCGTCAGTCAGCTTTGCAAGCCCGAAATCGAGCAGTTTTGGTTCGCCGTCGGCGGTCACGAGTATGTTGCTCGGCTTGATATCGCGATGAACGACGAGATTGCGGTGGGCGTATGCAACCGCTGAGCAAACCTTTACAAACAGCCTCAACTTATCGTCCACCGATAGTTTTTGACGCGACGCGAATTCCGTAATCGGCTCACCCTCGATGTGCTCCATCGCGAGAAACGGCTCGCCCGTCGCTGAGACGCCGCCATCGAGCAGACGTGAAATATTTGGATGGTTGAGAGATGCGAGTATCTGGCGTTCGGTCTTAAAACGCTCTATAACATGACTCTCGGCGATTGATTGACGGACGATCTTAAGGGCGACCATCTGATCGAACTCGCCGTCGTTACGGCGGGCCAAAAATACCGCACCCATGCCGCCGTGGCCGATCTCGCGCTCAATGGTGTAGGCCCCGAACCGTTGGTCGATCCGCCCGTTATTTCTTTCAAAAACCTCGTTCGTCTGAAACGCCGGAGTCTCGATAAAATCATCGACCTTCGAGTGCGACGCAAGCAGCGACTCGACCTCGATCCGCGTCGTACCGTCGCCGTTGCAAACGCTGTCGAGATACGCGACCCGTTCCGACGCATCTTTTTCGAGTGCGGCGAGGAAAATATTTTTTACGTTTTGCCAGTCGGTTTCATTCATCCGGTTAAGAACCATCAAGATTCTTCACTTTTGCCTTTTGCCTGTTTACTTATTGCTTTTGCCAGGTTATTCGCGGTTAATCTCTCGGAAGAGCCATGCTTTGGCGACGGTCCATTCACGTTTCACGGTCGAAGCGGAAATGCCCAGAGCATGGGCCGTTTCGTCGATGGTCAGCCCGCCGAAAAATCTTAGCTCGACTATCCGTTCCTGGATGGCGTCCAGTTTGGCCAGAACTTCGAGCGAATCGTCAAGCCGGACAATATCGATCTCACGCTCTCGGGAAAAACTGACAGCCTCGTCGATAGTCAGAAACAGGCCGGACGCTCGTTTTTGCGCTTTTTTTCTGCGGGCGTGATCAACCAGTATTTTCCGCATAACGCTTGCCGCGACCGAGAAAAAATGGGCCCGGTTTTGCCAGGACACATTTTCCCAATCGACCAGCCTGATATACGCCTCATGCACAAGGGCCGTCGCCTGCAGCGTATGTCCGTCACGTTCGTTTTCCATATAGCCCGCCGCTAATTTACGCAACTCGGCATACACCAGCGGCAGCAACTCCTCAGGCGCCGCCGCATCACCCGCCCCTATACGGTTAAGCAAAATTGTGACATCAATGGAATCGGGCATAAGGACAACGAAATGACCGTAATTTAATGAATTATACGACCATTCGAAAATATTTTGTATTTTTTTTATTTTTTTGACCCTTTTCGCAAAGTTTTTACGCCTTGTAGGTCGAATAGCAGATTTTTTTTTCGAGGAGAGCTACGATGAAAACCACTTTGAAGTCAGGATTAACGAAACGAAATGGCCGCAGATTGTTGTATTTACTGCCGGTTTTTGCACTTTTTGCAATTGTCAGCCTGTCTGCATGGTTGCCGACGGCGACGATCCAGAATAATTCTACGGCATTACCGTTAGCAGAGACATTACCGCTAGCAGAAAACAGTTTACACGCGGATTTTAGTAAGTTGCCTCTGAGTTTTGTTTCAAATAAAGGTCAAACAGACTCTTCAGTGAATTTTACAGCGAGCGGTGCAGGATATTCACTCTTCCTCAAACCAAGTGAAGCGATCTTCGTGCAGTCCCACAAAGCAACCCCGCTCCGTCGCAGGCAAACAGAGCCGATCCTGACTTCGACCGAAAAATCCTCTATAAGCGGTAGATCCGCCGATCTCAAAATGTCTATCGTGGGGGCTGATACCAGTGCCGCGTCTGAATCAATGGATCCGCAGCCTGGAAAGGTCAATTACCTCATCGGCAACGATCCGTCGAAATGGAGAACAGACATTCCGACGTTTTCTCGTATCCAATACAAAAATGTGTATGCGGGGATCGACATGGCATATTACGGTAATCAGCAACAGCTTGAATATGATTTTATAGTAAGTCCGAATACCGATTACAAGCAAATAAAATTGAAGTTCGCGGGTGCAAAGCGAGTTGAGATCGAGCGGGAAAGCGGCGATCTGCTGCTCCACACATCGATGGGAATAATGCGCCAACACAAGCCTGTCGTTTATCAGAATGTTGGCGGCGACCGGCAAGAGGTAACGGGCAGATATATCCGGCGCGAAAATAACATCGGATTCGAAGTCGAAGACTACAATCCGACCCTGCCGCTGGTTATCGATCCGACGCTCGTTTATTCCACCTATCTGGGCGGCAGCGGTGACGATTTTGGATATGCGATCACGGTTGACTCGACGGGCAATGCCTACGTCGCCGGGGAGACGGTTTCGGCCAATTTTCCGCAGCAAAGCCCATTTCAAAATACATTTCTTGGGGGTGACGATGCGTTCATCACTAAATTTAGTGCGGATGGTCAATCGCTCATATTTTCGACATATTTTGGCGGCGACAGGGAAGAAGCCATCACGGGCATCAAGCTCGACTCAAGCGGAAATATTTATGCAGTTGGACGCACTCGTTCAACGAATTTCCCACTCCAAAATGCCTTTCAGTCAAGTCCAGGTGGCGGTAATTCTGGCTTCAACGATGCGTTCATTTCAAAACTGAATTCAAATGGGCAGACGTTGCTGTATTCGAGCTATCTTGGTGGAAATGACAACGAGGGAGCTGCTGGAGTCGCTGTTGACTCAACTGGGAACGCCTACATTGTCGGAACTACCGCTTCCGGCAATTTTCCGATTCAGACGCCGTTTCAATCGACTCTGGTTGGAAACCAGGATGCTTTCATTTCAAAGGTCAACACGACTGCGTCTGGAGCCGCATCGCTGATCTACTCCACCTATCTTGGTGCAATGCCGAGTGGCGGGAGCAGTAACCAAGGCGATAATGAAGGTAACGGGATAGCAATTGATTCGTCTGGAAATGCATACGTCACGGGAAGAACCCGATCTCAAACTTTTCCGACGCAGAGCCCATTCCAGGGAGCATTATCGGGAGTACAAGATGCTTATGTCGCGAAACTGAGCCCGAATGGTCAAACACTTGCCTATTCTACATATCTCGGCGGCACGGGCTCCGATGCAGGCTACGCTATCGCTCTTGATTCATCCGGAAATCTGGTGCTTACCGGGGCAACGTCATCAATAAATTTCCCGACTCAGGTTCCACAACAGGCAAATTCTGCCGGTTCGCAGGATGCGTTCGTAACGAAATTAAGTGCCAACGGCCAGTCGCTCATTTTCTCAACTTATCTTGGCGGAAATGGAAGTGATAACCTGGCACATTTAGCCTTAGACTCGTCCAACAATATATATATTAGCGGCGATACAAACTCGACTAATTTCCCAACACAAAATCCTATACAGGCCGGGCTGTCAGGTGTTTTCGATCCGTTTTTGACCAAATTAAGTGCAGATGGCCAATCTCTCGTTTACTCGACATATTTGGGTGGAAGCGGCGACGAGTTCTGCTACGGAGTCGCCGTCGATCCTGTCGGAAGTGCCTACATTGTAGGCGACACGCTCTCCACGAATTTTCCGACGATGAATCCTTTCCAAGCAAGCAGTGGCGGGAATTTCGATACATTTATTGCAAAAATCTCTAGCGGCATCGCATCTACTCCGACGCCAACACCGACTCCTACGCCAACCCCTACTCCGACCCCGACTCCGAGTCCGAGTCCGACGCTCGGCAATTATCCGAACTCTATAGTGATATTGGGAGCCGATACAACGGTTACGCCGAGTGCCGCTCCGACGGGTGCGACGAGTATCAATGTTTCGACCAACGCTAATTTCAAAGGCACGTTCGTCGCCAACCCGACAACCGGCGTAGTTCGCATAACCAACGCGTACCCGGCGGGAATCTACACGGTCACGGTGAAGGCTTTTAGTGCCCTCGGCGTTATGTCGAGCACAACATTCACATTAACAGTAACCAACGGCACCGCGTGTCCCGGCGCAATTCAGTTCACTAACGCTGCGGATGTCGGCATCACCGGTTTTGGCATCAGCGCGGTGATCGGCGATTTCAATAACGACGGCAATCAGGATGTTGCCACCGCAAATCAAGGCAACACGGTATCCATTCGCTTGGGAAATGGCGTTGGCGGCTTTACCGACGTCCCTGATATTAGCGTTGGGACGAGTTTTAATAATCGTTTAGCCATCGGAGATTTCAATAACGACGGCAACCAGGATTTCACTACCACCGATGGCACCAACGTTTACATTCGTTTAGGCAATGGCGCAGGCGGTTTTAGCGCCGCCGCTAATGTTAGTGTTTCCAATCCTTTCAGTATAGCGGTAGGAGATTTCAATAACGATGGCAGGCAGGATCTTGCGATTACTAATGGAAGCGCGGGCACGGTGTCCATTCGCTTGGGAGACGGCTTAGGCGGCTTTAGCTCCGCCGCTAATGTCAGCATTAGTGGAAGCGCGATGAGCATAGTTATAGGAGATTTTAATAACGACGGTAATCAGGATTTGGCGGTTGGCACAAATGGCTTAAACACAGTGTTAATTCGCTTGGGTGATGGTACCGGCGGATTTAGCGGCTCTGGTATGGCTTCAGTTCCTTCGGAGGTCATTACCATAGCAGATTTCAACAATGATGGTAAGCAGGATTTGGTTTCCAAAGACGGTAGCGATGTGCGTGTTAGTTTAGGCGATGGTTTAGGTGCCTTTAGCGGCGGAAGTACACCCGTGACCTCGGCCACACCGCAAGGTGTGGCGGTTGGCGATCTAAATAACGACGGCAAGCAGGATGTGGTGGCTGGTATCGGTGTAGCTGTCGTGTGGACCCGCTTGGGTACCGGCACGGGCGGATTTACCAATGGGCCGGATGTCAGCGTTAGTAATCTTGCTCGTGCCTTGGCGATAGGAGATTTCAATAACGACGGCAAGCAGGATTTCGCGGGTGGGTCTGGAAATGGGCCCTCAAACAGCATTTCGATTCGGTTGGGTGGATGTGTCGGAGGGGCAACGCCGACGCCAACACCGACGCCAACACCGACGCCGACACCAACGCCGACACCAACTCCAACACCCACGCCAACTCCGACGCCGACTCCAACACCAATTCCGACTCCGACTCCCGGGCCGTGTGGGTTCGTGGTTATGAATATTGGCGATGTGCCGACGACGGGGAGTTTGCGGGATGCGGTTATTTGCTCGAATACGACGGTGGGGGTTCAGACTATTACTTTTGCTGCGGGGGTGACGGGGACGATTGTGCTGACGGGCGGGGAACTCGCGGTCAGCGACAGCGTTAATATTGTCGGCCCAGGTGCGGGCACGGTTTCAGTGAGCGGGAACAACCTGTCGCGAGTGTTTAATATCATGGCGGGCAATTTCAACGTCGCGATCTCCGGCCTGACGATCACGAACGGCAGGCATCGCGGCGTTGATGGCGCGCAGGGCACCGACGGCTTTGGCGGTGGAATTCTTAGTGACAGCACCGGTTCGCTCAGCCTTACCAACGCTGTCGTTACCGGTAATTCCGCGATCGGCGGCGATGGCAGCGGCGGTAGCGCACACGGAGGAATCGGCCAAGGCGGCGGCATCTATAACCGAGGAACCGGTGCTTTGACTGTTACAAACAGCACGATTTCCAATAACGTTGCCAGGGGGGGCAACGCAACCGGCGGCGGTCATCCAAGTGACCTTGGCGGTGGAAGTTCGGGCGGTGGTATCTTAAACGGCAGCGGAACGCTCAATTTTGTTAACAGCACTCTCTCCGGCAACTCGACCACAGTCGGTGACACTCAGCCAGCTGCAGGAACCGGCAACGGTGCCGTTGGGATCCCCGTCGGTGCGGCCGGCGGAGCTATTAGCGCCGGATCGGGAATCGTCAATATTTCCAGCAGTACACTTTCCGGTAACTCGGCCAATGGCGGCACGATCACAAGAAATGGCGGCAATACGTTCACCGTATTCGGCAGTCTTGGCGGCGGTATTCATTCGAATTCTATTTCTGTCAATGTTACTAACAGTACCATTGTAGGGAATTCGGCCACCGGCGGCACCCTCATTAACCAGCCTTGTTTTAACGGGCAACTTGGCGGGGGAACCTTCCCCAGCTACGGCGGCGGCGTTCTCGCCGGAGGGCAATTGACGCTAACGAACAGCACAATTACCGGTAATATGGCGACCGGGGTAATCGAAATTAATGGCTGTACCGGCAGCATCGGCGAAGGCGGCGGCGTCAACAATTTCGGCGGCGTTGTGGTCACTTCCAAAAATACGATAATTGCGGGGAACACCGCGGGGCTCGGCCCGGATTTCAGGAACACGCTAACCTCGCAGGGCTATAACCTGATCGGCAATAACGCGGGAGCGACTATTACTCCCGCGCCCGGCACCGCCGATCAGATCGGAACGCCCGGAACGCCGATCAATCCGCTGCTCGGACCGTTGGCCAATAACGGCGGCCCGACGATGACTATGGCACTTCTCACCGGCAGCCCGGCGATAGACAAAGGCGCCGCAGCCACCAATCCAACAACCGGTCTACCCATCATCGACGACCAACGCGGCCTCGCCCGTCCCTTTGACAACCCGTTGATCACCAACGCCTCCGGCGGCAACGGCTCCGACCTCGGAGCATTCGAAGTTCAAACGGCCACCCCGACACCAACGCCCACGCCCACGCCGACGCCGACACCAACGCCAACGTCTACTCCGACGCCAACGCCAACGCCAACACCGACACCGACTCCAACTCCGACGCTGACTCCAACACCGACGCCGACGCCGACGCCGACGCCAACTCCGACCCCTACTCCAACCCCGACGCCCACACCGGCCCCAACCCCAACTTCTACTCCGGTTCCGACGCCGACGCCGACGACATCGATCTTTTATATCGATGACGTGTCGCACGACGAGGGTAATTCGGGGACAACGCCGTATGTCTTTACGGTCTCAAGGCAGGGAGCGGTTGGTTTTACATCCTTAGTGCAGTTCGAGACGCGCGACGGCTCGGCGACGGTTGCGAATAACGACTATCAGGCCACGAGCGGTACTCTCACT